>NZ_VWVL01000009.1:0-173441 GCF_008632015.1 Pantoea sp. B_9 | reverse complement strand
AATTAAACTTCGTAATGAATTACGTGTTCACTCAGCAAAGACTTGATATTTTTTACGTCCGGAGACGCTGATATCAATCCTGCGAGTGCCCACACAGATTGTCTGATAAATTGTTAAAGAGCGGTGCCGCGATTTCTCAAGCGGCGCGGGATGCGTATATTACGCTTTCCGCTTTCTCAGTCAAGCATTTATTTTTGCTTTTCTGAAGGTTGCCGTTAAGGGCCACCTCACTAACAGGGCGCTTCGTAAGCCGTTGTGCCGTGTCAGTGGAGGCGCATTATAGGGAGTTCTTTCGGGCTGACAAGGGCTAAATGCAAATTAATTTTCGAGTGCTGTTTTTTTCGGCGAAAGCCCGTCAAATCGCCAGTTTTTCCAGCAGCGGGAAGCCATAACGCTGCAAAACCGGTGATAATTGCACCACTTCGTCATCCATACGCGTACAAAATGCCACATTCTGTCCGCTGGAACGCGCCTGAGGCGCTTCGTGCTCTAACAACCAGGCGGTGCGCCGTGCAATGGCTGCGCCCGAATCCACCAGCCGGGTGCCATCAGGCAACACCTGCTGCAGCTCTTCACGTAACAGCGGGAAATGGGTACAACCCAGCACCACGGTATCCGGCGGCTCTTTCATACGCAGCCACGGTTGTACTGCGCGACGCACATCGTCCAGCGACACCGTTTCTCCGTGCAGTTTGGCTTCCGCCAGTTCGACCAGTTCCGCCGACCCCAGCATTTCGATTTTACATTCGCGCGCAAACTGCGCCACCAGCTCATGGGTGTAAGGTCGTTTCACCGTGCCGCGCGTGGCCAGCAGGCCGACCACGCCGTTACGCGTCAGACGGGCCGCCGGTTTAATTGCCGGCACGACGCCAACGACCGGGAATTCAAAACGCTGACGCAACGCTGGCAGGGAGACGGTACTGGCGGAGTTACAGGCGATGACCACTAATGCCAGCGGCACGCGCTGTACGATAGCCTCCACCACCGCCACGACCCGCTCAACAATGAACTCTTCGCTTTTTTCACCGTAAGGGAAGCCGGCATTATCGAAGGCATAGAGATAGTGCAGGCCCGGCAGCAGTTGCCGGACCTCATCATAGACGGAGAGCCCACCGACGCCGGAGTCAAACACCAGCACGGTGGGGCGCAGATCAGAAGCTGTAGCTGGCGCTGAGATAGTACTCCGTTCCTGGAGTTTGATAGCCATACACTGTCTCGTAGTCTTTATCGAACAGGTTGGCAATTCTACCACGAACGGTGAGCTGTGATGTGACCGGATACGAAACTGCCAGATCCCATAAACTTACACCGCCCAGTTTGACGCGCTGCGGGGTAAAGGAGTGGTTGTAATCCGTATCATAGCGATCGCCGAGATAATGATAGGTCAGTGACCAGTCAAACTCATAAATCGTCCAGTCGAGCTGGTATTTCACCTGCTGCTTCGCACGGCGCACCAGCGGTTGATCGGTTTCAGCATCGCGCGCATCGACATAGTCGTAAGAAATCTGATGGCTAAGCGGACCGGTATCGAACGACGCCGTGGCTTCTACGCCCTTAATGCGCGCTTTATCGATGTTGTAATAGATATACGTGGTGGGATCGCTATCAATCAGATTATCGATATCGTTACGATAACCGGATACGCGCCAGTTTACCGGCCCGGTCAGGCCAGAGAAGCCCGCTTCCCACTGTTTACTCTCTTCCGGCTTCAGGTCGCTGTTGCCATAAGAACCATACAACTGGCCGAGACGAGGCGCTTTATACGCCGTCGCGTAATTGGCAAACACGCTATAGCCATCAACAAACGCCCATGACGCCCCGCCCTGCCAGGTGCCGTGCCAGCCAAACTGGCTGTTGTCGTCACCGCGTACCGCGCCTTCCAGCGTTACGCTGCCCAGCTGCTGCTGGGTGGTGGCATAGATGCCGGTGTTACGCAGTTCGGTGCTGTCAGCCACGTAAGCGGTGCCGGGTTCCGTGGTCTGTTTCTGCCAGTCCACGCCCGCGCTTACGCTGCCCTGCGCCACCTGCAACGTATTGCCCCACTGCACATTGTACTGCTTGCTGTCATCCAGCGTGGTCGACGGGCCGTAGCGGCCTGTACGCGGATCATAGTTATAGTCTTTGCTGCGGCTGTAGCTGGCGATCAGCTGCGTCGAATAAATGTCGTTGCTGTAACGCAGGCCGCTGTCCCAGGTCTGGCTGTAGAGCTGGCGGGTATCGTTTAATCCGTTGATGTTGAAACTGTTATCGTAGCTGTAGGTGCCATCGTAGGCCGTACGGTTGTCAAAACCGTAGCCGCGGACAAAGCCGCTCAGCCCGTCACTGAACTGGTGCTCCAGCGCGCCATACAGCGTCTTGTTCATGAAGCCATCGCGATCTTTCTGCGCCGGATCGCCATACACATCCGGCAGGTTTGCCACCACATCATAGCCGCGCGTATAGGTGTAGTTGCCCGCCATGGTCAGCGTCGTGGCTGCGCCCAGCTGCTGCTGGGTAGAACCTTCATAGTTTTGATAGCCTTTCGAGCCCACGCCCGCGCTCAGCGTCGTGCCCGGCTTATCACGACCGGTGATGATGTTCACCACGCCGCCAATCGCATCGGAACCATACACCGCCGAGCGCGCACCGCGCACATATTCGATGCGCTGGACCAGAGAAAGCGGAATCTGGCTTAAATCAGACGATCCGGACACACCCGCCTGGTTTAGCCGGATACCGTCGATGAGTATAAGTACGTGGCTGGAGTTGGTGCCGCGCACAAACAGTGAACTCAGCTGGCCGAGGCCACCGTTTTGCGCGATGTCCACGCCAGGCAGGCGACGCATGACGTCCGTCAGGCTTTTAGCCTGCCAGCGATCGATATCGTCGCGGGTCACGACTGTCGTCGGCGCGAGAACGGAGGAAACCGGCTGCAAAAACCGGTTGGCGGTAACGATTTGCGTATCATCATTCTGCTGCGCGTAGCCAGATTGCGCCCAGAGCGACAACGCCGTTGCACTAAAGGCAAACAGCGAAGCGTGTGTTGTTTTCATTGTTATAGCATCCAAAAGACGAAGCAGGATGCCGCAGGTCCGGGATCGATAGCACGCGATGATCTCAGAAGTTGCGACGTCACACCGGCAGGTCTTCGGGCTGGGAATCATAAGTGGTGAAGACTTCCCATCCGCGAGGACAGTGTCTGCAATTGCGATCACCACGACATTCTTTTACCGCTGCGCGTCAGCTCCAGATTCACACTGGATTCCCTTTTAACTCAAGGAGGCCGGCAGCCGCAGTCTACGTTTAAGAAGGCCGGAAATCCAGACTGCCAGCCTTCCTGCACTGTCCGGGACTGGACATCAGCAGGTGAATGCCTACAATCGCCCGGCAGGCAGGCTTAACACCAGGATTGAAGATGACACCCGAACAACTCCCGATTGAACAATACGACGCGCAACTGGCGGAAAAAGTCAGCCGCTTACAGGCGATGATGGCCCCCTACGCAGCGCCCGACGTGGAGGTGTTCCGCTCGCCGGTCAGCCACTATCGTATGCGCGCCGAATTCCGCATCTGGCACGACGGTGACGATCTTTATCACATCATCTTCGATCAAGAGACTAAACAGCGTATCCGCGTCGATCAGTTTCCGGCGGCCAGCCAGTTGATCAACACGCTGATGCCAAAGTTGATCGCCGCGATCCGCGATAATCGCGCGCTGCGTTTTAAACTGTTCCAGATCGATTATCTCTCCACCCTCAGCAACCAGATCGTGATCTCGCTGCTATATCACCGCAAGCTGGAAGCCGACTGGACCGAAGCCGCGACTGCGCTGCGCGATAGCCTGCGTGCAGAAGGGTTTGATGTGCAGCTGATTGGCCGTGCCACGAAAACCAAAATCTGCCTCGATCGCGATTACGTCGATGAGCGCCTGCCGGTAGCCGGTCAGGAGATGATCTATCGTCAGGTGGAGAACAGCTTCACCCAACCGAATGCGGCGATGAATATTCAGATGCTGGAGTGGGCGCTGGACGTGACGCAAGATTCGCGCGGCGATCTGCTGGAGCTGTACTGTGGCAATGGCAACTTTTCGCTGGCGCTGGCGCGTAACTTCCGCCGCGTACTGGCGACGGAAATCGCCAAACCGTCGGTGGCTTCGGCGCAGTACAACATCGCGGCCAACCACATCGACAACGTGCAAATTATTCGTATGGCAGCCGAAGAGTTTACCCAGGCGATGAACGGCGTGCGCAGCTTTAACCGTCTGGAAGGCATCGATCTCAACAGCTATCAGTGCGAGACCATCTTTGTCGATCCGCCGCGCAGCGGACTGGATGACGAGACGGTGAAGATGGTGCAGGCCTATCCGCGTATTCTCTATATCTCCTGTAATCCGCAGACGCTGTGCGACAACCTCAGCGTACTGAGTGCCACGCATAACATCACGCGGCTGGCGCTGTTTGACCAGTTCCCTTACACCCACCATATGGAATGCGGTGTGTTACTGACGCGAAAAGCCTAAAAAAACGGGAACCCTGCGGTTCCCGTGATTGTTTTCAGTGCTTGTTCTTGCTGCGGCGGAAGCGCATGGCGATCCAGAACACCAGCGCCACCATCAGAATGGTCGGGATGAAGTTAGAACCGATATCCGGATATTCGGCACGCACCAGCGCGCTGTACACCAGAATCCCCAGCAGAAAAAATGCCGCCGCCAGCGAAGGCATGCCGTCCGGCATATTACGGTTGAGATAGCGCTGATGCAGACACCACGCGGCAAGGCCAAGGGCGATCAGCGGGAAAATCGAAAAGGGAACAAAGGTGCTGAACAGCACCGAAAAGGAGCCGTTGATAGCTAAACCGGTGATAAAAGCCAGTAACAGCGTTCCTTTATCGCGAGAGTTTTGCTCAATCATTTCATTATCCTTATCACATTACTCTTCGGGGGTTTCCAGGGTAACCGCCAGGCGCTCTTGCTCCCGGCGATACCAGTAATACGCGCCTTTGGCGATCATTCGCAGCTGCAGCACCAGACGCTCTTCCAGTTTGCGCCGCTGTTCGATATCCACATCCAGCGCTTCCGCGCCGGCGCTGAACACAATCGTCACCATCGCTTCCGCCTGCGCTTCGGTAAAGCTGCGCGGCATGCGGTTTTCCAGCTCAAGGTAGTCGGCCAGTTCAGCGATAAAGTGCTGAATCTCCCGCGCGACCGCCGCACGAAAAGCCGCTGAGGTGCCGGAGCGCTCGCGTAGTAAGAGACGAAAAGCGTTGGGATTGTTCCCGATGAACTCCATAAACGTGGCGACCGAGGTTTTGATAATGCTGCCGCCTTTGGCAATGCGCTGGCGCGCCTGGCGCATCAGCTGGCGCAGCATCAGGCCACTTTCATCGACCATCGTCAGGCCGAGCTCATCCACATCGCGAAAGTGACGGTAAAACGAGGTCGGTGCAATGCCGGCTTCGCGTGCCACTTCGCGTAAACTCAGGCTGGCAAAACTCCTTTCTGCACTTAACTGACTGAATGCCGCTTCAATCAGTGAACGTCGTGTACGTTCTTTTTGTTGCGCTCGAACGCCCATTTTCCCGGCCTTGTGAGTAATCAGGCAGGCACTATAACAAACTTTTCAGCGTACAGCGGCGCAAAGTTTGTGACCGCCTGTTAACCTCACTGATTGTCAAACTTTGCCAATTTACGCTGTTAGAATTCAGATGTGCGCGGCGAGATGTTAGAATCTCGTTGTAAAAATGTATAGAAACATAGGACGTACTGGTATGCAAAAGTCTTACGATTACGATGCCATTGTGATTGGCTCCGGTCCGGGCGGCGAAGGTGCGGCGATGGGGCTGGTGAAGCAGGGAGCGCGCATTGCAGTGATCGAACGCTACCACAACATCGGCGGCGGTTGTACTCACTGGGGAACCATCCCTTCCAAAGCTCTGCGTCACGCTGTCAGCCGTATCATCGAGTTCAATCAAAACCCTCTTTATAGCGATCACACCCGCCTCCTGCGCTCCTCGTTCGCCGACATTCTGAATCATACTGAGAACGTCATCAGCCAGCAGACTGCCATGCGTCAGGGCTTTTACGAGCGTAACCGCTGTGAGCTTTATCAGGGCGACGCCCATTTTGTTGATGCCAACACCATCGAAGTGGAACAGCCAGACGGCACGCGGGAGCGCTTAACCGCAGAGAAGTTTGTCATCGCCTGTGGTTCCCGCCCGTATCACCCGGCGGACGTCGATTTTACCCATCCGCGCATTTACGACTCCGACTCCATCCTCAACCTGCATCATGAACCCGGCCACGTCATCATTTATGGTGCGGGCGTGATTGGCTGTGAATATGCGTCGATTTTCCGCGGCCTTAACGTCAAGGTTGACCTGATCAACACCCGCGATCGCCTGCTGGCGTTCCTCGATCAGGAGATGTCCGATTCGCTCTCTTATCACTTCTGGAACAGCGGCGTGGTGATTCGTCACAACGAAGAGTTTGAGAAGATTGAAGGTGTCAGCGATGGCGTCATCATGCACCTCAAGTCCGGCAAAAAGGTCAAAGCCGATTGCCTGCTGTACGCTAACGGCCGTACCGGTAATACCGATTCACTGGCGCTGGAAAACGTCGGGCTGGAAGCTGATGGCCGTGGACTGCTGAAAGTGAACAGTATGTATCAGACCGCGCAGCCGCATATCTATGCGGTGGGCGACGTGATTGGCTACCCGAGCCTGGCCTCTGCCGCTTACGATCAGGGCCGCATTGCCGCGCAGGCGATCATCAAAGGGGAAGCCACCGCGCACCTGATTGAAGATATCCCGACCGGGATTTACACCATTCCGGAAATCAGCTCCGTCGGCAAAACCGAACAGCAGCTGACGGCGATGAAAGTGCCGTATGAAGTGGGCCGTGCACAGTTTAAGCATCTGGCACGCGCGCAGATTGTCGGCATGCACGTCGGCAGCCTGAAGATCCTGTTCCACCGCGAAACCAAAGAGATTCTGGGTATTCACTGTTTTGGCGAGCGTGCGGCGGAGATCATCCACATCGGCCAGGCCATCATGGAGCAGAAGAACGGCGGTAACACGATTGAGTATTTCGTGAACACCACCTTCAACTACCCCACCATGGCCGAAGCCTACCGCGTGGCGGCGTTAAACGGCTTAAACCGCCTGTTTTAACGAACGGTCCAGGTAACCCTGCATGTGGGTTTTAATTGCTTCTGCCAGCTGCTCATAGCGGCTGCGCAGAGGTGATCCCGGACGATACACCAACGCGATGGTGCGCTGCGGCACCGGTTTGTAACACGGCAGATAGCACACGCCATCACGTACGCGCTCATTCGGTACCGCCAGCGACGGCAGCAAAGTGATACCGCTGCCGGCTGCTACCATGTTGCGCAGCGTTTCCAGACTGGTCGCGCGGAAATGGGTATCTTCATCAGCGCCGGCTTCGAAGCAGAAGCCCATCGCCTGATCGCGCAGACAGTGACCATCTTCCAGCATCAGCAGTTTCTCACCGGCCAGATCCGACATCGGCACACGATCGCGATCGTGCCACGGGTGATCCTGATAGATCGCCAGCTTCATCGGCTCATCAAACAGCGGCACTTCAATAAAAGCTTCGCTCTCTTTTACCAGCGCCAGAATCGCGCAGTCGAGCTTACCGCTGTCGAGCTGCGCCAGCAGCTGCTGCGTTTGCGCCTCGTGCAGATACATCTCGAGTTTCGGGAAGGTCTGATGCAGCATCGGAATAATATGCGGCAGCAGATAGGGACCGGTGGTCGGAATCAGACCAATGTGCAGCGGCCCGGACATGGTTTCGCCCTGCTGGCTGGCCATCTCCTTCAGTACCTTCACTTCACGCAGCACGGTTCGCGCCTGATCCACCAGCAGCAGTCCAGCCTGAGTAAACAGCACCTTACGGCTGGTCCGTTCCAGCAGCATCACACCCAGTTCATCTTCCAGCTTGCGAATCTGCCCGCTCAGGGTCGGCTGGCTGACATGACAGGCATCAGCGGCACGACGAAAGTGGCGATGTTCCGCCAGCGAAACCAGATATTCCAGATCACGAATGTTCATTGATAGCCTCCAAACCACGATAGCCCGTGGCGATAGATAGAATAGCAATGAACGATTAGCCCTATCAAGCGGTGAACAGGAATAATACCGGCCATCTGATTAAGACCACAGATTGTTAAAGCGGCTAACGCAGACACGCAACAACAACAATCTGGAGCAGCACCTGCAACCTGCTCACGAAATCACTGAGTTGGCCGGGAGTGCCAGCCCTTTGATGATGTGCCTATAACTATATGTAATTCCGAAGCTAGAGGTTGGCGGGCTACTTAAAGCCCGCTTTTTTTTGCCTCTGCATCACAGTGGCACATCATCCAGCAACTGCTGCAAATCCTGCTCCGTCAGCACCAGGGAGTGGCCGACGATACCGGACTGCGTCAGCTCCTGCTGCAGATCGTCATTATTCAGCACCAGCTCATACTGCTGCGTGGCCGGGTTAAGCTCCGCGTCCTGGAACAGGTTAACCGGCACGCTGGCCAGCAGGTCGTGCAGATGCAGGCCGCTGAGCGCCTCCGGCCGGGCCACGTCTTCCGTAACATCATCCGCGACGATCAGGCTGACCGGCGCACTGACATTCCCTGCGCCGCATGTCACCACGATCTGATGCTCGCCAGCGGCCAGCGCATGAGACGGCGTAAAGGTCCATTTGTGATCGCTATCGACCAGCGCACTGCCGAGCGGCTCATCGTTATCAAACAGCTCAACCCGGCTGCCGGGCTGGCCTTTACCGGAAAAGGTCGGCTGGGTTTGCGTGGTGCTCTCTTCCGGCCAGATAAACTGCGCGCCGCTGTGCATCGCGGTTAGCGTGACCGGCACAAAACCGGCGTCTTCGACGATCAGCGTGAAGGGCGCGCTGGCGCTCTGCGGCATTGCCGCCACCTGTGCCATGAACTGATGACTCCCGCCCGCCAGCGCGGCAGGCAGCGTAAAACTGAAGTAGCCGGTCTGAGCATCGCTGAGCGTGCTGCCCACTAACTCGCCGTTATGGTAACACTCAAGCGTGACGCCACGGCCGGCATAGCCGTTCAGCGCAGGGCGCGTATCGCGGGTGATTTCGCCATCGACAATAAAACCGCCGTCATTCACCGAGGCGGAATCGAAGGTGACAGGAACCTGGTTTTCAACGGCCGGCTCCAGAGGAAAGAAAGGGTAGCCAAAGCGTGAAGTGCTCATTTATGTTCTCCAAATTAACTGCGAGCACACTTTAAGAACTCTTCACGCCAGGCCGATCAAGAATTGTCTCTTTTTTGCGAAAGAAATTTCCTGGCGCGCATTACGCCAGGTTTAAGCGCTGCTTCGCTTCGCCGATCGCCAGCGCTACCTGCTGGGGTGCCACGCCGCCGCGCGCGTTACGCTTATCGAGACAAGACTGCAGCGACAGCACCGGATAAACATCTTCCCCGATCGCCGCGCTAAACTGCTTAAGCTGCGCCAGACTTAATGCTTCCAGCGCGACGCCTTGTTTGATCGCTTCCACCACGGTTTCGCCGACGATATGGTGCGCTTCGCGGAACGGCAGGCCTTTGGCTACCAGATAATCGGCCAGTTCGGTCGAGTTAGCGTAACCCTGCTCGGCGGCTTCCTGACAGCGCGGACGCTTCACCTGAATGCCATCCAGCACCAGCGCTGACATATGCAGGCAGTCAAGCCAGGTATCGAGCGCATCGAACAGCCCTTCTTTGTCTTCCTGCATATCTTTGTTGTACGCCAGCGGCAGCCCTTTCAGCGTCATCATCATGCCGGTCAGTGCGCCCTGCACGCGACCGCACTTGCCGCGGATCAGCTCCAGCGCGTCCGGATTTTTCTTCTGCGGCATCAGCGATGAGCCCGACGTCACTTTATCGGACAGCTCAATAAAGCCGGCTTCACCGGTGTTGAAGAAGATCATGTCTTCAGCGAAGCGCGACAGGTGCACCATGCCAATCGAGGCATCAGACAGCAGCTCCAGCACGTGATCGCGGTCGGACACGGTATCCAGGCTGTTACGCGTGGCAGAGGCGAAGCCGAGCCAGCCGGCCAGCTGCTCACGGTCGATCTCATAAGCAGTACCGGCCAGCGCGCCGCAGCCCAGCGGGCTGACGTCCAGCCGCTTCAGCGTATCCTGCAGACGGCTCTCGTCGCGCGCCAGCATCTCAACGTAGGCCAGACACCAGTGGGCAAACGTCACCGGCTGCGCCCGCTGCAGGTGGGTGTAGCCCGGCATCACGGCATCCTGATTGGCTTCAGCCGTGGCTACCAGCGCTGACTGCAGCTCGCGCGTGGCTTCCAGCAGCAGTGCCACCTGCGTTTTACACCACAGTTTGAGATCGGTCGCCACCTGGTCGTTACGGCTGCGCCCGGTGTGCAGCTTTTTGCCCAGCGCGCCGACTTTGTCGATCAGCTTGCCTTCCACCCAGCTGTGAATATCCTCGGCATCGCTCTGCAGAATCTGCTGCGGGTTAGCGCGAACCTCTTCCAGCAGCGCATTCAGCGCGGCTTCCAGCTGCTGCTGCTCTTCACTGCTCAGCACGTTTACCGTTACCAGCGCTTTTGACCAGGCCACCGAACCGATGATGTCCTGCTCCGCCAGGCGGTAGTCAAACCGCAGTGAGTCGTTGAACTGTTTAAACCGTTGATCTGCCGCCTGCGAAAAACGTCCGCCCCAAAGTGCCATCTGTTTGCTCCTGAATCTGTTAAACAAAGGGCGGCCCGAAGCCGCCCCTGCAAAATATGTCGCCTGCCGCCGGTGTTACTTCTTCTGCTCGTTCAGCGCGCGAATGCGTGAAGAGAGCGAGAACAGACGGATAAAGCCGCCCGCGTGACGGTGATCGTACACTTCGTCTTCGCCGAAGGTGGCAAACTCTTCTGAGTACAGGCTGTTCGCCGATTTTTTCTGGATCGCCGTGGCCTGGCCTTTATACAGCTGCAGTACCACTTCACCGTTCACCAGCTCTGCCAGCGATGCGGCAGCGGCCTGGATTGACTGACGCAGCGGTGCGAACCAGCGGCCGTCATACACCACGTAAGACATCTCCTGCCCCAGCTGTTCACGCCATTTGAAGCTGTCGCGATCCAGTACCAGCTGCTCAACCGCACGCAGCGCGTTGACCATGATGGTGCCGCCCGGGGTTTCGTAACAGCCGCGTGATTTGATGCCCACCAGACGGTTTTCCACGATATCAATCCGGCCTACGCCGTGTTTCGCTCCCAGCGCATTGAGTTTTTCCAGACACTGGAACGGGCTCAGTTTTTCACCGTTCACCGCGACAACCTGGCCTTTCTCCACGCTGACGGTGACGTTTTCTGGCTGATCCGGCGCTTCCAGCGGATCGACGGTCCACACCCAGCAATCTTTGTTTGGCGCATTCCACGGGCTCTCCAGCACGCCACCTTCGGTCGAGATGTGCCAGGCGTTCTCATCACGGCTGTAGATTTTTTCCAGCGACGCGGTGGTCGGGATATTACGCTCTTTCAGGTAATCCAGCAGCGCTTCACGCGAACGCAGGTTCCACTCACGCCATGGCGCCACCACTTTAAGCTGCGGTGCCAGCGCGGTATAGGTGGTTTCGAAACGCACCTGATCGTTGCCTTTACCGGTCGCGCCGTGGCACAGCGCGTCTGCGCCCACTTTCAGCGCCAGTTCAACCTGCGCTTTGGCGATGATAGGACGCGCCATTGAGGTGCCCAGCAGATAGGTGCCTTCGTACAGCGCACCGGTCTGCAGCACCGGGTAAACGTATTCGCTGATAAACTCTTCACGCAGATCGACCACGTGGCACTCAGACGCGCCCGACTGCAGCGCTTTCTTCTCTACGCCTTCCAGATCGGCCGGATCCTGGCCAATGTTGGCCACGAACGCCACCACTTCACAACCACCGTAGTTCTCTTTCAGCCAGGGAATGATGGCCGAGGTATCCAGACCGCCCGAGTAAGCCAGAACGATTTTTTTGATGTTTTGTGTGCTCATGTCGTAATCCTTGATTATGCGAGAATCCGGGTGCCAATCGACACGCCGTTGAAAAGGGTTGGCAGCTGTTCAGCATGACGCCAGCTGGCGATATCCACCGGGCGGCCCAGCGTACGCGCCGCGTCGAGCGCTGCATGCACTTTCACAATCATGCCATCGGTAATAATGCCCTGGGCAATCAGCTGCTCGGCTTTGGCTGCGGTCATTTCGGCGATGCGCTGACCTTTGCCGTCGAGAATACCGCTGACGTCCGACAGCAACACCAGATCGGCACCGATCGTCGCTGCCAGCGCGGTGGCGGCCTGGTCGGCGTTGACGTTCATCAGTTCGCCGCCGTCGGTGATGCCAATCGAGCTGATCACCGGCATATAGCCTGCATCCAGCAGCGTATTGAGCAGCTGCGGATTACCCGGCGTGGCGTTGCCAACATGCCCCAGTTCCTCATCGAACTGCGCCACGTTCACCAGGCCGGCATCGCCGAGGCATAAACCCACTGCGCCAATGCCGTACTTCTTCGCCCATGCCAGCAGCGTTTTGTTGGCGGTGCCGGCCAGCGCACCGGTAATAATGTCGATCTGATCGGCTGGCGTCACGCGCAAACCGTTCTTCTTTTTCACCGGCAGCGCCAGTTTCTTCATCAGCTCGTCCACCAGGCAGCCACCGCCGTGGACGATGATCAGCGGACGCTGATACTGCGTTCGGTACGCCAGCAGGGCATCAAACAGACGCGCCAGCGCTTCTTCGCTATCCAGCAGTACGCCGCCCAGCTTAATGATCAGAGGATTGCTCATAGTCAGGTTATCCGTCCGTTAAATCAGAGACAGCGTTTCGGGGAAGCCGAAACGAATATTGAGACACTGCACCGCCTGTGAGGAGGCGCCTTTCAGCAGGTTGTCTTCCGCTGCGACAACAATCAGGTGCTCGCCCTGCACGGCAAAGCCGATATCGCAGAACGGCAGGCCAACCACCGCTTTCAGCGCCGGTACGCCTTTGTCGTACAGCCGCACCAGCGGTTTGTCGTGGTAGGCGCTGTGGAACGCCGCCGCCACATCCTGCTGGCTCACACCGGCGTTCAGACGGCAGGTGATGGTTTCCAGAATGCCGCGCGGGAAATTACCGAGATGCGGCGTGAAGATCACCGGCGTGCCGAGATGGGCCACAATCTCCGGATGGTGACGGTGATTGAAGAGACCGTACGGCTGCAGGCTGACCTCACAGAAGCTGGTGGTGACGCTGGCTTTACGCCCGGCACCGCTGACGCCGCTGGTGGCATTGATGACCGGCCACTGAGCCGGATTAAGCAGGCCAGCCTTAATCAGCGGCTTAAGCGCCAGCTGCGCGGCGGTCGGATAGCAACCCGGCACCGCCACCAGCTGCGCGTCTTTAATCTGCTCGTGGTTCCATTCGGCCAGGCCGTAAACGGCTTTGTCGAGCCACGCCTGGTGCTGATGGCTGAAACCGTAATACTGTTGATAAAAGCCGTCGTCGTTAACGCGGAACGCGCCTGAGAGGTCGAACACCACGCAGCCGGCTTTCAGGAATTCCGGGGCCAGATCGTGGCTGACTTCGTGTGCGGTGGCGAGGAACACCACATCGACCTTGCCGGCCCACTCTGCGGCATCACCCAGCGGCTGCAATGGCAAATCGACCCTGCCTTTCAGCTGCGGATGGAGATCGGAGAGTAACTTTCCGGCATCCGGGCTTTGCGCTGAAACCGCCAAAGCGGTTATGTTCATATGCGGGTGGCGATTCAGGTAGGTGGCAAGCTCTACGCCAGCATAACCACTGGCACCAACGATCAGCGTATTCAACATCAGGCTGTATACCTTATTACAGTCACACGTATCGGGTCGCGGCATTGCCCCGTTGCCCATGATGCCGTTTGCAGCTTTTTTCAGTTCACATGCAGACGACGTTAATGTATTTTTATTCACTATTAATGCATTAATATTGATACATCCTAACCCAGGGACCGTCAACAGTGAAGACAAAAATTCCACCTTTTATCGAACTCTACCGCCAGCTGATTGCGACACCGTCGATCAGCGCCACCGACAGCGCGCTGGATCAGAGCAATGAAACTTTAATCAATTTGCTGGCGGGCTGGTTCCGCGATCTCGGCTTCAGCGTGGAAGTCCAGCCGGTGCCGGGTACACGCCATAAATTCAACCTGCTGGCGCGCAGCGGCAGCGGCGCAGGTGGCCTGCTGCTGGCGGGCCATACCGACACCGTGCCGTACGACGACGGCCGCTGGACGCGCGATCCCTTTACCCTGACCGAACACGACAACAAGCTGTACGGCTTAGGCACCGCCGACATGAAAGGCTTCTTTGCCTTTATTCTTGATGCGCTGCGTGACGTTGACGTGACGAAGCTCGGCAAACCGCTGTACATCCTCGCCACCGCCGATGAAGAGACCACCATGGCCGGCGCGAAATACTTCTCTGAATCGACCCAGCTGCGGCCGGACTGCGCCATCATCGGCGAACCGACATCGCTGAAACCGGTGCGCGCCCACAAAGGCCATCTGTCGCACGCCATCCGCATTCAGGGTCAGTCCGGGCACTCCAGCGATCCGGCGCGCGGCGTGAACGCGATCGAGCTGATGCATGAATCCATTACTCAGCTGATGCAGCTGCGTAATACGCTGAAAGAGCGCTATCACCACGACGGCTTCGCCATTCCGTATCCGACCATGAACTTTGGCCATATCCACGGCGGCGACGCGGCGAACCGCATCTGCGCCTGCTGTGAGCTGCATATGGATATCCGTCCGCTGCCGGGACTGACGCTGAGCGATCTCGACGGTTTACTCAATGAAGCGCTGGCACCGGTGAGCGCGCGCTGGCCGGGCCGTCTGACTGTCGGTGAGCTGCATCCGCCGATTCCCGGTTACGAATGCCCGGCCGATCATGAACTGGTCAAAGTGGTGGAGAAGCTGCTGGGCGTGCCGACAGAAGTGGTGAATTACTGCACCGAAGCGCCGTTTATCCAGCAGTTGTGCCCGACGCTGGTGTTAGGGCCTGGATCCATCAATCAGGCGCACCAGCCAGACGAGTTTATTGATACCGCATTTATTAAGCCGACTCATGCGCTTATCACTCAGGTTGTGCAGCATTTTTGCCATTGATGATTAAAAGATGGGGCATTTCACTGCGAAATCAGCAAATTGCCCCGTCATTATCCGGGATTTGATAATAAGAATAACTTATCCCACCTCCTGTCAATTAAATTCGATGAATTTCCGATAGTTAGCAGCACGATACCGGCAATTTAAGTCAATTGACGAACAGGAAGAACCGTGGCTAGATAAAAGACGATGTTATGCCCGTTGGGTATAGAGGTTTTATATTTAAGACGATAAGGGTGTCAGGGTCACATGAACGAACAATATTCCGCAATGCGAAGTAATGTCAGTATGCTCGGCAAACTGCTCGGGGATACGATAAAGGATGCACTGGGAGAGAACATCCTCGATCGGGTGGAGACCATCCGCAAGCTCTCTAAGTCATCCCGTGCAGGAAATGACACTCATCGTAAGGAACTGCTCTCCACGCTGCAAAACCTGTCTAACGACGAGCTGCTGCCGGTGGCACGCGCGTTCAGCCAGTTCCTTAACCTCACCAACGTGGCAGAACAGTATCAAACCATTTCGCGCAGCGGCGACGGTGCTAACCATCCGGAGCTGCTGAAAAAGACCTTTGAGCGCCTGAAGCAGCAGTGCGATCTCAGCGAGCCGGCCATCCGCCAGGCGATTGAGGAGCTGTCGCTGGAGCTGGTGCTCACCGCCCACCCGACCGAAATTACCCGCCGCACGCTGATCCACAAGCTGGGCGAAGTGAACAGCTGTCTGCAGCAGCTCGACCACAGTGACATCACCGACTACGAACGCAACCAGGTCATGCGCCGTCTGCGTCAGCTGGTGGCGCAGGCGTGGCACACCGATGAGATCCGTAAATATCGCCCGACGCCGGTAGATGAAGCCAAATGGGGCTTCGCGGTGGTGGAGAACAGCCTGTGGGAAGGCGTGCCGGCGTTTCTGCGCGAGCTGAACCAGCAGGTGGAAGAGAGCTTCGGCATCCAGCTGCCGGTGGATTTTGTGCCAATCAAATTTACCTCGTGGATGGGCGGCGACCGTGACGGTAACCCGAACGTCACCGCACCGATTACCCGCCACGTGATGCAGCTAAGCCGCTGGAAAGCCGCCGACCTGTTCCTGCGCGATATCGGCGTGCTGGTGTCCGAGCTGTCGATGTCCGAGTGCAGCGACGAAGTGCGCGAACTGTGTGGCGATGCGGAGGCGCTGGAGCCGTATCGTGTGATTCTGAAGCGTATCCGCAGCCAGCTGATGAGCACCCAGAGCTATCTGGAGCGCCGCCTGAAGGGTGAGCGCCTGCCGCGTCCGGCCGATCTGCTGGTTTCAAACGATCAGCTGTGGCAGCCGCTGTTTGCTATTTACCAGTCGCTGCAGCAGTGCGGCATGGGCATCATCGCCAACGGCCAGCTGCTGGATACGCTGCGCCGCGTGAAATGCTTCGGCGTGCCGCTGGTGCGTATCGATATCCGTCAGGAGAGCACCCGCCACACCGAAGCGATTGCCGAAGTGACGCGCTATCTCGGACTGGGCGACTATGAAAGCTGGTCAGAAGCCGACAAGCAGGCGTTCCTGATCCGTGAACTGAATTCCAAGCGGCCGCTGCTGCCGCGGCAGTGGGAGCCCAGCGACAACACGCGTGAAGTGCTGGATACCTGCAAAGTGGCGGCAGAAGCGCCGCAGGGCTCGATTGCCGCCTATGTGATTTCGATGGCCAAAACGCCGTCTGACGTGCTGGCGGTGCATCTGCTGCTGAAAGAGGCCGGCATCCCTTACGCAATGCCGGTGGCGCCGCTGTTTGAAACCCTCGACGACCTCAACAACGCCAATGACGTGATGAGCCAGCTGCTGAATATCGACTGGTATCGCGGCTTCATCAACGGCAAGCAGATGGTGATGATTGGCTATTCCGACTCAGCAAAAGATGCCGGCGTGATGGCAGCCAGCTGGGCACAGTATCAGGCCCAGGATGCGCTGATTAAAACCTGCGACAAAGCCGGCATTACCCTGACGCTGTTCCACGGACGCGGCGGTTCGATTGGCCGCGGTGGCGCACCGGCGCATGCAGCCCTGCTGTCACAGCCGCCGGGCAGCCTGAAAGGCGGCCTGCGCGTGACCGAACAGGGCGAAATGATTCGCTTCAAATATGGCCTGCCGGAAGTCACCATCGCCAGCCTGTCGCTTTACACCGGGGCGATTCTGGAAGCCAACCTGCTGCCACCGCCAGAACCAAAACGCGAATGGCAGGAGATCATGAACGGCCTGTCAGCCTATTCGTGCGCCATGTACCGCGGCTATGTGCGTGAAAATCCGGATTTCGTTCCCTACTTCCGCTCGGCGACGCCAGAGCAAGAGCTGGGCAAACTGCCGCTCGGCTCGCGCCCGGCGAAACGGCGTCCGACCGGCGGCGTTGAGTCGCTGCGCGCCATTCCGTGGATCTTCGCCTGGACGCAGAACCGCCTGATGCTGCCCGCGTGGCTGGGTGCCGGCGCGGCGCTGCAGAAAGCGATGGACGAAGGCCATCAGGATCAGCTGGAAACCATGTGCAGCGAATGGCCGTTCTTCGCCACGCGTCTCGGCATGCTGGAGATGGTGTTCTCGAAGGCTGACCTGTGGCTGGCGGAGTATTACGATCAGCGTCTGGTGGATAAATCGCTGTGGCCGCTCGGCAAACAGCTGCGCGATCAGCTCGATGCCGACATCAAAGCGGTGCTGACCATCGCGAACGATGCGCATCTGATGGCGGACCAGCCGTGGATCGCCGAATCCATCGCGCTGCGTAACGTCTACACCGATCCGCTCAACGTGCTGCAGGCGGAACTGCTGCAGCGTGCGCGTGCGCAGGAAGAGCGCGGCGATGAACCTGATGCGCGCGTAGAACAGGCGCTGATGGTCACTATCGCTGGCGTCGCGGCCGGCATGCGTAACACCGGCTAACGGCTGGCAGCGCATCACAGCAAGAAGGGGGCCCTGAGGCCCCCTTCTCTTTTTTATCCTTTCACGCTTATGCCGCCAGCGTCGGGCGAACACCCAGCGTGTGGCAGATGGCGTAGCTCATCTCGGCGCGGTTCAGCGTGTAGAAGTGAAAGTCCTTCACCCCTTCGCGCGACAGGATTTTCACCATGTCCATGGCGATGTTGGCACCGACCATTTTGCGCGTCTCCGCATCATCATCCAGCCCATCAAACATGGCGTTCATCCAGCCCGGTACGCGCACGTTGGTCATGGTGGCGAAACGCTGCAGCTGTTTAAAGTTGGAGACCGGCAGAATGCCCGGCACGATCTCCACGTCGATACCGGTGGCCACGCAGCGATCGCGAAAGCGCAGATAGCTCTCCACGTCGAAGAAAAACTGGGTAATCGCGCGACTGGCACCGGCATCAATTTTTCGCTTCAGGTTGATCAGATCCGCCTGCGCACTCTTCGCTTCCGGATGCACTTCGGGATAGGCCGCTACCGAGATATCAAAATCACCGACCTCTTTCAGCAGCGACACCAGATCGCTGCCGTACATGTCTGGTTTGCCGCCGCCCGGTGGTAAATCGCCGCGCAGCGCCACGATATGGCGAATGCCGTTATTCCAGTAGTCTCGCGCAATGGCGCGCAGTTCATCGCGCGTCGCATCAATACAGGTGAGATGCGGTGCCGCTTCCAGTCCGGTGCGCTCTTTAATGCCTTTGATGATGCTGTGAGTGCGGTCGCGCTCGCCGGAGTTGGCTCCGTAAGTGACCGAGACGAATTTGGGTTTCAGGCTGCTCAGGCGGTCGATGGAGTTCCACAGAGTTGCTTCCATTTCGCTGGTGCGGGGCGGGAAAAACTCAAAAGAGACATTAATTTGCCCGTTCAGCTCAGCCAGGCTCTGGTTCAGCGCTTCGCGCTGATTGGCATGAAAGAAACTCATCCTGTTACCTCATCATCACATATCGATTAATTTGCGAACCGCGAACATCCATACGTTTAGACGTCCAGATGCACAAAATGAACGATCTTCAGCTTAGCGTCAACATAAAATTGCTTGCCGGGCGTGACAAATATTCAACCCAAGTGAAAGGGATTCACCTGACGGGGAAGCAGAGGGAAAACGCAGACAGCGGACGCCGTCTGCGCAGCAGGTTTACAGCAGTTGGGCGAGACGATTGATATCAGACTGGAGCGCACCGGCGGTGACATCCCGGCCGGCGCCCGGCCCGCGGATCACCAGCGGATTGTCGCGATACCAGCGGCTTTCAATGGCAAACACGTTATCGCACGGCAGCAGCGCCGCCAGCGGATGCTCCGGACGCACCGCTTCCACGCCGACGCGCGCTTTACCGTTGGCATCGAAACGCGCCACGTAGCGCAGCACCAGACCCATCTCCTGTGCGGCTTCGAAGCGCTGCAGCATCTGCTCGTTCAGCTCGTCAGCGTTTTCAAAGAAGTGGTCGATGGATTCGCCTTCGCACTGTGACGGCACCAGCGATTCAACCCGCACCTGATCCGGTTCGATGTCGTAACCGGCTTCGCGCGCCAGAATCACCAGTTTGCGCATCACGTCCTGACCGGAGAGATCAACGCGCGGATCGGGCTCGGTTAAGCCCTGCTGCCACGCCTGATCGACCAGCTCGCTGAACGGCACCGTGCCGTCAAACTGCAGGAACAGCCACGACAGCGTGCCGGAGAAGATACCGCTGATCGCCAGAATGCTGTCGCCGCTTTCGCGCAGGTCGCGCACCGTGTGATTGACCGGCAATCCGGCACCCACGGTCGCGTTATACAGCCAGTGGCGACCGGTTTTGGCGAAGGCATCGCGTACCTGACGCCAGCTCTGGCCGCTGGCAGCGCCGGCCACTTTATTGGCGCTGATGACGTGGAAGCCGTGGCTGGCAAAATCGTGATACTGCTGCGCCAGCGAATCACTGGCGGTGACGTCGAGCACCACCAGATCGTCAAACGGGTGCGCGCGCATCCACAGGAACAGCGACTCTTCGTCGCGCGCTTCGGCTTCATCATCAAAGAAGGCCAGCGCCCGGCTGGCGTCGAGACCGTCATAGCTCAGCAGGCTGCGGCTACTGTCCGCCACGCCCGCCAGCACAAATTCAAACCCGGTACGCGCCGACAGCGTCTCCTGCTCGCGCGCGAACAGCTCCAGCCAGCGTGAACCGATATTGCCTTTGCCAAACAGGATCAGGCCGATGCGCTTCTCGGCGCGGAACAACGACTGGTGCAGTCCCTGAATCAGATGCTGGGTCGGGCCGACGCGCAGCACCGCCACCAGGCTGATGTGATCTTCTGACTGCCAGACGAATTCGACCGGCTGGTCTTTGATCTGCTGCCAGAAGCGATGGCTGTGCAGCGGATTACGCGTCACGCCAGCGCCGACCAGCGCCACCAGCGCCAGACCGTCACGCAGCTGCAGATGACCGGGCAGCGCCGCGTCCTGCAGCAGGTTAAAAGCGCTGTTGACCACTTCCGAGGTGTAACACAGCTGCAGCAGGCGACGATCCGGATGGATACCCATCGCCAGCGGACGCAGCTGCGCGCGCTTCAGCAGCAGATCGATCTCTTTCTGCTGGGTGGCAAAATCGTGGCTATCGGGAATCTGAATCTCAACCAGGCAGACATCGTCGTGACTGGTGACAATGCGCGCGCCGGTGCCGGACGCCAGCACGCGCTCAATGCGCGTTGAGCCCTGCTCCGGCTGATAGCTGCAGCGCAGCTGTAAATCGATGTCGCTGTTGGAGACCGGCTGCAGCGTACGCGTGTGCAGCACCGGCGCCGCCAGACGCGCCAGCTCGCTGGCCTCATCCAGCCGCAGCAGCGGCAGCAGGCAGGCATCGGAGACCTTGCGCGGGTCCGCGCTGTAAACGCCAGCCACGTCGCTCCAGATGGTGACGCGGTTCACGCCCGCCAGCGCGCCAATCTGCGTTGCCGAGTAGTCAGAGCCGTTACGGCCGAGCAGTACGGTTTCGCCCGCTTCGCTGCGGCTGATAAAACCCGTCACCACCAGACGCTTATGCGGATGCTGCGCCAGCAGCGCCTGCAGCAGCGGCCAGGATTTGCCTTCATCTACCTGCGGCTGTGCCGCACGTTCGGCACGCAGGAAGTCGCGTGCGTCCAGCCACGCCGCTTCGATATCGCGCTGGCTGAGCACCGCCGCCATCAGGCGCGCCGACCAGATTTCGCCGTGGCCAACCACTTCGGCGTACACCGCATCGGTGATGGCGCCGTCGAGCAGCGCCGCCAGGCGTTCAAGATCGCGGATGAAGGCTGCGGTCAGGGTTTCTGCATATTCAGCAGGCAGCAGTGCAGCGATCAGTTCGCTGTGAAAACGGCGTAACGCCTGTTGCACCTGATGGGCCGATAAGCGATCGCTCTGGCTCAGCTTGAGCCAGCTGATCAGCTGGTTAGTGGTGCTGCCTGCGGCTGAGACCACCATTAAGTCGCCCGGCTGGCTGTAATCGGCCATGATACCGGCGACGCGCTGATAACAGCGCGCGTCGGCCAGGCTACTGCCACCAAATTTATGCAACTGCTTGATCGGCGTTCCCGCGCCTGCTGAAATCGTCATGGTTACCCCTCGGCTGCGATCCTGAATGCATTATCCAGGTCGGCGATTAAATCTTCGTGATCTTCAATTCCGACAGAAATACGCAGCAGCGAGTCGGAAATGCCCGCTGCGGCACGCGCGTCCGCCGACATGCCGGCGTGCGTCATGGTGGCGGTGTGCGAAATCAGACTTTCCACGCCGCCCAGCGACTCCGCCAGCGTGAACAGCTGCAGCGCTTTCAGGAAGCGGCGCAGCCGCGCCTCATCGGCGTCGAGTTCAAAACTGAGCATGGCGCCAAAACCGCGCTGCTGACGGGCGGCAAACTGGTGTCCGGCATTCTCTGGCAGAGACGGATGATACAGCTTTTTCACCAGCGGTTGTTGCTTCAGGTAATCAACAATCGCCAGGGCGTTACGCTGCGCCGCCGCCATGCGCGGTGCCAGCGTGCGCAGGCCGCGCAGCAGCAGGTAGCTGTCAAACGCCGCGCCGGTGACGCCAATGTTATTCGCCCACCAGGCGAGTTCCGTGACCAGCGCCGGATCTTTAGCGATGACCGCACCGGCCACCACGTCCGAGTGACCATTGAGATATTTGGTGCAGGAGTGGATCACCAGATCGGCACCCAGCGCCAGCGGGTTCTGCAGCGCCGGGCTGAGGAAGGTATTGTCCACTACGCTCACCGCACCGGCAGCACGCGCGGCGGCGCAGATGGCCGCAATATCCACCACGCGCAGCAGCGGATTGCTCGGGCTTTCGACCAGCACCAGCTTTGGTTTTTCCGCCAGCGCCGCCGCCAGCGCCGCTTCATCGCCCTGATCGACAAACTTCACGCGGTAAGCGCCGCGCTTGCTCAGGCTGTCAAACAGACGATAGCTGCCGCCGTAGCAGTCGTGCGGCGCCACCAGCAGATCGCCTGGCTTCAGGAACACCGTCGTCACCAGATGAATCGCCGACATCCCGGTGTTGGTCAGCACCGCGCCCGCGCCCCCTTCCAGCTCAGCCAGCGCGCGCTGGACCACATCGCGCGTCGGGTTACCACGGCGTGAATAGTCATGCGCGCGCGGCTCGTTGAAATCGAGGAAGTTATAGGTGCTGGAGAGGTGAATCGGTGGGACAACGCAGCCATATTGCTCGTCATCATTCAAACCGCTGCGTACTGCGATGGTTGCCTGTTTACGCGTCATGGTGCTTACTGTTCCTGAAGTGTAATAAAAAAGTGGCAACAGAATAACATTCCGCAACTGGACGTCAATACATCTGGACATCTAAATGTCTTTGCGTATAGATTGAGCAAAGCCGCAATACCCGCTAAAATTACGCGTCATCGCCTGGTGTTCAGCGCGCTTTCCTGTGAAACGCGATGTGTAAGCATAAAACCGGCAGTTTAAGCGGTCAGGCATCGAAAAATCGGGCATAATCAACGGATTTCCCCATATTCAACTTTTTATTGATTAAGGTAACCCATGGCTGAATGGAACGGCGAATATATCAGCCCTTACGCTGAACACGGTAAGAAGAGCGAGCAGGTTAAGAAGATTACAGTTTCTATCCCGCTGAAAGTGCTGAAGATTTTAACGGATGAGCGTACCCGCCGTCAGGTGAACAATCTGCGTCACGCCACCAACAGCGAACTGCTGTGCGAAGCCTTTTTGCATGCCTTCACCGGGCAACCGCTGCCGAATGATGTTGATCTGCGTAAAGAGCGCAGCGACGAGATTCCGGAAGAAGCAAAACAGATTATGCGTGAGATGGGCATCGATCCCGACAGCTGGGAATACTGAGGCCAGAAATAAAAAAACCCAGCCGAGGCTGGGTTTTTTCTTGCAACCGAATCGTGAAGATTCGCCGGCAAATAATCTTATTTCTTGCTGCCTGGGATGCTGAAACGCTTGTTGAAGCGATCAACACGACCACCAGAGTCAACAACACGCTGCTTACCGGTGTAGAACGGGTGGCATTTGCCGCACACGTCCAGGTTCAGGGTACCAGTCATGGTTGAACGGGTGTTGATCACGTTGCCGCAAGAGCAGGTGATGGTCACAGCTTCGTATTTCGGGTGAATACCTTGTTTCATGGGAGAACCTCATAAAAGGCCGTGTCGCTCTCCGTGCCAGGCGAACCTGCACAGCACCACACGCGGTTAATAAATGGTGTATCTCTGACGAGTCATCTCATCAAAGGCGGCATAGTATACAGAAAATGAGCGCATTGATCAAATCCGCGCAATGCGCCGTGCTCTGCCATGCCGGGGAAACGCCTGCAGACAGCGCCGCCGCGCGCTGAAGTATGACGGGGGTGACGCCAGCGTGTACACTACTTCTCCTTTTTACAGAACCGGATAGAGATCGACATGCCCGTTGTTCAGGTTGCCCTGCCCGTTCCGCTGCCTCGCCTGTTTGACTACCTGTTGCCCGCCGATGCGCCGCAGCCGGTGGCCGGCGCGCGCGTGAGCGTACCGTTCGGCAACCGGAAAATGACTGGCATCGTGGTTAGCACGCGCGCCACCAGCGATCTCCCCCTTGCCCAGCTGAAGCAGATTGATGCGTTGCTCGACGACCGCTCGCTGTTCTCACCCGCGCTGTGGCGCATCCTCAACTGGGCCGCCGGCTACTATCACTCTCCGCTCGGCGAAGTGCTCAGCCATGCGCTGCCGGTGCTGCTGCGTCAGGGCAAGCCGGCCCAGGAAGCGCCGCTGTGGCAGTGGGTAGTGAACGAAGCCGGGCGCGAAGTGGCGCTGGAAAGCCTGAAGCGCGCGCCGAAACAGCAGCAGGCGCTGGCGGCGTTGCGTCAGCGGCCGCTGTATCGGCATCAGATCGGCGAGCAGGATTTTACCGATGCCGCGCTGCAGGCGCTGCGTGCCAAAGGCCTGTGCGACCTGCGCGAACATGCGCCACAGCAGCACGACTGGCGCACCAGTTTCGCGGTGAAAGGTGAACGGCTGCGGCTGAATACCGATCAGGCGATGGCGGTGGGCGCCATTCGCAGCGAGGACGAACATTACGCCGCGTGGCTGCTGGCAGGCATTACCGGATCGGGTAAAACCGAGGTCTATCTCAGCGTGCTGGAGAATGTGCTGGCGCGCGGCAAACAGGCGCTGGTGCTGGTGCCGGAAATTGGCCTGACGCCGCAAACCATTGCCCGCTTTCGTGAACGCTTCGATGCGCCGATTGATGTGCTGCACTCGGCGCTCAATGACAGCGAGCGTCTGGCGGTCTGGTTGCGCGCGCGCAGCGGCGAGACCGCCATCGTCATCGGCACACGATCCGCGCTGTTCACACCGCTGGCGCGGCCGGGCGTGATCATCATTGATGAAGAACACGACAGCTCCTACAAACAGCAGGAAGGCTGGCGCTACCAGGCGCGCGATCTGGCGGTATTCCGCGCTCACGAAGAAGATGTGCCGATTGTGATGGGCTCGGCGACACCGGCGCTGGAGACGCTGCACAACGTGCGTGTCGGCAAATATCGCCAGCTCAACCTGACCAAACGTGCCGGTAACGCCAAACCGGCGCTGCAGCAGCTAATCGATCTAAAGGGGCAGCAGCTGAAAGGCGGCCTCGCGCCGGCGCTGCTGGGCAAGATG
Source organism: Pantoea sp. B_9 (assembly GCF_008632015.1). Classification (NCBI taxonomy): domain Bacteria; kingdom Pseudomonadati; phylum Pseudomonadota; class Gammaproteobacteria; order Enterobacterales; family Erwiniaceae; genus Pantoea; species Pantoea sp. B_9. Next base: position 148,249 of record NZ_VWVL01000009.1, on the reverse strand, counting down.
CGCCAACACCTGCAGGCGGATAATCAGGTTCTGCTGTTTCTCAATCGCCGCGGCTTTTCGCCAGCGCTGATGTGCCACGACTGCGGCTGGCTGGCGGAGTGCCAGCGTTGCGACAGTTATTACACGCTGCATCAGCAGCATCGTCAGCTGCGCTGCCACCACTGCGACAGCCAGCGTCCGCTGCCGCATCAGTGTCCGGGCTGCGGTTCCACCCATCTGCTGCCGGTCGGCGTGGGCACGGAACAGCTGGAGCAGCAGCTCAGCACGCTGTTTCCTGGCGTACCGGTGTCGCGCATCGATCGCGATACCACCAGCCGCAAAGGCGCGCTGGAACAGCATCTGGCCGATGTGCATCGCGGCGGGGCGCGCATTCTGGTCGGCACGCAGATGCTGGCCAAAGGCCATCACTTCCCGGACGTGACGCTGGTATCGCTGCTGGATGTTGATGGCGCGCTGTTTTCTGCGGATTTCCGGGCCGCCGAGCGCTTTGCCCAGCTCTACACACAGGTCGCCGGCCGCGCCGGCCGGGCCGGTAAGCAGGGCGAAGTGTTACTACAGACGCACCATCCGGAGCATCCACTGCTGCAAACGCTGCTGCATCGCGGCTATTTTGCGTTTGCCGATCAGACGCTGCTGGAGCGCCAGTCAGTGCAGCTGCCGCCGTGGACCAGCCACGCACTGTTTCGCGCTGAAGATCTGGATAATGCGCAGGCGGCGGAGTTCCTTACTCAGCTGCGTAACCTGCTGGAAGCCAGCCCGCTCAAAGATGAGGCGATGTGGCTGATGGGGCCGGTCCCGGCGCTGGCACCGAAGCGCAGCGGACGCTGGCGCTGGCAACTGCTGCTACAGCATCCATCGCGCAAGCGGCTGCAGCAGTTGCTGAGCAGTTCACTGCCGCTGGTCACCACCCTGCCCGCCGCGCGTAAAGTCAAATGGACGCTGGATATCGACCCCACCGAGAGTTAAGCCGCGCCACATCTGCGAGCCAGATCGAAAAAAGTCGCACAAGTCACAATTTTTATGCAAATTAAGTAACAACCTCACACGGCGTTGGGTTAACAATAGTGCCCGTCCCGGCACTGGGCCGGCTATGTGTGAATATCTATGCGCTGTACCGCGTCAGGAGTTAACGTTGGATCAGAAGCAACCCTCATCGGCAGCCACCATGAAAGATGTGGCCGAGCAGGCTGGCGTCTCCACCGCCACGGTTTCGCGCGCGCTGATGAATCCGGAAAAAGTCTCCGCCGCGACCCGGCAGAAAGTGGAACAGGCGGTGCAGGCGGTCGGCTATGCGCCGCACGGTCTGGCGCGCAACGCTAAACGCGGCGACACGCAAACCATTCTGGTGATTGTGCCGGACATCTGTGACCCTTTCTTCAGCGAGATTATCCGCGGCGTGGAAGTGACTGCCGCGCAGGAAGGCTATCTGGTGCTGATTGGTGACTGCGCGCATCAGGATCAGCAGGAGAAAACCTTCCTTAACCTGATGCTGACGCGCCAGATTGACGGCATGGTACTGCTGGGTTCGCAGCTGCCGTTCGACGCCGGCATTGAAGATCAGCGTAATTTGCCGCCCATGGTGATGGGCAACGAGTTCGCGCCGGAGATGGCGCTGCCCACGGTGCATATCGATAACCTGACCGCGGCCTTTGAAGCGGTGAATCACCTGTTACAGCTGGGCCATCGGCAGATCGCCTGCATCACCGGACCGGAACATATCCCGCTCAGCCAGTATCGGTTACAGGGCTACATCCAGGCGCTGCGCCGCAGCAATATCGCCATCGATCCCACGCTGATTGTGCACGGCGACTTTACCTTTGAAGCCGGTGCCAGCGCGCTGAAGCAGCTGATGAGCCTGCCGCAGCCGCCGAAAGCCCTGTTCTGCCATAGCGATCTGATGGCGCTGGGCGCGATGAACCAGGCGCGTAAGCTGGGAATGCGTATTCCGCAGGATCTGTCGGTGGTCGGCTTCGATGATATCGAGCTGGCGCAATACTACGATCCGCCCCTGACCACCGTGGCACAGCCGCGTTTTGCCATTGGCCGCGAAGCGATGCTGCTGCTGCTGGATGAGCTGCAGGGCAAACGGGTCAATAACGGTTCACGCCTGCTCGACGCCGAACTCCGCGTCCGCGGCAGTACCGCACCGGCAGCAAAACGCGAAAAATGAATGCGGGAACCCTGCATTTTCAGCAGATTCTGAAGGCAGACTGTGCTGGTCAAAGTTCCAGCCCTTGAGTAACATGACGCATTCCTTGCCGGGCAAAATTAACACCCCATTTACACGCCCAGTGGCATTTTTTGAAGGGTATCAGAACGAAAGTGGCACAGAGAGATTACGTAGGCCGCGGGCGTTCAACAGGGACGCGTCGCAAAAAACCCGCAGGCCGCAGCAAGAAAAGCAAAGGCGGCTCCGGCACTTCAAAGCTGATGATAGTACTGGCCGTGGCAGTGCTGGTGACCTTTGCCGGTGGTTTATGGTTCATCTCGCATCACAAAAAAGAAGAAACACCGGTGATTCCGAATCATAAAGCCAACGGTAATGGCCTGCCGCCGAAGCCGGAAGAGCGATGGAAGTACATCAAAGAGCTGGAAAATCGTCAGGTGACCGTGCCGTCGCCCACCGAGCCGTCTGCCGGTGGCGAAATCAAGTCGCAAACCCAGCTGACCGACGAACAGCGTCAGCTGCTGGAGCAGATGCAGGCCGATATGCGCCAGCAGCCAACCCAGCTGAATGAAGTGCCGTGGAACGAACAAACCCCGGCTCAGCGCCAGCAAACGCTGCAGCGTCAGCAGCAGGCACAACAGCAACAACAGCAGGTGCAGCGTCAGCAGCAGCAGTTACAGCAGCAGCAGCGCCAGCAACAGTTGCAGCAGCAGCGTCAGCAGGAATTGCAGCAGCAGGCGGCACGCCAGCAGCAGCAACAGGCCGCGCCGATCACTCGCGAGCCGGCGAAGCCGCAGGAGAGCGCCAAAGCCAAAACGGAAGAGAAAGCGAGCACCCAGCGCTGGATGGTGCAGTGTGGCTCGTTTAAAGGCACCGATCAGGCGGAATCGGTACGCGCCGGTCTGGCGTTTGAAGGTTTCGAAAGCCGCATCACCACTGGCGGCGGCTGGAATCGCGTGGTGATTGGGCCGTTTAAAGACCGCAGCAGCGCAGACAGCACCGTGAAGCGCCTGCACAGCTCCGGCCACAGCAGCTGTATCCCGCTCGCCCTGCCTTAACCCTCCCTGCTCGCCCCCGGCAATTTGCAGCATCAGATATTGCCGGGGGTTGAAACCCCACAGGATTACCCCATATCTGGTTGCATGATACGCCGCGCCCGCTGCGCGGTGTCTTTTTTCCACTGCAACAAGGGGTCTGCCCGTGACAACAATAGTAAGTGTACGACGCAACGGCCGGGTCGTGATCGGCGGTGATGGCCAGGCGACGCTCGGCAATACCGTAATGAAAGGCAATGTTAAAAAGGTGCGTCGTCTTTACAACGACAAAGTGATCGCGGGCTTTGCTGGCGGCACCGCAGATGCCTTTACCCTGTTTGAACTGTTCGAACGCAAACTGGAGATGCATCAGGGCCATCTGGTGAAAGCCGCGGTCGAACTGGCGAAAGACTGGCGTACTGACCGGATGCTGCGCCGCCTTGAAGCGCTGCTGGCGGTTGCCGATGAGAACTCCTCGCTGATCATCAGCGGTAACGGTGACGTGATTCAGCCGGAAAATGACCTGATTGCCATCGGTTCCGGCGGGCCTTACGCCCAGGCAGCCGCCCGCGCGCTGCTGGAGAACACGGAGATGGGTGCGCACGATATCGTAGCCAAAGCGCTGAATATCGCCGGTGATATCTGCATCTACACCAACCACAACATTAACTTCGAAGAATTACCGTCTAAGGCGTAAGGACCAAAACCATGTCTGAGATGACTCCACGCGAGATTGTCAGCGAGCTTAACCGCTTCATCATCGGCCAGGACGGCGCCAAAAAAGCGGTCGCCATTGCGCTGCGTAACCGCTGGCGCCGCATGCAGCTTGACGAAGAGCTGCGCCATGAAGTGACCCCAAAAAATATCCTGATGATCGGCCCGACCGGCGTCGGTAAAACCGAAATCGCCCGCCGTCTGGCGAAGCTGGCCAATGCGCCGTTCATCAAAGTTGAAGCCACCAAATTCACCGAAGTGGGCTATGTCGGGAAAGAAGTGGATTCGATTATTCGCGATCTGACGGACTCCGCCATCAAGATGGTGCGCAGCCAGGCGATCGAGAAAAACAAATACCGCGCCGAAGAGATGGCAGAAGATCGCATTCTGGATGTGCTGATCCCGCCAGCGAAAAACAACTGGGGCCAGCCGGAGCAGAGCGCTGAGCCGTCCGCTGCGCGCCAGTCGTTCCGCAAAAAACTGCGCGAAGGCCAGCTGGATGACAAAGAGATTGAGATCGATCTGGCTGCTGCACCGATGGGCGTTGAAATCATGGCGCCTCCTGGCATGGAAGAGATGACCAGCCAGCTGCAGTCGATGTTCCAGAACCTCGGCGGCCAGAAGCAGAAACCGCGTAAGCTGAAAATCAAAGACGCGATGAAGCTGCTGATTGAAGAAGAAGCGGCCAAGCTGGTGAACCCGGAAGAGCTGAAGCAGGATGCCATCGACGCGGTTGAACAGCACGGTATCGTGTTCATCGATGAAATCGACAAAATCTGTAAGCGCGGCGGCCAGTCGTCGGGCCCGGATGTGTCACGTGAAGGCGTACAGCGCGATCTGCTGCCGCTGGTGGAAGGCTGCACCGTGTCCACCAAACACGGCATGGTCAAAACCGACCATATCCTGTTTATCGCCTCCGGTGCGTTCCAGGTGGCCAGCCCGTCGGATCTGATTCCGGAGCTGCAGGGTCGTCTGCCGATTCGCGTTGAGCTGCAGGCGCTGACGGTCAATGATTTCGAACGCATCCTGACCGAGCCGAACGCGTCCGTGACCGTACAGTACAAAGCGCTGATGGGCACCGAAGGCGTTAACGTTGAATTCACCGAAGACGGCATTCGTCGCATCGCCGAAGCGGCGTGGCAGGTGAACGAAACCACCGAGAACATCGGTGCACGTCGTCTGCACACCGTGCTGGAGCGTCTGATGGAAGACATCTCCTACGACGCCAGCGATCGCCACGGCGAATCGATCACCATCGATGCCGAATACGTTGGTCAGCATCTGGATGAACTGGTGGCCGACGAAGATCTCAGCCGCTTCATTCTGTAATTCCAGTCAATACCCAGCCTTGCGCTGGGTATTTTTTTGCCTGCCCGCCCGCTGCACCCGATTATCCCGTTGCCTCTGTTGTCGCTGCGCTGCAAAAGCGGGCGGATTTGATGTATCCTTTGCCTGTTTTCCTTAATGAGTTTTCCCAATGAAAGAACAAGAAAAAGCCGAGATTAAACGTCTCAGTGACCAGCTGGACGCGCTGAATCGCAAAGAACCGCAGCTGCTGGAAGCGGGCGATGCCGAAAAGCTTGGCGCGCTGCTGAAAGAGAAAGAGACGCTGGTGCAGGAAATTGAGCGTCTGCGCAACGTGCGCGAAGAGAAGCTGAGCAAAGAAGCCCAGCAGCTGAAAAAGCTGCCGTTCAGCCGTGAAATCACTAAAAAAGAGCAGGCGAACATGGGCGCGCTGAAGAAAAGCGTGCGCGGCCTGGTGGTGGTACACCCGATGACCGCGCTGGGACGCGAGATGGGGCTGAAGGTGATGACCGGCTACGCGAAGCAGCCGTTCTGATTGCCGTTACGCGGCGTGGACCACGTCGCGTTCTGCCCCGGCAGTCTGCAGCACCTGCTGCGCCAGCGTATCCAGCAGGGCATAGCGGCGGCGATACTCCGCGCGCTTCTTGCTGGCAATCTCTTCCAGATCTTTACGTGCCATGCTCAGCGGCAGCGTAAACAGCTCATCACCCCGCATTTCACCGCCCAGTGACAGCCAGAACTCGCTATAGCTGGCAAAGAATTTATCGCCTTTGCTGTGACGGTAGCGCAGGCTGCGGAAAACATGGGTGGTATCGCCGACGGCGGTAATGGCCTGTACGCCGCACTGTGCCGCCAGAATAAATACTGCTTCCATCAGCAGACGCTTGGGAAATACGCCGTGCGCGGCTTTGGTGGCATCGCGAATAACGTCACTGGAAATATGTTTCCGCGGCCCCTGCAAGCCCCCAATTAATAGCGTGCGCTGCTGCTGTTCCTGAATAATAGAGAATGACAGCGAGGCCAGCGTCATATCCTGATAATTAAGCAGCAGCGTAATTTCCCCTTCCCGGTCGTAATGGCCGGAGCAGCAATAAAGCGCAAACTGCTCCTCGTTTTTGCCGGTGAAACGGGCAAGGAGATTACCGCTCGGGCTCAGCAGCAACTGGCGCAGCTGATTATTCGCCAGCCTGTCCATCAATTGATAATGATCGAGAATCGCCTGCGCACGCTGCGCCACGCTGAAACCGGCGCGCAAATAGGGACGATGCGGCTTAGCCGGCAGTAAGCCCTGGCTGTTTAACAGCTGCGGCAGAAAAGAGAGTTTGGCCAGCTGATGGAGATAATTAAAGGTGGTCAGTGGAAATACCGCTGACCTTAAGGCAAATTTCAGGCGAAATTGCTGGCTATTCCACAGCTTATTTGGCCGCAGCTTTCCACTGACTAAAGGTATAAACAGCGCGGCCGACGAAACGGAGTCCGGCTCAGAATGTGTAATAATAGACATGATTATTTTTACGTCGCGAGATAACTGAAGGCTACTGTATGCCCCAAATTATCAACGGCGCGTTAATAACCACTTTAGCCTGGTCATGACGTGGAGTTTGTTGAGCTGCGGTTTAGGATGGCGATAAAAAAACCGGTGCACGCAGGCACCGGTTATTCACATAGCGTAAGCCAGAACTTATTTTGCCGAGGCGAAACGTGCCGCTGCTTCGTCCCAGTTCACCACGTTCCAGAACGCTTTGATGTAGTCAGGGCGTTTATTCTGATACTTCAGATAGTAAGCGTGCTCCCACACATCCAGACCGATGATTGGGAAACCAGACACGCCAGCGATGGCTTCGCCCATCAGCGGGTTGTCCTGGTTAGCGGTTGAAACGACCGCCAGCTTGTCGCCTTTTTTCACCAGCCACGCCCAGCCAGAGCCAAAACGGGTCGCGGCCGCTTTCTCGAACTCTTCCTGGAATTTCTCAACGCTACCGAAATCTTTTTCGATTGCCGCTTTCAGGTCGCCCTGCAGCGTGGTGCCGGTTTTCAGGCCTTTCCAGAACAGGCTGTGGTTAGCGTGGCCGCCAGCGTTGTTACGCAGTGGGCCTTTTTTGTCTGCTGGCAGCTGATCCAGTTTGGTGATCAGTTCATCAACCGGCAGGTTTGCGAATTCGGTACCTTCCAGCGCCGCGTTGGCGTTGTTAACGTAGGTCTGGTGATGTTTAGTGTGATGGATTTCCATCGTCTGCTTGTCGAAGTGCGGTTCCAGTGCGTCGTAGGCGTACGGCAGGGATGGCAGTGAATAACTCATGTTCTTCCTCTCCATTTAGTGTTTGGCAGCACAACCTTGCTGGTGTGCCGCATAAGCAGTCGGATCATTATAGTTAAAATCATGATCCGGAAAAGGGTTATCAATGCCTTAGTAATGATAAGGATTTGATCAATCTGGCAAAAGGTGCGCACACACGGCTACACCTTGTGCGTACTGGCGCGCAGCTTAAGCTGCACTGGCAGCTCATTGATGGCAGGCGGTTCGTCGCCGTTGAGCGCCGCCAGCAGGCGTTTACCGGCCATGCGCCCCATCTCCTCGTACGGCAGCACAATGCTGGTCAGCGGCGGCGAACATACCGCCGCCAGCGGGCCACCGCCGATGCTGGCAATCGCCAGCTGGCTGGGCACCGAGACGCCCGCTGCGTGACAGGCCATGATGGCACCGCACGCCACTTCATCGCTGGTACAGATCAGGACGTCCAGTTCCGGCCAGGTGAGACGGATCTCTGCCAGCAGGCTGTGGCCGGCGGCAAAGGTGGGCATTTTCGGTGAGGTCACTACGCGGTGCGGTGCCAGATTCAGCGCCAGCATCCCGCTGTGCCAGCCATTGAGCAGCTGACGGAAAATAGTGCTGTGCGTTTGTGTGCACAGCAGGCCGGGATGGCGATAGCCGCGCTCCACCAGGCTGTTTACCAGCTGGCGAATGGCTTTCGCATAGTCCACGCCGATGCTGATGCCGGCAGAATCCTGATGCACGCCGCCGATGTCCATCACCGGCAGGCCGGAGTTACTCAGCAGGCGCTGCGCTTCGGCGGCATTGTCGAAATTGAAGTGCACCATCGCGGCCGGGTTGTAAGAGAGCAGCATCTCAATCAGCTCGCTCTCCTCCGCCGCCGAGTGATTGGCTTCGGCCAGCATCATGTTATAGCCCTGCGGCCGCAGCACCTCCTGCAGCGCCTCTGACACAATCGCGCTGCCCGGCGTCGCAAATGAGGGTACCACCATGGTGATCAGTCGCGACGAGGCTGACGCCAGGTTACGCGCCTGCACGTTGGGCACATAGGCCAGTTCCGCGACGGCCGCGTCGATCCTTGCGCGAATTTCGGGCGACACTTTCTCCGGCATACGCAAAGCGCGCGACGCCGTCATGGCGCTGACACCGACCAAACGGGCAACATCGGCCAGCGTGCTTTTGCCGGTACTGCGCCGTCGTTTTTCTGTCATGCGTTCTCCTGTCTCTACCCTGCTGGTTCCGGGTAGCGCTCGATTTATCCGCACGCAGCTTAAAACCAAAAGCAAATTGGTGCCATGTTAAAAACCACAGAATCGGGCATGTCTCATTGGCTGCGTGATTTTCGCTGGCCTGAGCATGTCACCCCGGCCTCAGCGTGACAAACCGCGCGCGCAAAAATGTTATCGCTAACACACTTTTTAACATCATTCGTGTTAGCGCTAACTTTTGCGAGCAACATCACAGAACCCAGGCGATAAAATCACCTACAGTGCACCGCATCGACGAATAAACAGGAATTACTGATGCTCACTCAATGGCTGACACCGCAACATATCCGGATAGTAGACGACGTTAGCGACTGGCAGGAAGCGGTGCGTTTATCGGCCGAGCCGCTGCTGGCGGAGGGGGCAATTACCCCGGCTTATCTGGATGCGATCTTTACGTCGCACGCTGAGCTGGGTCCCTATTATGTGCTGGCGCCGGGTCTGGCGATGCCGCATGCGCGTCCGGAACAGGGTGCACGCAAAAACGGCCTGTCGCTGCTGCACGTAAAACAAGGCGTGAATTTTGCCGCCGATGAAAACGACCCGGTGTTTGTCGTTATTATGCTGTGCGCCCTGTCTGGCGACGATCATATTCAGATGATCACTGCGCTGGCTGAGGTGTTCAGCGACGAATCCCGCCTGCAGCAGTTGCTGTCGGCATCGACCCTGCCAGCAATTGAAGCTGTCATTAAAGATTAATCACCAGAGAAACCTGAAAATGAAAAAAGTACTGATTGTGTGTGGAAACGGTTTAGGCAGCAGCTTCATTGTGGAAATGAACGTGAAGAAAATTATTAAGGAGCTGGGTAAAGAGGCTGAAGTGGGTCATACCGATTTAACCTCTGCCAAATCCGAGCAGGCCGATATTATCATCAGCGCTAAAGATATCGCTGACCAGCTGTCGAGCCACAGCGCACAGGTATTTGGCCTGAGCAATTTACTGGATAATGCCAGAATTAAAGAAATTCTCGCCGACAACCTGTAATTGACCCGACGAAATTTACTCACACGGAGTAATTTATGCTGCAGTTTATAATTAAGGATGTTCTTGGAACACCCGCTATACTTGTCGGCCTTTTTTCCCTGATTGGTTTATTACTGCAAAAGAAACCGGTATCCGATGTGATTTCCGGTACGCTAAAAACCATCATGGGTTTTGTTATTCTTATCGCCGGGGCCAACTTAATTGCGGCCACCCTGACCATCTTCAGCCAGCTATTCGAGCACTCGTTCAATATTCAGGGCGTGGTGCCGAATACCGATGCGATGGCCGCGCTGGCACAGAAAAACTACGGTACCGAAACCGCGATGATCATGGTGTTCGGTATGCTGGTGAATATTGTGCTGGCGCGCATTACGCCGCTGAAATACATCTTCCTGACCGGGCACCATACGCTGTATATGTCGGCCATGCTGGCGGTGATCCTGTCGGTGGGCGGCGTGCACGGCTTCTGGCTGGTGCTGATCGGCTCGCTGATTCTCGGCACCATGATGGTGGTATGCCCGGCGATTCTGCAGCCGTTCACCCGCAAAATCACCAACTCGGACGACCTGGCGCTGGGCCACTTTGGCTCCACCGGCTACCTGCTGTCGGCGCTGGTCGGCAAAGCGGTGGGCAAAGGCAGCCCATCAATTGAAGAGCTGAAAGTACCGAAAACCCTCAACTTCCTGCGCGACTCGTCCGTGGCAATTTCGCTGACCATGATGATTCTGTTTGTCGCGCTGGTGCTGGTCGCCGGTAAAGAGTTTACCGAAAGCCAGGTGAGCGGCGGTCAGAACTTCATCGTCTTTGCCATTATCCAGTCAATCACCTTTGCTGCGGGTGTTTACATCATTCTTGCCGGTGTACGCATGGTGATTGCCGAGATCGTCCCGGCGTTCAAAGGCATCGCCGATAAACTGGTGCCGAACGCAAAACCAGCGCTGGATTGCCCGACGGTCTTCCCGTTCGCGCCGAACGCCGTAATCATCGGCTTCCTGTGCAGCTTCGCCGCCGGGCTGATCAGCATGTTCCTGTGCCCGCTGTTCGGTCTGAGCGTGATTGTGCCGGGCCTGGTGCCGCACTTCTTCTGCGGCGCGACCGCTGGCGTCTACGGCAACATCACCGGCGGACGGCGCGGTGCCATCATCGGTTCCTTTGTTCAGGGGCTGCTGATCTCCTTCCTGCCCGCCATTCTGCTGCCGCTGATGGGTGACCTTGGCTTCGCGTCCACCACCTTTGGTGATGCGGACTTCGGTATCGTCGGCATTGTGCTCGGCCATATTATTTCGTTCTTCCATTGATGTCACAGACAGCGCCTGCGGGCGCTGTTTGCGTAATGAGGAAATCAGCATGAACGCCCGCTTTTCACCGTCCCTGATGTGCATGGATTTGACCCGCTTCCGCGAGCAGATCGAAGCGATGAACGCCAGCGCCTCGTTCTATCATGTCGATATTATGGATGGCAGCTATGTTAAGAATATTACGCTGTCGCCGTTCTTTATTGAGAACCTGCGTAAAATTACCGATGTGCCGATTGATGTGCATTTAATGGTGAACCACCCGGAAGATATTATTCCGATGTGTATTGATGCCGGCGCGGATATTATCAGTTTCCATCCGGAGACGGCGAATAACAAAATTTTTCGCCTGCTGACGCAAATTAAAGAGGCCGGCCGTCGCTGCGGCGTGGTGCTGAATCCGGCGACGCCGGCCGACAGCATTCGTGAGTATGCGCATCTGCTGGATAAAGTGACGGTGATGTCCGTCGATCCCGGTTTCGCCGGGCAGAAATTTATTCCGGAAACGCTGAACAAAATTCGCCAGCTGATCGCCATGCGGGAAACGCACGGTTATCACTATCTGACCGAAATCGATGGGTCGTGCAATGCGCGCACCTTTAAGCAGATTGCCGCCTCGGGCGTCGACGTGTTTATTGTCGGCACCTCCGGCCTGTTCAATCTCGACGATGATGTGGCGCAGGCGTGGCAGAAGATGGAGCAGATTTTTGCGCAGGAAACGGCCGCAGCGTGATGTCCTTTCACGCCCTGCCAGATGCGCATCAACGCGCATCTGGCACATTATGCTGAAGGGTCGCCATTCATGGCGACCTGATATCTGAGTAATTAACGCCCCAGCTCGGTCAGCGACTTATCCAGTGCTCCCACCAGCCAGTCGATATCACCGCTCTGGAACGCCAGCGGCGGACGCAGTTTCAGCACGTTGCCGTACGGCCCGGCCACCGACGTCAGCACATGGTGATCGCGCAGCTTCTCGATCAAATCCAGCGCCAGCGCTTTGTCCGGCGTCTTACTGCTGCGATCCTGCACCAGCTCAAACCCAATAAACAGCCCAGCACCGCGCACATCACCAATGCAGTCATGGCTGTCCATCAGCTTCTGCAGCTCCGCCAGCAGCTGTGCGCCGACCACGCGGCTATGCTCCTGCAGCCCCTCTTCCTGAATCACCGTCAGCACCGCCTGCGCAGCGGCCATCGCCACCGGATTGCCGCCGAAAGTATTGAAATAAGGGATCTCATCGCTGAACGCGGCCAGCACGTCGCTTTTCGCCAGCAGGCCGGAAACCGGAATACCGTTGCCCATCGGCTTACCGGTGGTGACCACATCCGGCACCACGCCGTGACGGGCAAAGCCCCAGAAGGCATCGCCAGTACGGGCAAAGCCGGGCTGCACTTCATCAGCGATAAAAATGCCGCCGTTAGCATGCACCACATCTACCGCTTGCTGCAGGAATCCGCGCGGATTAGGCAGCACGCCGTCGGAGGAGAAGATCGAGTCGGCGAGGAAACCGGCGAATTTAATGCCGTGCGCTTTCATGTCATCAATCTGCTGCTGAATCTGATCGGCGAACCATGCCCCGAGGTCGGGCGCATCGACTCGATAAGTATCCGGCGGTGGCACCAGACGGGTGGTCGCGGCCAGCGGCTGACCGCTACCCAGCGCCGGTGACGCGCCAGAGGTCAAATCACTGGTACCGTGGTACGCCTCCTGCGAGACAATAATGCCGGTGCCGCCGCTCCAGGCGCGCGCCACGCGAATCGCCAAATCGTTGGCTTCTGAGCCGGTACACATATACATGGCGCGGTCGATGGCTTCCGGCGTGGTCGCCAGCAACGCTTCGCTGTAGTCAAGAATGCGCTCGTGCAGATAACGCGTGTGCGTGTTCAGCATCTTCATCTGCTGATTCACTGCCTCAATGACCGCCGGATGGCAGTGGCCGATACTCGCCACATTGTTATACACATCCAGATATTTGTTACCCGCCGCATCCCACAAATACTGCCCTTCGCCGCGCACCAGATGCACCGGCTTGCGATAAAACAGACGATACGATTCGCCCAGCACTTTGCTGCGCTTGTCCGTCAGAGTGCGGGTGGCCGGATCCAGCGCGTCGGCGTGTTCGGCGCGAAAACTGTTGGTATCCATGATGGTGGAACGTGTAACCATGGTAACTCCCGTTGCGAAGGTGAAAGGGGTGTTTGCAGCCTGATCTCTGCGAACATCATGCCTGCTTTAGTGAAAAATGCAACCAAATACACAAATACAACCAAATACACATGACGCCACGATGACACTCAGGTAAGCTTAGGCCCAGCTTCGCTCTGCCACAGGGAAACGTCATGCTGCAGGAAACCCGTTTACATCGCATCCGCGCGCTGCTGAGCACGCAACATCAGCTCAGCACTGAACGCATCATCAAAGAGCTGGGCATTTCACGGGAAACGGCACGGCGCGATATCATTTCGCTTGAGGCGCAGGGGCTGGCGCGCCGCGTACATGGCGGTCTGGTGGCGCTGGAGAGCCCGCCGGAGCCACCGCTGCAGGTGCGCCGTAACGCACAGGCCAGAGAGAAACGCGCGATTGCCGCCGCGGCGGTACAACATCTGCAGCCCGGCCAGACGCTGTTCCTCGATGCCGGCACCACCACCACGCTGCTGGCTGAAGAGCTGCGCACCATGTCCGGCCTGACCATCATCACTAACAGTCTGCAGGCGGCACTGGCGCTTAGCGCGGCCGAAGAGCATGAAACCCTGAATAACCAGGTGCTGCTGCTGGGCGGCATGATGATGGCCGGCGCGCAGCAGACGCGGGGAGAAATGACGGTGGGGGAAATTTATCGATATCGCGCCGACGTGGCGCTGCTGTCACCGGTCGGCATCGATGCCCGAAACGGCGCCAGCAGCTTCCATCCGCATGAAGCCGCCATCGCGCACGCCATGGTACAGCAGGCCAGCCGCACCCTGCTGCTGGCGGATCACAGTAAACTCGGCGTGATCAGCCGTACCCAGTACGCCCCTGTCGGCGATATCGATCTGTTGATTTGCGACGGCGGCGCGGCAAAGCCCGGTGCGCTCAGCGCTCTGCAGCAGGCGTTAGCGGTGCAGGTGGTGTAAGGAACTGCCCGATGCACGGTCACCGTACTGACGGCACGGTGACCTCATCGATTATGGCTGAACCAGCGTGTGGATTTTTTGGCTTATTTTCTCAACCAGCCGTCCGTCATTTTTAAAAACAAACTCATCGGAAAATATCTGATGGCCGTTACTGTAGCCAGGCGACCACAGCTGATTATTTTTCAGTGAGTCCTGATAGATGCCAACCAGGGCTTTGTTATAAGCCGCCGAGATATGCACCACGGCGGTATCGGGAGTAATCACGCAGTCACTTTTCTTAACCGCAGCGAAAGCATGATACAGCGAGGGAACGCGGTATAACTTCGCGGGGTGCAGCGACGCCTGTTCCAGCGCGCCTTTGTGATCGAGCACCACGATATTGGTGGCCGCATTGTGCCTGACAATCGCCCCGATTAGCTCATTCAGCTGCTGCTCAGAGAGGTCACGATCGGCATGACTGGCATAAATATTGATTAAAATATTGTGCTCATCAGCGGAAAACATGCCGGACTGGTGAATTTCGGCATCAATGCGCTCAGGGTAAAATATTTCATAATTCAGCCCATCAACCGTCTCAACCTGAAGATAGTCAAGAACCGCACGATAGATATTTTTAACGTGGTTATTAAGGTGATCGAACTGAATGTTGATATCGTAAGGTTTAAGCCAGCCAGGCTTGTTGAAACCCAGCGTCATTTTAGGATTGATATCGGCAATCATTTTGGGCATATACAGCGCGGTTTGCCAGATAGCCGTATCGATCAATAAATCGTAAGCATTGTCTCTCAGGAGGGTCACGACCTCACTCCCGATGGCGGTGTCATATTTATCGCGCTGATGACAATCGCTGAAACTGTCCGAGAGATAGATGTTGTGAATATAAGGGTTATGTCGGAAAAGGCTCTCATTCTCCTTTACCGCCAGAATATCTACACGATACCCGGCTTCAAACAGCGCTCTGAGAAAACACGTAGAAACAATGGCATCGCCGATTTTACCTTCATTGCGAACCAGCAGAATGGATTTGATATCCTGTTTATTCTGTTTGTGGCATGAAGACTTTTTCCATTTCCTTGCTGCAAAATAAAGATCAAGAGAATATTTAATCTCTTTCTTTAAATAATTACGCCTGCGATTCAGCTGCCGCAGCTTTTTAATTAAAGCCATAATGGATATATTATTATTGATTGAGACGTTAATGATAGCGCATCAACTTCTTCATTCCTATCAAAAAGAATGTCACATTAAAAACTATTGCATGCATATTATTTAGCAGGCTAACCAGAAAAGCGCAGCGTAATAAAAGATTGCCTGACACCTCCCGGTACGCCGCATGCCGCGAACGATGAAATTCCCGGCATGTATCGCACATCAACCGTTAATCAGACGCTGCGGATGGCTGTACACCGTGGCGCGTCCCGGTTTAGAAAAACCGACCAGCGTCAGGTTACAGCGCTCGGCCACTTCAACGGCCAGCTGGGTGGCGGCCGAGACGGCAAACAGAATCTCTACGCCGCACATGGCAGATTTTTGCACCATCTCATAGCTGGCGCGGCTGGAAACCAGCACCGCACCCTGCTGCCAGTGCTGCTGGCTGCGCTGACCCAGCAGCTTATCCAGCGCCACGTGGCGACCCACGTCTTCGCAGCCGCCCTGCAGTTCGCCCCGCGGCGACATCCACGCGGCGGCGTGCGTACAGCCGGTCAGATTGCCGATGGGCTGGAAATCGCGCAGCTGTGCCAGCCCGTTATCAAGGCAGGCCAGATCGAAGGTCTGCGTAAACGGCAGCGGCTGCACCGGCTTGCCGATTTGATCCAGCTGCTCCACCCCGCATACGCCGCAACCGGTGCGGCCCGCCATGGCGCGACGCTGCGCCTTCAGCGCCATAAAACGCCGGCTGGAGAGTTCGATCTGCACTTCGAACCCATTGCAGCCCGGCACCACATCCATGCCATAGATCTCGCCGGGTTGCTCAATAATGCCTTCGGAAAGCGAAAAACCGAGCGCAAAAGCCTGCAGATTATCCGGCGTCGCCATCATCACCACGTGTGAAATACCGTTGTAGACCAGCGCCACCGGCACTTCCTGCGCCAGCCAGTCGCTTTCCGCTTCAGTAATCGCGTGGCGCTGCCATACGGTGGTCTGGCTCAGTCCTGCGATCTCATTCACATTCTGGTTACTTTTTTGCTGTTTCGCTTTCACTTCTCTCGTCTCGCATAACAACCACATTAAAGTAGTGGTAATATCAGGTCGCTTTTGACGCAATCCTGCGTGGAGCCATTCTGAACCCCGGCTCCATCCAGCGCAAAAAAATTATTACAGCAATGTCGACTCAAGGATTACCCATGAACGTCAGCCGAAGAAAATTCTTCAAGATCTGCGCTGGCGGTATGGCAGGAACCACGGCAGCACTGCTCGGCTTTACGCCGGAAGCCGCGCTGGCGGAAACACGGCAGTATAAGTTGCTGCGTGCCCGCGAAACCCGTAATACCTGCACTTACTGCTCAGTCGGCTGTGGCCTGTTAATATACAGCCTCGGCGATGGCGCGAAAAACGCCAAAGAGACCATTTTCCACATCGAAGGGGATCCGGACCATCCGGTGAGCCGCGGCGCGCTCTGTCCTAAAGGCGCGGGCCTGCTTGATTTTGTCCACAGCGACAGCCGTCTGAAATATCCGGAATACCGTGCGCCAGGCTCCGACAAATGGCAGCGCATCAGCTGGGATGACGCCTTTACGCGCATCGCGCAGTTGATGAAAGCCGATCGCGACGCCAACTTTATCGCGCAGAACGCCGCCGGCGTGACGGTAAACCGCTGGCTCTCTACCGGCATGCTGTGCGCTTCGGCCTCCAGCAACGAAACCGGCTACTTAACGCAAAAATTTACCCGATCGCTCGGTATGCTGGCGGTCGACAACCAGGCACGCGTCTGACACGGACCAACGGTAGCAAGTCTTGCTCCAACATTTGGTCGCGGTGCGATGACCAACCACTGGGTCGACATCCGTAATGCCAATCTGGTTGTGGTGATGGGCGGAAACGCTGCTGAGGCGCATCCGGTCGGTTTCCGCTGGGCGATGGAAGCCAAAATTCACAACAAAGCCAAACTGATTGTTATCGATCCGCGCTTCACGCGCACGGCATCGGTGGCAGACTTTTACACGCCTATCCGCCCCGGCACCGACATTGCCTTCCTGTCGGGTGTGCTGCTGTGGCTGCTGCAGAATGACAAAATCCAGCATGAATATGTGCAGGCGTACACCAATGCCAGCCTGATCGTGCGGGAGGATTACCATTTCGACGATGGCCTGTTCAGCGGCTACGACGAAGCCAATCGCAAATATGACAAAACCAGCTGGAACTACGAGCTGGGCGACGACGGCTTTGCCAAACGCGATGACAGCCTGAGCCATCCGCGCTGCGTCTGGAATCTGCTGAAGCAGCACGTCAGCCGTTATACGCCGGAAATGGTCGAGCGCATCTGCGGCACGCCAAAAGCGGATTTCCTGCACGTCTGTGAGCTGATTGGCGAAACCAGCGCGCGCGACCGCACCACCTCGTTCCTGTATGCGCTGGGCTGGACACAGCACTCGGTCGGGGCGCAGAACATTCGCACCATGGCGATGATTCAGCTGCTGCTGGGCAATATGGGGATGGCCGGCGGCGGCGTCAATGCGCTGCGCGGACACTCCAATATTCAGGGTCTGACCGATCTTGGCCTGCTGTCGCAAAGCCTGCCGGGCTATATGACGCTGCCGTCAGAAAAACAGACCGATCTCACCAGCTATCTGGCGGCGAACACGCCGAAGCCGACGCTGCCGGGCCAGGTGAATTACTGGGGCAACTACCCGAAATTCTTCGTCAGCATGATGAAAGCCTTCTTTGGCGATAAAGCGCAGGCGGAGAACAGCTGGGGCTTTGACTGGCTGCCGAAGTGGGACAAAGGCTACGACGTGCTGCAGTACTTCGAGATGATGTCGCAGGGCAAGGTCAACGGCTATCTGTGCCAGGGCTTTAACCCGGTGGCGTCGTTCCCGAACAAGCGCAAAGTGATTGATTCGCTGTCGAAGCTGAAGTTCCTCGTCACCATCGACCCGCTCAACACCGAAACCTCGACCTTCTGGCAAAACCACGGCGAGTTTAACGATGTCGATCCGGCGCAGATTCAGACCGAAGTGTTCCGTCTGCCGTCAACCTGCTTTGCCGAGGAGAACGGCTCAATCGTCAACTCCGGCCGCTGGCTGCAGTGGCACTGGAAAGGTCAGGATGCGCCGGGCGAAGCGCTCAACGACGGTGAAATTCTTTCCGGTATCTATCTGCGTCTGCGTGAGATGTATGCGCGCGAAGGCGGTGCACAGCCAGAGCCGGTGCTGAACATGACCTGGAACTACCTGACGCCCGACAATCCGGCCTCGGAAGAGGTGGCGATGGAGAGCAACGGCAAAGCGCTGGCGGACATCTACGATGACAAAGGCACGCTACTGGTGAAAAAAGGCCAGCAGCTCAGCACCTTTGCCCATCTGAAAGATGACGGCAGCACCAGCAGCGGTTGCTGGATTTTCGCCGGTAGCTGGACGCCGGACGGTAACCAGATGGCGCGCCGCGATAACACCGATCCGAGCGGGCTGGGCAATACGCTGAACTGGAGCTGGGCGTGGCCGCTGAACCGCCGCATCCTGTATAACCGCGCCTCCGCCGACCCGCAGGGCAACCCGTGGGATCCGAAACGCCAGATCCTCAAATGGGATGGCAGCAAGTGGGGCGGTATGGATATTCCGGACTACAGCACGGCCGCGCCGGGCAGTAACGTCGGGCCGTTTATTATGCAGCCGGAAGGCATGGGCCGCCTGTTCGCCATCGACAAAATGGCAGAAGGACCGTTCCCGGAGCACTACGAGCCGTTTGAAACGCCGCTCGGCACCAACCCGCTGCATCCTGACGTGGTCTCCAACCCGGCCGCGCGCGTGTTCAAAGACGATCTGGCGGCGATGGGCAAAGCGGAGCAGTTCCCGTATGTCGGCACCACGTATCGTCTGACCGAGCATTTCCACTACTGGACCAAACACGCGTTGCTTAACGCCATCGCACAGCCGGAACAGTTTGTGGAGATTGGTGAGAAGCTGGCGAACAAGCTCGGCATCGCCCAGGGCGATACGGTGAAGGTGAGTTCCAACCGCGGCTATATCAAAGCCAAAGCGGTGGTCACCAAGCGTCTGCGGCCGCTCAACGTCGATGGCAAAACTGTCGATACCATTGGCATCCCGATTCACTGGGGCTATCAGGGCGTGGCGAAAAAAGGCTTTATCGCCAATACCCTGACGCCGTTTGTCGGTGACGCCAACACGCAAACGCCGGAGTTTAAGGCGTTCCTGGTTAACGTCGAGAAGGTGTAACGGAGAACGAAGATGGCTTATCAATCGCAAGACATTATCCGCCGCTCCGCCACCAATGGTTTCACGCCTGCCCCGCAGGCGCGTGACCATCAGCAGGAAGTGGCGAAACTGATCGACGTCACCACCTGCATCGGCTGTAAGGCGTGTCAGGTCGCGTGTTCAGAGTGGAACGACATCCGCGACGAGGTCGGTCATAACGTCGGGGTGTATGACAACCCGGCGGATTTGACCTCCAAATCCTGGACAGTGATGCGTTTCTCGGAAGTCGAGGAGAACGGCAAGCTGGAGTGGCTGATCCGCAAGGATGGCTGCATGCACTGCGCCGATCCCGGCTGCCTGAAAGCCTGTCCGTCGGAAGGCGCGATTATTCAGTACGCGAACGGGATTGTCGATTTTCAGTCGGAACAGTGCATTGGCTGCGGCTACTGCATCGCCGGCTGTCCGTTTGACGTGCCGCGGCTGAATAAAGACGACAACCGCGTGTATAAATGCACGCTGTGCGTCGATCGCGTTAACGTCGGTCAGGAACCGGCGTGCGTGAAAACCTGTCCGACCGGGGCGATTCACTTCGGCAGCAAAAGCGATATGCAGCAGCTGGCTGCCGATCGCGTCGCCGAGCTGAACACGCGCGGCTATGCCAACGCCGGGCTGTACGATCCGGCTGGCGTCGGCGGCACGCACGTCATGTACGTGCTGCACCACGCCGACAAACCGCAGCTGTATCACGGCCTGCCGGCCAACCCGAGCATCAGCCCGGCGGTCACCTTCTGGAAAGGCGTCTGGAAACCGCTGGCTGCTATCGGCTTTGCCGCCACCTTCGCCGCCGCGGTGTTCCACTACGTTGGTGTCGGTCCGAACCGGGTGGAAGAGGACGACGACGAAAACCTGCATGAAAAAGAGGAGCGCGAATGATGAAAAAGCGCGATCGTCTGGTGCGCTACAGCGCGCCGGAACGCATCAATCACTGGATTGTCGCGTTCTGTTTTGTGTTTGCCGCGCTCAGCGGACTGGGTTTCTTTTTCCCGTCGTTTAACTGGCTGATGCATGTGCTCGGCACGCCACAGCTGGCGCGTATTCTGCACCCGTTCGTCGGCGTGGTGATGTTTGCAGCCTTTATTATCATGTTCTTACGCTACTGGAAGCACAATCTTATCCAGCGCGACGATCTGGTATGGGCGAAAAATATCCGCAAAATCGTGCGTAATGAAGAGGTGGGCGATACCGGGAAATACAACTTCGGGCAGAAGTGTGTGTTCTGGGCTGCTATCATCAGCTTAGTCTTGCTGCTGGCGAGCGGAATTGTCATCTGGCGCCCCTGGTTCGCCGGGTACTTCACCATTCCGCTGATTCGCGCCGCGCTGGTGGTGCATTCGGTCTCGGCTGTGGCACTGATCATGACGATTATGGTGCATATTTATGCCGCCCTGTGGGTGAAAGGCACCATTACCGCCATGGTTGAGGGCTGGGTACCGGCCGCGTGGGCGAAGAAACATCACCCACGCTGGTATCGCGAGCAGCGCCAACGCCAAACACAACAGGAAAAACGTCCCTGATGAGTATTCGCATCATCCCGCAGGAGCAGCTGGAGAAGAGCGAAAAGAACACGGCGGAGCAAGTTCCGCCGTTACTTTTCCCCCGGCTGAAAAATCTCTACAGCCGCCGTGCGGCGCGGTTGCGTGATCTGGCGGCGAAAAATCCGCTGGGCGACTACCTGCGTTTTGCCGCGGTGATCGCGCAGGCCCAGGAAATCGTGCTGTATGACCATCCGCTGCAGATCGATCTGCATCAGCGGCTGGCAGAGAGCGCGCAGCAGGGCAAACCGCCGCTGGATATCCACACTTACCCGCGCGATGTGCACTGGCAGCGGCTGCTGCATTCGCTGATCGCCGAGCTGAAGCCAGAGATGAGCGGCCAGGCGCTGGCAGTGCTGGAGAATCTGGAGAAGGCCTCGTCAACCGAGCTGGAAACCCTTGCCAGCGCGCTGCTGGAAGGCGAATTCGCCCAGGTCAGCAGTGATAAAGCCCCGTTCATCTGGGCGGCGCTGTCAATTTACTGGGCGCAGATGGCGGCGATGATCCCCGGCAAAGCGCGGGCCGAATATGGCGAACACCGTCAGTTCTGCCCGGTGTGCGCCAGCGTGCCGGTCGCCAGCGTGGTGCACATGGACGTTGGCCAGCAGGGTCTGCGCTATCTGCACTGTAATCTGTGCGAAAGCGAGTGGTACGTGGTGCGCAGCAAGTGCTCGAACTGCGAGCAAACGCGCGATCTGCATTACTGGTCGCTGGACAGCGAGCAGGCCGCCGTGAAAGCCGAAAGCTGCGGCGACTGCGGTACCTATCTGAAGATGCTATACCAGGAGAAAGATCCGGCGCTGGAACCGGTGGCCGACGATCTCGCCTCGCTGGTGCTGGATGCCCGCATGGAGCAGGAAGGATTCGCGCGCAGCAGCCTGAATCCGTTTATGTTTCCCGGGGATTGATGCCACGTGCGCATGATTGGACGCCGGACATGGTAGGGTCGCCATTCATGGCGACCAGGTTTATTCACCTGCGTCATCCCTGTTGCCTGAATTGATCATTCACACGGAGGCTTCGATGAAACTGATTGGCAGCTATACCAGCCCGTTTGTGCGCAAAATCTCAGTGATCCTGCTGGAAAAGGGCCTGGTGTTTGAATTCGTCAACCACTCTCCGTGGGAGCCTGACAGCCACGTCCCGCAGTACAATCCGCTGGGTAAAGTGCCGGCCTTCATTGATGACCAGCAGCTGACCTGGTTTGACTCCTCAATTATTGCTCAGGTGATTGAGCTGCGTGGCGATGCGCCTGCCCTGCTGCCCGACGACGCACTGCGCGCCCTGCAGATCCGCCAGCTGGAGAAGCTGGCCGACGGCATCAATGATGCGGCGGTGATGATCGTGCGCGAACAGATGCGTCCCGGCGATCGGCAATCGGAAGAGGTGCTGCTGCGTAATCGCGAGAAAATCGCGCGCGGCCTCGACGCGCTGGAAACCGCCGCCGCACAGGGCGAGTTGCTCAACAGCGGCACGCTCAACCTCGCCGATATCGCTACCGGCTGCACCCTGGGCTATCTCAATTTTCGCCGCGTGCTGCCCAACTGGTGCGTCAATCGCCCGGCGCTGGTTAAACTGGCAGAAACGCTGTTCGAGCGGGAAAGCTTTGCCCGTACGGTTCCGCCCACCCACTAAGTGATGTGATGAAAGCCCTCTACAGTCAGCTCCCTGCCATCGACAGCCTGCTGCGCGATCCGGCGCTGCAGCCGCTGCTGGCACAATCCGGTACCGCCTTTATCACGCGCCAGCTGCGCGGCATGCAGCAGGAGGCGCGCGACCACATTCAGCAACATCAATCGTTACCGCACTGGCACGCCAGCTGGCCGGATGAAGCGCTGCGCCGCGCACAGCAGCAGCAGCAAAGCGCGCTGCGCCCGGTGTTTAACCTGACCGGCACCGTGCTGCACACCAATCTCGGGCGCGCGCAGCTCAGCGATCG
The DNA here is from genome assembly GCF_008632015.1 of Pantoea sp. B_9. Lineage (NCBI taxonomy): Bacteria > Pseudomonadati > Pseudomonadota > Gammaproteobacteria > Enterobacterales > Erwiniaceae > Pantoea > Pantoea sp. B_9. The sequence goes on along the minus strand of NZ_VWVL01000009.1, from coordinate 125,196 downwards.
CGCCATCGCAGCGGTCAGCGCCTGTCTGCGCCAGCCGGTAACGCTGGAGTATGCGCTGGACGACGCGGCGCGCGGTCATCGCGATCGCGCAGTCAGCGCACTGCTGTGCGAGCTAACCGGCGCCGAAGCTGCCTGTATCGTCAATAACAACGCCGCTGCGGTACTGCTGATGCTGGCCAGCCTGGCAGCGGGTCGCGACGTGATTATGTCGCGCGGCGAACTGGTGGAGATCGGCGGCGCATTCCGTATCCCTGACGTGATGCGCCAGGCGGGCTGCCGATTGGTGGAGGTTGGCACCACCAATCGCACCCATCTGAAGGATTATCGCGGCGCCATCGCCGGGGATAGCGGCCTGCTGATGAAGGTACACACCAGTAATTACCAGATTCAGGGCTTTACCCATGCCGTGTCTGAAGCCGAGCTGGTGCAGTTAGGCGACGCGCACGGCCTGCCGGTGATCAGCGATCTCGGCAGCGGTTCGCTGGTGGATATGACGGCGTACGGGTTGCCGCCTGAACCGATGCCGCAGCAGCTGATTGCGGCCGGCGTGAGCCTGGTGAGTTTCTCCGGTGACAAACTGCTGGGTGGCCCGCAGGCCGGGATTATCGTCGGCAAAAAAGCGCTGATTGACCAGCTGCAACAGCATCCGCTGAAGCGCGCACTGCGCGTCGATAAAATGACGCTGGCGGCGCTGGAAGCGACGCTGCAGCTCTACCGTCAGCCGGAAACCCTGCACGAGGCGCTGCCGACACTGCGCCTGCTGACGCGCAGCGCGCACGATATTCTGCAACAGGCTGAACGTCTGATGCCGGCGCTGGAGCACGCCTTCAGCGCCGATTTTTCGCTGGCGATCGCTGCCTGTTCCTCGCAAATTGGCAGCGGTTCGCTGCCGGTCGAACGTCTGCCCAGCTTTGCTATCACCTTCACGCCACGCGACGGTCACGGCAGCCAGCTCAACGCCCTGGCGCAGCGCTGGCGCCAGCTGGCACGCCCGGTGATCGGCCGCCTGCAGGAGGGCAAACTGTGGCTGGATTTACGCTGCCTTGATGACGAAGCCGCCCTGATACGGACCTTAGTACCATGATTATTGCCACGGCCGGACATGTCGATCACGGTAAAACCGCGCTGTTGCAGGCCCTGACCGGTGTTGATGCCGATCGCCTGCCGGAAGAGAAACGGCGCGGCATGACCATCGATCTCGGATATGCCTACTGGCCGCAGCCCGATGGCCGCACGCTGGGCTTCATTGATGTGCCTGGCCATGAAAAATTTCTCGCCAACATGCTGGCCGGCATCGGCGGCATTCATCATGCGCTGCTGGTGGTGGCCTGTGACGATGGCGTGATGCCGCAGACGCGTGAGCATTTACAGTTGCTGAGCCTCGCCGGACAGCCGCCGCTGAGCGTGGCGCTGACCAAAGCCGACCGCGTTGACGCCGCACGCATCGCAGAGGTGCAGCAGCAGGTCGCGCAGCTCACGCAGCAGCTCGGCTGGCCAGCGGCAGCGCAGTTTGTTACCAGCAGCCATACGCTGCAGGGCATTGAAACGCTGCGCCAGCACCTCAGCAGCCTGAACGCACCGGCGTTTGAGCCTGGCCGCCGTTTCCGGCTCGCCATCGACCGCGCTTTCACGCTGAAAGGCACCGGGCTGGTGGTCACCGGCACCGCGCTGAGCGGTGAAGTCAGGGTGGGCGACACGCTGTGGCTCAGCAGCCTGAACCTGCCGCTGCGAGTGCGGGCGCTGCATGCGCAGAACCAGCCAGTGACGCGCGCCCAGGCGGGCGAGCGCATCGCGCTGAATATCGTCGGTGACGTAGAGAAAGCACAGATTACGCGCGGCGACTGGCTGCTGGCGCAGCCGCGTCCCGCCGGCACGCAGCGGCTGATCGTCGCACTGCGCCTGCTGCAGCCGCTGAAAACGGCCTCACAGCCGGTGCATCTGCATCACGCGGCCAGCCACGTCACCGGCCGCTTAACGCAGCTCACGGACGATGTGGCTGAACTGGTGCTCAGCCAGCCGTTGTGGCTGGTGGAAAACGATCGGATCATTATCCGCGACAGCAATGCGCAGCACACGCTGGGCGGCGGACGCGTACTGCTGTGCGACAGCAAAAAGCGCGGTAAACGCCAGCCGGACTATCTGCAGTGGCTACAGCAGCTGGCCGCGGCGCGCGATGACAGCGCCAGCCTGCAGGCGCATCTGGCGTATCAACCGGCCGCGTATGACGAGCTCGGCTGGGCGCGCCAGCTCACTGCGCCGGCGCTGGACGCGCTGCTGCTGCCGCTGAATCCGGTACGGCTGGGTACCAGCCTGATGAGCGACACCATGGCCAGCGCCTGGCAGCAGCGTTTACGGGAAGCGCTGAGCGCCTTCCACCAGCAGCACCCTGAGCTGCCGGGCACCGGCCACGATCGCCTGCGCCGTGTGGCGCTGCCGCATGCGCCGGCACCGCTGGTGCCGGGATTAATCGATCAGATGCTGGCACAAGGCGAGCTGCGGCAGAAACAGGGCTGGCTGCACCTGCCCGACTTCGCGCCGCGCTTTAATCCGCAGGAAGCCACGCTGTGGCAGCAGGTCGAGCCGCTGTTCAGCGACCAGCCGCTGTGGGTGCGCGATATTGCCGATGCGCTGCAGCAGGATGAAGAGCAGATTCGCGGTTTATTACTCACCGCGGCGCGTCTCGGCCATATCACGGCGATCGTGCGCGATCGCTACTACCGCAGCGCGCAGATCCAGATCTTCGCCGATCTGATTCGTCATCGTGCGGCCGCCGGAGGCAGCACCAGCGCCGCTGACTTCCGCAACCAGCTGGGTACCGGCCGCAAAGTCGCGGTGCAGATTCTGGAATTCTTTGACCGCAGCGGCTTTACCCGCCGTCGCGGTAACGATCACCTGCTTCGCGACGCGCGCCTGTTCACCCCTTCTGCCGCCTGAAACAAAAAAAGGGACGATTGCTCGTCCCTTCGGTTCACTTCTGCCCATCGCTTACTGCAGCAGCGAAATGTCCGCCACCTGCAGGAACAGCTCGCGCAGTTGCGCCAGCAGCGTCAGGCGATTGATACGCACCGCTTCGTCATCGGCATTCACCATGACGTTGTCGAAGAAGTTATCCACCGCTTCGCGCAGCTGCGCCAGCTCCACCAGGGCATCCTGATAGCGGCCTTCCGCAAAGTACGGCTGCAGCTTGTCGCCCAGCGCGGTGACAAAGGTCGCCAGCTGAATTTCAGCGTTCTCTTTCAGCAGGGACGCCTGCACGCTGTCGTTCAGGGTTTCGGTGGCTTTCGCCAGGATATTCGACACGCGCTTGTTAGCCGCCGCCAGCGCCGAAGCAGCTTCCAGCGTACGGAAGTGCGAAACCGCCTTCATACGTGCATCGAAATCGGCCGGACGGGTTGGACGACGCGCCAGCACCGCCTGAATGGTGTCAACGCTGTGGCCCTCTTCCTGATACCAGGCGCGGAAACGGCCCAGCATGAAGTCGATGACATCATCGACCACATTGGCGTTGCTCAGCTTGCTGCCGTACAGGCGCACCGCTTCTTCCGTCAGGGTTTGCAGATCGAGCGGCAGGTTCTTCTCAACGATGATACGCAGCACGCCCAGCGCGGCACGACGCAGCGCAAACGGGTCTTTATCGCCTTTCGGATGCTGTCCGATGCCGAAGATACCGGCCAGGGTATCCATTTTATCGGCAATCGCCACGGCGCAGGCCACCGGGCTGGACGGCAGATCGTCACCGGCGAAACGCGGCTGGTACTGCTCGTTAAGTGCGACCGCCACATCTTCCGCTTCGCCATCGTGGCGCGCGTAGTGCATGCCCATCACACCCTGGGTGTCGGTGAACTCGAACACCATATTGGTCATCAGGTCGCACTTCGACAGCAGGCCGGCGCGCGTGGCGTGATTGACATCAGCGCCAATCTGCGCGGCAATCCAGCCGGCCAGCGCCTGAATACGGTCGGTTTTGTCACGCAGCGTACCCAGCTCTTTCTGGAACAGCACGGTTTCCAGACGCGGCAGGTTATCTTCCAGACGCTTTTTGCGGTCGGTGTTGAAGAAGAACTCGGCATCGGCCAGACGCGGACGCACCACTTTTTCATTACCGGCAATGATCTGCTGCGGATCGCGCGATTCAATGTTAGTGACAAATATGAAGTTGGGCAGCAGCTGGCCGTCTTCCGCGTAAACCGGGAAGTACTTCTGATCCCCTTTCATGGTGTACACCAGCGCTTCAGCCGGTACCGCGAGGAACTTCTCTTCAAACTTCGCCGTCAGCACCACCGGCCACTCCACCAGCGAAGCCACCTCTTCCAGCAGGCTGTCGCTCAGGTCGGCTTTACCGCCCAGCTGCTGCGCGGCGGCTTCGGCATCGGCTTTGATTTTGGCTTTACGCGTGGCGTAATCGGCGATCACTTTACCGCGCTCCTGCAGCAGCTGCGGATACTGATCGGCGTTGCCCAGCGTCAACTCCGGCTCGCCCATGAAGCGGTGGCCGCGAATGACGCGATCGGACTGAATACCGAGGATGGTGGCCGGAATCAGCTCATCACCCAGCAGCAGCGTCACGGTGTGCACCGGACGCACGAACTGCACGTCGCTGGCACCCCAGCGCATCAGTTTTGGAATCGGCAGCTTGCTCAGTGCGGTCGCGACCATCGCCGGCAGCAGCGCCTGCGCGCTTTCGCCTTTTACCGCAGCACGATGCACCAGCCACTCGCCTTTGTCAGTGCTGAGACGCTCAGCCTGCTCTACGGTGATGCCGTTGCCACGTGCCCAGCCTTCTGCCGCTTTAGTCGGCTTGCCTTCGGCATCAAACGCCGCAGCGACGGCCGGGCCGCGCTTTTCTACTTCGCGATCGGGCTGCGCGGCCGCCAGCTGTGCCACTTTCAGCGCCAGACGGCGCGGTGCCGCAAACCAGCTGACGTCGCCATGCGCCAGACCGGCACTGTCGAGCTCAGCGGTAAAGTGCGCAGCAAAGGCTTCTGCCAGGCTGCGCAGGGCTTTCGGAGGCAACTCTTCGGTGCCAATTTCCACCAGGAAAGTTTTATCGGTCATGGCTGCCTCTTACTTATTACGGTTACACATAGGGAAGCCGAGCGCCTCGCGGGAGGCATAATAGGCTTCCGCCACGGCTTTCGTCAGGGTGCGAATACGCAGGATATAGCGCTGGCGCTCGGTTACCGAGATCGCTTTGCGCGCATCAAGCAGGTTGAAGCTGTGCGCGGCTTTGAGAATGCGCTCATAGGCCGGCAGCGGCAGCGGTTTTTCCAGCGCCAGCAGCTGCTGTGCCTCTTTTTCATACTGCTCGAAGCAGCTGAACAGGAAATCGACGTCGGCGTACTCAAAGTTGTACGTCGACTGCTCCACTTCGTTCTGGTGGAACACGTCACCGTAGGTGGTTTTGCCGAACGCGCCGTCGCTCCAGGTGAGATCGTACACGCTGTCCACGCCCTGGATGTACATCGCCAGACGCTCCAGACCGTAGGTGATCTCGCCGGTCACCGGCTTACACTCCAGGCCGCCGACCTGCTGGAAGTAGGTGAACTGCGTGACTTCCATGCCATTCAGCCACACTTCCCAGCCGAGTCCCCAGGCGCCCAGCGTTGGGTTTTCCCAGTTATCTTCGACGAAGCGAATGTCATGCACGCCAGGGTCGATACCGAGCTCTTTCAGCGATCCGAGGTACAGCTCCTGAAGGTTGTCCGGGTTCGGCTTAATCACCACCTGGAACTGGTAGTAGTGCTGTAAACGGTTCGGGTTTTCACCGTAGCGGCCATCGGTGGGACGACGCGATGGCTGCACGTAGGCGCTCGCCATCGGCTCTGGCCCGAGAGCACGCAGGCAAGTCATAGGGTGAGAAGTGCCAGCGCCCACTTCCATGTCCAGCGGCTGGACGATGGTGCAGCCCTGACGCGCCCAGTAATCCTGCAAGGTCAGGATCAGGCCCTGAAAGGTCTTGGTATCAAACTTTTGCATGTTGAATTCGCACGCGATACGGGTGGATTTAAAAAGAGTGCGACAGTATACCCTTTGACCGCGCATTGTGCAGCCGGAAATCCTGGCGCAGGCGGGTGCGGTTGTGCAGCGGTTAACAGAGAGCTCCGAAATCCAGGCTGCGGGGGTTGTTGGCCCGCTGTGCACTGGCTACCCTTCTTCGCACGGAGTACGCACGAGGAAGCCATGTCGCAAAAAATCTGCTGGATTGATAACTTACGCGCGGTCGCCTGTCTGATGGTGATCGTCATTCACACCACCACCTGGTACATCACCGGACCGATGGCAGTCACCGGACCCAGCTGGGACGTCGCCAATCTGCTTAACTCGGCTTCGCGCGTCTGCGTGCCGCTGTTCTTCATGATTTCCGGTTATCTGTTCTTTGGCGAACGCAGCGCGCAGGGCCGCCATCTGCTGCGCATTGTGCTGTGCCTGCTTTTCTACAGCGCCGTCGCGCTGGCCTACATCACCTGGCTGACGCCGATCAGCGAAGGCCGATCGCTGCTGAAGCTGTTGCAGAAGCCGGTGTTCTACCATCTGTGGTTCTTCTTCGCCATTATCGGCATCTACCTGCTGTCTCCGCTGATTCAGGTGAAAAACGTGCCGCCGCGCTATGTGGCGCTGCTGGTGCTGATCCTCGCGGTGATCGCTAATCCGAACACCGTCAGCCAGTCGCTGGGTCCGTTCCACTGGCTGCCGGTCAATCTGTATGTCAGCGGCGACTCGATTTACTACCTGCTGTACGCGCTGCTTGGACGGGCGATTGGCGTGATGGATACCGACAGGCGCGGCATCAGCTGGCTGGCCGGGCTGAGTTTTATCGCCTGCGTCATCGGTATCGCGCTCGGCACCAGACAGATGCTGAAGATTAACGGCGCGTTTAATGACACCTGGTATCTTTACTGTGGCCCACTGGTGTTTATCGCGGCGATAAGCCTGCTGGTGCTGTTTAAAAATGTGCTGAACCACCGGCCGCTGCCGCTGCTGGCGACCATTTCACGCTATTCGCTGCCGATTTATGGTTTCCATGCGCTGTTCATTCACTATCTGCGTACCCATCATTACGACGATATGTCGCGGCCGTGGCTGGATCTGCCGTGGGTCTTTGGCGTAACCCTGCTGGGCAGCCTGCTGCTGGCGATGCTGCTGAAACGCGTGGACAAGCATCATCTGGTGAGCTGATCGTCCCAGCGCTGCCGGGCGCGACGCAGCTGGCGTGCCGAGGAGAAGCCGGCGGCCAGCGCCGCTTTCTCCGCCGCTTCCCCCTGCTGCTGGCGCTGGCGCGCAATCACCAGCCGCAGCTGCTCGTGGTATTCCCGCACGCTGATACCCAAATGCTGGCGAAACAGGCGCGTCAGATGGCGCTCGCTGACGTGGGCGCGTTCGGCCAGCGCGCTCAGCGACCAGTCATGTTCCGGATGTGCAATCATCGCGTCCTGCGCGCGATGAATCGCCGGATGCAGATGATTACGATAACGCAGCCACGGCGACAGTTGCGGATCGTCACCCGAGCGGCGGAACCACACCACCATCTCCCGCGCCACCGTTAGCGCCTGCCGCGCGCCGCACAGACGGTTGATCAGGTGCAGCGCCAGATCGATACCCGCAGTAATCCCCGCACTGGTCCAGATGCCGGCATCTTCCACAAACACGCGGTTGTCTTTCACCAGCGCAGCCGGCGCGGCAGCTTTCAGGCGCGGCAACACATCATGGTGCGTGGTGCACTGTACGCCATCCAGCAGGCCAGCCTGCGCGGAGAGCAGCGCGCCGGAGCAAATACACACAAGTGTAATGCGCCGCGAATGAATCGCGCTGCGTTGCTGGCGCAGCCAGTCGCGCGCCTGCCCGGCAGCCCCGGTATCGAACCAGATGCGGGAATCGAACACGCCGGGCACAATCAGCAGGCTGTTATCGGGTAGCGTGGCGGGCAGCGGTGCAATATCCGCAATGGTCATGCCGGTCGAGCAGGTGACGCTCGCCTGCGGGCCGATGTAGTGCAGCGCAAAATGTCCGCCCGCCAGCTGCAGCGTCTCTGCCGGCCCGGTGAGGTCGAGCGCCATGACGCCCGGCAGGACAAGAAAATAGACGGGCTGCGGCATGGTGGGTTCCTCAGGCGATGAAGGGTAACGATGGGCGAAGATGCGCAGCCAAATCCGGCCACGTATCTTCAGCGATTTTTCCCATCATACCCGACTCTGTCAACGCCTTGCGACCTCATCCGGCCATGCGTAAGCCAAATCAGGACATCAGTGGTAACAACTGCTGGTATAGCTGCGCAAAGCGCGCACGGCGCGGCTGATAAGCCTGATGCTGCGCGGCGTCCGGCTGATGGCGCTGCACTAACGCCGGTGCCGGCCATTCGCTGGCCGGGTCCACCGCCAGCTGCGCCAGGCGCGCGGCACCGAGCGCCGGCCCCACCTCGCCGCCGTGACAATAATCCAGCGTCAGGCCGCTGATGTCCGCCAGCATCTGCCGCCAGTACGTGCTGCGCGCACCGCCGCCAATCAGCATCACCGTGTTGGGCAGTACGCCACACTCATGCACCGCATCCATGCCTTCCGCCAGCGCAAAGCCCACGCCTTCCAGCACCGCGCGCGCCAGTTCCGGCCGGCCGTGCTGGTGCGTCAGGCCAAAGAAAGCCCCCTGTGCCTGCGGATTATTGTGCGGCGTGCGCTCGCCGGAAAGATAAGGCAAAAACCACACCGGCGTGGCCTGCGCGCTGGCGCGTTCAGCTTCGGCCAGCAGGTGCGGCACATCATCGCAGCCGGTCAGCGCAGCGGCCCAGTCCAGACAGGCGGCGGCACTCAGCATCACCGACATCAGATGCCAGCGCTGCGGCAGCGCATGACAGAAACTGTGCACGGCGCGTTGCGGATTGCTGAGATAGCCTTCGCTCACCAGAAAATAGACGCCGGAGGTGCCGAGCGACAGCATGCCCTGCCCTGGCTCAACCATGCCAACGCCCACGGCACCAGCTGCATTGTCGCCGCCGCCGGCCACCAGCGGCACCGGCTCCATCCCCCAGCGCGCCGCAATTTCCGGCAGCAGCGTGCCGGTAATCTGGTTGCCTTCAAACAGCTGCGGCATGTGGCTGCGGTTCAGTCCGCACGCCGCCAGCATTGCATCGCTCCAGTCGCGCTGTGCCACATCCAGCCACATCGTTCCCGCCGCATCTGACATATCGGTGGCGAAATCGCCGCTCATCCGCCAGCGCAGATAATCTTTCGGCAGCAGCACTTTTGCTACCTGCGCAAATATCGCCGGTTCATGCTGCTGCACCCACAACAATTTGGGCGCGGTAAAACCCGGCATCATCAGGTTGCCGGTAATCTGACGTGACGATGGCACGCGCTGCTCCAGCTGGCGACACTGCGCGCTGCTGCGCCCGTCGTTCCACAGTATCGCCGGACGCAGCACCTGATGCGCGGCGTCCAGCAGCGTCGCGCCGTGCATCTGGCCGCTAAAGCCGATGGCGCTGACGTGGCGTAAATCGTGCTGCTGCGCCAGCGCCTGCATGGCACTATCGGTGGCCTGCCACCAGCTTTCGGGATCCTGTTCGCTCCATAGCGGCTGCGGACGCGTCACCTGCAGCGGCGCGCTGGCCGTTGCCTGAACCTGGCCGTGCGCATCCAGCAGCGCCACTTTGACGCCGGAGGTGCCTAAATCGATCCCGATAACCATGCTTCGCTCCCGATGGATTAGAAATTATACAGATAGTGATTCACCAGATTTTCCAGCTGCTCCTGGCGTCCGCTGCGATGCTGCGGATTGAGTTGCTGTTGCTGAGCATGCGCCGCCAGCGAGGCAAGAGAAAACTCGCCTTTCAGAATTTGCTGACCGAACTCACCATTCCAGCCGCTATAGCGCTGCGCCACACGCTTATCCAGCTCACCATCGCTCACCATACGCGCCGCCACTTTCAGCGCCAGCGCCATGGTATCCATCGCGCCGATGTGGCCATAAAACAGATCGTATTTGTCGGTGCTCTGGCGCCGTACTTTGGCATCAAAGTTTAAGCCGCCGGTGGTGAACCCGCCCGCTTTGAGGATCTCGTACATCACCAGCGCGTTTTCTTCGACGCTGTTCGGGAACTGGTCGGTATCCCAGCCGCACTGGCTGTCACCGCGGTTGGCATCGACCGAACCGAAGATGCCCAGCGCAATCGCCGTCGCAATTTCATGATGGAAAGAGTGACCCGCCAGCGTGGCATGGTTGGCTTCCACATTCACTTTGATCTCTTTTTCCAGGCCAAACTGGCGGAGGAAACCGTAGACCGTCGCGACATCAAAGTCATACTGATGTTTAGTCGGCTCCTGCGGCTTCGGCTCAATCAGCAGCATCCCCTGGAAACCGATTTTATGCTTGTGCTCCACCACCATCTGCATGAAGCGCCCGATCTGCTCGCGCTCCTGCCGCAAATCGGTATTCAGCAGCGTCTCGTATCCTTCGCGTCCGCCCCACAGCACATAGTTTTCACCGCCCAGCGTCTGCGTCGCCTGCATCGCGCTGCACACCTGGCTGGCTGCCCAGGCGAAAATTTCCGGATCCGGGCTGGTCGCCGCGCCAGCCGCATAGCGGGGATGCGTAAAGCAGTTCGCGGTGCCCCACAGCAATCTGACGCCGGTTTCCTGCTGTTTTTCCAGCAGCTTATCTGTCATTACCGCCAGGTTTTCCTGGTAGCTGCGCAGCGAATCACCTTCCGGTGACACATCGACATCATGGAAGCAGTAATAAGGCACGTTGAGTTTGTAAAAGAACTCGAACGCGACATCCGCTTTGAGCTTCGCCAGCTGCAGCGCATCGCCATTTTTCTGCCACGGGCGATCAAAGGCCCCCACGCCGAACATATCCGCCCCGTTCCAGCAGAACGTGTGCCAGTAACAGGCGGCAAAACGCAGGTGTTCCGCCATGGTTTTACCCAGAATCACTTCCTGCGGATTGTAATGGCGAAACGCCAGTGCGTTAGTGGTATTGGCCCCTTCATAACCAACGCGCTCAAGCTGGTCGAAATAAGCGTGCATGTTGTGCTCCTTAGCATCAGACCCGAATGGTCAGCAGTGAAGCGTTATTTTGCGGAGGCGTAAGCGTTCAGCTCAATTACGATATTTCACACTGAACTTAAGATAATTATTATTTGTGCGACAGCTCGCAAATCCATGTATTTAATTACATCGCGTGCCGGCGCGCAGCGCCGCTGCAAGATTTAACAGATGGCCGCGTAAAATTTCGATCGCGCTCAAAGAATCACAAATAAACAAAAAAACGTAATAGCAGGATAAAAATCAGTAATTGATGTTGTTCACGTCGCGGGGCAACAATTCATCCGCCCTGGTTCATAGCCTTACAACGACAATAGCCTCAACCTACAGGATGACCATGATGAAAATGAGACACACGCTGTTAGCCCTCAGCGCTGCACTGGCCCTGTTCAGCCACGCCGGGCTGGCGAAAGAAGTGAAAATCGGTATGGCGATCGATGATTTACGTCTGGAACGCTGGCAGAAAGACCGGGACATTTTTGTCAGCCAGGCGGAAAAGTCTGGGGCCAAAGTATTTGTCCAGTCGGCCAACGGCAATGAAGAGACGCAAATCTCGCAGATTGAAAATATGATCAACCGCGGTGTCGATGTGCTGGTCATCATTCCTTATAACGGTCAGGTATTGAGTAATGTGGTGGCCGAAGCGAAACGCGAAGGCATTAAAGTCCTCGCTTATGACCGCATGATTAATAATGCCGACATCGATTTTTATATCTCGTTTGATAATGAAAAAGTCGGCGAACTGCAGGCCGAAAGTCTGGTTAAACAGGTACCTAAAGGTAACTACTTTTTGATGGGTGGATCGCCGGTGGATAATAATGCACGTCTGTTCCGTGCCGGCCAGATGAAAGTGTTAAAACCTTACATCGATAACGGCAGCATTAAAGTGGTGGGCGATCAGTGGGTTGATGCCTGGCTGCCAGAGAATGCGCTGAAAATCATGGAAAACGCGCTGACCGCTAACAGCAACCACATTGATGCCGTCGTTGCCTCCAACGATGCCACCGCCGGTGGGGCCATTCAGGCGCTGAGCGCGCAGGGACTGGCGGGCAAAGTCGCCATTTCCGGTCAGGATGCCGATCTCGCCGCCATCAAACGCATCATGAACGGCACGCAAACCATGACGGTGTACAAACCCATCACCGAACTTGCCACCGAAGCGGCAAAAATTGCAGTGGAACTGGGCGATGGCAAAACGCCCGCCAGCAACAGCAAGCTGAATAATGGCCTGAAAGAGGTGCCGTCGCGCCTGCTGAAGCCGATTCCGGTCAACAAAGACAACATCGAAAGCACCGTAGTGAAAGACGGCTTCCATAAACAGAGCGAACTCTAAGCGCCTGAAACGCGAAGGAGCAGATCGATGCTGCTGGAAATGAACAACATCACCAAGCGTTTCGGCGCGGTGAAAGCGCTGGATGCCGTCAGCCTGCGGCTCGAAGCCGGTGAAGTCATGTCGCTGTGCGGTGAGAACGGCTCGGGCAAATCGACGCTGATGAAAGTGCTGTGCGGGCTTTACCCGCACGGCGAATTTGACGGCGAGATTCGCTTTGCCGGCGATCGCATCGAGGCGCAAACCATCCGCGACACCGAGCGCAAAGGCATTGTGATTATTCATCAGGAGCTGGCGCTGGTGCGGCAGCTTACGGTCATGGAGAACATTTTCCTCGGTGCCGAGCTGGGTCGCTTCGGTATGGTCGATGATGAAACCATGACGCTGCGCTGCCAGCAGCTGCTGGAGCGGGTCAAACTTAACGTTTCGCCTGCCACCAAAGTTGGCGAGCTCGGCCTCGGCCAGCAGCAGCTGGTAGAGATCGCGCGGGCGCTGAATAAGCAGGTGCGATTGCTAATCCTCGATGAACCGACCTCGTCGCTCACCGAAGAGGAAACCGAAGTGCTGCTTGGGATTATCACTAACCTGCGCGAGCACGGTATTGCCTGCATCTACATCTCCCACAAGCTTAATGAGGTCAAAGCGATTTCGGACACCATCTGTGTGATTCGCGATGGTCAGCACATCGCCACACGGCCAGCGGCCGGGCTGAGTGAAGATGACATCATCACGATGATGGTGGGTCGCGAGCTCACCGCACTCTATCCGCACCAGCCGCACGAGATCGGCGAAACGGTACTGAAAGTCGAAAACCTCACCGCCTGGCATCCGGTCAACCGCCATGTGCGCCGCGTTAATAATGTGTCGTTCAGCCTGAAGCGCGGCGAAATTCTCGGTATTGCCGGGCTGGTGGGCGCAGGACGCACCGAAACGGTCCAGTGCCTGTTTGGTGTCTGGCCCGGTCGCTGGCAGGGCGAAATCTGGATTGATGGCCAGCAGGTGAAGATCGACGATTGCCGGGCCGCGATTGCGCACGGCATCGCCATGGTGCCGGAGGACCGGAAAAAAGATGGCATCGTGCCACTGATGGGCGTGGGGAAAAACATCACGCTGGCCGCGCTGGATCAATACAGCCATCGCTTCTCCACGCTGGATGAAGCCCAGGAGCAGCAGGCGATCAACGATGCTATCCGCCGTCTGCGTGTCAAAACCTCCTCACCCGAGCTGGCGATTGGCCGCCTCAGCGGTGGTAATCAGCAAAAAGCGATCCTCGCCAAATGCCTGCTGCTCAATCCGCGCATTTTGATTCTGGACGAACCGACGCGCGGCATCGACGTCGGCGCTCGCCAGGAGATCTATCTGCTGATTAACGCGCTGGTGCAGCAGGGCATCGCGGTGATTGTTATCTCCTCTGAACTGCCTGAAGTGCTGGGTCTGAGTGACCGCGTATTGGTGATGCACGAAGGGCAAATCAAAGCCGATTTGATTAACGACAACCTGACTCAGGAGCAGGTCATGGAAGCTGCCCTGCGGAGCGAACATTATGCTTAAAACTGAAAGTAGCCAGAGCCTGTCCGGTACCCCGGGCAAGCCAGCGCCGGGCAAGTTTCCGCGCTTCAATCTGCAGGTGCTGGTGATGCTGGGAGCGATTGTGCTTATCGCTCTGTTCTTCACCTGGACCACCGACGGTGCCTGGCTTAGCCCACGTAACGTCTCTAACCTGCTGCGCCAGACCGCCATCACCGGCATCCTCGCGGTGGGCATGGTGTTTGTCATTATCTCGGCGGAGATCGACCTTTCCGTCGGTTCGATGATGGGCCTGCTGGGCGGTGCCGCGGCCATCTTTGACGTCTGGCTCGGCTGGCCGCTACCGCTGACCATCGTGGTAACGCTGGTGCTTGGCCTGTTGCTGGGCACCTGGAATGGCTGGTGGGTCGCGTACCGTAAAGTGCCCTCGTTCATCGTCACGCTGGCGGGCATGCTGGCGTTTCGCGGCATTCTGGTTGGTATTACCGATGGCACCACCGTAGCGCCAACAACGCCGGCGATGTCGCAGATCGGGCAAAGCTATTTGCCGGGCGGTGTTGGCTTTGGCTTCGGCTTCGCCGGTCTGGCGCTGTTTATTCTCTGGCAATGGCGGCTGCGGCTGCGTCGCCAGCAGCTGGGGTTATCACAACCAGCCGCCAGCGGCACGGTGGCACGCCAGGCGATTACCGCTGTTCTGGTGCTGGGTGCCATCTGGTTACTGAACGATTACCGCGGCGTGCCGACACCGGTCCTGCTGCTGGCACTGCTGCTGCTCGGCGGCATGTTTATGGCCACGCGCACCGCCTTCGGACGACGGATTTACGCCATCGGCGGCAACATTGATGCAGCGCGCCTGTCGGGCATCAACGTGGCGCGCACCAAGCTGGCGGTGTTCGCCATCAACGGCGTCATGGTGGCTATCGCCGGCCTGATCCTCAGCTCACGTCTGGGTGCTGGCTCGCCCTCGGCGGGCAATATTGCCGAACTGGACGCCATCGCTGCCTGCGTGATTGGCGGCACCAGCCTGGCGGGCGGCGTCGGTTCGGTGGCCGGTGCGGTGATGGGCGCCTTCATCATGGCGTCTCTGGATAACGGCATGAGCATGATGGACGTGCCGACCTTCTGGCAGTACATCGTCAAAGGGGCGATTTTACTGCTGGCGGTGTGGATGGATACGGCCACGCGCCGCCGGGTGTAATCGCGTGGGCGATCACAATGTGGCGCAAACAATTTCTGCTGCCTTTTCCGCCGTGCTATGCAATGCGCAACAGGTTTAAGGGAGCGCGCCACGATGCACGAAAAACGTTACCGTATTACGCTGCTGTTTAACGCCAACAAGGTGTATGACCGCCAGGTGGTAGAAGGGGTTGGCGAGTATCTGCAGGCTTCGCAAACCGACTGGGATATCTTCATTGAAGAGGATTTCCGCTGCCGCATCGACAACATCCGCGAATGGCTGGGCGACGGCGTCATTGCGGATTACGACGACAGCTCGATCGAGAGCCTGCTCAGCAATGTGCCGGTGCCGATTGTCGGTGTTGGTGGCTCTTATCACCGGCAGCAGGATTATCCGCCGGTGCACTACATCGCCACCGACAACGCTGCGCTGGTGGAGAGTGCCTTTCTGCACCTGAAAGAGAAAGGCATTCATCGCTTTGCGTTTTACGGCCTGCCCGCCGCCAGCGGCAAACGCTGGGCGCAGGAGCGCGAGCAGGCGTTTCGCCAGCTGGTGATGCGCGAGCGCTATCAGGGCGTGGTGTATCAGGGGATGGAAACCGCGCCGGAAAACTGGCAGCACGCGCAAAACCGCCTCGCCGACTGGCTGCAAACGCTGCCGCCGCAGACCGGCATTATCGCGGTGACCGACGCGCGTGCGCGTCATTTGCTACAGGCTTGTGAACACCTGAAAATACCGGTGCCGGAGAAGCTCAGCGTAATCGGCATTGATAACGAAGAGCTGACACGCTATCTGTCCCGCGTGGCGCTCTCTTCGGTGGCCCAGGGCACACGCCAGATGGGTTATCAGGCCGCCAAGCTGTTGCATCGCCTGCTCGATCGGCAAACGCTGCCCTTGCAACGCATTCTGGTGCCGCCGGTGAAAGTCATTGCCCGCCGCTCTACCGATTTTCGCTCGCTGCGCGATCCGGCGGTGATTCAGGCGATGCATTACATCCGCTTTAACGCCTGTAAAGGCATCAAGGTCGAACAGGTGCTGGATGCGATTGGCATGTCGCGCTCCAATCTGGAAAAGCGTTTTCGCGATGAGACCGGCGACACCATTCACGCCATGATTCACCGCGAGAAGCTGGAGAAAGCGCGTGAACTGCTGGCCTGCTCTTCATTAAATATTAATGAAATTTCGCAGATGTGCGGCTATCCTTCCCTGCAGTACTTCTATTCGGTGTTTAAGAAAAGCTACGCCACCACGCCAAAGGAGTATCGGCAGCATCACGGCGAGAAGGTGCAATAACGCCCCGCTGCGATCAAGATTTTGCCGCCAATTGCCGCTATACTGCGCGGCATCTTCAAAGGAAGATCGTCGTCTCCGGTGAGGCGGCCGGATTTCAAATCCGGTTGGGGCCGCCAGCGGTCCCGGGCAGGTTCGACTCCTGTGATCTTCCGCCAATTTGCTTTTTCTGAATTCCACCGCTTCAGGTGATCATTTTTACAACCTATAATTAGCGCTAACTCTAATCTTTCGTTAACGCTAATGAACGCATCTGAGAGAACTACCTTAAATATTTACAGGGTGCCTTTCAGATACGTACTCATTCAAGCTTCCTTATTACTTTTAATATCCCATCCCGACTGCGACTCAGCACCTTTACCGCCAGAGGAAGACTGTTCCCAATACTGAATCTTAACTTTTGAAGCCTGAAACTGATAAGATAAGGCTAAAAGCTCTGAATGGTTTGCTCCATTGAAGAGAACGTTGGTAATAAGGACATCTTCCAATGTTATCCTGCAATATTCAGTTTGGCTGCCCCCTGCCTTACAGGCGGAAAGTTCCACCTTACTAATATGGTTGCCGTTCGAGACATACTTCATCACTGCTGGTGTGGCTTTGTCGATATGAGTCTGAACTGTTAGGTCCCGGTACTGCACTTTTCCTGCACCACCACCGCCACCCACACTCATGTTGCCTGGCTGACTGGCACCCCAGGTAAAAGAATCAACATTAATCCATCCCTTATGATTCGAGTCTTGAGATTCGCCTGTGATGCCTTCAATTTTGAGAAAAATATCAATGCTCATTTGTCTTCCTTTTCGACTCCAGTTATTTTAGGATCTGATTAGCCCTGTTAATTGAAAGCTATGTTTACACAAAGGTATCGTTATGGACAACTACTGGAATAAGAACAGATTTTCAGATTACTTCCTCACAATGGGTAATCTTCAGGCAAATCAACTAGTAAGCTTAGCTAACAATCTTTCTCTCATTCATCTGAAAGATGGAATGCTTAGGATGCGATTTCATGATGAAGTACGGGACTTCATTAATCTTCAACTTAATACCATCCGTTCTGCTACCAGCGATGAACAATGTCAGGAGTGCATTCAGAATCTTAAGAAAGAGTCTCATAACCTTTCAATTCAGGACAGAATGCTCAGAACCGGCCAGGCGACGATATCCTCATCAGTAAAGTTCTACCATGATAATGAAAAGGTCATCGGTTATGTTATTGACGGTATAAGCGTTGTCCTAAGTGGCTTACAAATTGTGGCAGGGGCGGGTGTATTAGTCGGGTCTGCAGCAACAGGCAATGTGCTAGGCGTAATCGCCGGTTCAACACTCATTATGAATGGTGTAGGTTCAGGT
Source organism: Pantoea sp. B_9 (assembly GCF_008632015.1). NCBI lineage: Bacteria > Pseudomonadati > Pseudomonadota > Gammaproteobacteria > Enterobacterales > Erwiniaceae > Pantoea > Pantoea sp. B_9. Next base: position 107,486 of record NZ_VWVL01000009.1, on the reverse strand, counting down.
ATTGAAGGAATTGGAAAGCTGAGAGGTGTACCTAACCCTTCAAATCCGGTCAGAGACGCATATGAGGATATAGCTGAGTTTTTTGGATTTGACCAAAGGCTGGGATTACTTGCATATCAGGTAGTTGATTTAACCACCTCTTATTATGGTATTTTCAAACTTACATTAAAGCCGGAAGCCTGGAGATTATACAAATATCTTCCTGCTGATTATTATCGCAAAGTTCAGACTATGAGCAAGCCCGCCCTTGCTATAAAAGGTGCAGGAGCGGCGATCAAAGGGACTGGAATAGGTTTGAATCTTTATCAAATGCAAAACAACCCTGCAAATAATTAACTATTATCGTTCTTCTTAATAAACCTATAGGCTTTCCAGGATAATCTCAATGGAGTAACGAAATAGATAATCAAAAAAGCGAAGCCAAGGACAATCACATAAGAGAGGAAATCTGATTTATCGGCATTAAGGGCACCATATAATCCTATGAGGATCAATATAGATACTCCGATAACACCTCCCCAAAAACGTTTGCTTAAATCAATAACCAGAGTTTTAAGGGTATCAGATTGGGACTCATCCTTTTTTACGATACTCCTGAGCTTGCCGATATCTTTAGTAGTGAAACCATTATCAAACAGCTTTTTCTCATATTCGTTCATATAAATCATCCCGATTAGACATCCTGTTCCGAATCAAATATATCACAATCCAATGATGAAAAGCCACATGAAATCCAGGTATGCCACGCCAGTTTGATTGAAATATGAATACAAAGTGGCATGGCTCCAATACCCATCTCAATTTATAAAATAAAAAATACATCAATCCACTCTTCGTCATATAAATCAATGAATTAATAAGTTTTGATATTAACAACCAAGCCTGAGGATTTAAAGTAGCTTCTGGCTTATACGCTCTCACTCAGACTCGTTAGATATGAATCATTAAAAAACTTGCACGAAACTCAAGTTTGATGTGCTGCCTGCAAATCCGGTATCAATTAAGCATAAATGAAACCGGAATCACCACCCTCAAATTCATAAAGTCATCAGACCAAAAGGGCAACACTGTCTTTGCTCGGAACGCTCATAATTTTTCAGGTTTTTAGTTATTGCTGCGATCTGCTGCCAGATTCAGTAAACCGGCTTGTGCTGAATGACTTGATCGGTAGTATGAATGTGAGAGCTGCCCGGTTCTTGTATCAGGTTCAACTCTCCGGTCAAAACCAGTAGCTATGAATCTCTTAAATTCATAATTTAAAAACATCACCCTACATCGGTGATCTTCCGCCACTCACCACTCAGGCCCAGCCATGCTCATCCATCCATCCGACAACCTTCCGTTCTCTGGCGATCCGCGTAAGGAAGAGCTGCGCCAGCGGCTGATGCGGCCAGATGCGCCTAAAGTCATTGCCGTGTCACTGTCGAAGGAGCTGGATCGCGAGCGACGCACGCATCGTCATGCCGCCGGACAGCTGTTTTGCCTGCGCCAGGGATTGATGACGGTGAACACCTCGTCGGGCATTTTTGCTAATCCGCCGCGGCTGGTCGGCTGGATTCCGCCGTGGTTTGACCATGCCCTTGTCGGGCCGGGACGCGTGCTGGGCTGGACGGTACTGATTGACGAAGCGCTGGCCGCGCCGCTGCCGGATCGGCCGGTGCTGCTCTCCTGCCCGACCGTACTGGAGCCGCTGGCTGAACGGCTGGCGGTGCTGGAGCCTGAACTGTGGAGCAGCGCGCGCTATACCCGGCTGGGTCAGGTGTTTCTTGATGAACTGTACGAATCCACGCCGCAGGAACTTACCCTGCCGCTGCCGGAAGAGCCGCGGCTGCGGCAGATTGCACGCCTGCTGATGGACGATCCGGCTGATACACGCACCGGGCCGGAGCTGGCGCAGTGGGCTGGTCTGAGCGCGCGCAGCCTGAGTCGCCACTGGTCGAGCGCGGTTGGCATGAGCCTGAGTAAATATCGTCAGGTATCGCGCCTGCTGAAATCGCTGGAAGGGCTGGCGGCAGGCCACAGCGTGCAGCAGGTTGCCTGGCAGGTGGGCTTCGACAGCGTCAGCAGCTATATCAGCGCGTTTCGCGCCGCCTTCGGCTCAACGCCAGGCAAATATTTTACGACGCCAGCCGACTCTGCGAATGCAGCATCAGCAGGCTAGCCGGACCGTCAATCGGTGGCAGGCTGTGCCGGTATTTGCGGCGAAAAGCGCCCGGCGGCAGGTCAAACATGCGCCGAAAGGTGCGGCAGTAGGTTTGCTGTGAATCGAAGCCAAACTGCAGCGCAATCTGCATCAGCGACGTATTACTGCTGAGCAGGGTGATGACGGAAGCCGTTAGCTTACGTTCACGGATATAGGCTCCCAGCGCCACGCCAGTGTAGCTGCGGAACAGCCGCTGCAGATGCCACTGCGAATAACCGGCCCGCTGTGCGACCGTCTCCAGCATGAGCTTTTGTTCAATATTCGCCTCTATCCACATCATCAGCTGATGCATAAAGGCTGCGTGAATATCCATCCTCTCCTCCTGATGCCGTGGTGCGACTCAATCTGCGACATTGTAAAAACAGGACGACTGGCTGTGTTTGCGTATAAAGCCAATAAATAGCGATAACTCGCCAATTTACATGTCACTACTCTGGCGGGGAGGACATGCTGTTGCGCCAGCGCACATCATGTAATATTGTAAGTTACATGATAGATAAGCTGCCGTTCTTTCCGCTGCGCCAATCGTCACAAAGGAGAAAATCTATGCATGCCTTTTTACTCTCTGACACGGGTGTGTGCCTGGCAATTGCGCTGGCCTCAGCCAGCATCGCGATGACCATGACGCAGACCGAACTGTTTGCCGGTTTGCGCGCCTGGACCGCACGCAAACACGCCTTGCTCGGTCATCTGTTTCACTGTTTCTATTGCCTGAGCCATTGGGTGGTGTTTGCCGCGATGCTGGTTTACCACCCGACGCTGCTGAACAGCGGTTGGCCGCTGGTCGACTGGATCATGACAGCCTTCATCACGCTGACGCTGACCACGTTTGTCAGCGGTATGATGTTTAAAGTGTTTCAGGCCGCCGTCACCACGCATGTGATGAAGCATGACGCGCAGATCAAATTGCAGAAGCAGGATTAATGGCCGCGCGGGTTAGTCGCTGCAGCGCGGAAAGATGTGCGGATCCAGCCCAAGGCTGGCCATTTTTTGCAGGTAATCGTCGGCGATGTCCGCCACGGTAATCTGGCTGAAGCGCTGCAGCAGTAGCGCTTCGGCTTCACCCAGCGCCTGGTCAAGCCGGGCGTCCACCGCATGTTCCACCAGGCAGGGCGAAGGATCGGCCGCCGGGCCAATGCTGAACAGCGCCGGTGAGCCGATAGCCTGGTACACATCCAGTAGCGTGATATCGCGCAGGTCCGCGCGCAGCTCCCAGCCGCCGCCGTGCCCCTTTTCCGACACCAGATACCCCTTTTCACGCAGCCCCGACATCATGCGACGCACCACCACCGGATTGGTGCCGAGCATTTTTGCCATGGCATCGGAAGTAGCGCGTTTAACGTGACGATCAAGATGAATGAGCGCGTGCAGCGAGCGGGACAGGCGGTTATCGCGTGGCATGGACGTTTCCTCTGAAATTCCCGCTACTGTAGCAAACCACGCTGGCGGCAACAATTTATCCCGGCTGAGCGTGGATGACGCCCTGACCAGGCATCCGCGTTAATCAGGCTGCCAAATGGGAAAAGGCAGACCGCCACAGTAAAAGAAATTGCGGTGAAAAGGCGATTGGGCATCAGTTAATTAATTAATGAAGTGAGTGACAGAAAGGGAATATTTATTTCCCACCAGGAAAGATAACTCCTCCAGGCGGAATAACCATTTCCCTTTTATAATTAATTTAATCTTGTAGGACATAGACTACAAATAATTATTTTATTGTTCTTGATCATACGCAATATATAAAATTCAACGAGCGGCTAAAGTTTGACCTGTCATTCACTCATCAGGAAAAGGTTAACTATGGCTCAGGTCGTTGTGGTTGATGACCATCCGATCGCGCGGATGGCCGTTCGTTATTTGCTGGAACAAAATGGACATACGGTGCTGGCCGAAAGCGCCGATGGCCGGGAAGCGGTAACGCTGATTCAGCAGCAGCAGCCGGATATCGTCATCATTGATATCGACCTGCCGTCGCTGGACGGAATTGAAGTGATTAAGTCATTGCGCGAGCAAAGTTTTCCAGGAAAAATCATTGTTATCTCCGGGAAAAATGAAAACGTGTATGCCGTGCAGAGCCTGCGCAGCGGTGCCAATGGCTTTGTCAGTAAAAAAACCGATATGCCAGAGATCGCCACTGCTATTCAGGCGACACAACGTGGTTACGGTTATTTCCCGCTGGGCGGTTTTATGCAGCAAATGGAGCAGGAAAGCACGCTGGCGGAGAAAAAAATGATTGAATCTTTGTCACCCCAAGAGTTTCAGGTTTTCCATCATATTATTAAGGGCCTGAATAATATGCGCATCGCGGCGCGGATGGGCGTCAGTAATAAAACCGTCAGTACCTATAAAAGCCGATTAATGGATAAACTGCACTGCAAAACCATGAGTGATTTATTTGCTTTAGTGCATCGCAATCAAATGGAAGCCTCATGATCCGTCTGCTGATGTTTATCGGACTGGTGCTGTGCTGCAGCTCCACGGTGGCGCAGCCGATGCCACAGCTCTATATTCCGCTGGAGCGGGAACCGCTGGCACCGCTGATACCGCAACTGTCGCAGGACGACTGGCAGGCATTGCGTCAGTTGCCCACGCTGCGCATTGCGCTGTGGGCGCCTGATATTCCGCCTTATCTCACCTTCCTTGATATGTCATCCGAGGAAAAAAACGTGGAAGGCGTATTTGCTGATTACGCCCGGCTGATAGGCCAGGCACTCGGTATGCGGATAGAGATGCAGCGCTATGCCGATCGTGACGCGGCGCTGGCCGCTATCGCTGCCGACCAGGCTGATATGCTGTTTAGCAAAGCCGGGAACACTGTGCCCGCTAACGCCCAACTGGACGCCTCACAGAATCTGCTGATCAACCGACCGGTGGTAGTGACCCAGCGCGATCGCGCCATGCAGCCGGTGCCTTATGCAGCGCCAGTCAGACTGGCGGTGGACCAGCACTATCTCAGCGACAGCGTAATCCGGGCGCAATTTCCTCAGGCGCACATCATGCGTTATGCCTCCAGTCGCGTCGCGCTGTCGGCGCTGGCGACCGGCGAGGCGGATTACGTGCTCGATAATCTGACCTCCGCCAGCTTTTTAATTGAACGCAACTATCTCAATCAGCTGGCGCTGGCCGACATTCTCGCCCCACGCGCGCAGGATGCCAGTCGGCTACTGGTCAGTCAGCGCAGGCCGGTAATGCTGCGTGCAATAAATCGCGTCATCGCGGCGATCCCCGCAGAGCAGCATCGCGCGATCTCACGCCAGTGGACACAGCGCCCGGACATCTGGCGTCTGCAGCAGCCGCTGGCGCTTACGGCTGCTGAACAGCGCTGGCTACAGCAGCACGGCAGCGTGCGCGTGGGTTTTAATCCGTTTTTTGCGCCACTGGCACTGCTGGATGGGCGTAACCAGTTTCAGGGCATCAGTGCCGAACTGCTGCACCAAATCCACCTGCGCACCGGTATCAATTTTGTCGCCGTGCCGGAGTATCACGAAGACTCGCTCCTGATGCAGCTTCAACAGCATAAAATCGACATGTTGGCCGCACTCTCCTATAACGCGCAGTGGCCAGGCCGTTTTACCCAGCCGTGGCTGCACACGCCGTTTGTGCTGATTACCGCCGCTACCGCGGGTGCACCGGCCGCGCTGCACTCGGGCTTACGTATCAGCGTAATGAAAGGCAGCCCGGTCATTGGCTGGCTGCAGCAACACTATCCTGAAGTACAGCTACAGCTGGTGGACAACGCCAGTCTCGGCATGCAGCAAGTGGTGGAAGGCAAAGCCGATGGCATGGTGCATAACCAGCTGGGCGCCGCTTACCTGATCAAACGCTATTTTTCCGGACGGATGCGTATTGTCCAGCGCGTCGGCACCCAGCCCGCTCACATCAGTTTCGCCGTGCACGCTGGCGATCCCGAGCTGCTCAGCATCATGAATAAAGCCCTGAATGAAATATTACCCAGTGAGATCTCGCAGCTCACCAGCCGCTGGCAGGGTACGCCCGAGGTGACGGCCAGCAGCTGGCCACTGTATCGCACGCCATTTTATGCGCTGGCGGGCGTGGCAGCCGTCGTCTCCCTCGCCTGCCTGCTCTGGGTGTATCAGCGCGGCCGGGAAATCCGCCGCCGCCGCCGGGCGCAGCGGCAATTGCAGATCGCCCGCGATCGTGCCGACCGTGAAAATCAGGCCAAAAGCCGCTGGGTTGCTACCGTGAGCCATGAGATTCGCAATCCGGTCAACGCGATCATCGGCCTGCTGGCGCTGGAAGCGCGTAAGGCCGGTGCCAGCGAGGCGCTGCTGACTGCATGGCAATCGGCACAGGCATTAAGCGGCCTGGTGGGCGACATTCTGGATATGGCGAAGATTGAGCGCGGGCAGCTGACGCTGGCACCGCAGTGGCACAGCATCGCGACCCTGTGCCAGCCGGTACTGCAGCTCTATCAGGGGCTGGCGCATGAAAAAAACCTTACGCTTAGCTATCACACTACGCTGCCTGATCTTGAAGTCTGGGTTGATGCGCCGCGCCTGCGTCAGGTGATCGCCAATTACATCAGCAACGCCATTAAATTCACGCCGCAGGGAAGCGTGGCGGTGTATCTCAGCGGTGAGCAAAACGCCGCTGGCGAACTGGTGCTGGAAATTGAAGTGCAGGATAGCGGCATTGGCATCAGCGAACAGGAGCAACAGCAGCTGTTTCAGCCGTTTGCGCAGGCCACAGCCGGTCGTCAGCAAACCGGCTGCGGACTGGGGCTGGTGATCAGCGCGCAGCTGCTGCAACAGATGCAGGGCAGCATGCGGCTGCACAGCGAGCCGGGTGAAGGCACCCTGGTTAACGTCACGCTGCCGCTACCGAGTCGCGCACCGCCGCCGGTAACCCTGCGCGCGACTGATGCGCCGCCCGCCATGCCGGCACTGCATATCCTGGTGGTTGACGATCATCCGGCGAATTGTTTGCTGCTGACCCGTCAGCTGGAAGCGCTGCAGCATCGTGTTACCGCGATCGGCCAGCCTGACCTCGCACCTGAGATCATCGCAACACAGCAAATTGACGCGGTAATCACCGATTGCCATATGCCGCAGATGGATGGTTTTACGCTGACCAGTGTGTTACGTCGCCGTGGTTATCGTCACAAAATCATCGGACTTACCGGCAGTGCACTGGCTGAGACGCGCGAACGCGGCCTCGCGGCAGGTATGGATGCGTGCCTGTTTAAGCCGCTGCATCCGGATCAGCTTAACGCTGCCCTGGCGCAGCCTGCTGCCCTGCCGGCATTGCTGTCGTTGCCGCAGCTGCGCGCCATGGTGCACCACGATGACGATATGGTGGCAAAACTGCTGCTCAGGGTATGCGAAGAGAATCAACGCGATTTGCAACAGGCCCAGCAGGAACTGGCGCAGCAGCAGTGGCCGGCGCTGGCACGCACGCTGCACCGGCTGGCCGGGGCAGCTCAAATTATCTATGCAGCAGATATCAATCAGCTGTGCCAGCAGCTTGAGCAGGACTGCGTCGATGCGCGCGATGGCGACCTGCTCAGCGTGGGTCTGGCTGGCCTGACTACGCGTATCGAGCAGCTACAGCTGGCCATTGATTGCTGGCTGCCGTTCAATCGTGTTGTAAAGCAATAACCATCCCGCTTACGGCTTCACCAGGCTGCTTTGCCAGTCGTGGAACAGGGTGAGCCAGTTTTGCACCGGCAGATGTTGCTTCTGCCCGGTGCCAAAGCCGTGACCGCCCTGCTGGAACAGATGCAGCTCCACATTGACCTTGTTCTGCCGCAGTGCGCTGAACATGTCCAGCGCGTTTTGCGGTGAGGCGGTGCCATCGTTCAGCGCCTGCACCAGAAAAGTCGGCGGCGTGTGTGCGCTGACACGATCTTCCTGCGAAAGCTGTGCCATTTGTTGGGCAGTGAGATCTTTTCCGTACAGCGCCGCGCGCGTGCCTGGGTGGGTCACGCCCTGTTTCAGCGACAGCACCGGGTAGATGAGCGCGCTGAAATCCGGGCGCGCCGACACCTTATCCTGCGCATCGACGGCCTGATAGTTAGCTTCATCGGGAGTGTTGCTCAGATTGGCGGCGAGAAAGGCACCGGCGGAAAAGCCCATCACGCCAATGCGGTCAGGCGCCACCTGGTACTGCTGCGCATTGGCCCGAATCAGCCGCAGCGCTCGCTGGGTATCGGCAAAAGCCTGCTGGCGATACTGCGCTGAACCGTCGTGTGGCAGACGATAAATTAACACAAATGAAGCATAGCCCTGCTGGCTGAGCACGTTGGCCACATCCAGCCCTTCAAGATCTTTCATAATATAAGAAAAACCCCCACCGGGAATGATTAGCACCGCCGCATGATTATTTTTTCCTGTTGCCGGAACATAAATCATTTGTGGCGCATCGACGTGGGTAACAGCCCGGTTATTAATGGCCGGGTTTTTACTAAAATTAATAAATTTATTATTTGCTGACACTTCATTTGGCCAGATCGGAATTTCCTTATTGGCAAACGCGGCCGGAAGATACAGTAAAAAAAACAGGCTAAATATCCACAACCCTCTCATCGCACTGGCTCCAAATCCTGAATAAAAACAGCAACAAAAGTCAAACTGAACGGATAAAATCGCTCAGTGACGCTCCGGCTCTCCGCGAGATAATGAAAAAAACATACTCATCGAAAAATGTCTGTGGAAACGGTAGCAAATAAATATGGCAAAACCTATTCAATATAATATCGGACCAGGAAAAATTAGACTTTTCTCATGTTTACGTTAACAAGGCCGTATGTTATAAGTGAATTTTAAACTATAAGAATCTGTGACCATGGGAATTTACTGGATCATAAGTCTTAGCCTGACTTTCGTCGCTATTGTCGAAATCATGTTAAGTAAAAATGAAAACACAGCGCAAATCAGGACGTGGCTTTATTTTGTTGCCGTTGTAGTACTTTTTACTTTTGGCGGTATTCGTGGCCTGGGAACCGGCCTTGATGACTTCCAGTATCGCGACTTCTATGCCCAGTTTATCGATAAAATTATTATCGAAGGTTTCTGGCGTGCGGTCGTGGAATTCCGTTATGAACCAGCCATTTACGCCATTGCCGGTGCGACACGCATCTTTACCGCTAATCCGGACATTTTCATCTTTGTCTTCGCGGTCATCGCTGTTGGTGTCAACGCGCACTACTTCCGTAAGCTGACACCGCTGCCGCTGGTGGCCCTCGCCGTCTACTCTGCGCACCTGTTTATCAACAAAGACATGAACCAGATTCGCTTCGGTTTATGTTCGGCGTTTTTAATGGGCTTCGTCTGGCACATGTCGCGGCGCAGCAAGTCTGGCATGATCACCACCTTCATCCTGTCGTTTATCAGCCACGCCACCGCGATTGTCGCGCTGCTGATTCCGCTGGCGATGATTGTGCGTAAAAACAAATACATCCCGATTGCTATCGTGGTCGCCAGCCTGCCGCTGGCGTTTCTCGGCAGTTCAGCGCTGATCGCCGCGCTCTCCAGCCACCTCGGTGCGCTGGGCGACAGGGCCATGGGCTATGCCGATGCCGATTCTCGCCAGGAACAGGGTATTCTGACCCTGTCGAACCTGAAGAATATCGGCTTCGTCTTTATCTTCAGCTACATGTTGCTGAGCGATAAAATTAAAAATTTCGACCCGGAAAAGTTTAATACCTATTACATTCTGGTCATCACTTTTGCCATCGGCAGTGGCCTGAGGATGGCGCTACAGGATTACGCTTCTGGTGGTCGTCTGGCGAACTATTTGCTGCAGGTTGAGCCGGTGCTTATTTCGCTGTGTATCTGGGAAACCCGGAAGCTGAAGAAGGTGCTTGCCGTGGCTGTCACCATTCTGATGGTGCTGTACTATCTCTACTACAACACCGTATCGAGCAAGCAGTCGATTGTCGGCTATGAGGTGTCACGCACCTTCCAGCTGTTCCGTTAGGTCCAGAAATAACGCTAGCCAACTGGTTAGCGTTTTTTCATTAATAAGTCCTTTCTCATCGTCATCCAGGGAAAATCCGAATATTTTACTGGTCCTGAACATTGCTTGCTTTTTATGAAGATTAAAATTCTAATAGATTGCATCTGCTCACGCAGAACACCTGTGATAAGAATATTCCGAAGCAACCATGCAAAGTCTTTCATGGCTTTTCCTGGCACGTCGTCACTCAATGAAAGAATGCTGACATGAACGAAAAAAACAATTTTGACATCGTACGACTTTCCCTCGCCTTTATCGTAATGCTGGTGCATTCCGCTGAGGTGACGAGAAACGCCGATATCCGTTTCCTGGCGCATTTTCTCAATAGTGATTTTGCCGTCAAAGGATTTTTCGCAATAAGTGGTTTTCTTATTGCAAAAAGTTACTTAAGAAGTAAATCGCTGACGTCCTATTTTATTAAGCGCGCACAACGTATATTACCGGCTTATATTTTCACCATCATCATGTGTTTTGTGATTGGCATGTGTCTTACTACCCTACCGCTGATGGATTTCCTGAAAAATAAAGAAACCCTTAAATATCTGGTCGCCAACTTCTCGTTTCTTAACTTTATTCAGCCGTCGCTGCCGGGCGTGTTTACCAACAACCCCAATCAGCCGCTGGATGGTTCACTGTGGACCATCAAAGCCGAGCTGACGCTCTACGTGCTGCTGCCGTTTATCGTGCCGTTGCTGAAGCGAAGCCCGCTGAAGGTGTGGAGCGTGATTTTTATTATCTCCTGCGCCTGGTACTTCTACTTCACCGCGCTGTACAGCGGCCCGAAAGCCGATACGCTGGCCAAGCAGTTTATTGCGCTGTCGTCCTACTTCTTCTTTGGCAGCCTGCTGGCGGTGCATCAGCCAACCTTTGACCGCCTGAAAGAGATCACCATTGTGTCGCTGGTGGTGTTCCTGCTGTTCAAGAGCACGGATTACGCGTTTATCGTTGAGCCGGTGGCGTTTTCGGCGGTAGTGATTCTGTTCTGCACCAGCCTGTGTAAAGAGATAAAAATCAGCCAGTACGGCGATCTCTCTTACGGCATGTACCTCTATCACTGGCCGATTATTCAGGTGCTACAGCATTTCGGTGTGTTCGATGCCAACGCGTTTGCTGGCCTGGGGCTGACGATTGTGATGACGCTGGCGCTGGCTTACACCTCGTGGAATTTGCTGGAGAGCCGTTTCCTGAAGCGCACCCATCACGCTCAGCCGTCGATTGTGCCGCCCACCGCTGCACGCGACTAAGTATTAATCATGCAGGCGCACGTCGCGCCTGCACCAAAGCGCCACCGCTCAAATGGTGGCGCCCATCGACAGCTGATAATGCAAATCCACCTGTTCAATGGTGGGCTGCTGGTTAATCTTCTTCAGCACAATTTCCGTTGCCACTTTGCCCATCTCGAAGCGCGGTGTAATCACACTGGCCAGCCGCGGCGTTGTCGCCTGACCAATCTCCAGTCCGTGGAATCCGGCAATTGCCAGCGCCTGCGGCACTGCAATCCCAGCAGCCTGACACTCCTGCAGCACGCCGACCGCCAGATCATCGTTGGTACAGAGAATGGCATCCATCTGCGGATAGAGCTGGCGCGCCAGCGTCATCATGCCGGTGCCAATCGACACCGAAGAGACTTTGTTCGGAACGATGCGTCCGGCCGGCAATCCGGCCGCCGCCACGGCATCGCAATAGCCGGCGTAGCGCTGCTGGTCACGGCGATCGGACATCGAGCCAAAATAAATCACCCGCTGTTTGCCGCTGGCCAGCAGCATCGCGGTCATGTCGTAGCCGGCACGGTAATTATCAAAGCCGACGTTGATGCGCCCGCGCGTCTCGCTCAGTCCCATCACTTCGGCGACCGGAATGGTGGCCGCGTTAAGATACTTTTCCGCACGCACGGTGTGCACCGACTCGGTCAGGATCAATCCCTGCACGTTAAAAGCCAGTACCGTGGCAATCTGCTCCTCTTCGCGCTGCGGATTGTAGTCGTAGTTGACCACCAGCGTCTGATAGCCGTGGGCGCTGGTGACCGATTCGATACCGGCCAGCAGATCGGCAAAGATTTGATTATTGAATGAGGGGATGAGTACGCCGATGCGCGGCGGTGGGTGCCGCGACGCCGCGGTGTTTTCCTGTTCGGCGACGTAGCCGATTTCGGCCATGACGCTGGCGATTTTCGCCGCCGTTTCCGCCCTGACCTTTTCCGGCGTGCGCAGATAGCGGCTCACCGTCATCTTGGTGACCCCTGCGAGAGTCGCAATATCGTCCAGAGTGATGCGCTGCGTTTTCATTGCGCGGTCCGCAAAGAGAGCCTGTCAATCAACGTATTATGCCCGCTGGCGAGTCAAAAAAGAAACGCTGCTCCGCCGGTCATACCGCTCGTTCATAGTGCTCAATCACCGCCAGCGCCAGACCGTTGGCCGGATCAATGCGCTGCGGCAGAAAGTGCAGCGCGGTATGGGCAAAGGTAAACGCCAGCGTGCCGGCCTGTGCCGCCTGCTGTACTGCCTGCACAAACGCCGGTTGCGCATTCCACGGGCCGTCAATGATGATGCTGGCCGGATTGACCAGTTGCATCACCTGGCTCAGCGCATGGCCGAGATAGCGGCCGGTCTGCGCCATCAGCTCATACACGATCTCCGGCTCGCTGTCGCCGGACTGCCAGCGTAAGCCGGGCTTGCGCCGGGCCAGCTGCTGCTGGATCGCCGGCAGGCTGACCAGCGTCTCCAGACAACCCTGTCGCCCGCAGCTGCAGCGCGCGCCGTTGGGCTGCACGCTCAGATGGCCTATCTCACCGGCGGTCCAGCTGCTGCCGCTGAACACCTCGCCGCGCTCCACCAGCGCGCCGCCCACGCCGTCGGCGATGCGCAGATAGAAGTGGCTTTGCGCTTTATTGAGCTCCAGCTGCTGCACCGCCAGCAGCGCGGCCGCTTTGACGTTATTCATGATGCGCAGCGGCAGCTCAACGCCGCGCCGCAGCGGCGTCAGCACATCGACATCCTGCCAGCCGAGCGGCGCAGAAAAGTGCACCCGTCCGCGCTGAGAATCAATGATGCCGGGAAAACCGATGGCGACACCCAGCAGCGCCGGATGCGCCGCGCGCAGCGTCTGACACACTTCCGTCAGCTCGTGCAGCAGCCCGTCGGCATCGGCCGTTTCGGTGCGCCAGGTTTGCTCGGCCACCACGCGCGAAAAGTAGTCGCACACGCGCCAGTGAATCGCCTGGCGCTCCACCATGATGCCCGCGCTTTTCAGCTGGCCCGCGCGCAGTTCGATCTCAATTTTGGGCCGGCCAGCCGCCGCCACGCTGACCGGGCCAAGCTCGTGAATCAGCCCCTGCGCCAGCAGGTCATCGATAATCAGGGAAACGGTGTTTTTGCTCAGGTCGAGCGCCAGCGCCAGATCCTGGCGGGAAGTGATGCGGGTGGTACGCAGCTGCGTCATCACCCGCTTGAGGTTGTTCAGTCGAAGTACCGCTGGTCCTTTCCCGGCTGCTTTCATCGCACCCTCACCTGACAAAGAGTAATAGGTGTAAGTTTAGCAGCCCGCACTGGCAGTTAATCGCCGGTAAAACCGGGTTTTTACCGCTTCTGCCGCGTATCAGTACTCGTCGCCGCGCACGCGGCTGCGGTAACTTTCCCAGTCAAAACGCACCCACAGGCTATTACCGAGGCGCATGCGATCCATCACCCGTTCGCCAAGCAGCGTATTCATGCCGGCCGGATCGAGGTTGGAGAGCATGCCGGTCGGCCGCTTTGACGACGAACGGCGATCAACAATCTGGTTGATGATCACTTTCTCGTAGCGCGATTCGCTCTGCATGCCGATCTCATCGATCACCAGCAGATCGACATGGCTGAGATCCTGCAGCAGCCGCTCTTCGGTCAGGTCGCTGCCGCCGCTGAAGGTGCCTTTCATGCTCGACATCAGATCGGCCACCGTGACAATCAGCACGCTTTTACCGCGCAGAATCAGATCGTTACCAATCGCCGCCGCCAGATGGTTTTTGCCGGTGCCGGGACGACCAGAAAACACGAAGCTGGCGATGCTGTTCTCAAAGCCGGCGGCGTATTCACGCGCCAGACTGAGCGCCTTGCGCTGGCCGTCATTTTCGACGCGGTAGTTGTCGAACGAGCAGTTCATGTGCAACTCACGGATGCCGGAGCGGCCCATGATGCGCTGCATCTTCATGGCGCGGTTTTCGCGCACAATCGCTTCTGAGCGCAGCCGGCCCTGCTCCTGATTCCACGCCAGCAGCTCGGCGCCGTTTTTAAACTTTGGCTGCACATCTGCGGGCATGATTTTTTTCAGGCGACTGAAAAGATCGTTCGGCGTTTTCATTACTCACCTCGGAATCCATCGGGAATATCATAATCAGTATTGCTGATCTGGGTGATATCGCGCTTTGGCTGACCGCCGTTGGCGGCGCGGTTCATCTGCACGCTGCGCGCCAGTTTCTGCTGCCACTGTACATGGTGAAACAGCCGGCCTTCCGCCTGCCAGTAGGCGACAAAAGCCGCCAGCTCTGCGGCGGTGACCGGCTCGCTCAGCGCCACGCCCCAGATCGCCGCCTGGCGCTGGAAGTCGCTGTCCGGCTGCCAGCCCGGATACATGGCGAACTTACCCACCGGCACGGCGATCGGCGCGGCGTCGCTGTGAAACAGGCTGTCGTCCAGCGTGACATCATTCGGCTGCTGCGCCGCCGCTTCCAGCGCCAGCAGGTGCGCGAGGCGCTGCGGCGTGATCGCGTAAAACGCCGGAACATTGTTGTGCAGCACCGCCAGCGTGCCGTTATCGGCCTGCTGCAGCGTGGTGAGGGGATCGTGGCAAAAGCCATCCAGCCCCACCAGCGTTGAAGATAAGATTTTGACTGACATGAAGAAACCTGACGTTGACTCACCCGGTGCACCGGCGACCCGGTGCTAAGCGGTCAGTGTACCTGTTTTAGCACCGGGGATCGCCATAAAACCGCGCGGATTTAGCGCGAGGCGAAGTGCGGTTCAGCCGCCTCAATACTGACCACGCGACGGCTGGCGCGTGCCGCTGCCAGCGCCGGGCGGGTTTGCCACAGATAGCGCAGCGATGCTACCAGACACAGGCTGTAGCCAAACAGCTCGCTGCCCTCTTCCACCATGTTCTTCACCACGCGGTTATAGCCATCCAGCATTAGTTGCTGCCACAGCTCATGCATGCCAAACAGCCGCGAGAACACCAGCACCGCCAGCAGCCCGGCGGCCATCATTTGCCAGCTGCGATGCTGCAGCAGTGCCGCCAGGCCCGGCAGGATTTGCCGCGGCTGACGCAGCGCCATCGCCAGCGAGGCCGCGGTCGTTGCCAGCGCAAACCACAGCCATGCGCCGTGTTGCACCACGTCGAACAGAAAATCCATTTCACGAATCAGCATGCAGCTGAAGAAGCCACCGACCAGAATCAGCGCGCTGCGCTGCTGCGGTCGCTGCCAGGCGGCGAGGAAGAACAGTGCGGCAATGGCCGCCAGCATCAGCTCCTGTGTCGCTTCGGTGAAAGAGGTTTCGTGCAGTGCATCGTTCATCCAGTTGACGTCGATGTAGACCATCGCCATACAGAAGACCAGCACCAATCCACTGATGATAAAGGCCGCCAGTTCGCGGCTAATAAGAATAATGTTTTCGCGCATTGTGATACCAAATCAGAAAATAATTAGCGCGCTTATTATATTTCTGCTGGCTGGCACCACTTCTCATTTCATGCCGCTTCAGAAGCTGGCGCTGACGCCGAGGTTGTAAATGAACTGTTCGCCGCTGCTGACCGCACCGGTCTGGGCGAAGGAGGCGAACGCCGCCATGTTCTGGCCGAGCGGCAGACGGGCACCGACGCTGACATCCATCCAGTTCGTTTCCCGGTTCATCTCTTCCGGCCGATCGCGTGGCACGGCCGTGCCGTCTAAGCTGAGCTGATGGCTGTAACTCACCTGTGCCCACGGCGATATCCAGCCAAAACTGGAATCCACGCGCCAGCCCAGTGAAGCGATGTGTTCGGCGTTGTTACGATCGACCGGCGCGCAGGCGGCGCAGCTCAGGGTGGAATCATCGACGGCAAACTGCGCCACCGGACCGGTGCGCAGGCGGTCATTCATCGGCAGGTTCCAGCCTGCCGAGTAGCGGTTCACCAGCGGCGAGTTGCCGACGCTGGCCGTTTCGCTGTGCAGCGCCATGCCGCCGCCGGGCGGATTGAGCGCGGCATCAAGCAGATCGCTGTCGCGGTTTTCTGTCAACATCAGATGATTACTGGAAATTTTTTCGGCAAGTATCGCATTGTAATCCGGCGCGCGGCTCTCGCTGGCCTGATCCCACGCGTGCGCTGGCAGGGCCGCCACCAGTAGCCACCCACCGCTAAAGGCCAGCGCAAGGAGACGCAGGCCGGTCCGCTGACTGTTCTGCCACATGAAAGACTCCTGACGAGCCAGAAGGGATCGGGTTGGCCTTGAAATTGATGATCATCCTGAAGCGTTCACCCGGTTGCAGCGCGAACGTCCATGACGTTATTATCGGCACCCATTGATTAACTATTAATCGATTCTTTCAAACGTCAAGCGACTGACCGCTTTTTCCTCATGCTTAGGGAGTGATGCAATGCAGCGATGTGGCTGGGTAACACAGGATGCGCTTTATCTGGCGTACCACGACACGGAATGGGGCGTGCCGCAGACCGATAAGCGCGCCTTATTTGAGATGCTGTGTCTGGAGGGGCAACAGGCTGGCCTGTCATGGATCACCGTGCTGAAAAAGCGCGAGAACTACCGCCAGGCGTTTCATGATTTTGATCCGCAGGCGGTGGCGCTGATGGATGAGGCCGATCTGCTGCGCCTGCTGCAGAACAGCGGTTTGATCCGCCATCGCGGCAAGCTGGAAGCCATCATCAATAATGCCAAAGCGCTGCTGGCGCTGGAGGCCACCGGCGAAGACTTTTCCCGCTTTATCTGGTCATTTGTCGATAACCAGCCGATTTTGCACCATTACGCGGATTATAAGCTGGCGCCAACCACCTCCGAACCGGCCATTGCGCTGTCTAAAGCGCTTAAGAAGCGTGGTTTTAAATTCGTCGGGCCTACAACCTGCCACTCTTTTTTACAGGCCTGCGGGCTGATAAACGATCATCAAACCAGCTGTTTCTGCCATCCCGATAATCTTTAAGGCAAAAGTTTACAAATTAAGACTGTGCCTCACGAATTTCCGCATCATTGAACGGCATAATAGTGCCGTTTTGGGGCATTTTCCCCGTTTCCGTATGAGGGACTTTTTCATGAAAAAGCGTGTACTGGCGCTGGCCTTGTTAATGAGCGGCAGCGTGGCGCTGTCGGGTTGTACCACCAATCCTTATACCGGCGAATCGCAGGCCGGGAAATCGGGCATCGGCGCGGGTCTGGGCGCGGTGCTGGGCGCTGGCGTGGGCGTGCTCTCTTCGTCGAAGAAAGATCGCGGTAAAGGTGCGCTGATTGGCGCAGCGTCCGGTGCGGCACTGGGCGGCGGCGTCGGCTATTACATGGATGTGCAGGAAGCCAAACTGCGCGACAAGATGCGCGGCACCGGCGTCAGCGTAACGCGTCAGGGCGATAACATCGTGCTGAACATGCCGAACAACGTGACTTTTGACTCAAGCAGCGCCAACCTGAAACCGGCCGGCGCAAATACGCTGACCGGCGTGGCGATGGTGCTGAAAGAGTATCCGAAAACCGCCGTCAACGTGGTCGGCTTTACCGATAGCACCGGCACGCGCGCGCTGAACATGCGCCTGTCGCAGCAGCGAGCAGAAAGCGTTGCCAGCGCGCTGATCGTGCAGGGCGTGGCGCAGAACCGCCTGCGCACCCAGGGCATGGGCCCGGATAACCCGGTCGCCAGCAACAGCACCGAAGCCGGTAAAGCCCAAAACCGTCGCGTCGAAATTACCCTGAGTCCGCTGGGCTAAGGCACAGGCCGGTCTGCCGCTGCAGGCCGGCTTTTGACGCGTTTTTACGCGCTTATTGACGTGCAAAGCAGCAGATAACGCGTAAACGTCGCCGGACGATAGAGCCAGCGATGACTTTATGCTAGCGTGATCAAAATTTGATCAGTGGAAAGCCATCATGTCACTCAAAGCTATCGCCTCCGCCCTTGGCCTCTCTGTGACCACCGTGAGCCGCGCGCTGAATGGGTTTGATGATGTCGCCGCTGCTACCCGCAAACGCATCGAAGAGGAAGCCGACCGGCGCGGTTATCGCCCGAATGCCGCCGCGCGTCGCCTGAAAACCGGCCGTGCCAATGCGGTCGGGCTGGTGTTTCCGGTCAGCAATGCCTCACTCAACGACAGCTACTACAGTGAAATGCTGCTGACGCTCGATCAGCGCCTTGCCCTGCACGAGATCGATCTGCTGTTGCTCCCCGACAAACCGCAGGATCAGCAGCGCAATTTGCTGCGCATGCTGCGCAGCGGCGTGCTGGACGCGCTGATAGTCACCCATACCACGCCGCAGGATGTGCGATTGCAGCGCCTGCAGCAGAAGGGTTTTCGCTTTCTTACGCTGGGGCGCAGTCAGCTGCCGCAGCCTTACGCCTGGTTTGATTATGATAACCATGCCGGAACGCTACTGGCGGCGCAGCACTGCCAGCAGCAGGGCTATACGCGCATCGCTTATCTCGGCGGTAACGAGCCCAGCACCTACATTCTTGACCGCCGGCAGGGGTTTATCGACGCGCTGCCCGCCACGCCCTGCGCGCAGCAGGCTGGCTGGATGGCCGCGCTGCCACCCTCGCGCCGCGCGGGCTATCAGCAAACCCGTGCCTGGCTGGCGCACGTTATCCAGCCTGACGCCATCATTACCGACTGCAGCCCGCTCGGCGAAGGCGCAGCGATTGCCCTGCAGCAGGCCGGGCGTCTGAGCGGCGCGCAGGCAATTCCCCTGTACGTGTACGATGGTCTGCCGCACGACTCCATTATCACGCAACCGGTCAACGCGATTCTGCAATCATCACAGCAGCGGATTGGCGAACGCGTCGCCGAAATGGTGCTGCAGCTGCTGGAAGGCGCGCCGCCCGCGCATTTACAGACGCTGTGGCAGCCAATGCTGCGCCTCACTTCTGACGCACAGTGATTGCGCGGGTGCCGCGCTGTGATAGTCTTCGCCTGATGCAATTAATCAGGTGTATGTGATGAAAACCAGGCCGCCACGAGCCACAATCAGTGACGTTGCCCGCACGGCAAAAACCGGTAAAACCAGCGTTTCCCGCTATCTGAATGGCGAAGTCCATCTGCTTTCGCCGGATCTGAAAGCCCGTATCGAACAGGCGATTGCCGACCTCAACTACCGCCCCAGCCAGATGGCGCGCGGACTCAAACGCGGCCGCACCCGGCTGATAGGCCTGATCATTGCCGATATCACCAACCCCTACTCGGTGGATGTGCTGAGCGGCATTGAAGCCGCCTGCCGCGCGCGCGGCTTCACGCTGCTGATGTGTAACACCAACAACGAAGTTGACCTCGAACAGCACTACCTGCAGCTGCTCAGCAGCTATCAGGTGGAAGGCATTGTGGTGAATGCAGTCGGGATGCACGAAGAGGTGCTCAACCGTCTGCAGCAGTCGATGCTGCCGATGGTGCTGATTGACCGCAAGATTCCCGATTTCGCCTGCGACGTGGTCGGGCTCAACAACCCGGAGGCCGCCCGCATCGCCACCCGGCATCTGCTGGATAACGGCTATGAAGCGCTGCTGTTTCTCAGTGAGCCGCTCGGCAGCGTCAATACCCGCCGCGAACGTCTCGCCGCCTTCTTTGATACCATCAGCGGCGCGCCACAGGTGGTGGCAGAGAATGCCGAAGTGGTGTTGCATCAGCCGGCGCAGCTGGAACAGGTGCTGCAGGCGTTTCATCAGCGCCATCCGGGCAAACGCTGCGCGGTGATGGCGGCCAACGGTGCGCTGACGCTACAGGTGGCGCGGGCGTTACAGCGCCTGACGCTGCGCTGGGGCGAGAGCATTGGCCTGCTGGGCTTCGACGAACTTGAGTGGGCGGCGCTGGCCGGCGTCGGCATCACCACGCTGAAGCAGCCCACCTGGCAGATCGGCTATGCCGCGCTGGAGCAGGTGATCGCGCGTATCGAAGGCAGCGAACAGCCGATTCGCGAGCAGGTTTTCTCCGGCGAACTGATTGTGCGCGGCTCCAGCCAGCCGCTGCGCTAATCCCGCTTTTGACGGCTCACTTCGTGAGCAGGATCATAATTCCGCACTCTGCTACTTTCCTTTGGAACCGGTTCCATTAAGCTTTTTACAGCACATTAACGTGCTGTCTGGCGCATAACGGTGCGGCGGGCAGTACAGCGAGACAGGCTGGAGGAAAGATGTCGAAAGCGGAAATTATTGTGGTTACGGCCGCCTACGGCGCGCACAAGGTGGCAGAACTGGGCGGCCAGGCAGCGCTGCTGCCGCTGATTAAAGCGGCCGGTGCCGATGGCGTCGAGATCCGCCGCGAGCTGTTCGGCGACGACGAATTGTGCCAGCTGCATACGCTTAGCGACGCGCTGCGCCAGCATCAGCTCAGCGTCAGCTATTCAGTGCCGGAAGCGCTGTGGCAGGCGGACGGTGCGCTCAATCCGCGTCTGGCGCAGTTCCTGCAGGAAGCTGAGCTGCTGGGCGCTCAGCGCCTCAAGCTGGCACTGGGTCACTATGTCTCGCTGGCCGATCGCCAGCTGGTCAAGGTGCTGGCCGGCTCGCGCGTCACGCTGGTCATCGAAAACGATCAGACGCCGGACAGTAAGCTGACGCCGATGCTGCACTTCTTCCATCACGCCTGCGATGCCGCGCTGCCGCTGGATATGACCTTCGACATGGGCAACTGGCGCTGGACCGGCGAAGACGCCCTGCAGGCAGCGGCGCAGCTCAGTCGCTACGTGAGCTACATTCATGTTAAGGCGGCGGTGCCGCACGGTGACAGCTTCCGCGCCATTGCGCTGGATGACGCCGACGACAGCTGGCGCACGCTGTTGCAGGCGCTGCCGGCCGATGCACCGCGCGGTATTGAGTTCCCATTAGCCGGCGCAGATTTACTGGCGGTGACCCGCCACTACGTCGATCTGCTGCGCGCGGTGTAAGGAGTTGAGCATGACACACACCTCTCAGCTGGATGTCGTCACCATTGGTGAAGCGATGGCGATGTTTATCGCCGGGCAAACCGGCGATCTCGCCGCAGCCGATCAGTTCACGAAGCGCATTGCCGGTGCCGAACTTAATGTGGCGATTGGTCTGGCGCGCCTCGGTTTGCAGGTGGGCTGGGTCAGCCGCGTCGGCGACGACAGCTTCGGCCGTTTTACCCTGCAGCAGCTGGCGAAAGAGCACGTTGACCACCGCTGCGTGACCATTGATAACCGCTATCGCACCGGTTTTCAGCTTAAAGCGCGCGTGGACGACGGCTCCGATCCGGAAGTGGAGTATTTCCGTAAAGGCTCCGCCGCCAGCCACCTGTCACCGGATGATTTCGACGAAAGCTATTTCGGCAGCGCGCGCCATCTGCATCTGAGCGGCGTGGCCGCCGCGCTTTCCGATAGTTCGCTGGCGCTGGCTAAACATGCGGCGAAAGAGATGCGCGCCCGCGGCAAAACCATCTCCTTTGATCCTAATCTGCGTCCGGTGCTGTGGCGCAGTGAAGAAGAGATGCGTAAGCAGCTGAATTTGCTGGCAGAATACGCCGACTGGGTGCTGCCAGGTGAAAAAGAGGGGCTGATTCTGACCGGCTACCGTCAGCCTGAAGCGATCGCGGATTTCTACCTCGATAAAGGCGTGCGGGCGGTGGTGATCAAAACCGGCAGCGACGGCGCCTGGTATAAAACCGCCGCGGGCGAACAGGGCCAGATTGCGCCGATCCACGTGGAGAATGTGGTGGATACCGTCGGCGCGGGCGATGGCTTTGCGGTCGGGCTGATCAGCGCGCTGCTGGAAGGGAAATCGCTGCCGCAGGCGATTCTGCGCGGTAACAAAATTGGTTCGCTGGCGATTCAGGTTGCCGGCGACAGCGAAGGTCTGCCGACGCGCGCAGCGCTCGGCGATTATTAAACAAACGCACGGACCCGTAGCGGCGCAATTTATTGCGCACATGCAGGACGCAACGTCAACAACGCGCGATGAATCGCGCCGCTACGATGCCGTGCCAATACACTAAAACTGTCTCTACACCCTAATTTCGAGACGCATCCACAGAATGCGCCCGCCTCAACCAGAGGAGTCACCCATGAAATCGCAGACAATCGCGCCAAAACGCTGGTGGTATATCATGCCCATCGTGTTTATTACCTACAGTCTGGCGTATCTGGACCGGGCGAACTTTAGCTTCGCCTCTGCCGCAGGGATAAATGAGGATCTCGGTATCACCAAAGGCATGTCATCGCTGCTCGGTGCCCTGTTCTTCCTTGGCTACTTCTTCTTTCAGATCCCCGGCGCGGTCTATGCCGAGCGCCGCAGCGTAAAAAAACTGATTTTCTGGTGTCTGATTCTGTGGGGCGGCTGCGCCTCGCTGACCGGTATCGTCAGCAATATTCCGATGCTGGCCGCCATCCGCTTTGTGCTCGGCGTGGTGGAAGCGGCGGTGATGCCGGCGATGCTGATCTACATCAGCAACTGGTTTACCAAATCCGAGCGCTCCCGCGCGAATACCTTCCTGATCCTCGGTAACCCGGTGACGGTGCTGTGGATGTCAGTGGTGTCCGGCTACCTGATTAACTCCTTTGGCTGGCGCGAGATGTTCATCATCGAGGGCTTCCCGGCGGTGATCTGGGCGATTGCCTGGTGGTTTATAGTGCAGGATAAACCGGCCCAGGCCAAATGGATGAGCGACGAAGAGAAAGCGGCGCTGCAGGCGCAGCTGCAGAAGGAGCAGGAGAACATTAAAGCGGTGCGCAACTACAGCGAAGCCTTTCGCAACCGCAACGTTATCCTGCTGTGCCTGCAATATTTTGCCTGGAGCATCGGCGTGTACGGTTTCGTGCTGTGGCTGCCGTCGATTCTGCGTAACGGCACGCAAATGGGCATGGTCGAAGCGGGCTGGCTGTCGGCGGTACCGTATCTGGTGGCGACCATCGCCATGCTGGTGGTGTCGTGGGCGTCGGACAAGACGCAAAACCGTAAGCTGTTTGTCTGGCCGCTGCTGCTGATTGGCGCACTGGCGTTCCTCGGCTCGTGGATGGTGGGCTCCAGCAACTTCTGGCTGTCGTATGCGCTGCTGGTGATTGCCGGCGGGGCCATGTACGCCCCCTATGGCCCGTTCTTCGCCATCATTCCGGAGATGCTGCCGCGCAATGTTTCCGGCGGTGCCATGGCGCTGATTAACAGTATGGGCGCACTGGGTTCCTTCATCGGTTCATGGATCGTAGGCTATCTTAATGGGGCGACCGGCAGTCCTGCCGCCTCCTATGTCTTTATGGGTGCTGCGCTACTGGCGTCGGTGTGGCTGACGCTGATTGTTAAACCGGCGGAAAACAAAACGCCGCCGCCGATTCACGGGGCGAAGCACGCCTGAAAGCGTAAGCGATGACTTTTCCGGGCGACTCAGGTCGCCCGTCACACGTTCTACAGGGAGCAAATAATGAAACCTGCTGTGATTCTGTATAAGAGCCTGCCCGATGACCTGCGTGCCAAGCTGGACCAGCACTTCAGCGTCACGGAAGTGAAAGATGTCTCGCCGGAGACGGTGAAACAGCATGCGGCGCAGTTCGCCGCAGCGCAGGGTCTGCTCGGCTCCGGCGGCAAAGTGAATGATGAGCTGCTGGCCAGCATGCCGGCGCTGCGTGCCTGTTCTACCGTCTCCGTCGGCTATGACAACTTTGACGTTGATGCGCTCAACCAGCGCAACGTTCTGCTGATGCACACGCCCACCGTACTGACCGAAACCGTGGCTGATACCATGATGGCGCTGGTGCTGAGCACTGCGCGTCGCGTCACCGAGCTGGATAAATGGGTCAAAGCCGGTGAGTGGAAAAAGAGTATCGATGCTGAGCACTTCGGTATCGACGTACACCACAAGACGCTGGGCATTCTCGGCATGGGCCGTATTGGTCTGGCACTGGCGCAGCGCGCGCACTTTGGCTTCGGCATGAACATTCTGTACAACGCCCGCCGCCAGCATGAAGAGGCGGAAACCCGCTTTGGCGCGCGCGCCTGCGATCTGGAAACGCTGCTGAAAGAGAGCGATTTTGTCTGCATCAGCCTGCCGCTGACCGAGCAGACGCACCATATGATCGGTGCGGAACAGCTGAAACTGATGAAGCCGAGCGCGATTCTGATCAACGCCGGACGCGGTCCGGTGGTCGATGAGCAGGCGCTGACCGCCGCACTGAAAGACGGCACTATTCACGCCGCCGGGCTGGATGTGTTTGAAGTCGAGCCGGTGCCGGCCGATGCGGAAATCCTCACGCTGCCGAACGTGGTCGCACTGCCGCACATCGGCTCCGCCACGCATGAAACGCGCTACGGCATGGCGCGCGATGCGGTCGACAACATGATCGCCGCACTGAGCGGTAAAGTGGAGAAAAACTGCGTTAACCCGCAGGTCCAGGCTTGATCTCACGGCTTTAGCCATTGCGCCTGCCGGTTGCGGGCGCTATGGTGGTCTTCCCCCTGATAACAATGTTTTTACCTCCTATGGCTTTTTCTCAGTTCGGCGACAAATTTACGCAACATTCCGGCATCTCTCGTCTGATGGAAGATATGGGCGAAGGGCTGCGCACGCCTGGCACGATCATGCTGGGCGGCGGTAATCCGGCGCAGATTCCGGCCATCAATGATTATTTCAGTCAGCTGCTGCTGCAGATGCATCAGGACGGCAAGCTGAACGAAGCGCTGTGCAACTACGACGGCCCGCGCGGCAAAGCGCTGCTGCTGGAGGCGCTGGCTACGCTGCTGCGCGAGGAGCTCGGCTGGCCGGTAACGCCACAAAATATCGCGCTCACCAACGGCAGTCAGAGCGCGTTCTTTTACCTGTTTAATCTGTTTGCCGGCCGCCGCGCCGACGGCAGCAAAAAGCGCGTGCTGTTCCCGCTGGCGCCGGAATACCTCGGCTATGCCGATGCCGGGCTGGAGGAGGATCTGTTCATCTCCGCCAAACCCAATATTGAACTGCTGCCGGAAGGCCAGTTCAAATACCACGTCGATTTCGACCATCTGCCGCTGAATGATGAGACTGGCCTGATTTGCGTGTCGCGTCCGACCAATCCAACCGGCAACGTCATCACCGACCAAGAACTGCTGCAGCTGGATGCGCTGGCACAGCAGCACGGCGTCCCGCTGCTGATCGATAACGCCTATGGCGTGCCGTTCCCCGGCATCATCTTCAGTGAGGCACGTCCGCTGTGGAACCCCAACACCATTCTGTGCATGAGCCTGTCGAAGCTGGGCCTGCCGGGCGCACGTTGCGGAATTATCATTGCCGATGAGAGCACGATCGGTGCCATTGGTAACATGAACGGCATTATCAGCCTGGCGCCAGGCAGCATCGGTCCGGCGATTGCCACCGAGATGATTGTGCGTGGCGATCTGCTGCGCCTGTCGCAGGAAGTGATTAAACCGTTCTATCAGGCCAAGGTTAGCGAAACTATCGCGATTATTCGCCGCTATATCAGCGAAGATCGCTGCCTGATCCACAAACCGGAAGGCGCTATTTTCCTGTGGCTGTGGTTCCGCGACCTGCCGATCAGTACCGAAGCGCTGTATCAGCGCCTGAAAGCGCGCGGCGTGCTGATGGTGCCGGGCCACTTCTTCTTCCCGGGGCTGGAACAGGCCTGGCCGCACACACATCAGTGCATGCGCATGAATTACGTACCGGACAGCGACAAGATTGAGCGTGCGGTACAGATTCTGGCGGAAGAGCTGGATAACGCCTGGAACGCTTAATCCGCGCTTAACGACAGCTGGCACCACTGCGCCAGCTGCTGAATCGCCTGTTCGACTTCGGCATTCCAGCCAAAACCGGCGTTGAGCCGGAAGCAGTGATCGTAGCGATGATCGGTGGCGAAGATGTGCCCAGGCGCGATGCCGATGCCCGCGTTGCGCGCCTTGAGAAACAGCGCGCGCACGTTCAGCGCCTGTTGCGGCATCTCCACCCACAGCACGTAACCGCCCTCCGGATCCGACACGCGCGTGCCCGCCGGGAAGTAGCGCAGCACCGCCTGGCGCATATGGTGGATCTGATTTTTCAGCTCGCGCCGCAGCTTGCGCAGGTGCGCATCGTAACCGCCACTGCGCAGCAGTTCGGCAATCGCCGCCTGCGACAGCACCGACGTGCCCATGCTGGTGGTGTACTTCAGCGAGGCGATTTTGCGCATGTACTTGGTGCTGTGCACCCAGCCAATACGGATGCCGGGCGCCACGGTTTTTGAAAAGCCGCTGCACAGGATGGCATTCGGGCTGAAGGCGCGCATCGGAAACGGCCGGCGCTCGCCGAAAGCCGTATCGCCAAAGATATCGTCCTCAATGATCACCACATCATTCTCATCGGCCTGGCGCGCGATATACGCCTTGTGCTCGTTGGGAATGCTTTTGCCCAGCGGATTATTGATGTTGTTGATGGTGAGATAGGCCTGCACCGCTTTACGCCGGAACAGCCCGGTGAGTTTCGCGACGTTA
The DNA here is from genome assembly GCF_008632015.1 of Pantoea sp. B_9. NCBI lineage: Bacteria > Pseudomonadati > Pseudomonadota > Gammaproteobacteria > Enterobacterales > Erwiniaceae > Pantoea > Pantoea sp. B_9. Next base: position 80,696 of record NZ_VWVL01000009.1, on the reverse strand, counting down.
ACGTAACCCTCCGGCCCGGCTTCCACTTCAATGACGCGCAGGTTGAGGTTGTGCAACATCTGTAGCAGCACGAAGTAGCACGGCGACTCCACCGCCACGATATCGCCTGGCCGCGTGGTGGCGCGCAGCGCCAGCGAAATCGCCTCAATGCAGCCGTTAGTGACCAGGATGTCATCGGCGCTGATATTGCAGCCATAATCCACCGCGCGCCGGGCAATTTCCGCCTTGAGCGGCGCATAGCCGGTGCCTTTCACCGTATTACCGAGCAGCGCCGGTTTGCTGTAACCCATCTGCCGCATCAGCAGGCCAATTTTTTTCACCGGATAGAGCGAGATGTCGCCGTTGGCCAGATCGAGCCGCACGCGGCAGTCCGATCCCAGCATCGCCAGGTGCAGTTCGGTTTGCTCATCCAGCGGCGCCACTTCGCGCGGCTGCTCGCTGAATACCGCCGGCACTTTTTTCTCTGTGGGACGCGGTGCGACAAAAAAGCCAGACTTCGGCCGTGCCACCGCGTAGTGCTCATCCTCCAGCGTGCGTAATGTTTTCAGCGCAGTGGTCATGCTGACGCGATACTGCGTCGCCAGCGTGCGCACCGACGGCAAACGGCTGTCGGGCGGCAGCGATCCGCTGTGAATGGCCTGTTTTATCTGCTCAGCGATCTGACGGTAACGACTGCTCTGACTCTCCTGTTCCTGCGTTTCACCCGCCATCTGTTCCACCCCATATCGTGCTGATCTGTGCGTATTCATCAGATTACATTCAAAGTACTTTAGGCTGCATCTGTTAATTCAGCTTCACGCAGCACCTTCGTGGCCCGTTTTCCAGCCCGTTGTCGCCCGCACGGCAGCGGCGATTTTATTAGCCAAAGGATGAAGTGAAAAATGAATAATCTGTCCGCGATGATGAGTGAAATTGAAGAATACCTGACGCCCGCGATTCTCGATTCCGCCCAGCACTGTGCTCAGCGCCTGCTCGCCGCCCTGCCCGATCCCGACCATCCCGAACGTAACCGCGTGCTGCTGGCCTATGGCGGCGGCAAAGACAGCAGCTATATGGTGGCCTACGTACGTTACATTCAGGGGTTAATCTGGCAACAGCGCAACAGCACGTTTCAGCTGCGCATCAGCACTAACCGCCATGCCGCCATGAATAACAGCGTGATGGAAAACATCGACCGCGTCTATCGCGCGCTGCGTATCCATGACGACGCGTTCACCGAATGCCTGGTGACCGACGGACTACAGATTCGTCCCTTCGATCGCCATTTGCCGATGCCGCAGAGCGTGCGCCAGCAGAACCGCGACGATGTGCTGATGAATGGTCACCGCTTCCGTGCCGACGCGCGCTCCACCTTCTGCAACGCCTGCAACCTGAGCATGGTGAATTCGTTTGGCCTGGCGGCGCACTACGATGGCGGCGTCGATGTGATCATCACCGGCGATTCGCCGCAGGAGCAGACCGCTTACCTTGCGTGGGCGCGCCACCTGTCAAAACTGTTTGATGCGCCGATGGCCGATAAGTCGCGCGGCTTCAGCGGCTTTCTGCACACGCTAGACGGCGTGGCGGCGCGCTACTTCGCCGACATTTACGGCGCTGACCAGGTCACGCCGGCACATCGCATTACCTGGCAGCTGGCGCGCGACCCGCTGTTCTTCAACATCTATCAGGACACCGCTTATGAGGCTGGCGCGCACTGGGCGCTGCTGACCGAATTCATGCATTTCCGCTTCGATGAGCTGATGTTCAGCTTCTCCGAGTCGGACTGCGGCAACCCGACGTTAATGGCACATATTCGCGGTCTGCGTGCGGAGACGCTGTTGCAGCGCAGCTACGCCGAAGGCATTCGCGAATATGTGCGCTTTGCGCTCGGCCTGATGGTGCAGAAGGACTTTCCGCCGCAGCTGATCGATGAGATGGCCGCGCGCTATCAGGATGATGCCGCGATTGCCCGCGCACGCCAGCGCGCCGCGCAGTTCGCACTCGACGCTTTCGGCCTCAGTGAAACCCAGCTGGTATGCATGATCTATTCACCGTTTATCGCCGGCGGCCAGCAGCTGAAAGCCTGGCTGCTGCAGCTGCCGGCCGCGCCGGAAGAAGCCGCGGTGCGCGCCTTGCTGAGCGGAGAGAGCGAGGATGTGGCGCTGGCGCAGCAGCTCACGCAGCTGTCGGGCCTCAGCGTGGCGCAGATGCGGCACTGCTGGCGCAGCGCGGCGGTGAGTTCGCTGCTGGACGGCGCGCGCGGCGATGCGCTGTCGCGCGTGTTGCGTTTCGACCCGCACAAAGCGGTGATTCAGGTTAACAACGGTGCGTTACAGGACATCGTTACTGAAGTGATTTCCGGGCGTTAACCCGGTAAGGCGACGCGATGAGAAAGATTTTTCTGCAGATTGGCGCCACGCGCGACGGGCAAAATCCCTACTGCGCGGTGGCAAAACGCGAAGGCTATTTTACTGTACTGGCCGAAATGGGGGATTTTGTCGACTATCAATCGCTCAGCATCGCCCTGCCGTTCGATCTGATTGTGCGTCTCGATCGCCCGGAAAATCCGTGGGATGTCCTCAATGCCTGTCTGCACGCCGGTCTGCTGGAGCATCCACAGGTGGTGCTGGCCGGTTTTGAGGCTTACAACGCCAGCGCTGGCCGGGTGCGTGAACTGCTGGCCGGCCCGGATGCCGGTCCGGGCTTCATCCCGCCGGATAAATATGCACAGCGCATGGCGCTACGCAAAGCCTGGCCGCGTTTTCCACAGCCGGAGTTTCGCTTCTTTGCCTCACCGCTCAGCATTGGCGACGCGCGGGATGCGCTGCTTTATCCCTGCGTGATCAAACCGGTCGACGGCGGCGGCGGGCTGGGCATCTGGCTGGTGGAAGAGGCCAGCCAGCTGGATGCGGTGATTGCCCGGCTGCTCGACACCATGAACTATGGCGGACGCGGCTTTACCGGCTTTATCGTCGAAAGCTGGCTGGCCGGCGACGAATATTCGCTGCAGGGCGTGGTGGAGAATGGACACGCGGTGGCGCTGACCTGCTGCCAGAAGGTGATTGAGCAGCATACCGAGGCCGACGGCTGTATCAGCTTTTACGAATCCGGCCATGTGGCGATGGCGGCGCAGCAGCTGCCCGCCGCCTTCACCAGCCTGATGAGTTTCTGCTGTGAAACCTTCGGCTACCGGCGCGGCGCTTTCCACATTGATTTCATTATGGTAAACGGCGAGCCGCACTTTCTCGAAATGGGCTTTCGCCTGTCCGGCATGGGTGTGGTGAACCTGGTGGAAGAGGTCACCGGCATCAACTGGGCCGAGGTGGCCTTTCAGGTTGAAGCCGGACGCGGCCTGCCTGAACTGCACTTCGCTTCACCGTCACAGGCCGTCGGCCGGCTGCGGTTGCGCCAGCGGCTGCAGTATGACGCCGCCGGGCGCTGGATTGCCGAGCACCAGCGCGGCCAGCTGTTACCGCCGCTCAACTTACCGGCGCTGGAGGTCTCGCCGCGCTCATCGCTGTACGCCGATCTGACGCGCCACGCCGGGATTCTCGCTACGCTGCGTCTGCCTGCCGCCAGCCGCGACGAAATTCTGGCGGTGTTTCACGCCCTTCTTGCTGTTCCCGCTTTGACCTCACGGAGAGATTTACTATGTGCAGAATGATTCTGGCACACGGCCAGTTTGACGCCGCTGCGGTACTGGACGCCGCACGCGCCATGAGCTGCGGTGAAACCGCCGCGCACGATGGCCCGATTAAACAACATCCCAACGGCTGGGGCTGTCTGTGGCTGGAGCACGGTCAGATCCGTACGCTGCATGGCACCGGCACCTTTGCCGAAGCACTACCTGGCATTGACGTCACGCGCATGCAGCACAGCCGCTTTCTGGCGGTGCACGTGCGTCACGCCACGCTCAGCAAAAACCAGGGCATTGCGTTCTCCCATCCGCTGCGGCGCACCAGCGGCGGCACCCAGTGGTACATGATGCACAACGGCTTTTTGCCGACCGTCTATGCGCAGCTGGGCATGGCGCAGTCGCGCTTTGATTCCGCTGAATATCTGGAATATATCGTCGACCGCGTCACGCCCGCCGATTTCACCCGCGACTACCTGCGCGAAAAAATGGCCCGGGTGGCGCCGGGTGGCAGCGCGGCAAACGCCATTTTCGTCACCCGCGAGAAGGCCTGGGCGTGGCAATGGCATCCTGATGACACGCCTTACCCCGACTATTTCACCCTGCATCGTTGTCAGCAGAACAACAGCACCTTTATCTCCTCTGAACCTGTTTCAACACTGGGCACGGCGTCAGCATGGCACCGTATGAGCAACCATGAACTTCATGAAATTCCATTTGGAGAGTGAACCCATGGCCATTTTCAATCAGATTCGCGTCATTAACCCCAACATGTTCGTCGAAAGCACCTGGCTGGATGACATCGTCACCGCGCGCGTGCCGCTGCTGGTGCTGCGCAATTTCCTCACGCCAGAGGTGCGCACCGCGGTGGTGGCTGATCTCCAGCAGTGCCGCGAGCAGGTACGGGTTTCTCACTATCCAAATGGCGCGCTGACCACGCTCGGCCCGTATCTGGCGAAGCACACCGCCGCGCCGGAAAACTATTTCACCGAACTGCGCGACATCCAGCCGGCGCTGCCGGCCTCGCTGCACGCCCTGCGCGCGCAGATTTACCACTGGGTGCAGCATGCGCTGCGCCTTGAGAGTCTGCAAACCGCCACCGAACCGGCACTGGGTGATTACGCCGGCTCGATTGTGCGTTTCCACGCTGACGGCGTCGCTAATCCGCTGCATAACGACAACATCGTGCGCGATGCCGCTGGCAGCGGTCTGGCGGTGACGCACATTCTGCATCAGCTGAGCTGCGTCGTGTGCCTGCAGGAGTGCAACGCCGGCGGCGCGCTGCGCATCTTCAATAAGAAATGGCAGCCGGAAGACGAGCGCTTTAAAACGCCGGGCGAGCTGGGCTACCAGAGCGGCGTCATCGCCGGCAGCGAGACTTGCGAATTCGCGCCGCGCAGTGGCGATATCTATCTGTTTAATCCCGCGTTTTATCATGAAATCGATCGCGTTGAGGGCGACACGCGCATCACCATGGGCTTTTTCTTTGGCCTGACCGACAAAAAAATGAAGCACGCCATTGCCTGGAGTTAATCCCGGCCTTAGACGAGGAAGACAGTATGACAACCTATGACAAAGTGATCGCGCTGCTGGATGCGCAGCAGGCCCGCTACCGCGTGGTGGAGCATGAGGCCGTCGGCCAGACCGAGGTGATCAGCGCCATCCGCGGAAACGATCTCCAGCAGGCGGCCAAAGCGATGGTGCTGGAAGTCACCATGCCGGACGGCGCAGCGCCGCGCTATCTGCTGGCGATCGTACCCGGCGACTGCAAAATCAACTTCAAGCACGCCGCACGTGCCATTGGCGGTAAGAAGTCGACGTTTGCCACCCCTGAGCAGGCACAAGCGCTGACGCAGTGCGTGATGGGCGCGGTGCCGCCGTTTAGTTTTGATGACCGACTGGCGCTGCGCGTGGATGCGCGGCTGCGTGATGTCGGGACGCTGTGGTTTAACGCCGGTGCGCTGGACCGCTCGGTAGCGTTGGATGTGGATGATTATTTTCGACTGATCGGCGACGACTGCGGTGCAGAGATCGCCACACCGGTGACGGCAACCGCCTGATTGCCGCGCTGAGGAATGCGTATGTCCGTGAAAGATATGTTGTTAGCCCTGTGCGTCGTGGTGGCGTGGGGCGTAAATTTTGTGGTGATTAAGCTGGGTTTGCAGGGCATGCCGCCCTTTTTGCTGGCGGGACTGCGTTTTACGCTGGTGGCGTTTCCGGCGATCTTTTTCGTGCGTCGTCCGGCAATTCCGCTGCGCTGGCTGGTGGTGTATGGCATGACCATCAGCTTTGGTCAGTTCGCGTTTCTGTTCCTCGCCATCAAGCTTGGCATGCCAGCCGGGCTGGCTTCGCTGGTGCTGCAGGCACAGGCATTTTTCACCCTGCTGCTCGGCGCACTGCTGCTGGCCGAGAAGCTGCGCTGGAACCACATCGCCGGCATTCTGGTCGCCACGCTCGGCATGTTTATGCTGGCAACCGCCGGTATGGAGGGCCAGACAACCGCGGGCATCACGCTGACCACCATGATGCTGACGCTGGCGGCGGCGCTGTCGTGGGGGCTGGGCAATATCACTAACAAGATTATCCTGCGCAACCGCAAGGTGCCGGTGATGTCGCTGGTGGTGTGGAGCGCGCTGGTGCCGATTGCACCGTTCTTTGCCTGTTCGTGGTGGTTCGAGGGCGAATCCGCCATTGTCACCAGCCTGCTGGATATTTCACTGCAGACGGTGCTGGCGCTGCTCTATCTGGCGTTTTTCGCCACCATCATTGGCTACGCCATCTGGGGCAATCTGCTCAGCCGCTACGAAACCTGGCGCGTGGCGCCGCTGTCGCTGCTGGTGCCGGTGGTCGGCATTCTCAGCGCCGCGCTGATCCTCGGTGAAACTCTGTCGGCACAGGAGATTCTCGGCGCGTCGGTGATCATTCTCGGGCTGCTGGTGAATGTGTTTGGCGGTATGGTGAGCCAGCGCCTGCTGGTACGTACCTGATGATGCAGCCATAAAAAAACGCCGCGTTGCAGCGGCGTTTTTCTTTACTTCGTTAGCCTTATTTCAGGATTTCAATCCGGCGTGGTTTCGCCTCTTCCGGGACGATACGTTCCAGATCGATACTCAGCAGGCCCAGTTCGAGACGCGCATCGCGCACCACGATGTGATCGGCCAGCTGGAATTTGCGTTCGAAGTTACGTTCTGCGATGCCCTGGTACAGGTATTTACGTTCCTGCTGCTCTTCAGGGTGGGCGCCGCGCACCACCAGCATGTTGTCATGGGCGGTGATATCCAGTTCGCTCTGCGCAAAGCCGGCGACGGCAATGGTGATGCGATAGTGGTTTTCGTCTACCAGCTCGACGTTGTACGGAGGGTAGCCGCCGTTAGCCTGGTTTTGGTTGGACTCAAGCAGGTTAAACAGACGGTCGAAACCAATAGCAGAACGATAAAGCGGAGAGAGATCAAAGTTACGCATAATAAGACTCCTGATAATCAGCAAGTTTTGGCAACCTTCCACCATGGACAGGTTGTCCGGCCCGTCGGTGTCCCTGTCGGCGACCGCGTCGTGACCGTAGCTTAAAGATGGGTGCGCTCAGGTCGCTTTCAAGGGGCAATGCGCTTTTTTTTGCAGCAATTCTGACGATATGGCATACACTCAGGGGACGCTTCGCCTGACGGGAAGGACATAACCACAGAGTTATGCGGATGTCAGGTGACACACTCCAGCCAGGGCCATGCCATGACTGTAGGGATGATGATGATGAAAATGATGAAACGCTTTCCGCTCACCGGCCTGCTGGTCTGCTGCGCCTGTGCCACATCAGGCTGCTCCAGCGTGATGTCGCATACCGGTGCCAGCCAGGGTTACTACCCCGGCACGCGCGCCAGCGCAGAGATGCTGACCGATGACAATACCAGCTGGGCGATTAAACCGCTGGCGCTGATCGATCTGCCCTTCTCGGCGGTGATGGATACGCTGCTGCTGCCGTGGGATTACTTCCGCGCCGACGACGATAAAACCAAAGATTCGCCGCGCGAACGCGTGCTGCAGAGCGAGAAGATGGCTGGCACCCAGGCCAGCCTGGCCACCGCGGCGGCTATGCCGGCGGAATCGCACTGACGCAGAACAGCTGTCGCCAGCCGTCAACCTCGCGCATGTAGGCGATCTGCTTCCCGTCCGGCGACCACACCACCGCGTCGCCGCCCGGCGGTTGCGCGCTGCGCGCGGTAAGGCGCGTACACTGTCCGCTGGCTATCTCACAACGCATCACGCTGTTATCACAGATAAAGGCGATGGCTGCGCCGTCCGGCTGCCAGCTGAAAGCAGACTGAATGCTGCTGCGCAGTGAGGTGATCTGACGCGCCGCGCCACCGTTGGGTGAGACTGTCCACAGCTGCACAATGCCCTGCTCGTCAGCCTGCAAAAAGGCGATTGCGCTGCCATCCGGCGCAGCGCGCAACCAGTGGCGCGGCTGCAGCGCCAGCCCTTTACCGTGCGTGATGCGCCGCTGCTGCACGCCAGCCGGCGGTGCCGGCAGCTGCTCTGCCGTGCCCTGCAGCGGTGCATTGCCGGCTCTGGCATAGTCCGCCAGCGCCTCAGGCAGATCGACCACAAACACTTCCGGCACCTTCTCACCACTGGCATTGCGCGTATCGCCGATAAAGGCGATGGCCCAGCGCTGCCAGCTGCCGTCCGCTTTCTGGTAGCCGCGCGCGCCAATCCAGCACTCTTCATAAGCGCGGTCAATCTGATCGCTGCCCGGTTGTGGATCGCGCCGGGTGTGGCTCACCAGCACGCAGTAGTGGCTGCCGTCATATTCGCGCGGATGCTGTTTTGGCGGACACACCGGATGCAGCGGCACCGCCACGCCGACGTTGCGCAGATCTTCACGCACATCGCGCTCATGCATTACGTGATCGTTATAGGTAAAGCTCAGCCGCGAGCCATCCGGACTGAACACATGCACGTGCGAGCCACCACGCAGCGCACCCGGCGTATAGGGCGCGGTGATATCGCAGGCGTCGAGGTTCTCTGCGATGCCCTGCTGAACAATCACGCCGCGCCGGTGATGAAAGTCATAATGCCAGTGCGCATCGGGATGCTCCGGCCCATGAATACAGACATAGCGCGGCGGCAGATCCGGACTCACGGTCACCACGCCGACGTGCGCGCCCTCGCGCGCCTGATACAGCACCTCGACCGCGTCGCTGTGCACGTTGACGCGCTCAATGGTCAGGCTGGTAAACGAGGCGCCGGACGGCCGCACATCAAATGCCAGCCACTGGCTGTCGGCGGTCCAGACGTTGATATTGGTCAGCTGATGATGGCGCTGAGTAAAGGTGAGTTGTTTTTCTGACATGGGGCAACCTCAGATGTAACCGTTGCCGGACAAATTACGTGATGCCGTTCAGTTAAGCAAAAGCTGAGCAGCTAATGCGGGTGCGCAGGCATGCGCACCCGGAAGCTTAGCCCACGCGCTGCACATCCCCCACCAGCAGGATGTAAGAGAGCGCGCCAATCAGCGCAACGGCGGAGATGTACACCAGCGCGGGCGCAAAGCCGTAATCCTGCGCCAGATACCCCACCACCAGCGGTACCGTGATGCCACCGAGGCCGCCGATAAAGTTAAACATGCCGCCGGTCAGGCCGATCAGGCGTACCGGCGCCAGCGACGAGACCAGCGACCAGGTGATGGACGCGAACCCGTTACCGAAAAAGGCCAGCGCCATCAGCACCATAATCCACAGCGGATCGTTGGTGTAGTTTGCGCCCATAATGCAGGTGGAGATCAGCAGGCCGCAGATGATCGGCGTCTTGCGGGCAAAGCCGAGCGAGCGGCCGCTGCGCACCAGACGATCGGCCACCATCCCGGAGAGGATCACGCCAACAAAGGCGGCGAGAAACGGCACGGTTGTCATAAAGCCGGCCGTCAGCGCGGCAATATGTTTCTCCTGCGTCAGGTAGTTGGGGAACCAGGTAAGGAAAAACCACAGCGTTGAGGTCACCGCGAACTGGCCGAGATACACGCCGCACAGCTTGCGATGAAACACCAGTTTCCAGTCGGCCGCGGTGAGTTTAACGCGTGCTTTCTTCTCGCCGGGTGCATCGCCGTCGACCATCGCGCCACCGGCACGAATGTAATCCAGCTCGGCCTGATTGATGCCTTTGCTCTGGCTCGGCGCCTGATAAACCTTCATCCACACCAGCGACCAGATAATGCCAATCCCGCCGGTGATGATAAACACCCAGTGCCAGCTCAGCAGTTCCTGAATCCAGATCAGCAGCGGTGTGAGAAACGCCAGGCCAACAAACTGACCGGAGGTGTAAAAACCGACGGCCGAAGCGCGCTCCTGTTCCGGGAACCAGCTGGTAACCAGGCGATTATTGGTCGGGAAAGCCGGCGCTTCAAAAATACCGGTAATGGCGCGCAGACCTATCAGCGATAATAAGCCGCTGGCGAATCCCTGCAATAATGTCGCCACCGACCAGCCGAGAATAGCGATAAAATAGGTCAGGCGTGAACCTACGCGATCGAGAAACCAGCCGCCGGGAATCTGGCACAGCGTATATAACCAGGCAAAAGCAGAGAACACATATCCCATTTCTGCTTTGCTGATGCCAAATTCCTGCTGAATATGCGCCGAGGCCACGGCTAAATTAGCGCGATCGACATAACAAATGACCACCGTAATAAAAATCATCAGCAGCGTAATATAACGGCGACGCGTAGGTTTCGCCTGAACAGCAGAGAGATCCATGGTGTTTCTCCGTCAGATGTCAGCTGGCGGACGTGCCGAAACACGCCGCAGCCAACGCAGGGTAAGGTTATCGAAGATAAAAGCCGCAGCAGCGGCAAACTGGCAGTGCGGTGAAAACAGGTTGAGCGCTGCCCTGTGCCTTATATATTTCGCACATGGTTTAAATAGTCAGATTTATTAATCGCCTGATAATAGGCGCTGTTATAAAGCGGTAAACGCAGCGACCGGGTGGAATACCACGGTTCTTACCACTCGGCTACCGATCCATCCGGAAAGCGCCATAATGGATTACGCCAGTCTGGCGCATTTTTACTGCGCGCAATCACCAGCTCTTCATTAATTTCCACACCGAGGCCGGGTTTATTTAATGGATAGAAATGGCCGTCATCCATTTTAAAATCATCTTTATTGATCACGTAATCGAGCAGTTCAGCGCCCTGATTATAGTGAATGCCCATGCTCTGCTCCTGGAACACCGCGTTACGCGACACGAAGTCGACATGCAGACAGGCAGCCAGCGCAATCGGCCCCAGCGGACAGTGCGGCGCCAGCGCCACGTCGTAGGACTCGGCCATCGCCGCGATTTTGTAGCATTCGGTGATGCCGCCAGCGTGCGACAGATCCGGCTGCAGAATCGCCAGCCCACCGGCTTCCAGCACGCGCTTGAACTCGAAGCGGGAGAACATGCGTTCGCCTGCGGCAATCGGCAGGTGCGTCTGCGCCGCCAGGCGCGGATAGTATTCTGCCTGCTCGGCCAGCACCGGTTCTTCAATAAACAGCGGACGATACGGCTCCAGCTCTTTGATCAGCACTTTGGCCATCGGCGCGCTGACGCGACCGTGGAAATCGAGGCCAAACTCAATGTCATTGCCAAAGGCTTCGCGGATCTGCGCTACGGTGTTAACAGCGGTATCGACCTGACGAGAATTGTCGATGATGCCCATCTCTTCGCAGCCGTTGAGTTTGAAGGTGTCAAAGCCGATACCACGTAATTTCTTAATGCCATCAATCACTTCAGCCGGACGATCGCCGCCTACCCAGCTATAGGCTTTGATGCTGTCACGCACCAGACCGCCCAGCAGCTGATACACCGGCACGCCCAGCGCTTTGCCTTTAATATCCCACAGCGCCTGATCGATACCGGCAATGGCGCTCATTAAAATCGGGCCGCCGCGGTAAAAACCGCCGCGATACATCACCTGCCACAGATCATTAATCCGCGCCGGATCCTGCCCAATCAGATATTCCGACAGCTCATGCACCGCCGCTTCGACGCTGCGCGCGCGCCCTTCAATCACCGGCTCGCCCCAGCCGATGATGCCTTCGTCGGTTTCGATTTTCAGGAACATCCAGCGCGGCGGCAGGCGATAAGTGGTCAGTTTCGTAATTTTCATCGTACAGCGTCCTTATAGGCAGCAATAAATGCGCGGGCCTTCTCCACGGTGCGCGACAGCGGCTGGCCGGCGCGATAGAGATCGCTGCCCAGGCCAGCCCCGACGCAACCGGCGGCGATAAATTCATGCAGGTTTTCCGGCGTGACGCCGCCCACGGCAAAGACCGGCACCTCCGGCGGCAGCACCGCTTTCAGCGCTTTGATGTAGCCCGGACCAAACGCCGACGACGGGAAAATTTTCAGCGCCTGCGCCCCAGCCTGCAGCGCGGTAAAGGCCTCGCTGGCGGTGGCACAGCCTGCGGCTACCAGCATGCCGTGCGCCACGGCCTGGCGAATCACCGCAGCATCGGTATTGGGCGTCACCACCAGCTTGCTGTTGAGCGCCGCCAGCTGATCGACCTGCGTCGCCTGCAGCACGGTGCCGGCACCGATCAGCGCTTTATCGCCGAAGGTTTGCACCATCGCGCCGATACTTTTCGCCCACTCTGGCGAGTTGAGCGGAATTTCAATCGCATCGAAGCCGGCGTCGATTAACGCCGCGACGTGCGCTTCAGCTTCATCCGGCGTGATGCCACGAAGAATGGCGATCAGCGGAAGTTTAGTGGGCCAGGACATGCGCAATACTCCTTATTCCGTGCTGGAAAGCGCGATCGCCCTCCAGCGTGACTGAATCTGTTCCGATAAAGGCCAGCGCCTGCTGATAACGCTGTGCCAGCGCGCTGCCGGCGATAATGACAATCGGCTGGCGACTATACGTTAACTGCTGCGTCATCTGCGCCACTTCATGGCCGATTAACAGGCCAGAGAGAAAATCACTGATATGGCGACGATCGCGCGCGCCGAGCACGTGGGCGGCACGCACTTCAAACAGGCGCGCCAGAATTGAGCGGTCGTGGCTGCCAATCTGCAAACCGTCACGGAACGCGTCCGGACTGGCTTCCTGCGCGGGTAAACCGGCGCCAATCAGCGACTGCTTCAGCAGTAAATGGTGCAGCTCGCCGGTCATCACGGTGCGGAAATCGATGACGCGATCCTGTTCCATCTGCACCCACTTGGCGTGCGTGCCCGGCATGACATACAGCGGCGCGGGCTGCAGCGTGACCGCGCCGAGCAGCTGGGTTTCTTCACCGCGCATTACGTTGTAGTTGTCGTCACGTTCGACGCTCAGTCCCGGCACAATCCACGCTTTTCCTTCCACGCAGGTCAGGCGATCGCTTAATGCATTGAGCGCCACCGGGCAGGCGAGATAAGGCACTGCCAGCCAGCCAGCGTTGCTGCCCACCATGCCGGCCATGATCACCGGGACTTCGGCCACCGGCCAGCCGTCGGTAATGGTGGCAAACACCTGAGCAGGCGTGCGGTCGCCGAGGCGCGTCACGCCCGCTTCCGAACGGCGCTCATCGACGCATTCACCGGCGCGGTAATACCAGGCGCGCAGGTTGGTGGAGCCCCAGTCAATGGCGATATAACGCGTCACAAAATCTCCTTGAGTCGGGCGGTTGAGCTGGCAATCATCGCCTTCGCCGCCTGTTCCGCCGCATCGCCATCCTGGTGGCGAATGGCATCGAACAGCGCTTTATGTTCGGCTAACGTGCGCGGCATATTGCCGGAGTCCGCCATGTAGGTTTGCGCAAACACCGCTTTTTGCAGCTGGCTGATCGCCACATTGAGCTGCTGCAGCACCGGGTTATGCACCGAGGCCATCACCGCTTCGTGATAGCGGATATCTGCGTCGTTAAAGGCATCACGGTTGAGGTGGTTGGCCACCATCTCGTTGTAGGCCAGTTCAATCGCCGCCAGATCGGTCGACGTTGCCCGCTCGGCCGACCAGCGCGCAATCTGCGGCTCCACCAGCACGCGTACCTCGTTCATGGCCGCAATCAGGCGCGGATCGTGATCGTGCGCCAGCGCCCACTGCAGTACATCGCTGTCGAGATAGTTCCACTGGTTACGTGAGGTGACAAACGCGCCGCGATAGCGCTTCATCTCCATCAGGCGTTTAGCCATCAGGGAGCGATACACTTCGCGGATAATGTTGCGCGAGGTTGAAAATCGCTCGCACAGCTCCGCTTCCGCCGGCAGCGCGGCGCCCGGCACATATTTTCCCGCAACAATCTCTTCACCCAGCGTCTGGATGATGCGCTCTGTTTTACTCAGTGGTTCCTGCGTCATCGTGTTCGATTCCATGAAAGGCGTGAGAAATCAGATTACTGCTTTCGTAGTGCAAAGCCCAATCCCTGACGCATCCTGTAGCGGAGATTGTAGTACCATATGTATTGTTTGTACTACAATATGGATCACAAAACAGACAACCCACCGGCATGCTGGCAGCAAAAAATTCAGCAGAGAAGTGACGGGCAGCAGAACGCCGCCCGCATCAGAGGAGGGTTACAGCACTAGCTCTTCAATGGCGTGCGCGACACCATCTTCCATATTGGTCTTCGTCACGAACTGCGCAATCTGCTTCACGGAATCAATCGCATTGCCCATCGCCACGCCGGTGCCGGCGTATTCAATCATCGCCAGATCGTTTTCCTGATCGCCAATCGCCATCACTTCTGACGGCTGCAGGCCGAGTTTCTCCGCCAGCATTTTTACGCCGTAGCCTTTGTTGACCAGCGGATTAAGGATTTCGAGATAGTAAGGTGCACTTTTCAGAATGGTATAACTGTCGCGGGCGCGCGCTGGTAAGGCGGCGATGGCTTTATCCAGCAGCTCCGGTTTGTCGATCATCATCAGTTTCGGGAAGCGCGTCGCCGGGTCCATCTCTTCTACGGCGCGATAGCGCACCGGAATGCCGGTCAGGCTGGCTTCGTGGATGGTGTATTCGCTGATGTCTTTATTTGGCGTGTAGAGGAAGGATTTGTCGAACGCCTGAAAATGTACCCCAAGGTCGCGCGCCAGCTGCTCCAGGTAGAGATAGTCATCAAAGCCAAGCGTCTTCTCGGCCACCACCTCACCGCTGTCCGCGCTGTGCGCCAGTGCGCCGTTGTTGCTGATGCAATACTGCCCCGGCTGACGCAGATCCAGCTCCATCAGGTAGCGCTCCACACCAACAAACGGGCGTCCGGTGGCCAGCACGATCGACACACCTTTATCCCGCGCCCGGCCAATCGCCGCTTTGACGCCCGCCGTGATTTCGTGCTGCGGATTCAGCAGCGTGCCGTCCATATCGATCGCAATCAGTTTTATCGCCATAACGTCCTCGGTTAATTCAGGGTCTGGCTTTAATGCTAGCGCGATTCAGCTCACATTGACCAGTTAATCGGCAGGTAACGCCTGTCATGCTTTGTGCAGCATTATCCAGTTTGAGCATTTGGTGTTTTACTTCTGCTGATTCGCTTGATCATATAAGTGATTGCTTATAAATTACTATAAGCAATCACTTATATGGAGATTGCGTTATGTGGGAAATCATTTTTACCGACACCTTCCGGGAATGGTTGCGGGCACAGGACAACAAACTGAAAAAACGCATCGCTGCGGCCCTGTTAAACCTGCAGCATTATGGCCCGTTGCTGCCACGGCCCTATGCCGATACGGTTAACGGATCACGCTTCCACAACATGAAAGAACTGAGAATACAGTACGCTGGTCAGCCAATTCGGGCGCTATACGCATTCGACACGCAACGCAAAGCGGTCATTTTGTGTGCTGGCAATAAATCCGGAGACAAACAATTTTATGCGCGGATGATATGCCTTGCAGATCAATTGTTCACGGCTTACCTCAATAACGCAGAGGAAAATCATTCATGAACGACTTACAAAAATTTATCGAGAGTGAGTTTACTGAAGCTGAGCAAGCTGACATTCAGCTGATGGCAGATGAGCTGATTCTCGAAACCGGCCTGCAACTGCTGCGGGAAGAGTTAGCGTTATCGCAGAGAACCGTTGCGGAAGCGATGGGCGTTAAGCAGCCGCGTATCACGCAAATTGAGCAGGGCGGCGCCGATCAGCGTCTGATCACCATTAAGCGCTACATTGAAGCGATGGGCGGCAAGCTAAGCCTGCTGATTGAAATGCCGGACGGCTCGGGTGGAAGAATTCTGCGCGTTTAATAAAACAAAAAACCCTTCCCGTTTGGGAAGGGTTTTGCGATATCAGATATCGATGTTGGCGGCTTTCAGCGCGTTCTCTTCGATGAAGGCGCGGCGCGGTTCAACCGCATCGCCCATCAGCGTGGTGAACAGCTGGTCGGCGGCGATGGCGTCTTTGATGGTGACGCGCAGCATGCGGCGGCTGTCCGGATCCATGGTGGTTTCCCACAGCTGATCCGGGTTCATCTCGCCCAGACCTTTATAGCGCTGCACTGACAGACCGCGGCGCGACTCTTTCACCAGCCAGTCAATTGCCTGCTCGAAGCTGGCAACCGGCTGACGGCGCTCGCCGCGCTCGATATAGGCATCCTCTTCAATCAAACCACGCAGGTGCGCGCCGAGTGCACAGATTTTGCGGTATTCCGCGCCGTCAATGAACTCGCTGTCCAGCGGATAATCGGTATCAACGCCGTGAGTACGCACGCGCAGCACCGGCTCAAAGCGCTGCTGTTCGCGGTTTTCCCGCACCTGTGCCACATAGCTGCTGCCATGCGCTTCGCGCTCGTTCAGGTAAGCCACCAGGCTCTCCAGCCATGCGGTCACTGCAGCCTGATCGCTGAGATCGCTCAGGGTTGGATGATAAACCAGCGCGCGCAGCAGCGCAGACGGGAAGCGGCGCTCCATACGCTTGATCATCTTCTGGGTGCTGTTGTATTCCGCCACCAGGCTTTCCAGCGGCTCGCCGCCCAGCGCCGGTGCGCTGGCGTTGGTGTGCAGCGTTGCGCCGTCCAGCGCGATGGCAATCTGATACTGATCCATCGCGTCGTCATCTTTAATGTACTGCTCCTGCTTGCCCTTCTTCACCTTGTACAGCGGTGGCTGCGCGATGTAGACGTGGCCACGCTCGATGATTTCCGGCATCTGGCGATAGAAGAAGGTCAGCAGCAGCGTACGGATGTGCGAACCATCGACGTCCGCATCGGTCATGATGATGATGCTGTGATAGCGCAACTTGTCCGGGTTGTACTCATCGCGGCCGATACCGCAGCCCAGCGCGGTGATCAGCGTGGCGACTTCCTGTGAAGAGAGCATTTTGTCGAAACGCGCTTTCTCCACGTTAAGGATTTTACCTTTCAGCGGCAGAATCGCCTGGTTCTTACGGTTACGTCCCTGCTTGGCGGAACCGCCTGCAGAGTCACCCTCCACCAGGTAGATTTCAGACAGCGCCGGATCGCGCTCCTGACAGTCCGCCAGCTTGCCCGGCAGGCCCGCCAGGTCCAGCGCGCCTTTACGGCGGGTCATTTCACGTGCACGACGTGCGGCTTCACGCGCACGCGCGGCATCGATAATTTTGCCGACCACGATTTTGGCGTCAGACGGATTTTCCAGCAGGTATTCGCTCAGCAGTTCGTTCATCTGCTGTTCCACCGCCGATTTCACCTCGGAAGAGACCAGCTTGTCTTTGGTCTGAGAGGAGAATTTCGGATCCGGCACTTTCACCGAAACCACTGCCACCAGGCCTTCACGCGCGTCGTCACCGGTAGCGCTGACTTTGGCTTTTTTGCTGTAACCTTCTTTATCCATGTAGGCGTTGAGCGTACGCGTCATCGCCGCGCGGAAACCGGCAAGGTGCGTTCCGCCGTCGCGCTGTGGAATATTGTTGGTAAAGCAGTAGATGTTTTCCTGGAAACCGTCGTTCCACTGCAGTGCAACTTCAACGCCGATACCGTCTTTTTCGGTGGAGAAGTAGAACACATTCGGGTGAATCGGGTTCTTGTTGCGGTTGAGATATTCTACGAACGCTTTGATACCACCTTCGTAGTGGTAATGGTCGTTTTTATCGTCGCGCTTGTCTTCCAGGCGAATCGACACGCCGGAGTTAAGGAATGACAGCTCGCGCAGTCGCTTCGCCAGGATTTCATATTCAAAATCGGTGACGTTGGTGAACGTATCGTGGCTCGGCCAGAAACGCACGCGCGTACCGGTGGCGTCGGTATCGCCGGTCACCGCCAGCGGCGCCTGCGGCACACCGTGCACGTAGGTTTGCTGATGCACTTTGCCGTCGCGACGAATGGTCAGTTCCAGCTTCTGCGACAGGGCGTTCACCACCGATACGCCGACGCCGTGCAGACCGCCGGAAACTTTATAAGAGTTGTCATCAAACTTACCGCCGGCATGCAGTACGGTCATGATCACTTCGGCAGCAGAGACGCCCTCTTCCGGGTGGATACCGGTCGGAATACCACGGCCGTCATCCTGTACGGAGACAGAGTTGTCGGCATGGATGGTGACCACGATATCACTACAGTGGCCGGCGAGCGCTTCGTCGATGGCGTTATCCACGACCTCGAATACCATGTGATGCAGACCGGTGCCGTCATCCGTATCGCCGATGTACATACCCGGGCGTTTGCGTACCGCATCAAGCCCTTTCAGGACTTTGATACTTGAGGAGTCATAAGAATTCGACATCAACGTTTCTCGCTCATTTAATCTTCAGGTTGAACCGCTATTTTACCCTGTTCCACGCGGAACATCTTGCCCTTTTCGTCACTCATATCGATTACATGCTCGACACCAATGGCGCTGACAAACACCTGAGCCTGCGTGGCTTTCAGGCGTTCCGCCAGCAGGCGACGACGGGTGTCATCCAGCTCGGAGGCGAAGTCGTCAATCAGGTATAAACAGCGACGTCCGCTGCTGCGCGTCAGGTACTCGCCCTGCGCTAACCGCAACGCACACATCAGCAGCTTTAACTGACCGCGTGAGAGTAAATCTTCCACCGGCGTGCCTTCAGCACGAATCCGAAAATCGGCTTTGTGCGGACCGCTGGCGGTGTAGGTGAGCGCACGATCGCGCTCGAAGTTGCGCTCCAGCAGCTCGCCGAAGTCGCTCTCTTTGTCCCAGCCGCGCTGGAAGGAGAAGCTCAGCGCAAACTCCGGTAAAAACTGGCTGCAGGTGGCGGTGATTTCGCTGGCAATGGCTGCGCTGTATTCAGCGCGCCAGGCGCTGATCTGTTCTGCCAGCGGCACCAGCTCCTGATCCCATGGCCGGATCTGGCTGTAGCGCGCGACCTGGCGCAGCGCCGCGTTGCGCTGTTTCAGCAGGCGACGCAGATTGCTCCAGGCCAGAAAGAAACCGGGATAAGCATGAAAGCAGCCCCAGTCGATGTAGGCTCTACGGTATTTGGGGCCACCGTTGAGCAAAGTAAACCCTTCTGGCGTAATCAGCTGCATCGGCAGCAGCTGCGCCAGCTCGGCGACTTTGTGGCCGTCGCTGCCGTCGATGCGGACTTTGCTGTCGCCGGCGCGGTTTTTACTCAGGCCGACCGCCAGCTCGCGCTCGCTGCCTTCAATCCGCCCGTGCAACACAAACGCGTCCTGATCGTGACGAATTACGCGTCCGGCCTGCAAACTGCGGAATGCACGGCCGTGACCCAGCGTATAAATCGCCTCCAGCACGCTGGTTTTACCGCTGCCGTTGGCGCCCACGAGAAAATTAAAGCCCGGCGCCAGCGTGAGATCGGCCTGCTCGATATTACGAAAATCTTTAATCAGGAGGCGGGTTAAAGCCATGAATCAATCCAGCCAGAGGGGGTTGCCTAACATTAACAATCCAGGCCGTTGGCGGCGCAGGCAGTCTGGCCACGGCCAGCGCGCAGGCCCTGGGAGCATACTGAAGTATGTGACCAGGGGCGAGCACTGCCCGGGACCAGAATGGCAAGTAAGCCAGGCCGATATTTTCTATTACAAACGCATGGGCATAACGACGTAGGCCGCAGCCGGACTGGCTACATCTTCAATCTGCACGCTGGAAACCGAATCGGTCAGCAGCAGGCGCACGTTTTCGCACTTCAGCGCGTTCAGCACATCCAGCACGTAGCTGACGTTAAAGCCAATCTCCAGCTCGGTGCCGCTGTACGACACGTCCAGCATCTCTTCCGCCTCTTCCTGCTCCGGGTTATTGGCGGTGATGCGCAGCTGATTTTCGGTGATATAGATGCGAACGCCGCGGAACTTCTCGTTCGACAGGATTGCCGCGCGGGCAAAAGCCTGTTTCAGCAGATCGCAGCCCGCTTCCAGCGCTTTGTCAGGATTCTTCGGCAACACGCGGCGATAATCCGGGAAACGGCCATCAACCAGCTTCGACGTAAAGATGAAGTCGCCGACGTGCGCGCGAATGTTGCTGCTGCCAATCTGCACCTGCAGCGGCGTTTCACCGCCGTCCAGCAGACGGACCAGCTCAATCACACCTTTACGCGGTACGATCACCGAATGGTTCGGCAGCGCCTGTCCGACAGGCATCGAACAGACTGCCAGGCGATGGCCGTCAGTAGCAACGGTGCGCAGCTCTTCGCCTTCGGTCTCGAACAGCATACCGTTGAGATAGTAACGCACATCCTGATGCGCCATGGAGAACTGCGTGGCTTCAATCAGGCGTTTGAGCGTGGCCTGCGGCAACGTGAATTCCACTTCGCTCTGCCAGTCGTCGAGATTCGGGAAGTCGCTGGCTGGCAGCGTCGACAGCGAAAAGCGGCTGCGGCCGGAGCGCACCAGCATGCGGTCACCTTCCAGCGTCAGACTGATCTCTGCGCCTTCAGGCAGCCCACGGCAAATATCAAGAAACTTACGCGCCGGCACGGTCGTCGCGCCCGGTTCGTGCGGCTGGGTCAGCGCCACGCGCGCCACCATCTCCATCTCAAGATCGGTACCGGTCAGCAGCAGCGTGCCTTCATTCACCTGCAGCAGTAAATTTCCGAGGATCGGCAGCGTCGGGCGTCCGCCAAGCGGGCCACTCACCTGTTGCAGCGGCTTCAGCAACTGCTCACGTTCAACAATAAATTTCATATGCGTCAGGAAGATAATGTTCGAATGAGGTTAGAGAAATCTTCTTTGATGTCGTGGCTCTCTTCACGCAGCTGCTCGATTTTACGGCAGGCATGAAGCACGGTGGTATGGTCACGGCCACCAAACGCATCGCCAATTTCCGGCAGGCTGTGGTTGGTGAGCTCTTTGGCCATCGCCATCGCCATTTGACGCGGACGCGCCACCGAGCGCGAACGGCGCTTCGACAGCAAATCCGCCACTTTAATTTTGTAGTACTCGGCCACCGTCTTCTGGATGTTGTCGATGGTTACCAGCTTTTCCTGCAGTGCCAGCAGGTCGCGCAGCGCTTCGCGCACAAAATCGATGGTAATGGCACGCCCGGTAAAGTTGGCATTGGCAATCACGCGATTAAGTGCCCCTTCCAGCTCACGCACGTTAGAGCGCAGACGCTTGGCAATAAAGAAGGCCACTTCGCCCGGCAGACGGATGTCGTTTTCGTCCGCCTTTTTCATCAGGATCGCGACACGCGTCTCCAGCTCAGGCGGCTCGATCGCCACGGTTAATCCCCAGCCAAAGCGTGATTTCAGACGATCTTCCACCCCGTTGATCTCTTTCGGGTAACGATCCGAGGTCAGGATGATCTGCTGATTACCTTCCAGCAGCGCGTTGAAGGTGTGGAAAAACTCTTCCTGCGAGCGCTCTTTATTGGCAAAGAACTGAATATCATCGATCAGCAGCGCGTCCACCGAACGGTAGTAGCGCTTAAACTCCTCGATGGCGTTGTTCTGCAGCGCTTTCACCATATCCTGCACGAAGCGTTCAGAGTGCATATAAACCACTTTGGCATTCGGCTTGCGCGCGATGATGCCATTGCCCACCGCGTGCAGCAGGTGCGTTTTGCCGAGGCCAGTGCCGCCATACAGGAACAGCGGGTTATAAGCGCCGCCAGGATTATCCGCCACCTGACGTGCCGCCGCGCGCGCCAGCTGGTTGGACTTACCCTCAACGAAGTTGTCGAAGTTGTGGCGGTTATTCACGTTCGAGCGGTAGGTCACATCAGCCGGTGCCGGAACCGAATCCCAGCTCGGGCGCAGCGGCTGTGCCGGTGCCGGACGATTCTCAGCCGGTGCGGGCGCGCTGACGCTGCTGGCCATGGCGGGTTGCGTAGCAGCCACCGGCGCAACCGGGCGCGTACCGACCTCAAAACGCAGCAGCGGCACGTTCGCACCGCAGAATTCATTCAGCAGCCCATTGATACTATTGAGATATTTATCCCGAACCCAGTCGAGTACAAACCGATTTGGTGCATACAAGGCCAGCGTATTGTCGTTCAATTCAGCCTGCAGCGGACGAATCCACATGCTGAATTCGGTGGCAGGAAGCTCATCCTGCAAACGGGCAAGACACTGTTGCCAAAGCGTAAGTGACACGGCGGACTCCACTCGTACAAAATCGATAAGAATTTTAGGCGCTAATAATAGAAACTGTCTTTTTTGACACAGGCGGTCAGAAAGCGCCTGCGACCGCTATCCGCGGTAGTCATCCCCGGCGATCGCAAGGAGGATCGTCAGCGGAAGGGCGGATCATAGCGCAAAGCGCCTCAGAGATCTTCCCTTTCTACACAGTTTTGATCCATTTTATCCACAGGGTGTCCAGGCATGCATCAGTTTACGCCGTCTGCGGAAAAAGCGAGCGGGGATCAGGCTGAAAGCGAGAAATTTTCCGCCGCGCTCGCATTTTTGCCGTTACGATCGGCGCGGCGATCGCAAGAAGATCCTGGACGATCCTTGCGCTTTCCTTTATAGCCCGTATAATTCCCCACCCGGCATTGGCGCGTGAAGCTTTGATGCCCGGAATTAGCGGGCTGTATCAGAGTTTTCAGGTCTCGCGCCCAGCGAAGTAAATTGACTCCGGACTGTACAATTATTACAATCCCGCCTCTTTATTAAAGACACATTGAGGCGTCGGTCGTTTTACTGGCCCGAAAACGCGTCACCCAGTGAAATTTTTCAAGTTTAGGTAGAAATCGCCATGAAACGCACTTTTCAACCGTCCGTACTGAAGCGCAACCGTTCTCACGGCTTCCGTGCTCGTATGGCTACTAAAAATGGTCGTCAGGTTCTGGCACGTCGTCGTGCTAAAGGCCGTGCTCGTCTGACCGTTTCTAAGTAATAAAAGCTAACCCTCGTGGTTAAGCTCGCATTTCCCAGGGAGTTACGTTTGTTAACTCCCGCTCATTTCACTTTCGTCTTCCAGCAACCTCTTCGGGCTGGCACGCCGCAAATCACCATCCTCGGCCGCCTTAATTCGCTGGGGCATCCCCGCATCGGTCTTACCGTCGCCAAGAAGCACGTGAAACGCGCCCATGAACGCAACCGGATCAAGCGATTGACCCGCGAAAGCTTTCGTTTGCGTCAACACGAGCTGCCGCCGATGGATTTTGTCATCGTGGCGAAAAAAGGGATTGCTGACCTCGATAACCGTGCACTGACGGAAGCGTTGGAGAAATTATGGCGTCGTCACTGTCGCCTGGCGCGCGGCTCCTGATCGCCCTGATACGCGTTTATCAACGCGCCATCAGCCCACTGCTGGGACCTCATTGCCGGTTCCATCCCACCTGCTCGCAGTATGGGGTGGAAGCTGTACGCCGCTTCGGCATGTTAAAAGGCAGTTGGTTGACGATTAAACGCGTATTAAAATGCCACCCTTTGAACCCGGGTGGCGACGATCCGGTGCCGCCAAAAACCTTTGATACCAGAGAACATTAACGATGGATTCGCAACGCAATCTCTTTCTCATCGCTTTTCTGTTCGTGTCTTTTATGATCTGGCAAGCCTGGCAGACGGACCACGCTCCGCAGCCACAGCAGACCCAGACCACGCAGAACACAAGCAGCGCAGCGGGTGATGCCGCCTCTTCCGGCGTGCCGGCTAGCGGCCAGGGCAAAACGATCACCGTTAAGACTGATGTCCTGTCACTCAACATTAATACCCGCGGCGGTGATATCGAGCAGGCACAGCTGCTGACTTACCCGGACAAACTGGGTTCAGATGCACCGTTCCAGCTGCTGGAAACCACTCCGGCCTTCGTTTATCAGGCGCAGAGCGGCTTAACCGGCCGTAACGGTCCGGATAACCCGAACAACGGCGCACGTCCGCTGTATACCGCTTCCCAGGATCACTTCGAGATGGCCGATGGCCAGACCGAGCTGCGCGTGCCGCTGAGCTGGACCGGTGAGAACGGCGTGGTTTACACCAAAACCTTCGTGTTCAAACGTGGCGAATTCGCGGTTAACGTCGACTACAACATCAATAACGCCTCGCAGCAGCCGCTGGAAGTGGCGATGTTTGGTCAGCTGAAGCAGACGATCGATCTGCCGAAGCATCGCGATACCGGCAGCAATAACTTTGCGCTGCACACTTTCCGTGGTGCCGCTTACTCGACCAGCGATGCGAAGTATGAAAAATACAAATTCGATACCATCGCTGATAACGAGAACCTGAACACCACCACCAGCAACGGCTGGGTGGCGATGCTGCAGCAGTACTTTGCGACCGCATGGGTGCCGCGCACTCAGGGTAACAATACGCTGTACACCAGCAATCTCGGCAACGGCGTGGCGGCAATCGGCTATAAGTCGGCGCCTGTGACCATCGCCGCCGGCGCGCAGCAGGATCTCGGTGCCACTCTGTGGGTGGGTCCGGAAATCCAGGACAAGATGGCCGCTATCGCGCCGCACCTCGATCTGACCGTGGATTACGGCTGGCTGTGGTTCATCTCTCAGCCGCTGTTTAAGCTGCTGAAATTCCTGCACAGCTTTATCGGTAACTGGGGCTTCTCCATTATCGTTATCACCTTCATCGTGCGTGGCATCATGTACCCGCTGACCAAAGCGCAGTACACCTCGATGGCCAAGATGCGTATGCTGCAGCCGAAGATTCAGGCCATGCGTGAGCGTCTGGGTGATGATAAGCAGAAGCAGAGCCAGGAGATGATGGCGCTGTATAAGGCGGAGAAAGTGAACCCGCTGGGCGGCTGTCTGCCACTGGTTATCCAGATGCCAATCTTCCTGGCGCTGTACTACATGCTGTCCGGTTCCGTTGAACTGCGTCATGCTCCGTTTGTACTGTGGATCCATGACCTGTCCGCGCAGGACCCGTACTACATTCTGCCGGTCATCATGGGTATCACCATGTTCTTCATTCAGAAGATGTCACCGACCACCGTGACCGATCCGATGCAGCAGAAGATCATGACTTACATGCCGGTTATCTTTACCGTGTTCTTCCTGTGGTTCCCGTCAGGTCTGGTGCTGTACTACATCGTCAGCAACCTGGTAACCATTCTCCAGCAGCAGCTGATTTATCGCGGGCTGGAAAAGCGTGGTTTACACAGCCGCGACAAGAAGAAAGCGTAACGCCCGGCAACGCTGAGCAGGACGCAACATCTCCAGGGGCGGCATTTATGCCGCCCTGTTTTTTTTGGAAGAAGGTACTTATGAGCCACAGTGACACTATTGTTGCCCAGGCGACGCCTCCCGGCCGTGGTGGCGTCGGTATTCTGCGTATTTCCGGTGGCAAAGCCGCTGAGGTGGCGCAAGCCGTGCTGGGCAAGCTGCCGAAGCCACGCTACGCCGACTATCTGCCCTTTAACGATGCTGATGGCAGCGTGCTGGATCAGGGCATCGCGCTGTGGTTCCCGGGTCCGAACTCCTTTACCGGCGAAGATGTGCTGGAGCTGCAGGGCCACGGCGGCCCGGTGATTCTCGATCTGCTGCTGAAGCGCATCGTGGCGCTGCCAGATGTGCGTATTGCGCAGCCGGGCGAGTTCTCGGAACGCGCCTTTCTGAATGACAAGCTCGACCTGGCGCAGGCAGAAGCGATTGCCGATCTGATTGATGCCAGCTCCGAGCAGGCCGCCCGCTCCGCCGTCAACTCGCTGCAGGGTGCCTTTTCACTGCGCGTTAATGCGTTAGTGGAAGCACTTACTCACTTGCGCATCTATGTGGAAGCAGCGATTGATTTTCCGGATGAGGAGATCGACTTCCTTTCCGACGGCAAAATCGAAGCGCAGCTGAATGCGGTGATCGGTGATCTCAACGGCGTGCGCGCCGAAGCGCGTCAGGGCAGCCTGCTGCGTGAAGGGATGAAGGTGGTGATTGCCGGTCGTCCCAACGCCGGGAAATCGAGCCTGCTCAACGCACTGGCCGGACGCGAAGCGGCGATTGTGACGGATATCGCCGGCACCACGCGTGATGTGCTGCGCGAGCACATCCACATCGACGGCATGCCGCTGCACATCATCGATACCGCCGGTTTGCGTGAAGCCAGCGACGAAGTGGAACGTATCGGCATTGAACGCGCCTGGCAGGAGATTGAGCAGGCGGATCGCGTCCTGTTCATGGTGGATGGCACCACGACTGACGCCACTGAAGCCGCCGCCATCTGGCCTGATTTCGTAGCGCGCTTACCGGCTGCGTTGCCGATTACCGTGGTACGTAATAAAGCGGACATGACCGGTGAAACGCTGGGCCTGACAGAAGTAAATGGCCACTCACTTATTCGCCTGTCGGCGCGCACCGGCGCTGGCGTCGATACGCTGCGCGAGCACCTGAAACAGAGCATGGGCTTCGCCAGCAATATGGAAGGCGGCTTCCTCGCGCGTCGCCGCCATCTGCAGGCGCTGGAGTTAGCAGCCACTCACTTACAGCAGGGCAAAGAGCAGCTGCTGGGAGCCTGGGCGGGCGAACTGCTGGCCGAAGAGCTACGGCTGGCGCAGCAGGCGCTGAGCGAAATCACCGGCGAGTTCACCTCCGACGATCTGCTGGGCCGGATTTTCTCCAGCTTTTGTATTGGTAAATAGTCACCGTCACAGGTCGCCATGAATGGCGCCCCTACAGGGGATTCATGCGATGCTGCAGGGTGCGCATTTAGGCGCACCGGGATCGCTACCAACATACATCTTTGTTATTTGGCGCGCCTTCGCCTTTGTCGTATAACGGTTGAGGGTCGCCGCGTAAACGCAGCGGCCACATCCATTATTCATGCTAAAAATCAGGCGCAGGTTGTTGCCTGAACAGGAGAGAAACATGAGTACACCGCTCGACAGCGTGGCGCTGAACGCGCTGTTTACTGAAGCCCGCACCCATAGCTACTGGCAGGATAAACCGATTTCGCAGGAGGTGCTGAAGCAGCTCTATGCGCTGACGGCGCTGGGGCCGACCTCAGCCAACTGCTCGCCGGGCCGCTTTGTGTTCGTGACGTCTCAGGAAGGTAAAGAGAAGCTGAAACCGGCGCTCTCCTCAGGCAATGTGGATAAGACCATGGCGGCACCGGTGACGGTGATTGTGGCGTGGGATCCGACCTTTTATGAAGCACTGCCAAAACTGTTCCCGCATGGCGATGCACGCAGCTGGTTTACCAGCAGTCCGGATTTGGCCAAAGAGACCGCGTTTCGCAACAGCAGCCTGCAGGCGGGCTATCTGATTCTGGCGGCCCGCTCGCTGGGACTGGATGCCGGCCCGATGTCCGGTTTTGATCCGGCTAAAGTTAACGCCGCGTTCTTCAGCGAAAATAACTGGCAGGTCAACTTACTGATCAACCTCGGCTATGGCGAAGCCAGCAAGCTGCATCCGCGCCTGCCGCGTCTGAGCTTTGACGAAGCCAGCAAATTTGCCTGATGCGTTAAGCCGCGCAGCCGCACGACGCGCTGCGCTATGACTTAGCCCAGCGAGTGAAAACCGCTGTTGAAGTAGACCATCGGCGCTGTCGCTTCGCCCGGCAGCGCAATACCCACGATACGCGCCAGCAGCACGCTGTGGGTGTTCCACTCCACCGTTTTTTCCAGCTGACAATCGAAGCTCACCAGGGCATCAGCCAGCACGGGCGCGCCCGTATTCAGGGATTGCCATTCACCGCTCTGGAAACGCTCAGCGCGGCGCGTCGGCGAGCTGAACTGCGCGCACAGGTCATCGTGCTGCTCGCGCAGAACGTTCACGGCAAAGTAGCCCGCCTGCAGAATGGCATCATGGCTTGATGCGCTGCGGTTAACGCAGACCAGCAGGCTGGGCGGTTCCGCTGCCAGCGAACTGACCGAGGTGGCGATCAGCCCGAACTTTTCTCCGCTGGATGAGGTGGTCACCAGCGAGACACCGGCAGTGAGACGGCGCATGCCGTGACGAAATTCATCCAGCGAGATCGATTCCTGGCGAGCAAGAGAGGTAACAGACATAACAACTCCGACGTGCATGGTTTGCGATGCGCACGATTGGCAGATAGGTGAATAATTTAAGCACTTCATTGTGCAGCTCTTTCCTGTCCAAATCCTACACCACATCCGCCGCTTCGGCACCCCATCCGACACCAATGTGCAAAAGCCTCATATTCAATTGCAGCTCATGGCAATGAGATTCGCCTCGTCCTTATCTGAATTTACTGGCTATCCAGCGTAAGCCGGATGCAAACCCATGAGAAAATTCTTACAATAGCCCTGATGATTATCCGACCATTTTCACGGAGCGACAGATGGCTAGTCATTTTGTTCGTTGGGTGGTTAACCCGCCCCTCACCCCAGATACCATGCGGGTTCCACAGGATGTGATGACCAGCGCCGGGCACCTGCCTGATAAGCGCCGCGGCCGCTTTCTTGCCGCACGCGCGCTGCTGGCCCAGCTGATGCTGCGCGTCTATGGTATTCGTGACCTGCCGCCGCTGATCGCCAGCAGCAGCGGTCGCCCCTGCTTTGCCGATCCTAACCTGCCTGACTTCAGTATCTCCTATGCCGGTAACATGGTCGGCGTGCTGCTGGCGGAAGAAGGCGGGCGCGCTGGCCTGGATATGGAAATCGTCCGGGCGCATAGCCGTCAGGCGCAGGATGCCCTCACGCAGGGGCTGTCATCCGGTGAAAAGGCGTGGATTAACGCCCAGCAGGATTTTATGGAAGCGGTAACGCAGATCTGGACGCTGCGCCAGAGCATCCTCAAACTGACCGGCGAAGCAGATAGCGGTATTGATGCGCTGCGGCTGCATCCGGCTGCGGGTCGGCTGCGCTCCAGCGTCTATCCCGATATTCAGGCAGTGTGTGATGCCGAGCCGACGCTGGTATGGTCCTGCGCGCTGTCGCCCGGCACTGAGCGCTTACGGCTGTGGGAGATTGATGCGCAGCAGCAGTGGCAGTCGCTGCGCGATGTGGAGATGAGCAAACCCAACATCGGGCCGCGCACCCTGCGCCTCACCAGCCTGCCCGGCGAGCGTGTCGCCAGTCAGCCGGAAGTCAGGCATCCCGGATAACCAGGCCGCACCCGCGGCCTGTTGCGTTTAGTGCGCGTCGATAAAAGCGATTTTCAGCACAAACAGCAGCGCCACCACCACCACGCACGGGCTGATTTCACGCCAGCGTCCGGTACCGAGTTTCATCACGCAGTAAGAGATAAAACCGAGCGCAATACCTTCGGTGATCGAGAAACTGAACGGCATCATCGCCGCCGTGACAAACGCCGGCACCGCTTCGGTGAGATCGTCCCAGCGCACGCGCGCCAGCGAAGCCGTCATCAGTACGCCGACATAAATCAGCGCGCCGGCCGCCGCATAGGCGGGCACCATGGCAGCCAGCGGCGACAGGAACATCACCAGCAGGAACAGGATGCCGGTCACTACCGCCATCAGGCCGGTACGGCCACCAATCGCCACGCCGGATGAGCTTTCGATGTACGCCGTCACCGAAGAGGTGCCGATCAGCGAACCGGTGACGGAGCTGATGCTATCCACGTACAGCGCCTGTTTCATGCGCGGAAAAGTACCTTTCTCATCGGTCAGGCCCGCTTTATCAGTTACGCCAATCAGCGTACCGGATGAGTCAAACAGATTGACCAGCATGAAGGCGAAGATCACGCCCGCCATGCTCACGTTGAACGCGCCTTTGATATCGACCTGGCCGACCACCGAGGTGATGGCCGGCGGCGCGGCGAACAGCCCGGTAAACTTCACGTCGCCCAGCAGCAGACCGATCGCGGTGGTCACTACAATAGAAACCAGCACCGCCGCGTGGATATTGCGCGACGCCAGAATCGCAATGATAAAGAAGCCGAGCGCGCCGAGTAGCACGTTGTGCGAGGCCAGGTTGCCGACGGTCACGATGGTGTCCGTGTTGGGCACAATAATGCCGGCGTTTTTCAGCCCCATCATGGCGATGAACAGACCAATACCGGCGGTGATGCCCACGCGCAGGCTGAGCGGAATATTGGCGATTATCCAGTAGCGTACGCGCAGCAGCGTCAGGATCAGCAGCCCCAGCGCGCCCCAGAAAATTGCGCCCATGCCAACCTGCCACGAGTAGCCCATCGCGCCCACCACCACAAAGGCAAAGAAGGCGTTGAGGCCCATGGCCGGTGCCAGCGCCACCGGCAGATTGGCCACCAGCCCCATCAGGATGCTGCCGAACGCAGCAATCACGCAGGTGGTAACAAACACCGCCTGGGTGTCCATGCCTGCGGCACCAAGAATCTGCGGGTTAACGAAGACGATGTACACCATCGTCAGGAAAGTAGTGAAACCGGCAATCACTTCGGTGCGCGCGGTGGTTCCGTGTTCCTGCAGCCTGAAAATACGCTGCAAAAGGCCCTGCTCGTTCATTTCGCTGTTCCGATGAAAAATTTATCGCCGCGTATCCTATAGTCTTTAGCGCTGCAAGACACTGATTTTTCGCAACCGGTTGCCTGGGGTCGCTTTCTGCGCTGAGTGCGCTAGAGTGACAGCTTATTGTTTACTAAAAGGATGAGGCGCGATGTCAGTTGAATGTATCTTTTTTGATTGCGACGGCACGCTGGTCGACAGCGAAGTGATATGCACGCAGTCCTACGTCAACACCTTTGCCCGTTACGGTATCGAACTCTCGCTGCAGCAGATGTTTGAACAGTACAAAGGGGTGAAGCTTTACGACATCATCCGCGATGTGACGGCACAGCATCAGGTGACACTGCCGCTGGCTGAGGTGGAGAGTGCCTACCGCGCGGAAGTGGCGCGCCTGTTTGATCTTGATCTGCAGCCGATTGCCGGCGCCAGAGCGCTGGTGGAGCGCGTGAAGGTGCCGATGTGCGTGGTGTCGAACGGTACGGTGAAGAAGATGGAGCATTCGCTGGGGCTGACCGGCATGCTGCCGTATCTGAGCGGACGCCTGTACAGCGGCTATGACATTAATCACTGGAAGCCGGATCCGGAGCTGATGTATCACGCGGCGGAACAGATGCAGGTGCCGATTGAAAAGTGCATTCTGGTGGATGATTCAGAGGCTGGCGCGCGGGCTGGCATCGCCGCTGGCATACCGGTGTTTTACTACTGTGCCGATGCACACAATCCGGTGATTGATCACCCGCTGGTGACGCGTTTTGACGATATGACGCAGCTGCCAGCGCTATGGCGGGCGCGTGGCTGGGATTTGGTCAGGTAAGTGCGCGCAGCCCCCTCATCCCAGCCTTCTCCCGCCAGCGGGAGAAGGGGCTGATCGAGCGAGGCTGAACAAAAGTGCCCACCCACATACCGCACCAGACAGTTCCCTCTCCCGTTTGCCGAAGAAGGGGCCGATCGAGCGGGTGTTAAGGTGAAGCACAGGTTTGTCAAACCGCACTGAACGGTTCCCTCTCCCGCCAGCGGGAGAGGGTTAGGGTGAGGGGAAAAAATCACCCAATCGCGCCCAGCGAATCCTCATTGCCCTGGTTTTTTGGCAGCAGGAACAGCGTGGCGACAATATCCAGCAGGTAAATCAGCGCCAGCAGCGTAATCGCAGCGGTGAACGAAATATGCGTGGCCAGCATGCCGATCACCAGCGGGCCGAAACCGCCGACGCCGCGGCCGAGGTTGAACAGCACGTTCTGCGCGGTGGCGCGCGCCTGCGGTGGGAAAGTGTCCGAGATCAGCGCGCCGTAGCCGCCAATCATGCCGTTAACAAACATCCCCATGATGGCACCGGTAAACAGCATCACCGTCGGGTCGCGCAGCTGGGCGTAAACCACCACCATCGCCACGGCGCCAAACTGGTACAGCAGGAAAATCTTCCAGCGCGCAAAGCGGTCCGCCAGCATGCCGAACAGCCAGATGCCGAACGTCATGCCCACCACCGTAACGGCCGTCCACAAGCCGGATTTGGTCAGGCTGAAGCCGAAGCTGGAAGAGAGATAGCTTGGCATCCAGATCATCAGGCCGTAATAGCCGAAATTCTGCACCGAACAAAGAATCAGAATGCCGAGGCTGGCTTTGCTGGTGGCGCGATCGGCAAACAGCAGTTTAATGCGCGCGGAAAAGGAGAGCTGTGGAGTTTTTTCCACATGGCGGGTGAAGACTTCCGGCTCGCCCATGCTGCGGCGAATCACAAACGACACCAGCGCCGGCAGCAGGCCAACCAGGAACATACCGCGCCAGCCAATCACGCTCAGCAGCGGCGGCGTGATAAAGGCCGCCAGCAATACGCCGAGCTGCCAGCCGATACCGACCCACGCCGAGGCGCGGTTGCGCTTCTCCTTCGGCCAGGCTTCGGCAATCAGCGCCATGCCGATGCCAAACTCACCGCCCAGTCCCATGCCCGCCAGCGTACGATACGCCAGCAGATCCCAGTAGCCCTGCGCCACGGCGCACAGCCCGGTGAACAGTGAGAACATCAGGATCGTCACGGTCAGAATGCGGATGCGGCCATAGCGATCGCTCAGATGACCAAACACAATGCCGCCGACCACCGCGCCGATCAGCGTCCAGGTCACCAGCGAACCGGCCTGCGACGCATCCAGCGCCAGCGACACGCTGATCGCTGGCAGCATAAAGCCCAGAATCAGCAGATCAAATCCATCCATGGCATAGCCGCTGACGGCAGCCACCATTGCTTTCGCCGGCGTAACGGCGGTTTTGTTGTTATTTGCAGAGGACATAAAACAGCACCTGGCAGAAAAATGTGCGCCAAGTATAAAGAGAGCGGCAGGTTGAGAACAGGCAGAAATCAAGCGCACTGCCTGTCAGCCTCAGCGCTAACAGGCAGTCATCACGTCAATCAGGAGGGTTTATTGCTGCCGTCGTCGCCCGACAGCAGTTCATCCAGCTTGTCACCGCCCACGTGACGGAAATCCTGACCTTTCACGAAATAGAAGATAATTTCGCAGATGTTCTGGCAGCGGTCACCGATGCGCTCAATGGCGCGCGCGCAGAACAGCGCGGTGAGCACGCTGGGAATGGTGCGCGGATCTTCCATCATGTAGGTCATCAGCTGGCGCACGATGCCTTCGTACTCTTTATCCACCTTTTTGTCTTCGCGGTAGATCTTAATGGCTTCGTTGAGATCCATGCGCGCGAAGGCATCCAGCACATCGTGCAGCATCTGCACGGTGTGATGCCCGAGCGACTCGAGGCTCACCAGCAGCGGCAGATGCTGCTGACCGAACTTCTCCAGCGCGGTACGGCTGATCTTCTCCGCCACGTCGCCGATGCGTTCCAGCTCCGAAATGGTTTTGATGATCGCCATCACCAGACGCAGGTCGCTGGCGGTAGGCTGACGCTTGGCGATGATGCGCACACAGGCTTCATCAATCTCCACTTCCATCATGTTGACCTTCTGGTCACCGTCGATCACCCGGCGCGCCAGTTCGCCATCCTGATTATGCATCGCGGTGATGGCATCGGTAAGCTGCTGCTCCACCATGCCACCCATGATCATCACCTGAGTACGAATGTGCTCCAGCTCCGCGTTGAACTGACCGGAGATATGTTTGTTCAGATTTAAATTATCCATGTTTCTCTCCTGAATCAGCCGTAACGACCGGTGATGTAATCTTCTGTCTGCTTCTGCGCTGGCTTGGTAAACAGCGTGTCGGTGTCGCTGAACTCAATCAGCTCGCCCAGATACATAAACGCCGTGTGATCGGAACAGCGCGCCGCCTGCTGCATGTTATGAGTCACGATGACCACGGTGTAATCCTGCTTCAGCTCGGTGATCAGCTCTTCGATGCGCCCGGTGGAGATCGGGTCCAGCGCCGAACATGGCTCATCCAGCAGCAGCACTTCCGGGCGAATCGCGATGCCGCGCGCGATGCACAGACGCTGCTGCTGACCGCCGGAGAGACTGTAACCGCTCTGGTGCAGCTTGTCTTTGGTTTCATTCCACAGCGCGGCTTTGCTCAGCGCCCACTGCACGCGCTCGTCCATATCGGCACGCGACAGCTTCTCAAACAGCCGCACGCCAAAGGCGATGTTGTCATAAATCGACATCGGAAACGGCGTCGGCTTCTGGAACACCATGCCGACGCGCGCGCGCAGCAGGGCGATATCCTGATGCGATGCCAGAATGTTGTCGCCATCCAGCAGAATTTCACCCTCAGCACGCTGCTCCGGATAGAGCGAGTACATTTTGTTGAAGGTGCGCAGCAGGGTGGATTTGCCGCAGCCCGACGGACCGATAAACGCCGTCACCTGGTTTTTGGCGATATCCAGATTAATGTTCTTCAGCGCGTGGAACTTACCGTAGTGGAAGTTCAGATTGCGCACCTGAATTTTACCGGCAGAAGGAGTTGCCATACTCATTGCTCATCTCTCATGTGCAGCGCCGCCGAAGCCGCGCCGGAAAATTAGTGTTTGCCTTTGGCGAAAATCACGCGCGCCACGATGTTCAGCAGCAGCACGCACAGCGTAATTATCAGCACACCCGCCCACGCCAGGCTCTGCCATTCGGCAAACGGGCTCATGGCGAATTTGAAGATGGTCACTGGCAGGTTGGCCAGCGGCTGCATCATGTCGGTGCTCCAGAACTGGTTCGACAGCGCGGTGAACAGCAGCGGTGCGGTTTCACCGGCAATGCGCGCAATCGCCAGCAGCACACCGGTAATGATGCCGGAGACCGAGGCTTTCAGCGTAATAGCCGAGATCATCTTCCACTTTGGCGTGCCCAGCGCATAAGCCGCTTCACGCATGCTGTCCGGCACCAGCCGCAGCATGTTCTCGGTGGTACGAATCACGATGGGCACCTGCAGCAGCGCCAGCGCTATCACACCGGCCCAGCCGGAGAAGTGCTGCATCTGCGCCACCACGATGGTGTACACGAACAGGCCGACCACAATTGACGGTGCGGACAGCAGGATGTCGTTAATGAAGCGAATCACTTCCGCCAGCCAGTGCTTGCGGCCATATTCTGCCAGGTAGATACCCGCCAGAATGCCCAGCGGCGTGCCAAAGAAGGTGGACCAGAAAATCAGCAGGCCGCTGCCCGCCAGGGCGTTCGCCAGACCACCGCCCGCGGTGTTGGGCGGCGGCGTGGATTCGGTAAACAGCGTCCAGCTCAGGCCATCGATCCCTTTCGTGACGGTGGTGAACAAAATCCAGATCAGCCAGAACAGGCCGAACGCCATGGTCAGCAGCGAGAGCGTCAGGGCAATTTTGTTTTTGGTGCTGCGCCACGCCTGCATTTTACGGCGCGAGGCTTCCAGCTCGGCGCGCGCCTGCATTTCAATTGCTGTCATGAACGGGCTCCTTCACTCTTCGCCAGACGCAGGATCATCAGTTTGGAGATCGCCAGAACGATAAAGGTAATCACGAACAGAATCAGGCCAAGCTCCATCAGCGCCGCCACGTGTACGCCGGATTCGGCTTCGGCGAACTCGTTCGCCAGCGCTGAGGTGATACTGTTGCCGGGCATAAACAGCGACGCGCTGTCCAGCTGGTAGGTATTACCGATGATAAAGGTGACCGCCATGGTTTCGCCCAGCGCGCGGCCGAGACCCAGCATCACGCCGCCGATCACGCCGTTTTTGGTGAACGGCAGCACGATGCGCCAGATCACTTCCCAGGTGGTGCAGCCGATGCCGTAGGCAGACTCTTTCATCATCACCGGCGTCTGTTCGAACACATCGCGCATCACCGAGGCGATGTAAGGGATAATCATGATGGCGAGGATCACGCCCGCCGCCAGAATACCGATGCCGAAGGCCGGACCGGAGAACAGCGCGCCGACGATCGGGATATTTGCCAGCACGTCGCCAACCGGCGTCTGGAAATACTCCGCGAACAGCGGAGCAAAGATAAACAGGCCCCACATGCCGTACACGATGCTAGGAATGGCCGCCAGCAGCTCAATCGCGGTACCCAGCGGACGGCGCAGCCAGTTTGGCGCCAGTTCGGTCAGAAACAGGGCGATACCGAAACTCACCGGCACCGCGATAATTAAGGCAATCAGTGAGGTTACGAGGGTGCCGTAAATCGGCACCAGCGCACCAAATTCTTCGTTTGGCGCATCCCAGGTTTTGCTCCACAGAAAGGAGAAGCCAAATTTCTGGATGCTCGGCCAGGAGGAGAAAATCAGGGAGACGATAATGCCACCCAGCAGCAGTAACACGATCAGCGCGGAGAGCTTCACCAGCGCGCCGAATATCATGTCGCCTTGCTTGCCCGGTGCTTTAAACGTCGGCTTAGTGGCAGCCATAGAATTCTCGATCTCAGAGGGTAATCAGGGCGGCAACAAGGCCGCCCATCAGGCTGGCCAGCGCGGACGCTGGCCGGGTCATACACTTACTGGTACAGCGCTTTACCGGAACTGTCTTTGATGTTGGCTTTCCAGGCAGCACGAATCTGATTCGCTACGCTCTCTGGCAGCGCTGCGTAATCCAGCGCCGTGGCAGTTTTGCTGCCGCCTTTGTACGCCCAGTCAAAGAACTTCAGCACTTCACTGCCCTTCTCCGCATTCGCCTGCTCTTTATAGATCAGGATGAAGGTGGTTGAGGTGATCGGCCATGCATCGTTGCCTTTCTGGAAGGTCAGATCCTGGGCAAAGGTTTTGCTCCAGTCAGCGCCTTTGGCGGCGTTAGCAAAGCTGGCTTCGCTCGGAGCCACTGGTTTGCCGTCGGCATCAACCAGTTTGGTGTAAGTCAGGTTGTTCTGTTTGGCGTAGGCATACTCTACGTAGCCAATCGAGCCCGGCAGACGCTGTACAAACGCGGCCACGCCGTCGTTACCTTTACCGCCCAGGCCGGTTGGCCAGTTGACGGTGTTGCCTTTACCGATTTTGCTGTTCCAGGTCTCGTTCACTTTAGACAGGTAGCTGGTGAAGACGAAAGAGGTGCCGGAACCATCCGCGCGGCGCACCACGTTGATGTTGGTGTCTGGCAGCTTCACGCCCGGGTTCAGTTTGGTGATCGCCGGATCGTTCCACTTTTTGATGGTACCGAGATAGATGTCGCCGACCGTTTTACCGTCGAGCGTCAGCTCACCGGATTTAACGCCGGGAATGTTCACCGCCAGCACCACGCCACCGATCACCGTCGGGAACTGGAACAGGCCATTTTTCTGCAGATCTTCCTCTTTCATCGGCGCATCGGACGCACCGAAATCCACGGTTTTGGCGATAATTTGCTTCACGCCACCCGAGGAACCAATACCCTGATAGTTGATTTTGCTACCGGTGGCTTGCTGATACTCTGCTGCCCACTTGGCATAAACCGGTGCCGGGAACGTCCCGCCTGCGCCTGTCAGGTCGGTGGCTGCAAAAGCAGAAACCGCGCTTACTGCGAAGGTGGCGGCGAGAATTCGGGCTACGGTGCTACGCATCAGTGTCATGTTCCCTCCAGGGGATTAAAAATCAGGCTTGACGCCGTTTTAGTAAGAGTCAGTGATTGCTGCTGGAGGCAAAATAGGACAGTTTGATGACAGTGAAATGTACGAATTGTGACAGTAATATGACAATCGCCGGCGCGGCGATTGTCATCACTATAAAGGAAGCGGGTTACTGAATGGTGGCCTGCAGCAGGTAAACCTTGTCAAAGGTGCCGGCTTCGGGCGTCCCGATAGTTTGCAGTTTTGAGGCGAATACCAGCGGGCGGCCCGGTGCTGTAAAATCCAGCTGTAATCCGTCCGGCTGTTGTCCGTCCAGCGTTATTTGACTGACAATATTCTGGCCGAGATCCAGCTCGTTGGGCGCCGTAAAGGTCAGGGTGGCATCCTCGCTGCAGGTGACGTTAATGTTGACGCGCGCTTCGTTACCGTTGACGTCGTAAACGTCCATCGAACCATGGCTTAAATAATAGGGGCCGCCGAGATCGCAGCTGCCGGGGTCCGGTTCAGGATCGGGGCCGGGACCGGGACCGGCAGTTCCACATTCATTACCAAATTCCGGACGTGTCCAATAATCATGAGTAACTTCACTAATGCTAAAACAAATTTTATCAATAGGATCACTAGAATACGTGGCTATATTCGAATATCCAAGCCCCCATGATTTAATTGCCAATGCAGCTATTTCATTTACCGTGCCTTCTCTTTCGTTAATAGCTTTACTATCTACTCGAATAATATCACCATGTTTATACACTACCACCACCACAATATAAAAATAACCATGGGTGGCTTCAATATATGTATCATCGCTGCCGATAATCCCAGTAGGGGTGATATTAAAGCTACAGTACCCACTTCCTGGTTTATTATTGTTATTATTATCTGGGAAGCTATCGTAAGGACAGTACTCGCGAGGAGTAACAACAATGGGTATTTTAACACCTGCTTCCGTTCTTAACGGAAATAAAAAAATCAGAAAAAACAAACAACAAAAATTTATTTTCATTATGACTACCTAAAATCTAATGATACAGGATGGCAAAGGTGCCGGACGCCGTAAATAGCCCCCTGACGATATTTTTATTTTCGACAGCATCAGGTTCTGCGGCGATATAGCTGACAAAATCCAGCTGAGTCGTCCCCGCCTGCACGGCAAAGCTGGCCGGCTGGTTAAACGGCAGCGCCTGGCCCTGCGGCGTTTCCAGCCCGATGGCGATGCCACGCGCCTGGCTGCCGGCATCCGGCGTCAGCAGTCCGGGCAGCGCCGCGCTCTCGTTACCGCTGAAGGTGATCTCCAGTGTATTGCCAAGCGCGGGATCGCAGTTCTCGAGATGCAGGCTAAACGGCTTACCGCGCGTGCGCTGATTGAGATACAGGTATTTATCCGGCATTGCGCCGAGATCGATCTGTAGCTCTTCATCACCCGGCCGGATGGTGCAGGCTTCCTGCACCAGCGCGCCGGTGAAATGCAGGTTATCCGCCGCCTGCGCCGCTGCGTGCCCGACCAGCAGCCACAGCAGCGCCACGTTGATTAAAGGATTCATTACTGATACTCCGCCAGCAGGGTGGCGCTGGCTTCAAACGCCCCTTCCTGCAGGATGCCGTTAGGATCTTTCACCGGCACCGCCCACAGTGCTGGCGGGCGCAGCGGATCAAGGGGAATGCGCGTGTTGAGCGGCAGCGGCTTATCATCAGCGGTCAGCCGCAGGCCCAAATCGGCCACGTTAGTTTGCAGCGCAGCATTATCAAAAGCCGTGGCCACGCCGTTCACCGCCAGCTGCAGCTGCATGGGTGGCGCGTCAGGATCGAGCGGCGGACACTCCAGCTGGTACTCCACCTGTTTGCGGTAGTTGACGCCGTCGATTTTGTTGACGCCCAGCTTATCGCCAAAATCAATTTCCAGCGTATTGCCGCCGCTGATGGTGCACTGCGGCGGCGGCACCAACACACCGTAAAAGCTCACCTCCTCTGCGCGCGCAGAGCAGGCGAGCAGCGCCAGCAACATTAAAAGCGTCAGCGCTTGCATATCAGATGAATTCCACTTTTAGCGTGGCGTTGCCGTTGAACGCGCCGGCCGTCAGCGTGCTGCCGGTTTTTTTCACCGGCACCGCCTGCAGTACCGGCAGCGTCGGATAGGTAAAGTTAAGCCAGGTATTGAGGCTCAGCTGGGTACCGGAGCCGCCGCCCTGCAGCAGTTTGATCCCCAGATTAGTATTGTTGGTGGTCAGCACTTTGGTATCCCACGATGCCGCGGTACCACTGAACTGCATGCGCATGGTATTTTTCGGGTTATTTTTACAGTCCAGGGTAAAAGTCACCGGCTTGATATAATTGACGCCGTCAACTTCGGTAGTGACCACCTGGCTACCAAAATCCACATCGATCGGTTTGCCTCCATTCACCTCACACGAAGGGGGTTCAACCAGCGTACCGTGAAACTGAGCCTGAATATCGAACGCGTAAACCGGTAATACAAACGCGTTAAACAAGATCGCCAGCAAAATCAATTTATTCATTAGTTATCCTTTAACTGTGGTTATTGTAATTCAATTACCAGCAACGCCGTTGCAGTAAAATCCCCACTGGTTAACGTCGCACTCCTTCGCTTATAGGGCGCAGCCGTAATTTTCGGTACATCAGGATAGGTGAAACTGTACCAGCTATTATTCACCGCAAGGTTGTAATCATCAGGATCATAAAAAGCAATCCCGAGATTCGCTTTTGTAGTTGCCAGCAGGCTGGGATGAAAGCTCGAGATCGTCCCGGTAACCTGAATCCTCATACTATTACTGGGTATCTCATTACAATTCATAGTAAACGGGACCGGCTGCAGATAATTAAACCCATTTATTTCATCGATATTTACCCGGCCAAATTCAACGGTAATCGGCTGATTATTATTAATGACGCAGCCCGACCCGGCCTGAACGGTTCCACTGATTCTTATTTCGGTGGAAGCCGTCTCGGCGTGGCTGAATAAAGGCCCAGTCGCGTTCAGTGCGGCCAGCATCAGGGTCAGGCCCGTTAATTTACGCTTCATAATTTCGCCTGCTGCGCTCTGCGGTGATGAACGGCATCGTTTTCTCGTCCGCGTGATTACTGCTGGCGCTTTTCCGGCACCACACGGCAGTCGCTGGCGCAGCGGAAGGTCAGCGCCGGACGGCCACCGTAGTCGTTGATGTAGGTTAACACCGGCGCGTTGCCCAGCGCGCTGGCGCTGCCGCCCAACTTAATGCTGCCCTTCGGCGGCACCATCAGCGGCGCAAAGCCCGCCACCGTTTTGCCTTCCTTGTGCGTCGTGGCATCAACCAGGGTAATGTAATACGGCGTCGGGTTGTGTGCCATGTAGCTATCGCCCTGACGGGTCAACGTCAGCTGCTCCTGCCACGGATTCTCCATCGCCTTACGGTCCGGCACGATCGCCGCCGGCCGGTAGAACAGCTTCACACGGGTTTGCAGCGCAATCTGCAGCACGTTGGGCTTTTCACTGCGCGGTGGGATTTCGCGCAGATTAAAGTAGTAAACGGTCTCACGATCCTGCGGCAGCTGTGCCGCCGCCGGCAGCGCCTGCACCTTCATCTGGCTCTTTTCACCCGGCTCGATGCGCTGCACCGGCGGCAGCAGCACCAGCGGTCCATTCAGCTTATTGCCCTGCTCATCTTCAATCCAGCCCTGCGCCAGATAGGGTAATTTCTCGTTCTGGTTACGAATGGTCAGGCTGACCGCCTTTTCATTACCGTTATAGATCACCCGGGTACGATCCAGCGCCACCGCGGCCAGCGCCTGCTGTGCGGTCGCCAGCGTGAGCAGCGTCGCCAGAACTGTTTTTACTGAGGTATGCATGGTTAACTTTGCCCCTTTAAAGAATTAAATTTTTTCGTCTTCCCGCAGGCACGGTAAAAGTAATCCGCTGTACAGGTCATCAGGCAGCGTGGCCGGCAGCGTGACGGAACACTGCACCTGGCCATTCCAGCTCACGTCCATCCGTTCCGCCGGATGGACACCGCTCAAATAGATGTTGCCCTGATCGTAAATGATGCCGGTTTCCTGCTTTTTACTGTTCATCACGCTGGCACCGAACGGCGGCACCGAGCCGTCTGCCAGGCGAATGATCGCCATCGCTTTAGCACCGGCAATTACGTTAAAGCGACGGTAGCCTATGGCGCCTTCAGTCAGGGTGGTTTGCACCACCGAACGGGTGGCTTCGGCGTTGTCATCCAGTTTGCCAAAGTCAATGCGGGCGCTGCTGCGGTAATAGCTGTTGACATCGCTGATCACCGCTTTACCAAAGCGGTTGGTGTATACCGGTGCACCAAAGCCGCGCACCGGCACGTCAGGCACGCCGCTGGTATCCACTAACAGTCGGGTTCCGCCCAGCATCATGTTGCGGTGCAGCGCGCCGCCTTCAGGGGTCAGCACCGCGCCGCCCTGGGCAGACACACTCAGGCTGCTGTACTGCCCTTCCTGATAGTTGATGCTGGCGGTGGTATCAGCGATATCGCCGTGATGCGACACGTAACCGCCCATGCTGTTACCGCGCCGGCTGTGGCCTGCGCGCAGCTGATAACTGCTGTTTTCGTTAACGCGATCGTAATAACTGACGTCGTGACTGGTGTCATCGCGCTTCACATCAGCGCTGTAGCTGATATTGCTGCTGTTGCCGAACGGGAACGACAGCGAAATATAAGCGCCATCATCGGTGACTTTATTAAATTTGTTGCGATAGGCCGCCAGCGAAACGCTGACGTTTTTCAGGCGGCCAATGTCAAAGTAGCGCGACATCGACAGGCTGAAGTTATCGCTCGCCGGACGGTTCCAGTAGCTCTGATGGGTGTAACTGAGGTAAGCGGTAACACCCAAATCACGAAACGATTTGTTCAGCGTCACGGTGTACATCTCTTTGTTGCGCCCGTTACGGCGCGCATCACGCTGCGCATTGAGATAATCGCCCATGGTCATAAAGTTGCGCTGTGAGAAGCGGTAGCCGGCAAACGTCACCTGGCTGTCATACTCTTCAAACCGCTTGGAGTAGCTCAGGCGGTAGGAGCGACCGTTCTGGGTACCAGTGTGCGGCAGCTTTGCCTGCGACTGGGTGGCGTCAAACGACAGCGCGCCGAGGAACAGCAGGTCACGCCCCAGCCCCACGGAAACCGCGCCGTAGCGCGCACTGGCGATACCGCCGCCGTACAGCGACCAGCCGTTATTGATCCCCCACGAATACTCACCGGCAGCAAAGGTTGGGCCGTTAATGTGATGGCGGAAATCCGACGGTCTGCCGGTGGCTAATTTGTAGCGCACGCGTCCCGGGCGGGTTAAGTACGGCACCGACGCCGTATTGACGGTAAATTTCTGTACCGTGCCGTCCTGCTCCTCAACGCGCACATCCAGCGTACCGTTGACCGCATCGTTAATGTCCTGGATACGGAACGGCCCGGTGGCGACGTGCGTTTCATAAATGACACGTCCCTGCTGGCTGATCACCACTTTGGCATTGGTTTTGGCAATCCCGGTTACCTCGGGCGCATAGCCACGCAGGTTCGGTGGCAGCATATTGTCGTTGGAGTTCAGGCTGACGCCGGTAAAACGGAAACTGTCAAACACGTCTGAATAGAGGTAATTTTCGCCCAGCGACAGCTGCGCACGCAGGTGCGGCAGCGCGCGATAGGCATAAAAGCGGCTCCAGTCCCAGCGGGTGTCTGACATGCCGGTAGAGTTCTGGACGTGCGACGCCTGCCAGTCGGCGCGCACGCGCCACGGCCCAACGTTAGCACCACTGGTGCCGTTACCGCTCAGGTTGTAATATTTGCTGCCGCTGGCCTGCTGACGGCTGGCCTGGGCATATAGGTTGTAATCAAACAAAACGCCGGGCACGCCCTCATCCCAGCGCGCAGGCGGATCCCAGTCTGGCGAGCTGTACTCCAGATAAGCCTGTGGCAGGTTGATGCGCAGCGCTGAGTTACCCAGATCGCCGCGCGCTTCTGCGCCTTCCAG
Source organism: Pantoea sp. B_9 (assembly GCF_008632015.1). Lineage (NCBI taxonomy): Bacteria > Pseudomonadati > Pseudomonadota > Gammaproteobacteria > Enterobacterales > Erwiniaceae > Pantoea > Pantoea sp. B_9. The sequence goes on along the minus strand of NZ_VWVL01000009.1, from coordinate 37,517 downwards.
GCTGCTGAGGGTCAGGCACTGGCCGTTATGCCACCAGCTGAGTTTCTTTTGCGCATCCGGGCGCAGCCCCCACTGTTCCACCAGCGCAGGGGTAATACAGGCTTCACTGCCGGCGGGATCATTCTCGGGAGCTAAAAAGGTGATGTCCTGTTCTGGCAGTTCACTCTGGTTGAGATACACCACCATCGGGTAAGTCCCCGGCAGAATATAACCTTTCTGCGAAAACTGCTGAATATTAATATTTTCGCGTTCCTTAATATCCAGCATGTCGGTGTTAAATTGCAGTTCGGCGCTCAGAGCACAATCCGGACGGAATAGGGCAACGCTGATTAACACGCTGAGAATGTGCGCACCAGATAAGCGGAAGCGCGGGCTATTATTCGCAACCTGATGCATTAATGATAATCCATTTTCATGCGTACTGAGCTGTAATAATCACCCGCTTCAACCAGCGTTTGATGATTATGCTGAAAGTGTACGATATAGTTCAGCGCCATACCGGAATCATCCACGGTGTGGCTGCTTAAATAGTGCTGAAGCTGATGGGATTGCGCATCATCAATGCTGAAAGCAAGGCCGCGGCTTTTGCCGCTGACATTAAACAGACCGTCACGCTTTTCACCATCAAAAGAAATGTCAAAGTTGCGCTTATTATAATTAATTAATGTATCGCTCAGAATACAGTTGGTCAGGCGCAGCGAAAATGCCTGGGTCGCATTGCGCTGATCGCGCATCACATCGGTAATTGATGTCTGTTCAAAATCAACCGTCTGATCCTGATTACCTGCATCAATGGTACAGGCGGAAACAATGATCGCGCCGCGCATTTTTACCCGACCATTATCATTATCACTTTCAGTGGCAAATACCGGAAGAGACAACAACGCTGAACTGAGGGCAAAAGTGATAAACGCTTTCATAATTTCCACCTGATAACTAATGGCGTGTGAAACTCACACGCCACACCCCAGCTAAGGGTGCTGAATTACTGGTAGGCCAGAGAGAAGTCAGCGATAGACTGGAATTCACCTGGATTGATGGTGGCAGAAGCACCGCCGCCCTGCAGGAAGGCTGCGAAGCTCAGGGTGTTGTTACCATCCTGTAAAGTCTGTGCATCCGTTGCCTGGCCCAGTGCGATTTTCTTACCAGAACCGTCGGTGATGGCGATGCTGGCGCCGGTAGCAGTACCGGTCATGCCCAGCAGGTCTTTGTCATACTGTGAGCTGGCACCGGTGAAAGTAGTGGTAACGGTTTTCAGCGTCGCGGTATCGCAGTTTTCCAGTTTGATCTGGAAAGGACGCGGGTTAGAGCTACCGGTTTTGTTCGCGGTTTCCAGCTGAGCTTTAGATACCTGACCCAGTTCTACAGTCTGATCAACGGTTTCAGGGGTGATTGAGCAAGGCGCATCAATAATAGAACCGGTGAAGGTTACGGTACCTGCACCATTACCTGCAGCCTGAGCGCCTGCTACTACACCAAATGCCATTACAGAAGCCAGCATGATTTTGTTCAGTTTCATTTTTATAAATTCCCGTTTAAGTAAAGTGAGTCATCAAGTTTTATTTAAATCGCAACAGCAATGCCGTTTGCTTCGGCGCCCATTTTCGATAAACGAGAAAGTTAAGCAATACACATCCCAGATCAAAAACAACTATTCACAAACTCAGAGAGCAAAAACAATTATTGACAAAATTAACAACTTAACTGCCTGTTTTTATAGTGTTTTTACAATTTGTGATTCACAACCCCACAGGACTGGAATGATGCAGATCAGTTATGAGGGCATTAATCGCGCTGGGTTTTTTCGGGATTAAGCGGGGATATGTAAATAATAATCAAATTAATATTATCGCATTGTTAATTGCAACAAAAAACAAACACTACTCACCATAACATAAAACACGACAGGTCTGTTTTGCAGGTAATAACTTTAGTTACCTAAGGTGCAATTCTGGCAAAAAGACCAAACCGGTTCTGACTACGTTTTTTTATAGATGTGTATCCGGGCAAATGGATTTCCCGGCACTTCAGCATTTATCACAGCTATTAACTTGTGTTAATTGCCGGGCAAAAACACTATGGAGCGGTAATTTCACCAAAAGGAATCCAGATGAAAAATTACCGCGTTGCTATCGTTGATTTCAGTGGTTATATGGCACCGGCCTTATATACCTTTACCAATAGCCACTTAAAGCACTGCAAAGTGAATATCTGGCATCATCCGGTTGAATTGATCGAGCTGATTGACTACTGCCGCAAATCGCGCAATCGACCGCATGCCGTCATCTTTTATTTTTCTGATGAAGCGAAAAACTTCGCGAAAGAGAAGAACTTCATTTTAAGCTTCTCAGCGGCATGCCCGAGCATCCGGGGCGTCGTCTTTACCTCGATTGATAGTTTTGTTGCACGTAAAATGAGTGAACGCACCTTTTATTCTGTCATCTCCAAGCGCGAGCCGCTGACCACCGTCAATGAGATGTTGCAGAGCAGTATTCAGGGACAAACCGCACTCAGTCCGCGCCTGGAGCAGCAATTAAATGCCGATCCGCATCAGGATGCGCTGGCCCGCAAGATATCCAGCCTTTCCCGCCGGGAGCATACGGTGATTCGCGAACTGTTAACCGGTATTTCACTGAGCAAGATCGCCTATAAACATGCTATCAATGTCAAAACGGCAGCCAGCTATAAATACTCAGCTTTCAGAAAGCTGGGAATTGAGGGCAATTCAACGCTGGCCAAAATGAAATTAGAATGGTTTTGAGAGGAACTGCACACAGCTCTTCCCGCTGTGTGCAGTAAAAACTGGCTGGTTACTGATGCTGCAATATGATGATGTTCTGGCAAAGCGCCCTGACGCGATGAATATCGCTATCACAAAGAAAATAGCTAAATGCGTTAGCTTCTATCGCATCTTCAACGTAGACCTTCTTCATCTCTTTTTTGTTTTCCAGCAGGTGATTAAACGCTTCGTTCTGGTGTATTAACGACTTGGCCTGCGCGATTTTTGTACTGTCTCTGATGATCTTTTCGCTGACGTACAACTCTACATCATTGATTAAAAAGCCTTCCCGGATGAACACCTGCTCTTCGGCAACCCAGCGGTGAAAAGGCTGACTGTCCCACAATAGCCCTAGCGTTCCCAGCAATAAAACCGTGACCAGACACAGCTTTAATTTATTACGCTGAGCGGACTGGCGATACTGCTCGCAGTTACTGTCGGGTATTGCCACCGTCACTTTCTGCGCATCCCCGACGCTGACGCGCTGCAGGGTTTCCTCGTGGCGCTGTTTATCCAGTAGCTCCACGCTGACACCATAGCTGAACTGGTAGCCCACCCGCGGCACCGTTACAATCAGGTTTTTATCCTGATGGAGCTGGGTAAAGCTTTTACGTAACAGGGCAATAACCTGATTCAGGCTGTTGTCCGACACAAAAAATCCGCGCTGGTGCCATGCTCCTTCAAGAAGCGTGCTTTTTTTAACCGGCTCTCCCTGGCTAACAAGCAGTAACTCAAGACAGCTGACGGCAGATGTCGGCAGCGTGATGTCATTTTCTGGCTGAGATATCGATTTCAGTATACCCGCTGCACTATCAAAAATGACGTCATCATTAATAAGATAGATATTCACAACAGCTCCTTTTTAAGCACGAGGCTTTATAAGAGACCCTCGCCTCCGCGTGGATATAAAGCTGGGCCATCCTATACGCGATAAGTTGCATGAAGGAAATAAAAACAGTTGTGAATATTCCTTATTTTTTATCAAGAAAAAATTAAACCTTTACAATCATAAGGTTATTGGAAGGGTGTTTTTATGAAAAATTATCTGTACTGCGAAGGGGAATTAAAACATGAGAACAATAAACCGGTGGTAAGCGGCCTGAAAAAGGAGTTTTAGCACAGGCGGTTAAATAATTATGCAACCGTCAGGTAATAAATCGTAAAGTCACTTCCTTTTATTGCCAGCCATAGTGCATGAAACATATTGCAAAAAAATGAACGCGGAAGATTTTTTTCTAAAAAAAAGCCTGCCGCTCATGCTGGCAGGCTGTGGTTTGTATTGACTGACGATGCGGCGCTTATTCCACCGTGACCGATTTCGCCAGGTTACGCGGCTGGTCGACGTCGGTGCCTTTGATCAGCGCCACGTGGTAGGAGAGCAACTGCAGCGGCACGGTGTAGAAGATTGGGGCAATTACCTCTTCAACGTGCGGCAGCGGGATGATTTTCATGCCTTCGCTGTCGCTGAAACCGGCATCCTGGTCGGCAAACACATACAGCAGACCGCCGCGCGCGCGCACCTCTTCGATGTTGGATTTCAGCTTCTCCAGCAGTTCGTTGTTCGGTGCCACCACAATCACCGGCATATCGGCATCAATCAGCGCCAGCGGACCGTGCTTCAGTTCGCCCGCTGCATAGGCTTCGGCGTGGATATAGGAGATCTCTTTCAGCTTCAGCGCCCCTTCCATGGCAATCGGATACTGATCGCCACGGCCGAGGAACAGCGCGTGATGCTTGTCAGAGAAGCCTTCGGCGAGATTCTCGATCACTTTATCCTGCGCCAGCATCTGTTCAATGCGGCTCGGCAACGCCTGCAGTGCATGGACAATCTCGTGCTCGGTGTCAGCGCGCATGCCGTGCAGACGGCCCAGCTTCGCCACCAGCATCAGCAGTACCGTCAGCTGGGTGGTGAACGCTTTGGTCGAGGCTACGCCGATTTCGGTACCGGCTTTGGTCATCAGCGCCAGATCTGACTCACGCACCAGTGACGAACCCGCCACGTTGCAGATGGCCAGCGAACCGAGATAGCCCAGCTCTTTGGACAGGCGCAGCGCTGCCAGCGTATCGGCGGTTTCACCGGATTGCGACAGGGTGATCAGCAGGCTGTTTTTACGCACCGCCGATTTGCGATAGCGGAATTCGGAGGCGATTTCCACGTCACACGGGATGTTGGCCAGCGACTCAAACCAGTAACGCGACACCATGCCTGAGTTGTAGGAGGTGCCACAGGCGATGATCTGGATATGTTCCACCTGGCTCAGCAGCGTTTCCGCGTTAGCGCCCAGCTCGCTGAGATCAACAATGCCGTCATGGAAGCGGCCGGCCAGCGTGTTTTTGATGGCGTTCGGCTGTTCGTAGATCTCTTTCTGCATGTAATGGCGGTAGACACCTTTATCGCCGGCATCGTACTGCGCAGTGGATTCGATCTCTGCGCGCTGTGCCTGGTTACCGTGGCGATCGATAATCGCCACTTCGCGGCGGGTAATTTCGGCAATATCCCCCTCTTCGAGGTAGATAAAGCGGCGGGTCACCGGCAGCAGCGCCAGCTGATCGGAAGCGATAAAGTTTTCGCCCACGCCGCGGCCAATCACCAGCGGGCTGCCGGAACGCGCAGCCACCAGCACTGACGGATCGCGGCTGTCCATGATCACCATACCATACGCCCCGCGCAGCTGCGGGATCACCCGCAGTACCACTTCGCGCAGCGTACCGCCCTGTTTCTGCTCCCAGTGCACCAGATGCGCCACCACTTCGGTGTCGGTTTCGGAGGCAAAGCGGTAACCGCGTGCGATCATCTGTTCACGCAGCGGTTCGTGGTTCTCAATGATGCCGTTGTGCACAATAATAATGTGCTCTGAGACGTGCGGGTGCGCATTGGCTTCCGACGGCTCACCGTGCGTCGCCCAGCGGGTGTGCGCGATGCCGGTTCCGCCAATCAGCGGCTGCTGCTCCGCCGCTTCCGCCAGATTGGCCACTTTACCCAGACGACGCAACCGCGTCATGTGGCCCTGGCGATCGACAACCGCCAGACCGGCAGAGTCATAACCGCGATACTCAAGACGACGCAGCCCTTCCAGCAGAATTTCTGCGATATCACGCTGCGCTACTGCACCAACAATTCCACACATAGTAATTTCCTGACGTCATGGCTTTCGGCCATTGCGTTGTCATCTGACCTGATTGTTCCCCGAGCCTTGTAGAGAGTGGGGGAGATCCCTTCCTAATCCAGGTTGCAGGTGCGTTAGCTGCCTGAAAACCGGAATATGTCGGGTTTTTAATACCGGGCCGATCTTTGCCGGCCCTGACATTTATTTTTTCTTAACCGGACGCTGCCAGCCAGACTTCTGATTTTGCTCTTTGCGGTTATAGACCAGATCGGCAGCGGTAACGTCTTTCATCACCGTTGTGCCGGCGGCGATGGTGGCGCCCGCCGCCACGCTGACCGGGGCCACCAGCTGGGTATCCGAGCCGACAAACACGTTGTCGCCGATAATGGTTTTAAACTTGTTGGCACCGTCGTAGTTGCAGGTGATGGTGCCGGCACCGATATTCACGCCCGCGCCAATCTCCGCATCACCGAGATACGACAGATGGCCGGCCTTCGAGCCTTTACCCAGCGTCGCTTTCTTCATCTCGACGAAGTTGCCGACGTGCGCCTGTTCAGCCAGTTCGCTGCCCGGACGCAGGCGCGCAAATGGCCCGACGGTGCAGGCGGCGGCCAGCGTGGCATCTTCAATCACCGAATAAGGACTGATTTCGCAGTCATCGGCAATCACGCTGTTTTTGATGATGCAGCCAGCGCCAATTTTTACCCGATGGCCCAGCGTGACGTTACCTTCAATGATCACGTTGGTATCAATATCGACATCACGACCGTGCTGCAGCGTACCGCGCAGATCGAAGCGCGCCGGATCGCGCAGCATGACGCCAGCCAGCAGCAGCTTTTCTGCCTGCTCGCGTTGATAAGTGCGCTCCAGGGTGGAAAGCTGCAGACGATTGTTCACGCCGTCGGTTTCGCTGATACGCGCCGGGTGCACTGCGTTGATCACGCGGCCTTCCTGATGCGCCATGGCGATGATATCGGTGATGTAGAATTCGCCCTGCGCATTGTGGTTGTTGAGCTGCGCCAGCCAGCGCTTCAGGTCGGCACCGTTGGCAATCAGGATGCCGGTGTTGATCTCCTGAATCTTCAGCTGTTCGGCTGACGCATCTTTTTGCTCCACGATGCCGGTGATGGTGCCGTTTTCACGCACGATGCGTCCGTAGCCTGTGGGATTATCCAGCACCACAGTGAGCAGCCCGATGCCGCCCGCGGGTTTGGCGTCGCGCAGACGCTGCAGGGTTTCCTGGGCGATCAGCGGGACATCGCCGTACAGCATCAGGATATCTTCGTCATCGGCGAAGAACGGTGCCGCCTGCTGCATGGCATGGCCGGTGCCGAGCTGTTCCGCCTGCAATACCCAGTTCAGCGGGTTATGCGCCAGTTTCTCCTGCAGCAATTCACCGCCGTGGCCGTAGACCAGATGCACCTGCTGTGCGCCGAGGCCGGTAGCGGCATCAATAACGTGTTGCACCATCGGTTTACCTGCCAGGCTGTGCAGCACCTTGGGCAGATCGGAATACATGCGGGTGCCTTTGCCAGCGGCGAGGATCACCACGCTCATTGCGCTTGTCGACATAACTATCCTGACTCAATTTAGCTTTCGAAAGTGTAAGGTTTACCCCTGAGATTACTACATTTTTCTCCGTGCGAAATTAGCGGAAGAGGATCAGCGGCGGTGAGTGGCCAGCACGGGTCGCCGGGGAGAGCATGAGGTAAGGGCGTTGTGCCATTTTCGGTCGCCATCAATGGCGCCCCTGCGGGTAAGTGTGCGGTTTTGGATAGCGTGCGCATTCATCCGCATCGACATTTGGTCGCCATGAATGGCGCCCCTACGGGTTAATTGTGCGGTTTTGGACAGGTGCGTATTTATGCGCACCGACATTTGGTCGCCATGAATGGCGCCCCTACGGGTAATTGTGCGGTTTTGGACAGCGTGCGTATTTATGCGCACCGACATTTGGTCGCCATGAATGACGTTCATACAGGGCACCAGCACAGCTATTCGTAGGGTGCGCATTTATGCGCACCGGCAGCAGGCAAAAAAAATGCCAGCCCGGGGGCTGGCATTTCGTGACGCATAAAGCCTGATTACATCGCTTTTTTGGTCAGCTCGATGACGCGCAGTTTCGCGATAGCTTTCGCCAGCTCCGCAGAGGCCTGAGCATAGTCCACGTCGCCGTGGCTGCTGTTCATGTGCTCTTCTGCTTTACGTTTCGCTTCCAGCGCGCGCGCTTCGTCGAGGTCTTCACCGCGAATTGCAGTGTCGGCCAGAACGGTCGTGCTGCCCGGCTGTACTTCCAGCACGCCGCCAGAGAGGTAGATATACTCCTCTTCGCCGTGCTGTTTAACGATGCGAATCATACCAGGCTTGATGGCAGTCAGCAGCGGGGCGTGGCCCGGGTAAATACCCAGCTCACCTTCGCTACCTGACACCTGGATACGCTGCACCAGACCGGAGAACATTTGCTGCTCCGCGCTGACCACGTCCAGATGATAAGTCATAGCCATACCACTCCTCCTGGGAAACCGTTATTACAGTTTCTTCGCTTTTTCGACAGCTTCTTCGATCGCGCCGACCATGTAGAACGCCTGCTCTGGCAGGTGGTCGAATTCGCCTTCCATGATGCCTTTGAAGCCACGGATGGTGTCTTTCAGCGTCACGTATTTACCCGGAGAACCGGTGAAGACTTCTGCTACGAAGAACGGCTGAGACAGGAAGCGCTGAATCTTACGCGCACGTGCCACCAGCAGTTTGTCTTCTTCAGACAGCTCGTCCATACCGAGGATGGCGATGATGTCTTTCAGCTCCTGGTAACGCTGCAGCAGCGACTGAACGCCACGCGCGACGTCGTAGTGCTCCTGACCGACGATCAGCGGATCCAGCTGACGGCTGGTAGAGTCCAGCGGGTCAACGGCCGGGTAGATACCCAGTGACGCGATCTGACGGCTCAGCGTAACGGTTGAGTCTAAGTGAGCAAAGGTGGTTGCTGGTGACGGGTCAGTCAGGTCATCCGCAGGAACGTAAACGGCCTGTACGGAGGTGATTGAACCGGTCTTGGTGGAGGTAATACGCTCCTGCAGCACACCCATCTCTTCAGCCAGCGTTGGCTGATAACCTACCGCCGATGGCATACGACCCAGCAGTGCAGAAACCTCTGTACCGGCCAGGGTGTAACGGTAGATGTTGTCGATGAACAACAGAACGTCACGGCCTTCATCACGGAATTTTTCCGCCATGGTCAGACCGGTCAGTGCCACGCGCAGACGGTTACCCGGCGGCTCGTTCATCTGGCCATACACCAGCGCTACTTTATCGATAACGTTGGAGTCCGTCATTTCGTGGTAGAAGTCGTTACCCTCACGAGTACGCTCACCCACGCCGGCAAAGACCGAATAACCTGAGTGCTCAGCCGCGATGTTACGGATCAGCTCCATCATGTTTACGGTTTTACCCACACCCGCACCACCGAACAGACCGACTTTACCGCCCTTCGCGAACGGACACATCAGGTCGATAACCTTGATGCCGGTTTCCAGCAGTTCCTGCGAGTTTGACTGATCTTCATAAGAAGGCGCTGCGCGGTGAATAGAGGAAACCTCTACAGCGCTGCCGTCTTCTTCTTTCAGGTCGCCTTTCATGTCGATTGGCTCACCCAGCACGTTCATGATACGGCCGAGTGTTGCTTTACCAACCGGAACCTGGATAGGTTTTTTCAGGTCGGTGACTTCCAGACCGCGCTTCAGGCCGTCAGAAGAACCCATGGCGATGGTACGCACCACGCCACCGCCCAGCTGCTGCTGAACTTCCAGCACCAGACGAGCATCACCATTTTTTACCTCGAGAGCGCTGTATACCTGCGGTACCGCGTCCTGAGGGAATTCGACGTCAACTACGGCGCCGATAATCTGGACAATCTTTCCAGCTGCCATCTTGAATCCTCTACCTAATACGAGAATATCCGGCCGCGCTCGCGCGACGGGATATATGCCTGGTTAAACCGCGGAGGCTCCCGAGACGATCTCGGTAAGTTCCTGAGTGATGCTGGCCTGACGAGCTTTGTTGTACACCAACTGCAGCTCTTTGATCAGGTTTCCGCCGTTATCGGTTGCCGCTTTCATGGCCACCATACGTGCAGCCTGCTCACTGGCCAGGTTTTCCACCACACCCTGATAAACCTGCGATTCGACATAACGACGCAGCAGGGTATCCAGCAGCGCTTTCGGATCGGGTTCGTACAGGTAATCCCAGGTCTTCGCCTTCATCTCTTCTTCACCTTCCGCTGGCGGTAACGGCAGCAGTTGGGTAATGGTCGGAGTCTGAGACATGGTGTTATTAAACTTATTGCTGACGATATACAGCTTGTCGATGCGGCCTTCATCATAAGCCTGCAACATCACTTTTACCGGGCCGATCAGGTCGGACAGCGCAGGCTTATCGCCCATGCCGGTAACCTGAGCCACGACGTTGCCACCTACAGAGCCGAAGAAAGAAACGCCTTTGGAACCGATAATCGCCAGATCGCTCTGCACGCCTTTATCAGACCAGCCTTTCATTTCTGCCAGCAATTTTTTGAACAGGTTAACGTTCAAACCACCACAAAGCCCGCGGTCAGTCGAAACGACCAGGTAGCCGACGCGCTTAACGTCGCGCTCATCCAGGTAAGGGTGCTTGTATTCCAGATTACCCAGAGCAAGGTGACCAATCACTTTGCGCATGGTATCTGCATACGGACGGCTGGCCGCCATGCGTTCCTGCGTTTTACGCATTTTGGAGGCGGCGACCATTTCCATCGCTTTGGTGATCTTCTGCGTGTTTTTCACGCTTCCGATCTTGGTACGTATTTCTTTTGCGCCGGCCATTAGCTTCTCCTCAAAGCCTTGCGGCCTGCCTTTTCAGACAAGCCGCCAGACATTACCAGGACTGGGTTGCTTTAAACGTTTCGAGGAGGCCTTTCAGCTTCTCTTCGATTTCGTTGTTGTAGTTACCCGCCTGGTTGATTTCAGCCATCAGCTCCGCGTGTTCGCGATCGGCGAACGCCAGCAGAGCGGCTTCGAAGCTGCCGATTTTCGCCAGTTCAACGTCGTTCAGGAAGCCGCGCTCGGCAGCGAACAGTACCAGACCCTGTTGTGCAACAGACATCGGTGCATACTGTTTCTGCTTCAGCAGCTCGGTCACTTTCTGACCGTGGCTCAGCTGTTTGCGCGTTGCATCGTCCAGATCGGAAGCGAACTGAGAGAACGCTGCCAGTTCACGATACTGTGCCAGCGCGGTACGGATACCACCGGACAGTTTCTTGATGATCTTGGTCTGTGCAGCACCACCAACACGGGATACCGAAATACCCGGGTTAACGGCTGGACGGATACCGGAGTTGAACAGGTTCGATTCCAGGAAGATCTGACCATCGGTAATCGAGATTACGTTGGTCGGAACGAACGCAGAAACGTCACCCGCCTGGGTTTCGATGATCGGCAGCGCGGTCAGAGAACCGGTCTGGCCTTTCACTTCACCGTTGGTGAAACGCTCAACGTAGTCAGCGCTAACGCGTGATGCACGCTCCAGCAGACGAGAGTGGAGGTAGAACACGTCGCCCGGGAATGCTTCACGACCCGGCGGACGGCGCAGCAGCAGAGAAATCTGACGGTAAGCAACAGCCTGCTTAGACAGGTCATCATAAACGATCAGCGCATCTTCACCGCGGTCACGGAAGTATTCACCCATTGCGCAACCGGCATACGGAGCCAGGTACTGCAGCGCAGCGGATTCAGAAGCGGAAGCGACAACCACGATGGTGTTAGACAGCGCACCGTGCTCTTCCAGCTTACGTACCACGTTAGAGATGGTAGAGGCTTTCTGACCGATCGCGACGTAGACACACTTGATGCCAGAATCGCGCTGGTTGATGATGGCGTCGATGGCCATCGCAGTTTTACCGGTCTGACGGTCACCGATGATCAGCTCACGCTGGCCACGGCCGATTGGAATCATCGCATCGACAGATTTGTAACCGGTCTGAACAGGCTGGTCGACTGACTGACGGTCGATAACGCCTGGTGCAATCACTTCAACTGGTGAGAAGCCATCGTTGTCGATAGCGCCTTTACCGTCGATCGGTGCACCCAGGGTGTTAACCACGCGGCCCAGCAGGCCACGGCCAACCGGCACTTCCAGGATACGGCCAGTACACTTCACCTTCATGCCTTCGGCGAGGTCAGCGTACGGACCCATCACTACTGCACCTACAGAGTCACGCTCGAGGTTCAGTGCGATAGCGTAACGGTTGCCCGGCAGAGCAATCATCTCACCCTGCATCACATCGGCCAGGCCGTGTACGCGGATGATACCGTCACTTACAGAAACAATAGTACCTTCGTTGTGAGCTTCGCTCACGACATTGAACTGAGCAATGCGCTGCTTGATCAGTTCGCTGATTTCGGTGGAATTCAGTTGCATATGCTCCAGTCCCCTTAAGACTGCAAGACGTCTGCCAGACGGTCAAGACGGCCGCGCACGCTGCCATCAATCACCAGGTCACCCGCACGGATAACCACACCTGCCATTACAGACTTATCAATTTTGCAATTCAGCTTAACTTTGCGTGACAGACGTTTTTCCATCGCGGCGCTGATTTTACTCAGCTGGCTGTCACTCAGCGCACTGGCGGAGATCACATCAACTTCGGCTGTCGCTTCATAAGCGTCACGCAGTTGAATGAACTGTTCCAGTACCGCTGGAAGCGCTGTCAAACGTCCGTTCTCCGCCATAACCTTAATCAGGTTCTGAGCGTGTTCATCAAGTTGATCACCACAGACTGCGTTGAAAGAAGCAGACAAGGCTTCCGGTGCCAATGCACCGGAAAGGAGTTCTGCCATCTGTTCGTTGCGAGCCACTTCTGCGGCAAACGCCAGCATGGTCTGCCAGCGGTCGATACTTTGATGCTCAACAGCAAAGTCAAAAGCTGCTTTGGCGTAGGGGCGAGCTACAGTAATCAGATCAGACATCAGCCCCTCCCTCCTTACAGTTCAGCGACCAGTTTATCAACGATGTCGCTGTTAGCAGCTTCATCCACGGAACGTTCGATGATCTTCTCGGCGCCAGCTAAGGCCAGCAGCGCGACTTGCTTACGCAGCTCTTCACGTGCACGTGAGCGCTCGGCTTCGATTTCTGCCTGCGCCTGAGACACGATGCGGTTACGTTCAGTCTCAGCTTCAGTTTTGGCTTCGTCCAGAATCTGGGCACGGCGTTTGTTCGCCTGCTCGATAATGACCTGAGCTTCTTCTTTGGCTTTTTTCAGCTGGTCGGTCGCATTGGCCTGCGCGAGATCCAAATCTTTCTTCGCGCGTTCAGCAGAAGCAAGGCCTTCAGCAATTTCTTTCTGGCGCTTTTCGATGGCAGCCATAATCGGCGGCCATACGTACTTCATGCAGAACGCGACAAACAGGATGAACGCGATGGCCTGGCCGAGGATTGTTGCATTAATGTTCACAGCACAATGCCTCTTATTAAGTTAACTTGCTCTGCCGCTATCAGCGATAAACGGCAGAATCCGTTCCTCATCACACTGCGTGCCATGAGTGAACCACGGCTACAGGCTTTAGGCGACAGCAAACATCACGTAGAGACCCAGACCAACAGCGATCATTGGGATTGCATCCACCAGACCCATTACAACAAAGAACTGCGTACGCAGCAGAGGAATCAGATCCGGCTGACGCGCTGCGCCTTCCAGGAATTTACCTCCGAGGATGCCGATACCGATCGCAGCACCGATTGCCGCCAGACCCATCATCACAGCGGCAGCCATGTACAGCAGATCCATATTCAGGTTTTCCATGACAGTCTCCAGTTTGTTTCAGTTAAAAGCTAAGTTGTTGAGATAAAAATCAATGCTCTTCAGATGCCATCGACAGATAGACAATCGTGAGGACCATGAAAATGAAAGCCTGCAGCGAAATAATCAGGATGTGGAAAATGGCCCATGGCACATTCAGCACCCACTGCGACCACCACGGCAGCAGACCGGCAATCAGGATAAAGATCAGCTCACCCGCATACATGTTGCCGAACAGTCGCAGACCGAGCGAAACCGGTTTAGACAGCAGGCTAACACCTTCAAGAATCAGGTTGATGGGGATGAAGATCGGGTGATTAAAAGGCTGCAGCGTCAGCTCTTTGGCGAAGCCACCTACACCTTTCATTTTGATGCTGTAGAACAGAATCAAAATAAATACGCCCAGCGCCATAGACAGCGTGATGTTCACGTCTGCAGACGGCACGACGCGCAGCGCCGGCAGGCCCAGATAGTGCTCGCCGATAAACGGCAGCAAATCGATAGGCAGCAGATCCATGAAGTTCATCAGGAAGACCCAGACGAAAATCGTCAGAGCCAGCGGGGCGATAACTTTACTCTTACCGTGGTACATGTCGCGGACGTTGCTATCAACAAAGCCAACGACCAGCTCGATAGCCGCCTGCATTTTCCCTGGCACACCGCTGGTGGCGCTTTTCGCCACTTTACGGAACAGCACCAGGAACACCAGTCCCAGTACAACAGAGAAAAACATGGAGTCCAGGTTTAACGTCCAGAACGTTGCTGGCGCGTCGTGTGCATTCACCAGCTCGAAAGTACGCAGGTCCATCTGAAGATGTGTCAGATGATGACCTATGTATTCCTGCGGCGTTGAGATCTCTCCTGCGGCCATGATGCCTCTTACCCTTTGTTGTTAATTACAGCCGGCGCGACGATTTGTACCACCAGCACCGATAACCAGGTGATTGCGAGTGGCCAGAAGACCGCTCCAAATCCACCTAACGCCACAACGAGAAAAACAACGGTGGCAAACACCTTGAGCACTTCACCAAAGGCGAAGCTCCAGGCGACACGCCCTTTTGCCGGAGTTTGATCCTGCAGGCGCCAGGCTAAAAACATAAACAGTACGTTTGGCAGCCAGGCTGCCGCACCACCCGCGATGGCAGAGGCGCCCCAGGTGACATCTTTCAGGGCAAACAGCGCACCGATTACGACAAAGGTCACCAGCTGGATCACCAGCACGGTTCGGGCTAATTTCACACTGTAAAGAGACACTGACATGACGCTTAACTCTCCTGCCCCGAACGGGGTATGTCGCGTGTCGTATAAGACTGCCTTTACTCTTTTGAGTCAAGCAGCAAAAGCCGTGCAAATTATACGGGCCGCACCTGCGATTTCAATCGGTAAGTAGCGAAAAGGTGAACAATTATTTAAATTTCTTTCTGGAGGGCTATTTTTCAAAACATCCGCTTCGGCCTGCCTGACGAAACAGGCTTGAAATTGCCCGGCAGACTTGCTTTTAAAGCGTGCTGCAGATCACATTATAAGCACCCCCGGCAGCGATAATTTGCTTTTTAACCCCTGCCGCGCAATTAATGAAACCCGTAATTTACTTTTCTATCAGTAAGATAGAATTATTGCTCCAGGATTAGCGCCAGATTTTCGATAAAAACACTCTATTGACATCACCCACCGCAATAAAAACGTAAAACTGATATTACGTCCGCCGATTTATTGCAGAGTTATATTTTCCGCCGTGACTATTCGTCACAGTAAATACAGCGGTTAAAGTGATGTAACTGATAATGAAATGTGAATTATTCGTTAAATGTAACAGAGGTTTTCGGATAATTTCCGCGGCGGATGTTAACCTGCTTCCCCTGCCCTGTTGAATAAAAGCGTTTATCGTGACGCGTTCAACCGCTGTTTTTTTAGCCGGCTGCTGCGCTAAGCCAAACGGCATGAATCACGATAAATCCACACCGTTTGCGCGACTATTGCCGCCTGATCACCACCAGATGACGCTCACCTTCCAGTTCCGGCACCCGCAGAGGCGCAATTTTTTCGATGGCGAAGCCGGCAGGCAGCGCGGCAATTTCGTCATCCGGCCTGACGCCTTTCAGCGCATAGAAGTGGCCTGTCGCGCCCGGCAGATGGTGACACCAGTTCAGCATGTCCTCCAGCGACGCAAAGGCGCGGCTGATCACCCCGTCAAACGGCGGCTCAGCCGGGAACTCTTCCACCCGGCTCTGCACCGGCGTGACGTTAGTAAGCCCTAACTCATGTTGCACCTGACGCAGGAAACGCACGCGTTTCCCGAGGCTGTCCAGCAGCGTAAAGTGCGCCTGCGGGCGGACAATCGCCAGCGGGATCCCCGGCAGGCCCGGTCCGGTACCGACATCAATAAAGCGCTCACCCTGCAGGTGAGGTTCTACCACGATGCTGTCGAGAATGTGGCGCACCAGCATCTGCTGCGGATCACGCACCGAGGTCAGGTTGTAGGCTTTATTCCACTTGTGCAGCAGTTCGACATAACCCACCAGCTGCTGTTTTTGCTGATCGGAGAGGGAAATGTTTGCCGCTTGCAGCAGCCGGGAGAGTTTATTAATCACGACGAGAATTCCATTAACAGGGGCGAGCATGCCCGCCCCGGGGGTCGATCAGGCGCTTTTACGCAGCAGGCCCTGTTTTTTCAGGTAAATCAGCAGAATTGAAATTGCCGCCGGCGTGATGCCGGAAATACGCGATGCCTGGCCAATGGAAGTCGGTTTGTGGTCGTTGAGTTTGGCGATCACTTCATTCGACAGTCCATTCACCTGGCGATAGTCGAGGTCGGCCGGGAGTAAGGTGTTTTCATTGCGCTGCTGGCGATCGATCTCCTCCTGCTGACGCGCGATGTAACCTTCATACTTCACCTGAATCTCTACCTGCTCTGCGGCCTGCTCATCCGCCAGCGCCGGACCGTAGCTCGGCAGCGACATCAGCAGTTCGTAGGTCATCTCCGGACGACGCAGCAGATCTTCCGCGCTGGCCTCTTTGGTCAGCGGCGCGCTGATTACCGTGTTCACTTCGCTGACATTTTCAGACTTCGGATGCACCCACAGGTCACGCAGACGCTGACGCTCCTGCTCAATCGCTTCCAGCTTCTGGTTATAGCGAGCCCAGCGCGCGTCGTCGACCAGGCCGAGTTCACGTCCGGTTTCGGTCAGGCGCAAATCGGCGTTGTCTTCACGCAGCATCAGACGATACTCGGCGCGCGAAGTAAACATGCGATACGGCTCTTTGGTGCCCAGCGTACACAGATCGTCGACCAGCACGCCAAGATAGGCCTGATCGCGACGCGGCGCCCAGCCCTCTTTGTCCGCAGACTGACGCGCAGCGTTAAGGCCGGCCAGCAGCCCCTGCGCCGCCGCTTCTTCATAACCGGTGGTGCCGTTGATCTGGCCGGCAAAGAACAGGCCGTGGATAAATTTACTCTCCAGCGTCGGCTTGAGATCGCGCGGATCAAAGAAGTCATACTCGATGGCGTAGCCCGGACGCACGATCTTCGCGTTCTCCAGACCTTTCATCGAGCGCACGATCTGCATCTGCACATCAAACGGCAGGCTAGTGGAGATGCCGTTCGGGTAGATTTCGTTGCTGGTCAGCCCTTCCGGCTCAAGGAAAATCTGATGCGCGTTACGATCGGCAAAGCGCATCACTTTGTCTTCGATCGACGGGCAGTAGCGTGGTCCGATCCCCTCAATGATCCCGGCATACATCGGGCTGCGATCGAGGTTATTGCGGATCACTTCATGTGTCTGCTCGTTGGTGTGGGTGATCCAGCATGGCACCTGCTGCGGATGCTGTCCGGCATGGCCCATAAACGAGAACACCGGCATCGGGTCATCCCCGTGCTGCGGCGTGAGCACCGAAAAGTCGATGGTGCGGGCATCGATACGCGGTGGCGTACCGGTTTTCAGGCGGTTTACGCGTAACGGCAGCGCACGCAGACGTTTAGCCAGCGGAATCGACGGAGGATCGCCTGCACGACCACCGCTGTAGTTATCGAGGCCGATGTGGATTTTGCCGTCCAGGAAGGTGCCGACCGTCAGAACGACGGTTTTCGCCCGGAACTTCAGGCCCATCTGGGTCACGGCGCCGACAACGCGATCGTTCTCCACAATCAGATCATCAACCGCCTGCTGGAAGATCATCAGGTTCGGCTGGTTTTCCAGCGCAGTGCGTATCGCCTGGCGATACAGTACCCGGTCTGCCTGTGCACGCGTGGCACGCACCGCCGGGCCTTTGCTGGCGTTTAGTATCCTAAACTGAATACCGGCCTGATCGATCGCGCTGGCCATCAAACCGCCTAAGGCATCCACTTCCTTAACCAGGTGTCCTTTCCCGATGCCACCGATCGCCGGGTTACAGGACATTTGTCCCAGCGTATCAATATTATGGGTGAGTAACAGGGTTTGCTGACCCATTCGGGCAGCGGCCATCGCGGCTTCTGTGCCCGCATGACCACCACCGATTACGATGACGTCAAAAGGATCTGGATAAAACATGAAGTGGGTCCTCGTTAGTGTTCGGACAGGGATCGTTGCCCTGGGCGGTGGATTCTACTGAAATTCTGTTCAGGGCGAAAGTCGCGGGATCCTGCGGTTTAAAAGAAAGGATCTTAAGTCTTTTATATGATCTCTCTGTTAGATCTCTTATTAGGATCGCCCCTGTCTGTTGATAACCCGGAAAAGCGCTGTGGCAACAGGGGATTAGCGAGGATCGTTTACTGTGAATGATCGGTGATCCTGATCCGTATAAGCTGAGATCAACTTTGCTACTTATGCACAGCGCAAAAAAGCATCAGCGGTTGTTCTTTGGATAACTACTGGTTATACGCATGAAATAACGGATCTTATCCACAGAGCGACGCAGGTAAAAGGCGATAAAACAGCGGAATCAACTGGGGATCGACACAAATACCCGATCCCCGACCAGCAAAGATCGTCTTAAATCTGCGGGTGCCAGCTGGCAACCCACACTTCCGCCGGATCTTCCGGAATCTCATGTTCCAGCACGTCGATCTCCAGCCGATCGCCAATACGTTTGGCGCCCAGCTGCGTTAACGTCGTCTCCAGCAGTTTGATCGCACCGCAGAACAGATCGTATTCATGATTACCGATACCCACTGCGCCAAAGCGTACGCCTGACAGATCCGGCTGGCTCTCCTGCAGCGCTTCATAAAACGGCAGCAGGTTGTCCGGCAGTTCGCCGGCACCGTGCGTTGAGCTGACAATCAGCCAGACGCCTTCCTGCGGCACCTCATCCAGCTCGGGTCCGTGCAGCAGTTCGGTTGAAAAGCCCGCTTCCTGCAGTTTCTCTTCCAGATGTTCAGCGACATATTCGGCGCTGCCAAGGGTACTGCCACTGATTAAGGTAATATCGGCCATGATGCTCTCCCGCACTAAAGGCGAGCATTGTACGCTGTGATCAAGCGGTGATCCACCTGTGGAAAACAGGGTTAATCGCCGATAGCATCAGGCGACAAGGCGCATCACAAAAGCGATCCGCCCGGGATAAGGTTATGCACAGCGGGGAAGCCGATCACGGCTTGATGGTGCGCATGATCGGGTTTTGCAGGGAGATCAGCGTTTCGGTGGACTGGATTTCATCAATGGTCTGGATCTTGTTGATCAGCACCTGCTGCAACGCATCAATGGAGCGGCACATCACTTTAATAAAAATGCTGTAGTGGCCGGTGGTATACCAGGCTTCCACCACTTCATCCAGCGCTTCCAGTTTGCTGAGCGCTGCCGGATAGTCGCGCGCGCTTTTCAAAATGATGCCGATAAAACAGCAGACATCAAATCCGAGCTGCCGTGGATCGATCTCCACGCGCGTACCCAGAATAATCCCCGCCTGACGCATTTTCTCGACGCGCACGTGAATCGTGCCGGGGCTGACGTTGAACTGCTTGGCGAGTTCGGCGTACGCGGTGCGCGCGTTTTGCAGCAGCGCATTTAAAATGCCGCGGTCGAGATTATCCAGTTGCAGGTGTTCCGCCATCATCCATCCTCATTAGGTTCTTCTTCTCTGAACAGGGAGAATGTGCAGCAAATTAGCGGGACAGGCAAGGCGCAGACAGCGGAGCTGCCGCTGTCTGCACGCTTTTTAGCGCTTACGCCACAGCGTCAGCTGGGCCTGTGTGTGCTGGAACTTACGTGCGGTTTCGCGAATCACAAACGGCACGTCCTGCGGCGGCGCAACCTCCTCAAAGGCATCGCGCAGCAGTCGTTGCAGCGCCTGCCAGGTGGTGAGCGCTTCACCGTTTTCACGGAAACCGCCCAGCCAGTTCTCCTTCGGCGTGAACTCTTCCAGCCAGGTGTAAGGTGAGGAGATAGCCAGCAAACCGCCGGAGCGGATCATCGGCGTGATGTCCTGCAGGAAGCGCTTCGGCTGGCGCAGGCGATCGATCAGGTTAGAGGCCAGTACCAGATCGTAGCCATCGGGCTGCGGTTTCAGGTTACAGGCATCGCCCTGCACAAACTGAATGCGCTGCGCCAGGGTCTCATCGAAACCAAACTCTTTCAGCCGCACCTGGCGATACTCCACCAGCTCTCCCTCTTCCGGCACCACGTAACGGAAATCCTCGCCCGAGGTCAGCTGCAGCGCCACGTCGATAAAGCGCGCCGAGTAATCCATGCCGGTGACCGCAGCAAAATGGCGCGCCAGTTCAAAGCTGGCACGGCCGGTGGCGCAGCCGATATCCAGTGCACGGCCGCGCTGCGTGCAGTGCGGCAGCACGATGTCGACCAGCGCCGCCGCGTAGTTCGGCACACCGTAATAGCCGGGGCCGTACTGGAAGTCGAGGTACTGCGACACCATGCTGTCGGTTTCATACGGATTCAGCGCCATGCTCTCCTGATGCGAGGAAACCACGTAGCGGAAACCGGCATGCTGGAAGAAGTGGCGCCGGAAGGCGTAGCGTGAGGATTTCAGCGCTTCGTTGCCGGTGGAGATCCAGCTGCCGCCTTTGATCAGCGCATGTTTGCCGTCAAAGGTGGGCGTGGAGAAATCGTCATACAGCGGATGTACCCTGAAGCCTTCAAAGCCGTTGGTCGGCGTGGTGGTCCACTGCCAGACGTTGCCGACGATGTCGAAGAAGTCACCCTGGGCAAAGTGGTCTACCGGACAGGAAGAGGCCCAGCGGGCAAGATTGATGTTGCCCGGCGCGTCGATCCAGTCCGGCTGATCGCCGGCAACCTGCTCGCGCAGCTGCATCCACTCGGCTTCGCACGGCAGCTGGATCGCTTTGCCGCTCTCTTCCGCCAGCCAGCGGCAGAACGCCGCCGCTTCCAGCTGATTCACTTCGGCGGGCCAGTCCCACGGCATCGCCACTTCTTCGGTCATCAGACGCAGCCGGAGATCGTCAGGTTGCGCGATGTCGCCGACCCAGAAAGTCGGCATCTGCGGCTGGGCAAACTCGCGCCAGCCCCAGCCTTCGTCATCCCACCAGCGGCGTTCGTTATAGCCGTTGGCGGCAATAAAATGAAAGAACTCGGCGTTGCTCACCAGCATTTTGCTGGCTTTGAACGGTTTCAGCTCAGTTGTAAGGCTGCCGTATTCGTTATCCCAGCCGTAGGTGTCATCGGTTTTACCCTGCGTGACGCGCCCGCCAGGCATCGCCACCAATGTATTGACTGGTACCGAGGCACGATCGTGGCGCGCCTGCGGACACGCCGGCCAGTGCGGCTGCGGTTTTACCCACTCAAGCGGCAGCTGGCGGATCAGCACGCTGGAGGTTTCGAGGTGAATTCGCTCATGCTCAATGCCCATCAGAATCACCCATGCCGGGCTGTCCCAGTCAATCGGCAGATCCAGCGGCATGGTGCGGATGAATTCACTTACCACGGTTTTCACTTTGCCGCGGTAGTCGCGCACCTCGGCCACATCCGGCCAGCTGTAATGGCTGTCGTCGAGATCGTCCCAGCTCATCTCATCCACGCCGATCGCCATCATCGCCTCGATGCGATCGTCAATGCGCTGCTGCAGATAACCGCCCGCCATCAGCTTATTAATGTAGAAAGTGGCGGTATGGCCAAAGTAGAAGATCAGCGGATGGCGCAGGGTGATGGCTTTATTAAAGTACGCGCGCTCATCGGCGAGGCAGTCGAACAGGCTTTCGTACAGCTCCCAGGTCTGGGTGAAATAGGCCAGCAGTTCGGCGCGTTTGGCGTCGCTGCTGCTGCCGGAAAGCCGAACGGTGCGGGTGGGCGCAGGCAATTGATCGTGAAGATGAGCGGTTGTCACAGTGAACTCCGTAAGCTGATTAAACACAGCGGGTAATTCACTATAGCAAATTAGCATTTCTGCCTGATGAATTAGCGTTTCCAGCGGCGCAGCAGGCGGCTTTTCAGGCCGGTATCGAAGCGCCAGATGTGATCGAAAATGCGCAGAATGCCGGGTTTGCCGTGCGCCGACATCGCCACGGCGTGGAAGCGTTGCTGGTGGTGACGCTGGCGCTGTTTAATGGTGCTGACGATGTCGTCCGGCAGACGCTGGGCGATAAAATCGGAAACGATCACCGCATCGGCTTCCTGCCACTGACTGCCCTCCATACGCGTGACCACCGCAGACAGGCAGGCGGCCAGATCGGTGCCGCCGCGAAAACGCTGGCTGAGAAAACGGATTGCCTGCTCAATGCCGTTATCGGCGGTCAGCTCGTAGCCAATCACTTCGTGAGCAAACAGCATGATGTAGCAGCGCCGCCTGTCGGCCAGCGCCACCTTCAGCAGCGCCAGACAAAACGCTTTGGCGCAGCGTTCATTGAAACCGCCCATCGAACCAGAGGTATCCACGCAGACGATGAACGGGCCGCGCGGCTGCGCTTCGTGCTGCTGATGGCTGGCCGGGCGCAGCGTCACTTTCTCGTGCCAGGCATCGCCCTGTAACCGGTAGGTCAGCAGGCGTTTCTCCACCAGCCGGCGATAAAACTCCAGCTCCAGTTCGCTGATGCTCAGCGCCGCCAGCTCCGGCGGCAACAGACGCAGCACATCGTCGCTCTGATGGATGCCGCTGACCTCTTCCGGCACGTTGTCCGGCTCGCGCACCAGCTGATGAAACGCTTCCAGCGGCGCATCCTGGGACGGTACCGATTTCGCTTCGCGGCTGCGTCCCAATTGCTGCGCCAGTTTCATCAGTTCCGGCTGCTGGGCGAGGAAATCGCCGTACTGCACAATCAACTCATAGTCGCCATGCTGCAGCGGTGCCTTGCTCAGATCCCACAGGCGTCCGGCGGCGGCTTCGTCGTCATCGGTCAGAATCGGCGCCAGCTGACCGCTGATGGCCATGCGCTGCTGCAGCTCGGCCATCAGGCGTTCCCGCTGCTCTTCCAGCAGGGTTTCGTTCAGCGTCAGGGTTTGCAGCGTCAGGCTCAGGCGCCAGCGCTGCAGGAACAGCGTGTGCTGCGCATTGCTCAGCTGGGCGCTGTCGGTATGCAGCAGCAGTTTGCTGGCTTCTTCGATAAACGGGGACGGCAGCGCTTTCAGCTGCGTCATGATGGCAGGCAGTTGCTCACTGAAGGCGTGGCTGCTAAGCAGCTGCATCTGCTGGAACAGCTGAAATTCGCGTGCCAGCGCGTCTGGCACCGGCGTGGTTTTCATCTGGGCGGCAATCTCGGCGCGCCAGCGCGGCAGCTCGCCCATCATCGCCTGTTTCAGGCGCGGAAATTTTTCAAAGAACAGCGCCAGCTGTGGCGAGGCCAGCAGTGCCACGATCAGCTCTTCGATCAGCTCGGTTTCGCCAATCGACAACAGCGTGCTGAGCGTCTCCAGCGAGATCATTTTCTCGCCTGTTTCAGCTGTTCCGCCACATCCTGCAGGCTGGTTTCGACGCGTGCCAGCCAGTCGTCGCTGATAAACAGGCAGCGCTGGTGCTGGCTAAACAGCGTGCGCTGCGCGCGCAGCTGGGCCTCCAGCGCGTCGTACTCTTCAATGATTTCCTGCGGCACGTCGCTGCTGCTGGCGGCACCCGGCAGCGTCAGTCGCGTGGACTGCAGGCTGACGTCGCGCAGCGTCAGACAGTGGTGCGCATCCACCAGCAGGTCGAGCGTCTGGCCAAAGCCGATGCCGTTGAGCTTGCCGCGGATCTCGCCCGCCTTCAGCAGCCACTGATTGAGCGCATCGCGTGCCACCACCACGTGCGTGACCTGCATGTCGTGCAGCGTCAGCGGCTGTTGCAGCATCAGGGTCAGCTGTTCGTCCGTAATCGAGGCCGGTAATTCATAGTGCGGTTTGCGGCTAAACATGCCGCTGTGCTTCTCCAGCGTCAGTGCCTGCGCCACGCTCTGCTGCTGTTGCAGCGCCAGCCGGCGCGCTTTGATCTGCTGCAGCGTGTGCAGCATCGCCTGCTGCTGCCACGCGTGCTGCGTCATCAGCGCATCGATTTCACGATCCAGCAGCTGCATCGACGCCACGTCGTGCCACAGGCAATCTTTTAGCAGGATCAGATCAAGCGGGGCAATCGCCACGCGGCCGCTGTAAAACGCGCTGGCCTGCAGCAGATGGATGGCTTTTTTCCAGCGGCGGTCGGAGATATACGGCGCCTCTGGCAGGTTCTCCAGCTGCTGGCGCAGCTGATAGATCAGTTCAAACACATGATCGGGCAGGCTGACCTGGCTGATGCCTTTCTGCCACTGCTGATACTCTTCATCGCTGATGCACAGCGATTCCGCCACCGGGTTGGCGTTTTCATCCTGCTGGTGGGTCAGCATGCTGCGGAAGTTCTGCTTTTCATGCACGTTGTCGAGCCACAGCCGGATCAGCATACGGTCGTACAGCGCTTCCAGACCGCTGTCAGCCTCCGGCAGTTCGTTGGAGGCGGTGACCAGCAGACGCATCGGGATCGGCTCTTCGCTGTCGCCATTGCGGAAGCGACGTTCGTTGATGGCGGTGAGCAGCGTATTGAGAATCGCCGGACCGGCTTTCCAGATCTCATCCAGAAAGACAATTTCGGCATCCGGCAGATAGCCTTTGGTCAGACGCTGATAGCGTCCTTCATCTTTCAGCGCCTGAATCGACAGCGGGCCAAACACCTCTTCAGGCGTGGAAAAACGGGTCATCAGGTATTCAAAGGCACGGGCGTGCTGGAAGGCGTATTTCAGGCGGCGGGCAATCAGGCTCTTGGCGATGCCCGGTGGCCCAAGCAGAAACACGCTTTCGCCGCTCAGCGCTGCCAGCAGGCAGAGACGAATGGCATGATGCCGTTCATAAAGCCCTTTCTCCAGGGCATTGCTGAGGCGAGAAATTCTTTCTGCCAAAAGATGGGGTTGAGCCATAATCACATCATTGTCCTTCTGATCCTGGTGCCGTCATATTCTGGCGAGCGCAATACTCTACTGTTTATCATGCGTGAAAGCGTTGATAGCCGTCAGCTTTTTTGTTTCAGAAGGTTGAGGTGAGGCAAATCGCGGGTTTTCAGCGCATTTCGCGCCGATTTTCGGCGAAAAAACGCTGCACAGACGGCGTAATGCCAGACGGTAAAAGTAGGTTTTTTCGGGAATATGTGCATACTGTGCGCTTTTTGATGATCTGAGCGCCGGGCTGAGGCCTGCGCGGCTCCAACAAAAGACAACTTATGAGCTCGGATAAGAAACAGTCCCTTGGCGCAGTCACTCTGGCGGCGATCGGCGTGGTGTATGGCGATATCGGCACCAGCCCGCTCTATACCCTGCGCGAGTGTCTCTCTGGTCAGTTCGGCTTTGGCGTGGAACGCGAGGCGGTGTTTGGCTTTCTGTCGCTGATCTTCTGGCTGCTGATTCTGGTGGTTTCGCTTAAATACATCAGTTATGTGATGCGCGCCGACAACGCCGGTGAAGGCGGGATCCTGACGCTGATGTCACTGGCGGGCCGCAATACCGGCGCACGCGCCACGGCGATTCTGGTGATCATGGGGCTGATTGGCGGCAGCTTCTTCTACGGGGAAGTAGTGATCACGCCGGCGGTATCCGTGCTTTCGGCCATCGAAGGGCTGGAGATCGCCGCGCCGAGCCTTGATAGCTACATTGTGCCGCTGGCGATTGCGGTACTGACGCTGCTGTTTGTGATTCAGAAACACGGCACCGGCATTGTCGGTAAGCTGTTCGCGCCGGTGATGCTGCTGTGGTTCATCATTCTGGCGGTGCTGGGCGCGCGCAGTATCATCAATAATCCTGAGGTGCTGCACGCCATGAACCCGTACTGGGCGCTGCACTTCTTCATTCAGTACAAAACGGTATCGTTCTTCGCGCTGGGCGCGGTGGTGCTGGCGATCACCGGCGTTGAAGCGCTGTATGCCGATATGGGCCACTTTGGTAAGTTTCCGATTCGCCTGGCATGGTTTGTGGTGGTGCTGCCGTCGCTGGTGCTCAACTATTTCGGCCAGGGTGCGCTGCTGCTGGAGCATCCGGAGGCCATCAAAAACCCGTTCTTCCTGCTGGCGCCGGACTGGGCGCTGATTCCGATGCTGATTCTCGCGACGCTGGCCACGGTGATCGCCTCGCAGGCGGTGATCTCCGGCGTATTCTCGCTGACGCGCCAGGCGGTGCGTCTTGGCTATCTGCCGCCGATGCGCATCGTGCACACGTCCGAAGAGGAATCCGGCCAGATTTATATTCCGGTGATCAACTGGCTGCTCTATTTCTCTGTGGTGATTGTTATCGTCGGCTTTGAGCACTCCAGTAATCTGGCGGCCGCCTACGGGATTGCGGTGACCGGTACCATGGTGCTGACCGCCATTCTGTGTTCAACGGTGGCGATTCAGAACTGGCACTGGAATCGCTACCTGGTGGTGCTGATTCTCATCGCGATGCTGTGCATCGACGTTTCGCTGTTCTCCGCTAACCTGGTCAAAGTGTTCTCCGGCGGCTGGCTGCCGCTGACGCTGGCGCTGATGATGTTTATCGTGATGACCACGTGGAAGAGCGAGCGCTTCCGCCTGCTGCGTCGTATGCATGAGCATGGCAATTCGCTGGAGGCGATGATCGCCTCGCTGGAGAAATCGCCGCCGGTGCGCGTGCCGGGCACGGCGGTCTACATGTCACGGGCGCTCAATGTCATCCCCTTTGCCATGCTGCATAACCTGAAGCACAACAAGGTGCTGCACGAGCGCGTGGTGCTGCTGACGCTGCGTACCGAAGATGCGCCTTATGTGCACAACGTGCGTCGCGTGACCATTGAGCAGCTGTCGCCCACCTTCTGGCGCGTGGTGGCAAGCTACGGCTGGCGTGAAACGCCGAATGTCGAGGAGATTTTCCACCGCTGCGGCCTCGAAGGGCTCAACTGCCGCATGATGGAAACCTCGTTCTTTATGTCACACGAGTCGCTGATCATCGGCAAACGCCCGTGGTATCTGCGTCTGCGCGGCAAGCTGTTCCTTGCGCTGCAGCGCAACGCCCTGCGCGCGCCGGATCAGTTTGAAATTCCGCCTAACCGGGTAATCGAGCTCGGTACTCAGGTCGAAATCTGACGCATCGCGCGTCACCAGCTGAGGGTGACGCGCAGCCCCTGCGGCTGCACCGCGCTGAAGGTCAGCCGGATGCCGTGCAGCTGAGCCACATTTTTCACAATCGACAAGCCAAGCCCGCTGCCGGTTTGCGCCTGCCCCGGCGGTCGCCAGAAGCGTTCGCCCAGCCGCGTCAGTTGATCGGCGCTGACGCCCGGTCCGTTATCCACCACCTCCAGCCTGCGCGCGCTAAGCCGCAGCTGAATCTCACTGCCGGACGGCGTGTAGCGCAGCGCGTTATCCAGTAGATTGCGCAGCAGTAAACCCAGCAGCAGTGGATGACCGTTCATCACCGGTTCCGCGTCAGCCGTCAGCGTCAGCCTGGTGTGCTGCGCTGCCGCCTGTGCCTGATGTTCAGTGACCAGCTGGTGCAGCAACGGCGCGAGTGGGACTGGCTGAAATTCGCTGCGCAGATCGTCCGCTTCGACGCGCGACAACGTCAGTAGCTGATCGACCAGCCGCGTGGCGCGCAGGATGCCGCTATCGAGCTGCTGCAGCGCATGGTTACGCATCGCCTCGTCATCGCCGGCCAGCTGAATCACCTCGCTCTGTACGCGCAGCGCCGCCAGCGGGCTGCGCAGCTCGTGCGCCGCATCGGAGGTAAACCGTCGCTCGCGCTGCACCAGCTGTGCCATGCGGGCAAACAGGCCATTCAGCGCCGCCACCAGCGGCTTCACCTCCAGCGGCAGGCGCTGCGGCGTCAGCGGGGTGGCATCATCCGGCGCGCGTTGCTGCAGCGATGCAGTCAGGCGTTTCAGCGGACGCAGCTCAAACCACACCAGTGCCAGCAGCAACAGCAGCATCAGCGGCATGGCCACCAGCCACGGCAGCAGACTGCTCAGTGCCAGATCGCGCGTCATATCATCACGATATTCCCACTCCTGTCCGACCACCACGCGCCACTGCTTATCGGCTGACGTCAGCCACAGCAGCCGCCAGCGATCGTCATCGCCACGCAGGCGACCATCGTGGAAGCCGTCGCGATCCGCTGTAAACTGCAAATCGCGGCCGTTTTCGCCGTCGTTCAGCAGCGGTTTGCCGTCGGCGCTGAACAGCGCAAAGGCCAGCGCGTCGTCATCCTGATCGCCGCGATGGTGGCGCAAAATCGCTTTGGTTTTTGGCAGCGAGGCGGCCTGCAGACGGCTGGCATCCAGCGCCAGCAGGCGTTTGGCGAACAGCATCTGCTGGGTATCAAACAGTTCATTAACGGTGTCGCGCGTCTGCTGCCATGCGCTAAAGGTGGCACTGGCACCACACAGAATAATTAACAGCAGAAAGCCGATGGCCAGCCGCAGGAACAGACTCATTCTGCCGCTCCCAGCGTGTAGCCAATACCGTGCACGGTGCGGATGAACTGACTGCCAAGCTTTTTACGCAGATGGTGGATGTGCACTTCGACCGCGTTACTGGAGACGTCGTCGTCCCAGCTGTACAGTTTCTCCTCCAGCTGCGCGCGCGTCAGCACGCGACCGGGATTGCGCAGGAACAGCTCCAGCAGCGCCAGCTCACGGCTTTTCAGGCTGAGCGGTTCGCCATCCAACGTCACGCTGTGGCTGCCGGGAGCCATCACCAGCCTGCCGTGACGCAGCTCTGGCTGCAGCTGACCGTGACGGCGACGAATCAGCGCCTGCAGACGCGCGGCCACCTCCGTCAGCGCAAACGGCTTGCACAGATAGTCGTCGGCACCGAGTTGCAGGCCCTGCACGCGCTGGTCCAGCGCATCGCGTGCGGTGAGGATCAGCACCGGGACATCCGCGCCCTGCTCACGCCACTGACGCAGGATGTCCAGCCCGTCACGTTGCGGCAGCGACAGATCCAGCACCACGGCATCCCATGGCGCCGCGTTGAGCGCCTGAAATCCGGCTTCGCCGCTGACAAACCAGTCGACGCTGAAACCCAGTTTGGTCAGGCCGACCTTCAGGCCATCGCCAATCAGCGTATCGTCTTCAATTAATAAAATGCGCATGCGTTTCTCCCGGTTACCTGGGGGTTTATACGAAGCAGATGCGCGCTTGTACAGCGTCATTCGCCCGTTTTAGCTTATTTTTCCCCTCTTTTTTCCCTTAAGATCCTGTTAAGAACCCTGTGGTGAAATAGCTCCCGTAATCCGCACAGACATGAAAATGAGGTGAAAAATGAAAAAGAGTGCAGCGCTGTTCGCCATTATCGCCCTGGCGGCAACCCCGGTGTTAGCCGCCCAGCAGGGTGGTTTTGTCGACCCTAACGCGCCAGCCGCTCAGGCTAAAGCCGGCGGTTTTAAGGCCGATAACAGCAGTGTGGTGACGGTCAAGCAGGCCGAAGAGATGAAGGATGACAGCTGGATCACCGTGCGCGGCCAGCTTGATAAGCAGATCGGCGATGAAGATTATCTGTTCCGCGACAGCAGCGGCAGCATGAAAGTGGAGATCGACCACAAACGCTGGAACGGGCAGACCATTACGCCGAAGGATCAGGTCGAGCTGACCGGCGAACTGGATAAGGATTTCAATTCGATTGAACTGGACGTTAAACAGGTGCGTAAACTGCCGTAACCTCCCTTGCGGAGCCACGTCGCGGGCTCCGCCATCCCGCCAAACTCAAATTTTCCCCGGCCCAGGCGAAACGTTTCGATGGCGATCACATTTCCGTGATGCCGTCATTGAGTTGCCATGTACATTTAATACACTGCCAGACAGCGAAACGTTTCGCTGTGGAGTGGAATAAATGAAAAAAGGTCGCCTGTTAAACGCTGAAGTCTCTCATGTGATTGCCCGCCTCGGGCATACCGATACGCTGACGATTGCCGATGCGGGCTTGCCGATCCCGGCCGGTCCACAGCGCATCGATCTGGCGCTTACGCCCGGTACGCCCGATTTTTTACAGGTGGTGGAGGTCATCACGCAGGAGATGCAGGTTGAGAGCGCCCTGATAGCGGAAGAGATCCAACAACACAATCCGCAACTCCATAGCCAGCTGATCGCCGTGCTCGAAGCCTTGCAACAGCACCAGGGGAATGTCATTAGCGTTCGTTACACCAGCCATGAACAGTTCAAACAACACACTCAGCGCAGTCAGGCGGTCATTCGCAGCGGAGAGTGCTCTCCGTATGCGAATGTCATCCTGAGCGCGGGCGTCACTTTCTGAGGCCGCTATGCAACCGTTATTGCAACTCAGGGGAATTGAAAAATCATTTCCCGGCGTGAAGGCGCTCAACGGCGCGTCGCTGGCGGTCTATCCCGGGCGCGTGATGGCGTTAGTGGGAGAGAACGGCGCGGGCAAATCCACCATGATGAAGGTGCTGACCGGCATCTACAGCATGGACGCCGGTTCGCTGCACTGGCTGGGCAAAGAAGTGACGTTCTCCGGGCCGAAAGCGTCTCAGGAAGCCGGCATCGGCATCATCCATCAGGAGCTGAACCTGATCCCGCAGCTGACCGTTGCGGAAAATATTTTCCTCGGCCGTGAATTCGTTAACCGCTTTGGCCGCATCGACTGGAAACAGATGTATGCCGCGGCGGATGCGCTGTTAAAGCGCCTCAATCTGCGCTTCAGCAGCCACAAGCTGGTGGGTGATCTGTCGATTGGCGACCAGCAAATGGTGGAGATCGCCAAAGTGCTCAGCTTCGAGTCGCAGGTCATCATTATGGATGAACCGACCGACGCGCTGACCGATACCGAAACCCTGTCGCTGTTCCGCGTCATCAATGAGCTGAAAGCGCAGGGCTGCGGCATTGTTTATATCTCCCACCGCATGAAAGAGATCTTTGAGATTTGCGATGACGTCACCGTGTTCCGTGACGGCCAGTTTATTGCCGAGCGCGCGGTAGGCGATCTCAGCGAAGAGGGCCTGATCGAAATGATGGTCGGCCGCAAGCTTGAGGATCAGTATCCGCATCTCGATCAGACACCGGGCGAGGTGCGGCTGCGGGTCGAGCACGTTAGCGGACCGGGCGTAGAAGATGTCAGCTTTACCCTGCGTAAGGGCGAAATTCTGGGCATCTCCGGTCTGATGGGCGCGGGCCGCACTGAATTAATGAAGGTGCTGTACGGCGCGCTGCCGCGTACGCACGGCAAAGTGACGCTTAACGGCCGCGAGATTGTCACCCGCTCGCCGCAGGACGGCCTGGCCAACGGCATCGTCTATATCTCGGAAGACCGTAAGCGTGACGGGCTGGTGCTCGGGATGTCGGTCAAAGAGAACATGTCGCTGACCGCGCTGCGCTACTTCAGCCGCGCCGATGGCGGCCTGAAGCACGCCGAAGAGCAGCTGGCGGTGGGCGATTTTATTCGCCTGTTCAATGTGAAAACGCCGTCAATGATGCAGCCGATCGGTCTGCTGTCTGGCGGTAATCAGCAAAAAGTGGCGATTGCGCGTGGCCTGATGACGCGCCCGGATGTGCTAATCCTCGACGAGCCGACGCGCGGCGTCGATGTCGGGGCGAAAAAAGAGATCTATCAGTTAATTAACCAGTTTAAAGCCGAAGGGCTGAGCATCATCCTGGTGTCGTCGGAAATGCCGGAAGTGCTGGGCATGAGCGACCGTATTCTGGTGATGCATGAAGGCCATCTGAGTGGCGAATTTTCCCGTGAGCAGGCTACCCAGGAATCCCTGATGGCAGCGGCGGTCGGTAAGCAACACAGCGAGGAGTTAGTTGTATGAGTACCCAAACCTTACCTGCCAGCCGTCGCTGGTTCAGCAAAGCCTGGCTGCTGGAGCAGAAATCGCTGATCGCGCTGATTGTGCTGATCGCCGTGGTTGCCAGCCAGAGCCCGAACTTCTTCACGCTGCCCAACATGTTCAACATCCTGCAGCAGACGTCGGTCAACGCCATCATGGCGGTGGGCATGACGCTGGTGATCCTGACCTCAGGCATCGACCTTTCGGTCGGCTCGCTGCTGGCGCTGACCGGCGCGGTCGCGGCATCAATTGTCGGGCTGGAAGTTAATGCGCTGGTGGCCGTGGCGGCATCGCTGGCGCTCGGCGCCTTTATTGGTGCCATTACCGGTGTGATTGTGGCACGCGGCAAGGTGCAGGCGTTTATCGCTACGCTGGTGATGATGCTGCTGCTGCGCGGCGTCACCATGGTTTACACCAACGGCAGTCCGATCAACACCGGCTTCAGCGATAACGCCGATCTGTTTGGCTGGTTCGGCATTGGCCGCCCGCTGGGCATTCCGACACCGGTATGGCTGATGGCGGTGGTGTTCGCGCTGGCGTGGTACATGCTGCATCACACCCGCCTCGGCCGCTATATCTATGCGCTGGGCGGTAACGAAGCAGCCACGCGCCTGTCCGGCATCAACGTTAACCGCGTTAAAGTCATCGTCTATTCGCTGTGCGGCCTGCTGGCGGCACTGGCGGGCACCATCGAAGTGGCGCGTCTCTCTTCGGCGCAGCCGACGGCGGGCACCGGTTATGAACTGGATGCGATTGCCGCGGTGGTGCTGGGTGGGACCAGCCTCGCGGGCGGTAAAGGACGCATTATGGGCACGCTGATCGGTGCGCTGATTCTCGGCTTCCTCAATAACGGCCTCAACCTGATGGGCGTATCGTCTTACTACCAGATGATTGTCAAAGCCGTCGTCATTCTGCTGGCGGTGCTGGTGGATAACAAAAGCAGTAAGTAACTCTGACCTTCACACAGGATTAAAGAAATGAAAAAGTTAACTGCATTGGCCGTCATCCTTGGCGCCACCCTCAGTGCTGGCGCGATGGCTAAGGATACGATTGCGCTGGTGGTCTCAACCCTGAATAACCCGTTCTTTGTGTCGCTGAAAGATGGCGCACAGAAAGAAGCAGATAAGCTGGGCTATAACCTGGTGGTGCTCGACTCACAGAACAACCCGGCAAAAGAGCTGGCAAACGTGCAGGATCTCACTGTGCGCGGCACCAAACTGCTGCTGATCAACCCAACGGATTCTGACGCGGTCGGTAACGCCGTGAAAATGGCTAACCAGGCGAACATCCCGGTGATTACGCTGGACCGTATGGCGGCGCAGGGTAAAGTTGTCAGCCACGTGGCGTCTGATAACCGCTTCGGCGGCAAAATGGCCGGCGATTTCATCGCGAAGAAACTGGGCGACGGTGCGAAAATCATCGAGCTGCAGGGCATTGCCGGCACCTCCGCTGCCCGCGAGCGTGGTGAAGGCTTTAAGCAGGCCGCTGATGCACACAAATTCAACGTGCTGGCCAGCCAGCCGGCCGACTTCGACCGTACTAAAGGTCTGAACGTGATGCAGAACCTGCTGCAGGCGCATCCGGACGTGCAGGCAGTTTTTGCCCAGAACGACGAAATGGCGCTGGGCGCGCTGCGTGCGCTGCAGACCGCAGGCAAAACCGACGTGCTGGTGGTGGGCTTTGACGGCACCGCGGACGGCGTGAAGGCGGTAGAATCCGGTAAACTCAGCGCGACCGTTGCACAGATGCCAGACAAGATTGGTATGATTGGCGTCGATACCGCAGATAAAGTTCTGAAGGGCGAAAAAGTACAGGCGATCAACCCGGTTGACCTGAAACTGGTTACTAAATAAAACCCAAAGAAAAGCATGGCAACGCGCCACCCTCGCGGTGGCGCAACTTCCTGGATAACTCCCTATGAGCAAAAGCGCAAAACTGGCGGTACTCGGCAGCATCAACGCCGACCACATCCTCAATCTCGCCCATTTTCCCCGTCCGGGTGAAACGGTGATCGGGAAACAGTATCAGGTTGCCTTTGGCGGTAAAGGGGCCAACCAGGCCGTCGCGGCTGGCCGTGCCGGCGCTGACATTGCTTTTATTGCCTGCGTGGGTGCAGATGACATCGGCGAACGTATTCGCCAGCAGCTGCAGCAGGACCAGATTGATACCGCTCCGGTGGAAACCGTGGCGCAGGAAGCCACCGGCGTGGCGATGATCTTCTTGAATGGCGAAGGCGAAAATAACATTGGCATCTACTCAGGCGCGAACGCGGCGCTGACGCCAGCCTGTGTGGAGCGCCACCAGCAGGTAATTCGTTCGGCCGATGCGCTGCTGATGCAGCTGGAGTCGCCGCTGGACAGCGTGCTGGCCGCGGCCCGCATCGCGCGCGCCAGCCACACTCAGGTGATCCTTAATCCGGCGCCGGCGACCCAGCTCTCTGATGAGCTGCTGGCGCTGATCGACATTATTACGCCGAATGAGACCGAAGCGGAAATCCTCACCGGCATCGCCGTCAACGACGACGACGACGCGGCGCGGGCAGCTCAGGCGCTGCACGCCAAAGGCATCGATACCGTATTGATTACGCTGGGCCGGCGCGGCGTATGGCTCAGCGAGCAGGGCCAGGGACAGCGTATTCCCGGTTTCAGCGTGCAGGCGGTGGATACCATCGCTGCCGGTGATACCTTCAACGGGGCCTTCATTACCGCGCGGCTGGAAGGCGTGGCGATGCAGGATGCGGTCCGTTTTGCCCATGCGGCGGCAGCCATTGCCGTGACGCGCCCGGGCGCACAGCCCTCAGTGCCATGGCGCACTGAGATTGACGCATTCCTGCAGCAACAGGGTTAAGCGCTTGGCTACCATGAAAGATGTCGCCCGTCTGGCGGGCGTCTCCACCTCCACCGTTTCGCACGTTATCAACAACAACCGTTTTGTTAGCGAGCAGGTGCGCGACAGAGTGGAACAGGCGATTCGCGAATTAAACTACGCGCCGTCGGCGCTGGCGCGCAGCCTGAAGATCAAGCAAACGCGCACCATTGGCATGTTACTGACCGCCAGCAGCAACCCGTTCTACTCGGAAGTGGTGCGCGGTGTAGAGAACAGCTGCTATGAACGCGGCTACAGCCTGATTCTGTGCAATACCGAAGGCGATGAAGAGCGCATGAATCGCAGCCTTGAAACGCTGATGCAGAAGCGTGTGGATGGCCTGCTGATGATGTGCACGGAAACCCATCTGCCCTCCGCTGACATCCTTAATCGCTATCCTTCGGTGCCGATGGTGATGATGGACTGGGCGCCATTTGAAGGGCGCGGCGATATTATTCAGGATAACGCGCTGCTGGGCGGCGAACTGGCCACGCAGTATCTGATTGACCGCGGTTATACCCGCATCGCCTGTATTGCCGGGCCGCTGGATAAAACCCCGGCGCGCCTGCGTCTGGACGGTTTTCATCAGGCGATGGCCGCCAGTGGGCTGGCGGTGCCGCCGGGCTATGTGGTGGACGGCGATTTCGAATTTCAGGGCGGTTTTAACGCCATGAATCAGCTGCTGGCGCTCGATCCGCCACCGCAGGCGGTGTTTACCAGCAACGATGCGATGGCGGTAGGCGTCTATCACGCCCTGTATCAGGCGGGACTGCGCGTGCCGCAGGATATGGCGGTGATGGGCTATGACAACATTGAGCTGGCGCGCTATCTGACGCCGCCGCTCAGTACCATTCATCAGCCGAAAGATGAGCTGGGCGAGCTGGCCATTGATACGCTGATTCATCGTATGAGCGATCCCGACGCCAGCCAGCAAACGCTGGTGCTGACGCCGGAGCTGGTGGAGCGCGGTTCGGTTTAACTGCTTTTACGCGTTTTCTCGCGGTTGGCGATCAGGTTACGGCCATCACCCGGCCGTAACATCAGAAACGCCAGCGCCGACAGCACGGTAATCACGCCCATGGTAAAGAAGGTGGCGTGGAACTGCTGCACCGTGGTGCTCTCAAAATCCTGATAAAAGCGCAGCACGGCGGCGCTGACCGCCACGCCAAAACTGATCGACACCTGCTGCGTTACCGCCAGCACGCTATTGCCGCCACTGGCGTTCTCATCATTCAAATCCGCCAGCGTGATGGTATTCATGGCGGTAAACTGGGTCGACATCGCCATGCCCAGTACAAACAGCGCCACCAGCAGCATGATGATGCTTCCGTCCGGCGACTGCAGCGCGAAGCTGGCGACCAGCACGCCGATGATAACCGTAATGCCCACCAGCGTTTTACGATAGCCAAAGCGGCGCAGCACCTGAGTCACGGTGGATTTGGCCAGCAGCGAGCCAATCGCCGTAGGGCCCATCATGCAGCCGGCGATGATCGCCGGATAGCCAAATCCTACCTGTAGCATCAGCGGCATCAGGAACGGAATACAGCCAGTACCGAGACGCGCGGCAATATTACCGATAATCCCGACGGAGAACGTACGTGTCTTAAACATCGGCAGACTAATCAGCGGAGCCGGATGGCGGCGCGCATGCATAATATAGAGCAGCAGTAATACCACGCCGCTGAACAGCACCAGCACCGCCTGCCACGGCGATACGATACGCTCGCCAAACAGCTCGATGCCGATGGAGATCAGTACCAGGCCAAAACCAAACAGCATGAAGCCGCCGAAATCGAAGCGGCGTTTTGGCGTGGTGAAGTCCGGCATATATTTGCGCGCATAGAAGATGCCGGCGATGCCGATAGGAATATTAATCAGGAAGATCCAGTGCCAGCTGGCGTAGGTGACCAGCAGACCACCGAGCATAGGGCCAAGAATCGGTCCGACCAGGCCGGGCATGGTGACAAAGTTGAGTACCGGCAGCAGTTCGCTGCGCGGATAGGCGCGCAGCAGCGCCAGACGCGCTACCGGCATCATCATTGCTCCGCCAACGCCTTGCACCACGCGCGAAACCACCAGCATGCTCAGCGATCCGGACAGCGCACAGGCCAGTGAGCCAAGCGTGAACAGGGAAACCGCCACAATAAACACCTTACGCGTGCCAAAGCGATCGGCCAGCCAGCCGCTGACCGGAATCAACATCGCGACCGTGAGCGTATAACTGATGACGGCGGACTGCATGGCGAGTGGGGAACGTTCAAGGCTGGTGGCAATGGCGGGAAGCGCGGTATTCAGGATGGTGGCGTCGAGAGCCTGCATAAAAAACGCCATGGCGGCGATCCAGGGCAGGCCGGCCATACTGCGCGCGGAGCGAATCATTGAAAATCCTTCTTGAAGAAAATCGGTCAGCAAAGAGCGTAAGTTAAACAGGATAGCATCGGTCGCTGCGACGATGGCGCTGATTTGTGCCGCTGTGAGAGCTGATTTGCCTGATTATTAGACGGGAAATGTCTGTTTTTACCGCGTTCGTATAAAAAAGTAGCTTTCGGTCAATTTTTTTCAGGAAATGCTTGTCACTTCAGATTAACTCCCTATAATGCGCCACCACTGAGACGGCAAAGCGGCAACGCAGACGGCTCAGCAGGGCGTGAAGTGATTCACCCCGCCGGAGAAAAACGCTGAAAAAAGTGTTTGACTCTGAAGGAGGAAAGCGTAATATACGCCACCTCGCGACAGCAGGCCGAACGCCGCGTCGCACCGCTCTTTAACAATTTATCAGAC
>NZ_VWVL01000008.1:0-231882 GCF_008632015.1 Pantoea sp. B_9 | reverse complement strand
CGGTGCGACGCGGCGTTCGGCCTGCTGTCGCGAGGTGGCGTATATTACGCTTTCCTCCTTCAGAGTCAAACACTTTTTTCAGCGTTTTTCTCCGGCGGGGTGAATCGCTTCACGCCCTGCTGAGCCGTCTGCGTTGCCGCTTTGCCGTCTCAGTGGTGGCGCATTATAGGGATCCGGATTTTTTGCACAACCCCTTTTTTCGATCTTTTTTATCGACTGGCGAGTTTTCACTCTTTTCGCTGCGATCGCGAGCGATCCGCACAAAAATCAGCTTGTTTACCCGCACCGGAAGCCGCAGGCTAGTGGGAAACATCAGAAAAGGAGAAATAGAATGTCTGTAGCCCTGCGCCCTTATAAGCAACATATTCCCCATACCGGTGAGCGCGTGATGGTGGATAGCAGCAGCGTGGTCGTTGGCGAAGTCGAGCTGGCTGATGATGTCAGCATCTGGCCACTGGTAGCAATCCGCGGTGACGTGAATAAAGTAGTGATTGGTAAACGCAGCAATATCCAGGATGGCAGCGTGCTGCACGTTACGCATAAATCCAGCAGTAATCCCGATGGCTTTCCATTGATCATCGGTGAAGACGTAACGGTGGGCCATAAAGCAATGCTGCACGGCTGCACCATTGGCAACCGCGTACTGGTGGGTATGGGCTCGATCCTGCTGGATGGCGCGATCGTCGAAGATGAGGTGATGATTGGCGCCGGCAGCCTGGTGCCACCCGGTAAACGCCTGCAAAGCGGCTATCTCTATTTAGGCAGCCCGGTGAAGCAGATCAGACCACTAAGCGAAGCGGAAATAGCCGGACTGCTTTACTCCGCCAGCAATTATGTCGGCTGGAAAGATGAATATCTGGCTCAGGGCAGCCACAGCCAGCCCTGATCGTCGGCCTGTTCCGCCCGGAGCAACTGCTCGGCCTCTTCCTCCAGATCCCAGCGATGCGCGCTAAACAGCGCCATCGCCTCTCCGGCACCAAAACGCTGCTGCAGCGCCGGCAGCGATATTGCGCAGGTCAGTCCCATACCATTCACTAATACCGGGAACAGCACCGCCTGCCGGACTGCGTCCCAGCTTTCCCGATCGGGAAACTGGATAGCCTGGTTCATGCCTGCATCGCCTGTTTAAGTTGATCGATGACCGGCGCGATCTCCGGCATAACACCATGCCACAGCTGAAACGCATGCGCCGCCTGGCCCACCAGCATGCCAAGTCCATCCGCCAGCTGCTGTGTGCCGTGCTGCTGGCACCACGCCAGAAATGGCGTCAGTCCCTGCTGATAAAACATGTCGTAACAGCGCACCTGCGCATCAATCAGCGTAACCGGCAGCGGCGGCACGTCGCCCGCTACGCCGCTGGAGGTGGCATTGATGATCAGATCAAAACGTTCGCCGGCCAGTTGATCAAAGCTCATCGCCTGGATCGCCCCACTGTGCTGGAATAGCTCAGCCAGCTGTTGCGCGCGTTCTGCCGTGCGGTTTACCACCACCAGCGCGCAGCCCGTCGAGAGCAGCGGCAGGATCACCCCACGCGCCGCGCCGCCCGCGCCCACCAGCAGAATGCGATCGCCCGGCCGGATCAGCTGCAGCCGTTGCAGATCGCTCAGCAGGCCGATGCCGTCCGTGTTATCACCCAGAATCGAACCATCGGCTCTCTTCTTTAAGGTATTTACCGCGCCGGATAAGGCCGCGCGCTCGCTGAGCTCATCCGCGAACTCCCATGCCTGCTGTTTAAACGGCAGCGTAACATTGGCGCCTTTGCCACCGGCCGCAAAAAACGCCTCTATCGCCTGCGGGAACCCTTCCAGCGGTGCGCAGATGCGTCCGTAAGGATGTTCAATACCGGTCTGCTCAGCAAAAGCGGCGTGAATAAACGGAGATTTGCTGTGGGCGATGGGATGACCAAAAACGGCAAACTTTTCCATAATCAGCCCTGACGAATGAGTTCACCGCTGATGGCATCGCGGATTTCAGAAGGATTCAGGCGACCGCCGGTGGCCGCCTGCAATACCGGAAACTGCGAGCCAAACTGCTCTGCCACTTCGGCAGCACTGCGGCACGGCGGCTGACCGGTTAAATTCGCGCTGGTCGAGACCAGCGGCTTGCCAAATCCGCGACACAGCGCCTGAACCTGCGGATGATCGCTGACGCGAATCGCCAGCGAATCAAAGCGGCCGGTTAACCAGCGCGGCGTATGCGGCGAAGCAGGCACCACATAGGTGACCGGACCCGGCCAGCTGGCAAACATACGTTCGCGCTGCAGCACGGTGAGTTCGCGATCGGCAATATAAGGCTCGAGCTGCGCATAATCAGCGGCGATCAGGATCAGCCCCTTTTCTACCGGGCGCTGTTTCAGCTCCAGCAGGGCCATCACCGCGCTTTCGCTGTCCGGATCGCAGCCAAGGCCGAATACGGCTTCGGTAGGGTAAGCAATCACTTGCTGTTGCTGAAGTTGTTCGATGCAGAAGTCGAGGCTTCCGGGTGCATGCTGGCTCTGGTTCATGATCACTCTTCATCCTGGGCGATGGGCTTGCCGCAGCGTTTGCTGGCGCAGAAGCGCTTCATGCCCTGTGCGGTTTTCTTTTCTATTAATAACGGGAACTGGCAATGGGGGCAGACACCTTCCAGCGGCGTGGCGTTGATCGCGAACTGGCAGTCGGGATAACGATCGCAGGCGTGGAAGGTTTTGCCATAGCGTGAACGGCGCTGCACCAGCTTGCCGCTGGCGCACTGCGGGCAGGCAATTGCGGTTTCGTCCGGCTTATCGATGGTTTCCGTGTAATCACACTCCGGATAGTGGCTACAGCCGACAAACATGCCGAATCGCCCCTGGCGCAGCACTTTGTCCGCACCACACTGCGGGCAGGCATGGCCTTCCAGCACTTTGACAATATGGCCATCACCCTGACTTTTCAGCGGGCGGATATAGTCGCAGGTTGGATAATTCACACAGCCGAGAAAAGGCCCGTGCTTGCCGGCACGTATCACTAATTCTGCCCCGCAGGCGGGGCAGGGATCGTGTTTACGCACGGTAAATAGTGCTGGTTTACTCATATTACCGAATGCATTAATCGCAAATTAATGCAGCATACCTTCATTGACGTCGAATAACAGTTCTTCCATCTGCTGATAGGCATTTTCACAGCCGGGGATGTTAAACAGCACCATCAGCACCACCCATTTGAGATCTTCCAGATCGAATTCCAGCGTATCAAGCGCCATAACCCGTTCGATGACCATTTCGCGCGTTTCCATATTCAGCACCTGGATTTGCTCCAGGAACAGAATAAAACCACGACACTCGGCATCTAAACGCTGGCTCTCTTCTTCCGTGTAGATTCGCATGGAGAGCGGATCGTTAGCCAGCAACACTGGCGCGACCAGACCATCCTGATAATCCGCTAACCGCTCAAGCCAATTCAACGCATTGTAGATATCTTCGCGATGAAAACCGGCATCGGTTAAGTCATCGGTCAATTTATCCTGGTCAACGCGCATTTCAGCCTCGTTGTGGATATACGTCTCAAACAAGTACATAAGTACGTCGAACATGGCATGCCCTCCTCAATCGGACATAGCCGCCGGGTACAGCTGCGATCCATCCTGCTAACTCCAGCTCCAGCAATTGCGCTGCGATAACTGGCACAGGTTGGCCGGCACGTTCAGCGACGACGTCAACAGGTGTAACCTCATCACCTACGTTAGCCAACACGCTGGGAAATGGCAATGGCACATCATCACTGAGTTGTGAATATATTGTTTCTGAGATGCTGGCCGGCAACCATTGCAGGGCAGAATGCAAATCCTCAAGGATATTGTTGGGATGCGCCACCAGCAGCGCCCCCTGCTGAATCAGCCAGTGCGTGCCTTCACAGCCAGGATTACCCAGCGCGCCAGGCAGCGCATACACGTTACGGTTTTGTTCCAGCGCATAGCGCGCCGTTACCAGCGAGCCGCTCTTCAGTGACGCTTCAACCACCAGCACGCCATGACTCAGGCCGCTGATAATACGATTACGCCGCGGGAAATTTACCGCATGGGGCGCCATCGACAGCGGCAGTTCTGAAACCAGCGCGCCACCGCTGGCGATGATCTCCTGTGCCAGCGGCTGATGGCTTTTCGGATAGAGATGATTCAGCCCGCTGCCCAGCACGGCCAGAGTTTTGCCCTGTACTTCCAGCGCGGCACGATGCGCCACGCCATCAATACCGCGCGCCAGCCCGCTGGTGATGGTCAAACCGCTTAGCGCCAGCTGCTGGGTAAACCAGCTGCCCCATTCTCTGCCATACGGCGAACAGTGACGACTGCCGACCACCGCCAGTTGCGGTGTCGCGAGTGCAGAGAGGTCACCCGCTATATAAAGGGCAGCCGGATAGCGGCTGATTTCCCGCAAACGGGCGGGATAATGTGCATCGGTGCAGGCAATCAGATGATGTTGCGCCTGTTGCAGCCAGCGCTGCGTTTTTTCCAGCTGGCGTGGACAGAGGGCGAGAAACTGTTGCCGCTGCGTGTCGTCCAGCCCGTGCTGCTGCAACCACGCGTCGTCAACGTGGCTGGTGGCCAGAAGCGCCATGATGAACTGACGGGCGCGCTCACCGCTTAAACCCCAGACGTAAGTCAGCCTGATAATCCTTTCACTGCGTTCCATGCTGCGCTCCCTGTCAGCCGTGCTCTGATGCGGCACAATGCTGTCAATCAGGCCCCAAAAAGTCTACAATATGAGGCAGTAATCTTTTCTTTAACGCATACAGATCTGGATATTTATGTCAGTTTTGCAGGTATTACATTTCCCTGACGATCGCCTTCGCAAAATTGCTGCACCCGTTGCGGCTGTGAATGCTGACGTTCAGCGTATTGTCGACGATATGTTTGAGACCATGTACGCCGAAGAAGGCATTGGTCTGGCGGCGACGCAGGTGGATATTCACCAGCGCATCATCGTGATTGATGTTTCTGAAAGCCGCGAAGAGCGCCTGGTGCTGATTAACCCGGAGCTGCTGGAAAAAAGCGGCGAAACTGGTATCGAAGAGGGTTGCCTGTCGATCCCGGAACAGCGGGCGTTTGTGCCGCGTGCCGAGCGGGTCAAAGTGCACGCGCTGGATCGCGACGGTAACAGCTTCGAGCTGGAAACCGATGGTCTGCTGGCGATCTGCATTCAGCATGAGATCGACCATCTCGACGGTAAACTGTTTATCGATTATCTGTCGCCGCTGAAGCGTCAGCGTATTAAACAGAAACTGGAAAAACTGGCCCGCCAGAATGCGCGCGCATCCTGAGAGCGAACAGAAGGTTGAACTGTGTCTGCACCGTTAAAAATCATCTTTGCCGGTACTCCTGACTTCGCAGCGCGTCATCTCGACGCGCTGCTTGCTTCTGAGCATCAGGTGGTTGGCGTCTTTACTCAGCCCGACCGCCCAGCCGGACGTGGCAATAAACTCACGCCGGGCCCGGTAAAAGTGCTGGCTCAGGCGCATGATATCCCCGTGTTTCAGCC
The DNA here is from genome assembly GCF_008632015.1 of Pantoea sp. B_9. Taxonomy (NCBI): domain Bacteria; kingdom Pseudomonadati; phylum Pseudomonadota; class Gammaproteobacteria; order Enterobacterales; family Erwiniaceae; genus Pantoea; species Pantoea sp. B_9. Next base: position 226,388 of record NZ_VWVL01000008.1, on the reverse strand, counting down.
AAAGTCCCTGAAGCCGGAAGAGAATCAGCAGCTGGTTGCCGGGCTACAGGCCGATGTGATGGTGGTGGTCGCTTATGGTCTGATCCTGCCTCAGGCGGTGCTGACGATGCCGCGCCTTGGCTGCATCAACGTACACGGCTCGCTGCTGCCGCGCTGGCGAGGTGCGGCGCCGATTCAGCGCTCACTGTGGGCCGGCGATAACGAAACCGGTGTGACCATCATGCAGATGGACGTGGGTCTGGATACCGGCGATATGCTGCACAAAATAACCTGCCCGATTAATGCCGACGATACCAGCGCATCGCTGTACGACAAGCTGGCGCAGCTGGGACCGCAGGGGATGCTGACCACGCTCAGTCTGCTGGCCGCCGGCAGCGCGCAGCCCGAAGTGCAGGATGAGACCCTGGTAACTTACGCGGAAAAGCTCAGCAAAGAAGAGGCACGTCTTGACTGGTCGCTCTCTGCTGTTCAGCTGGAACGGTGCATTCGCGCCTTCAATCCGTGGCCGGTAAGTTATTTCCTTATCGACGATCAGCCGGTCAAAGTCTGGCAGGCCAGCGTGTTACCGCACCGCAGCGCCCAGCCGGGAGAAATTCTGCAGGCTGACAAACACGGCATCCAGATCGCGACCGCTGATGGCGTGCTGAATCTGCTCTCATTGCAGCCTGCCGGCAAAAAAGCCATGGCGGCGCAGGATCTGCTCAATTCGCGTCGTGAATGGTTTACACCCGGCACCGTTCTGGCCTGATTCTCCAGCCCGGTCTTCGCCGGGCTTTTTGTTTGATGAATGAATATGAAAAAAGCGACCAACCTGCGCAGCCTTGCCGCGCAACTGATTGAACGCGTAGTGGATAAAGGGGAATCGCTGAGCGCGATTCTGCCCGCTGCGCAAAAAACGCTGGCAAACAACGATGGCGCGCTGCTGCAGGAGTTGTGTTTTGGCGTGACGCGCACGCTGCCGCAGCTGGAAGCGTTAATTAACAAGCTGATGGCGCGGCCGTTAACCGGCAAAAAGCGCGTACTGCACTATCTGATCATGGTGGGCCTGTATCAGCTGCTGTATACCCGCGTTCCGCCGCACGCCGCGCTGGCCGAAACCGTGGCCGGGGCTGAAGCACTGAAGCGGGCAAATCTGAAAGGCTTACTTAACGGCGTGCTGCGTCAGTTCCAGCGTCAGCAGGACGCACTGCTGGCAGAGGTCAATCAGGGCCCGCAGCGCTACTGGCATCCGGGCTGGCTGCTGAAACGGTTGCAGACCGCGTGGCCGGAGCAGTGGCAGCAGATTGTGGAAGCAAACAATCAGCGACCGCCAATGTGGCTGCGCGTGAATCGTCAGCATCACAGCCGTGACGCCTGGCTGGCGTTATTAACCCAGCAGAATCAAAATGCGTTTAGTGCTGACGCGCCGGATGCGCTGCGTCTTGAAGCACCGGCTCCGGTCAGTCAGCTGCCAGGCTTTGAGCAGGGCTGGGTGACGGTGCAGGATCTCTCTGCTCAGCGTTGTGCCCTGCTGCTGGCGCCGGAAAACGGCGAAACCATTCTCGACCTGTGCGCTGCGCCCGGCGGCAAAACCACCCATATTCTCGAAATTGCGCCGCAGGCCCGCGTAATGGCGGTGGATATCGATGCGCAGCGCCTGTCGCGCGTGACGGAAAATCTGCAGCGTCTGGGAATGCAGGCTGACGTGCGTCAGGGCGATGGCCGCACGCCAGCGGCCTGGTGCGACGAGCAGCAATTCGACCGCATCCTGCTGGATGCGCCCTGCTCGGCCACCGGCGTTATTCGACGCCATCCGGATATCAAATGGCTACGCCGCGATCGCGATATCGACGAACTCGCCGCGCTACAGCGTGAGATTCTGGCGGCCATCTGGCCACACCTGAAATCGGGCGGTACGCTGCTTTATGCCACCTGCTCAGTGCTGCCGCAGGAGAACCAGCAGCAGATTGAGGCTTTCCTCGCGACGCATGACGATGCGGTGCCGCAGGCACTGCCACAGGGGCAACTTAACGGCTGGCAGGTTTTCCCTGCCATCGATGGCGGCGACGGTTTCTTCTACGCTAAGCTGATGAAAAAATAGTGCAGCGCACAGTGACAAGAGCAACGTATCCATGAAAATTATTATCCTCGGCGCCGGCCAGGTGGGCGGCACGCTCGCCGAAAACCTGGTGGGCGAAAACAATGACATCACCGTGGTTGATAGCGATCCCTCACGCTTACGCGTGCTGCAGGATAAGTTTGACCTGCGCGTGGTGCAGGGCCATGGTTCGCACCCGCGCGTGTTGCGTGAAGCCGGCGCCGAAGATGCGGATATGCTGGTGGCGGTCACCAGCTCTGACGAAACCAACATGATTGCCTGTCAGATTGCTTACTCGCTGTTTAACACGCCAAACCGCATTGCCCGTATCCGCGCCGCCGATTATCTGCGCGATGCGGAAAAGCTGTTCGTGCCGGAAGCGGTACCCATCGACCATTTGATCTCGCCTGAACAGCTGGTGATCGACAACATCTATCGGCTGATTCAGTACCCTGGCGCGTTGCAGGTAGTGAATTTTGCCGAGGGCAAAGTCAGCCTGGCAGTGGTCAAAGCCTATTACGGTGGGCCGCTGGTGGGCAATCCGCTGTCGATCCTGCGTGAACACATGCCGCATATCGATACCCGCGTAGCCGCCATTTTCCGTCAGGATCGCCCGATCCGTCCGCAGGGATCGACGATCGTCGAAGCTGGCGATGAAGTGTTTTTTATTGCCGCCAGTCAGCATATTCGTGCGGTGATGAGCGAGATGCAGCGGCTCGAAAAGCCCTATAAACGCATTATGCTGGTCGGCGGCGGTAATATCGGCTTTGGCCTGGCGCAGCGGCTGGAAAAGCAGTACAGCGTTAAGCTGATTGAACGTAATCAGCAGCGCGCAGCTGAACTGGCTGAACATCTGCAGGATACCATCGTGTTCTATGGCGATGCCTCGGATCAGGAACTGCTGGCAGAAGAGCATGTCGATCAGGTCGATCTGTTTATCGCCGTCACCAACGACGATGAAGCCAATATCATGTCAGCGATGCTGGCCAAAAAGATGGGCGCGAAAAAGGTAATGGTGCTGATCCAGCGTCGCGCCTATGTCGATCTGGTGCAGGGCAGCGTGATCGATATTGCGATCTCACCGCAGCAGGCCACGATTTCTGCGCTGCTTGGCCACGTGCGCAAAGCCGATATTGTCGGCGTCTCTTCACTGCGCCGCGGTATTGCAGAAGCCATCGAGGCCATTGCCCACGGTGATGAAACCACTTCGCGCGTGGTCGGCCGCCTGATTGAAGATATTAAACTGCCGCCGGGCACCATTATCGGCGCGGTGGTGCGTGGTGATGACGTGATCATCGCCAATGATAATGTGCGTATTGAGCAAGGCGACCACGTGATCATGTTCCTCACCGACAAAAAGTTTGTGCCGGACGTTGAGCGTCTGTTCCAGCCGAGCCCGTTCTTCCTGTAACGCGTTGTGATTGGGCTGCAGTGAGAGTGGTGTTTAATCCATTGTTATAATGGCAATTACACGAAGGTTTGTTAGACTTTAGCCATTGGCCAAGGCAAGGAGATAACAATGAGTTTATTCAAAGAGTTTCGTGATTTTGCGATGCGTGGCAACGTGGTGGACCTGGCGGTCGGTGTGATCATCGGTGCTGCGTTCGGTAAGATCGTATCGTCACTGGTTGCGAACATCATTATGCCACCGCTCGGTTTACTGATTGGCGGCGTCGACTTTAAGCAGTTTAAATGGGTACTCAAGCCAGCAGAAGGCGATATCCCCGCGGTGGTGATGGAATACGGTAACTTTATTCAGACGGTATTTGATTTCATCATCGTGGCGTTTGCTATCTTCATTGCCATCAAAGTAATGAATAAACTGTATAAAAAGAAAGAAGTGGAAAAACCAGCGCCTAAACCGACCAATGAAGAAGTGCTGCTGACCGAGATTCGCGACCTGCTTAAGCAACAAAATAATAAAGTGTGATAAATAAAAGCCGCCAGTTTCAGGCGGCTTTTTTGTCACTAAAGCAGAAGGCCAGAGGTAAACACTGTTGCTTACCGCTGGCCTCCTGATTCGCTCCCTTCGCGTGTTTATCTTTACGCCGGTAGCTGCCTTTCCCCTTCTGATTGCGCTCAACTCGCTGGCGATACAGCGGATCGTGTAACAGGGCTTCCAGGGCGTTATCGTTAATTTTGCCTTTTCGATGCTGATAGTGACTCATATCGTCCTCCGGTTAGTGATGGCGCAACTATAGTCCCTGCGCGCCAGAATTCAATCCTTGCTACAACAAATTTCAGGATGCGGATCTTCACCGGTTTCCAGTGCCTCGAGGATCGAACAACAGGCGCTACTATGGCGGTCGCCACAACAGGTTTCCGCCAGCCGTTGCAGTGATCGCTGAATGGTTTGCAGCTCGCCAATCATACTGTTCACCTCATCCAGCCGTTTCGCCACGATCGCTTTTGACTCTTCACAGGTGTGATGCTCTGGATCGATGCGGATCGACAGCAGGTCGCGGATCGATTCCAGGCTGAAACCAAGCTGCCGGCCGTAACGGATAAAACGCAGGCGCTGCAGATCGTTATCGCTGTACAGGCGGAAGCCGCCCTCGGTGCGTACCTCATGATCCATCATCTGCTGCTTTTCATAAAAGCGGATGGTATCCGGCGTCACGTCCGCCAGTTTTGCCAGCTGACCAATGCGATACATATTATTTCTCCTGCTGTAGCCGCTGACCGATCGCCGGGCGGTATTCGCCACGCAGAAAATCGGTGCTCATGCCAGCCTGCTGCAGCTTCATCTCCAGCAGCGTCAGGCGTTTGGCCAGTTCGCGCGCCTCGCAGTCATCAGGATCGAGTTCGCGAAGCAGATCGCTCAGTGCCAGCGCGTCACGGCGCATCTCCAGTTCCGGAGGGAGATAGCCGGCGTTTTTCAGCAGTCGCCAGGCACTGCGCAATTCCGCCGGCACACCACTGTCATCGTCCAGCGTGAGCGGCGCACCTTCACCAGGCAGATTGCTCAGCTCGCCCTTTTCCTGAGCGGCGCGGATGTGTTGCTCAGCCAGCTGATCGATAAGCCACATAGAAACCTCCTGCAGGCATGTCTGCCAACAGCATAGCGAATGGAGGGGAAATGGGAAGAAATGACAGGCAATAAAAAACCCGCCGAAGCGGGTTTTTTACGTTACTGCAAATTACTCTGCAGCAGCTTCTGCTTGAGCTTCTGGACGATCAACCAGCTCGATGTATGCCATCGGAGCGTTGTCACCAGCACGGAAGCCACACTTCAGAATGCGAGTGTAACCACCGGCACGGCTCGCGAAACGCGGGCCCAGCTCGTTAAACAGTTTTGCCACGATCTCGTTATCACGAGTACGGGCGAATGCCAGACGACGATTAGCTACGCTGTCGGTCTTGGCAAGAGTAATCAGCGGCTCAACTACGCGACGCAGCTCTTTGGCTTTCGGCAGAGTCGTCTTAATGATCTCATGACGAACCAGAGAACCAGCCATGTTGCGGAACATAGCCTGACGATGGCTGCTGTTGCGGTTCAGTTGACGACCACTCTTACGATGGCGCATGACCTTATCCTTCTCAGTGAAACCTTAACCTGCGATCCGGTTATTCATCAGCAATGCTTGCCGGTGGCCAGTTTTCCAGGCGCATGCCCAGAGACAGACCACGTGATGCGAGCACGTCTTTAATCTCGGTAAGAGATTTTTTACCCAGGTTAGGCGTTTTAAGCAGCTCAACCTCGGTACGCTGTACCAGATCACCGATGTAGTGGATAGCTTCTGCCTTGAGGCAGTTAGCAGAGCGGACAGTCAATTCCAGATCGTCAACAGGGCGCAGCAGGATCGGATCGAATTCTGGTTTCTCTTCTTTGACTTCCGGCTGACGTACATCACGTAAGTCAACGAAAGCTTCCAGTTGTTCTGCCAGGATGGTAGCCGCACGACGAATCGCCTCTTCAGGATCGATTGTGCCGTTGGTTTCCATTTCGATGACCAGCTTGTCCAGGTCGGTGCGCTGTTCTACACGCGCTGCTTCAACATTGTAGGCGATACGGTCTACAGGGCTGTAGCAAGCGTCAACCAACAGACGGCCGATTGGGCGCTCATCTTCTTCCGAATGAATTCGGGCAGAAGCCGGCACATAACCACGACCACGCTGAACTTTGATACGCATGCTAATAGACGCGTTTTCATCGGTCAGATGGCAGATCACATGCTGCGGCTTGACGATTTCGACATCACCGTCGTGGGTAATGTCGGCTGCAGTCACAGGGCCAATGCCAGATTTATTCAGAGTGAGGATGACTTCATCTTTACCCTGAACTCTTACCGCCAGCCCTTTCAGATTGAGCAGGATTTCCAGGATATCTTCCTGTACGCCCTCTTTGGTGGAGTACTCGTGCAGCACGCCATCAATCTCAACCTCGGTCACCGCGCAACCCGGCATGGAAGAAAGCAGAATACGGCGCAGTGCGTTACCAAGAGTATGGCCAAAGCCACGCTCTAACGGCTCAAGGGTCACCTTGGCGTGCGTCGAACTCACTTGCTCGATATCTACCAGGCGCGGTTTTAGAAACTCTGTCACAGAACCCTGCATTGTGTCCTCTCTTTGGTACTAAGCTTTACTTAGAGTAAAGCTCGACGATCAGGTGTTCGTTAATGTCCGCAGACAGATCGGTACGCTCAGGAATACGCTTGAACACACCTTCCATCTTAGTCGCATCAACTTCCAGCCAGGTTGGCTTTTCACGCTGCTCAGCCAGCTCCAGAGCGGCCTTCACGCGAGATTGCTTTTTGGCTTTCTCACGGATGCTTACGACATCATTCGGAGATACCTGATAAGAAGCGATGTTAACAACGCGACCGTTTACCATTACAGATTTGTGGCTAACCAGCTGACGTGCTTCTGCACGAGTGGCACCAAAGCCCATACGGTAAACTACGTTATCCAGACGACCTTCCAGCAGAGCTAACAGGTTTTCACCGGTGTTGCCTTTCAGACGCGCTGCTTCTTTATAGTAGTTACGGAACTGACGCTCCAGCACGCCGTAGATACGACGAACTTTTTGCTTTTCACGTAACTGGCCGCCGTAATCAGACAGACGCGGTTTACGCGCACCATGCTGACCAGGGGCTTGTTCAATTTTGCACTTGGAATCAATCGCGCGAACGCCAGACTTAAGGAATAAGTCGGTGCCCTCACGACGGCTCAGCTTGAGCTTAGGACCCAAATATCTTGCCATTTTCTTTCTCCAACTAACCTAAAAAACGGAACGTTAAACGCGACGTTTTTTCGGCGGACGACAACCGTTGTGAGGGATCGGAGTCACATCAGTAATATTAGTGATGCGGAAACCAGCGGCGTTCAGAGCACGAATAGTAGATTCGCGGCCTGGACCCGGACCCTTAACCATAACTTCCAGGTTCTTAATACCGTAATCTTTCACGGCTTCTGCACAGCGCTCTGCAGCGACCTGAGCAGCAAACGGAGTAGATTTACGTGAACCGCGGAAACCGGAACCACCGGCGGTTGCCCAACCCAGTGCGTTACCCTGACGATCAGTAATAGTAACGATGGTGTTGTTAAAAGACGCATGGACATGAGCCACGCCATCTGAGACTTGTTTTCTTACACGCTTACGTGCACGAACTGGTGCCTTTGCCATTATTTACTCACCCCGATTATTTCTTGATCGGTTTACGCGGACCCTTACGGGTACGTGCGTTGGTCTTAGTACGCTGACCGCGCACCGGCAGACCACGACGATGGCGTAAACCACGGTAGCAACCAAGGTCCATCAGACGCTTGATGCTCAGGGTGATTTCACGGCGCAGATCACCTTCAACAACGAATTTACCAACTGCTTCACGCAGCTGATCAATTTGTTCTTCAGACAGCTCACTGATCTTAACATTTTCAGCGATGCCCGTTTCAGCACAGATGGCTTTAGAACGGGTTTTGCCGATACCGAAGATCGAAGTTAATGCGATAACGGTATGTTTTTGATCAGGAATGTTAATGCCTGCTATACGGGCCACTATGCACTCCTATAATTAAATAAATGCGTACCATGCTGAAAAGCCCGTTTTCAGGATACTCAAATGGAAACGCATCGACATACAAAAGATTGGCTGGCTAATCTAGCCAGCTCAACCCGACTTTGCAAGAAAAATATGTGACTTAATCAGCCCTGGCGCTGTTTATGCTTAGGCTCGGAGCTGCAGATCACACGTACGACACCGTCGCGACGAATGATTTTGCAGTTACGACATAATTTCTTGACGGAAGCACGAACTTTCATTTTTACTCTCCGTAACTTCTCAAGCTACTGAATTAACGGCCATAGCCTTTCAGGTTAGCTTTCTTCAATGCAGACTCGTACTGACTGGACATCATCAGAGTTTGCACTTGAGCCATAAAGTCCATGATGACAACCACTACAATCAGCAGCGAGGTGCCGCCAAAGTAGAAGGGAACCTTCATGGCATCACGCATGAACTCCGGGATCAGGCAGATAAAAGTAATATACAGTGCGCCGATTAAGGTCAGACGTGTCATTACTTTATCGATGTACTTCGCCGTTTGCTCTCCCGGACGAATTCCCGGTACGAATGCACCAGACTTCTTCAGGTTATCTGCTGTTTCACGCGGGTTGAAAACCAACGCCGTGTAGAAGAAACAGAAGAAGATGATTGCAGTCGCATAGAGTAGCACATAAAGCGGCTGTCCTGGCTGCAAATACAGCGAAATTGTTGTCAGCCAGTTCCAACCGGTACCGCCCCCGAACCAGGATGCTATCGTCGCCGGGAACAGGATAATGCTGGAAGCAAAGATGGCTGGGATTACGCCCGCCATGTTCACTTTCAACGGTAAATGTGTGCTCTGTGCAGCATATACACGACGACCTTGCTGACGTTTAGCGTAGTTGACCACAATGCGGCGCTGGCCACGCTCAACGAAAATAACAAAGAACGTCACTGCAAATACAAGAACTGCAACCAACAGCAACAGAAGGAAGTGCAGGTCGCCTTGCCGCGCTTGCTCGATGGTATGGCCAATGGCCGGCGGTAAACCCGCAACAATACCCGCGAAGATAATGATCGAAATACCGTTACCGATACCTCGTTCAGTAATCTGTTCGCCCAGCCACATCAGGAACATAGTTCCGGTAACCAGACTTACAACAGCGGTAAAGTAGAAAGCAAAGCCTGGATTTAATACCAGGCCCTGCATTCCAGGCATATTCGGCAGACCGGTAGCAATACCGATCGACTGGAATATAGCCAGAACCAGTGTGCCGTAGCGAGTGTACTGGCTGATCTTACGACGACCAGCTTCACCCTCTTTCTTAATCTCGGCCAACGCGGGATGAACCACCGTCAGCAGCTGGATAATAATAGAGGCCGAAATATACGGCATAATACCCAGCGCGAAGATTGAGGCACGACTGAGAGCACCACCAGAGAACATGTTAAACATTTCAATGATGGTGCCACGCTGTTGCTCAAGCAGTTTGGCAAGTACAGTGGCATCGATACCGGGGATTGGAATAAAAGAGCCAATACGGAAGACAATCAGTGCACCGATTACAAACAACAGTCTGCGCTTCAGTTCACCAAAGCCACCTTTGGCACTTTGAAAATCTAATCCCGGTTGCTTTGCCATCTGCTACTTATTCCTCGATTTTACCGCCAGCAGCTTCGATTGCAGCACGAGCACCTTTGGTGACACGCAGACCACGAATCGTAACAGGTGCAGATACTTCACCAGACAGGATCACTTTCGCGAACTCAATCTGTACACCGATGATGTTAGCTGCTTTCAGCGTGTTCAGGTCGACGATACCGCCTTCCACTTTCGCCAGATCAGACAGACGCACTTCTGCAGTCACGAATGATTTGCGCGAGGTGAAGCCGAACTTCGGCAGACGACGGTACAGAGGCATCTGACCACCCTCGAAACCACGACGTACGCCACCGCCAGAACGAGACTTCTGACCTTTGTGACCACGACCGCCGGTTTTACCGAGGCCAGAACCGATACCACGGCCCAGACGCTTGGAAGCGTGTTTAGACCCTTCGGCCGGAGACAGAGTGTTTAAACGCATCTCTTACTCCTCCACTTTCAGCATGTAAGAAATCGCGTTGATCATACCGCGTACAGCTGGCGTGTCTTCACGCTCAACGGTGTGACCAATACGACGCAGACCCAGACCAACCAGAGTGGCTTTGTGCTTAGGCAGGCGGCCGATTGAGCTACGGGTTTGTGTAATTTTGATTGTCTTAGCCATCGTGATTACCCCAGAATTTCTTCAACGGATTTACCACGCTTGGCAGCAACCATATCCGGAGACTTCATATTGCCCAGGCCGTCGATAGTTGCACGAACCACGTTGATCGGGTTGGTGGAACCATAGGCTTTAGCCAGAACGTTATGAACTCCAGCGACTTCCAGAACGGCGCGCATTGCACCGCCGGCGATGATACCGGTACCTTCAGAAGCCGGCTGCATGAACACACGAGAACCCGTGTGCGCACCTTTAACCGGGTGCTGCAGGGTGCCGTGAGTCAGCGCGACATTAACCATATTGCGACGAGCTTTTTCCATCGCTTTCTGGATCGCTGCTGGAACTTCACGCGCTTTACCGTAACCAAAACCAACGCGGCCGTTACCATCACCCACTACAGTCAGAGCGGTGAAGGAGAAAATACGACCACCTTTCACAGTTTTAGAGACACGGTTTACCGCGATCAGTTTTTCCTGCAGGTCGCCAGCTTGTTTCTCGATGTGTGCCATCTTAGACCTCTACCTTAGAACTGAAGGCCAGCTTCACGAGCAGCATCTGCAAGTGCCTGGACGCGACCATGATATTGGAAACCGGAACGGTCGAAAGAAACATCTTTGATGCCTTTTTCGATAGCGCGCTCAGCCAGAGCTTTACCTACAGCTGCAGCGGCGTCTTTGTTACCGGTATACTTCAGTTGTTCAGCGATAGCTTTTTCTACAGTAGAAGCAGCAACCAGAACTTCGGAACCGTTCGGGGCGATTACCTGTGCGTAAATGTGACGCGGGGTACGATGTACCACCAGGCGAGTAGCACCCAGCTCTTTGAGCTTGCGACGTGCACGGGTCGCACGACGGATACGAGCAGATTTCTTATCCATAGTGTTACCTTACTTCTTCTTAGCCTCTTTGGTACGCACGACTTCGTCGGCGTAACGAACACCCTTGCCTTTGTAAGGCTCAGGACGACGGTAGGCGCGCAGATCAGCTGCAACCTGACCAATCAGCTGTTTATCAGCGCCTTTCAGCACGATCTCAGTCTGAGTTGGACATTCAGCAGTGATGCCGGCCGGCAGTGCATGGTCAACCGGGTGAGAGAAGCCCAGGGCCAGACTCACAGAGTTGCCTTTAACAGCTGCACGATAACCAACACCAACCAGTTGCAGCTTCTTGGTGAAGCCTTCGGTAACACCGATAACCATGCCGTTCAGCAGCGCACGGGCAGTACCTGCCTGTGCCCAACCATCCGCATAACCTTCGCGTGGAGCGAAAGTCAGGGCGTTGTCTGCATGCTTAACTTCTACAGCACTGTTGATAGTACGAGTCAGCTCGCCGTTTTTGCCTTTGATCGAAACTTCCTGACCGTTGAGTTTTACCTCTACGCCGGCAGGAACAACGACAGGTGCTTTTGCAACACGAGACATTTTATCCTCCGATTACGCTACGTAGCAGATAATTTCGCCACCAAGACCAGCCTGGCGCGCTGCACGATCAGTCATGACACCTTTAGAGGTAGAAATTACAGCAATGCCCAGACCGGCCATAACTTTTGGCAGCTCATCTTTTTTCTTATAGATGCGCAGACCTGGACGGCTAACACGCTGAATGCTTTCTACAACAGCTTTACCCTGGAAGTACTTAAGAGTCAGTTCCAGTTCCGGCTTGATGTCGCCTTCGATTTTAAAATCTTGAATATAGCCTTCTTCCTTCAGCACGTTGGCAATTGCCACTTTCAGCTTGGAGGAAGGCATAGAGACCGCAACTTTGTTCGCGGCCTGACCGTTACGGATACGGGTCAGCATATCCGCGATCGGATCTTGCATGCTCATCTGTGTTACTCCCGTGATTCAAATGGTGACAATTACCAGCTAGCCTTTTTCAGACCCGGGATTTCACCGCGCATTGCGGCTTCACGGACCTTGATACGGCTCAACCCAAACTTCCGCAGGAAACCGTGCGGACGACCTGTCTGACGGCAGCGGTTACGCTGACGTGAAGGGCTGGAATCACGCGGCAGACTCTGCAGCTTGAGAACGGCGTTCCAACGGTCTTCGTCGGATGCGTTCACATCAGAAATGATCGCTTTCAGTTCAGCGCGTTTTGCGAAGAACTTGTCTGCTAATTTCACACGCTTAACTTCGCGTGCTTTCATAGATTGCTTAGCCATTAAGTAACCCTACCTTACTTGCGGAACGGGAAGTCAAAGGCAGCCAGCAGAGCACGGCCTTCATCATCAGATTTCGCAGTAGTGGTAATGGTGATATCCAAACCACGAACGCGATCGACTTTGTCGTAGTCGATTTCTGGGAAGATGATCTGCTCACGAACGCCCATGCTGTAGTTACCACGACCGTCGAAAGACTTCGCGGACAGACCACGGAAGTCACGGATACGCGGTACAGCAATAGTGATCAGACGCTCAAAGAACTCCCACATGCGCTCGCCACGCAGAGTTACTTTACAGCCGATCGGATAGCCCTGACGGATTTTGAAGCCTGCAACTGATTTGCGTGCTTTGGTGATCAGCGGTTTTTGACCGGAGATTGCTGCCAGGTCAGCTGCTGCGTTATCCAGCAGTTTCTTGTCAGCGATCGCTTCACCAACACCCATGTTCAGGGTGATCTTCTCGACCCGAGGGACTTGCATGACAGAATTGTAGCCAAACTCTGTCATGAGTTTCTGGACTACTTCGTCTTTGTAGTAATCATGCAGTTTCGCCATCGTACTACTCCAAATTACTTGATAGTTTCGCTGTTAGACTTGAAGAAACGGACTTTTTTACCGTCTTCGAATCTAAAGCCTACACGGTCAGCCTTGCCGGTTGCCGCATTGAAGATTGCAACGTTAGAAACCTGAATAGCAGCTTCTTTTTCAACGATGCCGCCTGGTTGGTTCAGAGCCGGAACCGGCTTCTGGTGTTTCTTAACCAGGTTGATACCTTCAACGATGACCTTACCAGAAGTCAGGACATTCTTTACTTTACCGCGTTTACCTTTGTCTTTACCGGTAAGCACGATAACTTCGTCGTTACGACGGATTTTCGCTGCCATTGTTCGCTCCTTAGAGTACTTCTGGTGCCAGAGAGATAATTTTCATGAACTTTTCAGTACGAAGTTCACGAGTTACCGGCCCAAAAATACGCGTTCCGATAGGCTGCTCGCTGTTATTGTTCAGAATAACGCATGCATTACCATCGAAGCGAATGACAGAACCGTCCGGGCGACGAACACCCTTCCTGGTGCGCACCACTACCGCTTTCAGGACATCACCTTTTTTCACCTTGCCACGCGGAATTGCTTCCTTGATGGTCACTTTGATGATATCGCCGACGCCTGCGTAGCGACGGTGCGAGCCACCCAGAACCTTGATACACATTACGCGACGTGCACCGGAGTTGTCGGCGACGTTCAGCATAGTCTGTTCTTGGATCATTTTAGTGCTCCGCTAATGTCAACTACTACTTCGGGACCCAAACCTCAGGTCGTTAAAAAGCCCCATAATTGAGGGCGCGGCATTATAACACCGGTTCTCGCAGATGGGTAGAAAAAATGAACGGCTCCATAGAGCCGTTCATTTTGTTTTTAGAGGAAGCGGATTCTATTACAGAATCGCTTTCTCTACAACGCGAACCAGAGTCCAGGACTTAGTCTTGGACAGTGGACGGGTTTCGCGGATTTCAACCACGTCACCAATTCCACACTCGTTGTTCTCGTCATGGATGTGCAGCTTAGTCGTACGCTTAATGAATTTACCGTAGATCGGGTGCTTCACGAAACGCTCGATAGCAACAACAGCAGATTTCTGCATTTTGTCACTAACAACACGACCCTGCAGAGTACGGATTTTATCGGTCATTACGCCGCCTTCTCAGTCAGTAAAGTCTTAACGCGTGCAACATCACGGCGAACTTGCTTCAGCAGATGGGTCTGCTGCAGCTGGCCAGATGCTGCCTGCATGCGCAGGTTAAACTGCTCGCGCAGGAGGTTAAGCAGCTCAGTGTTCAGCTCTTCAACGCTTTTTTCACGCAGCTCAGTTGCTTTCATTACATCACCGTCTTAGTTACAAAGGTGGTTTTGATAGGCAGTTTTGCTGCTGCCAGCTTGAATGCTTCACGGGCCAGCTCTTCCGGTACACCGTCCATTTCATACAGGACTTTACCAGGCTGGATCAGGGCAACCCAATACTCCACGTTACCCTTACCTTTACCCATACGCACTTCCAGCGGCTTCTCGGTGATTGGTTTGTCCGGGAATACACGGATCCAAATCTTACCTTGACGCTTAACTGCACGGGTCATAGCACGACGTGCTGCTTCGATCTGACGAGCAGTCAGACGACCACGGCCAACAGCTTTCAGACCGAAAGTACCGAAGCTAACATCCGTACCCTGCGCCAGACCGCGGTTACGGCCTTTGTGCACTTTACGGAATTTCGTACGCTTTGGTTGTAACATCAGCGACTCTCCTTACTTACGGCCTTTACGCTGCTGCTTTTTAGGTTGAGCAGCCGGTTCCGGTTGTTCAACAGCAGCCATACCACCCAGGATCTCACCTTTGAAGATCCATACCTTAACGCCGATTACACCATAAGTGGTGTGCGCTTCAGAGGTGTTGTAGTCAATGTCAGCACGCAGAGTGTGCAGCGGTACACGACCTTCACGGTACCATTCGGTACGTGCGATCTCAGCACCGCCCAGACGGCCGCTAACTTCAACTTTGATACCTTTAGCGCCCAGACGCATTGCGTTCTGTACAGCACGCTTCATCGCACGACGGAACATCACACGACGCTCCAGCTGTGAAGTGATGCTGTCAGCAACCAGTTTTGCGTCCAGTTCCGGTTTACGGACTTCGGCGATATTGATCTGTGCAGGAACGCCAGCGATGTTCGCTACGACCGTGCGCAGTTTTTCAACGTCTTCACCTTTTTTACCGATAACGATACCCGGGCGAGCGGTGTGAATGGTCACACGGATGCTCTTAGCCGGACGCTCGATAACGATGCGAGATACAGACGCTTTTGCCAGTTCTTTGTTCAGGAACTGACGTACTTTAAAGTCGCTGTCCAGGTTGTCAGCGAATTCTTTGGTGTTCGCAAACCAGGTAGAGTTCCATGGTTTTACAATACCCAGGCGAATACCATTAGGATGTACTTTCTGACCCATTGCTAGTCTCCAGAGTCTCAGCGATCGGACACAACCACAGTAATGTGGCTGGTGCGCTTCAGGATGCGATCTGCACGACCTTTAGCACGCGGCATAATACGCTTCATGCTAGGGCCTTCATCTACGAAAATTTTCGCAACTTTCAGATCGTCGATATCAGCGCCATCGTTGTGTTCGGCGTTAGCAATGGCAGATTCCAGGACTTTCTTAACCAGTACAGCCGCTTTCTTGTTGGTGTAAGTCAGAATATCCAGAGCCTGCGACACTTTCTTACCGCGAATCAGGTCAGCAACAAGGCGAACCTTCTGAGCAGAAGAACGAGCATGGCGATGTTGAGCAATAGTTTCCATCTCTTCCTCCTACTTATTTCTTCTTGGCTTTCTTATCAGCAGCGTGGCCGCGATAAGTACGTGTCGGTGCAAATTCACCCAGCTTGTGGCCGACCATTTCGTCGGAAACAAAGACAGGAACGTGCTGACGACCATTATGGACAGCGATGGTCAAACCGATCATGTTAGGGAAGATCGTTGAACGACGGGACCAAGTGCGCAGGGGCTTCTTGTCACCGCTTTCCACCGCTTTCTCTACCTTCTTCAGCAAGTGCAGGTCAATAAAAGGACCTTTCTTGAGAGAACGTGGCATGGCTTATCCTCTAAAATTATTTGCTACGGCGACGTACGATAAATTTATCAGTACGCTTGTTGCTACGGGTCTTCTTACCTTTGGTCTGAACGCCCCACGGAGTTACCGGGTGCTTACCAAAGTTACGACCTTCACCACCACCGTGCGGGTGATCGACTGGGTTCATCGCAGTACCGCGAACGGTAGGACGAACACCACGCCAACGGGTTGCACCGGCTTTACCCAGAACGCGCAGCATGTGCTCAGCGTTACCGACTTCGCCCAGGGTTGCGCGGCAGTCAGCTTCGACTTTACGCATTTCGCCTGAACGCAGACGCAGGGTAACGTAGGAACCTTCACGCGCAACGATCTGCACGTAAGCACCAGCAGAACGGGCAATCTGACCGCCTTTACCTGGTTTCATTTCTACGTTATGCACGGTTGAACCAACCGGGATGTTACGCATCGGCAGGGTGTTACCTGCTTTGATCGCAGCATCAACGCCAGACTGAATCTGGTCGCCAGCTTTCAGGCCTTTAGGGGCCAGGATGTAACGGCGCTCGCCATCTTTGTACAGAACCAGTGCGATGTTCGCAGAACGGTTCGGATCGTACTCAAGACGCTCAACAACTGCCGGGATACCATCTTTGTTGCGTTTGAAGTCAACAATACGGTAAGCCTGCTTGTGACCACCACCGATATGACGGGTAGTGATACGACCATTGTTGTTACGACCACCGGATTTGCTGTTTTTTTCAACCAGCGCGGCAAAAGGCTTGCCTTTGTGCAGCTCAGGGTTCACCACTTTAACAACGTGACGACGACCCGGAGATGTCGGTTTACATTTAACAACTGCCATTGTCTTTCTCCTCCGACTTACTCAGCGCCGCCGACGAAGTCCAGGTTCTGGCCTTCTTTCAGGGTGACGTAAGCTTTTTTCCAGTCGCTACGACGACCGATACGCTGTCCGTGACGCTTAACTTTACCCTTAACAACCAGGGTGTTTACGTCTTTCACTTCTACTTCGAACAGTTTCTCAACAGCAGCAACGATCTCTGCTTTGGTCGCGTCTTTGGCAACTTTGAGAACGATGGTATTGGTTTTTTCCATCGCGGTTGATGCTTTTTCAGATACGTGCGGCGCGCGCAGTACTTTCAGCAGACGTTCTTCACGGATCATGCCAGCATCTCCTCAACTTGCTTAACTGCTTCTGCAGTCATAACGACTTTGTCGAAGGCGATCAGGCTAACTGGGTCGATACCCGCTGCATCACGCACGTCAACCTTGTACAGGTTACGCGCAGCCAGGAACAGATTCTCATCCAGTTCACCGGTGATGATCAGCACGTCTTCCAGCGCCATGTCTTTCAGTTTCTGTACCAGCAGCTTAGTTTTAGGCGCTTCAACAGAGAACGACTCGACAACGATCAGACGGTCCTGACGTACCAGCTCGGACAGGATGCTTTTCAGCGCGCCGCGGTACATCTTTTTGTTAACTTTTTGACTGTGGTCCTGTGGACGCGCAGCGAAGGTCACGCCACCTGAACGCCAGATCGGGCTCTTGATAGAACCTGAACGCGCACGGCCGGTGCCTTTCTGACGCCATGGCTTTTTGCCTGAACCAGTTACTTCAGCACGAGTTTTCTGCGCGCGAGTACCCTGACGAGCACCTGCAGCGTAAGCAACAACAACCTGGTGAACCAGCGCTTCGTTGAAATCACGACCGAAGGTAGTTTCGGAAACAGTCAGCGCGCTCTGCGCGTCTTTCAGTACTAATTCCATTGCTATCCCCTTACGCCTTCACAGCTGGTTTAACAATCAGGTCGCTGCCGGTTGCACCCGGGACAGCACCTTTGACCAGCAGCAGGTTGCGCTCAGCGTCAACACGTACTACTTCCAGGCTCTGAACGGTTACGCGCTCATTACCCAGCTGACCAGCCATTTTCTTGCCTTTGAACACTTTGCCCGGAGTCTGGTTCTGACCGATAGAACCCGGAACGCGGTGAGACAAGGAGTTACCGTGTGTAGCGTCCTGGGTACGGAAGTTCCAGCGCTTAACGGTACCTGCGAAACCTTTACCTTTAGAGGTACCGGTAACGTCTACTTTTTTAACGTCAGCGAAAATTTCAACACTGATGCTCTGGCCAACAGAGTATTCTTCACCTTCGGTGCGGAATTCCCACAGACCACGGCCGGCTTCAACGCCAGCTTTAGCAAAATGACCTGCTTCCGGCTTACCAACACGGTTTGCTTTTTTCGCACCGGTGGTAACCTGGATCGCCTGGTAACCATCGTTTTCCAGACCTTTGACCTGGGTAACGCGGTTTGCTTCAACTTCGATTACGGTTACTGGGATTGAAACGCCTTCTTCAGTGAAGATGCGCGTCATGCCCACTTTTTTACCGACTAAACCAATCATTGTATCAACCTCTCAATCGCTCGATGACCTGATTAACCCAGGCTGATCTGCACGTCAACACCGGCAGCCAGATCCAGACGCATCAGAGCATCAACGGTTTTTTCAGTTGGCTCAACGATGTCTACCAGACGCTTGTGAGTGCGGATTTCGTACTGATCACGCGCATCTTTGTTAACGTGCGGAGAGATCAGAACGGTGAAGCGCTCTTTGCGAGTCGGCAGCGGGATCGGACCACGTACCTGCGCACCAGTGCGCTTGGCAGTCTCGACGATTTCCGCGGTTGATTGATCGATCAGGCGATGATCAAACGCTTTAAGACGGATACGGATTCTTTGGTTCGACATGAGACCAAGGCTCCAAACATTTTATAAACGAAAAAAATTACTACCCGCACCCATTACGATTGATGGGGGAGTGTAATCGTTCAGCATATAACTCCCCAATCGGGAGTATTGTCAGGCGATACACTAATCGCTATCGCCTGCGATTCTGCTCGAATCGCGCCACACCAATATCGGCAGGCCCGCGCATTATACGCAAATCTGTTCAGGAAGCAACCCATGCTGCGTTTTTAACCGCAAAAGCGCGCGCCGGTAAAAAAGCCCGCACGGGGCGGGCTGCAATCAACAGGTGGAACGGCACGGCAAACGCTACTTATCGCCCTCTTCTTTCAGCTGGGCCTGCAGATAGTTTTGCAGACCCAGTTTCTGAATCAGGTCGAGCTCAGTTTCCAGCCAGTCGATATGGTGCTCTTCATCCGCCAGAATCTCGATCATCATGTCGCGGCTGACGTAATCATGCACTTTATCGGCGTACGCAATCGCTTCGCGTAAGTCTTTCGCCCCTTCCAGTTCGAGCGTCAGGTCCGACTGCAGCATTTCCGGCACGTCTTCACCGATGCGCAGCCGGCCGAGATCCTGCAGATTAGGAATGCCTTCGAGAAACAAAATGCGTTCGATGTACTTGTCCGCATGTTTCATTTCATCAATGGATTCATGGTATTCAACATCGTTGAGGCGGATTAAGCCCCAGTTTTTGAACATGCGCGCATGTAGAAAGTACTGGTTGATTGCAACCAGTTCATTTCCCAGCAATTTATTGAGGTGAGTAATGATTTTGCCGTCGCCCTTCATTGTGCTTCCTCCGCTTGCAGATAAATAGAGCGTAGATGCGGATAAAAAGAAGTCAAAAAAACGCGACAGTTTTTGGGGTTATTCAGGCGAAGCGGATGCGCAGTTACGCTATCTCTTTGTAAAGCGGCACGTTTTGCATTTCATCATCCATAATCTCGCGCGCCACGCGAATACACTTGCCGCACTGCTTGCCGACAGGCACCAGCTGGCGCAGTTGCTGAATCGATTTGGGTTGATAACGGCGGACAACTTCACGCAGGGTTCGGTCGCTTACGGCATTACACAGACAGACGTACATTTACAGCCCACTCCAGTACAATTTCTGATCAAAGTGTAAATGAGAATGGTTTTTATTTCAACGTAGCTTTTGTGTGGGATTAGGCGTGCCGGTCAATGCAAAGCAAAAAAAAGAGCACCGAAGTGCTCTTTATCATGCTGCGGTGGCAACCGGAGCTGCCACCATCATTAACGCAATTAAGCGAGAACTTCAGCAACAACGCCCGCGCCAACGGTACGGCCGCCTTCGCGGATTGCGAAGCGCAGACCCTGGTCCATCGCGATTGGGTGGATCAGCTCAACGGTCATTTTGATGTTGTCGCCTGGCATTACCATCTCAACGCCTTCTGGCAGTTCGATGTTGCCGGTCACATCAGTAGTACGGAAGTAGAACTGTGGACGGTAGCCTTTGAAGAACGGAGTATGACGGCCGCCTTCGTCTTTAGACAGTACGTACACTTCTGATACGAACTTGGTGTGTGGCTTGATGGTGCCTGGCTTAGCCAGAACCTGACCACGCTGGATCTCTTCACGCTTGATACCGCGCAGCAGAACACCACAGTTCTCGCCTGCCTGACCCTGGTCCAGCAGTTTGCGGAACATTTCAACACCGGTACAGGTAGACTTGGCAGTCGCTTTGATACCAACGATTTCTACTTCGTCGCCCACTTTCACGATGCCGCGCTCAACACGACCGGTAACAACGGTACCACGGCCAGAGATTGAGAATACGTCTTCGATTGGCAGCAGGAACGGCAGATCGATAGCACGTACTGGATCTGGAATGTAAGTATCCAGGTGACCAGCCAGCTCAACGACTTTCGCTTCCCACTCAGCGTCGCCTTCCAGCGCTTTCAGCGCAGAACCGCGTACGATTGGGGTATCGTCGCCTGGGAAGTCGTACTGAGACAGCAGATCGCGAACTTCCATCTCAACCAGTTCCAGCAGCTCTTCGTCATCAACCATGTCGCACTTGTTCAGGAACACGATGATGTAAGGAACGCCAACCTGACGGCCCAGCAGGATGTGCTCACGGGTCTGAGGCATTGGGCCATCAGTCGCAGCAACAACCAGGATCGCGCCGTCCATCTGCGCAGCACCGGTGATCATGTTTTTCACATAGTCGGCGTGGCCTGGGCAGTCAACGTGTGCGTAGTGACGGGACGGGGTTTCATATTCAACGTGAGAGGTGTTGATGGTGATACCACGAGCCTTCTCTTCTGGCGCGTTATCGATCTGATCGAATGCACGAGCCTGGCCGCCGTAGGTTTTAGCCAGAACGGTGGTGATGGCTGCAGTCAGGGTGGTTTTACCGTGGTCAACGTGACCGATGGTGCCCACGTTTACGTGCAGTTTGTTACGTTGAAATTGCTCTTTCGCCATGGCGATAATCCTTACGTTATGCCTTCATCAGTGATGAAGGCATCAGTTCACAATTTTTAAACCGTAGCCTTATTTGCTACGAGCTTCAATAACGGCCTGAGCGACGTTGTTCGGCGCATCATCGTACTTCAGGAACTCCATGGAGTAAGAAGCACGGCCTTTGGTCAGAGAACGCAACTGAGTCGCGTATCCGAACATTTCAGACAGCGGGACTTCAGCGTGAATCTGAACGCCAGTCGCGTTAGATTCCTGACCTTTCAGCATACCACGACGGCGGCTCAGGTCACCGATAACGTCACCGGTGTTCTCTTCTGGGGTTTCTACTTCAACCTTCATGATTGGCTCAAGCAGAACCGGCTGTGCTTTCTTAAAGCCATCTTTGAAGGCGATAGAAGCGGCCAGTTTAAACGCCAGCTCAGAGGAGTCAACGTCATGGTAAGAACCGAAGTGCAGACGCACGCCCAGGTCAACTACCGGGTAACCGGCCAGTGGACCAGACTTCAGCTGCTCCTGGATACCTTTATCAACCGCAGGGATGTATTCACCAGGAATCACACCACCTTTGATATCGTTGACAAATTCGTAGCCTTTCGGATTCGAACCCGGCTCCAGTGGGTACATGTCGATAACAACATGACCGTACTGACCACGACCACCAGACTGCTTGGCGTGTTTACCTTCGATATCGGTAACTTTAGAGCGAATCGCTTCGCGGTAAGCAACCTGAGGTTTACCGACGTTCGCTTCAACGTTGAATTCACGCTTCATGCGGTCAACGATGATGTCGAGGTGCAACTCACCCATACCAGCGATGATGGTCTGGTTAGACTCTTCGTCAGTCCATACGCGGAATGACGGGTCTTCTTTCGCCAGACGACCCAGAGCCAGACCCATTTTTTCCTGGTCAGCTTTGGTTTTCGGCTCAACGGCGATAGAAATTACCGGCTCAGGGAATTCCATACGCTCCAGAATGATCGGGTTAGATGGATCACACAGGGTATCACCGGTGATCACGTCTTTCAGACCGATTGCTGCAGCGATGTCGCCTGCGCGAACTTCGCTGATCTCTTCACGTTTGTTGGCGTGCATCTGAACGATACGACCGAAACGCTCACGTGCAGATTTCACGGAGTTCAGTACGGTATCGCCCGAGTTAACCACACCCGAGTAAACGCGGAAGAAGGTCAGGTTACCTACGAACGGGTCGTTGGCAATTTTGAACGCCAGCGCAGAGAACGGCTCGTCGTCAGTTGCGTGACGCTCAGCCGGGGTATCTTTACCGTCGTCCAGGATACCGTTGATCGCCGGAACGTCAGTTGGTGCTGGCAGATATTCAACCACTGCATCCAGCATCGCCTGAACACCTTTGTTCTTAAATGCAGAACCACAGGTCACGAGGATGATCTCGTTGTTCAGTACGCGCTTACGCAGAGCAGATTTGATTTCTTCTTCAGACAGTTCTTCACCGCTAAAGAATTTCTCCATCAGCTCTTCAGAAGCTTCAGCAGCTGCTTCAATCAGCTTGCCACGCCACTCTTCAGCCAGTTCCTGCAACTCAGCACGGATATCTTCGTAAACGAAGGTAGTACCCTGATCGGCGTCGTTCCAGTTGATCTCTTTCATCTTGATCAGGTCAACAACACCGGTGAAGTTCTCTTCTGCGCCGATAGCCAGCTGCAGTGGAACCGGAGTCGCGCCCAGACGTGATTCGATCTGACCAACAACTTTCAGGAAGTTCGCACCCATACGGTCCATTTTGTTAACGAACGCGATACGTGGAACTTTATATTTGTTTGCCTGACGCCATACGGTTTCAGACTGCGGCTGCACGCCACCTACTGCACAGTAAACCATTACTGCGCCGTCGAGCACACGCATAGAACGTTCTACTTCGATGGTGAAGTCAACGTGTCCCGGGGTGTCGATGATGTTGATGCGGTGCGGCTCAAACTGCTTCGCCATACCTGACCAGAACGCAGTGGTCGCTGCAGAGGTGATGGTAATACCACGCTCCTGCTCCTGCGCCATCCAGTCCATGGTTGCAGCGCCATCGTGCACTTCACCGATTTTGTGGTTAACACCGGTGTAGAACAGGATACGCTCGGTGGTAGTGGTTTTACCGGCGTCAATGTGTGCGCTGATACCGATGTTACGGTAGCGCGCAATGGGTGTTGTACGAGCCATTTGATTCCTCTGATTCTCGGACGTTCAATGTAAGTCGACCCCAGCGGGTTGGCTGAATGAGCGCCCGCTGGTTTAACAACAACTACGTGGCGATTACCAGCGGTAGTGTGCGAACGCCTTGTTGGCTTCAGCCATACGGTGAACGTCTTCACGTTTCTTCACTGCAGTACCTTTGTTTTCTGCAGCGTCAGAAAGTTCGTTCGCCAGGCGGAGAGCCATCGATTTATCACCGCGTTTACGAGCAGCTTCTACGATCCAACGCATTGCCAGGGCATTACGACGAACCGGACGGACTTCAACTGGAACCTGGTAGGTTGAACCACCAACGCGACGTGACTTAACTTCGACAGTCGGACGTACGTTTTCGAGTGCAACTTCGAAAGCTTCCAGACCATCTTTACCAGCACGTTGAGCCAGGGTATCAAGTGCGGTATAGACGATTGATTCAGCAGTAGATTTTTTACCATCTACCATCAGGATATTTACAAATTTAGCCAGCAGCTCTGATCCGAACTTAGGATCCGGCAGAATTTTACGCTGACCAATGACGCGACGACGTGGCATGGAAATACTCCGTTGTTAATTCAGGATTGTCCAAAACTCTACGAGTTTATTTTGACATTAAAGTTAAAACGTTTGGCCTTACTTAACGGAGAACCATTAAGCCTTTGGCTTCTTCACGCCGTACTTGGAGCGAGCCTGCTTACGGTCTTTAACACCTGAGCAGTCCAGCGCGCCACGAACGGTGTGGTAACGCACACCTGGCAGGTCTTTTACACGACCGCCACGGATCAGGATCACGGAGTGCTCCTGCAGGTTATGACCTTCACCGCCGATGTAGGAGGTGACTTCAAAACCGTTAGTCAAACGCACACGGCAGACTTTACGCAGTGCGGAGTTTGGTTTTTTCGGGGTAGTGGTGTAAACACGAGTACAAACACCACGTTTTTGCGGGCAAGCTTCCAGCGCCGGCACGTTGCTTTTAGCAACCTGACGAACGCGTGGTTTGCGAACCAGCTGGTTAACTGTTGCCATTAAATAGCTCCTGGATTTAGCTTTTGCTTCGTAAACACGTAATAAATCGCCTCGTATTACTACGAGGAGGCAGAATTTTAGGGCTGTGCCCATAGGGTGTCAAGAAATAACCAGGTTTTACCCTTCACCAGGCCACTTGTTGTGGGTGCTTCGTCGTCAGCGTAACGAAACCAGTATAGTTCAGACGCGACACATTGGTCGAAATTTGCGCAGTCAGCCCGCGCGCCATCACGTCTTCTTCTAATACCCACAGCGTGGCGGGCGACGCCAGCAGCTGCTGCAGCTTCTCACTGCCTGCCAGCGCGGCCATCACACCATCCTGTAACAGCAGCACGTCATCGCCCTCCTGCAACAGCAGCAGCAGGCTATCGAAATCGCATTGCCAGGGAGAGTGCAGCAGGGTGTAGAGCATGGTCAGTTCTCAGAAACGGAGGATACGGTCATAAGTTGCCAGCGTCTGGCGCAGCGCGGCAGGTTCCAGCAACTGCGCATCCAGCACGCGCGCTGCCGTGAGGCTCAGGCCACGTGCCAGCAGTGACGCCTGACAGATATAGCAGCGATCGATGTCGTATAGCGCCAGCACGCCAAAGGTCGCAATATAGTCACGCGCCAGAATCTGCGCCGGCTGCTGATCGCGGTTGAGCTGCAGCACGCCGTCGCCAATAAAGAACAGGCCGATATCCTCACTCAGCGCGCCGGTCGCCAGCACGGCATCCAGCCCTTCCCGGCCAGCACTGCTGCCGTGCGGAGCCTGCGTAAACAGAAACGCCACGCGGTTCATCAGAACTGCACCAGGCGATCGCAGCTCAGCGCGGCTTCCGCCAGCGCGCCCAAACCGCTAAGGGTAAATCCGGGCTGCAGATTGCTGCCCGCCAGCTGCAGGCGTGCTGCCTCCTGCGCATCGGTCACGCCGCGCCGCAACGCGGCTGCTACACAGATATTCAGCGCCGCGCCACTGTCGTCGCGCAGCTGCTGCCAGGCGCGCACCATGTCCACTTCATCGCTGGCCGGCGCGCTGAGCTGATTAGCATTCAGCACGCCTTCGCGGTAAAAGAACACGCTTTCCAGCTGATGTCCCTGCGCCAGCAGCGCACGGGCAAACAGCAGCGCGCTACTGGCGTGCTGTGTGCCGTAAGCCGGCCCGGTCACCAGCAGCGTGTAGCGCATTAGCGATCCTGCCCCTGCAGATCGCCACTCTTAAACTGGCGGATATACAGATACACGGTGTGCTTAGAAATATTGAGGCGATCGGCCACCTGGTTAATGGCGTCCTTGATATCGAAAATGCCCTTCTCGTACAGATTGAGGACGATTTGGCGATTCTTGGCGTTATTCGACACGTTGCGATCGGCGCTCACTTCTTCAATAGTGAACTCCAGCGTCTGGGTGACCAGATCCTCTACCGAGCTGGCAAAGTTGACGTTGGAATCCACCTGCTGCGTTTCCGGCGGCATGAAAGTCGACATAATCTGCGAAAACGGTACGTCCAGGTTCATATTGATGCACAGCAGGCCAATCACCCGCTGCTGCCGGTTACGAATCGCAATGGTTACCGACTTCATCAGCACGCCACTTTTGGCCCGCGTGAAGTAGGCGCGCGACACATTGCTCTCCGCGCCGTGCATATCATGCAGCATGCGCAGCGCCAGATCGGTAATCGGGGAACCCACTTTGCGGCCGGTATGTTCGCCGTTGGCGATACGCACGGCGGAGCATTTAAGATCTTCCAGAGAGTGCAGCACGATTTCGCAGTGCGAGCCAATCAGCATCGCCAGACCGTCGACCACCGCTTCGTAGGATTTAAGAATATCGTAGTCTGCTTGTTCGAACGGACGCTGCTCCAGTAAATCGAAGTCAGTCAGTTCGCCGGGATTGAATGGATTAGACATCGAAGACATTACCCTAAATGGCTGGAGCCTGTCTCGACAGCATTGGGGCAGACTCATCTTATGATCATTGTGCAGGCGCTAGTCTGGCAAATGTCGCCGTTTTTAGCCAGAGCTTTACTCATCGCGCCGCAAATTCAGGATGAGCGAAAACAAAACCGCCGCCCGAAGGCGGCGGTGCAAGTCAGCTTACTGCGCTTTCTTGTCAGCGGCGGCCGGAGCCTGCGCTTTCTCATCGGCTTTCGGCGCCGGCTTGATGTCGAGCAGTTCAACATCGAACACCAGCGTTGAGTTGGCCGGAATACCCGGTACGCCGTTTTTGCCGTAAGCCAGGTTCGGTGGGATCACCAGCTTGATCTTACCGCCTTTCTTCACGTGCTTCAGACCTTCGGTCCAGCCCGGGATTACGCCGTCCAGACGGAACGACAGCGGCTCGCCGCGCGTGTAAGAGTTGTCGAACTCGGTGCCGTCAATCAGCGTACCTTTGTAGTTAACCACTACGGTATCGCTGTCTTTCGGGGTCTCACCGCTGCCCTCTTTCTCTACCTGATACAGCAGGCCAGATTCGGTTTTCTTCACGCCCTTCTCTTTGGCGAACTTGTCCGCGTAAGCGGTGCCTTTGTCGGCATTCTCTTTCGCGTCTTTTTCCATCTTCGCCTGAGCGGCCCCTTTCACGCGGCCTTCAAACGCCTGCAGCGTCTGCTCAATCTCTTCGTCAGACAGCTTGCTCTTGCCGCCAAACGCATCCTGAACACCGGCAATCAGCTGGTCTTTGTCCAGTTTGATACCCAGTTTCTCCTGCTCCTTCAGAGAGTTGTCCATGTAGCGACCCAGGGAGGCGCCCAGCGCATAGGCTGACTGCTGGTCTTCGTTTTTGAAGGCAGCATTTTTCGGCGCCTGTGGCGCAGCCTGCGCTGCGTCAGCCGGTGCCGCAGTGGTTTCTGCTGCCATTGCCAGCGGTGCATTCAGCGCGACGGCCATGGTGGTAGCTAACAATGTGACTTTAAACAGTGATTTCATCCTTTCTCCAAAACCGAAGCTTCAAAACCTCGGGAATCATTGCGGACAGTGGCCCACACTATAACTTTACGTGGCAGTGGCGAACACTCCCACAGTGTAATTACCCGGTCAACCTCCGACCTTTTTTGCTTCAGGAAGTTTCATCAGAGATATAGGCGCAACGCGGGAATTCAATGCATACGCCAGACCGAAGGTGAAATATCAGGTGATTCTGACACGAAAGACCGTAGAATCACGCCCGACAAGATCAACGCGCAGCACCGTGACAGGAGGAGTGATGATGCAACAACCAGAATGGGATCAACGCCTTGAGGCGCTGGAGAGCAAGCTGGCTTTCCAGGAACATACCATTGAGCAGCTCAATCAGACGGTGGTTCAGCACGAGCTGGAAATGAGTAAACTGCGTGAGCAGGTGCGTCTGCTGGTGGATAAAGTGAAGGCCGCCGCCCCGTCCATGGTCGCTTCGCAAGCGGAAGAGACCCCGCCGCCGCACTATTAACATCGCGTGCTTTGCTGCCCAATAAAAAGGCCACCCGCAGGTGGCCTTTTTACGCTTAGTGGTTGCAGCCACAACCACCGTGGCCGCCGCAGCCGCCGTGACCGTGCTCATGATCGTGACCATGGTCGTGGTCATGATCGTGATGATGGCCGTCAGCGCCATGAACGTGGCCGTGAGCGATCTCTTCTTCCGTGGCTTCACGGATAGCAACCACTTCTACATTGAAGTTCAGGTTCTGACCCGCCAGCATGTGGTTACCGTCAACCACCACGTGCTCATCTTCCACTTCGGTGATCTCGACCGGCACCGGGCCCTGGTCGGTTTCTGCCAGGAAGCGCATGCCAACCTGCAGCTCGTCAACGCCCATGAACACGTCTTTCGGTACACGCTGCACCAGGTTGTCATCGTACTGGCCGTACGCGTCGTTTGCCGGGATATGCACGTCAAACTTGTCGCCGACCGCGTGATTTTCCAGCGCTTTTTCCAGACCAGAAATCAGGGAACCATGACCGTGCAGATAATCCAACGGCGCACTCACCGGTGACTCGTCAACCAACACACCGTCTTCGGTACGAACCTGATACGCCAGGCTCACCACCAGGTCTTTTGCTACTTTCATGATATCTCCTAACCGTTGAGAACAAAGAATCCCGTCTCATTGGTCTATTCTCGCGTGCAATAACCAACCAGAAAGGTTCAGTACTGAGGATGCCAACAGTGCTGTTGGACCATACTGCTCAGCGTTAATGGCGCCGATTGTAGCGGAATTCAATACCGCTGTAAGGCTAAGCTTAAAAAAAGCTGCGCCATCGCGCTACTCCGGATGAAAAATGCCAATCACTTGCTCAGTGCTGCGAACCTGATCGCGCGCCTGCTTGTCCGCCTCACGCATCTGGTGGCCGCACTTCACGCACTCCACCACATCGACATTGTTTTCACGCCACATCGCCAGCGTGTCTTTCTCCTGACAGTGCGGACAAACCGCACCGGCAATAAAACGTTTACGCATAGTCTTTCCTGCCCGTTATCAGAACGGATACGTTAAGTGTAGCCCTACTCATCATCCCAGCCGTCAAACTGACGTTTTTCATGCTGCATTTCACGCTGGAAAATGTCCTCCAGCTCGCGTCGCGCCTCACGCACGCGTGAAACCTGCACGCTGTCGTCGTGGCTCGGCACCAGTTCACGCAGCATGCGCATATCCAGCCGGCGGAAGTGCTGCTGCGCGCGCTGCGCCTGATGCGGATGCATGCCCAGTGATATCAGCGCTTTGCGGCCTAACTCCAGCGCACTGGAGAAGGTTTCACGCGAGAACAGCGTGACGCCCGCCTGCAGCAGCTCATGCGCCTCGACACGACCGCGCGCCCGCGCCAGGATCTCCAGTTGCGGGAAGTGCTGCTGGCACAAGTGCACGATGGTCATCGAATCTTCCGGATCGTTACAGGTGATGACAATCGACTGCGCATTCTCCGCCCCGGCGGCACGCAGTAGCTCGAGCTCAGTGGCATCGCCATAGTAAACCTTGTAGCCATATTTGCGCATCAGGCTGACCGCCGAGATATCGCGCTCCAGCACGGTGATGCGCTTGTTGTTGGCCATCAGCAAACGCCCGACCACCTGACCAAAACGGCCAAAGCCCACCACAATCACCTGAGGCTGATCGTCCTCGACAAACGGCTTTTCGCCGTCCTCTTCCGGTTCGTTAAAGCGGCGCGCCAGAATCTTATCCACGCCCTGCATCAGCAGCGGCGTGGTCATCATCGACAGCGTCACCGTGACCAGCAGCAGCGGCAGCTGATCGCCACTGAACAGTTTTGCCGACGACGCCGCCGAAAACAGCACGAAGGCGAATTCACCGCCCTGACTCAGCACGCCGGCAAACTGCAGACGCTCCGAACTGCGCAGACCATAAATGCGCGCCAGCACGTAGAGCACCAGCGTTTTCACCGCCACCAGCAGCACCACGCCGATCAGAATTTCGAGGATGTGGGTATAAAGCACGCCGAGGTTGAGCGCCATGCCCACCGAAATAAAGAACAGCCCGAGCAGCAGCCCTTTAAACGGTTCAATGGCGACTTCAAGTTCGTGGCGATACTCACTCTCTGCCAGCAGAATACCGGCGATAAACGTCCCCAGCGCCATCGACAGGCCCAGCGCATCCATAAACAGCGCGGAACCGAGCACCAGCAGCAGCGAGGCGGCGGTAAACACTTCCCGCACGCCGGACGCGGCAATGAAACGGAAAATCGGCCGCAGCAAATAGCGGCCGCCCACCAGCATACCGGCGAATGCCAGCACCTTCATGCCCACCTTGAGCCAGTCAACGTGGCCACTGTCGCTGCCAGCCAGCAGCGGCACCAGCGCCAGCGCCGGAATCACCGCCAGGTCCTGAAACAGCAGCACCGAGAAGCCCAGCTGGCCCGCTTCGCTGCGGTTCATGCCTTTGTCGCGCATCAGCTGCAGCGCCATGGCGGTCGAGGACATCGCCAGGCCGATACCGCCAATCACCGCGGCCTGCCAGCTGAAGTCGGTCAGCCACAGCAGCACGCCGAGAATCGCTGCCGATACCAGCACCTGCGCGGCACCGACGCCAAAAATAGAGCGCCGCAGCGCCCACAGCTTGGCCGGGTTCAGCTCCAGTCCGATGATGAACATCAGGAACACCACGCCAAGCTCCGAGAAGTGCAGAATCTCGTCCACATCGCTGATGAAGCCCAGCCCCCACGGGCCGATGGCGATACCGGCCAGCAGATAGCCCAGCACCGCACCAATGCCGAGCCGGGCGGCAATCGGCACCACCAGCACCGCCGCCACCAGATAAATCACGCCGGCGGTGAGTAACGTTTCGCCTTGCATCACACTCCTCCGTTCGGCAGCGGTGACGCCAGCCAGTCGCCATAGGCGCGCGCAAAATTGCGCAGCACCTCGGGTGTCTGACGACGCGCCCAGTAAATTACCATCGGCGTCAGCCAGTGCATGCGACACATCTGCGCCGTCAGCTCAAACGGTCGCATAATGTCGCTCATCGGGTAGCGATTGAGGCCGCTGTGGTGATACGCCGTCTCCGGCTCACCGGTGGTCACCACGCTGCGCCAGTATTTGCCTTCCAGCGCATTACCGTCCTGCCCACTGGCAAAGCCGCGCGACAGCACGCGATCCAGCCACTCTTTCAGCAGTGCCGGACAGCTATAGGTATAAAGTGGATGCTGAAACACCACGATTTGATGGTCGCGCAGCAGTTGCTGCTCGTAATGAATATCAATAAAGAAATCCGGATAGTGGGCGTATAAATCGTGCACCGTGACGTGGTCCAGTTCCATAGCCGACTGCAGCAAAACCCGATTAGCAATCGAATCCTGTGATTCCGGATGGGCGTAAAGCAGCAATATTTTGGGCGGCTGCGACATCGTTCCCCTCCAAAGCGTCGTCACCGCGGCGGAATTCCGCTACCATGCTCGACGCAACAAACATTATCGAATTATGTTGCCGATAAATTAACATATTCTGACGATACGGCGCTTATGATTGTCTTTTCCGCATTACAAATCCGTCGCGGCACTAATGTGCTGCTGGATAACGCAACGGCCACCATTAACCCGGGGCAAAAAGTCGGCCTGGTGGGTAAAAACGGCTGCGGTAAATCCACGCTGCTGTCACTGCTGAAGGGTGAAATCAGCAGCGATGCCGGCAACGTCACCTTTCCCGGCAACTGGGCGCTGGCGTGGGTGAATCAGGAAACCCCGGCGCTGAGTAAAGCCGCGCTGGAATATGTTATCGACGGCGACCGCGAATATCGTCAGCTCGAATCCGAATTAGCGGCAGCCAATGCGCGCGACGATGGCAATGCCATCGCGCTGCTGCACGGCAAGCTGGACGCTATTCAGGCGTGGAGCATACACGCACGCGCCGCCAGTCTGCTGCACGGATTGGGCTTCAGCCAGGAACAATTAATGCGGCCGGTGAGCGATTTCTCCGGTGGCTGGCGTATGCGTCTCAACCTTGCTCAGGCGCTGGTATGCCGTTCCGACCTGCTGCTGCTCGATGAACCGACTAACCACCTCGATCTCGACGCAGTGATCTGGCTGGAGCGCTGGCTGAAGAGCTATACCGGCACGCTGATCCTGATCTCGCACGACCGCGACTTCCTCGACCCGGTGGTGGACAAAATCATCCATATCGAACAGCAGACGATGTTCGAATACACCGGCAACTACAGCTCGTTCGAGCGTCAGCGCGTAGCCAAACTGGCGCAGCAACAGGCGCTGTACCAGAGTCAGCAGGAAAAAGTCACCCACCTGCAAAAGTACATCGATCGCTTCCGCGCGCAGGCCACCAAAGCCAAACAGGCGCAGAGCCGCATCAAGATGCTGGAGCGCATGGAGCTGATTGCACCGGCGCATGTCGATAACCCGTTCAGCTTCAGCTTCCGCGCGCCAGAAAGCCTGCCTAACCCAATCCTGAAAATGGAGCAGGTTTCGGCGGGTTACGGTGAGCGGGTGATTCTGGATGCCATCAAACTCAACCTGGTGCCGGGCTCACGCATCGGCCTGCTGGGGCGCAACGGCGCCGGTAAATCCACGCTGATCAAACTGCTGGCGGGCGAGCTGGAGCCGCTGGCGGGCAAAGTGGGTCTGGCGAAAGGGATCAAGCTGGGTTACTTCGCGCAGCATCAGCTTGAGTATCTGCGCGCCGATGAGTCGCCGCTGCAGCATCTGGCGCGCATCGCCCCGAAAACGCTGGAGCAGCAGCTGCGTGACTACCTGGGCGGCTTTGGTTTCCAGGGCGATAAAGTCAGCGAAGCCACCGAGCGTTTCTCCGGCGGCGAGAAAGCGCGGCTGGTGCTGGCGCTGATCGTCTGGCAGCGGCCGAATCTGCTGCTGCTCGACGAACCAACCAACCACCTCGATTTGGATATGCGCCAGGCGCTGACCGAAGCGCTGATCGACTTTGAAGGCGCACTGGTGGTGGTGTCACACGATCGTCACCTTCTGCGTTCAACCACCGACGATCTTTACCTGGTGCACGACCGCAAAGTGGATGTGTTCGAGGGCGATCTGGACGATTATCAGCAGTGGCTGAGCGACCTGCAGAAGCAGGAAACGCAGCAGGATGCCGCGCCGAAGCAGGACAACGCCAACAGCGCGCAGTCCCGCAAAGATCAGAAGCGCCGCGACGCCGAGCTGCGCGCGCAGACGCAGCCGCTGCGCAAAGAGATCGAAAAGCTGGAGAAGCAGATGGCCAAATGGCAGACACAGCTCAGCGAAGCCGAAGCACAGCTGGCCGACAGCGCCATTTACGAGCAGAGCCGTAAGGCAGATTTAACCGCCGCCCTGCAGCGCCAGGCGGAGAGCAAATCGGCGCTGGAAGAGGTCGAAATGGCGTGGCTGGAGGCGCAGGAGCAGCTGGAGCAGATGCTCGCGGGCTAAAGGTGCGCGATGATGCCCTCACCCTGACCCTCTCCCATAGGGAGAGGGAATAAACCTTACTCCCGCGCCTGAACAGCCTCCTCCCACGGAAGAGGGTACAAACCTTAATCGGCCTTACCGGCTACGCATGGTCGGCCCCCTCTCCCGCTGGCGGGAGAGGGTTGGGTGAGGGCAATCAACGCTCCGAAATCACACCGGCACATCCCCTAACACCGTCGCGCGATGCATCACGCGCCGCGCCGGATAATAATCCGCGTTGGCATAATGCTGCGTCACGCGGTTATCCCAGATTGCCACGTCATTCGGCTGCCAGCGCCAGCGCACCTGAAACTCCGGTTTGGTGGCGTGCGCAAACAGATAGCCCAGCAGCGCCTCGCTCTCCTTCTCGCTTACGCCCAGCAGCCTGGTGGTAAAACCTTCATTAACAAACAGCGCCTTGCGTCCGCTCACCGGATGAGTGCGGATCACCGGATGCTGCACCGGCGGATGCTTCGCCACGGCCTGCTGCCAGCGCTGATGCTCCTCTTCCGTCTTACGGTACTTATACTCCTGGAACGATTTCTTAAAGTCGTGTTCCGCCTGCAGGCCACTCAGCAGCTGTTTGAACGGCTCTGACAGCGCCTCGTAAGCGGCAATTCCGCTGGTCCACAGCGTATCGCCACCGCTCTCCGGCAGCAGCTTTGAGGCCAGAATAGCGATCGCCGGCGGCGTCTGAATAAAGGTGACGTCGGTATGCCAGTTATCATTGTCCGGCGGATTATCCTGATGCGTATCCAGCACGATAATCTCTTCAACGCCTTCGGCATGCGGATAAACCGGATGAATGTGCAGATCGCCGAAGCGGATCGCCAGCGCGCGCTGCTGCTCCGGCGTAATGCGCTGATCGCGCAGAAACAGCACCTGGTGACGCAGCAGACCGTGATAAAGCTGCTCAAACTGCGCGTCACTCAGCGGACGGCTGAGATCGACATCGCTGACCTGCGCCCCGATATACGGACCCAGCGCGGTAAAATTCACTCGTTCGTTCATTGCTGTTCTCCATTCCAGGGGGTCAGTCGGCGCTGTAGCGCACGTAAACCCAGTTCTAAACTAAAGGCAATCAGGGCGATCACCGCGATGCCCGCCAGCACCACATCGGTGGCGAGAAACTCCCCAGCCGACTGCACCATAAAGCCCAGTCCGCGCGTCGCGGCAATCAGTTCAGCCGCCACCAGCGTGGACCAGCCCACACCAAGACCGATGCGCAGACCGGTGAGAATCTCCGGCAACGCTCCGGGCAGAATGACAAAACGCAGCAGCTGCCCGCGCGTCGCCCCCAGCGCCTGAGCCGCACGGATCCGCACCTGCTGCGTATTCTTCACGCCGGCCAGGGTAGACAAAGTCACCGGCGCGAAAATTGCCAGATAAATCAGTAAAATCTTTGAAGTTTCGCCAATGCCAAACCAAATCACCATCAGCGGCAAATAGGCCAGCGGCGGCACCGGTCGATAGAGTTCAATAAGCGGATCGAGCAGCCCGCGCACCGCCGGGCTAAGCCCCATAGCAATGCCCACCGGAATGCCGATCAGTGCGGCAAAGAACAGCGCCACCAGCATGCGCGTCAGGCTGGCACCAAGGTGCTGCCATAGCGTGGCATCCATAAAGCCCTGCGGACCAGCAATAACCAGCAGCTTATGCAGCACCTGCTGCGGCGGCGGCAGAAACAAGGGCGCAATCAGCCCCAGCGCGGTCACCCCCCACCACAGCAGCAGCAGCACGGCCACGCTCAGCAGGCTCAGCGACAGCTGGCGGGAAAAGGGCCAGCGCAGGCGACGAACGCGGGACGTCCGGCGCTTGTCATCAATAACGGCACTCATACAAACGCCTCCCGCTGCGCGAACACCTGGTTCAGGACATACTCACGTCGTTCGATAAATGCCGGATCGGATTTGATGCTGCGGCACGGCTCGCCTGCGGCGAAGCGCTGGCCAAAGTCGAGCTTCAGGCGTTCCACTACGCGACCCGGACCCGGCGACAGCAGCACCAGTTCGCTGGCGAGAAAGACGGCTTCTTCGATGTCATGGGTGATCAGCAGAATCTGCTTGCCGGTATCGCGCCATAACGTCAGCAGCAGCGTCTGCATCTGCTCGCGCGTGAAGGCATCCAGCGCACCGAACGGCTCATCTAACAGCAGCAGCTGCGGATCAGCGGCCAGCGCACGGGCAATCCCCACGCGCTGACGCTGACCCCCAGAGAGCTGCCAGATAAAACGCTTTTCTGCGCCCTCGAGCCCGACCTTACGGATCAGACGGCGGACGATCGCGTGCCGTTCAGCTTTTGCCATGCCCGCCAGCTGCAGGCCGAACGCCACGTTATCGATAACGTTACGCCACGGCAGTAGCCCTTCGTTCTGAAAGACCACGCCGCGCTCTGCGCCCGGTCCGCGTACCGGCTTGCCATCCAGCGTGATACTGCCGGACTCCAGCGGCAGAAAGCCGGCGATCAAGTTCAGCAGCGTGGTTTTGCCACAGCCGGACGGCCCCAGCACCACCAGCAATTCGCGGCTGGCCAGCTGCAGATTGATATCCTGCAGCGCCGGTTGTCCGGCGTAACGTGCGTTGAGATGGGTGATGCTGAGCATAAGGCCTCCGTTATTTGGCTAAGGGGGCAACAAAGCGCGTGGTGACAAAGCTGCTGTAGTCACTGGCGGCATCCGGCACTTTGCCCTGCTCTTTCAGAAACTGTGCGGTATCGACAATCGCCTTGTTGACCGGTTTGCCCAGCTGTTCCACCTGCTGCTGCGCCGTCAGGTAGGTATTGCCTTTCACCAGTCCGGGGACGTCACTTTCCGGCACGCCGCTCAGGCGCGACAGCTTGCTGAGGTTATCCGGCTGCTGCAGCCACTGTTCCGGGTTGGCGATATAGGCCTGCTGCGCGGCAATCGCGCTACGGGCGAAAGCGGTGACTACTTCAGGATGCTGCCGGGCAAAATCCTTGCGCACTACCCAGACGTCGAGGGTTGGTGAGCCCCACTGCCCGACCTGCGACGAGTCGGTCAGCACCTTGCCGTCTTTCTCCAGTTCATTGACGGCGGGTGCCCAGACGTAAGCGCCGTCGATATCACCACGCTGCCAGGCAGCAATGATCGCCGGCGGCTGCAGATTAACCAGTTGCACCTGGGTGGGTTTGATGCCCCAGTGTTTCAGCGCGGCCAGCAGGCTGTAATGGGTGGTGGAGATGAAGGGAACGGCAATGCGTTTGCCGATCAAATCTTTGGGCGAGCTGATGCCTTTTTTCACTACCAGCGCTTCAGAATTGCCCAGCTGTGAAGCCAGCAGAAAAGCTTCAATCGGCAGCTGCTGCGTGGCGGCCACCGCCAGCGGGCTGGAACCGATGTTGCCAATTTGCACATCGCCCGAGGCTAACGCGCGCAGAACGCTGGCGCCGCTGTCGAATTTGCGCCAGTCAACCGTGGCACCGCTCTCTTTAGCAAAGGTATTGTCAGCCTGCGCCACTTTGGCCGGTTCTGCCGACGTCTGATAAGCCACGGTCACATTGACCGCCTGCGCCTGAAAGGTCATCAGCGCTAACGCGGCTGCTACCGCGCTTATTGTTTTGGTTACTGCCATCATCATGCACCCCAATGTTGAGTCGTGACGGCAGTGTCGCCAGCAGCAATGATTTCATAAAGGAATTAAAAATTATCCCTAATAAAAATCGGTTCTTAGATCAACATCAGGTAACGCTATGCAAAAAGTGCAAATACAAAACCGCTGGTGCGGAACAAATATGTCAGGCGCTCACATGCCGACTGTGGTATTGATCTCGTCTTGATTTTTTCCCCTTTTACAGCGGTACTGGCCTCCATGTCGATTGAGAAAGTTGCGCGCCTCGCGGGCGTGTCGAAAGCCACGGTTTCACGGGTGTTAAACCAGCATCCTGGCGTCCGGCCAGATACGCGTAAACGGGTGCTGGCCGCCATTAATGTGTGCGAATACCAGCCCAACCTGCTGGCGCGCCAGCTGCGTACCGCGCAAAGCAACATGTTGCTGGTGCTGATTTCCGATATCACCAATCCGTTCTGTTCACGGGTGGTGCAGGGCATTGAGGCGGAGGCCGAAGCGCACGGCTATCACATCCTGTTATGTAATTCCGCCTCGCAGCTGCGGCGCGAAACCGCCTATCTGGCGCTGCTGGCCGGCAAAGTGGTGGATGGGGTGATCACCATGGACGCCGCGGCCTGCCTGCAGGGACTGAAAGAGTTAATTGGTGATGCGCCGTGGGTGCAGTGTGCGGAGTACGATCCCTCGGTGAACGCCTCCAGCGTCACCATTGATAACCGTCAGGCGGCCTATGACACGGTGCATTATCTGGCCGGCAAAGGGCGTCAGCGTATTGCGCTGGTCAACTGCGATATGCGCTATCTCTATTCGCACCAGCGCGAAAGCGGCTATCGCGACGCCATCACGCAGCTGCGGCTTGACTGGCACGGCGTCGCTTACGCCAGCGACATCTCCTGCGAAGCGGGCAGCGCGGCGCTGCGCGAACTGCTAACGCAGCCAGAGCGGCCGGATGCGGTGTTTGCGGTATCAGACGTGCTGGCGGTTGGCGTGATTCACGCTGCTCTGGAGGCCGGACTGCGCGTGCCAGAGGATCTGGCGGTGGTCGGCTTTGACGGCATTCCGTTCACCAGCAGCATCAACCCGCCGCTGACCACCATTGCCCAGCCGATGAACCAGATGGGTGCGCGCAGCGTGCAGCTGCTGCTGGCGCGCATCCGTCAGCGCCAGGCGGCAGTGGTGCATGAAGTGCTGCCGTGGACGCGCATTGAGCGCGCCTCCAGCTGACTCAGTGCCAGATCAACAGCACGCAGGCTGCGGTCAGCGCACCCATGGCGAGGTTGAAGATTTTCCACGCGCGCGGGCTGCGCAGCAGCCGGCCAATCAGCGAACCGAAACCCATCCAGATCACGCCGGAAACTACGTTCACCAGCGCCATACCGAGGCTGATCGCCACCACGGAATGCAGATAGGCGCTGCCGGCAAGACTGAAGCTGGCGACCGCTCCCAGCGCCATCAGCCACGCTTTCGGATTGATCAGTTGCAGTAACCCGCCCTGCCAGAAAGGCATCTGCTTCACGCTGGCATCGTCAGTCTCCAGCGTTTCGTATTCGGCGGTGGCAATTTTCCACGCCAGCCACAGCAGGTAGAGGCTACCGGCCACTTTCAGTACCAGATGCAGTGAGGGATAGAGCAGAATCAGGCTGCCGATGCCAAACGCCACCATCAGCAACATCACCTGCATGCCAATCATGATACCAATCAGCAGTGGAAAGGTGCGCAGGAAGCCAAAATTAGCACCTGAGGCGGTAAGTAACATATTATTGGGCCCTGGCGTGATGGCCGCGACCCAGAGAAAGCCCAGCATTGATAAAAAAAGACTCAGTTCCATGTATATTCGGGTGCTCCTCACCCAGAAAAGCGAACAACCCATCGAAGCTATCAGCGAGTTATGCATCAGACAAGTACTATCCCAGGCTATTTTGATCGCCCGAGCGGCGAGCGCTTTACCCCGCTGCGCGGCTTCGGCAATGCGCATCTGCAAACGCTGCTGCCGCGCCTGCTGCGCCGGCGCGTCACGCTGCGCCCGCACTGGCAGCGCCTCGATCTGCCGGACGGCGACTTCGTCGATCTGGCGTGGAGCGAAGATCCGGCACAGGCACGTCACAAGCCGCGCATGGTGCTGTTCCACGGGCTGGAAGGCAGTTTCCGCAGCCCGTATGCCCATGGGCTGATGCAGGCGTGTCAGGCGCGCGGCTGGCTGGCGGTGATCATGCACTTCCGCGGCTGCAGCGGCGAGCCTAACCGTCTGCAGCGCATCTATCACTCCGGTGAAACTGAAGATGCGACCTATTTTCTGCACTGGCTGCAGCGCGAATGGGGCACGGTGCCGACTGCGGCAGTCGGCGTTTCGCTTGGCGGCAATATGCTGGCCTGTCTGCTGGGACTGCAGGGCACGTCGGCCCCGCTGGATGCCGCGGTCGCCATCTCCGCGCCGCTGGCGCTGGAGCCGTGCAGCCAGAAGCTGGACGTGGGCTTTTCACGCTTTTATCAGCACTACCTGCTGACCCAGCTGAAGAAAAACGCCACGCGCAAACTGCGCGCCTGGCCGGGCACGCTGCCGGTCGATCTGACGCAGCTGCGCGCCTTCCGCCGGCTGCGTGAGTTTGATGATGCGATTACCGCCCGCGCCCACGGGTTTATTGATGCGCGCGACTATTATCAACGCGCCAGCGCCATGCCATTGCTGACCGGCGTGCGCAAGCCGCTGCTGATCATCCATGCCAAAGACGATCCCTTTATGACCGATGCGGTGATCCCGCAGCCGCAGCAGTTGTCTGCCACAATTGAGTATCAGCTGACGCAGCAAGGCGGTCACGTCGGCTTCGTGGGCGGCAGCCTGCTGCGACCCAAAATGTGGCTGGAGCAGCGCGTGCCGGACTGGCTCTCAACTTATCTGGATATGTAATTGTGATTATTCCCTGGCAAGAACTCGACCCGACAACGCTGGAAAACCTGATAGAAAGTTTTGTGCTGCGTGAAGGCACCGATTATGGCGAGCAGGAGCGCAGCCTGACGCAGAAAGTGGCCGACGTGCGCCGCCAGCTTGAGCAGGGCGAAGTGGTACTGGTGTGGTCAGAATTGCATGAATCGGTCAATATTATGCCGCGGCGTGAATTTCGCGGCTGATGCGTCAGGCGGCAATTCGTGGTAACAATGCTCATCGCCGGACTTCACAGGGAGCGCTGTTATGTCAGCCAGGCATCCAGTCATAGCCGTTACCGGTTCCAGCGGCGCCGGAACCACCACCACCAGTCTCGCCTTCCGTAAAATTTTCCAGCAGCTGGATCTGCACGCGGCGGAAGTAGAAGGCGACAGTTTCCATCGCTATACCCGTCCGGAAATGGACATGGCGATTCGTAAGGCGCGCGACCTCGGGCGTCACATCAGCTACTTTGGCCCGGAAGCCAACGACTTCGGCCTGCTGGAGCAGACTTTCCGCGACTATGGTCAGAGCGGACTCGGCCAGTCGCGCAAATATCTGCACACCTACGATGAAGCGGTGCCGTGGAATCAGGTGCCGGGCACCTTTACACCCTGGCAGCCGCTGCCGGAAAACACCGATGTGCTGTTCTATGAAGGCCTGCACGGCGGCGTGGTGACGCAGCAGCATAACGTAGCTGAACACGTCGATCTGCTGGTTGGCGTGGTACCGATTGTAAATCTGGAGTGGATTCAGAAACTGGTGCGGGACACCAGCGAGCGCGGCCATTCGCGCGAAGCGGTGATGGATTCGGTGGTGCGTTCGATGGAAGACTACATCAACTACATCACGCCGCAGTTTTCCCGCACGCACCTCAACTTCCAGCGCGTGCCGACCGTGGATACCTCGAACCCGTTTGCCGCGCGTGAGATCCCGTCGCTGGATGAGAGCTTTGTGGTGATCCATTTTCGCGGCCTGGAGGGCATCGCTTTTCCTTATTTACTGGCGATGATCCAGGGCTCGTTTATTTCCCACATGAATACGCTGGTGGTGCCGGGCGGCAAGATGGGACTGGCGATGGAGTTGATCATGACGCCGCTGGTGCAGCGGTTGATTGAAGGAAAACGTATTGAATAGCGCAGGCTAACGCGCCAGTTTCGCTGGGAGGAGCTGAGATCGGGAGCGCAGGGCCGCGCTCCCGGCTGGATTACAGCTCCACCACTTCGTAGCTGTGCGTTATCTCGACGCCCTTGCCCAGCATGATCGCGACCGAGCAGTACTTCTCTGCGGACAGATCCACCGCGCGCGCCACCGCTTTATCGCTCAGCGCTTTGCCGCTGACAATAAAATGCAGATTGATATGCGTAAAAATGCGTGGCGCTTCTTCGCGGCGTTCCGAGGTCAGTTTGACTTCACAATCGGCGACATCGTTGCGCCCCTTTTGCAGAATCGACACCACGTCAATCGCGCTGCAGCCGCCCGCAGCCATCAACACCATCTCCATCGGGCTGGGCGCTTTATCACCGGAATTGCCGTCCATTAATACCTGATGACCGGATGAGGATTCTCCGAGAAAGGTCAGCCCTTCCACCCATTTCACTCGTGCCTGCATTATTCTTTCTCCTGAAGCGGCGGTTTTGCCGCCAGAGTACGCTTTCACCTGACAAACAGCAATGCAGACGCATCCCCCACCTGCTGAAGCGAGACAACAGGAGACAGGTTGCAAAAGCTATGCTACAAACAGTGCTGAAAATATTTTCGTCACGAAAGACGAAAGCGGGACGAATCAAAAGCATCGCTTACGAATCCACCCCCGAATAACTGTCCCTCACGGGAAACGCTGGACGATTTCACCGCCTGACAGGGAAAACTGCCCCCTGTATTTTGGGCACGATTACAACAGAGGATAATAGCGAATGGTTCTCGGCAAACCGCAAACAGACCCTACACTCGAATGGTTCCTGTCCCATTGCCATATTCACAAATATCCATCCAAAAGCACCCTCATCCATCAGGGTGAGAAAGCGGAAACGCTGTACTACATCGTGAAAGGTTCCGTCGCGGTACTGATTAAAGATGAAGAAGGCAAAGAGATGATTCTCTCCTACCTCAATCAGGGGGATTTCATCGGTGAGCTCGGCCTGTTTGAAGAGGGCCAGGAGCGTAGCGCCTGGGTACGTGCGAAAACCGCCTGCGAAGTGGCTGAAATTTCCTACAAAAAATTCCGTCAGCTGATTCAGGTCAATCCGGATATTTTAATGCGCCTGTCGGCGCAGATGGCGCGTCGCCTGCAGGTAACATCTGAAAAAGTCGGCAACCTTGCCTTCCTCGATGTGACCGGCCGTATCGCGCAAACACTGCTCAACCTGGCGAAACAGCCTGATGCCATGACCCACCCGGACGGTATGCAGATTAAAATCACCCGTCAGGAGATTGGTCAGATCGTGGGCTGCTCACGCGAAACTGTGGGTCGTATCCTGAAAATGCTGGAAGATCAGAACCTGATCTCCGCACACGGTAAAACCATCGTCGTTTACGGCACCCGCTGATTTCTTCTCACCCACGGCGTGATGGCAACATCGCGCCGTTTCTGTTTACGATGAGCTGATGTGGCGTCGAATCATCTATCATCCGGAAGTTAACTATGCGCTGCGGCAAACGCTGGTGCTGTGCCTG
This sequence comes from Pantoea sp. B_9, assembly GCF_008632015.1. NCBI lineage: Bacteria > Pseudomonadati > Pseudomonadota > Gammaproteobacteria > Enterobacterales > Erwiniaceae > Pantoea > Pantoea sp. B_9. The sequence goes on along the minus strand of NZ_VWVL01000008.1, from coordinate 183,824 downwards.
CCTGTGGCGCTCGGCTGGCTGTTTGGCGATCTGCAAAAAGGGTTGCTGTTCTCACTGGTGCCGGCCTGCTGCAACATCGCCGGTCTGGATACGCCACACAAGCGGTTCTTCAAACGGCTGATTGTCGGCGGCGCACTGTTCGCCAGCGGCAGTTTTCTGATTCAGTACCTCACGGCTTACGCTGTGCCGCTGCCGCTGATTCTGCTGGTGTTGCCGCTGCTGGTGGGCGTGACCGGTGAAATCAGCCCGCTGCATGGTCGTTTGCTGCCCGGCACGCTGATCGCCGCCATCTTTACCTTAAGCCTCGTCGGCCGTATGCCGATGTGGGTCCCGCCGCTGCTGTATATCGGCGGGACGCTGTGGTACGGGCTGTTTAACTGGTTCTGGTTCTGGCTGTGGAAAGAGCAGCCGATGCGCGAGACCCTCAGCCTGCTGTACCGCGAGCTGGCCGATTACTGCGACGCCAAATACACCCTGCTGACGCAGCTGACCGATCCGGAAAAAGCGCTGCCGCCGCTACTGGCGCGCCAGCAGAAAGCGGTCGATCTGATCACCACCTGCTACCAGCAAATGCATATGCTGTCCGCCAGCCGTGATAACAGCCATAAACGCCTGACGCGCGCTTTCCAGGTCGCGCTCGATCTGCAGGAACATATCTCGGTCAGCCTGCACCAGCCGGAAGAGGTGCAAAAGCTGGTGGAGCAAAGCCACGCCGAGGCGGTGATCCGCTGGAACGCGAAAATCATTTCGGCACGGCTGCGCGTGCTGGCCGATGCCATTCTCTATCACCAGCTGCCGGAACGCTTCCACATGGAGAAGCCGCTCGGCGCGCTGGAGAAAATTGCCCGGCAGCACCCGGATAATCCGGTCGGTAATTTCTGCCTCTACCATTTCAGCCGCATTGCGCGCGTGCTGCGCACGCAGAAGCCGCTGTATACCCGCGACCTGATGGCCGATCGCCAGCGCCGCCTGCCGCTGTTGCCGGCGCTGCGCAGCTACCTGTCGCTAAAATCTGCCGCGCTGCGGACGGCGGCGCGCTTTGCGGTGATGCTGATGTTCGGCAGCGCGCTGGCGCTGTTCTTCAATATTCCCAAGCCCTACTGGATTCTGATGACCATCATGTTTGTCAGCCAGAACGGCTACAGCGCCACGCGCGTGCGCATTCAGCACCGGGCACTCGGCACCTTCGCCGGCTTGCTGATCGCCGCGGCGTCGCTGCGCTTTGCCGTACCGGAGTCGATTGCCCTGCTGACCATGCTGGTCATCACCCTCGCCAGCTATCTGATCACGCGTAAATATTATGGCTGGTCGATGATTGGCTTTACGGTGACGGCGGTGTATTCGCTGCAGCTGCTGTCGCTGAACGGCGCGCAATTCCTGCTGCCGCGCATGATGGATACGCTGATGGGCTGCCTGATTGCCTTCGCCGGCATGATCTGGCTATGGCCGCAGTGGCAGAGCGGGCTGCTGCGCAATAACGCGCACGACGCGCTGGAGGCTTATCAGGAGGCGCTGCGCCTGCTGCTCGGTCCGGAGCAGGCGCCGGAGAAGCTGGCGTATCAGCGCGTCAAGGTTAACCAGGCGCACAACGCGCTGTTTAACTCGCTCAACCAGGCGTCCACCGAGCCGGGCTTTAACTTCCAGTATCTGAAAGATATGCGCCTGTGGGTGACTCACAGCCAGTTTATCGTCGAGCACATCAACGCCATGACCATTCTGGCGCGCGAGCACACCATGCTGACGCCAAAGCTGGCGGAGCGCTATTTGCAGTCCTGTGAAATCGCGCTGCAGCGCTGTCAGCAGCGGCTGGCTTACGACGGGCCGGGCAACGACAGCAATATTCTGGAAGCGCCGGAGAATCTGAATGAGGGGCCGGTGACGATTGTCGAACAGCATGTGAAGCGCATTCTGCAGCACCTCAATGTGATGCACACCATTTCTTCACTGGCGTGGAGCCAGCGCCCGCATCACGGCCGCTGGCTCAGCGTGCTGAAGCCGAAAGGTTAGTTCAGGACTTTCGCGATCGCCCGGGCAAAGCGCGCCATGCCTTCTGCGATATCGGTCGGCTCAATCACCAGCGACGGCACAAAGCGAATCACATCGCTGCCGGCGGTCAGTACCATCAGGCCTTCAGCGGCGGAAGCGTTGAGGATATCGCGCGCTTTGCTGGCGTGCTGCGCGTTGAGTACGGCACCCAGCAGCAGGCCTTTGCCCCGAATTTCACTGAAGATGTCGAACTGCTGATTGATCTTCTGCAGCGCCGAGACAAACTGCTCACGGCGCGCGTCGACACCATTCAGCACCTCGGGCGTATTGATGATATCCAGCGCGGTTTCGGCAATCGCACAGGCCAGCGGGTTGCCGCCGTAGGTGGTGCCGTGCACGCCTGGTGCCATCACCGAGGCGATTTCATGGGTGGTCAGCATCGCGCTCACCGGGAAACCGCCGCCCAGCGCTTTAGCGGTGGTGATGATATCTGGCTTGATACCATAGTGTTCGTAAGCAAACAGCTTACCGCTGCGGCCCATGCCGCTCTGCACTTCATCCAGCACCAGCAGCGCGTTGTGCTGATCGCACAGTTCACGCAATCCCTGCATGAATTCCTGCGTTGCCGGCATCACGCCGCCTTCCCCCTGAATCGGCTCCACCACAATCGCGCAGGTGTGGTCGTCAATCACCGCTTTCACCGCGGCCAGATCGTTAAACGGCACATGGACGATATCCGCCGGCTTCGGACCAAAGCCATCGGAGTATTTCGGCTGACCGCCCACCGAGACGGTGAACAGCGTGCGGCCGTGGAAGGCGTTGTGGAAAGCGATAATTTTGCTTTTGAACGGGCTGTGCTTTTTGCAGGCGTAGTAGCGCGCCAGTTTGAACGCCGCTTCGTTCGCTTCGGCACCGGAGTTACCGAAGAATACCCGCTCGGCGAAGGTCGCCGCGATCAGTTTACTGGCGAGGCGCAGTGCCGGCTCATTGGTGAACACGTTACTGGTGTGCCACAGGGTTTCGCCCTGGCTTTTCAGCGTTTCCACCAGCGCCGGATGACAATGGCCAAGCGCGGTGACCGCGATACCACCAGAGAAATCGATATACTCTTTGCCCTGCTGATCCCACACGCGGCTGCCTTTGCCTTTGACCGGCACAAACTGCGCAGGTGCATAAACAGGCAAAATAACGTTATCGAACGTTTCCCGGCTTACCGCTAGATTTTCCGCTGCCATTGATGACCTCATCGGGTTATTTGTTGAGCTGATGTGAAATTATAATCACAAAATATGCATAAAAAATCATGCGATGGCAAACGGAAGTTACGTATTGAGGAAATTCGCCAGCAGCTGATGCCCCTGCTCGCTGAGAATGCTCTCCGGATGGAACTGCACGCCCTCGAGCGGCAGCGTACGATGGCGGAAGCCCATGATCTCATCGGCAACGCCGTCGCGCAGGCTCCAGGCGGTGACTTCAAACTCCGGCGGCAGCGTGTCGCGCGCCACAATCAGCGAGTGATAGCGCGTCACGGTCAGCGGATTATTCAGGTTGCGGAACACACCCTGGCCGGTGTGCTGCACCGCAGAGGTTTTGCCGTGCATCACCTGGCGCGCGCGCACCACCTGTGCGCCGTAGGCCTGGGCGATGGCCTGATGGCCCAGGCATACCCCGAGAACCGGCAACCGTCCGGCAAAGTGGCGAATGGCTTCGAGCGAAACGCCGGACTGATCCGGCGTACAGGGGCCCGGCGAGATCACCAGATGACTCAGCGGCAGCGCTGTCATCTCTTCCAGCGTCATCGCATCGTTGCGCACCACGCGCACCTGCGCGCCCAGTTCACAGAAGTACTGGTAGAGATTCCAGGTAAAGGAGTCGTAGTTATCAATTAGCAGCAGCATACATTACAGATGAATTGAGTGGGTGCTGTCGGTAGGCGACAAGCAAGAAAGGTCGCAAAAAAGCAATGTTACCACCTTCGACCTCAATCCCCGCTAGCTGTCAAAAAAGAATCTGATTACTCTCGCACCAGGTGCTAGATCTAACGGAGCTGTGATGACAATACACATGCAAAAAATAAAAAGCCCAGCCCTGGAGGCAATTCACAGTGCAGCAACAGGCCTGTTTGAAGCCGGAGCCCTGAATAAACAGAGCATGCGGGATTTTGACCAACGCTGTCTGGAAGAGGTTAAAGCGCTGGAGGCCGGAGATATCAAAGCGCTGCGCGAAAACCTTAACGTGAGTCAGCCCGTTTTTGCCCGCTACCTCAACACCAGCGTTTCCACGGTGCAGAAATGGGAGAGCGGAGTAAAACGCCCGGGCGGCATTTCACTCAAATTGCTCCACATCGTGCAAAAACACGGGCTGGAAATATTACTTTAGCGGTGAGGCCGGACTCACCACTTTCGCAAACTGCGCGTTGAGCGGCGCGAGATCGCCGCCGACGCCGGCGATGATAGCCTGGTGCCAGCTTTCAGGCTCCAGCGTATCCCAGTTCAGCAGATAGCCCGCGTGCAGCGCCAGCTGTTCGAAAAAGATGCGCTGTGCCCGCCCGTTACCGGCACGGAACGGATGCAGGACGTAGATTTCACAGTAGTAATGCGCGATGCGTGCCACGAAGGTCTGCGGGTCGAGGTCGCACAGTCCCTCTTCCTCCTCCAGTGCGCTCATCAGCGCATTGCCCTCGTTCTCGATGTACTCACAGTGGCAATAGGGCGTGTCGTCGCGCCAGATGTCGATGGTACGCAGTTCACCGGCCCAGCTGTAGATATCCTGAAACAGCGTGCGGTGAATGTGGCGCAGGTGCGGCAGGCCAGGCGTGGCCGGTCCGAGCGCCAGCGTGGCCAGCCGCGCCGCGCTGAATGCCAGCTCGGCTTTACGCAATTGCGCCACGTCGTGAATTTCCAGCAGGTTTTTCAGCACGTCATCGTTGTGCCACAAATAGGGATCGCGCACCGCCAGGCTGTTATCCGCCATATTGCCTCCTCAGCGATGCCAGACGATCGTCCGCCTGGGCGCTCTCGACGGCAGGTTCATTCAGCGTGTAACCGGCCAGTTTGCAGCTGGCCTGATAATTGGCCGCACGGGTTTGCTGCCACAACGTGATTTTCTGTTTTTCGGTGAGTTTGCTGCTCATAGCGCCTCCGGCAAGCAGGATGTGCCCTAAGTATAAGAGCAAATTTCAGCTTTGCCGGAGCGCGGCAGACGGCGCCACCCAGAGGTGGCGCGCAGAGGGATTACGGCAGGACTTTCGCGGAAGTGATAACAATCGGTTTTGACGGCACATTCTGGTATGGCCCGACATCTTTGGTCGGCACCTGGGCGATCTTGTCGATCACATCCATGCCTTTCACTACTTTACCAAACACCGCATAGCCGAAGTCGCGCTGGCCATGGTCAAGAAAAGCGTTGTCCGCCACGTTCAGGAAGAACTGGCTGGTCGCACTGTCTTTCTCAGCGGTACGCGCCATGGAAATGGTGCCACGCAGGTTGCGCAGGCCGTTATCCGCTTCGTTTTTGATCGGCGCGTTGGTCTGCTTCTGCTGCATATCCGCCGTGAAGCCGCCGCCCTGAATCATGAAACCCGGGATCACACGATGGAAAATGGTGTTGTTGTAGAAGCCGTTATTCACGTAATCCACAAAGTTTTTTACTGAAACCGGGGCTTTCTGATTATCCAGTTCAAGTTCGATATTGCCCGCAGAGGTGGTGAGCAGCACGTGCGTATCCCCTTTCGCCGCCAGAGCCGAAGCAGATACAGAAGAGAGCGCTAACAGGGCAACCGCCGCTGTCAAAGTACGTTTAAGCATGAAAGATTCCTTACCTTGGAGAGCAAGCTCAAAAACGAGATTGATTGTAAAGAGCATGTAATACAAGAGCCAGCGTTTTACCTATATTTACGCTGATGTTGCTATCGTCATACTTTTCCCGTCGCGCAATCATTTGCGTGACGAAAATCACACTATTAATGAAATATTTCTCGCACGTTTCACTGCTTGTTTATTACGATCACAGATCCATTTACAATTCATGACACTTTTTGCCACGTCGGCGCATCACAGGTTCAGAACATGACAAACCGTAATCGCATTGGCCTTACCTGGATCAGCTTTTTCTCCTATGCGCTCACCGGCGCACTGGTGATCGTTACCGGTATGGTGCTGGATAATATTGCCCAGTATTTCCAGCTGCCCATCTCCGAGATGAGCAACACCTTCACTTTCCTTAACGCCGGTATTCTGGCGGCGGTGTTCCTGAACGCCTGGCTGATGGTGATTGTGCCACTCAAGCGCCAGTTGATCTTTGGCTTTGTGCTGATGATCCTCGCCGTGGCCGGGCTGATGACCAGCCATAACCTCACGGTGTTCTCGCTGTGCATGTTCGTGCTCGGCGTGGTCAGCGGTATCACCATGTCGATCGGCACCTTCCTGATTACCCATCTGTACGATGGTCGCCAGCGCGGTTCCCGTCTGCTGTTTACCGACTCGTTCTTTAGCATGGCCGGCACCATCTTCCCGATTATCGCGGGCATTCTGCTGGCGCGCGCGCTGCCGTGGTACTGGGTTTACGCCTGCATTGGCGTGATCTATGTGGCGATCTTCATCCTGACGCTGATGGTCGAGTTCCCGGTACTGAAGAGCGAAGCCGCGGTGCAGGGCGGCGAAAAAGAGAAGTGGGGCATCGGCGTGCTGTTCCTGTCGATCGCGGCACTGTGCTACATCCTCGGCCAGCTCGGCTTCATCTCCTGGGTACCGGAATACGCCACCAAATCAATGGGCATGGATATCGCCGCCGCCGGTCAGCTGGTCGGTAACTTCTGGACCGCCTATATGGTCGGCATGTGGGCGTTCAGCTTCCTGCTGCGCTTCTTCGACCTGCAACGCATTCTGGTGGTGCTGGCGCTGCTGGCCACCGGCCTGATGTTCTGGTTCGTGAAAACCACCGATGCCAGCATGCTGCACTGGATCATTATGTCGCTTGGCTTCTTCTCCAGCGCCATTTACACCACCATCATCACGCTGGGCTCGCTGCAGACCAAAGCGTCATCGCCGAAGCTGGTGAACTTCATCCTCACCTGCGGCACCGTCGGCACCATGCTGACCTTCGTGGTCACCGGCCCGATCGTGGCGAAAGGCGGTGCGCACGCGGCGCTGTCCACCGCGAACGCGCTGTACGCGGTGGTGTTCGTGATGTGTGTGCTGCTCGGCTTTGTCACTAAACATCGCCAGCACGCTCACCAGACTGCCTGATCCCCGAGCGGCGCGAAGCCTCGCGCCGCTATTCCCCTTCCCGCTCCCTTAACGCCGGAACGTCACCGCTTCGGTAGCGCCGAGATAAATTTCACTGCTTGCCGGCTGTGTGGCCGCCACCAGCACGCCCTTACGCAGCGAATAGCGCACCGGCACCTGACGGCGCAGCGCATCGAACCCGTTATCAGCAGGCAAAATAATCAGGCTGGCCGCGTTGCCCACCTGCACGCCATAATCCGCCAGCTGCATAGTTTTCGCACTGTTGTGCGTGATGAGTTGCAGACCGCTGTCGATCTGCTCATAGCCCATCAGCTGACAAACGTGCAGCCCCATGTGCAGCACCTGCAGCATGCTGGCGGTACCGAGCGGATACCAGGGATCGAACACATCATCATGGCCGAAGCAGACGTTGATACCCGCCTCCAGCAACTCTTTCACCCGCGTCACGCCGCGCCGTTTCGGGTAGCTGTCAAAGCGTCCCTGCAGATGAATATTCACCAGCGGATTGGCGACAAAGTTAATCTGCGACAGCTTCAGCAGGCGGAACAGCCGCGAGGTATACGCGTTATTGTACGAATGCATCGCCGTGGTGTGGCTGGCGGTGACGCGCGCGCCCATGCCCTCGCGGTGCGCCAGCGCCGCCACGGTTTCGACAAAGCGTGACTGCTCATCATCAATCTCGTCACAGTGCACGTCCACCAGCCGGTCATAGCGCTGCGCCAGCGCAAACGCCTTGTGCAGCGATTCGACGCCATATTCGCGGGTAAATTCATAATGCGGGATCGCGCCCACCACGTCGGCACCGAGGCGCAGCGCCTCTTCCAGCAGCGCTTCGCCGTTGGGATAAGAAAGAATGCCTTCCTGCGGAAAGGCCACGATCTGGATATCGATCCACGGCGCCATCTCCGCTTTCACCTCCAGCATCGCGGTTAAGGCGGTCAGCGTGGGATCGGACACATCCACGTGGGTGCGCACGTGCTGAATGCCGTTGGCAATTTGCCACTTCAGCGTCTGCCGCGCGCGCTGCTTCACATCCTCATGGCTAAGCAGCGCCTTGCGTTCAGCCCAGCGCTCAATGCCTTCAAACAGCGTGCCGGACTGATTCCACGCCGGTTCGCCAGCGGTTTGCGTAGTGTCGAGATGAATATGCGGCTCGATAAACGGCGCACTCGCCAGGCCACCGGCGGCATCCAGCGCATCCGGCTGGGCGGCCGCGTGCGGCGGCTGCGGAATGATGGCGCTGATGTTGCCGTGGCGAATTTCGATCTGCCATAAACCCGGTTGGCCTGCCAGGCGCAGGTTGTTTATCCACTTAAACGCTTGCTGGGTCATATCCTTCTCCGCTGAAAACGCAACATCTTAAGCTAGCACGAAAAACGGCCGCGCCGCTGGCAACTTTTCTGCCGCCATTGGGTAATTTTCAGCCAAATAAAAGACTTAGATAAAAACGCGCAAAATCAGCAACATACCTCTAAATGGGTATATAAAGCCGCAGTTGATGTACGTCAATAAGCGCCAGAAACAGCGCGCTAAGGTAGGCGCAGATCCCGCAAATTTTGAGGCAAGCATGAGCAAGCACAGTGTCGTTATTATTGGCAACGGCATGGTTGGCCACCGCTTTATCGAAGAACTGATCGACAAAGCCGCCCCTGAGCAGTTCGCGATAACCGTTTTCTGTGAAGAGCCCCGCGTCGCCTATGACCGCGTCCATCTCTCCGCCTATTTTTCCCACCACACCGCCGAAGAACTCTCACTGGTGCGCGAAGGCTACTACGAAAAGCATCAGGTCAATCTGCTGCTTGGCGAGCGCGCCATTACCCTCAACCGTGAGGAAAAGCTGATTCACTCCAACACCGGTCGTGCGGTGCATTACGACACGCTAATTCTGGCCACCGGTTCTTATCCGTGGATCCCGCCGATCGCCGGCGCGGAGGGCAGCGACTGCTTTGTCTATCGCACCATCGAAGATCTCAACGCGATAGAAGCCTGCGCGCGCCGCAGCAAACGCGGTGCGGTGATTGGCGGCGGTCTGCTCGGACTGGAAGCGGCGGGCGCGCTGAAAAATCTCGGCATTGAAACGCACGTGGTTGAGTTTGCACCGGTGCTGATGGCGGAACAGCTGGATACACAGGGCGGCGAACAGCTGCGGCGTAAGATCGAACAGATGGGCGTGCAGGTCCATACCGGCAAAAATACCCGGCAGATTGTGCATCACGCTAAAGGCGGTAAAACGCTGGCGTTCGCCGATGGCAGCGCGCTCGACGTCGACTTTATCGTGTTCTCCACCGGCATTCGCCCGCAGGATAAGCTGGCGCAACAGTGCGGCCTGGCGCTCGGCCAGCGCGGTGGCGTTGCCATCAACGATCGCTGCCAGACCAGCGATGCGGCGATCTACGCGATTGGGGAATGCGCCGCCTGGCAGGATCGGATTTACGGTCTGGTGGCGCCGGGCTACAAAATGGCGCAGGTCGCCAGCGATGCGCTGGTCGGGCGTGACAGCGTCTTTGCCGGAGCCGATATGAGCGCCAAACTCAAGCTGCTGGGCGTGGATGTCGGCGGCATTGGCGATGCACATGGCCGCACGCCGGGCGCGCGCAGTTACATCTGGCTCGATGAACAGCAGCACGTGTATAAGCGCCTGATCGTCAGCGAAGACAACAAAACTCTGCTCGGCGCGGTGCTGGTGGGCGACACCAGCGACTACGGCAATCTGCTGCAGCTGGCGCTCAATCACATCGCCTTACCGGAAAACCCGGCGCTGCTGATTCTGCCGGCGGGCAGCGGCGAAAAACCGGCGCTGGGCGTCGATTCGCTGCCGGACAGCGCGCAGATCTGCTCCTGCTTTGACGTCAGCAAAGGCGATATCGTTAACGCGGTGCAGGCGGGTTGCCACACCGTGGCGGCGCTGAAAGCCGAAACCCGCGCTGGTACCGGCTGCGGCGGCTGTATCCCGTTGATTACGCAGGTGCTGAACGCTGAGCTGAGCCGTCAGGGCATCGAAGTCAATCATCACCTGTGCGAGCATTTCGCCTATTCGCGCCAGGAGCTGTATCACCTGATCCGCGTGGAGGAGATCAAGTCGTATGACGCGCTGCTGGCGAAGTATGGCCAGGGTTACGGCTGTGAAGTGTGTAAACCGACCGTCGGATCGCTGCTGGCCTCCTGCTGGAACGAATACATCCTCAAGCCGCAGCATACGCCGCTACAGGACAGCAACGATCTCTATCTCGGCAACATCCAGAAAGATGGCACCTACTCGGTGATTCCGCGCACCGCCGGCGGTGAAATCACGCCGCAGGGGCTGATGACGCTGGGCGAAGTGGCGCGGCAGTACAACCTTTACACCAAAATCACCGGCTCACAGCGCATCGGCCTGTTTGGGGCGCAGCGCGACGACCTGCCGGCCATCTGGTCACAGCTGATTGCCGCCGGCTTTGAAACCGGACAGGCTTACGCCAAAGCGCTGCGCATGGCGAAAACCTGCGTCGGCAGCAGCTGGTGCCGCTATGGCGTTGGCGACAGTCTCGGCTTCGGCATTGAGCTGGAAAACCGCTACAAAGGCATCCGCACGCCGCACAAGATGAAGTTTGGCGTCTCTGGCTGTACCCGTGAATGCGCCGAAGCGCAGGGCAAAGATGTCGGCGTCATCGCCACCGAAAAAGGCTGGAACCTGTACGTGTGCGGCAACGGCGGCATGAAACCGCGCCACGCCGATCTGCTGGCGGCTGACCTCGACCGCGACACGCTGCTGCAGTATCTCGACCGCTTCATGATGTTTTACATCCGCACCGGCGACCGCCTGCAGCGCACTTCGCTGTGGCTGGAGAGCATGGACGGCGGCATCGACTATCTGCGCAGCGTGATTATCGACGATCGGCTCGGCCTTAACGCGCAGCTGGAGCAGGAGCTGACGCGTCTGCGCGCTGACGTCCGCTGTGAATGGACCGCCACGGTTAACGACCCGCAGCAGCAGGCGCACTTCGCCACGTTTATTAACAGCCCGCAGCGCGACCCGCTGGTGCAGCACGTCAGTGAACGCGAGCAACATCGCCCGGGGCGTCCGGCGGAGCGCATCGCGATTACCCTGATCGAGGAGGCTGACGCATGAGCCAGTGGTACACCGTGTGTGAACTCACACAAATCCTGCCCGCTACCGGCGTGTGCGCGCTGGTTAACGGCCAGCAGATCGCCATCTTTCGCCCGCGCGACGATGCGCAGCTGTACGCTCTGAGCAACATCGACCCGTTTGCTGAAGCCAGCGTGTTGTCGCGCGGCCTGATCGCCGAACACCAGCACACGCTGTGGGTCGCCAGCCCACTGAAAAAACAGCGTTTTCGCCTGAGTGATGGCGTTTGTCTGGAAGATGAAAGCCGCTCGGTGGCGAGCTATGCGGTGCGCGTCAGCAACGGCCAGGTCGAAGTCTGCGCCTGACAGAATTCCTTCACTTTATGAGACGTCACTATGTTTTCTGATACCCTGAACACCTGCGCCGCCAATGCGGCGCGCATTGTACGCACCGCGCAGCACAGCCCGCTGGCCTTCTGGATTGGATCGGCGATGGCCGGCGCTTACGTTGGCCTGGCGATCATCCTGATCTTTACCCTCGGCAACCTGGCGGACCCGGCGTATCGTCCACTGCTGATGGGTGCCACCTTCGGTATTGCCCTGACGCTGGTGATCATCGCCGGTTCCGAGCTGTTTACCGGTCATACCATGTTCCTCACCGTGGGCGTCAAAGCCGGCACCATCAGCCACGGTCAGATGTGGTGTGTGCTGCCGCAAACCTGGCTGGGTAACCTGATCGGCTCGGTGTTTGTCGCCCTGCTCTACTACTACGCCGCTGGTGCGCTGCTGCCGAACGCCGGTTCGCTGATCCACAGCGTAGCGCTGGCGAAAACCACGCAGACGGCGATGGCGCTGTTCTTTAAAGGCGCGCTGTGCAACTGGCTGGTGTGTCTGGCGATCTGGATGGCGGTGCGCAGCGAAGGTGCCGCGAAGTTCATCGCTATCTGGTGGTGCCTGCTGGCGTTTATCGCCTCCGGCTACGAGCACTCCATCGCCAATATGACGGTGTTTGCGCTGTCGTGGTTTGGCCAGCACAGCGCCGACCTGACGCTGAGCGGCATCGGCCACAACCTGCTTTGGGTGACGCTCGGCAATATGTTCTCCGGCATGGTGCTGATGGGCCTCGGCTACTGGTATGCCACGCCGCAGGCGCAGCGCCCGCAGACGCAGGCTCAGGCTTCGCCGCTGAAATCGGTATAATCCCTTCCACAGCCCGCACCGTGCGGGCTTTTTTCAGGATTCGTTATGGATTACTTTCCGCTGTTTTGTCGGCTGCAAGGCAGGCGTTGTTTACTGGTTGGCGCAGGCGACGTGGCTGAACGCAAAGCGCGTTTGCTGCTGGAGGCCGGCGCAGAGCTGTACGTCGGCGCGCGGGATTTTTCCCCGGCATTTCAGCTGTGGGCTCAACAGGGAAAAGTGACGTTACTGCACGGCGCATTTACCGATGACTGGTTGGATGAATGCTGGCTGGCGATTGCGGCCACCAACGATGATGCCGTCAATCAGCAGGTGGCTGACGCCGCCGAACAGCGCCGCCTCTTCTGTAACCTGGTGGATGCGCCGCAGCAGGCCAGCGCCATTATGCCGTCGATCGTCGACCGCTCGCCGCTGATGATCGCCGTTTCTTCCGGTGGCCGCGCGCCGGTGCTGGCGCGTCTGCTGCGCGAGAAGCTGGAGGCAATGCTGCCCCAGCATCTCGGCGAACTGGCTGCGCTGGCGGGCTCACTGCGCGAGCGCGTGAAGCAGCATTTTAGCGCCATGGCGCCACGCCGCGCCTTCTGGGAGCGCTTCTTTACCAGCGATCGGCTGGCTCAAACGCTGGCCAACGGCGATCGGGCACGCGCTGCCGCACAGGTCGATGCCTTGTTTGCGGCGCCGCTGACGCAGCAGGGCGAAGTGGTGCTGGTCGGCGCCGGGCCGGGCGATGCCGGTCTGCTGACGCTGAAAGGGTTGCAGGCTATCCAGCAGGCTGATGTGGTGGTGTATGACCGGCTGGTGTCGGAGCCGATTCTTAATCTGGTGCGGCGCGATGCCGAGCGCCTCTTCGTGGGTAAGCAGGCGGGCCATCACTGCGTGCCGCAGGAACAAATCAACCAGCTGCTGCTGGAGCAGGCGCAGCGCGGCAAGCGTGTGGTGCGCCTCAAAGGCGGCGATCCCTTTATTTTTGGCCGCGGCGGCGAAGAGCTGGAGGTGCTGGCGCAGCATAACATCCCGTTCAGCGTGGTGCCGGGCATCACCGCCGCCTCCGGCTGTGCCGCCTACAGCGGTATTCCCCTCACCCACCGCGACCATGCCCAGAGCGTGCGCTTCGTCACCGGCCATCTGCAGCAGCACGGCGAAATGGAGTGGAGCAAACTGGCGGCGGAACAGCAGACGCTGGTGTTTTATATGGGCCTCAGCCAGGCGGCCGACATTCAGCAGCAACTGTTACGGCACGGGATGGACGCAGCGATGCCGGTGGCTATCGTGCAGCACGGTACCACGCCGCAGCAGCGTGTCGCCTGCGCCACGCTGCAGGAGCTGGCGACGCTGGCACAGCAGTTTGCCAGTCCGGCGCTGATCATTGTGGGCCGCGTGGTCAGCCTGCGCACGCAGCTGCGCTGGTTCTGATGCGGTAAAATACTGTACAGCGCTGCGCTTTGCCGCCAGACTGAGCAGCCAAATCAATCACAAGGAGTTTCCATGCGCATTATTTCTCTGGCCGCGGCGCTGCTGATGCCGCTGAGCGTGGCGGTGAGTGCCGCCCCGGTGACGTGGTCAACGGTCACGGGCGAATGGCAGGTGGTTGCCGTGACGCCGAAAAAGGAGAACGGCCAGATTTACATCAAAAACGATCCGCAGTTTATGGGCGCGCGCGTGGCGTTTAAACCCAATGCGATTAGCTGGACGCGCGGTACTGCCGAACGCGGCATCAATCCGGCGACCGACAATTGCCAGGGCAAACCGCGCCTGAGTGCCGCCAGCGGGGCCGGACAGGATCGTGATTTCAGCTTTCGCTATGGCTTCAACGTGCACTGTGGCAATCAGGCGTGGGGACCGGCACCGGGCGCGGTACTGAGCGTGCTGGCCGACGGCAATGCGCGGCTATTCTGGGATGGCGCAGAGCTGACGCTGCATCGGGTGAAATAAAGCCTGCGGGGCGCGTTGTGCTGCGCCCCGGCAAACCGGCTTATGGCTGCGCCACGAAGCCTACGGCGTCATACACTTTCTTCAGCGTTTCCTGGGCATGCGCACGGGCTTTCGCTGCGCCATCGCGCATCACCTGGTTGAGGAACGCTTCGTCATTGCGGAAACGATGATAACGCTCCTGCAGCTCAGTCAGCATCTCAGACACAGCATCTGCCACCGCGCCTTTCAGGTGACCATACATTTTGCCTTCGAACTCCTGCTCCAGCTGCGCAATCGACTTACCGGTCACGCCTGACAGGATATCCAGCAGGTTAGACACGCCCGCTTTCTCTTTGATGTCGTAACGCACCACCGGCGGCTCTTCCGAGTCGGTCACTGCACGCTTAATCTTCTTCACCACCGATTTGGTGTCTTCCAGCAGACCAATCACGTTGTTGCGGTTGTCATCGGATTTCGACATCTTCTTCGTCGGCTCCAGTAGTGACATCACGCGCGCGCCGGACTTCGGAATAAACGGTTCAGGAATTTTAAACACGTCGCCATACAGCGCATTGAAGCGCGCGGCGATATCGCGGCTCAGCTCAAGGTGCTGCTTCTGGTCTTCGCCGACCGGCACCTGGTTAGTCTGATACAGCAGAATATCGGCCGCCATCAGCACCGGATAATCGAACAGGCCGGCGTTGATGTTCTCTTCGTAACGTGCCGATTTGTCCTTGAACTGCGTCATGCGGCTCAGCTCGCCGAAGTAGGCGTAGCAGTTCAGCACCCAGCTCAGCTGGGCGTGCTCCGGTACGTGCGACTGCACGAAGATGGTGCTTTTTTCCGGATCGATACCGCAGGCAAGGTACAGCGCCAGCGTATCCAGCGTGGCTTTGCGCAGCGCGGCCGGGTCCTGACGAACGGTGATGGCGTGCAGATCGACGATGCAGTAAATGCAGTGGAAATCATCCTGCATCTGCACCCACTGACGCAGCGCACCCATGTAGTTGCCAATGGTCAGTTCACCGGAAGGCTGGGCGCCGCTGAAAACGATGGGTTTGCTCATGTTATGTCCTGATAATCACAGCCCGAGAACGGGCAAAAGTTCGCTAAAAGTATCGAGTGTTAAATCGGGCTGGCTGGTGGCAATCGGCTCACCGTAGTTGTAGCCGAAGGTCATCGCAACGTTTGGCACGCCCGCCGCCTGGGCAGCGAGAATATCATTGCGCGAATCACCGACAAACAGCAATTGTCCTGGAAGCACGCCGAAACGGCCGAGAACGAGGAAAATCGCCGCCGGATGTGGTTTTTTCACCACCACATCGTCGCCGCCGATGATCAGAGAAAAGTAGTCGGCAATGCCGAGCGACTGCAGCAGCGGAGCAACAAACGGTGTGGGTTTGTTGGTGACGATGGCCAGCGGCAGACCGCTGGCATGCAGCGCAGCCAGCGTCTCCTGCACCTGTGGAAACAGCGTACTGCCGGCTTCCACCGTTGCGGCGTAATGCTTGTCGAACAGCGCACGCGCGTCGCGCTGCTCGTCGGCCTGCGGCTCACGGCCCAGCGCCCAGCTGAGCGCCCGCGCCATCATGATGTCCGCACCGTTGCCAATCCAGGTTGAGACGCGCTCAACGCCCGCGGGCGGCAGCTGCAAATCGGCCAGCGCCAGATCGATCGCCTGTGCCAGGCCTGGCGCGCTGTGCACCAGCGTGCCATCGAGATCGAACGCCAGCGCGCGGATATCAGTGAAATGAGCCATTAACTTTCTCCAGTTCGCTGCGCATCTCATCGATCACCTTCTTGTAATCCGGATGACCGAAGATCGCCGAGCCGGCAACAAACATATCGGCACCGGCCGCCGCGATCTGACCGATGTTATCGATCTTCACGCCGCCATCCACTTCCAGACGGATTTGATAACCGCTCTGGTCAATGCGACGACGCGCTTCGCGCAGTTTATCCAGCGTGCCCGGAATAAAGGACTGGCCGCCGAAACCTGGGTTGACCGACATCAGCAGAATGATGTCGAGCTTATCCATCACGTAATCGAGATAGCTGAGCGGCGTTGCCGGATTGAACACCAGACCGGCTTTACAGCCGTGCTCTTTGATCAGCTGCAGCGTACGGTCAACGTGCTCGCTGGCTTCGGGATGGAAAGTAATGAAGCTGGCACCCGCTTTGGCGAATTCCGGGATCAGCGCATCGACCGGTTTGACCATCAGATGCACATCGATGGGCGCGGTGATGCCGTAATCGCGCAGCGCTTTCAGCACCATTGGCCCCATGGTCAGATTGGGAACATAGTGGTTATCCATCACATCGAAATGCACCACGTCGCCACCGGCTTCCAGCGCTTTAGCGGTATCTTCGCCCAGGCGGGCAAAATCAGCGGCAAGGATTGATGGGGCCAGTAAAAATTGTTTCATCCGAATCTCCCAATTTTGTGCGCCAGCCGGAGCTGGCGTGATGCGTTGGTCGCGGACGAAACAGGCTAGCGGAAAAGCGCCAGCAGTTCGTCAACCTGAGTGCGACCACTTATGCTTCGGCTGATGGAACGCCGGGCTTTAACTACGTGTAAATCCGCATGCTGATACCACTCGCGCGTCAGCAGGGTATCGTGGTTTGAAATCAGTACCGGGATGCGGCTCTCCTGCGCCAGCTTACTGGCCAGTTCCGCCAGATGCTGCTGCTCGCGCAGGCTAAAGCTGTTGGTGTGGTAAGCGGTAAAATTAGCCGTCGCCGACAGCGGCGCGTACGGCGGATCGCAATAAACCACTGAGCCTGCAGGGGCGTTGCCCAGAGTAACATCGTACGATTCACAGACAAAGGTGGCTTTTTGCGCGCGCTCGGCGAACCATAACAGTTCGGCTTCCGGGAAGTACGGCTTACGATAGCGACCAAAGGGCACATTAAATTCACCGCGCAGATTGTAACGGCACAGGCCGTTGTAACCGTGGCGGTTAAGATAAAGAAACAGCACGGCGCGCTGATAGGTATCCGTGCTGGCGTTGAACGCCGTACGCTGGGCGTAATAGGTTTCCGCCGTATTGCCGCTGGCGCTGAACAGCTGGCGCGCGTCTTCAATAAACGAGGCGGTGCGCGTTTTGACGATATTGTAGAGATTGATCAGATCACCGTTGATGTCCGCCAGGTGATAACGGTCATAATCGGTGTTGAGGAATACGGAACCGGCGCCGACAAAAGGTTCGATTAAACAATCACCTTGTGGCAGATGACGACGGATATCGTCAAGCAGCGGGTATTTCCCTCCGGCCCATTTCAGGAAAGCGCGATTTTTCTTCATGCTGTCGTGGCTATTACATCTTAATTATTGGCTGTGGCGAAACCGACAGCAGATCTGCGCTTAGAACGGGGCCGCAGCAGCGCGGCCCCACATCACTTACTGGCTCTCTTTCTTCACCTGGCTGAGCGGTTTAACCCACGGGTTCGCCGCACGCACTTCCGCCGGCAGTGAAGCTACTGCACGTTTGGCTTCGGCCGGTGTGGCATAAGCGCCGCTCACCAGCACGTACCACGGCTGGCCGTTACGCGTGGTTTTATACACGTGATAACCGCTCAGATTCTGTTTCTTCGCCCAGGCGTTCAGGCTCGCTTCTTTCGACGCCCCGCTCAGCTGCAGCGTGTAGTTGCCGCCCGATGGCAGCGACTTGCTGGCACCGCCACTGCTGGCCGGTGCGCTGTTGTGCGCGGTGGTGGTGTGCGTTTTGTTCTCTTTTACTGCGGCCGGTTTGCTGGCAGCCGGGGTTTTGTGGCTGCTGCCGCTGCTGGCACCGAGGCTGCGTGGTGGCGTCTCAGCGCGTACCGCCGGCGGCGTGACCGCTTTGCCGGCGCTGCCGCTGACCGTTGCCGGTGCGGTAGGCAGCGAACTGTTGCCCTGTGCGCCCTGCGCCGCGGCATCAACGGAACCCTGCTGATTATTCAGCGCGGTATTGAGATCGCCCGGCAGCGTTACGCGCTGCTGGTTGGCCGGTGTGTCAACCGGTTCTGCCTGAGTGGGCGTGGAGGAGACAGACGGCATGGAGATTGACTGACCGTCACTGCCGGCGGGTGCGGCGTTACCGGCGGTATTCTGCGGCGCACTGCCCTCAGCCGACGGCGTGGCATTCTGCTGGCCGCTCATGGCGGTTGAACCTGACAGGTCGATATTCTTTTCACTGCCGCCGCCAGCCGGTGCCGCGCTACCAGTGCTGGCGCTGTTGCTGGCCGGTTTTTTCTCGTCCGGGCCGGTCAGCGCGGAGCCAATGCCCAGCACCAGAATCAGCAGCACCAGAATGCCGATACCCATCATCATATGCTGACGGGAAACCGGTACTTTCGCTTTCGGCGCAGAAGACGATTTGCGAGGCCGCGTGGGACGGCGGTCACTGGCGTCAGGTTTTAACTCGTCTTCCGGTTTGAACTCATCCATTTAGCCTCCTCCGTAAAACGGCACGCTTCCCACGTGCCGCATCACTGCTCACTGTTCCCCCGCCGGACGGCAGCCCGACGTAGTCCGGGGATAATCAAGATACTTTGCAATCGTTAATCGCAGCCAGCACCATATCATGCGCCACGCCGCCGCGCACTTCGGAGCGGCCAATAGCGAGAGGCAGCACCAGACGCAGCTCGCCGCCGAGCACTTTTTTATCGCGCATCATGTGCGGCAGATAAGCTTCTGCCGTCATGCTGGCCGGGCCGTTAACCGGCAGGCCAGCACGCTGCAGCAGCGCAATAATGCGGTCAGTGTCGGCAGCGCTGAACTGACCCAGACGCTCAGCAGTGCGCGCCGCCATCACCATGCCCGCCGCAACCGCTTCACCGTGCAACCAGTTGCCGTAACCCATATGCGCTTCAATCGCATGGCCAAAAGTATGACCGAGATTGAGCAGCGCACGCAGGCCGGTTTCACGCTCGTCGGCCGCCACCACGTCGGCTTTCAGCTCGCAGCAGCGGCGAATGCAGTAAGCCATGGCGGTGTTATCCAGCGCCAGCAGCGCATCAAGATTCTGCTCCAGCCACTGGAAAAATTCACCGTCGAGAATGATGCCGTATTTGATCACTTCCGCCAGACCGGAGGCCAGCTCGCGCGGCGGCAGCGTGGTGAGGCAGTCGGTATCGACCACCACCGAAGCCGGCTGGTAGAAAGCACCGATCATGTTTTTACCGAGGGGATGGTTCACCGCGGTTTTGCCCCCGACCGAGGAGTCAACCTGCGACAGTAAGGTGGTCGGCACCTGAATAAAGCGTACGCCGCGCTGGTAGCTGGCGGCAGCAAAACCGGTCAGATCGCCAATCACGCCACCGCCCAGCGCAATCAGCGTGGTGTCACGGCCGTGCGGCTTCTGCAGTAGCGCGGTGAAAACCTCGTCCATCACCGCCAGCGTTTTGTACTGCTCACCGTCGGGCAGAATCACCTGATCCACTTTCACCCCGGCGTTGCTCAGCAGCGTCGCGAGTTTGTCCAGATAGATCGGTGCCAGCGTCTGATTCGTCACCAGCATGGCATTGTCGCCGGCTTTCAGCGGCCAAAAAGAAGCCGGATCGTTAAACAGTCCGGCAGCGATGGTGATGGGGTAACTGCGATCCCCCAGTGAGACAGTGATCTTCTCCATGATGACCGATACCTATTGCTGAGCCCTCAGGGTGCTGGATTAATTTTTTTCCAGCATGTTGATGATCTGATTGGCGACAACTTTTGCACTTTGATCGTCAGTGCGAATGGTGACGTCAGCGATCTCTTCATAAAGCGGATTACGTTCGCCAGCCAGCGCTTCCAGTACTTCGCGCGGCGGTTCGTCAACCTGCAGCAGCGGACGCTTTTTATCACGCTGAGTGCGGGCAAGTTGCTTTTCGATGGTGGTTTCGAGGTAGACGACCACACCGCGGGCGGAGAGACGATTACGGGTTTCACGGGATTTGACGGAGCCGCCACCGGTCGCCAGGACAATGCCCTGTTTCTCGGTCAGCTCGTTGATGATTTTCTCTTCACGATCGCGAAAACCGGCTTCGCCTTCCACATCAAATACCCAGCCTACATCCGCTCCGGTACGTCGCTCAATTTCCTGATCGGAATCGAAAAATTCCATATTGAGTTGCTGAGCTAACTGACGACCAATAGTGCTTTTGCCGGCACCCATCGGCCCAACCAGAAAGATATTGCGTTTCTCTGCCATTTTGTCGGTATTACTAAGAATTCGTTGATGATACCCCGCGTTCAGCACATTGCTGGCGGGACAGGAACTGAGACCTCATGAGCGTTAGCAAGAGTCAGACGGAAAATTATCTCAACACTCATGGCCGTTTGGCAACCGAATAAATTGCCCCCGGCGACCTTCAAACAGGACCGGTCTGTGGTTCGCGAGACGGTAACGCTCTTCCTTTTTTGCCATCCTTGTGCGCGCTACAGGTGCGCTGGCTGGGCCTGTCGCTCCCGACAGCTTACCTGCGTAAACTGTGGAATAGGTGCCGTTGCTGACGTCCTGTACCACCCAAAATTCGGGCATATTTCTTTCGATGTCAGTATCGCTTGTCACTGACACCCGCCGGAAGGTTATCCTGCCGCGTTCCGTTACACCGTTTTAAAATCGCTAAACCTTGTATGCTAATTCCTGCCCTGCGTCAACGCAGTTGGTCATATGGAGCGAATTTTCCGCTTTATCCGGCGGTAAGCGCTGCTTCCCTGACCAGTCGCGGCGTGATGAAGATCACCAGCTCACGTTTTTTGCGCTCGTCGGTCTGCTGACGAAACAGACTGCCGAGCAGCGGCACCTCGCCCAGCCACGGCACGCGCTTTTCGCCCTGGGTGCGCTGCTGCTGGAAAATACCGCCCAGCGCCAGCGTTTCACCGTCGCGCAGCGTCACCTGAGTGGCGATTTCCTGCTTATCGATGCTCAGCACCTGACTTTCCCCCATCGTCAGGCTGCGACCCGGCATGTTCTGGCTCAGCCGCAGCGTGAGCTGAATACGCCCGTTGCCCAATACCACTGGCGTCACCTCCATGCCCAGCACCGCCTCTTTGAACTCAATCGCCGTCGCACCGCTGTTACCGGATTTCACCTCATAGGGAATTTCGGTGCCCTGCTTGATGGTGGCGGTCTGCTGGTGTGAGGTAAACAGCCGCGGGCTGGCGATGATTTCGATCTGGTTCTCCTGCTCCAGCGCACTCAGCTCCAGATTAAGCAGTTCGCCGTTCATCGGTCCGAGCGTGACGCCGGCGCGTATCGCCGGATTGCTCACCGCCAGCGGCACCAGCAGCTGCGGATTGCGCAGCGCCCCGGTGACGACATCGCCGGGTGCGGTGCTCCAGCTGACGCCGAGCTCGCGCAGATGCTCTTCATTGATGGTGACAATGTGCGCTGACAGCTCAACCTGCTCCAGCGGCAGATCCAGCGCCTGCAGCCAGCGCTCGGTGTCGCGCAGCGCCTGCGCACTGTCCCGCAGCAACAGGCTGTTGGTACGGCTATCCACCGTCACGCTGCCGCGCGGCGTCATCAGCGAGCGTTCCGCCTGCAGGCTGCGGTAGACATCGCTGGCACTGGCGTAGTGCAGCGTGACAGTGCGCTGCTCAAGCGGCGCCTGCAGCTGCTTCTCTTCACGCTCCGCCTGTGCCTGCTGTGCCTGTCGCTGCTGCCAGCTCTCCGGATAGACCAGCAGCACGCCCTCCTCCTGGATCACCGTGAGTTTCGCCAGCCGCGTGACCAGCGCCAGTGCGCGCTCCCAGCCGACGTTATCGAGTCGCAGCGACAGCCGCCCCTCCACGCCCGGCGCGATCAACAGGTTGGTTTGCTGATAGTCAGCCAGCGCCTGCAGAATGCGCTCGACCGGCGCATCATCAAATACCAGGCTCAGGGGCTGATCAGCGGCGTGCAGCGGACTGCTCAGCGCCAGCGACAGCAGCAGCATCATCCTTTTCATAAAATCCTCCTTTTATTACCCATGTAATGTGCTGCGGCGGACAGCTCTGCGGGGCGCTCAGTACCAGCGTATGTGCACTGAGCTGGGTCACCTGCCACGGTGCCACCGGAAAAGCAGCCGGTGCGCTCAGCCGCTGACGTTTGCCCTGCGGTGAAACCAGCCAGGCCACAAAGTGCGGCGCGCGACCAATGATGCCCTGTAAGCGCCAGCCCTGCGGTACGGCAGCGGGTGCCTGACAATGGCTGGCAGCCAGCGGCTGGAACGGATCGCGCGCCAGCGCCCAGCTGCTGCACAGCAGTAACACCAGTGCGCTACTCCGCATCGTCACTCTCCAGCCAGAATTCGCTGTGTAACACGCCCTGCTCCGCCTGCAGCTGAAAACGCTGTGGCACCGCTAACGCCGTCGCAGCCAGCCCGCTGAACAGCGGCAGAAACTGCGGCCAGCTCAGGCGCAGCGCCAGCTGCTGTGGCTGACTGTCCGGATGCCAGGCCTCGAGCTGATTGCCGCGCGCTGCCACCAGTTGCTCTAACGATACGGACGCCGCCGTTGCCGCTGGCTGCAGCGTTGCGATCTCCGTCTGAAGCTGTCCGATGGCCGGTCGCGCGTCCAGCTGCTGCTGACGTTGCTGGTGCTGCTGCGCCAGTTGTGACAGCTGCTGTTGCAGCGTGCTGAATTGCTGCTGTTGCGGACGCAGCAGCAGTAGCCACGCCAGCCCGAGTAGCAGCAGCGCCAGCAGCTGCAGGCTGGCTATCCGCCACGTCAGTGCCAGCTGCAGCCAGCGCTGGATGAGTTCATTCATCGGTCGCGTCCTGCAGCCGGGCACGCAGCGCGAAGCGGTAATCTCCCTGCGCCTGACGCTGTACGCTGCCCTGCTTCACCGCCGCAAACAGCGGCTGCGTCTGCAGCTGATGGCGGAACGCACTGACATCAGCCAGGCTTTGCGCCAATCCGTCCAGCACCAGTTGCCCCTGACGCCGCTCCACGCGACTCAGCCACAGCGTCTCCGGCATCAGCGCGGGCAGTTGCTGCCAGAACTGCTGCCAGCGTTGATGCTGCTGCAGCCGCTGTTGCTGCGCCTGCTGCCTGCGTAACAGGTCATCCCGCTGCGCCATCAGGGTTTGCTGTTGCGCCAGCCGCTGCTGGATCTGCTGGAGCTGTATGGTCATATCGGTGTGCTGCCGGGCTGCATGCTGGAGCCGCTGTTCAGCGCGCCACCACAGCAGCAGCGTGACTAACAGCGTTACCAGCAGCACGACAACCAGCAACGCCACACTGTGCTGGCGGCGTAGCAGCAACTGCTGTGCCCGCCACGGGAGCAAATTGACCGCCAGCATCAGTAATCCTCCGGACGCAGCGCCAGGCCTAGCGCAATCGCCAGCGCGCCCGCCTCTGCGGGTAGTGGCGGTTGCAGATAATGCAGCAGCGCCAGTGGTTTGCAGCGCTGCACTTCCGCCTCCGGCAACGCCTGCGGTGAGGTGCAGAACACCGTTTGTGCCTGGGGAAAGGTGTCACGCAGATGGGCGAGCGTCAGGGGTTCGGTTGCCGCGCCGCAGGCGCTATTTTCGCCGGCCAGCGTCCACAGCCAGTGGTCGCAGAGCGGATGGATCAGCAGCTGATGCGGGCGCAGCGGAACGCGCATGGCGATCTGCATCAGCGCCAGACTGCTCAGCTCAAACACGTCGGGGCGCAGTCCGGCCTGCTGCAGCGGCGCCAGCCACTGGGCGATGACGTCGCGGCGCGCGGCGGTGACGTGCAGCTGGCTGGCGCTGCCGCCCAGCCGGTAATCCAGCGACAGCGAGGCGGCTTCGACCGGGAACAGGCGTGATGCGGACGCGTTAACGTAGCGGCTGAGCGCCGGCTCGCGCAGTGAGGTTTGCGGCAACGGCAGCGTACGCTGCAGCACCAGCTGCGGCGGCAGGCCAACGCGCAGTGAGTAGCGCCTGGGTAAATGACGTTGCCAGCGCACCAACATCTCCTGTAACACTGGCGAGGTTTGCAACACGCCGTTGCGTAACGTATCGTGCGGCAGCGGCTGCTGCCACCAGTGTCGCAGCTGCCATCCGTGACGGCGTCGTTCAATGCCAAGGGCGCAGAGTTGCCCGTTCTGGATGTCCAGTCCAATTTGCCAGCGCTGAAAAGCCATGCGCGCGATCTCCTTATCGTTACAGGAAAAAGGATGATTACCCGCATTGCATGAAGAATGACGGGTATATCAAAGCGTCAGGCTTGCCTTTATACTACCGCGCGATTGTTTATAAACTGCCCAAACGCCAACAGATGGGAATTCTCAGGTGAAGTTCGTAAAGTATTTATTGATCCTTGCAGTGTGTTGCATTTTGCTGGGAGCCGGCACGGTTTATGGTTTGTACAAATACATAGAGCCGCAGCTGCCTGATGTGAACACATTGAAAGATGTGCGCCTGCAAACCCCGATGCAGGTTTACAGCGCGGATGGCGAGCTGATCGCCCAGTACGGTGAAAAGCGCCGTATCCCGCTCACCCTGCAACAGATGCCGCCTGAGCTAATCAAAGCGTTTATCGCCACCGAAGACAGCCGCTTTTATGAGCATCACGGTGTCGATCCGGTGGGGATTTTCCGCGCCGCCAGCATCGCGCTGGTCTCTGGCCACGCCTCGCAGGGCGCCAGTACCATTACGCAGCAGCTGGCGCGTAACTTCTTCCTCAGCCCTGAACGCACGCTGATGCGTAAAATCAAGGAAGCCTTCCTGGCGATTCGCATCGAGCAGTTGCTGAGTAAGGATGAAATCCTTGAGCTGTATCTGAATAAAATCTATCTCGGCTATCGCGCTTACGGCGTCGGTGCGGCGGCGCAGGTTTACTTCGGTAAACCGGTCGATCAGCTGTCGCTGAGTGAGATGGCGATGATCGCCGGCCTGCCGAAAGCGCCGTCGACCTTTAACCCGCTCTATTCACACGCCCGTGCGCTGGCGCGCCGTAATGTGGTGCTGGCTCGCATGCTGGATCAGAACTACATCACGCAGCAGCAGTATAACGACGCGCGCAACACGCCGCTGACCGCCAGCTATCACGGCCCGGAAATTGCCTTCTCTGCACCGTATCTCACCGAGTTAGTGCGTCAGGAGATGGTGAAACGCTACGGCGACAGCGCCTATGACGATGGCTACAAGGTGTATACCACCGTGACCCGCCATCTGCAGGAAGCCGCACAGCAGGCGGTGCGTAACAACGTGATGGCGTACGATATGCGTCACGGCTATCGCGGCCCGACCAACGTGCTGTGGAAAGTGGGTGAAGCCAGCTGGGATCACACCCGCATCGTCAATACGCTGAAAAATCTGCCGGTCTACGGTCCGCTGAATGCCGCCATAGTCACCAGCGCCAGCGCCGACGAAGCCACCGCCATGCTAAAAGATGGCAGCAGCGTTTCGCTGACCTTAGCCGGCGTGCGCTGGGCGCGTCCGTATAAATCCGACACCCTGCAGGGCCCGACGCCGCGCAGCGTCACTCAGGTGCTGCAGGCTGGCCAGCAGATTTGGGTACGTAAAGTCGGTGACGCGTGGTGGCTGGGACAGGTGCCGCTGGTGAACTCGGCGCTGGTGTCGCTCAATCCGGAAGATGGTGCGGTACGCGCGCTGGTGGGTGGTTTTGACTTCAACCAGAGTATGTTCAACCGCGCCACCCAGGCGCTGCGTCAGGTCGGCTCGAACATCAAGCCGTTCCTGTATACCGCCGCCATGGACCGCGGCCTGACGCTGGCCTCCATCCTCAACGACGTGCCGATTTCACGCTGGGATGCCGGTGCCGGCGCAGACTGGCGACCAAAGAACTCGCCGCCGACCTATGCGGGTCCGATTCGTTTACGCCAGGGGCTGGGTGAGTCGAAAAACGTGGTAATGGTGCGCGCGATGCGTGCTATGGGCGTTGATTACGCCGCTGAGTATCTGCAGCGCTTTGGCTTCCCGGCGCAGAACATTATTCATACCGAGTCGCTGGCACTGGGCGCCGCATCCTTCACGCCAATGCAAGTGGCGCGCGGCTATGCGGTGATGGCCAACGGCGGCTTCCTGGTCGATCCTTACTTCATCGCGAAGATTGAGAACGAACAGGGCGGCGTGATTTTCCAGGCGCAGCCGAAGATCGCCTGCCCGCAGTGCAATCTGCCGGTGATCTATGGCGACACCAAAAAGTCGGTGGCGCTGAATGAAGAGAGCGTGGAAAACGTCGCCACCTCGAATCAGCAGCAGAATCAGACCGTGCCGCAGCCCGAGCTGGAGCAGGTACCCGCGCAGCCGCAGCCGGCCGGCGATCAGCAGTACGCGCCGCACGTGATCAACACGCCGCTGGCGTTCCTGATTAAGAGCGCGCTGAACTCCAACATCTTCGGTGAACCGGGCTGGATGGGAACCGGCTGGCGTGCCGGCCGCGATCTGAAGCGCAACGATATCGGCGGCAAAACCGGTACCACCAACAGTTCCAAAGATGCCTGGTTCTCCGGTTATGGTCCGGGCGTGGTGACGTCGGTGTGGATTGGCTTCGATGATTCGCGCGCGCTGGGACGCACCACGGTATCGGGTGCGATTCCGGATCAGATCTCCGGCTACGAAGGCGGCGCGAAGAGTGCGCAGCCGGCATGGGATGATTACATGAAAGTGGCGCTGGATGGTGTGCCGGTGCAGCCGCTGACACCGCCGGACGGCGTGGTGACGGTGACCATTGACCGCAGCACCGGCAAGCTGGCCAACGGTGGCGGCAACACCCGTCAGGAGTACTTCATTAACGGCACCCAGCCGACCGAGTATTCGGTGCATGATGTGGGCACCACCATCATGGACAACGGTGAAAGCCACGAACTGTTTTGATCAAAAAAGCCGGGGGAAATCCCCGGCTTTTTGTTTTTACCCCGTGCGACTTTCCGCGCCTTTTATTGCGCCGCCAGGTGTCCTCAATAACTCAACCGCCCCTGCTTCACCAGCCACTCACGCACCATGAACAGCGCGCTGACGTTACGCGCCTCGCGAAAATCCGGCTCTTCCAGCAGCGCCAGCAGATTGCTGAGCGGCCAGCGGCGTACAATCAGCGGCTCCGGCTCATCCCCTTCCAGCTTCTCTTCGTACAACCCTTCAGCTACCACGATATTCATCTTGCTGGAGAAATAGGACGGCGCCATGGTGAGTTTGCCCAGCGCTTCCAGCTGGTGCGCGCCAAAGCCCACTTCTTCTTTCAGCTCACGGTTAGCGGCTTCAAAAGCGCTTTCACCAGGATCGATTAAACCTTTCGGGAAGCCCAGCTCATAGGTTTCCAGTCCGACGGCGTACTCCTGGATCAGGATCACGTCATCGCCAATGATCGGCACAATCATCACCGCTTCACGATCGGAGGGCTTCATGCGCTCATAGACGCGACGCGCCCCGTTGCTGAAGGCGAGATCAACCGCTTCGATGGTAAACAGGCGGGAGCGGGCCACCGCTTCCACGTTGAGGATGTCAGGTTTTTTCAGGGGAGTGGTCATATCAGCCTCAAACTTAGCACAGCCTTGTGAAACGCGATGACGTCAGCATACCGAAGCCCGCGGCATTGTGCGACACGCAGCGCGGGTCAATCATGGTGACATACATTTGCCCGCTGCCGCTAACAACTTCTTGTTATCTGCACAGTAAGATTTTCACAATAAGTCAACGGGGTAGCAGCAAATTCGGATAATACCGATGTTTAATTGAGGGGCTTGTGAGTACCATCCCGTTAAGGAATAATCTAACAAATTTATAATACAATGATTTTGCGCGGTATTTTGTTTCATTTGCCTCTTGTCAGAATGACTTCTGCTCGCCAAAATTGACTCGTATTGCAGGTTTTACCGGGAGCACATCGTAAACGTGACGGCAGTTTTTTGGCTGGATTGAGCAAAGCATGAGCACTCTTATCGTCATTCTGGCTGTCATGCTGGCCTGTTCGTTAGTGGCCGGAATCGGCTACTGGTACGCTATGCGGCATCGTCCGCCGTTGGCGAAACCACTGCCGTTTATCAGTCCGCCCTGCCGTAAACTCACCGATGAAGAACGCGCTGCCGTTGAGAAGTATATTGCGTCGCTGGGTAAAGCGCGTCAGCACAGCAGTGGGCGATCGACCCGATCGTCACGGGAACCCGAAGCGCTGGCGCTGACCGCACAGAGCAATAATGTTTATCCCGTTACCCGCTCCATCACCCGTTACGGCCTCTCCACTGACGATCCCCACAAATGGCGCTACTACCTGGATGAGGTTGAGGTGCATCTGCCACCGCTGTGGGAGCAGTACATCGCTGAAGAAAACTACGTCGAGCTGATCCGCACCCAGACCCTGCCGCTGGTGATCTCGCTCAACGGCCACTCGCTGGTGAACTATGCGGTGGAACAACCGGCGCTGCCACCGCTGGTGCGGCCGATGTCGACCAACGCTTCGATTCGTAAAGAGGAGAGCGAAAACGTCGAGCTGCTGCAGGTGCGCAAAGAGTCGCCGGAAGAGTATCAGCTGTCGCGCGCCGACGGCACGCGTGAAGCGAGCGCTATTTGCTGCGCCTTCCTGCTGTTTTTCCTCAGCCTGGTGCTGCCCGGCAGCCTGATGCTGTGGATTGCGCTGCCCGCCGGCGCGATCGTTGCTGTCAGCCTGTGGTTTATGTACCGATTCCCCGGTGAAAAAGGGCTGCGTGATGTGCACTGTCTGCGTGGCGCACCGAAGCGCTGGGGTCTGTTTGGCGAATCCAATCAGGAGCAGAGCAACATTTCGCTCGGCATCATCGACTTAATCTATCCGGCACACTGGCAGCCTTATGTGGCGCACGACCTGGGCCAGGTGACGGATGTGGATATCTACCTGAATCGTCAGGTGGTACGCCAGGGGCGCTTCCTGTCGCTGCAGGATGAAGTCCGCAACTTCCCGGTACAGCGCTGGCGTAAAAACCTGGTGCTGGCGTGCGGTTCGCTGCTGGTGCTGGTGATGCTGGTGAGCTGGATTCCGCTCAGCATGCCGATCAAACTCAGCCTCGCCTGGTTAAAAGGGACTGAGAGCGTGGAAGTGAACAGCGTCGATAAACTCACTGCCCTGCCGCTGCACATTGGCGATAGCCTGAAAGTGAGCGGCACCGGCATGTGCTCGGTTCCGGGCAATTACCAGAGCAACCGCAGCTACGCGTACATGCCGTTCGACTGCTCGGCGATTTACTGGAACAACGCTGCGCCGCTGCCGCTGCCGCAGTCCGACATCATCGATAAGGCCGCCGCGCTGCTGGAGACCACCACGCAGCAGCTGCATCCGGAAACCAACACCGACCCGAAACTTAACCCGCAGCTGGCGTCGGCGATTCAGAAATCAGGCATGATCCTGCTGGATGATTTCTCCGACCTGGTGCTGAAAACCCAGCAGCTGTGCAGCCAGCAGCAGGACTGCGTGCGCCTGAAAAATGCGCTGGTCAACCTCGGTAATGCGAAAGACTGGGATACGCTGATTCACCGTGCGGATTCTGGCAAGCTCAACGGCATGAATGTGCTGCTGCGCCCGGTTAGCGCCGAAGCGCTGGAGAATCTGGTGAACACCGCCACCTCGACCTTCTTCTCGCGGGAGACGCGTCGCGCGGCGGAAACCCTTAACAGCCCGCCGCCGGGCGGATTCCTGATCATTAGCGATGAAGGCCGGCAGATGGTGAACCAGCCGCAGCCGTCGGTGGCGCTGTTCGATCTCGACGCCCCAGCGCAGTGGCACGAACTGCAGCGCCTGTCCGGCATGCTGCTGCACACGCCATTTGCCGCCAGCGGTATCATTACCAGCATTACCACCGATGCCAACGGCACGCGCCATATCGCCCTGCACAACGAGCCCGACGCCATGGCGCAGTGGCGCTATCTGGGCACCGCGCTGCTGATGCTGGTGCTGATTGTCAGCGCCGTCAGCAACGGCCTGCTGGCGCTGCGCCGCATCCACCGCAACCGCCTGCGTATGGCGCAGATTCAGCAGTATTACGACAAGTGCTTTAACCACAACCTCAGCACTATGCAGAGCGTGCGCTCGCTGTTCTGACCCTCCGCCTTCTGTGCTACCCTGTCGCCCTGTTTTTCAGGGCGGAAAACAAAATGCCGATTACGCTTAAGGGATTGGCGATGGATCGGCAGTCCGCAACGGTACCTCGCCCTTGATTTATCACGTTGTACCCATACCTTTGGGTATCAGGCACCGGCCCGATCCATCTTTCCGGCGTCATGCGACCGTGTGCGACCGATCGCCAAACGGCGCGACGCAGCGTAACAGCAGGAGCCGCAATGAAAGAGAAAACCAGTGAAGGCGTCCGCCTTGATAAATGGCTGTGGGCCGCGCGCTTCTATAAAACCCGCGCGCTGGCTCGCGACATGATTGAAGGCGGCAAAGTGCATTACAACGGCCAGCGCAGCAAACCGGGCAAAGTGGTCGAACTGCAGGCCGAGCTGACGCTGCGTCAGGGCAACGATGAGCGCACGGTAATCATTACCGCCATCGGCGACCAGCGGCGTCCGGCCAGCGAAGCGCAGCAGATGTACGCGGAGACGGCCGCCAGCATCGAAAAGCGCGAAAAGAACGCGCTGGCGCGCAAAATGAATGCCCTGACCATGCCGCATCCCGATCGCCGCCCGGATAAAAAAGAGCGCCGCGATCTGCTGAAATTTAAATTGTCGGGCGATGAATAACTCGCGCCCCCACGAGAGAAACCTTATGTCTGTTCAAGATCAACTGCATCGTTACCTGTTTGAAAACGTCGCCGTGCGCGGCGAGCTGGTCAACGCATCTCAAACCTGGCGCGACATCGTGCAGAACCACGACTACGCCGAGCCGGTCAAAACGCTGCTGGGCGAACTGCTGGTCGCCACCAGCCTGCTCACCGCTACGCTGAAATTTGACGGCGATATCACCGTGCAGCTGCAGGGCGATGGCCCGCTGAGCATGGCGGTGATCAACGGGAATAACCGCCAGGAGCTGCGCGGCGTGGCGCGGCTGAAAGAGGATGCGGAGATCGCCGTAGGCAGCAGCCTGAAGCAGATGGTGGGTAACGGCTATCTGGTGATCACCATTTCACCTGAGAAAGGCGAGCGCTATCAGGGCGTGGTCGGCCTGGAAGCCGATACGCTGGCGGGCTGTCTGGAAGATTACTTCATGC
The DNA here is from genome assembly GCF_008632015.1 of Pantoea sp. B_9. NCBI lineage: Bacteria > Pseudomonadati > Pseudomonadota > Gammaproteobacteria > Enterobacterales > Erwiniaceae > Pantoea > Pantoea sp. B_9. The sequence continues at coordinate 152,365 of NZ_VWVL01000008.1, read as the reverse complement.
GTTCCGAGCAGCTGCCAACCCGCCTGTTCATTCGCACCAGCGAGAAAGGCGCAGCCGGTATTCTGCTGCAGGTGCTGCCCGCGCAGGAGCCCAACCTGGATGACTTCAACCATCTGGCCACGTTAACCGAAACCGTGAAGAGCGAAGAGCTGATTGAGCTGCCCGCGACTGACGTACTGTGGCGTCTCTATCATCAGGAAGAAGCCACGGTTTACGATCCGGCGCCGGTCAGCTTTAAATGCACCTGCTCGCGCGAACGCTGCGGTGAAGTGCTGAAAACGCTGCCGCCAGAGGAAGTGGATGAGATTCTGGTCGAAGACGGCAAAATCGATATGCACTGCGACTACTGCGGCACGCACTATGTGTACGACGCCGTGGATATTGCGGCCATTCGTAACGCTCCCTCCGGCAATAGCGATCAACTGCATTAATCAGCAAACGGGCGGTGACGCCGCCCGTATTTTCCGCCGGCGTAGCGCTATGATTTTTCACGGAAATTAACTAATTTACGCTAACTTTAGTTTCATAAGTGGCAGATTTCTCTACTTGTCACGTTCCAGCTCGCATTTTTAACTCTCTTCACTTTTCCACCTCGCTCAGACGTGTACACTGCGCGCGATCTGCCCTGTGCGGCTATGCGCAGCAGGACGCAGAAACCCTCATAAAAAATGCCATGAAGTACCGATTTAAGGAGCAGTCACATGCGCGTTAACGGCCTGACATCGCAAGACCTCGAAACGCTCGGAATTAGCGGCACCACCGAGGTGGTGTACAACCCTGATTACGCCACGTTATTTCAGGAAGAAACCCGCCCGGAGCTGGAAGGTTACGCGCGCGGCACCCTGACGCAGAGCGGTGCCATTGCCGTGGATACCGGCATCTTCACCGGACGTTCGCCGAAAGATAAATACATCGTGCGGGATGACACCACGCGTGACACGCTGTGGTGGAACGATGTTGGCAACGGCAAGAACGACAACCAGCCGCTGTCACAGGAAACCTGGCAGGCGCTGAAAGATCGCTGCACGCAACAGCTTTCCGGCAAGCGTCTGTTTGTGATTGACGCCTTCTGCGGCGCCAACCCGGACACCCGCCTCAGCGTGCGTTTCGTGATGGAAGTGGCGTGGCAGGCGCATTTCGTCAAAAACATGTTTATCCGTCCGACTGAGGCCGAACTGGCTGAGTTTACGCCGGATTTCGTGGTGATGAACGCAGCGCAGTGCACCAATCCGGACTGGCAGGCGCAGGGTCTGCATTCAGAGAATTTTGTCGCCTTTAACCTGACCGAACGCATGCAACTGATCGGCGGTACCTGGTACGGCGGCGAGATGAAAAAAGGGCTGTTCGCCATCATGAACTATCTGCTGCCGCTGAAGGGTATTGCCTCAATGCATTGCTCGGCCAACGTCGGCAAAGCGGGCGACGTGGCGGTGTTCTTTGGCCTGTCCGGTACTGGTAAAACCACGCTCTCTACCGATCCGGATCGTCAGCTGATCGGCGACGATGAGCACGGCTGGGATGACGACGGCGTCTTTAACTTCGAAGGCGGCTGCTACGCCAAAACCATCAATCTGTCAGAGCAGGCCGAGCCGGAGATTTACCGCGCGATTCGCCGCGATGCGCTGCTGGAGAACGTGGTAGTGCGCGCCGACGGCACGGTCGATTACGCCGACGCCAGCAAGACGGAAAACACCCGCGTGTCTTACCCGATCGAGCACATCGAAAACATCGTGCAGCCGGTGTCGAAAGCGGGCCACGCGAAGAAGGTCATCTTCCTGACCGCCGATGCCTTTGGCGTACTGCCACCGGTTTCGCGTCTGACGCCGGAGCAAACCCAGTACCACTTCCTGTCCGGCTTTACCGCCAAGCTGGCCGGCACCGAGCGCGGTGTGACGCAGCCCACCCCAACCTTCTCCGCCTGTTTTGGCGCGGCGTTCCTGACGCTGCATCCAACGCAGTACTCGGATGTGCTGGTGAAACGTATGCAGGCGTCCGGCGCGCAGGCCTATCTGGTGAATACCGGCTGGAACGGCAGCGGCAAGCGCATTTCGCTGAAAGACACGCGCGCTATCATCAACGCGATTCTGGCCGGTGAGCTGGATGAAGCGGAGACCGTAACGCTGCCGGTGTTTAATCTGCAGGTGCCCACCACGCTGGCACAGGTGGACGATGCCATTCTCGATCCGCGCCGCAGCTGGCCTGACGCCGCCGCCTGGCAGCAGGCTGCCGAAGCGCTGGCGCAGCGCTTTATCACCAATTTCGAGAAGTACACCGATAACGATGCCGGCAAGGCGCTGGTGCAGGCCGGCCCGCAGCTGTGAAGTAGCCCAGCCGCCACAACGGCGGCTTAGCGATGGCACATTTCGTCGCGGCGCGATTTATCGCGCATGCCTGCAGCGGCAATATCGCTGATGGATGCGCAATAGATTGCGCCGCGACGGTTGGTGCGGAAATTTAACTAACGTTACTGCTTACTGCCGTCGTGGCGCTGTTTTCCGGGATCGGTAACCACGCGCGGATACGTAATCCGCCGCGTTCACTGTCGCCAATCTCCAGCGATCCGTCATGCGCATCGATAATACGCTGCACAATCGCCAGGCCAAGGCCGGTGCCGCTGGTGCTGCGCGCGCTGTCGCCACGCACAAACGGCTGGAACAGATGCTGTAACTGATCCGGCTTAATGCCCGGACCATCATCCTCCACCTGGAACCACGCGCGATTCAATTCCTGACCGCTGCTGACCTTGATCCAGCCGTTACCGTAACGCGCCGCGTTAACCACCAGATTCGCCACCGCGCGTTTAATCGACAGCGGGTTAATATCCAGCATCAGCTCCGCGTCCATCACCGCATTCTCAATCTCGCGCTCGTAGCCGCTCTCCGCCGCCACCACTTCGCCCAGCACGCTATTCAGATCGGCGCGCTCGGTTTGCATCTCCTGCCCGGTGCGCAGGTAATCGATGAACTGCTCGATGATGGCGTTACACTCTTCGATGTCTTTGTTGATCGACTCGGCCAGGTAGCCATCTTCCTCGCCCATCATCTCGGTGGCGAGACGGATGCGCGTCAGCGGCGTGCGTAAATCATGGCTGACGCCGGCCATCAGCAGCGTACGGTCATCGGCCAGCTGCTTCACGCCCGCCGCCATCTGGTTGAAGGCGCGCGTCACCGAACGCACTTCCGAAGCACCGTATTCGCGCAGCGGTGGCGGAATAATGCCTTTCCCCACCTGCAACGCAGCGTGTTCAAGATCGACTAAGGGCCGGTTTTGTATTCGGATAAACAGCCAGGCGCCGCCAATCGCCAGCAGCATAATCGCCAGGGTATAGCGGAATAGCGGTGAGAAGTCGCCCTGATGGATTTCGGTCAGCGGTACGCGCACCCAGATATCCGGCGACAGCCAGGTTTTCAGCCAGACCACCGGCGAGTTTTTGTTAACCTCAACCCGCACGTCGGTCGGCCCGCCCAGCTGCTGCGCCATCTGTTCACTGAGGAATTCATAATGCTGCGCCCAGCGCAGCCCGCTCTCTTCCGCCGCCGCGTTGGTGTACAACGAGATGCCCAGCTCACGATAAATTTCGCGCCGGAAGGCCGGCGGCACTTCCAGCTGCGTACCATCCTCCAGCTGCAGCCGATCGGTCATCAGCATACGCACTTCGTAGGCGAGGACTTTGTTGAACTGCTGCAGGCTGGGAAGAATGGCAAAATTGAGCACCACCAGGTAGGTCGTTACCAGGCTGACGAACAGCAAGGTAACGATCAACAACAGGGTGCGGGCAAACGAACTGCGGGGTGAGAAGCGCAATCGCCTCATGCTTTACTGCCGTCCGGAACGAACACGTAGCCAAGGCCCCAGACGGTCTGGATGTAGCGCGGATGCGCCGGATCTTCTTCGACCATGCGGCGCAGACGAGAGATCTGCACGTCGATAGAACGCTCCATCGCACTGTACTCACGCCCGCGCGCCAGGTTCATCAGCTTATCGCGCGACAGCGGCTCACGCGGATGGCTCACCAGCGCTTTCAGCACGGCAAACTCTCCGCTGGTCAGCGGCATCGGCTCATCTTCACGGAACATTTCGCGCGTACCGAGGTTCAGTTTGAACTTACCGAAGGCGATGACCGCTTCTTCCTGCGACGGCGCGCCCGGCAGCTCATTGGCCTGACGACGCAGCACGGCACGAATTCGCGCCAGCAGCTCACGCGGGTTGAACGGTTTTGGAATGTAGTCATCGGCGCCGATTTCCAGCCCCACGATACGATCGACCTCTTCACCTTTCGCGGTGACCATAATGATCGGCATCGGGTTACTCTGGCTACGCAGACGACGGCAAATTGACAGGCCATCTTCGCCCGGCAGCATTAAATCCAGCACCATTAAATGGAATGATTCGCGGGTCAGCAGACGATCCATCTGCTCGGCGTTGGCGACGCTGCGCACCTGAAAGCCCTGTTCGGTGAGATAACGTTCGAGCAGTGCGCGCAGACGCATATCATCATCGACGACCAGAATTTTGTAGTTCTCTTGCATGTTCAACTCCCAAAGGCGCCATTGCCTGAGCCGATATTGTGTAAAAAAGATGCCCGTCTGTGACAGTCATTAATGGTTTATATTCTAGCCGAAATTGTTACAAAGCATATTAAACAGCAGCTTATCTTTAATTTTAACCGCGAACTGCGGCTTCGCTCGCGCTTTTCTGACTGATTTTGACGCCGTTTAGCGCTTGTCTGAAAATCAGCGCCGTTTTCTGCCGGCGAGTGGTCCAGCCGGGCCGTCCCGCTTCCGCCGTCAGGCGGGGCGCGCCATTTGGCTTAAGTTTCGCCTGCAGGATAAGCCAGCGGCCGCGCTCAGCAGCATAAAATATCGCGTTTTCGCCGCTGACTGCGTATCCGCGCTCGGAACAGTGCCAGTGCGCGCGTAAAATAAGGCCAGCGTTAAATAAAGTGATTTAAATCAGTCAGTAAACTCCCCTTTCCTCTGCGCAAATGATCTCCGACACTGCATCGGTACCTGCTTACTGAGTTCATGTGGAGAAGAAAGATGAAAAAAACCGTTGTTCTGCTGAGCGCTCTGGTACTCACCAGCCTCACACAGGTTCAGGCCGCTACGCCAGCGGGCGAAGCCGCCGGCGCACAGGCGTCGACCACGGCCAAAGGTAATTCCGATGCTATCGGCATCGGTGCGGTGGGAGCCCTGCTCGGCGTCGCGCTGGCCACCATGGGCGGCGGCGATCACGGCGGCAGCAGCACCTCAACGACCACGGCGACCACGCCGGGCAAATAACGCTTATCTGGCGCGGCAAGGCTGCGGCGCTTCCCCCTCTTATACTGCCAGCCCTTTCGCCAGCGGAGAATAAGTTGCGCCCCGGCTTGTTTCACCAGGCCATTACTCTCCGCCTCTTTTTTCCTCACTTTCCGTGACGTACTCAATGCGGTTCACAAACCACACCTTCTGTCCTTCCGGCGTGTTTACCGTCACCTCGTCATCCACCTCTTTTTTGATCAGCGCGCGCGCCATCGGCGAGTCGATGGAGATGTACTCTTTCACCGTATCGCCATAGATCTCGTCCGGTCCGACGATGCGAAAACGCTTCACGTCGCCCTGCTCATTCTCCACTTCCACCCAGGCACCGAAGAACACTTTGCCCTCCTGCTGCGGCGCATAATCAACAATTTTCAGCTCGGCGAGGCATTTACGCAGATAGCGCACGCGGCGATCGATCTGGCGCAGCAGGCGCTTGTTATAGGTGTAATCGGCGTTTTCAGAGCGATCCCCCAGGCTGGCAGCCCAGGAGACAATGCGGGTGATTTCCGGCCGCTTCTCATTCCACAGATGGTCGTGCTCAGCACGCAGCTTGTTATAGCCTTCGCGGGTAATCAGTTGGGTTTTCATCGCTTCACTCGTGGTTACAGCCCTGTTCACTGCACAGAGGCTATCACAAAGCATTACCTGCCCGGACAGGCACCCAGCGTCTTTTTCATCAGGCGCACATAATCGGCGACCAGGCCGGGTGTCCAGGTCATGATTTCTGCCCGTTCGCGCAGCACGCAGGCGCCCCAGAATGCCGGCTGCAGCAGCAGCGCAAACACCTGTTGCAGCCGCTGGCCGTAATAGCCTTCAAACGCCACGTCCAGCGCATCCACCACGGTGGTCGAACAGTTTTTTGCCGTCAGATTATACAGGCTGTCACCACGGTTGGCCTGCCAGTAGCTGGCGAGCGCCTGTCCGTTGTAGTGCTGAAAACTGAAGGTTAAATCCGGGCTGCGCCAGTCGGCAATCTCTGCCGCCAGCGAGGGGAGAAAACGGCCGGGACGATCGTTAATCTGTCCGGCCAGCAGCAGACGCGGCAGCTCGTGCGGTTGCGGATCGATCTCCTGCTGCGGATAAAGGCTGATGTAGCCGCGCTCGCCAAAGCTCAGTGCCGCGTGGCCGGTACAAAAGTGCCCTTCACCGTTAATCACGCCGATGTAACGGTCAATCACATAGCGCTTCGGCTGTTGACTGGCTTCAGACTGCGCCTGCCAGACGTGGACACAGAGAGGAAATGCCGCAGCGTCCGGCGGAAAGCGGGCCTGCTGCCACGGCCGGAGCCGCGCGATATGACGATGGCCGCGACAAAACCACGGCAGCAGCGTAACGGACTGACCCGCCGGCAGGCGCTGCCACTGGCGCCAGACGCGCCACACCGTCAGGCTGAACGACAGCAGCAACAGTACCAGCCATCTGCCCAGCAACAGGCAGGTATGCAGGTTGTCATTGAAAAACAGCACCACGCTCAGCACCATCTCGCCGCAGCCCAGCATAAAATGTCGCACCCAGCGCTGGCGCTGAATCAGCGCCGCGCTCAGGCAGCGAAACAGGCCGTTAAACAACAGGCAGATTTCCATCACCGTCAGCAGCAGTTTCTTCAGCTGCCTTTCGTCACCGTGCCACAGCGCGCCGGCCAGCAGCGTACCGACAAAAATCAGGGAAAACAGCAAATTGAGCCAGCGCTGCAGCGACACCTCGCCGCTCAGCAGGTTAAACAGCAGCGACAGCGACAGTAAGAGCGCCAGCACCTGTAGCGACAGATTGATATGCCCATCGACCAGCACGTCCGCCACGATCATGCCGGCCAGCAGCACGCCGCACAGCGCCAGGCCATAAATCAGCAGACGATAACGCACCAGCAGCTCGCGTCCGGCCAGCAGCAGCAGTAATTTGATCATTGCTTCACCCTCCTTCCGTGGTTTGCCGCGGATTATAGGGCAGAGGCGGGGCGAGCCTGGCAGCAACCGGCACGCCATTGCGCTGGGGTTTAACACATAGGTGGCTAAGTTTCTCTGAGTTGCGCGCTGCATTCAGAAAAAGACGGATTCACCGGTCAGCGGCTGGCAATTTGCGGCCTCAGTCCGTATAACTGTCCCCTATTTCTAACCCTGTGTAAGCAAGACCGTTACTGATGATGAAAGATTCGCTGAGCCAGATTATCGCAGGTGAGCTGAAGGCACGCGCCGACCAGGTTGACGCCGCCATTCGCTTGCTGGACGAAGGGAACACCGTGCCGTTTATCGCACGTTATCGTAAGGAAGTGACCGGCGGGCTGGATGATACCCAGCTGCGTACGCTGGAGAGCCGTCTCGGCTATCTGCGTGAGCTGGAGGAACGCCGCCAGTCGATTCTGAAATCCATTGATGACCAGGGCAAACTGACGCCGGAATTAGCCACTGCCATCAACGGCACGCTGAACAAAACCGAGCTGGAAGATCTCTATCTGCCTTATAAGCAGAAGCGCCGCACGCGCGGGCAGATCGCTATCGAAGCCGGGCTGGAACCGCTGGCTGAGACGCTGTGGAACGATGCGTCTCAGGATCCCGAGCAGCTGGCAGCGCGTTATGTCGACGCGGACAAAGGCGTCGCCGATGGGCGTGCCGCGCTGGATGGCGCACGCTATATCCTGATGGAGCGCTTCGCCGAAGACGCCACGCTGCTGGCGAAAGTACGTGAATACCTGTGGAAGAACGCCCATCTGGTTGCGCGCGTGGTGGAAGGCAAAGAGGAAGAAGGCGCTAAATTCCGCGACTACTTCGATCACCACGAAGCGCTGAGCAGCGTGCCGTCGCACCGCGCGCTGGCCATGTTCCGTGGCCGTAACGAAGGCATTTTACAGCTGTCGCTCAACGCCGATCCGCAGTTCGACGAGGCACCGCGCGAAAGCTACGGCGAAACGCTGATCGCCGACCACCTTGGCCTGCGCCTGAACAACGCACCGGCCGACAGCTGGCGCAAAGCCGTGGTCAGCTGGACCTGGCGCATCAAGGTCCTGCTGCACCTCGAAACCGAACTGATGGGCACCATCCGCGAACGGGCGGAAGACGAAGCGATCAACGTGTTTGCCCGTAATCTGCACGATCTGCTGATGGCGGCTCCCGCCGGCATGCGTGCCACCATGGGTCTCGATCCTGGCCTGCGCACCGGGGTTAAAGTGGCGGTGGTCGATGCTACCGGCAAGCTGGTCGCGACCGATACCATCTATCCGCATACCGGCCAGGCGGCCAAAGCCGCGACCTCGGTGGCGGCACTGTGCGCGAAACATCAGGTTGAACTGGTGGCGATCGGCAACGGCACCGCTTCACGTGAAACCGAGCGTTTCTTCCTCGACGTACAGAAGCAGTTCCCGCAAATCAAAGCGCAAAAAGTGATTGTCAGTGAGGCCGGAGCATCGGTCTATTCCGCTTCCGAACTGGCGGCGCAGGAGTTCCCCGATCTCGACGTTTCGCTGCGCGGTGCGGTGTCTATCGCCCGTCGTCTGCAGGATCCGCTGGCAGAGCTGGTCAAAATTGACCCGAAATCTATTGGCGTTGGCCAGTATCAGCACGATGTCAGCCAGAGCCAGCTGGCGAAAAAACTCGATGCGGTGGTGGAAGATTGTGTGAACGCCGTGGGCGTCGATCTGAATACCGCTTCGGTGGCGCTGCTGACGCGCGTCGCCGGTCTGACGCGCATGATGGCGCAGAACATTGTCAGCTGGCGTGACGAAAACGGCCGTTTCCAGAACCGCCAGCAGCTGCTGAAGGTCAGCCGCCTTGGCCCGAAAGCCTTTGAACAGTGCGCCGGCTTCCTGCGCATCAACCACGGCGATAATCCGCTGGATGCCTCAACGGTGCATCCGGAAGCCTATCCGCTGGTGGAGCGCATTCTCGCCGCTACGGAACAGGCGCTGAATGAACTGATGGGCAATCCGGGTAGCCTGCGCGACCTGAATGCGCGCGACTTCACCGATGAGCGTTTCGGGCTGCCGACCGTCACCGATATCATCAAAGAGCTGGAAAAACCGGGCCGCGATCCGCGTCCGGAGTTCAAAACCGCGCAGTTTGCCGAAGGCGTGGAGACGCTCAACGACCTGCTGCCGGGCATGGTGCTGGAAGGTGCAGTGACCAACGTGACCAACTTCGGCGCGTTCGTCGATATCGGCGTGCATCAGGACGGCCTGGTGCACATCTCTTCGCTGTCGGACAAATTCGTAGACGATCCGCATCAGGTGGTGAAAGCCGGCGATATCGTCAAAGTGAAGGTGATGGAAGTCGATCTGCAGCGTAAGCGTATCGCGCTGACCATGCGTCTGGATGAGCAGCCGGGTGAGAGCAACGCGCGCAGCGGCGGCAACCGTGGCGCAGGCAAAGAGGCCGCGCGGCCCGCCGCCGGTGCCAAAGGCCGCGGCAAACCTGCCAGCGCCAGCGTCGGTAACAGTGCGATGGGCGATGCGCTGGCGGCCGCGTTTGGGAAGAAACGCTAAGCGGCGCGCGAGTACAGGAGGTTGATAAATTGTCCTGGCGGACTACGCTGAAAAAACCGTGTGAAAAAATGACCTTCCGCGTAACCCGGCGATCCGATGGACATTATCAACTTCCTGCTCGATGAGATTTATGAAGGTAGCTTCCCCGTCGCGGCGCGCGAGCGCCTGCTTTCGCACATCCGCGCGGCGCGCGACACGGTAAAGCTGCCGCGTAAAGCGCACTGGGATGAAAAAGACGTGGTGCTGATCAGTTACGCCGACCAGTTCCGCGAACCCGAGCAGCCCACGCTCGCCAGCTTTACGCGCTTTTATCAGCAGCATCTGCAGTCCACCTTCAGCCTGGTGCATCTGCTGCCATTTTTCCCCTACTCGTCCGACGATGGCTTCTCGGTTATCGATTACCACAAAGTGAACCCGATTTGCGGTGACTGGCGGCACATCACGGCGCTGCACAGCGAAACCCGGCTGATGTTCGATTTCGTCTGTAACCACATGTCGGCGCACAGCGCATGGTTTCGCCACTTTCTGGCGCAGGATGCCGGCTGGGACGACTTCTTTATCAGCATGCCGCCCGCCACCGATCTCAGTGCCGTGACGCGCCCGCGCACCTCACCGCTGCTGACGCCGTTTACCCTCGCTAACGGCGACACGCGCTTTATCTGGACCACCTTCAGCGCCGACCAAATCGATCTCAACTTCGCCAATCCGCAGGTGCTGATCCGTATGGTGGGCGTGCTGCTGGATTATCTCAACAAAGGCGCGGATTACGTGCGGCTGGACGCGGTGGGCTACATGTGGAAAACGCCAGGCACACGCTGTATCCATCTGACCAAAACCCATCAGCTGGTGAAGCTGTTTCGCGCCATCGCCAACGAAGTCGCGCCAGGTACGGTGATCGTGACCGAAACCAACGTGCCGCATCAGGATAACATCAGCTATTTCGGCAACGGCCACGACGAAGCGCAGATGGTTTACCAGTTTTCGCTGCCGCCGCTGGTGCTGCACGCCATTCACTCCGGCTCGGCGCGCGCGCTGCGCCAGTGGGCCAGCACGCTTGAGCCCGGTGATGGCGGCACCACCTTCTTTAATTTTCTCGCCTCGCACGACGGCATTGGCCTCAATCCGGCACGCGGCATTTTGTCGGAAGTCGAGATTGTGGCGCTGGTGCGTGAACTGGCGCTGGAGGGCGCGCTGGTGTCCTATAAAAACAACCCGGACGGCAGCACCAGCCCGTATGAAATCAACGTAACGTATCTGGATGCGCTCAATCACCAGACCGACGATGACGAGACGCGCCTGCGTCGCTTCCTGCTGGCGCACGCGATTCTGCTGGCCTTTCCTGGCGTGCCCGCCATCTATATTCAAAGTATTCTCGGCTCGCGCAATGACAACGAAGGCGTGCACGCTGCCGGGCACAACCGCGCCATCAACCGTGAGAAGTACAGCCTGCGCGATATCGAACAGCAAATCAGCGGCGGCAACCCGCTGCGTCAGCAGGTGTTTGAGCGGCTTAGCGCGCTGATTCAGCTGCGCACCCGGCAGCCGGCGTTCCATCCGGACAATCCGATGACGCTGCTGGAGAGCGACAACGCGGTGCTGCTGCTGCGCCGTTACGCGGCGGACAGCGACGAAGGGTTACTGTGCGTGTTCAATCTCAGCAGCCGCGAGATCAGCACCGCGCTGCCGCAGGCGCGCCCTTTTCAGGATGTGATCAGCGGGCAGCGCGTGGATGGCAGCCAGCCGCTGGTGCTGGCCGCCTGGCAGTTTATGTGGCTGCGTGGATGAACTGCTGCACCTGCTGGCAGAACGCCTCCGGGTGCGAAATAAACGGCGCGTGCGCGGCCTTCGCAATGACAACCGACTGCGAATACGGCCAGCGCGCATCCAGCTGCGGCGCAATGCGACGCGGCACCAGGCCATCCAGCGCGCCATAGATACGCAGGAACGGCAGCGTCAGCCCATCCAGTGCGCTGCGTAAATCTTCGTGGCGCAGAATGTTCAATCCCCCTTCCAGTACCGCCACCGACGGCATTGGCTGCGACAGTACGACCTCTTTCAGCTGGCGCGCATCCTGACGCGCATTTTCCGTCCCCATGGTTTGCAGCGCGAGAAAACGCTCCACCGTGCGCTGGAAATCGCTGCTCAATTGCTGCTGGAACGTCGCCAGCGTCTCAGGCTGAATGCCGGGCCATTCATCCCGGGCGGTAAAGCACGGCGACGACGCCACGCTAATCAATGCCGCCACGCGATCGGGCTGGCTCAGCGCCAGCTGGCTGGCCACTAAGCCGCCCAGCGACCAGCCGAGCAGCACGGCGCGCGCTGGCAACTGCGGTAGTAGCTGCTGCGCCATCTGCGCCAGGCTCAGCGGCCCAAATCCCTGGCTGCGGCCAAATCCCGGCAGGTCCACCAGGTGCAGACGAAAATGCGGGCTGAGTCGCGGAACAATGTGTTGCCACACTTCGGCGTTCAGTCCCCAGCCGTGCAGCAGCACAAGATCGCGATCGCCTGTGCCTGTGGTGTGCCAGTAAAGCGAACTCATCGGTTACACTCCCGAAAAGTGAAAAGGAGGTCGCTATGCTAGCAATCCCGGCCCTGTGTTGGCTATGCCGTCTGCCGCTGCGTATCGCCCGGCACGGCCTGTGCAGCGTATGCCTGCGTCAGCTACCGGCACTGCCGGCGCTCTGTCCCTGCTGCGGACTGCCGGCCAGCGGCGATCAGCCGTGCGGGCGCTGTCTGCGCCGGCCGCCGCCGTGGCAGGCGCTCACTTGCGTGAGTGATTATGTGCCGCCGCTGAGCGAATGGGTGCAGCAGCTCAAATTCTCGCGCGCAACCGCACTCAGGGTGATGCTGGCGCGGCTGCTTTTGTTAAAATTATTAACAAAGCGCCGCCAGCAGCCGTTGCCGCGTATCGATCTGGTGCTGAGCGTGCCGCTGCACCGCCGCCGCGCCTGGCATCGCGGTTATAATCAGGCCGCGCTGCTGGCTAAACCGCTGGCGCGCTGGCTCGGTTGTGAATACCGCGAAGGGCTACGCCGGGTGCGTCACGGTGCGGTGCAGCATGCGCTCAGCGCCCGCGCCCGGAAAAGCAATCTGCGTGGAGCGTTTCGCCTTGAAATGGCGGTGCGCGGACGCCACATCCTGCTTATCGATGATGTGGTGACCACCGGCAGCACGGTGGGGGAAATCAGCCGCTTATTACTGGCGCAGGGCGCGGCCAGCGTACACATAGGATGCCTGTGCCGTACCTTGTAGAGCGTCGGCGTTGGGCGTATTATAACCAGGTATTTTAGTCAACTATTGAGCAATCGCCATGATCCGTATTACTGATACTGCGCAAGAGCACTTCGCAAAACTGCTGTCAAAACAGGAAGATGGCACCCAGATTCGCGTATTCGTTATTAACCCGGGTACGCCAACCGCCGAGTGCGGCGTCTCCTACTGCCCGCCGGACGCGGTCGAAGCCACCGATACCGAACTGAAGTTCGACAAGCTGTCTGCCTATGTTGATGAGCTGAGCGCGCCGTACCTCGAAGATGCGGAAATCGACTTCGTGACCGATAACCTCGGCTCACAGCTCACGCTGAAAGCGCCGAACGCTAAGATGCGTAAAGTGTCGGACGATGCGCCGATGGTTGAGCGCGTGGAGTATCTGCTGCAGGCGCAGATCAACCCGCAGCTGGCCAGCCACGGCGGTCGCGTCTCGCTGATGGAGATCACCGACGAAGGCTACGCCATTCTGCAGTTCGGCGGCGGCTGTAACGGTTGCTCGATGATTGACGTGACGCTGAAAGACGGCATCGAGAAAGAGCTGCTGGCCGCCTTCCCTGAGCTGAAAGGCGTGCGCGATCTCACCGAGCATCAGCGCGGCGAGCACTCCTACTACTGATAGAAGATGCGGCAGCCACCCCGGCTGCCGCGTGTTTTACGGCTTCTTACGCCCTTCATTGACGATCGCCAGCAGCTGCTGCACTTTCCGGTAACTAAACAACTTCTCCAATGGTACGCGCAGTTTGCGCCGCCAGTTGGGGTATTCGGCTACCGTGCCCGGCACGTTGACCGGCGTCTCCATTCCCAGCCAGTCCTCCGGCTGCAGCCCCAGCAGGGCGCTGTCGGTGTACGCCAGAAAGCGGTGCACGCCCTGATTCAGCGCAGGCGTCAGACGCTGGCCGACGCGGTTTTTGCTGCGCGTATCAATGGCTTGCGCCTCGCTCAGGGCGTTCAGCAACGCGGTTCTCTGCCCATCGCGTTCCGCGATGGCCGCCTTCAGCATGCTGCGTTTAGTAAACAGCCCCAGCTGCTCGCGCAACTGCAGATCGGCGGCATGCCAGAATCCGCTCAGCGTCGGCAAATCATGGGTACTGGCGCTGGCAATCGACTGGCGCGGATAGGCTGCCGGTGGCCGGAACTGCCCGTCCTCCCCGCACTCGAACATCAGCACCTTCCACGAAAAAATGCCGCGGTCGCGCAGCAGGCTGACGATCTCCTGCGGCACGGTGCCGAGATCTTCACCGATCACCATGCAGCGCTGACGCTGACTCTCCAGCGCAAGGATCGCCAGCAGGTCGTGCACCGGATAGGCGACATACGCGCCTTTATCGGCACTTTCGCCATAGGGAATCCACCACAAACGCAGTAGCGCCATAACGTGATCGATGCGCAGCGCCCCGCAATCGCGCATATTGGCGCGCAGCAGATCGATAAACGGCTGATAGCCCCGCGCGCGCAGTACATGTGGATCGAGCGGCGGCAGCGCCCAGTTCTGCCCGAGCGGGCCAAGCGGATCCGGCGGTGCGCCCACCGACGCGCCCAGCTTATACAGCTGCGGATCCTGCCAGGTTTCCGCGCTGTGCTGTGCCACGCCAACCGCCAAATCGCGATATAACCCGACCGCCATCCCCAGCTGCTGGCTACGCTGCCAGCAGGCGGCGAACTGCTGCTGCGCCAGCCACTGCAGCCAGCTCCAGAACAGAATGTCGTCCTCATGCTGCGCGCACCATTGCTGCACCTCCGGCTGCTGCGCCTGCTGCCAGCCTGACGGCCACTTTTCCCAGCCCCACTCATCGGGATGCTGCTGGCTGCGCGCCGCTACGATGGCGTCAAACGCCGCCTGATAACGCAGCGCATCGCCGCCTTCAGCCAGAAACTGCTGAAACGCCGGCTGCCGGGTCAGCTGCGGCTGTGCGTGCTGCCAGGCAAAACGCAGCGCAGTCAGCTTGAGCGTCGTCACCGCGCGATAATCGACAAACGCTGCGCTGCGCGCCTGTTTTAGCGCTTTGCGCGTTGGCGCGCTGTGCCACCAGCGCTGGGCGGCGTCACTTTGGGTGAATTCGTCGATTTGATTGATGTCGATGTACAGCACGTTGAGCCAGCGGCGCGAGCTCGGGCTGTACGGGCTGACGTGATCCGGCTGCGCCGGATAGAGCGCATGCAGCGGGTTGAGACCGATGAAATCTCCGCCGTGAGCGGCGACCTGCTCCAGCATCTGCATCAGATCGCCAAAGTCGCCGATGCCCCAGTTACGCGCCGAGCGCAGCGTATAGAGCTGCACCAGCGCGCCCCAGCGCTTCTCCCCCTGCGCCAGCGCTGGCGGCAGATAACAGCGCGCCGGTGCGATGATAATGCGCGTCTGCCACTGCTGGCGTGAAGTGCTCAGCGTGAGCTGATGGTAGCCCTCGGGCAGTTCTGCCGGCAGCGCCAGGCTTTCTCCCGCGCTCAGCGTGCCGTCATAGTGCTGCCCCTGCTCGCTCACCAGCTGCCAGCGGTAGTCGTCGCTGCCCTGCGGCGTCAGTTCAGGCAGTCCGGGCGGCGTTAACACCAGCACCGGCGGCAGCGGTGGCGCGCTGCCCGTCGGGGCGTCCATCAGCGCCATCAGCGCGCGTTTGGTGTCGTCGCTGATGGTCTGTGACTCACCTTTATTGTTGATAAAACTCAGTGCGATACCGGCATCCCGTGCAGCCTGATCCAGTTTCTTCATGGCCATGTTGTCTCCTTCGTTGCCGTGCGCACATTACGCATGCAGCGTCATTTTCCGGCGGCTCAGCGCGCCGCCTGCCAGATACGCTGTTGATAATCGCGAATCGAACGATCGGCACTGAAGCGGCCGGTATGCGCCGTGTTGAGAATCGCCGCTTTGGTCCACGCTTCCGGATCGCGCCACAGCGCTTCGACGCGCTGCTGCGCCGCGATATAAGCGGCGAAATCGGCCAGCACCAGCCACGGATCGCCCTGTTTGCTCAGGCTCTCCAGCAGCGGCGCAAATACCTGCCGGTCGCCGTCGCTGAATTTGCCCTTTTCCAGCTCCTTCAGCAAACCGTCGAGATAGCGATCGTGCTTGCGCAGTTTCTTCGGACTGTAACCGTCGGCCTTCAGTGCTTTTACCTCATCCACCGTGTTGCCGAAGATAAAGATATTTTTCTCACCGACCGCCTCGGCAATCTCCACGTTAGCCCCGTCCAGCGTGCCAATGGTCAGCGCGCCGTTGAGCGCCAGCTTCATGTTGCCGGTACCGGAGGCTTCGTAACCGGCCGTGGAGATCTGCTCCGAGAGATCGGCTGCCGGAATCATCAGCTCGGCGGCGGTAATCCGGTAATCCGGCACAAACACCACCTTCAGGCGATCGCCCACCAGCGGGTCGTTGTTGATCACCTCCGCGACTTTATTGATGGCACAGATGATGTTTTTTGCCAGCAAATAGCCGGGCGCCGCCTTGGCGCCAAACAGAAAGACGCGCGGCACGAAGTCGGGATTGTCCGGGTTATCGCGCAGCTGGCGATAGCAGTGCAGGATGTGCAGCAGACTGAGATGCTGGCGTTTGTATTCGTGCAGGCGCTTGATCTGCACATCAAACAGCGCGTCAGGATTGATATCGATGCCGGTCACGCGTTTGATGTACACCGTCAGCCGCAGTTTGTTTTGCTGCTTGATGGTGCGGAACTGCTGGCGAAAGCTTTTCTTCTTCGCCAGCGGCGCCAGCCATTCCAGCGCGTCGAGATCGTTGGCCCACTCCACCTGCAGGCTGTCGTCAATTAGCGCGGACAGCAGGGGGTTGCACTGCTTCAGCCAGCGCCGCGGCGTAATGCCGTTGGTGACGTTATGAAACTTGTGCGGCCACAGCTGGTGATATTCCGGGAACAGATCGTTAACCACCAGCTGCGAGTGCAGCGCTGCCACACCGTTGACGGCGAAACAGCTCACCACGCACAGATTGGCCATGCGCACTTCGCCGTCGCTCACCACCGCCAACTTGTGCCAGAGGGCACTGTCGTTCGGCCAGCGCTGTTTGACCTGCTGCTTCAGCTGGCGATTGATCTGTTTGATGATTTGCAGATGGCGCGGCAGCAGTTCGCGCAGCAGGCTCGCCGGCCAGCGCTCCAGCGCCTCCGGCATTAGCGTATGGTTGGTATACGCAAAGGTGCGGCTGGTAATGTGCCAGGCGTCGTCCCAGCTCAGGCCATGCTCATCCAGCAGCAGACGCAGCAGCTCCGGAATAGCGATGGTGGGATGGGTATCGTTGAGCTGAATCACTTCGAAATCCGGCAGCGTATGCAGCGCACGGCCCGCCAGCCGGTGACGACGCAGTATGTCGCTCACCGCGCAGGCGCACTGGAAATACTGCTGCATCAGCCGCAGACGTTTACCAGGCGCATGGTTGTCATTGGGATAGAGCACTTTGGTCAGCTTGTCGGCTTCAATGCCCGGCTGCTCCGCCTGCAGGAATTTCCCGGCGTTAAACAGCGTCAGGTCAAACGGCTGCGCACTGGTGGCTTGCCACAGGCGCAGCGGCAGCGTGATGCCGTTGCGATAGCCGATTACCGGCAGATCCCAGGCCTGGCCGATCAGCTGCTGTGCCGGACGCCACTCGACGCTGCCGTCGTCGCGCTTTTTGACCTTACCGCCCAGCCCCACCGGCACATCCAGCGCCGCGTTGTGGCGGAACCACGGATAGCGATCGCGCTGCCAGTCATCCGGCGCTTCGTGCTGCTGTCCGGCCACGAACGACTGACGAAACAGGCCGTACTGATAGTTGAGGCCGTGCCCCATCGCCGGCTGGCCGACCGTCGCCATCGCATCCATGTAGCAGGCCGCGAGCCGTCCCAGTCCGCCGTTGCCCAGCGCCGGATCGACCTCCTCCTCCAGCAGTTCATTCAGCTCAACCTCGTGCTCTGCCAGCGCGGCAGCCACCTCGTTATACCAGCCGAGATTGAGCAGGTTATTGCCGGTCAGCCGGCCGGGCAGAAACTCCATCGAGAGATAATTAACGTGGCGCTGAGCGCTTTTCGGCGGCACGGGTGGCTGTGCGGCGAGCAGTTCCATCAGCGCCCGGCTGAGCGCCTGCCACCATTGATGCGGCGTCATCTGCCGGGCGGAAGTCAGTCCGAGCTGCTGCCACTGGCGGGTCAGCGCGGCGTCAAAGCGGGTTTTATTGAATTTTAGCGGCGACATAGTGCATCCCTTTGCATCCGAAACGGTAAACACGGGCAAGCGCAAATCTGAAAGAGTAAGTTAAGCCGGGGACGCTGAAAAAAGCGACAGGGAAATGAAGATGCAGTGAAAAAAGGCGTGCCGCTGCGGCCTGGTCGCCATCAATGGCGACCCTACAATAAGCGCGATGACCTGGTGCCTCACAGGGTGCGCATTGATGCGCACCTGGGAAATCAGCACAGCTCCAGATGCACTTCGTGCTGTTCAATCACCTTCAGTACGCTTAATGGCGGGGTTTGATCGGTATACAGGTAATCAATCAGGCTCATGTTGCCAAGGTTAACCATGGCGTTACGGCCAAACTTCGAGTGATCCACCACCAGCATCACGCAGCGCGAGTTCTCGATAATGGCGCGTTTGGTGCGCACTTCGTGATAGTCGAACTCCAGCAGCGAACCGTCCATATCAATACCGCTGATGCCGAGAATGCCGTAATCGAGCCGGAACTGAGAGATAAAATCGAGCGTGGCTTCCCCCATGATACCGCCGTCGCGCGTGCGCACTTCACCGCCGGCGATAATCACGCGGAAATCCGGCTTGCCCATCAGCAAAATCGCCACGTTAAGGTTGTTGGTGACAATACGCAGATTGTTGTGGTTGAGCAGCGCATGCGCCACCGCTTCCGGCGTGGTGCCGATATCAATAAACAGCGTGGCGCCGTCCGGGATCTGGCTCGCCACGCGCTCGGCGATGCGTGCCTTTTCCGCCGACCACATCATTTTGCGATCCTGCCACGCGGTGTTTTCCGAGCTGGAAGGCAGCGCCGCGCCGCCGTGATGACGCTGAATTTTGTTTTGATCGGCCAGATCGTTCAGATCGCGCCGGATAGTCTGCGGGCTGACCTCAAAGTGATCCACCAGCTCTTCCGTACTGACATACCCCTGACGCCGGACCAGATCGATAATGGCGTCATGACGTTGCGTCTGCTTCACATCTCTCTCCTCGGCTCAAGGCCGTGTTCTTTTTATCCTGCTACTAGCGACGTGCGCGTTTGCGCGTATCAACGAACGCCATCGCCAGCCCCACCAGCAAACCGGTGACGTGCGCAGCGTTCGCGATCGACAGGCCAAAGGCGCCGTACCAGCCAATCACCAGCCATACAATAGCGAAGCCAATCAGGCCGCGCTCGAGATAAATGCCACTTTCGGGATCGCGCTCGCCGCGCAGCCAGCAGTAGCCCATCAGCGCATAGACCACGCCGGACAGCCCGCCAAACAGCACGCCGCTGAATTTCGCCTGCATCCAGCCGCTCAGCAGCGCTGAAATCAGCATGATAACGAACAGCTTGCCGCTGCCGAGACGCTTCTCTACCGCACCGCCGAGATACCACCACCACATCAGGTTGAACAGAATGTGCAGCAGCGAGAAGTGCAGCAGCGCGTGGCTGAACCAGCGCCACACCTGAAAATACTGGGAGGAATCCGCCGGCCAGGCCAGCCAGCCGAGTACCACATCGTCGCCGACAATCTGCATCAGGATAAACACCGCCACGCAGGCGATCATGATGGTCAGCGTGAGCGGACCTGCGCGTTCGCGAATGTTTGCCCAGATATTGCCACGCTCATAACGCAGACCGCTGTCGGTGGTACCGCTGTGCCAGCTCGCCGCCTGATAGCGTGGATGGTTGGGATCGCGCACGAACTGCGCGAGTTCGTTTTCGACCATCTCCAGCTTGCTGTCGTCATCCAGCACAATGACACAGTGACTTTCGCGCTCAATGCGCAGCGTGACGCCACGCGTCGCCATGTAATCCACAAACGCCTGCGCCATGCGCGGCTGGTTAAACTGGGTGATGCGCATCATGCGGTGCTCTCCTTCCT
Source organism: Pantoea sp. B_9 (assembly GCF_008632015.1). Taxonomy (NCBI): domain Bacteria; kingdom Pseudomonadati; phylum Pseudomonadota; class Gammaproteobacteria; order Enterobacterales; family Erwiniaceae; genus Pantoea; species Pantoea sp. B_9. Next base: position 132,290 of record NZ_VWVL01000008.1, on the reverse strand, counting down.
TTAATCGGTCAATCAGAGGCTGCCGGTGGCGACCTGCGTCGGAAACGCCGCGCGCCAGGCATCAAAACCGCCGTCGATGCTGTAGACGTCGCTAAAGCCCTGGCTTAACAGGAACTGCGCCGCGCCTTTACTGCTGTTACCGTGATAGCACATCACCAGCACCGGCTGGTCGTGCCGGGCACCGGCAATGAACGTCGCCAGGTTGTCATTGGTCAGATGTTGCGCACCGGTGGCATGGCCCATGGCGAAGCTTTGCGGATCGCGGATGTCTACCAGTTGCGCTCCCTGTGCCAGATGCTCGTTAGCCTGCAGGACATTAATACACTCGAAGGTTTCCATGGGTCTCTCATTACCTCGTCATCAATTGGCGTTAGTTTACCCTGATAAGCCGCCGCTATAACCTGACAAATCCTGTGGATATGTGATTTTTTTCCTGCCGAAATGTTAGCTATATCACGCAAGAATGTTTTTATTGAGTTAAGCGCTGGCGTCAATGTTGGTTTCCGATTATTATTACGCTCGAAAACGAACATTTTAGAACTATTCCGAACATCGGAGGAGATGACGTGGAAACCAAAGACCTGATCGTGATCGGCGGCGGCATCAACGGTGCCGGCATTGCAGTGGATGCTGCAGGACGCGGCCTGTCAGTGCTGATGCTGGAGGCGCGGGATTTGGCCTGTGCAACCTCCTCTGCCAGTTCCAAGCTGATTCACGGTGGCCTGCGCTATCTGGAACATTACGAATTCCGTCTGGTGGGCGAAGCGCTGGCCGAACGTGAAGTGCTGCTGAAAATGGCGCCGCACATCGCCTTCCCGATGCGTTTCCGTCTGCCACACCGCCCGCATCTGCGTCCGGCGTGGATGATCCGCATGGGCCTGTTTATGTACGATCGCCTCGGTAAGCGCACTACGCTGCCAGGCAGTAAAGGTCTGCGTTTTGGCGCGGAATCGGCCCTGAAGCCTGAAATTACGCGCGGTTTCGAATATTCCGACTGCTGGGTAGACGATGCGCGTATGGTGGTGCTCAACGCGCAGGAAGTGGTGAAACAGGGCGGCGAAGTGCGCACCCGCACCCGCGTAACCCGCGCCTGGCGTGAAGCCGGTCTGTGGATGGTGGAAGCGGAAGACGTCGATACCGGCAAAACTTACACCTGGCGCGCCAAAGGGCTGGTTAACGCCGCCGGTCCGTGGGTAAAACAGTTCTTTGACGATGGCCTGAAGCTGAAATCGCCGTACGGTATTCGCCTGATCAAAGGCAGCCATATCGTGGTGCCGCGCGTGCACACCGAGAAGCAGGCTTACATTCTGCAGAACGAAGATAACCGCATCGTGTTTGTGATTCCGTGGATGGATGAGTTTTCGATCATCGGTACCACCGACGTCGAATACAAAGGCGATCCGAAAAATGTCAAAATCGATGACAATGAAATCAGCTACCTGCTGAAGGTGTATAACGCGCACTTTAAAAAGCAGCTGACCAGTGACGATATCGTCTGGACCTACTCCGGCGTGCGTCCGCTGTGCGATGATGAATCCGATTCACCGCAGGCGATTACCCGTGATTACACGCTGGACGTGCACGATGACAACGGTCAGGCACCGCTGCTGTCCGTATTCGGCGGCAAGCTGACCACCTATCGCAAGCTGGCGGAGCATGCGCTTGAGAAACTGGCGAAATACTACCCCGATGCCGGTCCGGCGTGGACCAAAAACGCCGTGCTGCCAGGCGGTGATTTCTCCGGTACGCGTGAAGATTACGCTGCCAGCCTGCGCCGTCGCTATCCGTTCATCAGCGAAGGCATGGCGCGTCACTTTGCCCGCACCTACGGCAGCCGTACTGAAGTGCTGCTGGAAGGCGCGAAGAGCCGTGAAGATCTGGGTGAAAACTTTGGCCACGAATTCTATGAAGCCGAACTGCGTTACCTGGTGAAACACGAGTGGGTGCGCGAGCTGGACGACGCCATCTGGCGCCGTACCAAGCAGGGTATGTGGCTGAGCGAAGCCGAACAGGCGCGCATCCGCGACTGGCTGGCGGAAAACGGCCAGAAACCGGCGCTGTCGCTGGCTTCCTAATCGCCTTAAGCATTGTCCTCAACCCCGCCACCGCGCGGGGTTTTTGTTTTTTCTTTTAGAGCCTTTAATAAAAATGGACCCATCACCTACTATTTTTATGCATTAAGTAATGGATATCAGCGATTAGAAAAAGAGGGCCGTATTTGTTTCAAGCAAATGCAACCCCCTGCTAATTGCCTGGATAAAAATTTACTGATGAAAATTCAGCGGGCGCAGGATGGGGGCGTGATGTTCTCACTGGATTCAGTAAATTACACAGTGAATAAAGACAAAGAAATGAGTCAATTGCAGAAGCGTAATTGATACATAGCGCGATAAATCGCGCCGCTACAGTGTGTGCGGTTGATAAGAAAAAAGTCACTGCCGCATTTACCGTAGCGGCGCAATTCATTGCGCTAACTGACCGTCAATCTTACAACCCGGCATTGTCACGAATATATTTACGGGCTTTCACCGCATATTCGGAGGGATTAGCGATGGCCGGATCCTGTTCCGCTTCAACCTTAGACAGTGAATAAAGACAACGAAATGAGTCAATTGCAGAAGCGAAATTAATACATAGCGCGATAAATCGCGCCGCTACAGTGTGTGCGGTCGATAATGACGAAAGTCACTGCCGCATTTACCGTAGCGGCGCAATTCATTGCGCTAACTGACCGTCAATCTTACAACCCGGCATTGTCACGAATATATTTACGGGCTTTCACTGCATATTCGAATGGGTTAGCGATGGCCGGATCCTGCTCCGCTTCGACGACCATCCAGCCTTTGTAGCCGTAATCATCGAGGATTTTGAATACCGGTTTGAAATCGATCACGCCATCGCCTGGTACGGTGAAGGTGCCTTTCTTCACTCCGTCGAGGAACGACAGCGAGTTTGCGCGCACCTCTGCCACCACGCTGTCACGCACATCCTTCAGATGCACGTGGAAAATACGCGGCAGATGCTGGGTCAGCACATCCAGCATCACCTGCTGTGATCCTTCGGAGTAGTAAATGTGGCCGGTGTCGTACAGCAGACCGACGTTATCGTTGGTCATTGCCATAAAACGGTCGATCTCGGCTGGCGTCTGAATGCCGGTGCCCATGTGATGATGCAGCGTCACGCGCATCCCTTTCTGCGCCGCGATCGCCGCCAGTTCGTTGTAACCCTCTGCCGTCAGGCGCCACTCTTCGTCAGTGAAAACCGGCTTCTGCTCCAGCACCGGCAGCGACGTGCCCTGAATGCTTTTGCTCTGTTCCGAGCAGCCAATCACGCGCGCGCCCATGGCGTGCAGGAAATTCATGTGATTGATGAACTGATCGATGGTTTTCGCTTTGTCACCGTTGGCAAAAAAGGTACTAAACCAGGCGTTACAAATCTGCATACCGCGGATATCCAGCATCGGCTTCAGCACCGCCGGATCGCGCGGATACTTGCTGCCCACTTCGCTACCGGTGAAACCCGCCAGCGCCATCTCGCTGACCGTTTGCTGGAAAGTATTTTCGCTGCCGAGTTCCGGCATGTCGTCGTTGGTCCAGCCAATCGGCGCAATCGCCAGTTTGACGTTCTCTTGGTTCATTTTCAGCTCCCTGATACAGAGAGGCAGCGGTAATCCGCTGCCGTGGATAGGTTTAGCGCACGCGCCTGATTATTTCTGGTAAAACGCCGGACGCGGCGGCATGGCAACGGGCTCAATCGCGCCGCTGGTTTGCGCCTTCAGGCAGGCATCGGCAGCCACCGAGGCGGCAAAGCCATCCCAGGCGGAAGGCCCGCTCAGCTGGCCTGCTTTCACATCATTGATAAACGCCTGCAGCTCAACGTCGTAGGCGTCGATAAAGCGATCTTTCCAGTCGGTCAGCAGCGCGTTGCCAAGGCGGGCATCTTTGCGCATCTGAATGGCCGATGGCTCCGGCAGTCTGGCGATGCCCTCTTCGCCCACCACTTCACACTGAATGTCATAGCCGTACGCGCAGTTCACAAAGATCTCCACATCGATGCGGATGCCCTTCTGCGTTTCAAACAGCACGATCTGCGGATCTTTCAGCTTCGCGTGTGACTTTGAGGTCGTGCGCGGGAACACCACCTGCACGCTCTTGTAATCGTCCTCGGTCAGCCAGCGCAGGACATCCAGCTCGTGAATCAGGGTGTTGGTGATGGCCATGTCGGTGGTGTAATTCTCGCCGACGCTCTGATTACGGTGCGCGCAGTGCAGCATCAGCGGCTCGCCGATGTCACCGTCGGTGATCACCTTTTTCAGCGCGCGATAGCCGGCATCATACGGGCGCATAAACCCTACCTGCACCAGACGTTTGCCGTGCGCGATCTCGGCGTCGACAATGCGACGGCAGCCCTCCGCGCTCAGCGCCAGCGGCTTCTCGCAGAACACCGGTTTCCCGGCGGCAATCGCGGCCAGCGTGAACTCTTCATGCGTCGGGTCCCACGAGGTCACCAGCACGGCATCCACTTCCGGCGAGTTAATCACCTGATGACCATCCTGATACACTTCGGCCTGGATATTCAGCCGCTGCAGCGCCGCGCGTGCACCTTCCACATTGATGTCTGAAACCGCCACCACTTTTGCGCCCTGCAGCACGTTGTTGCAGCGACGAATATGTTCCTGACCAATTGCGCCGGTACCGATTACACCGAGTTTGAGCGTCATAATTACACCTGTAGAGTCGGATAAGTAGGGTAAAACGGCCGGGCAGCGCCGGCCTGAAAAGGGTTAGTACTTACGCGCCTGTTGAATATGCTGATTGAGCTTGTCGGCCACCTGCTGCGTCCGCTCTGAGGTGGAAGCCTGCGCCACGCCGACGTGCCACCAGCTGAAGTATTTGTGCACCATGGTTTTTGGCAGCACTTTGATGTCAATCAGGGTCGAAACCGTCTGCTGCTGCGCATCTTCCAGCGCCGCCTTCAGCTGCTCCAGCGTGGTGACACGGTAGGTTTTACAGCCGTAGCCGGCGGCTATCGCCGCGAAATCAACCGGCACGAAGCCGCCATCCAGCTTGCCGCCCTGCGGATTACGGAAGCGGAACTCGGTGTTGAAACTGTCCATGCCGTGTTCCATCTGCAGGTTGTTGATGCAGCCATTGGTCATGTTATCCAGCAGGATGACGTTGATTTTCGCCCCTTCCTGAATCGAGGTGACCAGCTCGGAGTGCAGCATCATGAACGAGCCGTCACCCACCATGGCGTAGACTTCGCGCTGCGGCTGTGCCAGCTTCACGCCCAGCGCGGCATTCACTTCGTAACCCATGCACGAGTAGCCGTACTCAACGTGATACGCGTTGTAATCTTTGGTGCGCCATACGCGCTGCAGGTCACCCGGCAGACTGCCGGCGGCGGCGACAATCACCGCATCCTTTGGCAGCTGTTCGTTTAAGGTGCCCAGCACGCTGCTCTGCGTCAGCACCGACTTTGTCAAACGCTCAAACTCGGCGAACAGCGCGGTGCGATCGATGTGGTCAGCGATTTCCGGAATAAAGTCGTCGGTGTTGAAAGTGGCGGCGTACACGCGCTGCGTCTCTTTCAGCAGCTTGCTCTGCGCCTGTTCAATCTGACCACCCCAGTGATTCTCAAAGCCGTTCAGTCCGGCTTCCAGCGCGGTTAATCCTTCGCGTGCATCCGCCAGCAGCTGCACGCCATCCAGCTTGTAGCTGTCGAAGTTGTTGACGTTAATGTTGAGGTAGCTGATTTCCGGATGCTGGAAGATCCATTTCGAGGCCGTGGTGAAATCGGTATAGCGCGTACCAATACCGATCACCAGATCGGCCTCTTTAGCCAGCAGGTTCGCCGCCAGACAGCCGGTTTCACCCACGCCGCCCACGTTCAGCGGATGGTCGGAAACGATGGTGCCTTTGCCGGCCTGCGTTTCGGCAAACGGAATATTGAAACGCTCGGCAAAGCTCAGCAGCGCCTGACCGGCATCGGAGTATTTCACGCCGCCACCCACTACAATCAGCGGCTTGTGCTTACGCGCAATCAATGCCAGCGCCGCGTCCAGCTGGGCCGCCGTCGGCAGACGCCGGTCAAGCAAATGCACGCGTTTCTGGAAGAAGTATTCCGGGAAATCCCAGGCTTCGCCCTGCACATCCTGCGGCAGCGCCAGCGTTACCGCCCCGGTTTCCGCCGGATCGGTCAGCACGCGCAGCGCATTGATACAGGCGGTCATCAGCTGTTCCGGACGGCTCACGCGGTCCCAGTATTTACTCACTGCGCGGAAGGCATCGTTGGTGCTGATGCTGAGATCGTGACTCTGCTCGATCTGCTGCAGCACCGGGTCCGGCTGGCGCGTGGCGAACACATCGCCCGGCAGCAACAGCAGTGGAATCCGGTTGGCTGTTGCCGTGGCTGCCGCGGTAATCATGTTGGCGGCACCCGGTCCGACGGAAGAGGTACAGGCAATGATTTGACGGCGCAGCGACTGCCGGGCAAAACCGATGGCAGCGTGCGCCATACCCTGCTCGTTACGGCCCTGATACACCTGTAAATCGCCGCTGTCCTGCTCCAGCGCCTGGCCGAGGCCGAGCACATTGCCGTGGCCGAAAATAGCAAAGATGCCGTGCACGAATTTGGTTTCAACGCCGTCAACGTTCAGGTACTGGTTATCCAGAAATTTCACCAGCGCCTGTGCGGTAGTCAGTCTGATAGTGCCCATATGCTTCTTCCTTTACATGTGGTACCCGCTCAGGGGGTACGACGCGGTTCGGGTCGGCGGTGAAAACGCGCCCGACGCTAAGTGAAACGTGTGGCGATTATAAACAAATGTTTTTTCCATTAAACCTAATTACAGAAGAAACATTTCATTTTGCGATGAAGATCAAATTCGGCGCTGAAACGTGGCTGGCGATGGGACGGGATGACAGCAAAGTGAAACAGCCTGCTATGCCTCAGCCATCATAACGAAATTTCATTTCACCTCAGCAGCTTCCTCTCATCCGTCATCATTTCCTGCGAGCTGGCTCACAAGCCAGAGCACCCGCGAAACGGGCAAGCCGTAAAGGGCGGGAAAGGTAGCGGCACCAGAGTTTTACCTGGCTCACAAAATCGCGATGGATGTTTCATTTCATATTGTTTTTGGAATTTTTATTCCTCATACTGCCCACATAGCCAGTCAGGCACCCTGAGACCCCGGAAGCATTGCGCTTGATAGTGGGCGGCAGCGCCCGCCGTGTCTGCTTATCACAGAAGGAAACCATCAGTATGAGTACACAACAGAAGCGGCTTGATGTGATTTGTATTGGACGCATCGCCGTCGATCTTTACGGCCAGCAAATTGGCTCGCGCCTGGAAGATATGACCAGCTTTAACAAATACCTCGGCGGCTCTTCCGGCAACGTAGCTTATGGCACCGCGATCCAGGGGCTGAAGTCGGCGATGCTGGCGCGCGTCGGTGACGAACACAATGGCCGCTTCCTGCGTGAAGAGCTGCAGCGCGTGGGCTGCAATACTGACGGGCTGATCACCGATAAGCAGCGCCTGACCGGGCTGGTGATTCTCGGCATCAAAGACGAAGAGACCTTTCCGCTGATTTTCTATCGCGACAACTGTGCGGATATGGGGCTGGTTCCCGAGGACATTCGCGAAGAGTTCATTACCTCGTCCCGCGCCGTGGCGGTAACCGGCACCCACCTGTCGCATCCGGACACGCGGGCGGCGGTGCTGAAAGCGCTGGATATCGCCCGGCGCAACGGTCTGCGCACCGCGCTGGATATCGATTATCGCCCGGTGCTATGGGGTCTGACCTCACTGGGTGACGGCGAAACACGTTTCATTGAATCCGGCCAGGTGACGCAGCAGCTACAGGAAGTGGTGCACTATTTCGATCTGATTGTTGGAACGGAAGAAGAGTTCCATATCGCCGGTGGCAGCACTGATACGCTGACCGCGCTGAAAAATGTGCGTAAGGCCAGCAGTGCCACGTTGGTCTGCAAACGCGGGCCGCTGGGTTGTGTGGTGTTTGAGGGCGAGATTCCTGATAGCTGGGAACAGACGCGCCTGCACAGCGGCGTGCGCGTTGAGGTGCTCAACGTACTGGGCGCCGGCGATGCGTTTATGTCGGGCCTACTGCGCGGCTGGCTCAACGATGAGAGCTGGGAGCAGGCGTGCCGCTACGCTAACGCCTGTGGCGCACTGGTGGTATCCCGTCACGGCTGTGCACCGGCGATGCCAACGAAAGAAGAGCTGGACGATTTCCTCAGCCGCGATAACGCGGTGAAACGCCCGGATCTGGACGCGCGCCTCAATCATCTGCATCGCGTTACCACGCGTAAGCAGCAGTGGCCGGAGCTGAATGTGTTCGCCTTTGACCACCGTAAACAGCTGGCCGATATGGCGCGCGAAGCGGGCGTCAGCGAGGATCGCATTCCGCAGCTGAAGCTGCTGCTGCTGCAGGCGGCACAGGAGGCGGCTAACGAAGCCGGTCTCAATGAGAAGAGTGGCATCCTGGCGGATACCACGTACGGCCAGAAAGCGCTCAACGCCATCACCGGCAAGCACTGGTGGATTGGGCGGCCCATCGAGCTGCCGAGCTCACGACCACTGCGTCTTGAGCACGGCAATATTGGCTCTCAGCTGGTGGACTGGCCGGCCGAACACGTCGTCAAGTGCCTGGTGTTTTATCATCCCCATGACAGTGCTGAACTGCGTAAAGAGCAGGACGAGCTGGTTCTTGACGTGTGGCGCAGCTGTAACAAAAGCGGGCACGAGCTGCTGCTGGAAGTGATTCTGCCGGAGAGCAACCCGAACCGTAACGAGTCCTACTATTACGACATGCTGAGCCACTTCTATAGCCTGGGCGTGCAGCCGGACTGGTGGAAGCTACCACCGCTGACGGCGGAGAGCTGGCAGGCAATCGGCGAGCTGATTGAGCAGCAGGATCCGCACTGTCGCGGCATTCTGTTACTCGGCCTTGATGCGCCAGAAGAGAAGCTGAAAGCCGGCTTCGCCGCCGCCGCGCAGGCGACGTGGGTGAAAGGTTTTGCCGTGGGTCGCACCATTTTTGGCCAGCCGTCACGCCAGTGGCTGAACGGTGAGCTGGATGATAAAGCGCTGATTGAGACCGTGAAAGGCAATTATCTGCGCCTGATTGGCTACTGGCGCGCCGCGCGCGGCTGACGGATTTGAAGAGGATGTACTGAGAAGCGGCCTGACGGGCCGCTTTTTAGTGAGTTGCGCGCGGATGCCCTCACCCCCGCCCTCTCCCACCGGGAGAGGGAGCCGTTCAGGCAGGTCGTTAAGCATTGTGCCAGCCCTGTCAGACCGCTCCGGACTGTCCCCTCTCTCACTGAATGAAGAAGCAAAACCTTGCGACCTGTCTCATAAACCGCTCCGGACTGTTCCCTCTCCCGCCTGCGGGAGAGGGTTAGGGTGAGAGAGCCGTTCAGGCAGGTCGTTAAGCATTTTACCAGGCCTGTCAGACCGATCAGACCGCTCCGGACTGTCCCCTCTCTCACTGAATGAAGAAGCAAAACCTTGCGACCTGCCTGATAAACCGCTCCGGACTGTCCCCTCTCCCGCCTGCGGGAGAGGGTTAGGGTGAGGGCAAGCCTTCAACCCCCTGAGTTTTGTGAGGCAATTCATAAACCGATGAAATAGCCTTCACGATAGCGTCAAACAAATGAAATTTTCCATCCATCTGGTACTATAGCGCTCATTATCCAGCCATATTTCCTTTTCTGACGGGCCGAAGTAATGACCAATAACCCAACGCAATTAACCTTGTTACAGGACGATATCCGTCGTCGCTACGAGACGCTGAGTAAACGCCTGAAGCAGGTGGCTCGTTATATCCTTGATAACAGCAACAGCATCGCGTTTGATACCGTCGCCTCTATCGCCCAGCAGGCGGATGTTCCGCCCTCCACGCTGATCCGCTTCGCCAACGCGTTCGGCTTTAGCGGCTTCAACGAAATGAAACAGGTCTTTCGTCAGCACCTGATGGAAGAGACCGTGAACTATACCGAACGGGCGCGCCTGTTCCGCCAGACGGCCACCGACGACAGCGCCAGCTCACCGGAGAGCCCGGTGGAGATCCTCAACGTCTTTACCATGGTCAACAGCCAGGCGCTGCAGCAGCTGGCGATGCAGGTGAATCCCGACCAGCTGAACAAAGCGGTGAAAATGCTCAATGAGGCGGAGAACATCTACATCATCGGTCTGCGCCGCTCGTTCAGCGTGGCCTCGTATCTGGTGTATGCGCTGCGCCATCTGGAGCGTCGCGCTTTTCTGATTGATGGCCTGGGCGGCATGTTCACTGAACAGCTCAGCATGGTGAATCCGAAAGACGTGGTCATCGCCATCAGCTACTCGCCGTATGCGCGTGAAGCGGTGGAACTGGTGGAGCTGGGCGCTAAACGCGGCGCGCATCAAATCGCCATCACCGACAGCCAGGTGAGTCCGCTGGCGGCGTTCAGCGATGTCTGTTTTGTGGTGCGCGAAGCGCAGGTAGATGGCTTCCGCTCGCAGGTGGCCTCGCTTTGCCTGGCGCAAACCCTGGCGGTGTCGCTGGCACTGAATAACAGCAGCAGCGAATAAACCCCGGTTACCGAATGGAACAAAGGCAGCCATCTGGCTGCCTTTTTTTATCTGTGCGCATTTCCGGCGACCGCGCGGAGACCCGATTAACGGCGCGGATACTGCTCGCTGTTCACCCAGGCGTGATCCTTCTCCCAGGTAAATTTCCACAGCCGCACCGGCCCGGCCATCACGTTCAGATAATAGTTATCGTAACCGGCCAGCGTCGCCACCGGATGATACCCGCGCGGCACCGTTACCACATCGCGGTTATACGGGGCCATACACTCGTCGAGCGAACGGTCGTCGGTGTAGACGCGCTGCATGGCGAAACCGGGCTCGGGGTCGAAACGGTGATAATAGGTCTCTTCCAGATAGGTTTCGTCCGGGCTGTCCTTCTCATCGTGTTTGTGGCTGGGGTACGAACTGGTCGCGCCTTCGTCGGTATACACCTCGACCACCAGCAGGCTGTCGGCCGGTTGATTATCCGGCAGAATGTTATGCACCAGGCGCTGGTTGCGCCCTTTGCCACGGTGCTCCACGCCAACATCCTGCGGTGCAATCAGCCGCGCCGGCAGATTGCCACTGCCCGGCGCACTGCACACCGCCAGCTCCAGATCGCTGTCGGCAGTGACTTCAACCTCATCATGATGCGGCACGTAAACCGAGTAAGGCGGCGTGCGCTCAAACGGCGACAGGCGCTTACCGATGCCAGGGAATTCTGCGTCGCGGGTTTTCACCGACGCCAGACCGGCCACCAGCACCAGGCACAGCTCTCTCTCGCCGCTGCTTAACCGCAGCGTCTGGCCCTTTTTCAGCAGATAAGCGTCAAAGCCCACGTATTCCCAGCCGGCGCTCTCGGGCGTCACGTGCTGGATACGCCCGTGGCTGTCCGGCTGCTGCACTTTTGAAATCAGTGACATCCTGTTTCTCCTGTTGCGCGACATTAACCCAGCGTTGGCATGCTGAATTCAGAAACGGTCTGCTGACCGCTTGGCCAGCGCACGGTTGCCGTTTTCATGCGGGTGTAGAAACGCACCCCGTCCGGACCGTGCACGTTGAGCGCACCAAACACCGAACGCTTCCAGCCGCCAAAGCTGTGGAACGCCATCGGCACGGGCACCGGCACATTGACGCCCACCATGCCCGCTTCCACGTTGTGCACAAATTCACGGGCGGTGTGGCCGTTGCTGGTGAAGATGGCGCTGCCGTTACCGAATTCGTGGCTATTCACCAGCTGCAGCGCGCTGTCGAAGTCGCTGGCGCGCATAATGCTCAGCACCGGTCCGAAAATTTCTTCGCGCCAAATCACCATCTCCGGCGTGACGTTATCGAACAGCGTACCGCCAACGTAGTAGCCCTCTTCATGGCCCGCGACTTTCACGCCGCGTCCGTCAACCACCAGCGTCGCGCCTTCCTGCTCACCTTTGTCGATGTAGGCCAGCACTTTCTTCTGGTGCGCAGCGGATACCACCGGCCCCATTTCATTCTCTTCGGCACCCTGCTGCATGCCCGGCCCCACGCGCAGCGCTTTGATCAGCGGCGTCAGGCGCGAAATCAGTTTGTCGGCCGTATCATCGCCAACCGCCACCACCACCGGCAGCGCCATGCAGCGTTCCCCGGCAGAACCGAAAGCACCGCCCATGATGGCGTTCACGGTGGCATCCAGATCGGCATCCGGCATCACAATGGCGTGGTTTTTCGCGGCGCCGAAGGCCTGCACGCGTTTGCCATGCGCGCTGGCGGTTTTGTAGATGTGCTCGGCCACGCCGGACGAGCCGACGAAGCTGACCGCCGCGATGCGCGGATCTTTATACAGCTGCTCGGCGTCTTCGTTTGAGGAGTGCACCACGTTGAACACGCCATCCGGCAGCCCCGCTTCTTTCAGCAGTTCAGCCATGCGTACCGAGGCAGAAGGATCGAGCGCCGGCGGCTTCAGCACAAAGGTATTACCGCACGCCAGCGCGATGGGGAACATCCACAGCGGCACCATCGCCGGGAAGTTGAACGGCGTAATGCCCGCGACCACACCCACCGGCTGCATCAGCGAATAGCTGTCGACGCCGGAACCGACGTTCGGTGAGTTTTCCCCTTTGATCAGGTGCGGAATGCCGCAGGCAAATTCGATCACTTCGATGCCGCGCGTCAGCTCACCCAGTGCATCGGACCAGACTTTACCGTGCTCAGAAACAATCAGTGCCGCCAGTTCATCGCGATGTTTTTCCATCAGCGCTTTGAAGTTGAACATGACGCGGGCACGACGCAGCGGCGCCGTTTTTGACCATTCCGGAAACGCCGCATGGGCGACCTCGATGGCCTGCGCCACTTCTGCCGCCGTGCTTTGCGTCAGTTCGCGGATCACTTTGCCGGTCGCCGGATCGTAGACCGGAATGGTTTCGTTGCTGGCGCTGTGCGTGATTTTGCCGCCGATAAAGTTTCCTACGATAGTCATGTCGTTGCCTCTTTGATTTGTAAGGTCCCTGCAGGCCGCGGGTCAGTCTGGGTCGCGCCCGATCAGGCAATACGGAAAGCGTGCTATGAAGCTATTACAGTGAAATAAATTTTTCAAATAGTTCTTTTTGGAAAATTTACTTTTAGCGGCCTGGATCGCATTTTTCCGCCAGCATTAGCGGACTGGCGCAAAGTGCGGGCCTGATGACAATACCGATGCGGCCTGCGCCCGTAATCAGCAGCAGGGAGATTAGCAGGACGAGCAGTCAGCGAGAGGGTCAGCGCCGGAGCGTGGCTGGATGAAACGAAATATGAAATTTTTGCGAGGCAGATCCAATATCCGTTATTTCATAATTCAATTAAAACGAAATAAATGTTTTCTTTGCACCATCTGCAGACAATGCGATGTGAAACGAACCCTTATCTGTGTCTTAGCGACACGCTTTTGTTAGTGTTGGCCTCGGTCGGAGGCCTTTTTTTCACTTGTTTCCCCCATCCGATGCGTGATTGCCGCAGCGGATTGCCCGATGCACATCAATGCGCGCTGTGTCATGCTGTAGGGGCGCCATTTATGGCGACCTGGACGCAGTATCCTCGGCTGGCAATCCAGCCTGACGCTTGATCATCCGCAGGGTACAAAGCAGCGCAAATCCCACCAGCAGCGCAGTCAGCAGATACACCAGCTGTACGCCGGCTAAGCTCATGATAAAACCCGCGATCGGACCGGTGATGCCGAGCGACAGATCCATAAACGCGGTGTAAGTGGCCAGCGCGCTGCCCTGGTTCTGCTGTGGCACCACTTTGACTGCGACCACGCCAATCGCCGGGAACACCAGCGAGAAACCGGCGCCGGTGAGAAAAGCGCCGAACTTCGCCATCCACGGATCGAACGCGCCCGCCACCAGCAGCAGGCCAATCGCCTCGACGGCAAAACACAGGCTGGCGACGCGCAGTCCGCCGAGCTTATTAATGGCGTTGGGAAACAGCAGGCGCATGCCAACGAACGCAGCGCTGAACAGCGTCAGCGCGAAGGCGGCACCGTCCCAGCCCTGCTCCTGATAAAACAGGGTGATAAAGGTGGCGATCACGCCAAAGCCCGCCGAGCCCATCGCCAGCAGCAGGCCAAAACCGTACACCTTACCGAGCACCGCGCGGAACGGCAGCGGTTTGGCCTTGCTGCCTTTCACCGGCGCACGGGGCAGCGCCAGCGCAATCGCCAGCACGCTGATGGCGATAATCACGCTGGAGAGCAGCAGCAGGCCGCCGCTGCGAAAGATCATCACCCCAAGCGGTGCGCCAATCGCCATTGCGCCATAGGTGACAATGCCGTTCCAGGAGATCACCCGGCCAATATGCAGCGAGCCGACTTTCGCCACGCCCCACAGCGAGGTGCCGGTGCCGCAGAAACTCTGACCGACGCCGAGCAGCACGCGCCCGAGGCACAGCAGCGCGAGACTGAGCACTTCCTGCTCTTCCGCCAGCGCCGACAGCAAAATACACAGCCCGCTCACCAGGCTGCCAAACAGACCAAGCACCACCACCTTTTTGGGTCCCCAGCTGTCGGCATAGCGACCGGCATGCGGACGGCTTAGCAGCGTGGCGACATATTGCAGACTGATCACCACGCCGGCCCAGAAAGCGCTGTAGCCCAGGCCGTCATGGACAAAGCCCGGCAGCACCGCCAGCGGCAGGCCAATGGTGAGATAGGTGGCGAAGTTGAACTTCACGATGGAGAGAATCTGTAAATTCAGACGAAAACGGCTGTATTCGGCCGCGGCGGGCTGGTCAGGCATGAGTGATTGCGCTCGTGTTTGACGAAATTTTTATAGCTGAAGCTTTACTATACGCCTTTTCTCGCCGTGCGCACCGTCGATTCGCGGCGGGCCGATGGCGGTATCTCCGACGGCGCTTATCGGGTACGCTTCGCTTACTCCTAAACAAACAATTACTTACTGGCGTTCAACTACACTTTCCACAGCGAACCACCATTCAGGAGAGGGAATGAACGAAAAGCCACAGGAGAAAATTGGCCAGAACATCCTGGTCAAGCTGGCGATGTTAGTGATTATTCTGGCGGGCATTCGTGCCGCGTCGGATATTCTGGTGCCCTTCTTACTCGCCAGCTTCCTGGCGATTGTGCTTAATCCGCTGGTGACCCTGCTGATGCGCCGGGGTTTGCGGCGCGGCGTGGCGATCTCGCTGGTGATCACGGTGATCTTCATTGTGATGCTGCTGCTGGTCGGGGTGCTGGCCAGTTCGGTAAGCGAGTTCAGCGATACCTATCCGCAAATCCGCAGCCTGCTGGAACAGAAGCTGACGGTGCTGCAGCATTTTGCCGCACAGTTTCATATCAATATCTCCACCAGCGCACTGGCGGCACGGCTCGATCCCAATGTGATTATGAACATGGCCACCACGCTGCTGGCGCAGTTCTCCGGTGCCATGACCAATGTGGTGCTGTTGATTCTTACCGTGGTGTTCATGCTGTTTGAGGTGCACCATCTGCCGTACAAATTGCGCAATGCGATGATGAATCCGCAGATCCGCATCGCCGGATTGCACAAGGCGCTGAAGGGCGTCACGCACTATCTGGCACTGAAAACGCTGGTCAGCCTGATTACCGGGCTGGCGGTGTGGCTGGTGCTGATGCTGCTGGACGTCAAATTTGCGCTGTTCTGGGGCGTTGTCGCCTTTATCCTCAATTTTATCCCCAATATCGGCCCGATTATCGCCGGTGTGCCGCCGTTTATTCAGGCGCTGGTGCTGAATGATGTGTATGACGCCGTGCTGGTGGCGGCGCTGTTCAGTGCCATTCACATGGTGTTTGGCAATATGCTGGAACCGCGCCTGATGGGACGCGGGCTGGGACTGTCAACGCTGGTGGTGTTTCTGTCGCTGATTTTCTGGGGCTGGCTGCTCGGTCCGGTCGGGATGCTGCTGTCGGTGCCGCTGACCAGCGTCACCAAAATCCTGATGGAAACCACGCCGGGCGGCAGCCGGCTGGCGATAATGCTGGGTAATGGCCGCCCCAAACCGCGCCTGCGCGTCAAAAATAACCGGCCCGCGCCGCGCCCGTAACGTCTTACCACGCCACGATGCCAGACGATCCGTATTTGCCGATCGTCTGGCAGCGCCCCTGCGCAGTGACGTTGCCGCCGTATGGCGTCAGTGCGCATCGCCATACCTGATGATTCTGGCGCAACACTCTTACTCATCTCGTGCCACAGGCTTTTCCTGCCGGGAAATGCCAGTAACGGCAAAACATTGTCAATAAACGCAAAGCGCAAACCATAATTGACTTGTATCAGATTGGTGGAAAATCAAAACGCTAACATGCACGGCCGCGGGAAAGTGTTATGCTGCTGACGCCGTAACGCGCTTCCTGAATGCTGCTTAAACCGACCGAGGAAAGTCTGGTGCCTCTGCAAAAACGACAACGCGATTTTGGCTGGCTGTTGATTGTCTGTGCCGGGTTATTACCGCTGGTGCTGGGCATATTTTGCACAGCCATTGAGGCGCGCCATACGGTCAGCCAGCAGCAAATTGCCACCGCCAATGCCCTGCTGACGCAGGCAGAAAAGATGAGTGACAGCGCATGGGACATGGTGACCCGCCTGCGTCAGTACCAGAATCGTCGCTGCGCCGATATTGATGAAGATTTGCAGCGCGCCGGCACCCTTAACGCCTACTTCCGCTCGATTGGTACCCTGCAGGGCAGCGAAATCACCTGCTCGTCGGCTTACGGGCTGCAGCACGACACGCTGGCCGGGATGATGATGCAGTCGCCGCCGGTGACCGGCAAAGCCTGGTGGAGCCTGTCGATTCGCGGCACCTCCGGCGTACCGGATCGCCCGGCGGTGATTTTCGTGCGTCACCTGCCGGACAGCAGCGGTTTCTGGGCGGTGATTGATGGCCAGTATCTGATGGACTTCATGCGCGCCATCGGTGAGTCGAACCGTTATCAGATGAGCCTGCGCTTCAACGGCGGCAGCCCCATCGCCAGCGGTCCGGACGACCAGCCAGAGCTGCTGTACCTCAGCAGCGCCAACTATCAGGCGGAGTCCAGCCGCTATCCAATCAGCGTCAGCGTGACGGTACCCGCCGCCGAGCTGATCAAAGCCTGGCGTCAGGCGCTGCTTATTTTCCTGCCGATGGCCGCCATCTTTTCGATATTGCTAATGGTGCTGACCGCCAACTGGCTGCGCCGCCGCCTCTCATGGGCGGATGAAATTCGCCGGGCGATACGCAACCGTGAGTTCACGGTGCACTATCAGCCGGTGTACAGCACCGGGATTCAGCGCTGCACCGGTGCGGAAGCGCTGATGCGCTGGCAGCGGCCCAACGGCGAAATGATCCGCCCGGATATCTTCATCAGCCATGCCGAAGCGGAAGGCATGATCGTGCCGCTGACCCAGCATTTGCTGGCGATGATGGCGGAAGATATCCAGAGCTGGCAGGTAGAACCGGGCTTCCACATAGGCTTTAACCTCGCCGCTGAGCATCTGCAACACCCCGATTTTGTGCAGGACATGATGCGTTTTGCCCGCAACATCCGTGACAAACAGATGCTGATCACGCTGGAGCTCACCGAGCGCAGCCTGATCGAGGACGGCGACGCGGTGTCGCGCAAGCTGCGCTATCTGCAGTCGCACGGCATGAAGGTGGCGATTGACGACTTCGGCACCGGCCACTGTGCGCTCTCCTATCTGATGACCTTCCCGCTCGATTACCTGAAGATTGACCGCGGCTTTATCAACGCCATTGAAGGACTGGAGATCGAAACCCCGGTGCTGGATGCCATCATCAATCTGTGCCACAAGCTGCAGCTCGAGGTACTGGGTGAAGGGGTAGAAACCGCGTTGCAATTTCAGTATCTGCAGCAGCGTGGCGTGGTATTTATTCAGGGCTATTATTACGCCCGTCCGATGGACAATAACCAGCTTCGCGCCTGGCTTAATCAGCAGGGGCGCCAACCGCTTCCCGTTGAGGACCACCATGAGCCTGAACTGCATCATTCTTGATGATTATCAAAATGTTGCCCTGTCGCTGGCCGACTGGGCATCGCTGCAACCGCAGGTACAAACTACCGCGCTGCACCGCCACTACGCCGACGAAGATGAACTGGTCGCTCACATCGCGCACGCCGACATTCTGGTGGTGATGCGCGAACGCACCCCGCTCAGCGCCCGGCTGATAGGCCGCCTGCCCAATCTGAAGCTGATTGTCACCTCCGGTATGCGCAATGCCTCAATTGATCTGCACGCCTGTGCCGAACGGCTGATTGCAGTGTGCGGCACCGCCAGTAGCAGCGCGGCGCCGCTGGAGCTGAGCTGGGGGCTGCTGCTCGGTCTGGCACGCCATATTCCGGCGGAGAGCCAGGCGCTGCGCAGTAACGGTGCGTGGCAGCATACGCTGGGCATGGCGCTGCACGGCAAAACCCTCGGCCTGCTTGGGCTGGGCAAGATTGGCGGTGAGATGGCTAACGTGGCGCGCGCCTTTGGCATGCGCGTGTGCGCCTGGAGCCAGAACCTGAGCGAAGCACGCGCAGCGGCGTGCGGCGCAGAGAAGATGGCTTCACTGCCGGCGCTGCTCAGGGCGAGCGATGTGGTATCGATTCATCTGGTGCTGAGTGAGCGCACCCGTCATCTGCTGGACGGCGCGGCGCTGGCGCACATGAAGCCGGGCGCGCTGCTGATTAACACCTCACGCGCCGGGATTGTCGATCAGCAGGCGATGATCAGCGCGCTGCAGTCTGGCCAGCTGGCGGGCGCCGGGCTGGATGTCTTTGAACAGGAGCCGCTCCCTGCCGATCATCCGCTGCGTCAGCTGCCGAACGTGCTGGCAACGCCGCATCTGGGCTATGTTGCCGATACCAATTACCGCACCTACTTCAGCGAGGCGGTGGAAGATATTGCTGGCTGGCTGCACGGCGCGCCGCTGCGCTCGCTGCTTTAAGCCCCCGGCGCGTCGACAGCACCAGGGTTAGCTGTGGCAGTACAGCCGCGGCAGCCCGGCATAATTAATCATCTGGTCGCCATTGGGCAGCTGGTACATCTGGTAATAATCGTTATTGCCCTCGCGCGCTGGCGAAAACACGATCTGTGCCGCCAGCGCGGGCGGTACGGTGTCGTCTGCCAGGATACGGACGTTGCGCGTGGTGCTGAGCATGAAATCGCCCTGGCGGCGCCAGGTGGTATCGGATACGCGATGCAGGCGATAGTGGCGATCGCGTACCGTGACGGTGCCAGTCAGCGTTGAGCTGCCGCTGCCGTCCGCCTTAAAGCGCGTGCGAATGGTGGCATCAATCGCGCCAGCCGGCGCGCCTTCATGATCAATACGATACGGTACTTCACACCACTCCGGCACCGGTTCTGCCGGCCGCAGCAGCAGTGCCAGCGCCCACGGCAGCACAAAGGCCAGCACCACCGCCGTGGTGATTATCGCTTTACGCATCAGGTATCTCCTGCGCTGACACCATCCATGAAATACATTCGTTGTCCTTCTGCGCGATCGGTTTGGCGCACAGGAAGGTGCTGGAAAAGAGTCGGGTGCGCACCGGGTTGATGTACACCATCGGCGGCGCTGAGCCATCCGGCAGGCGCGGCTGCCACTGCCGATAGCGCCGCAGCGCGTCCTGCACCACCCACGAATCGTCTTTCAGGTGAGCGGCAACATAAATCTGGCTGTTCTGGATGCGCAGCAGCGGCCGGAAATCCAGCGCATCGTGCTGCACCGGCGCGAACATCTGGCGTGCCAGCAGCGCCAGCGCGACATTCACCAGCAGCAGCGCAACGATTACCCAGCGCAGCACAGGCCGCTTCTTCTTTACGCTGGCCGGCGCGGGCACCGGTTGCGGACTGACCACCGCTGCCGCTGGCGTAGCCACCGGCTCATCGCTCAGCGGCGCCACATCGACCTGATCGGCCAGCACGCAGCCAATCAGCGGCACCTGATGCACCAGCGGACCCGGCGCGTGTGCCAGCTGTGCCTGCTGATTGATGGCGGCAATGGTGGCCGTCAGGCGTTCGGCGAACGGTGTGTCGCTGGGGACGCGCTGGAACAGCGCATGCAGGGTCTGGTTGCGCACCAGTTTGCCATCCGCATCAATCACGCGCCGCAGAATGGCGGTTTGCAGCGGCGTCAGTGCCACGCGGTGCGCGGGCGACTGCACCGGAAAGAGGACCTGCTGGTCAACGTCAAAACAAAGACTTTTTGCAAATAAAACAAAGCGTGCCATGCGGCGCCCGATCTCCGGCAGAGAAACTGGCGCAAGTATAGATATTTTCGCTCGCCAGCGCATCTGCGCTGCGGCCTGCGTCGCGATTCAGACAATTTTTTTGCCGCGATTGCGGACCAAAACGGCCATAGTTTTAGCCAAAAAATAGCCAGTTATTGGCGGAAACATGACAAATATCACATTTAAACGGTATACTCTGTCGCGGGATGCAATAATTACCTGAGTAATAATTGCTTTGGCAGGCCAGGGAAAAAACCACTTTCACGGCTATGCTTTAATTTTCTCAACGCCGCGGACTGCACGCTCCACCGAGTCCGCAGCGTTGAGGACTTTTTGAATTCCAATACAGGGTAACCTCATGAAATTACGTAGGAAGCGTGTAAAACCTATTGGGCTGGATGACGTCACGATTATCGATGACGCTCGTTTACGTAAGGCCATTACCGCCGCGTCACTCGGTAACGCGATGGAATGGTTCGATTTCGGTGTTTATGGCTTTGTGGCCTACGCGCTGGGTAAAGTGTTCTTCCCGGACGCCTCGCCTGGCGTGCAGATGATTGCCGCACTCGGGACCTTCTCGGTACCGTTCCTGATCCGTCCGCTGGGCGGCCTGTTCTTCGGCATGCTGGGCGATAAATACGGTCGCCAGAAAATCCTGTCGATCACCATTGTCATCATGTCGATCAGTACCTTCTGTATCGGCCTGATTCCTTCTTACGCCTCGATTGGCATCTGGGCACCGATACTGCTGCTGCTGGCGAAAATGGCGCAGGGCTTCTCGGTGGGCGGGGAATATACCGGTGCGTCGATCTTCGTCGCCGAGTATTCGCCGGACCGTAAGCGCGGCTTCATGGGAAGCTGGCTGGACTTTGGTTCGATTGCCGGCTTCGTGCTGGGCGCGGGCGTAGTGGTGCTGATCTCAACGGTGATTGGCGAGCAGAAATTCCTCGACTGGGGCTGGCGTATTCCGTTCTTCCTCGCGCTGCCGCTGGGCATTATCGGCCTGTATCTGCGTCACGCACTGGAAGAGACGCCAGCGTTCCAGCAGCATGTCGATAAGCTGGAGCAAGGCGACCGCGAAGGTCTGCGCGACGGCCCAAAAGTGTCGTTTAAAGAGATTGCCAGCAAACACTGGAAAAGCCTGCTGGCCTGTATCGGTCTGGTGCTTGCCACCAACGTGACCTATTACATGCTGCTGACCTACATGCCGAGCTATCTGTCGCATAACCTGCACTACTCGGAAGATCACGGCGTGCTGATTATCATCGCTATCATGATGGGGATGCTGTTTGTGCAGCCGGTGATGGGCATGCTGAGCGACCGCTTCGGCCGCCGTCCGTTCGTGATCGTCGGCAGTATCGCCCTGTTCTTCTGTGCGATTCCGGCCTTTATGCTGATCAACAGTAACGTACTGGGGCTGATTTTTGCCGGTCTGCTGCTGCTGGCGGTGATCCTCAACGCCTTCACCGGCGTGATGGCCTCGTCGCTGCCGGCGATGTTCCCGACGCACATTCGCTACAGTGCGCTGGCCAGCGCCTTCAACATCTCGATTCTGATTGCCGGTCTGACGCCAACCGTGACCGCCTGGGCGGTGGAAGCCAGCAACAATCTGTATATGCCGGCTTACTACCTGATGGTGGTGGCGGTGGTCGGTCTGGTGACCGGTCTGTACATGAAAGAGACCGCCAACAAACCGCTGCGCGGCGCGACACCGGCGGCATCGGACCTCGAAGAAGCGCGTGAGATCCTGCAGGAGCATCACGACAATATCGAGCAGAAGATTGAAGATATTGATGAAGAGATCGCCCGCCTTGAGGCGAAGCGCAAAAACCTGGTGCAGCAGCACCCGGACATCAACGAGTAATCTGTCCTTTCACTCCCGCCACCCGGCGGGAGTTTTGTTTCTGCGGTGGCCGGGTGCGTGAGAATGTGTGCTGCGGTGAGGCTTCCAGGTGCGCATGAATGCGCACCCTACGGGTAACGGCGGGTTGGGATTCGGCGGTTGCCGGGTGCGCTGTAGGGTCGGCATTGATGCCGACCGGCAACAACGCCCGGCCCGCACCGCACACAATCCTTCATGCTACCCGGCGAAAAGGGGTAAACTGTCGCCACTTTTTTCACCAGCATAAGTTAACCGAGCATGTCTGATTTCAATCTCATTCAGCGCCCAAGAAGACTGCGCAAAAGCGCGTCGATGCGCGAACTGTTCCAGGAATCCCACCTCAGCCTGAACGATCTGGCCCTGCCGATCTTCGTTGAAGAAGGCGTGGATGATTACGTACCAATCAACGCCATGCCGGGCGTGATGCGCATTCCGGAAAAACGTCTGGCGTACGAAATCGAACGCATCGCCAAAGCCGGTATCCGTTCGGTCATGACCTTTGGTATCTCGCACCACACCGATGCCACCGGCAGCGATGCGTGGAACGAAAACGGCCTGGTGGCGCGCATGTCGCGCATCTGCAAAGACACGGTGCCGGAAATGATTGTCATGTCCGATACCTGCTTCTGTGAATACACCAGTCACGGCCACTGCGGCGTGCTGTGCGATCACGGCGTCGACAACGACCAGACGCTGATTAACCTCGGCAAACAGGCGGTGGTTGCTGCGCAGGCCGGTGCCGACTTCATCGCGCCGTCAGCAGCAATGGATGGCCAGGTGAAAGCGATTCGCCAGGCGCTGGACGCGGCCGGTTTTACCGATACCGCTATCATGTCCTACTCCACCAAATTCGCCTCGTCGTTCTACGGCCCGTTCCGTGAAGCAGCGGGCACCGCGCTGAAAGGCGACCGCAAAACCTATCAGATGAACCCGATGAACCGCCGTGAAGCGATTCGCGAGTCGCTGATTGATGAAGCGGAAGGTGCAGATTCGCTGATGGTCAAACCGGCAGGCGCTTACCTCGATATCCTGCGTGATATCCGCGAGCGCACCACGCTGCCGCTGGCGGCTTACCAGGTGAGCGGTGAGTACGCGATGATCAAATTTGCCGCTCAGGCGGGCGCCATCGATGAACGCAACGTGGTGCTGGAGAGCTTAGGTGCCATAAAACGTGCCGGTGCCGATCTCATTTTCAGCTATTTCGCCCTTGATCTTGCCGAGCAAAAAGTGCTCTGATCCTCTCGTTACGCTAAACAATCGCGCATTACCGCGGTTGTTTAGTGCTCTCTGCCCCTGCGCGGGCACGACATCCGGTTTGCTGTAACACATCCATCATTAACAAGAGTTACGCGATGAAAGCACCTGCACTGCCTGCGGACGAATCACAGCGTCTGGCCCAGTTACGTGCGCTCAACATTCTGCACACACCCACAGAAGAGCGTTTTGACCGTTTAACCCGCCTTGCCCGACGTCTGTTTGACGTTCCGGTCGCGATGGTCAGTCTGCTGGAGAATGACTATCAATGGTTTAAATCCAGCGACGGTTTTGATCGGCCAACCACCGCGCGTAACATCTCTTTTTGCGGCCACACCATCCTGCAGGATGAGGTGATGGTGGTTGAGGACGCGCTGGCCGACACGCGCTTCAGCGATAATCCGCTGGTTACCGATGCAGACAATCCGGTGCGTTTCTACGCGGGCTATCCGCTGCGCACGCCGTCCGGTGCCAAAGTCGGTACGCTGTGCATCATCGATAATCATGCGCGCCAGTTCAACGCGGAGGATCTGCACGCGCTGCGCGATCTGGCGGCCATGGCCGAAGCCGAGCTGGTAGCGTTTCAGACCGCGACGTCCGATGAGCTGACGCAAATCACCAACCGGCGCGGCTTTATGACGCTGGGACAGATGGCGCTGAATGAGTGCCTGCTGAGACAACTGCCCGCCAGCCTGACGTTTCTCGATCTCGACGGCTTCAAGGCCATCAATGACCGGCATGGTCACCGCGAGGGCGACCGCGCGCTGATGGACTTTGCCGATGCCATGAAGGTGAGTTTTCGCCATGCCGATATCTTTGCCCGGCTCGGCGGCGATGAGTTTGTGGTGCTGCTGAACGGCATTCGTCAGGACGAGGCGGAAGCGACGCTGTCGCGCTTCGCCCACTATCTGCATAAACAGATGCAGGATCTGGAGCGGCGCTACACGCTGCAGTTTTCGTCGGGCATCGTGGAATTTGATCCGCAGCAGCCGCAATCGCTGGAGCAGCTGCTGGAAAGCAGCGACGCACGCATGTACGCCGCCAAGTACCAGAAAAGGCAGCCGCGCAGATAGCCGCTCCTTAATGCGCCAGGTCGTCAATCAACGTCTGATTAAACTTCGCTGGCGCTTCCATCTGCGGCGCGTGCCCCATACCGGGGAACTCAATCAGCCGCGCGCCGGGAATCAGCTGTGCCACCTGTTTGCCCAGTACATTGTAATGGCCGAGCTGCGCTTTCACCGCCGGTGAAGCGATATCGCTGCCAATCGCCGTGGTATCGGCCGTGCCGATCATCAGCGTGGTCGGCACCTTCAGGTCTTTAAACTCGTAATAGACCGGCTGGGTGAAAATCATGTCGTAGATCAGCGCCGAGTTCCACGCCACTTTCTCATGCCCCGGTCCTTTATTCAGCCCGGCCAGCATCTGCACCCATTTGTCATATTCCGGCTTCCACTGGCCGCTGTAATAAGTGTGCTGCTCATATTTCTTAATGCCCGCCGCGTCGAGCTTCAGCTCGCGCTGATACCACTGATCCACCGAGCGCCACGGCGCGCCCTTCGCCTTCCAGTCCTCAAGGCCAATCGGATTGACCAGCACCAGCTTCTGCGTCTGCTGCGGATACATCAGTGCGTAACGCGTCGCCAGCATACCGCCGGTCGAGTGGCCAACGATCACCGCTTTCTCAACGCCGAGCTGCGCTAACAGCTGATGGGTGTTTTGCGCCAGCTGCTGAAAGCTGTACTGATAGCGGGCGGGTTTGGTGGAGGTACAGAAACCAATCTGATCTGGCGCAATCACGCGATAGCCCTGCTGGCTCAGCGCGTTGATGGTGTCTTCCCAGGTGGCAGCGCAGAAGTTTTTACCGTGCATCAGTACCACTGTCTGACCATTGGCCTGCTGCGCCGGCTTCACGTCCATATAGCCCATGCTGAGCGACTGCTGCTGGGAGGAGAAGGCAAAATGCTGCAGCGGATGCGGATAGTGAAATCCCTCCAGCTGCTCGCCATACACGGCCTCAGCGGCCTGCGCGCTGAGCGTGCCGCACAGCATCGCTGACGCCAGCGCTACGCTCAGTAACGGTTTTAATCGAAAACGAAACGTCATGTGACCTCTTCTGTACAGGGGAAAAACCCTCAGTCTGGCACGAAAACCGCCGGTGGATATTGATGCGCCGTGCCGCCGCCCGTCACACCTTTGACTGTTAAGCCGCGCAAAGCGATAACCCATTTGCGTTAATAATAACGGCCGTAATTACGGCAACTATTCAACATCATCACAACATGTCGTCGGTTAATTTCACGATAAACAAGACCAGTCTTGATGACAATTAATAAAAAAGCTATTTCCTGATAAAACTTTACGTTACGCCAGTGCTTAAAAAGTTTAATTTAATTACACTGTGTCGAGTTATTGGAGGACCATAATGATGCAGCAAAAATACAACCAAGGGGTGATTGATTCGGTGACCGAATGGATTATGGCCAACCTGGATCAACGTTTGAGCATTGATGATATTGCACTGAAATCTGGCTATTCCAAATGGTATTTACAGAAACTGTTTGCCCGTTACCATAACGAAACGCTGGCGCGTTATATTCGCAAAAAGAAACTGATTTGTTGCGTGAATGAGCTGAAATTCAGCCGCACACCGATTATCAGTCTGGCGGTTAAATACCATTTCGAAAGTCAGCAATCCTTTACCCGCTCATTTAAACAGGTGATGGGCTGCACGCCGCTGTTCTGCCGCAAACGCCAGCTGAGCGATGCTGCCGAAGCCCTGTTGCGCAGCAGTGACGATCCCTGCGCGCTGTGTCGCAAAGTCGGGTTTAATCGCAGCGAGCAGGAAAAACAGGTTGTTAATCCGGTAAGCGAAAATAATGGGAAGTTTCCAGCGCGTATTAGCTGCGCGGTGCGTTAATCACGTCTGATATTTCGGGAAAATATTTATAACCGCATAGGTTGAAGCGGCGCGATTTATTGTGCTGATGTGCAGTTGCACCGCGCCCATTCAGGCATCGCGCAATAAATTGCGCCGCTACGGTACGTGCGAAATATCATTTCGGTGCCTGTCGACCGCACAGATTGTAGCGGCGCGATTTATCGCGCTGATGTTGAGTTGCACCGTGCCAGTCCGGCCGGTGAAACCCTGTTATTTCTCAGCGCACCGGCTGGCCCGGCAGCAGCTTATCTGACATCAACTGGCGGCAGACAAACGCGTCCTGCCGCGCCTGCTGCTGCTGTTGCGGCGACAAATCCTGCCACACCGTTTGCAGATGCTCTGCCAGCCCGGACTGGAAATGAATCTTCTGCAGCGCGTAATCCGAATTACCGCCTTCAATAATCTGCTGCATCGCCTGCGCGCTGTTATCACGCCCGTCATGGGTCAGCGTACAAAAGGTCGCGATGTAATAAGCCTTGTCCTCATCGCTGTAATGCGGCATCAGCCACCAGACCAGCGCACTGACAACCAGCAACAGCGGCAGCAGGAATTTGATTTTTAACATGGGTTTATTGACCAGCTGAAAAAGAAAACGCCGCGATCTTAACAGATTCGCCGCGCCATGCCGCACGCCATTTTCAGGCTTTTCTCCGGCAGATTGAGACGAGGCTTAACCGTGAATAACGCCGATGCGCTTATAAAGTAGCCCACTTCATTTGCTTCATTATTCAGGGAAGAAAATCATGAGAAAAAGCCAGCTGGCACTGCTGATTGGTGCCTTGTGCCTTAGCAGTTCGCCTTATGCCGGGATCCTGCGCTATGACATTGACGTGCAGGAATACCGCGATTTTGCCGAGAACCGGGGTAAATATGCTGTCGGCGCCACCGACATTCCCATCTACCGCAAAGATGGCACCTTTGAAGGCTATTTAATGAATGTCCCCATGCCGGACTTCAGTATGGTCAGTGATAAGGGTTTCAGCTCATTTATCTCGCCCTCGTTTGTCACAGGCGTCAAACATATGCAGTCCCACAGATTGGTGAACTTAGGGAATAAGGCAAAATTTTCGCCAACTTACCGTAGTATTGCCATAAATAATGATCCCTCGCGCGATTTTAACTTACCGCGCATGCACAAGGTGATTGTCGAAAGCGCGCCTACGCCTTACATCGGCGGTGAAGAGTTTAATGCTAACCCCAGTCGCTATACTGCATTTGCCCGCGTGGGGGCGGGTTATCAGCAAATTGACGATCCCGAAAGCGGTAAATTGATACCCATCGAGGGTGCCTATGTCTATAACACAGGTGGGACATTCAAGCCCGAAGCTATCACGAATATATTTTCTAAATTCATAAAATGGAGAATTTTTGCTCCTAATCATCCGGCATTCTCTCTGTTAAGCATTGGCACTCGTGGAGGTGATAGCGCTAGTCCGCTCTTCGCCTGGGATAATATCGAGAAACGCTGGGTACAGTTCGCAGTTCACTCTGGCGGCTATGGCGGCGGCACCACCTACAACTATCACTTTGCCAGTGAATTAATTAATGGAACATATGTTCAGGAGATGCTGGATTCCGTCAGGGATGCCGATGTTGAAGACAGTGGCGCCGGCACCCTCGAATGGCGCGGTGATAGCATTATGCAGGATGGCAAAAGCTGGCAATGGCACGGGCTTAATCAGGCTCAGGCAGAAACCGCACCCGCCAGCGCCAGCAATGAACAGCTCGATGCCACCAAAGATCTGCGCTTTAACGGCGACGGCGGCATCATTGAGCTAGCGCAGTCGGTCAACCTCGGCGCGGGTTTGCTGCGTTTCTCTAACGACTACACCCTGCGCGCCGCAGGCGACGGCAACTTCAGCTGGGTCGGCGGCGGCGTTGAGGTCGACAAAGACAAAACTGTGCTGTGGCAGGTTAACGGCCTGCAGGACGATGCGCTGCATAAAATCGGCGCCGGTACGCTGCACGTTAACGCCAGCGGTATTAATTCCGGCGCGCTTAACGTCGGCGACGGCACGGTCATCCTTGACCAACAGGCAGACGCGCAGGGACGCAAACAGGCGTTCTCCACCGTCACCCTGTTCAGCGGCCGCCCGACCGTGGTGCTCAACAGCGCCGATCAGTTAAGCACTGACAACATCCGCTTCGGCTATCGCGGCGGTACGCTGGACATTAACGGCCACGATTTGACCTTCGACGATATCCTGCACAACGACAGCGGCGCGCGCATTGTTAATCGCAGCCAGACGCTGGCGCATCTCGATCTCACCGGCGATAACCGCCTGTTCCTCGGCGAGCTGGGCGAAGCGGACTCACGCGATAACCTTAACGTGACCACCCATCAGCGCTGGCAGCTGGCCGGCGGCGCGCAGCTTAATCAGCTGGCGGTGGCCGACGGTGTACTGACGCTGAGCGGCGAACAGGTGGAGCATGCCGGGAAGGTGTTCTTTGCCAATGACTGGCAGTACAAAACGTATCACATCAACCAGCTGCAGGTGGCGCAGGACGCCGCGCTAACCGTCGCTGAGCACGCTCACGTTACCGGCGATATCACGCTGGCCGACAAGGCCACGCTTAACGTGCTGGGCCGATTCACGCTGGCCGGCGACATCAACCTGAGCGGCACCACTTCCAGCCTGATTGCCGATATCGCGCAGTACGTCAGCACGCTGGGCGAGCTGGCTTCCACCATCAGCGCCAATATCAGTGGCCAGGGCAGCGTGATTAAAAGCGGTGACGGGCGGCTGACGCTGAGCGGTGACGTCAGCAACCAGCAAGGCGTGGAGGTGCAGCAGGGCGAGCTGGAAGTGAGCGGCAAGCTGCACACGCCGCTGAACATGGCCGCCGGCACGCTGCTCTCCGGCGGCGGCGTCATCAATCATGCCAGCCTCGCCGATAACGTCACGCTGGCACCGGGCTGGAACAATGCGCCGGACAGCTGGTCGACCATGCGCCTTGGCGATCTGCACCACGGGCGCGACACGGCGCTGGTGCTGAACTCCGCGTTCCGCGACAACGCCAGCGATCGCCTGCTGATCGATGGCGATCTGCAACAGCCGGACGATGCGCCGCTGTGGCTGACGGTAAAACCGCAGGCCAGCTGGATCGATAGCGATCGCAACCACAACGGCGCAGCGGATAACACTGAAGGTGTGTCGCTGGTGCAGGTCGGCGGCCAGGCGCACGCCGACAGCGTCCAGCTGGCCGGCAGCTATGTGGCGCGCGGCGCCTGGGCTTATGGTCTGTACGCTTTCGCGCCGGGCCGCGCCAGTGGTGATGAACGTCTGGTGGCGGGCGAAGGGGATCAGTACTGGGATTACCGCCTGCAAAACATTCTGCTGGCGGAAGGGGATAACCGCGAACCTTACCTGCCGGAGCCGGAACCTGAACCGCAGCCGGAGCCTGAACCGCAGCCGGAGCCTGAACCGCAACCCGATCCAGAACCACAGCCGGAACCGGAAAATCCGCAGGTGCCGCAGCCAGAGCCAAAACCGGAGCCGGGCAAGGTGCGCGCGGCGGTGATTCCGCAGGTGCCGGCCTACATCTCGCTGCCCGCCGCCTTCCACAGCGTGACACACAACCTGCAAGCGCTGTTCAGCAGCAGCGCGCAGCAGGCGGGCGCAGAGGGCCGTCCGGATCTGTTTGTGTCCGGCTACACCGGCGACGACCGCTATCACAGCGCGGGCGGCTTTATGGATTACGGCTACGATTTCCACAGCCGCTATCAGGGCTGGATGATTGGCAGCCGCTTCCCGCTGCAGTCCGCGCTGGCGCTGAGCGTCGGCGTCAATAAGGGCAACCTGAGCATCACGCCGGAAGCGCGCGACGGCAACAGTCACGCCCGCGTCGATACGCTGGGCGCCAGTGCGCTACTGAGCTGGCAGCCCGATCAGGGCCTGCAGCTGGCCGTGCCGGCTGGCGTGATGCAGTATCGCGGCAGCGTCAGCACCGACCTGCGCGGTAACGTAACGCAGCTGAAAGCGCGCGGCGCTAACCTCGGGCTCGACAGCGGCTGGCGCTGGCAGTCCGGCGCGCATGCGCTAACGCCGGTGGCCGGCGTGAATGCGCAGTGGCTCGATATCAATGATTTCACCGACAGCGACGGCGCACAGGTCAGCTACCGTAATCCGCTGCAGTGGCAGCTCTCCGGCGGCGTAAAATACGACTTCCGCCCCAACCAGAAGCTGAAGCTGGGCGCGGAAACGCGCTACGTGCAGCGCATCAGCCAGCGCGATCGGGTAGCGATTGGTGACGGCCAGCAGGCGGCGCACTTCGCCACCGGACGCGGCGGTAACAGCCTGCAGTACAGCGGTTACGCCGGCTGGCAGGTGCTGGACAATCTGGAGCTCAACACCCAGCTTCAGGGACAGCAGCGCCTGACGCAAAAAGGCATCAGCGACTGGAATCTGCAGGCCGGTGTGAAAATCAGTTTTTAATCGCGGCTCTCACCACGCATCAGCCCGGGACAATTCTTACCGGGCTTTTTTATGCTTTTCTGAAAAAAAACCAGACAAAACTTAATTTCCGCATTATTCGGTCGCATTAGGTTGACGATTCTCGCTATTTTCATCCATGGAAGAGAATATGAAACTTACCCCGCTAACGCTGGTGATCAGTACGTTCTGTTATAGCCTTCCTGCATTCGCTGATGAGCGCGCCCCTGCATTTTCACCATTACAAAATAATAACGTTAACGCTGCGAATATTCCGTTTCTGCCAGAGCCTTCGTCTGGCCAGACAACCCAGGAAATCCCTGAGCTGCCGCTGCTTGCCCAGGTCAGCCGCCAGACTGGCGAAGGGATTAAACAGCTTGGGAAAATGATCGCCCGCGGCTCATGGTTTGATGAGATCAATCCGGCGACCTCGGGCCTGGTGCGATCCAATGTGCTGGCCGGCAATAACAGCCATCATTTGTGGTATTACCGGTTACAAAACGTGGTTGTGACCGGTGAGCCAGACAATGGTATTCCTCAGTTAATTGATACACCGAAAGACGTGACACCAGCACCCGACCCTGGTCATGGCGAAGTTGTCATATTGCCGCCACCTCCACCGCCTGAGCCGGAACCGCCACAGCTCATACCCGCGCCACAAATCCCGACCTATCTCGCCCTGCCCAACATGCTGTATGCCCTCAACGACGCCATGCAAACCCGCTTCCACTTCGCTGCCCAACAGATGAGTCTGGATGATCATCACAACCTGTTTGTCTATGGCTATAGCGGCGGCGAGCGTTATCGCAGTGCGCAGGGCGATAGCGATGCCACCAGCCGCTATCAGGGCTGGATGCTGGGTGCGCGCTGGACGCCTGAAGCGGAACAGAGCCCGCTGGCCTTCAGTGCGGGCGTGCACAAAGGCGTGATGACTATGCTCTCGGATACGCCGGCCGGGCGCAGTCAGCTGCGTATGCAAACCCAGGGCATTAATGCGCTGATCGGCATTAAGCCGCCTGAAGGCTGGCAGCTGGAGATACCGCTGGGGCTGACGCATTATCGCGGCACCTTACGCCATGAAACCCAGGGTGAAGTGGCGCGGATCAGTGCCGTTAGCGGCAATATCGGCGCAGAAACGGGCTGGCGCTGGCTGCAGGATGCGCATAGCCTGATGCCGCTGGCCGCAGCCGGTGTGCAGTGGCTGCATGTTGCGGATTTCACCGAGCAGCAGGGTGCGCAGGTGAACTATCTGCTGGCGCCGCAGTTCAGCCTTGCTGGCGGGGTTAAGTATGATTATCAGCCGCTGTCGTCAGTGAAGCTGGGGCTGGAGGCGCGTTATGTCTGGCACAGCGGCAGGCAGAATACGCTGGATGCCGGCGATATGCGTGGATTGCCGATTGAGCGCGCCCGCCACAGCGCCCAGCTGGGCGGTTACGTCAGCTGGCAGCTGCATGAAAACGTGGAGATCGGCACGCAGTTGCAGGTGCAGCAGCGGCTGGATCGCCCCGGCGTGAGCGACTGGAATGTACTGAGCGGAGTGAAAGTGGCGTTTTAAACCAGTAAAAGGATGCAGATTGTTGTAGCGGCGCGATTTATCGCGCATTTCAATTACCGCACCGCGGCGGAATGCGCAATAAATTGCGCCGCTACCATCCGTGCAGTTATCTGCGGCATCACATGGAAGGGATATCTGCGCGAGAAATCACACCACTATGATTCATTGCGGATGCGATTTCTGCACTGTCCCGTCGCACAAACCGTAGCGGCGCGATTTATCGTGCAATTTCAATTACCGCACCGCGTCATCACGACGCCTGTAAATAATGCACTACCGACTGGTTCAGCGTATCCAGCTTCTCTTCCAGCAGGAGAAGCCCTTCGCGGATGACCTCCTGATCTTCAGCGCTTTGGCAGGCGCGCTCGATCTGCCCGCACAGATCATCGATCTCGACAGCGTAAATGATCTGCGCCGATCCGCCCAACCGATGCAGCGACGAGGCCAGCGCCGGCCAGTCCTGCGCATCGAAATGGCGCCAGCACTGCTGCATATCGTTGCGGCTCTCCTCGCCGACCTTCTCCAGCATCTTCGCCACCATCGCATCGTCGTGATACACCATGGCGCGCAGCGATTCGAGCGACAGCAGCGCATCCAGCGCCGGCACTTCGGCGGCCGGCTCGTTGCTGCTCAGCAGCTCAGCCAGCTTGTCAATTTTCAGCGGCTTAAACAGGCAGGCGTTCATGCCCGCTTCAAGACAGCGCACGCGCACGTCCGACTGCGCATTCGCCGTCAGACCAAAAATTTTCACCGCGTTGCCGCTGCGGCGCAGGGTCTGCGTCAGTTCGATGCCGCTCATGCCCGGCATATTGCAGTCGGTAATAATCAGATCGAACGCCTGATGCGCCAGCAGCGCCAGCGCCTCTTCGCCGCTGCTGGCTTCGCTGATCTGCTGGCCCAGCTCGCTGAGCTGGCTTCGCAGCAGCAGGCGGTTGGCCGGATGATCGTCGACCACCAGAATATTCAGCTGTGGCAGCGCACGGCTGCGCGCCACGCGGGTTTTCTCCAGCAGCTTGCGCGCCCGGCGTGCCGGCATCATTACATTAAGCTGAATCAGCGTGCCGCGTCCCGGCTGGCTGTTGAGGTTCATGGTGCCCTGCATCTTCTCCAGCAGCTGGGCGCTGATCACCAGGCCAAGGCCGGTGCCGGTCTGCTTGCGTCCCTCTTCGGTCTGGGCAAACGGCTGAAACAGTTTGGCCTGATCGGCAGCGCTGATGCCCACGCCGCTGTCTTCGATCTCAATTTCCAGCTCCAGCGAACCGTCTTCCCACTCATGGCCGATCACCCGCACTTCCACGCCGCCTTCGTGGGTAAACTTGATGGCGTTATTGATGTAATTGGCGATCACCTGGCGGAAGCGCGCGGCATCAATAAACACTTCCAGCCCCGGCGGCGTGTCGCTGTGGTAGTGCAGCGTCAGATTTTTGCCGCTGGCCATGCCGTCAAACAACCGCACCACCGGCAGCACCAGCTGCTCGGTGCTGACCCACTCCGGCATCAGCTCCAGCTGGCCGCTCTCAATCTTGGCCATGTCGAGGATATCGCCAATCAGCCCCAACAGCGTGTTGGCCGACTCGTAGGCGATCTGAATGGCTTCATTGTCGCGCTGCTTGCGCCCTTCCAGCTCCAGCAGGCCGATGATGGCGCTGATCGGCGTGCGGATCTCATGGCTCATGGTGGCGAGAAACGAACTCTTGGCGCGGTTGGCTTCATCCGCCACCTTTTTCTCCGCCTGCAGCGCCAGCATCAGCAGTTCGTAGGCGGTAACATCCTGCCAGCCGCAGATCAGTCCGGTAATATTGCCCTGCGCATCGCGCTGTTTCTGCGCCCAGTGGTGCACCATGCGCGCTTCGCTGCCATTTTCGATCTCAATTTCCAGATCCTGGGCGGTATCGCCCCACAGACTGTTGTGCGCCAGCGCCACCAGCTCCGGATCGTTGACCGCTTCCGGGCTCATCAGCGGATAGAGTTTGCTGATGAGCGGCGACAGCGGATGGCGTTGATCGTAAAGCGAAAAGCTCAGGCGCTGCGCGTCGACGCCGGCAAAAAAGCGCTGAAACGCACCGTTAGCACTGACCACGTTCCAGTTGCGATCCAGCACGTAAACCGGCGTTGGCAGGCCATTCAGCAGCGCATCGCGAAAGCGCAGTTCGGCCTGCAGGTCAGCTTCTGCGCGACGGCGATGCTTCACCTCTTTGCCACGATAGTAAACCCACGCCAGACAGGCGATCAGCAGCAGCGCGGTCAGCAGAGTGATGGCGTAAAACTGCGCGCGGTACAGCTGCCAGGTGGTGCGCGTGGTCTGTGGTGTGCCCTGCCAGCGGCTGGCAATCAGCGAGATTTCGCTCGGCTGAATGTCGGCCAGCGCCTTATCAATAATGCTCAGCAGCTCCGGCTGATCGCGGCTGACGGCAAAGCTCAGCTCCACCGGCGGCAGCGCCAGGCGCGACACGATCTTCAGCGGCTGCTGCGCGTAGCGCGCCAGTAACGTGTTCACGCTCAGCTGGTTATCGATCAGCCCGGCAACCTTGCCCTCCTGCAACAGTTGCAGCGCCAGGCTGGCGTTATCCACTTCAGACAGCTGCAGCGTGGGGAAGCGATCCAGCAGCGCCTGACGCGCCGGATTGCCTTTGACGATACTGAGCTTCATGCCGGGATAGAGCGCCTGCGGCGCATCGGGCTGGTCCGGCACCAGCAGCACCAGCGGCACCTTCAGGTAAGGTCGGGTAAAGCGCACCGCCTCCTGATGGCCGCCATCCTGCGCCACCGCCGCCAGCATCGCTACCTGATGTTGCTCCAGCTGCTGTAGGCCGTCATGCCACGAATACGCCGGCACCGGGGTGAAAAACAGCCCGGTGCGCAGCTGGATCAGATGCAGCAGATCGGCGCTGATCCCCTGAAATTCACCCTGCTCATCCAGCAGCGCCAGCGGTGCGGAGAACGGATTGAACGCCACCTTCACCTGCGCATGCTGCTGCAGCCACTGCTGCTCGCGCGGCGTCAGACTGAGCGGATCCTGCAGTCGCCAGACGTCCGGCCGCTGCGACCACTGTCGCGAAATCAGCCGATGCTGTTCGCCGGGAATGGCGGCGATGGCGGCATTCAGCGCTTGCAACAGCGGCTGATTATCGGCTTTCACCACCAGACGGCTGCCGTACAGCGCGTCTTCCGGCAAAATCGCGGCCAGCGCCAGCTGATTGACATAGCTGCGCTCAATCAAAAACGTCGCCGCCTGCAGGCTGCCGAGCGCATAGTCCGCTTCACCACTCGCTACCGCCGCCAGCGCCGCCTGGCTGGAGGGATAACGCACGATGGTGGCGTCAGGGAAATGCTGTTTGATTTGAGCATCGGTAAGAAAGCCTTCACGCATGGCGAGGCGCAGCGGCGCATCGTACGGCACCGGCTGTGAGGCCTGCTTCTCCGCGGCGATCACCACCGGACGGTTGATGAGAAAACTGTCTGTTGCCCTGAAGGCCGCCGCATCGTGCAGTTCGCGGCCCGGCGAGCTAAACAGCGCATCCGCCGCGCCGCTTTTTACCGCCGCCTGCGCCGCCGCCTGGCTGGGATAACGCACCATCACCGCCTGCACGCCAAGATTACGCGCCAGCAGTTGCAGATAATCGGTGTAGATGCCTTCCACGCTGTTGCCGCTGCCCGCTGCTTCCTGATAGATCAGGTAAGGCGGCAGCTCCGGTGTCCACACCGCGATGCGCAGCTCATGTTTAATGCGCAGCCAGCGCCACTCATCACTGCTCAACTCAATATGCAGGGGTGCCAGCTTTTCACGGCTGAACAACTGAAATATCTCGGGCTGCGGCTGGGCGGCCAGCAGCGGGCTCAACAGCAGCAGAAGCAGGGTGACCAGGCGCAGCATCGCTACTCCATGTGATTACGATTGGCGAAGGCAAAGAGATCGCGCAGGCTTTTGCAGTGCAATTTCTCCAGCAGACGGCCTTTGTAAGTTGAAACGGTTTTATTGCTGAGATTCATGCGGTTAGCAATGCGCATGTTATCCAGCCCCTTCAACAGATAAGTGAAGACCTGAAATTCCTGCGGCGACAGCGATTCCAGCAGCTGCTTGTCAGAGTGGATGTGATTCTCTTCCGCCGGCACATTAATACCGGCCAGCGGGAAGTAGCCATAGCCACTTTGCGCTGCACGAATTGCGGTGATGATTTCCGGCAAATTGTCTTTTTTACTGATAAAACCATTCGCTCCGCAGCGCACACTCTGTACCGCATAAAAGTTCTGATTCTTACCTGAGACGATAATAATAATACCCGGAAAACTCTTAGCACGCAGCGCTTTAACCACTTCGATGCCGTTCAGCGAGTGAATATCAATATCCATCACCACGATATCCGGATAATGCTGGTCGATAAGCTGCAGTGCTTCATAACCATCATCGGTTTCGGCGACCATGCTATGCCCTTCTTTTTCAAGAAGAAAGCTTACCGCCATGCGGGCCATAGGATGATCGTCGACGACAATAAATTTCGCCATGTTTTATTTCCTGACGTGACCTTAAAGAGAAAAGTTAATTACCTGACTATTAGACTAATAAATTCAACCCTGAATCAACCACAATCAAATAACAAAACGTAGGTCGCGTCCTACACGTCACCGATGAACATTCCCATATCCCTGTGCGTAATTTAATCGTAAGATCTCACTATCGCGAATTAATTACTCTGCGAACAATATGAGTTGTATTTAAATGTAAGGGCGTAAATATGGGAAAGGAGATTCCAGTGAAAGCAGGCAGTGATAATAAGCCGAAGAGAATCATTATTGCGCTCAGCTGCCATTTTGCACTGACCGGTTTACGTGCGTTGTGCCAGCCGCTGAAGGATTGCAGCGTACAAGCGCTGCAGATTGCGCCGGAAACGGTAGCGGAAGAGCTGATGTTCAACCACGCCGATTTACTGATTACCGAACTGCCGCGAGACGCCGCCGGCCTGGCCGAGCTGCTGCTGATTCCCGAGTGGTTTAAAGGCCATACGCTGATTCTGCTGGATGAAGAGACCGAGCCGATGCGTCAGACGCTGGTGGCCGCCGGGTTCTCTGCGGTGATGAGCAAAAACGATCGGGCTGAGGTACTGCAGCGCAGCATTGGCCAGCAGCTGCAGCGTAAACCGTCGCGCTACGATTACGCCGCACCGGGCCGCAATGCGCTGGCACGCGAAAAACGCGTAATGTGCGCCCTGCTGCGCGGCATGAAGCCAGCACGCATTGCGCGTGAAATGGGCCTGCACCCGCGTGAGATTAGCCGCAGCAAGGTCAACAGCCTGGCGCGCAGCGGGTTTCCCTCGCTGAACGCGATGCTAGCCTGTACCGGCCGCCGCCCGATTTAACTGTGGGAAAGCGCACGTCGCAAAAGCGTATATAAATCCGTAGGGTGCGCATTCATGCGCACCTGGATAGCGCAGTAATAAAACCGTGCACCAACCGTAGCGGCGTAATTTATTGCGCAATCTACTGCGGTGCGGCTGGCGGACTCGCGCGATAAATCGCGCCGCTACGAAACCTGCGGTCTGGAAACCGGGCACCTGAATGGCGCAGCCATATCATCGCTGCAACCGGTGCGACTGAACACTCTGCCACCCGGACGGCACAGCAATAACAACACGCACCAACCGTAGCGGCGCAATTTATTGCGCAATCTACCGCGTTGCGGCTGGCGGACTCGCGCGATAAATCGCGCCGCTACGACACCTGCGATTTGCAAATTGGGCACCTGAATGGCGCAGCCATAATGCCGCTACGACACCTGCGGTCTGGAAACCGGGCACATGAATGGCGCAGCCATAACATCGCTGCAACCAGTGCGACTGCACACTCTGCCACCCGGACGGCACAGCATTGACACCTTGCACCAACCGTAGCGGCGCAATTTATTGCGCAATTGACAGCGGTGCGACAGCCAGATTCACGCAATAAACCGCACGTCGCAAAGCGGTTATAAATCCGTAGGGTGCGCATTCATGCGCACCTGGACAGCGCAGAAATAACACAGCGCACCAAACAGCGCAGCGAAATAATTACACAACCATTAATTCGCAAGATAATAAAAATTACAGACCGGTCTTAATTGACACGCAACCATTAAAATATTAATCGCTGTCTCAGATGTTTTTTAATTTAATTCTTAAGACAGGGACTACAGAACACCGATGAACATTCGCATAGTGACACAGGAACTTTCGCTCTATTATAACTTCATCGCTTAGCAGCCACACCGCTAAAAGATAATAAAGCAATAATCTGATTACCTGCGCTGTTATCATTAATAGCCTGTAAGAGAAGACAGCCACATTATTTTTAAAGGAAATTAACCCAGCGCACTATCGGGATAATGCCTACCACCTTCTCCGTTTTATTTATCAGGGAAGAAGGTTATTAAACACAACGAAGGAAATAAACCATGATGAACAAAATGATGAAAACTGCCTGCGCCCTCGCTGTGCTGGCGGCCTCAGCCAACGTAATGGCTGAAAGCGTAGAGCTGAAAGTGATCGGCACCATTTCACCGCCGTCCTGTAAGCCAACCCTGAGCGGCAGCGGCGGCATTGATTACGGCAGCATCCTGTCCGACTCACTAAACCCAACCGGCTACACACAGCTGGCAGACAAAGAGACCACCCTGAGCATCGTGTGTGATGCACCGGCTAAAGTGGCAATCCAGGCAGTAAGCGGTCGTAAAGACTCTACCGTCTCTGACGGTGCCGAAGGTGCCAGCGG
Organism: Pantoea sp. B_9; assembly: GCF_008632015.1. NCBI lineage: Bacteria > Pseudomonadati > Pseudomonadota > Gammaproteobacteria > Enterobacterales > Erwiniaceae > Pantoea > Pantoea sp. B_9. Next base: position 93,224 of record NZ_VWVL01000008.1, on the reverse strand, counting down.
TGCCGCCGCACCGGTGAGCGCAGTGGGCCTGCCAGCTGGTTTTGGCGTTGTGGGTCTGGGCATGGTCGGTGAGACCAAAGTCGGCGCGTACGGCGTAGCAATCAGTGATGTCACCCTCGACAGCACTGCGGCGAAAGCCATCCAGTCTGATGACAAGCAGAGCTGGAACGACAGCAATGCCAGCTCGCTGTACAAAGCGGACGGCAGCACCAGCTACCTGAGCTGGAGCGACGCCGGTGAGGTCGCGCCTGCCGCCTTTGAAACCATGAACGCCAAACTGACAGTGAAAACCTATCTGAACAAAACGTCAGATCTGGATCTGTCTAAACCGGTACAGCTGGACGGCCTGACCACTATTGAGCTGGTCTACCTGTAATTACTATTTAACTAAACGCATTAACGCAGCCGGCGTTTTAACCTGGCTCGCCGTTAATAGCTAAGTCTTTATTTCCCTGCGCCATAATCCGCAAGGAAATTAACCCAATAAGGGATTTTAATAATGAAAAAAATGATGAAAACTACCTGCGCGCTGGCCGTGCTGGCCGCCTCCTGCAACGTCATGGCTGAAAGTGTCGATATGCGCGTGACGGGTGCAGTTACGCCTATTGCCTGCAAACCGGTGCTTGCTAACAACGGCATTGTTGATTATGGCAATATCAACACCAATACACTGAGCAATGATAACTATACATTTCTTCCCAGCAAAGATATCAGTTTAACTATCTCCTGCACCGCGCCGGCTAAAATTGCGCTGCTGGCAACCAATGGCCGCCCGGGAAGCACGCTTTCTGATGCCAAAGAAGGTACTGCGGGAACCGCATGGCCAATTATTCGTGGTTCTATTCCATATAATTCTGGTGTAGCGGGTTTAGGTATGGACGGTGATAAAAAAATTGGCGCTTACACCTTAATTTCCGTTGATACCAAGGCCGATGGCGAATCAGTAAAACGAATTATTTCATCTAACAAAACGAGCTGGAATGGTGCTAGCTCAGAATCATTTTTCGCTGATAATGGTAATTATCGTTACATGACCTGGTTCAAGGACGACCTGGTCGAGCCTGTAGCATTTAAAAATCTCACCTCAACGATTAGAGTCATGTCATACATCAATAAAGCTTCTGAACTCGACCTGACAAAGCCAGTCAAGCTTGATGGGCAAACCAATTTCGAAATGTTTTATCTTTGATTAAGTTAACTTCACTTACTCAAAAAGCAGATTCAAATTGTATACACCACCAAAATTTACTAGCAGGATAAAACATGAAAAAGTATATTAAGACTCTTTGCACACTGGCCATTCTGGCCTCTGTTAATCAGGCCAGCGCTGAGACTTTTCAGCTTGGTGTCACCGGAAACATTACACCAACAGCCTGTACGCCAGCTATCGCCAGTAATGGTGTAGTCGATTACGGCGTAATCAAAACTGAGACATTGAATAAAGATAATTATACCTGGCTGGATGAAAAAGAGATTACATTGAATATTTCCTGCAACGCACCCGCTAAAGTTGCATTGTTCGCAACCAATGGGCGTAAAGGAAGTACACTCTCAGATACGAAAGAAGGTGTTACCGGTGCCGCCTGGCCTGCTATGCGCGGCAAGATCCCTCTAACTGCAGGAGTAGCCGGGTTTGGTTTGGATGGCGAAACTAAAATTGGTGCTTATGCTGTTACTATTGGACAGGTAATTAAAGATGAAAACAATGCTGCAGTTATTAAATCACCCAATAAAAACTCATGGACCACAAATTACCCGTACTCTCTTTATGATCAGGAAGGTAACACACAATATGTAACAATAAAAGAAGATGGTGCGGTGGCTCCTGTAGCATTTACTACAGCCACTTTCCCATTAAAAATCATTGGTTACGTTAATAAAACTTCTGAACTGGATATCTCCAAGCCAATCAAACTCGATGGCCTGACCAATATCGAAATGGTTTATCTGTAATAACTGCTGTAATAACCCAGGCCGGAATAAACCCCCGGCCTTATTCACCCACTTTATAATTCTTATATTGAATTAACAACCAAACCAGCCGGGAACACATTATGCTGAATTTATTTACCCGCCGCACGGCATGCGCGGCCGCCCTGTTATTGTCTGCCTCTCAGGCTTATGCCACCGGTATGGTACCGGAAACCTCGGTGGTGATTGTCGATCAGGCCGATGGCGAAGGCGCACTGAATATTCAAAACACCGATCCAACGCCGGTATTATTGCTGACCACGCTGCAGGATACGCCAGACGATAAAGAACCGCTGCTGACCGTTACGCCGCCCGCGGCGCGCGTCGAGCCGGGAAAATCACAGCGCGTACGTTTTATTCTTACTACTAAAGAGCCGCTGAAAACCGAACGCCTGAAGCGCGTGGTGGTGGAAGGCGTGCCGCCACAGAAAAAAGACTCCAGCGAAGTGCGCATGACGGTGCGGCAGAACCTGCCGGTGATCATCCGTCCGGCCGGTCTGGCCAAAGAGATGGCACCGTGGAAACGCCTGAACTGGAAAATGCAGGGCGACCAGCTGACCGTCAGCAATGACTCACCGTACGTGGTGCGCCTGAACCAGGCGGTGCAGACGCTGCCCAACCGCAACGTCTACATGCTGCCGAACAGCTACGTGCTGCCGGGCCAGACATTTACCCTGACGGCGCAGGACGGCAAAAAAGCCGGAAATGCACAACAGGTACGCATCTCTCCGGCCACCACCTGGGGTTACAGCGTCGACACCTACGACGCGCCGCTCGCGCGCTAATGGAGTGAGCCGTGCCTGGAATTAACACGACACGACGTCTGCTGCCGCGCCCGCGCCTGCTGTGCGCGGTACTGTTCCCGGCTCTCTGCTGCTTCTCCGCTTACGGTGCTGAGGAGCTGGAGTTTGATAGCGCCGCGCTGGCCGCGCGCGGTATCGACCCGAAACTTGCGGCGCTGTTTAAAAATGCGCCGCGCTTCCTGCCCGGCGCGACCACGGTGGCACTGCGCGTCAACGGCGCTGAACGCGGTCGGGTGCGCGTCACCTTCGATGAGCAAGGCGATCCCTGTATTGATCGCACCTTCCTGAAAGCCGCCGGCCTGCTGGTGCCGCGCGGCGTCAGCGACGACGGCTGTTTTGATCTGAAAAGCGCCTGGCAGCAGGCGGAAATCAGCGCCGATCCCGGCGAAGAGCGGCTGTCGCTGCTGGTGCCACAACAGGCGCTGGCCGCGCCGGATCAGCATGATAGCTGGCAGCACGGCGGTGCCGCCGGCATGCTGAGCTACGACGCGCAATACCTCGATTCGATTGGCAAAAACGCCGGACTCAACTTCATGCAGGTCGGGCTGGAGGGCGGTTTTAACGTCAGCGACTGGATTGTGCGCAGCCGTCAGACAGTATCGCGCTTCAACGGCGAAGTCTCACTTAACCACCAGGGCGCCTATGCCCAGCGTAGCTTTACCCAGACTAAACAGGTGCTGCAGGTGGGCCAGATCAACCTGCAAAACTCGCTGTTCGGCACCGGCCAGGTGCTGGGGGTGCAGCTTTTTCCTGAGCTCGGTCTGGAGAAGCGCGGCGGCGCCGGGCTGGTGGAAGGCATCGCGAACAGCGCGTCGGTGGTCGAAGTACGCCAGGCGGGCGTGCTGGTGTACAGCACCAGCGTGCCGGCCGGTCCGTTCAAACTGCAGGGTTTCTCCCTGCTCAATACCCGCAACGATTTGCAGGTAACGCTCACGGATACCCAGGGCAATAAGCAGGAGTTCGTGGTGCCGGCTGCGTCGCTGCCAATGAGCAGCGGCAGCGCACCGGGCCTGTCGATTGGCGTGGGTAAAATGACGCAGCTGGCGAGCAACGCCGGTTCGCCGTGGGTGGCCACGCTGTCGCGCGGCTGGGAACTGAACGCGCGCAATATCTTTACCGCCGGCCTGATGACCACCGCGCAGTGGCGCGCCGCCGCCATCAGCCTCAACAGCCAGCCGTTCAGCCGTACGCAAACCCAGCTGCAAATCACCGCCAGCCAGGATGCGCGCCACGGCGATCGCGGCGTGTCGGTGTATAGCGCAGTGAGCCAGAAAGTCAGCGAACGCATCAGCCTGAGTCTCAACGCCTCCACCCAAAGCAAGGGTTACAGCGATATGGGCGATGCGCAGCAGAATGAGCGTCGTCAGCGTGATTACAGCAGCCGCGACCAGATCGGCGCTGGCATCAGCTGGGCCGGTGGCGATGTCGGTACTTTCTCACTCGGCTGGGCGCGCAGCCGCACGTTCAACGGCGATAGCATCTCGTATCTGCGCGGCGGCTGGAGCAAATCGTTTGACCGCGCTTACCTCAGCCTCAACGTCGAACGCAGCGGTGGTGGACGCAACAACACGCCAGAGCAGCGCGTTTATATGGCGCTTAACGTGCCGTTCGGTGATTCACGCACCGTCAGCAGCTACCTCAACCACAGCGATAAAAATGGTGCCCGCGCCGGTGCGCGTTACAACGACCGGCTGTCGCAGGATCGCAGCTGGAGCCTGTCGGCCGAACGCGACTTCCGCCAGCAGCGCGACAGCCTGAGCGCCGGTATGGATATGGTGACGCCGCTCAGCCAGCTGAGCGGCAGCCTGAGCCGTTACGCTGAAGACAGCACCAGCTGGTCACTGCGTGCCAGCGGCGGCGCGGTGGTGCACGGCGGTGGCGTCACGCTGTCGCCGTATCGCATCGGCGATACCTTCGGCATTGCCAAAGTCGGCGACGAGCGCGGCGTACGGCTGGATACGCCAGGCGGCCCAACCTGGACGGACGGACGCGGCTACGCGGTCATTCCATCACTCAGTAGCTATCGCCGTTCTCAGGTGCAGATTGATGCACGCAGCCTGAAGAAGAACGTTGATATCGCCAACGGCGTACAGGAAACCAGCGCCGCACGCGGGTCAGTGAGTTATCTGGCATTCGATATCGTACGCAGCCGCCGCGTACTGGTCGACGTTAAGGACAACGTCGGCAAAGTCCTGCCGTATGGCGCCAGCGTGTTCGACGCCAAAGATAACTTCGTGACGGCAGTGGGCAGCGACGGCAGCATCTTTATTTCCGATGCCGGTGACGGTGGCCGCATGGAAGTGCAGCTGGGCGGCAAAACCATTTGCAGCTTCGATCTGAAGTTGCCCGCAAAGCCGCAGGACGCCGGACTGTTTGAAAACGCCAGCGCGCAGTGCAGCTAACAGGAGAGAAGAAGATGAAGCATCTGTTTTACCCGCTCGGGCTGGCGCTGCTGCTGTGCCAGAACGCACTGGCCAGCCTGCCCACACTGCCCCAGGTGGCGCAGGATACGCCCTGCTCGCTGTCGCTCGGCACGCAGGAAGTGAACTATGGTCGCCAGACGCGCTATCAGCTGACGGACGCTGGCGGCGGTCAGCTTTCGCCCGGCAAACGCGAGCTGCTGCTCGGCGTGGTGTGTCCGTATAGCCAGCCGATGAAACTGGCACTGCGTGGCGATCGCGCGCTGGATGGCGCACTGCGCTGGGGTGAGCACGGCAGCGTGCGGCTGCGGCTGTACGACGCGCGGCTCGACGGCCAGCCGGTCGCGCTGCTTCAGGAGCAAAGTGGCCAGAGCAGCGAAAGCCTGCTGCTGCGTCCCGGCGAGCCGTTCAGCGCGGTGCAGAACGGCAATGTGGTGGAAGGGAAAGCCTTTACCGCGCAGCTGGAAATTGTGCCACTGCTGCCGGAGAGCGCATCACGCGTGGCGCTGCAAACCGACAACGAAGCACGACTGACCCTGGAGCTGCTGCGCTAACCGCGCTGCACCGCTCCGCCATTCCCGCAACGGGCGCACTGATGCGCCCGTTTTTTTACGCCATAAAAAGGAGAACAGACATGGCACACTTCCGACTTTCCCCTCTCTCTTACAGCTGCGCGCTGGCGCTGCTGGTTGCCAGCGGTGCGCAGGCGGCCTCGGCGTGGCAGGCGCTCGACGGTGCCAAAGTCGCGGCGACCAGCGGCTACGAATCACGCAGCGCGCGTGACTATCCGCTGCTGGCCAGCGGCGCCGGCAGTCTGCTCACCACCGCCGTGCCCGGCCTGAACTTCGTCACCACCGGTAGCCTGCTGTATGCGGCGCAGGCACTGAACGGCGGATGCATCGAACTGGATGGTGCCCATCTCGCCACTGACGGCGTGATGGCGCACGGCGCGAACCTCAGCGACGGACAATTAGTGATGCGCGGCGGCAGCATCAGCACGCTGGGCGACAGCAGCGCCGGCGTGATGGCCAGCGGCGACAGCGAGGTCACCCTGACGGATGTCACGCTCAGCAGCCGCGGGCGCGATGCCACCGGCGTTACCCTCAGCCAGGGCCAGCTGACGCTGCGCGACAGCCGCATCAGCGCCAGCGGTGAAAATGGCGGCGGATTAGCGCTGGGCGGTGGCGGACGCGGCAATGCGCGCGCGGCGCTCAGCGATGTGACCATTGAACTGAGCGGTGCCGGCACGCGTGCGGCAATCGAGCTGGGCAACGGTACGCTGAACGGCAGTCAGGTAGCGATCAACGTCAGTGACCGTCATCGCGGCATTGAGATCTATAACCCGCAGGGCAGCAGCGGACGCGGCAGCGTAACGCTGAGCGATAGCCAGATCGTCACCGATGCCGGCGACGGCGTGTATACGCTGGGCGGCGATGTGCTGCTGGATAACGTTACGGTCGACACGCAAAGCGGTATGGCGGTCAACGTCAACAATCGCTCGACCGCCACGCTACTCGGCGGCAGCTTTAACACGCACGCCGATAACGCGCACACGCTGTGGATCGCCTCGGAGAGCGCCTCCGCCCACGCGCAGGACAGTCGCTTCAGCAGCGAAGGCAACAATGCCCACGCCTTTCACGCACAGTTTGGCAACGCCACGCTGGACAATGTTGCGCTCAGTACGCAGGGAGCCGGCAGCTATGGTCTGTACAGCGAAGCGCAGGTTGATGCGCAGCATCTGACGGTGGAAACCCACGGCTCCGGCGCCATCGGCGTGTTTGCCGCGCGCGGCGGCAACATCAATCTGGCCAACACTCAGGTGCGCACCGCCGGTGATTCCGCCACTGGCCTGCTGGCCTATCCGGGCTCGGCGATCAGCGGTAAACAGGTCGATGTCAAAACAGAAGGCGCTGGCGCGCACGGCGCCTGGGTGCGCTCTGGCAGTATGCAGCTGCAGCACAGCACGCTCAGCACCGCAGGCCAGCAGGCAGCGGGTTTGCTGGTGAACGCCAACAGCAACGGCGACAGTAGCACGGTAACGCTCGACAGTACGCAAATCGTCAGCCAGCAGGGTGCGGCCATCAAAGTGACCAACAGCAACGCTGACATCACGCTGACCAACGGCAGCCAGCTGCAGGGCGGCGACGCGCTGCTGGACGTGGCGAGCGGCACGCTGCCGTCAGAAGTCACGCTGAACGCGGATAACCATGTACGGCTGCAAGGCGACGTGCGCGCCGACGCCGCCAGCCGGGTGGCGCTGGCGCTGAGCAACGCCTCACAGCTGAGCGGCAGCGTTCAGGGCGTCGATAGCCTGACGCTCGACGCCAGCAGCCAGTGGCAGCTCCGCGCCAGCTCAACGCTTAATACGCTGCACAGCGACGGCAACGTGAGCTTTGCCCCGCAGGCCAGCGGCTTCAGCACGCTGGATGTGCAAACGCTGAGCGGCAACGGCAGCTATCACCTGAACACCGATCTGGCAGCATTGCAGGGCGATCTGATTCGTGTTGTGGGCGCTGCCAGCGGCGATCATCGGCTGGGGATTAGTAACAGCGGGCGCGAACCGCAGCAGAGCGACGCGGCGCTGACGGTGGTGACTACCGGCGGCGGCGATGCCCACTTTGCGCTGGAGCACGGCGTGGTGGATGCCGGCGCGTGGCAGTATCAGCTGGAGCAGCGCGGCCAGGACTGGGTGCTGGCGCAGAAGCACGATGAGGACAAGCAGCCGTTACCAACGCCTTCCGCCGCCACAGTCACCGCACTGTTTAACGCCGCGCCGATCGCCTGGTACAGCGAGCTAACTAATCTGCGTACCCGTCTTGGCGAAGTGCGCAACAGCGCAGCGCAGGGCGGCGCCTGGACGCGCGTCATCGGCAATGACTGGCGTATCAATGCGCGCAGCGGCGTGGCGTGGCGCCAGCAGATGCAGGGCGTGGCGATGGGCGTCGATAGCGCCAAAACCACCGGTTATGGCCAGCGCCTGCTCGGCGTGTTCAGCGGTATCAGCAAAAGCCGGCTGGCCTTCAGCGGCGGCAGCCAGGGCACCATCAACAGTTTCTATATTGGTGGCTATCACACCTGGCTGCTGAATGACGGTTGGTTCGCCGATGCGGTGGTGAAAGCCAACAACTTCAGCAACCGCGCCGACGCGCGCATGTCCGATGGCAGCAAGGCCAGCGGCAGCTATCAGACCGCCGGATTTGGTGCCTCGCTGGAGCTGGGCCGCAAGTTTAACTATCAGAACGGCTGGTTCGCCGAGCCATCACTGCAGTTCTCCTCGCTGTGGGTGCAGGGCAAAGCATATCGCCTGAGTAACGATCTGGCGGCGAAGGCGGCGTCTGGCGGATCGCGTCTGGCAACGCTGAACCTGACCGGTGGACGCGAGCTGGCGCTGGAGAACGGCGGCAAAGTGCAGCCGTGGCTGCGTGCCGCGCTGGCGCAGGAGCTGGTGCGCGATAATACCGTCAGCGTTAACGATCAACGCATGAACAGCAATCTGGCGGGCCAACGACTGGAGCTGGGCGCGGGCGTTAACGTCTCACTGACGCGCGATGTTGCGCTGTATGCGGACGCCAGCTGGAGCCACGGCGATAAGCTGACATCACCGTGGAGCGGCAGCGCGGGCCTGCGCTGGCAGTTCTGATCCTCATCTGGCACGCATTCAGCGTGCCTTTTGCTGCGGCACCACTGTCTGGCTGACAGGGTGCCGCAGCGCGTTAAGCGACACGCCCTACGCGTCCACCGCCCTGCGGCTGAAACAGAAAGAACAGCCCGGCGCCGGGACTGATCACCAGCATACGTCCTCCCTTTTGCGGCTGCAGCTCCGCCAGCGCCAGCGTGCGTGCGTCATTGAAATCCGTCACCAGCGCCGGAAAATGCGCCATGCCGTTAATCTGCGCCCGGTACTCGCGCATCATGCCGCGTCGCAGGTGCTGCACATCGTTATTGAGCCAGCGCGGCAGGCTGTTCGCCAGCTGATGCGCGGCCACCGGCCCGCCGGTATAAGCCAGCAAACGCACGCGCGCCTGGCGCGGCGGCTGAATAAAGTGGTGAATAAACCAATCCATGTATGCGTCTTTCATCCCTGCGCTTCCCCTGTGCTGACCGGCTGGCCTCAGGCTATTTTAAGGACTGGCAGGTTTAAGGTTAATGAGACCAGGCCTACGCGCCGGTCAGTGCAGTCTGACAAATGGGGGAGATTCTTAGTCGTTTGGGTTTGGGTTTGCCCTCACCCCGGCCCTCTCCCGCAAGCGGGAGAGGGAGTGGTCCCCTGCCGGCGGGGAAGGCAGTGCGTCACATTCGTTAACCGGGAAGGCGCAGCGGGTGGAAAGTGTGAAAGGCATGCACCGCCCAGTTTCCTTTCCTCAACCGGCACCGCCCAGTTCCCTCTCCCCAACCGGCACCGGTCAGTTCCCTCTCCCGCTTGCGGGAGAGGGTTAGGGTGAGGGAAAAACCACTATGAATTCAAATGATTAAACCGCCTGCGCGCACGCCCACGCCGAGCTCCACGCCCACTGGAAATTGTAGCCGCCGAGCCAGCCCGTCACGTCCACCACTTCGCCAATGAAATAGAGCCCCGGCACATCACGTGCTTCCATGGTCTTAGACGACAGCTGCGTGGTATCCACGCCGCCCAGCGTCACTTCGGCGGTACGATAGCCTTCGGTGCCGTTTGGCTGCACGCGCCACTGGTGCAGCGTAGTCACCAGCTCGCTCTGCTGCTTGCTGTTAAGCTGCTTCAGCGTTACGTCCGGAATCTGCTGCAGCTCCTGCAGCACTTCCACCAGCCGCTTCGGCAGGATCTTCGCCAGGCTGTTTTTCAGGCTGAGGTTGGGATGCGCCGCGCGCTGCACGTCGATAAAATCGTCCAGCGCGGTCTCCGGCGACAGGTTGACGGTGACAAAATCGCCCGGCTGCCAGTAGCTGGAGATCTGCAGCACCGCCGGACCGGACAGGCCGCGGTGGGTAAACAGCATCGCCTCTTTAAACAGCGTGCCGTCCTGAGCGGTGATGGTGGTCGGCAGCGCCACGCCGGAAAGCGTGTTCAGCTGCTCCAGCAGCGGCTTATGCAGCGTAAAAGGTACCAGCGCGGCGCGCGTCGGATGGACGCGCAGGCCAAACTGTTCCGCCACTTTATAACCGAAAGGCGTTGCCCCCAGTCCCGGCATCGACAAACCACCGCTGGCGATCACCAGCTTGTCCGCGCGAACCGCCGAGCCATTCAGTTGCAGCGTATAACCGTCGTCGTCGCGCGCCACGCTCAGCACTTCGCTGCGCAGTCGCAGCGTCACCTGGCCGGCTTCACACTCCTTCAGCAGCAGATCAACAATCTGCTGCGCCGAATCATCGCAGAACAGCTGGCCGAGAGTTTTCTCGTGCCAGGCGATGCCGTGACGATTAACCAGATCGATGAAATCCCACTGGGTGTAGCGCGCCAGCGCCGATTTGCAGAAGTGCGGATTATGCGACAGATACGCCGCCGGTTCGGTGTACAGATTAGTGAAGTTGCAGCGGCCGCCGCCGGACATCAGAATTTTGCGCCCTGCCTTCTTGCCGTTATCCAGCAGCAACACGCGACGGCCTAATTGCCCGGCCTGCGCCGCGCAGAACATGCCGGCCGCGCCTGCACCAATAATGATAACGTCAAACTTTTCCACTGCCTTAACCCACCTGATTGAAAGGCGCTGATTGTAGAGATCTGCGGCTTTTCGCGCCAGCGACAAAAAATTGCCGTAAATGTGTCATATTGTAACTTGCTCATTTTGCGGTCTTTTTGCCATTAATTACCTGCCGGATGACAAATTTAAGACAAAAAAGAGCTATATTTTTCTTTCCCATAGCGCACGTTGTCGCAGATAATGCGCCGCGTTCATGTCCTCCAAAATGGCGTAACGTTTATGCTACATCTGTTTGCTGGTCTTGACCTAAGCACCGGCCTGTTATTGGTTCTTGCTCTGCTGTTTGTGTTGTTTTACGAAGCAATCAACGGCTTTCACGACACTGCCAACGCGGTCGCTACAGTCATTTACACCCGTGCGATGCGGGCGCAACTGGCGGTTGTGATGGCCGGTGTGTTCAACTTCTTAGGTGTGCTGCTCGGCGGTTTGAGCGTGGCCTATGCCATCGTGCATATGCTGCCAACCGATTTGCTGTTGAATGTCGGTTCGGCGCATGGGCTCGCCATGGTGTTCTCCATGCTGCTGGCGGCGATTATCTGGAACCTCGGTACCTGGTATCTCGGCTTACCGGCGTCCAGTTCACACACGCTGATCGGCGCTATCATCGGTATTGGTCTCACCAATGCGCTGATGACCGGTACATCGGTGGTGGATGCGCTGAATCTGCCGAAAGTCATCAATATTTTCCTCTCCCTGATTCTGTCGCCGATTGTTGGTCTGATCATTGCGGGTGGCCTGATTTTCCTGCTGCGTCGCTACTGGAGCAGCACCAAAAAACGGGCTCGCATCCACATGACGCCTGCTGACCGCGAGAAGATCGACGGCAAGAAAAAGCCTCCGTTCTGGACACGTATCGCGCTGATTGTCTCCGCCATTGGCGTGAGCTATTCGCACGGTGCCAACGACGGTCAGAAAGGCATCGGCCTGATCATGCTGGTTCTGATCGGTGTCGCGCCGGCGGGCTTTGTGGTGAATATGAATGCCTCCGGTTATGACATCACCCGTACGCGCGATGCGGTGAACCATCTGGAGCAGTATTACCAGCAGCACGGCCAGTCGCTGACGCACATCGTGCAGATGGCGCCACCGGCGGTGCCGACGCCGGAAGAGTCGCTCGGCGGCCCGCAGGAGTTCCATTGTGATAGCTCCCGTGCGCTCGATGCGATTAACCGTGCGCAGGGTCTGCTGGGTAATCTGCAGAGCTACAGCGATCTCACGCCTGACCAGCGCGGTCAGATGCGTCGTCTGCTGCTGTGCATCTCCGACACCGCGGACAAAGCCGCTAAGCTGCCGGAGACCAGCGCCGACGATAAGCGCTTCCTCAATAAGCTGAAAGGCGATCTGCTCGGCACCATCGAGTATGCGCCGGTATGGATTATCGTGGCGGTCGCGCTGGCGCTCGGCATCGGTACCATGATTGGCTGGCGCCGCGTGGCGACCACCATCGGCGAGAAGATCGGTAAAAAAGGCATGACGTATGCGCAGGGCATGTCGGCCCAGGTCACGGCGGCGGTGTCGATTGGTATCGCCAGCTACACCGGGATGCCGGTTTCGACCACGCACATTCTGTCATCGTCGGTTGCCGGTACCATGCTGGTGGATGGCGGTGGGCTGCAAAGCCGCACCATCAAAAATATCGCAATGGCCTGGGTATTCACCCTGCCAGTGTGTATTTTGCTGTCTGGCTCGCTGTACTGGATTGCGCTGAAGCTGATTTAACGCTTCAGCGTTGCACGGTTCTGCCGTGATGCGTTGCGAATACAACACAGCGCGCCGCGACAGAACCCGCTCCCCCTCTCAGTGCCAAATCGCTAAGGCGATCAGGCTCACCACCACCAGAAAACACAGCCCGCTGGTCAGAACAAACTGACCGCGCACCCGCTCGCAGCGACGAATAAATTCATCGTCGTGATGATCGCGATAGCGTTTCTCCCAGATATAGCGCACCAGCCGCACCTGCTTGCTCGGCTGACCGTGGGACGTAAAGAAACCGGCACCATCAACATACTGATACAGCAACGGATCGCACCCGCGCAGCACCGCCAGCAGTGAGCGCAACGATGAGAAGTAACGCGCCATATTCACCAGACAAACCACACACAGAGCCCAAAAAAGCGCGATAGTGCTGATCATGTTCCCCTCCCGGCTGGAGCCGCAATGACGTTACCTGCAGCGGGGAAAAGCTGCAGACGCCCCACGGGAAATAAGCCAGCCACAGATGAATCGAATTGCATTGTTGTTTGTTATGCGGACCTGAGCGCGCTACCCGGACGGGAGTGGCCCTCATTTTCAGTGTAGGAGATCTGTTTAAATTTTTTCCAGCGATGATTTTCGTTCAGCGCGAGCGAAAAAAGCGATAACCCATGATCTGACTCACAGCCGGGCTTCGGTTTGCAGCATTTGCTACCCACTCTGGCTATACTCGGGATATAACAATTATTCGCCTGCGTGGCTGACATTGTGGTTGGTGGCGCTTCATCGCCGTTACGCGCAAAGGATTACGCCAGCCGAACGGCAGAAATTCGGGTTGCCCCAGAATCTTGAGAAAGGAGTTTTATCATGGCTTATAAACACATCCTGATTGCAGTAGACCTTTCCCCGGAAAGCCAGTTACTGGTTGATAAAGCGGTATCACTGGCCCGTCCTTATGATGCAAAAATCTCGCTGATTCACGTTGATGTGAACTATTCAGATCTCTACACCGGGCTGATTGACGTCAACCTCGGCGATATGCAGAAGCGTATTTCGGAAGAGACACACACCGCGCTGCGCGAGCTTTCCACCAACGCCGGTTATCCGATTAGCGAAACCCTGAGCGGCAGCGGCGATCTCGGCCAGGTGCTGGTGGACGCGATTAAAAAATACGATGTCGATTTGGTGGTGTGCGGCCATCATCAGGATTTCTGGAGCAAGCTGATGTCATCAGCGCGCCAGCTGATTAATACCGTGCATATCGATATGCTGATTGTGCCGCTGCGCGACGAGGAAGAGGAATAACCGCGAGGCGTGGGGTCGCCGGGACCGGATTCGGTCGCCATCAATGGCGACCCTGCAGGATACGGTGCGATTCGGTCGCCATCAATGGCGAACCTGCAATGAACATAAACGCTGTAGGGTCGGCATTGATGCCGACCTGTTTTATTGCCGCACCGCCTAAACCAACGGCGGATAAATATCGAAACGGTGGCTTTTGGTCACCACCGCTGATTGGGTGGCGACGCCGGCCAGCGGCGGTGCGTAATCCGGGCGCTTCACCACGATGCGCTTCTTCGCCAGACGGCGCGCCGGTTCGAGCAACGCATCGGCATCCTCGTCCGGCCCCACCAGCGACTGAAACACCCGCATCTCCTTCTTCACCAGCGCGCTTTTCTGCCGGTGCGGATACATCGGATCGAGATACACCACGTCCGGTGCCGGCGTGATATCACTCAGCGCCTGCTGGCTGACCACATGCAGCAGCGTCAGGCGCTCGCGCAGCCAGCCGCCGATCTCCGCATCTTCATAGCCACGCCGCAAACCATCTTCCAGCAGCGCCGCGACCACCGGATGGCGCTCCAGCATACGCACGCGACAGCCCAGCGCGGCCAGCACAAAGGCATCGCGCCCCAGTCCCGCCGTCGCGTCCACCACGTCGGGCAGGTAATCCCCTTTGATGCCCACCGCTTTCGCCACCGCTTCGCCGCGCCCGCCGCCAAATTTGCGCCGGTGCGCCATCGCACCGGAAACGAAATCGACAAATATGCCGCCAAGCTTTGGCTCATCCACTTTACGCAGCTCCAGATGCTGCGCTGTCAGCACCAGCGCCAGCGTGGCGCTGTCGTCCTGCTCCAGCCCCCAGCGCTGCGCCAAATGTAATAAGGCGCCGTCTCCGGCGCCTGTTTCATCCACTAAACCGATCTTCACAAGCAGGCTTATCCCTGAATTCCGTAGTGTTCCAGCATCGCATCCAGCTGCGGTTCACGACCGCGGAAGCGTTTGAACAGCTCCATCGGCTCTTCGGAACCGCCGCGCGTCAGGATGTTGTCGAGGAACGACTGACCGGTCTGACGGTTGAAGATGCCCTCTTCTTCGAAGCGCGAATACGCATCGGCAGCCAGCACGTCGGCCCACAGATAGCTGTAGTAACCCGCCGCGTAGCCACCGGCAAACACGTGGCTGAAGGCGTGCGGGAAGCGGCCCCACTCCGGGCTCGGCACCACGGCAACCTGCTTTTTCACTTCACGCAGGGTTTCGAGGATTTGCGCGCCCTGCGCCGGATTAAACTCGGTATGCAGACGGAAATCGAACAGGCCGAACTCCAGCTGACGCAGAATGAACAGCGCCGCCTGATAGTTCTTCGCCGCCAGCATTTTATCCAGCAGCGCTTTCGGCAGCGGCTCACCGGTTTCGTAATGGCCGGAGATGAACGCCAGCGCTTCCGGCTCCCAGCACCAGTTTTCCATAAACTGGCTCGGCAGCTCGACCGCATCCCACGGCACGCCGTTGATGCCAGACACGCCCGGCGCTTCGATGCGCGTCAGCATGTGGTGCAGGCCGTGGCCGAACTCGTGGAACAGCGTGGTCACTTCATCGTGAGTGAACAGCGCCGGTTTGCCCTGGACCGGGCGATTGAAGTTACAGGTCAGGTACGCCACCGGCTTCTGCAGACTGCCATCGGCTTTGCGCATCTGCCCGACGCAGTCATCCATCCACGCGCCGCCGCGCTTGTGCTCGCGCGCGTAAAGGTCGAGGTAGAAGCTGCCACGCAGCTCGCCGCTCTCGTCGAACAGGTCGAAGAAACGCACATCCGGATGGTAAACATCCACATCGGTACGCTCTTTGGCGGTGATGCCATAAATACGCTTCACCACTTCAAACAGACCGTTCACCGCGCGTGATTCCGGGAAGTACGGACGCAGCTGTTCGTCGCTGATGGTGTACAGATGCTGTTTCTGCTTCTCGCCGTAATAGGTGAGATCCCACGGATTCATGTCATCCACGCCAAACTCTTTTTTGGCAAAGGCACGCAGCTGCGCCAGCTCTTTTTCACCCTGCGGACGCGCGCGTTTAGCGAGGTCGTTCAGGAAGTCGATCACCTGAGACGGGCTTTCCGCCATTTTGGTCGCCAGCGATTTGTCGGCGAACGAGTCAAAGCCCAGCAGCTCGGCCAGCTCGTGGCGCAGCGCCAGCTCTTCCGCCATGATCGGGCCATTGTCCCATTTACCGGCGTTCGGGCCCTGATCGGAGGCACGGGTGGAATAGGCGCGATACATCTCTTCACGCAGCGCGGCGTTGTCACAGTAGGTCATCACCGGCAGATAGCTTGGGATATCCAGCGTCAGCAGCCAGCCTTCCTGCTGTTTGGCTTCCGCCTGCGCTTTGGCTGCGGCCAAAGCGCTCTCCGGCATGCCCGCCAGCTCGGCTTCGTCGGTGATCAGTTTGCTCCAGCCCATGGTGGCGTCCAGCACGTTGTTGCTGTAAGCCGATCCCAGTTCGGAGAGGCGCGCGGCGATCTCGCCATAGCGTTTCTGTTTCTGTTTATCGAGGCCGATACCGGACAGCTCAAAGTCGCGCAGGCTGTTATCCACCGCTTTCTTCTGCGCGGTATCCAGCTGTGCGTAGCTCTCGCCCTCATGCAGGTTGCGATACGCCTGATACAGGCCTTCATGCTGGCCCACCCAGGTGCTGTATTCGGACAGCAGCGGCAGCGTCTGCTCGTAGGCTTCGCGCAGTTCCGGGCTGTTTTTTACCGAGTTGAGATGGCTGACCGGCGAGAAGATGCGGCCCAGGCGATCGTCCACTTCCGCCAGCGGCTGGACTAAATTTTCCCAGGTGTAAGGCGCGCCCTGCGCCACTACGCGCTCCACCGCCGCGCGACAGTCGTTCAGCGCTTCAGTTACAGCGGGAACCACGTGCTCAGGTTTGATGGCGGAAAAAGGCGGTAGCGTAAAAGGCGTGAGTAACGGATTGGTCATAAGCGCAGTCCTTTCATCATGGAGTGGGGCCGCGCGCAGGGGCGCGGCGCAATTTTACTAACATGCGGCCAGACGAGGGGAAAATCAATGCCACCCGCAAGGGCGGACAGAAAAACGCGCGATGAATCGCGCCGCTACAATAAGTGCACGTATCAGTAGCGACGCGATCTAGCGCGCAATGTTGAAAAAAAAGCCCGCCAGACGGCGGGCCAGAGGTTATTTGATGGTCAGCTGATAATGGATCACATCATACGGCGCGACCCACGGTGGCAGCGGCTCGCGCTCATAAATATCTTTCGCCAGCGCCCAGCCTTCCACTGCGCCGCCTTTACCGGTCAGCGACATGCCCTCCTGCAACAGTGGCGGCAGGCTGTCGTTGAACGGCACCTGATCGTGCGAAAAATCATTGATTACCTTGCCGCTCAGAGTGGTAACGCGGACGCTGACCGCCGCCTGCTGGTCCGGCAGCAGTTTGCCTTTGACGCTTTTCACCGCAAACCACTGCATGCCGAGATCTTTCTTCAGCGCTTTACGCTTCGCCACTTTCTTGTCCAGCTGCGCGTAACCTTTTTCAATCAGTGCGTTCAGTCCTTTGCCAATGGAGGCCTGCATAGTGGCGTAACGGCGCGCCATCTCTTCGCCATCAAGCAGCGAATCACCGCTTTGCAGCTGGGTGGTTAAGCCGGCAATCAGCTGATCCATACTGATGCTGAGGCCGATGTCTTTGACCATCTGCAACTGCACTACCGCATTGCTGGCGATGAACTGACCCAGCGTGTAACCATCGCGTTCAGCATCGCTTTTCGGGGCAGAAAGTTTCGGCGCGGCGGCCGGTTGCTGCTTCGCCGCCTCCAGTTCCCGCGTCAGCTGCGCCAGGTTGTGCGCCTGCTGCTGTTTTTCGCTATCCAGCGCGGCGAGTTGTTTTTCGCGCTCGGCCTGCTGCGTCTGCAGCGCGGTGAGCTTCTTCTCGCTTTCCGTCTGCTGTGACTGTAACGCTTGCAGCTGTTTGTCGCTTGCAGTCTGCTGCGCGGCCAGTTTTTGGGCGCTCTCAGCCTGCTGGGCGCTGAGCTGTTTTATGCTCTCTGCCTGCAGCGCCGCCAGCGCCTTGCTGTTTTCTGCCTGTAGGGCCGCCAGCTTTTTGTCGCTTGCCGCCTGCTGGGCGCTGAGCTGCTTTTTGCTCTCTGCCTGCAACGCCGCCAGCGCTTTCTCGTTTTCGGCTTTCAGCGCTTTAAGCGCGTCGACGCTCTGGGTGGCCGCCGTGCGCGCGTCACTGAGCTGTTTCGTCAACTGGGCGCTGCCGGAGCTGTGCTGCTGCTGTGCCTCTTTCAGCGCCTGCTGCAGCGTGGCGATGTTTTTCTCCTGCTGCTGCTTCTCCGCGCTGAGCGCCGCCAGCTTTTTGTCACTTGCGGCCTGCTGGGCACTGAGCTGTTTTTTGCTCTCTGCCTGCAGCGCCGCCAGCGCCTTATCGTTTTCCGCTTTCAGCGCCTTCAGCGCGTCGGCGCTCTGGGTGGCCGCCGCGCGCGCGTCGTTGAGCTGCTTCATCAGTTGGGCGCTGCCGGTGCTTTGCTGCTGCTGTGCCTCTTTCAGCGCCTGCTGCAGCGTGGCAATGTTTTTCTCCTGCTGCTGCTTCTCCGCGCTGAGCGCTGCCAGTTTTTTGTCGCTGGCGGCCAGCTGCGCCTTTAACACATCATCCGCTTTCACCGCAGGTGCCGCAGACAGCTTTTCCAGCTCCGCCACGCGGGCGCGCAGACGCGTCAGTTCCGCACTGTGATCGGGCGCTGTTGCGGCTTTTTTCTCTGCCCTGCTGACGGTTTTCGCCGCCGGTTTAGCGGCCGGTTTTGCAGGTGGCTGTGGTTTTGCTGCCGGTGCCGGCGGCAGGGTGCGCGCTGCTTCGCTGAACGCGCGCAGCATGTCATCATCAGCCGCTGACGCGGCCTGTCCGGGTAGCAGTAAGGCCGCGCTAATCAGCACCGCCAGCAGATGACGCTGTGTCATCAAAACCTCCAGTCGCGGCTCCTTGCCGCTAAGAAAACAAAAGGCCTCATCTCAATATGTTAATTGAGATGAAGCCATCCACCGCGCGAGGTTGTCGCGCTGTTAAAAAAGGGGTCGGCTTACGCCGTTATTGTTAACCGGCCTGGCGAATAATCAGCTGTGACAGACGGGTTTTAATGCGGAAGCACAGTTCACGGATCTGGAACTGATAGCGCGGCATGACTAAATCGTTAATATCCGCGCCAATCGAATCTTTAATCTGCAGATATTTGTTGGTCTGCGCGCCAATTTTCTGGAATTCCGCCTGGTAGCTGTCGTAAGACGCCTGGCTGTAGAGGCGCATCGCATCCAGCTCTTTACGGCACTGCTGAATGTTGCTGGCGCGATCGTCAGCGAACGAGGCAGCGGCCGGCTGGGCTGGCGCTTCGGTTACAAACGGCTGGCCGTCAGGCCGTGCAGCGGATTCAGCCATCGGCTGAGCGTCGGCGGCGGGCGGCGTTACCAGGCTATGAACAGGCTGTTGTTTCGCGCAGCCGGCCAGTGCCAGCAGGCTTGCCACCGCGATACCAGTCATTTTTTTCATTATTGTCACCAGGAGTTATTAAGGATGCTTAAAGCAAAAAATTATACGGCCATGGCCGAAAAGTTTCCTTGCCAGAGACGCATTCCTGGCATTTCGCTCGCGACCGCTTCGTTTTCGGCTACTAACTTACTTAATCTGCGGTAAAATTTCGAGAGTCGAATTATCCCTAAGTGAAATTAGTTCTCTACCAGACCGGTCGCATTCCGCTAAAGCGACCCGGGCGCTGAAAACTTAAGCGGATGGTAAAACGTCAGCAATTTTTATGCGGCGCGGCTATAATCGCGCCACACACGATCTATTCGACTTCATTGATCCAACCGCGGACCCCTCTTTTTTATGCTGAGTTATCGCCACAGTTTTCATGCCGGCAACCACGCCGACGTGCTGAAACACACCGTTGAAAGCCTGATCCTCACCGCCCTGATGGAGAAGGAGAAACCTTTCCTCTATCTGGACACCCACGCCGGTGCCGGACGTTACCAGCTGAGCGGTGAGCACGCCGAACGTACCGGCGAATATCTGGAAGGCATTGCGCGTATCTGGCAACAGCCGGACGCACCGGCGCTGCTGAAGCCCTATCTGGCGGCGATTCGCAACCTTAACCCAACCGGTACGCTGCGCTATTACCCTGGCTCGCCGCTGATCGCCCGCCATCTGCTGCGCGACGAGGATAAGCTGCAGCTCACCGAACTGCATCCGACCGATTACCCGCTGCTGCGCAGTGAGTTCAGTAAAGATGCGCGCGCCCGCGTTGAACGCGCGGATGGTTATCAGCAGCTGAAGGCCAAACTGCCGCCACCGACCCGTCGCGGCCTGATCCTTATCGACCCGCCGTACGAAATGAAAAGCGATTATCAGGATGTGGTGAAAGGCATTCAGGAAGGTCACAAACGTTTCGCCACCGGTGTCTATGCGCTGTGGTATCCGGTGGTGTTGCGCCAGCAGATCAAGCACATGCTGAAGGATCTGGAAGCCACCGGCATCCGAAATATTCTGCAGATCGAGCTGGCAGTACGTCCGGACAGCGATCAGCGCGGCATGACCGCGTCCGGGATGATTGTCATCAACCCGCCGTGGAAGCTGAAAGCGCAGATGGAAGAGCTGCTGCCGTGGCTGCACCAGAAGCTGGTGCCCGCCGGCACCGGTCACTACAGCGTGACGCAAATCGTGCCGGAATAAGCGCTACACCTCAAATATCGCAAAATCATGCGCCAGTTCGGTGGCCGGAAACACCGACTGGCACTCAGCCAGCAGCCTTTCCCGATCCTGTGACAAATAGCGCGAGCTAAAGTGCGTAGCGATCATGCGTTTTGCGCCAGCGCGCTGTGCCACGCTGGCCGCCTGCACTGTCGTGGAGTGGCCGCGCCCGTTGGCTTTTTCCGCCATCGCCGCTTCCAGCGTGGTTTCATGCACCATCACATCGGCGTTCGCCGCCAGCTGCAACGCCACCTCGGTGGGGCCGGTATCGCCGAAGATCGCCAGCACTTTGCCTTTGGTGGCCGGGCCAAGATAGTCGGCGCCGTTGATCTCGCGGCCATCTTCCAACGTGATGCGTTTGCCCTGTTTCAGATCCTGATACCATGGGCCGCGCGGCACGCCTTCCGCCTTCAGGCGCGGTGCGTCTAGGAAGCCCGGCTTATCATGCTGTTCGATGCGGTAGCCATAGCACTCGACCACGTGGTTTAGCGCATAAGCAGTGACGCGAAACTCACCGTTATCCAGCACCGGACCGGCTTCGATCTCAACAATCTCCAGCGGATAGCCGGTATAAGAGCCACTCAGGCTGAGCGCGGTGTCGACAAACTGGCGCAATCCTTTCGGACCGTACAGCGTCATCGGCTCGGTCAGGCCCGCCATCGAACGGCTGGTGAGCAGCCCTGGCAGGCCAAAGATGTGATCGCCATGCAAATGGGTAATAAAGATTTTTTCCAGCTTGCCGGGCTTAAGCGCCGATCGCATAAACTGATGCTGCGTCGCTTCGCCACAGTCGAACAGCCAGGTCTCGCCGCGTTTCGACAGCGTCAGCGCAATGGCGGTGACGTTACGCTGCAGGCTGGGCGCGCCCGCGCCGGTACCAAGAAATGTCAGGTGCATGATAAGTTCCTTTAAGCCAACCCCTTGCCGGCATTCAACCCTATTACATACATAGGTGCAAACTTTGCGCCGGTAACTGAAGCGGCGTTACACTCTATGCCAGTTTTCCTCCAACAGATGGACACAACGGATGACCAGACATTTTGATTACCTCGCCATTGGCGGCGGCAGCGGCGGTATCGCCTCCATTAACCGTGCGGCGATGTATGGCCAGAAGTGCGCGCTGATCGAAGCGAAAGAGCTGGGCGGCACCTGCGTCAACGTCGGCTGTGTACCGAAGAAAGTGATGTGGCATGCGGCGCAAATCGCCGAAGCAATTCACCTGTACGGTCCGGATTACGGCTTTGATACCACCGTTAATCGCTTTGACTGGTCAACGCTGGTGAAAAATCGCAGCGCCTACATCGACCGTATCCACACCTCGTACGACAACGTGCTGGGTAAAAACCAGGTGGAAGTGATCAAAGGGTTCGCGCGCTTTGTCGATGCCCACACGGTGGAAGTGAACGGCGAGACCATTACCGCCGACCATATCCTGATCGCCACCGGCGGGCGTCCCAGCCATCCACAGGTGCCGGGCGCAGAGTACGGCATCGATTCCGACGGCTTCTTTGAACTGGAGGCGCTGCCAAAACGCGTTGCGGTAGTCGGCGCAGGCTATATTGCGGTAGAGCTGGCCGGCGTGGTGAATGCGCTGGGCGCAGAAACTCACCTGTTTGTGCGTCAGCATGCGCCGCTGCGCAGCTTCGACCCGCTGATTGTTGAGACACTGGTAGAAGTGATGCAGGCGGAAGGTCCGACGCTGCACACCGAATCGATCCCGAAAGCGGTGATCAGGAATGCTGACGGCAGCCTGACGCTGCAGCTGGAAAACGGCCAGCAGCAGACGGTGGATTGCCTGGTGTGGGCGATTGGCCGCGAGCCCGCCACCGATAACCTCAACCTGGCGGTGACCGGTGTGGCGCTGAATGACAAAGGCTACATTCAGGTCGACAAGTTCCAGAACACTAACGTAAAAGGCATCTATGCGGTGGGTGATAACACCGGTGCGGTCGAGCTGACGCCGGTGGCCGTGGCGGCAGGCCGTCGCCTGTCCGAACGCCTGTTTAATAACAAGCCGGACGAGCATCTCGACTACAGCAACGTTCCCACCGTGGTGTTCAGCCATCCGCCGATTGGCACCGTCGGTCTGACTGAGCCGCAGGCGCGTGAGCAGTATGGCGACGACCAGGTGAAAGTGTACAAATCGTCGTTCACCGCCATGTATACCGCCGTGACCCAGCACCGTCAGCCGTGCCGCATGAAGCTGGTATGCGTGGGGCCGGAAGAGAAGATTGTGGGTATTCACGGTATCGGCAACGGCATGGATGAGATGCTGCAGGGCTTTGCGGTGGCGCTGAAGATGGGTGCCACCAAAAAAGACTTCGACAACACCGTGGCAATTCACCCGACGGCGGCGGAAGAGTTCGTCACCATGCGCTAACACCGCCTCCGCGCCATCACCATAACCCCCGCCTGGGGGCTTTTTTGTTTGCTGACTACTCAACAGCGCGCATACCCGCTATGATTTTTGCTTTGCTGGCCCGGCGGCCAGCGTTTTGCGGTTACGGGACGACGTCAGCACGTGAATATCATCAGCATAATTATGGAGTCGGGCAAAGCCGCGGTCGACGTCGCGCTTTACACCCTGATTCCCATCATGGTGGTGATGCTATTCATCATGAAATACCTCGAAGTGAAAGGCGTGCTGGATTTTGTCGTGCGCCACGCCACGCCGTTACTGAAGCCGCTGGGGATTACCGGCCTGGCGCTGTTCGCACTCATCCAGTTAAATTTTGTCAGTTTTGCCGCACCGCTCGCCGCGCTGGCGATCATGGAGAAGCGCGGCACGTCAGACCGCCACATGGCGGCCACGCTGGCGATGCTGTTTGCGATGGGCCAGGCCAACGCCTTTTATCCGCTGATTCCTGACGGGCTCAACTGGAGCGCCGCGCTGCTGTTCTCCATCAGCGGTGGCGTGCTGGCGGCCGCCTCAACCTATCACTTTTTTGCCCGTAAACTTTCCGACGTCGCGCTGCGCGATGAAGACCAGGGCGTGGAGAACAGCGACGCGAAGCCGGGGCTGATCGCCATCATCAACACCTCGGGTGCCGACGCCATTCGCCTCGCGCTCGGTTCGCTGCCGATGCTGATCCTTTCGCTGTCGGTGGTGGGCATCCTGAAGAGTGCCGGCGCCATTGAGCTGCTGACGCAGCTGCTGGCACCGCTGTTACAGAAACTGCATATCGCCGAGGTGTATGTGCTGCCCGCGCTGACCAAATGCCTGGCCGGCGGCACCGCCTATTACGGCGTGGTTGCCGGTCTGGTCGAACAGGGGCAGTACAGTGCGCACAACATCAACGCCTCGGCAGGCCTGCTGATTCAGACCTTCGACCTGCCCGGCATCGGCATTTTCCTCGGGCTCTCCAGCCGTTTTCCGCGCCTGTTCCGCTTCGCCGTGCCCGGCATTTTGCTCGGCATTGCGCTGCGCGCCACGGCGCACAGCCTGCTGTTCTGATGCCGGTTTCCCGGTCAGGATTTTGCCACAGCGACAGACTTACGCATCCGCGCCAAACGCCAGCGCTTTCTGCGTTCGCAGTTCTGCCAGCCGGGCTTCCAGCGCGGCCTCGATGTGCTGATAGGCCGTGCTGCCGAGCGCCAGCCGCAGCGGCATCGTTTCCTGATCCAGCGTCGCCAGCGTGGCCGTCACGCATTTTCCGGCATCACCCAATATAGCAAAGTCACCCGCTTCAATCGCCCGACGCAACTGACCGGATGCGTTGTCACGATAGGCGTCGAGCGGCGCGGCGATATCCAGCCCGCTGGCGAAGTTGGTGACGGTCGGGCCCGGCTCCACCAGCAGCAGCTCGATGCCAAAGCTGGCGACTTCCTGGCGCACCGCTTCGACAAAACCTTCAATGCCCCATTTGCTGGCGTGATACAGGCTGAAATTGGGATACGCCACCTGGCCGCCCTCGGACGAGATCTGCGCAATGCGGCCACCGCCCTGCTGGCGCAAATGCGGGATGACGGCGCGAATCAGCTGGATCGAGCCGGTGAGATTGGTGGCGATCTGGCGTGCAATCTGCGCGTCGCTGAGCTCTTCCGCCGCGCCAAACAGACCGTAAGCGGCGTTGCTTACCACCACATCAATACGCCCGACGCGGGCAAAGGCGGTGGCGATGGCCGGTGCGATACTGGCCGTTTCGGCCAGATCCAGCCGCATCACCAGCAGCCGATCGCCATATTGCTGCTGCAAATCGGCCAGTGCCTGCTCGCGGCGCACCGTTGCCACCACGCGATCGCCACGCTCAAGTAAACGTTCACTCATCAGTCGGCCCAGTCCGCTGCTGGCACCGGTAATTAACCAGGTTTTCATTTTGCGCTCCTCATGTTGAAAACCTGATGATAGATCGCTTTACTGGTGGTCATAATCTCCCCAATCGCACATGACCTGGTGAGGAAATACCACCAATGAAACGCCCTTCCTGGCACGAACTGCAGGCGATTAAAACGCTGGGCGAGCAGCGCAGCTTTCGGCGCGCCGCCGAGCTGCTTGGCCTGAAGCGCTCTTCGCTCAGCCACCTGGTGAAAACGCTGGAGCATAACCTCGGCGTGCAGCTGTTTCAGCGCACCACACGCAGCGTGTCGCTGACCGACGCCGGTGAGCAGCTATTACAGCGCCTCGCGCCGCTGCTCAATCAGATGGATGAGGTGCTGCACGACGTCAGCCTGAGCCGCCAGCAGCAGTACGGTACGCTGCGCATCAGCGCCAGCGATGTGGTGATTGGCCTGCTACTGGATCAGGTGGTGCCCGAGTTCAGCGCGCGCTATCCTGGTATTCAGCTTGATTTCTCCGCCCAGGGCGCGCTGGTAGATATCACCGCCGCCGGGTTTGATGCCGGCATCCGTCTGATTGAAGATGTGCCGCAGGATATGGTGGCGATTGCGCTCGGCGGCCCGCTGACCTTCGTTACCGTAGCCTCGCCCGACTATCTGGCGGCGCACGCGCCGGTGCGTCAGCCGCAGGATTTACTGCAGCAGCAGTGTATTCGTCATCGCCTGCCCGGGGGCAAACGCTATCGCTGGGAGTATCAGCGAGCGGAAGAAAGCCTGGAGATTGACGTGCCGGGTACGCTGACGTTAGACAATAACGCGCTGATGGCGCGCGCGGCCATCAACGGTTCAGGGATTGCGTTCGTGCCTTCGCTGTATGTTAGCGAGGCACTGCAGCAGGGGAAATTAGTGGAGCTGCTGGCCGACTGGCGCATTCAGTCGGCGGGAATCGCGCTGTGGTTCCCGCCGAACCGGCATCAGTCGATGGCGCTGCGGCTGTTTATCGACGCATTAAAAACCCGCCTGCCGCATCACCGCTGAATCAGCCCTGACGCTGCGGCGCTTTGTGCACCATGGTGTAGGCGTAGTCGACGCCCATGCCGTAGGCACCGCTGTGCTCACGCACCAGATCCATCACCGCATCGTAGGTCTCTTTGCGTGACCAGTCGCGCTGGTACTCCAGCAGTACCTGCTGCCAGGTCACCGGCACCGCACCCGCCTGCACCATGCGCTGCACGGAACGTTCGTGCGCATCAACACTGGTGCCGCCGGAGGTATCGGTCACCACATACACTTCGTAACCGGCTTTCAGCGCCATCAGGGCCGGGAAAGTCAGGCACACTTCGGTCCACAGCGCCGAGATGATCAGTTTTTTGCGGCCGGTTTTCTCTACCGCCTCGACAAATTTCGCGTCTTCCCAGGAATTCATGGAGGTGCGCTCAATCGGCTTCGATTCCGGGTGCACCGCCAGCAGTTCTGGCCAGATGTAGCCGCTGAAGCTTTCCGTTTCTACCGAGGTGTAAATCACCGGCACGTCGAAAATTTTCCCCGCTTTCGCCAGGGCGACGGTGTTATTTTTGAGCTGCTGGCGGTCAATATTGGCGACACCAAACGCCATCTGTGGCTGGTGGTCGATGAAGATCAGGGTTGAGTTCTGTGGGTCAAGCAGGTCGAGTTTAGACATGATAGTTTCCTCTAAAGTGGTTTTAAATTTGTGTGTTGTGCTGCTGGAATAAACTTTAGAGAAAGCGCGGACAAAGAGATAACGCAAAGAATTTTACAACTTGTTCAAAGCGTTTTTAGAAGCTTGATTTAAATAGATTAATTAGCCAAAGCGCAGCGTTTTTGCTGGTAAAACAGCGGATCACCGGCGTTGATTCTGCGCCTGCGACGGGCGTAATCTGTGGCGACAAAATCATAAAAAACACCATCGCAAAATGATCCTACGTCCTCATCAACACTGGTTTCTCCGGTTGTTTGACTGGCACGGCTCAGTGCTTTCTCGCATTGCGTTCCGCCTGTCGCTTAACCTGCTGATGTCAGTGATCGCCATTCTGGGTTATCCCTGGTATTCCACGCTCGGCATTCACCTGACCACCGCACCGTTCAGCCTGATTGGCGTGTCGATCGCCATCTTTCTTGGCTTTCGCAATAACGCCAGCTACGCACGCTTTATCGAGGCGCGCACGC
Source organism: Pantoea sp. B_9 (assembly GCF_008632015.1). Classification (NCBI taxonomy): domain Bacteria; kingdom Pseudomonadati; phylum Pseudomonadota; class Gammaproteobacteria; order Enterobacterales; family Erwiniaceae; genus Pantoea; species Pantoea sp. B_9. The sequence goes on along the minus strand of NZ_VWVL01000008.1, from coordinate 66,164 downwards.
TGTGGGGAAATATGCACATCACTCAGCGCTCGCTGCTGCGCCAGGTGAAAACGCTGCGCGGACTGCGTGCGGAACAGGTGCAGGAGTTTATCGGGCTGCAGCTGGCGTTTAGCTGGAGCCTGAAACACCGGCTACGTAAAACCGATGCCCAGGCCGATCTGCAGCGGCTGCTGCCGCCCGCGTGGCACGCCGCGGTGCTCGGCCATCCGATGCCGACCTCACAAATCATGTTATGCATGGGCGAATGGCTGGCGCAGCGGCGTGATGAGGGTTTAGTGACGGATATCGTCTGGCAGAGTATTGATGACAACCTTAACCATTTGTCGGCGTATCTGGGTGGCTGCGACCGGCTGGCCAGCACACCGATTCCCTTCGCCTACAGCCTGATTCTGCACCGCACGGTGTATCTGTTCTGCACCCTGCTGCCGTTCGCGCTGGTGGCGGATTTGCACCTGATGACGCCGCTGGTGTCGGTGTTTATTTCGTATACCTTTTTGTCGCTGGAGTCGCTGGCGGAGGAGCTGGAAGATCCGTTCGGCACCGCGCCCAATCATCTGCCGCTGGACGCGCTGTGCGTGAATATCGAACGCAATCTGAAAGCGATGAACAACGATTTCCCGCTGCCGGCAGCGAGCCAGCCGGACCGGTATTTTAATCTGACGTGAACCAGGTGCGCATGAATGCGCACCCTACAAAACAGCGCGCCACACTGTTGTAGGGTCGCCATTCATGGCGACCGCAGCCCATGACACCTTAACCCAGCTTATCCAGCCAGCGGACATACGCCTGGTCCCACAGCGCGGCGGGGGTGCCGGCTTTACCGAGGCCAAAGCCGTGGCCGCCGCTGCTCAGTTCAATCAGCTCAACCGGCACGCGCATACGGCGGCAGGCGTCGCGCATCAGCTCGGTGTTGTGGGGGTTGGACGTATGATCGTCCTCCGCCTGCGCCAGGAAGGTTGGCGGATAGGCGCGGGTGACGTAATTTTGCACTGACCAGTTGGCTTCCTGGGTCGGCGTGGCGTCATTGCCCACGATCATCTGGTGAGTACGGGTGTGCTGATACGGCGCTTCAAGGGTGATAACCGGGTAAATCAGCCCGACGCTGTCTGCGGTTGGCCGGATGTCATCCAGCGAATCCTGCGGTGAATAGGTGACGAAGTCAGGCCGCGCTGCCGCCATGCCGAGCAGATGGCCGCCGGCCGAAAAGCCCAGCAGGTGCACCTTGTTTTCCATGGCGCGCACCATGCGAATCGCGCGCTGCGCATCCTGCAGCGGCGCCAGTCTGCCGGCCTGCCACTTTTCACCCGGCAGACGGTAGCTGAGCACGTAGGCGGTATACCCGTTGGCATTAAGCCAGCGCGCGACCGGCCAGGCTTCGCGCCCCATGCCGATAAAACGGTAGCCACCACCAGCCGCAACGATCACCGCTTCGCCGTTGGGATTTTCCGGACGAAAGCGCTGAATGGCGGGAGAAACGATATTGGTCCACGAACCGTTAGCGCTGACTTTCAGCAGGCCAGACGGACCGCCGCCACCCGGTGGGTCGTCCGGCCAGAGCGGAATAATGTCATCCCGGGCAAACAGTTTGCCCGCCGTCATGGAGAGTACGGTTGCTCCGCTAGCCAACAGAAAACGACGCCGTGTAATCATCTTGCCCAGTAGCCGGTATGGAAAATGCGCCAGCCCGAAGGCGGCGTCTCATTATGTGATGCAGGTCCTGTTTCAATCTGGCGATAATGTACGCATTTCGTACAAAAAAGCCATAAAAAAACGCGCCAGAAAAGGCGCGTATTCACGAAGAGAAGGGAAAATTAATCCTGCTGCTGGAATTGAGTCATCACCGTCTGCTCGCACTGCTGCTGATCGTGACGCAGCTTCGCCCGCTCTTCTTCGCCCAGCTCCAGCCAGCCGTTGACCACTTCCTGCGCGGTTTCCTCGTTAAAGGAGGGTTTGTTCATGGCCGACGGTGACTGGCTGGCCGCCAGCTGTGACTTCATTTTCTCAGTGTAACTCTGCATGTCACCGGTTTTCTGCTCCCCGCTAACAATGTGGCACAGCTGGCTGGCGTAGATATTCTCCTGCGCGTCGGCATCCGTATCATCCGCCAGCGCGCTGGCAGACAGCGACAGCCCTACCAGGGCGATAAGCAATGCTTTCATAATAAACTCCCGTTATTTCCAGAAATCACGTTTCGTCTTGCTGCGCGCGTGCCGCCTGCCGGGCAGCACGCCAGTTCAGTAGCGGCGTCACCGTGATGCCGTGCAGCACAATGCTGCACACCACCAGCGTCAGCGCCATGTCCATCATCTGTTCCGCCTGCGGGCCCTGCAGGCCGTGCACCCAGGCATAAGCAATATAATTGATACTGCCGATGCCGCGAATCCCCAGCCAGCCAATCAGCATCCGCCGCATAAACGGCATCTCGCAGCGCCAGGTGGTCAGCCATACCGCCAGCGGTCGCACCACTACAAACAGCAGCAGCGCCAGGCCGATGCCGGTGAGATTCCAGTGATGCGCCAGCGTGATGCCCAGCACCACCATCATCGCTGCCGCCAGCAGGCGTTCGATAGTATCACCAAACGACAGCGCATCGCCGACCACCAGGCCGACCGATTTTACCGGGCTGCCGCCCCCCTGCTTCAGGCGCTGGTTAGGATTGACCAGCACCTCTGCCGGCAGGTAGCGCTTCTCTTCCGGTAAATCTTCCAGTGGAAAGCGTTTGGTCACGCGCAGCTCGGCGCGGCGTAAGCCAACGCCTGCCGCAAAAGTGGCAAGGAAGCCAGACGCATCCACCGACTGCGCCGCCGCGTAGCTCAGGGCGATCAGCGCCAGCGCGAGGAAATCATTGGGGGCCACATCGTGATGCGCGCTGCGCAGATGGGTCGCCAGCTGGCCGATCAGCCGTCCGAGCAGATAACCAATCGCCAGCCCGCCGCCAATCGCCCACACCACATCGCGCGCTGCCCAGCCGCCCAGCAGCTGCAGACTGAAGGCGCCCGGATGCATCAGCAGCAGCGCCAGCATCAGCAGCGGCAGCGCTGAACCGTCGTTCATGCCGGCCTCGCTGGAGAGCGCCACGCGCAGCGCATCGTCATCGCGCGCATCGTTAACGGAGATCAGGCTGGCAAGCACCGGGTCGGTCGGGGCAACAATGGCACCAAACGCCAGCGACAGCGGCCAGCCAAAGCCGGTAATCCAGTGAATCAGGCAGGCCATGCCGCCGACGGTCAGCAGCATCGCCGGAAAAGCCAGCCGCAGCCCGACGCGCCACGCGTGCGCGCTCATCGGCAGACGCAGCTTGAGCCCGGTGATAAACAGCGAGGCGGCCATGGTGATTTCGGTGATATGGGCGGCGAGCTCGGCGTGGCCGATAATGTCGATTTGCAGCAGATTAAGCATCCACGGGCCGCACAGAATGCCCGCGATCAGGTAGAGACCAAACGACGTCACCGGCCCCCGGTGAATCCAGCCGGAAGCCAGTGACATCAAAAGTAGCAGACCGCCAGTAAGGGCGGTCCAGGCCAGGAAGTTCATAACGCTCCGTTTTTAAATAACATTCTCCTTTAAGCCTGGCACAGGATCGTGAATTAGTTTTGCAGATGGCGACTGGCGAGACGAATCAGCAGCGCAAGCACAGCGGCAGCCGTCGCAAGGCTGACCACGCCATTCCAGCCGAAATGGGCCAGCGCCAGGCTGCCGAGCGCCGCGCCGGTCGCCATACCAATAAACACCACGGTGAACATCAGCGCATTGAGGCGGCTGCGCGCTTCCGGCGCCAGGCTGTAGACCAGCGTCTGATGCGCCACCAGCGTGGCCTGCACGCCAAGGTCAAAGCCGATGGTGCTGAGGATAATCAGGCCGAGCTGCGCCGGCACCGGCAGTACCGGCAGCAGGAACATCAGCGCAAACGACACCATCACCAGCGTGGCGCCATACTGGGTGACACGCGCCGGGCCGATGCGGTCGGCAAAACTGCCCGCCAGTGGCGCGGCCAGCGCCCCGGCGGCACCGGCCAGACCGAAGGCCCCTGCCACGGCGCTGTCGAGATGGAAGCGATCGCTCAGCATCAGCGCCAGGGTAGACCAGAAGGCGCTGAAACTTACCGACAGCAGGCCCTGCGCCAGCGCCGCACGGCGCAGCGTCTGGTGATGCTGCCACAGATGCGCCAGCGACAGCAGCAGACGCGGATAGCTCACCGTGGTGCCCGGCGTAAAACGCGGCAGCGCGCGCCACAGCGCCAGACTGCTCAGCAGCACCGCCGCCGCCGCCATCATGTACATGGTGCGCCAGCCCAGATACTCCGCCACCACGCCGCTCACCACGCGCGACAGCAGAATGCCGACCAGCAACCCGGTCATCACCGTGCCGACGGTTTTGCCGCGGCTGCGCTCCGGAGCCAGCGCCGCCGACGCCGGCACTATGTCCTGCGCCACGGTAGCGGTTAATCCGGTAACAAAGCTGGCGATCAGCAACGCATTGATGCCGCCGGAAAAGCCACACAGCAGCAGCGCGGCGACCAGCAGCAAGCCTTTAACCAGAATGATGGTGCGGCGATCGTGGCGGTCACCGAGCGGGGCCAGCAGCAGAATCCCCAGCGCGTAACCGGCCTGGGTCAGCATCGGTACCATACCAACGCTGCCAATGCCCACATTGAACTGTTTACTGATGATATCCAGCATCGGCTGGCTGTAGTAAATCGATGCCACGCTGAGACCGGCACCGGCCGCCAGCGTAAACACCAGCGGTGCCGGCAGCTTTTCAGCAGGCATGGCAGAAGATTGAGACATGGCAGACATAGTGGTTTTCCCCCGTGATGATGCGCTTATTAAAGCGCGTTGCGGCCATACGCGGTAGACTGCTACGACACAGAACTGTTATGCATGGTACGTATGAGCACACTCACCAGCGTTGACCGCATCGAACTGATGCAGACGTTTATCCGCATTGTTGAAAGCGGCTCGCTGTCGGCGGCCGCGGCGCAGCTCGGCACCACCCAGCCCACCGTGAGTCGCCGTCTGCAGGCGCTGGAACAGCGGCTCGGCCTGAAACTAATTTTACGCACCACCCATGCGCTGAAACTCACCGATGACGGAGAGCGCTGCTATGCCCAGGCGCGGCAGCTGGTGGCGACCTGGCACGCGCTGGAAGATGAGTTAACCGGCGCGAATGACGACCCGATCGGCACCCTGCGCGTGCGTGCGCCGCATGCATTTGGTCAGGATCAGTTGATTGCACCGCTGATGGATTATCTGCAGCGCTATCCGCGCCTGGCAGTGGAGTGGATGCTCAACGACCGCACGCCGGACTTTGTCAGTGAAAACGTTGACTGCGCCATTCAGGTCGGCGCGCCCACCGATCCGTCGGTGGTGGCGGTGCTGCTGGCGGAAGTGCCGCGCTTTGTCGTTGCGGCACCGGCGCTGCTGGCGGCTCATGCGCCGGTGAAAGAGGTTACCCAGCTGACGCAGCTGCCGTGGCTGGCGCTGACCAGTTTTTATCGTAACGAAATTGCGCTGCAGCGTCTCAGCGACGGCCAGCCGATCAACCTGGCGATTGCCCCGCGCCTCGCCAGCGATAGCCTGTACGCGGTGCGTAAAGCCGCGCTGGCGGGCATGGGCGCCGCGATTGTGTCGTCATGGGTGGTGCAGGAGGATTTAGCCAGCGGCGCGCTGGTGCAGCTGGTGCCCGAGTGGCAGGCGCCGCCGCTGCCGGTGTGGCTGACCTACCCGTGGGCCAGTTATTATCCGGCCCGCCTGCAGCATTTTTTCGCGATGATCAGGGACGTGATGCCGCAGCTGACCGGCACGCAGCCGGTGCGGTAAGGGCCAGGTCGCCATTCGGGTTTTTGTAGGGTGCGCATTCATGCGCACCTGGCAACTGGCCAGGTCGCCATGAATGGCGACCCTACGGGGCACTGCGGTTTTTACAGGGTGCGCATTGATGCGCACCTGATGTAATCGGTCAGCTCGTGCGTAAAGGTCACGATTTCTTTTCAACCTTCGACATATTATCCAGCCAGCCCATCACAAAGGCCGACAGCACGAAGGTCAGGTGGATGATCACGTACCACATCAGCTTTTCGTTGGCGACGTTGCGCGCATCCATAAAAATACGCAGCAGGTGAATCGATGAGATCGCCACAATCGAAGCTGCCACTTTGTTTTTCAGCGAGCCGGAATCCATCTTGCCGAGCCAGCTCAGCTTCTCTTTGCTTTCATCGATATCCAGCTTGGAGACAAAGTTCTCATAGCCGGACAGCATCACCATGACCAGCAGGCCACCGACCAGCGTCATGTCCACCAGCGACAGCAGCAGCAGAATCAGATCGTTTTCCGCGATGCTGAGAATGTTGGGCAGCAGGTGAAAAATTTCCTGAAAAAATTTAACCGTCAGCGCCAGCAGCCCCAGCGAAAGTCCAATGTAAACCGGTGCCAGCAGCCAGCGCGATGCATACATCAGGTTTTCGGTAAAACGTTCCATAAGTTCCCATTTATCAACAGACAAGCCATCGAGTATAACCGAACTTATGTGAAGTTATTTCAGTGCTTCTTCAGAAATTTCAGGCGCGGCCGGCAGCGGCAGCGACAGGCGAAACACCGCCCCGCCCTGCGGCCGGTTTTCCGCCCAGATGCGTCCGCGATGCGACTCAATAATGGTTTTGCTGATGGCCAGCCCCAGCCCGACGCCCGGCACGGCCGACTCCTTGTCGCCGCGGGCAAACTTGTCAAAAATGCGCGTCAGATTCTCCGGCGCAATGCCCGGTCCGTTATCCCATACGGCGATCTCCAGCCGGGTTTTATCGCGCCAGGCACGAATGCCGTGCTGCGCGGCATTGCCGGCATACTTCAGGCTGTTTTCGATCAGGTTAGTAAACACCCGCTCCAGCATCGCGCTGTCGCCTTTGATCAGCACCAGCTCCGGCGGTAAATCCAGCGTGAAGTCGTGCCCTTTCAGCGACGGTCCCATGCTGCTTAGCGCGCCGCCAATCACCTCGTCCAGCGCCACCCACTCTTCGCGCAGGTTCAGCCCGCCGGACTGAATGCGCGCCATGTCCAGCATGTTGCTCACCAGCCGGATGGTGCTCAGCGTCTGTTCGCGAATCTGATTGGCCTGGCCAACGTATTTTGACTGTTCGCTGGCGAGGTCCAGCATCAGCATCTCAGCCTGGCCAAACAGCACCGTCAGCGGCGTGCGCAGATCGTGGGACAGCGCCGACAGCAGCGCATTACGCAGCTGCTCGCGCTCGGCGGCCAGCCGTGACGCGGCTTCGCTGTGCGACAACGCCATGCGTTCCAGCGCGTTGGCAATCAGCACCGTAAAGGTCTCCACCAGCCGCTGCTGTTCGGGAATCATCAGCTGGCGCAGGTTGTCCGGCTCAACCACCAGCAGGCCGCGGCAGTGTGCCCCGCTTTTCAGCGGCAGAATCTGGTACGGCACCGCCGGTAACGTATCGGTGCCGGCACCGGCCGGTTGCCCTTTGCTGTAGCTCCATTTGGCGATGCCGAGGTCGGGCGGCGTCCCGATGGTGCTTTCACCCGCCGACTGCAGCTCACCCTGTTCGTCGGGCAGCAGCAGCTGGCTGCGCGCCTGCAGCGTCACCTCAATGACGCGCTGGCTGGTAGCAGCGATATCCTGCGGCGTCAGCGCGCTGCCAAGCGATTTCGCCATCTCATACAGATGGCGCGCGCGCTGTTCACGGTAGCGCGCCACCCGCGCCTGATAGCGCACGCCGGCGGTGAGATTGCCGACAATCACCCCGACCGCCAGCATCACCGCAAAGGTCACCAGGTATTGCAGATCCGATACCGCCACCGTGCCGGTGGGGGCCACAAACACCAGGTCGAAGGCCAGAATATTGATTACCGTGGCGAATACCGACGGCCAGCGGCCAAAGCGCAGCGCCACCAGCACCACCGCCAGCAGATAGATCATTACCGCGTTGGCGGTATCAAACTCCACCAGCCACCAGCGACCAATCAGCGTCACCAGCACGCACAGCGCGATCGCCATCAGACATCCGCGCAGGTGCAGCCGCCATTTCTCGCTGCTGGCACGCTGGCCGCTCAGGGCCGCTGGCACATCGCGCACCGGCTCATCCAGCGCCACTACCAGCAGGTCGAGCTCCGGCCCCAGCTCGCCGAGACGCTGGGCAAAGCTGTCGCGTCGCCAGCGCCGCTGCGGCTGCCGGCCGGTAACAATTTTGCCGAGATTGTGCTCGCGCGCATAGCGCAGCACCGCGCGCGCCTCGTCCGGGTCGGACAGCGTGGCGGTTTCCGCGCCCAGCTCCTGCGCCAGCTGCAGCGTGCGCAGAATGGCGCGCCTCTGCGCTTCCGGCAGTCGGTTGAGGCGCGGCGTTTCCACATACACCGCATGCCACTCGCTGCCGAGACGGGCAGCAAGACGGGCGGCGGTGCGTACCAGCTTTTCACTGCCGGTGTCGTCACCGATGCACAGCAGAATCGCGTCGCGCGTGTGCCACACTTTGTCGCGCCCCTGCTGATCGCGCCAGGCGCGCATCTGATCGTCTACCCGGTCGGCCGTGCGGCGCAGCGCCAGTTCACGCAGCGCGAACAGGTTGCCTTTGCGGAAGAAATTTTCGATGGCGCGCTCGGCGCGGTCGCCGACATACACTTTGCCCTCTTTCAGCCGCTGACGCAGATCGTCCGGCGGCAGATCCACCAGCACCACTTCGTCGGCGCTGTCGAAAAAGGGATCGGGTACGGTTTCGCGCACCTGAATGCCGGTGACGCCGCCTACCACGTCATTCAGGCTCTCCAGATGCTGCACGTTGACGGTGGTAATCACGTCGATACCGGCATCCAGCAGCTCTTCAATGTCCTGCCAGCGCTTGGGATGGCGCGAGCCCTGCACGTTGGTGTGCGCCAGTTCATCCATCAGGATCACCGCCGGATGGCGCGCCAGCGCGGCATCGAGGTCGAATTCCGCATGGCGCGACCGACCGGTGGCGCGCCGCGCCAGCACCGCCAGCCCCTGCAGCAGCGCGGCGGTCTCTTCACGGCCGTGGGTTTCTACCACGCCAGCCAGCACGTCCAGCCCCTGCGCCCGCAGGCGCTGCGCCTCCTGCAGCATGGCGTAGGTTTTCCCTACGCCCGCACAGGCGCCGAAGTAGATTTTCAGTTTACCGCGATGGCTGTCGCTGTGATTGAGCAGCAGGGCATCGGGATCGGGGCGCGGTAATTCGTCGTTCATGCGAGGTCCATTTTTATCGCGTGCACCAATGTGGCATTGCGCAATAAATTGCGCCGCTACGGTATGTGCACATTTTTGTAGCGGCGCGATTCTTCGCGCGGTTTGAAACTATCCCTGCAAATCATCCAGTGCCATATTCAGCCGCAGCACGTTCACCGTTTCTTCGCCGATAAACGGCAGCAGCGGGCGCTCGGTGTTGCGCGCAATCAGCGCCTCGACGTCTTTCAGCGTCATGTTGCGCGCTGCCGCAACGCGCGGTGCCTGCCACAGCGCGGCTTCAGGGGAGATATCCGGATCCAGGCCGCTGCCTGAAGCGGTCACCAGCTCCACCGGCACCGCTGCCGGCGCCTGTGGATTGGCAGCGCGCAGCGCAGCCACCCGCTCCGCCACCGCTTTATCCAGCGCCGGATTACTGGCGGCAAGGTTGCTGCCGCCTGATGCCTGCGCGTTGTACGGCACGTCGCTGGTGGCCGATGGACGGCCCCAGAAGTGGCCCGGCTGGCTGAACGCCTGACCGATCTGCTCTGAGCCGCGCACCGCGCCGTCGCGCTCAATCAGCGAACCGTTGGCCTGCGACGGAAACCACCACTGCGCCAGGCCGGTGGTCAGCAGCGGATAGACCGCGCCGGTCAGCAGGGTAAGCAGGATTAACAATACTATAGCCGGACGTAACTGACTCATTTCTCTTCTCCTTACACCAGGCCCGACAGCGTCAGCAGCAGGTCGATCGCTTTAATGCCAATAAACGGCACCACTAAACCGCCTACGCCATAAATCCACAGATTGCGGCGCAGCAGCGCTGCCGCGCTCATCGGCCGATAGCTCACGCCTTTCAGCGCCAGCGGAATCAAAAACACAATTACCAGCGCGTTAAAGATCACCGCCGACAGAATCGCCGAGGCCGGTGAATGCAACGCCATCACGTTCAGCATATTGAGCTGCGGATAGGTCACGGCAAACGCCGCCGGGATGATGGCGAAGTATTTCGCCACATCGTTGGCGATACTGAAGGTGGTAAGCGAACCGCGCGTCATCAGCATCTGTTTGCCGATGTGCACCACTTCCAGCAGTTTGGTCGGGTTGGAGTCAAGATCGACCATGTTGCCCGCCTCTTTCGCCGCCTGGGTGCCGGAGTTCATCGCCACCGCCACGTCGGCCTGCGCCAGCGCGGGCGCATCGTTGGTGCCGTCGCCGGTCATTGCCACCAGGCGCCCTTCCGCCTGATACTGACGAATCAGCGCCAGCTTGGCTTCCGGCGTCGCTTCCGACAGGAAGTCATCGACACCGGCTTCCGCCGCAATCGCCGCGGCGGTTAACGGATTATCACCGGTGATCATCACCGTTTTGATGCCCATCTTGCGCAGCTCGGCGAAACGCTCCTTGATGCCGCCTTTAACGATGTCCTTCAACGCCACCACGCCCAGCACCTGCGCGCCTTCAGCCACCACCAGCGGCGTACCGCCGGCGCGCGCCACCTCTTCCACCCGGGCATTAACCTCAGCCGGGAAGCTGCCGTGGCTGGCTTCAATATGACGGCGTACCGCGTCCACCGCGCCTTTGCGGATCAGGCGATCCTGTACGTTGACGCCGCTCATGCGCGTCTGCGCGGAGAACGGGATAAAGCTGGCGCCCATGCTGCTGAGATCGCGTTCGCGCAGGTTAAATTTCTGCTTCGCCAGCACCACGATGCTGCGCCCTTCCGGCGTCTCATCGGCCAGCGATGCCAGCTGCGCCGCGTCGGCCAGTTGCTGCTCGCTGACGCCCGGCGCAGGCAGGAACTGCGTCGCCTGGCGGTTACCGAGCGTGATGGTGCCGGTTTTGTCCAGCATCAGCACATCCACGTCACCGGCGGCCTCCACGGCGCGCCCGCTGGTGGCAATCACGTTGGCTCCCAGCATGCGGCTCATGCCCGCCACGCCAATCGCCGACAGCAGTCCGCCGATGGTGGTGGGAATCAGGCAAACCAGCAGCGCCACCAGCACCGTCACGCTAACCGGCGTGCCGCCCCAGGCGGAAAACGGCCACAGCGTAGCGGTCGCCAGCAGGAACACAATGGTCAGCGACACCAGCAGGATGGTCAGGGCGATTTCGTTGGGCGTTTTGCGGCGTTTGGCGCCTTCCACCATGGCGATCATGCGGTCGAGGAAGGTTTCGCCCGGATTGACGCTGCACTGAATCACCAGCCAGTCCGACAGGATGCGCGTCCCGCCGGTCACCGAGGCAAAATCCCCGCCGGATTCACGAATCACCGGTGCCGATTCGCCGGTAATGGCGCTCTCATCCACTGACGCGCCGCCCTCCAGCACTTCACCGTCGCACGGGATGATGTCACCGGCTTCCACCAGCACCACATCGCCTTTGCGCAGCGTATCGGCCGCCACCGGCCGCCACTGCGCACCGTGAAACGGTTCCGCCAGTTTCTTCGCATCGCTGTGCTTGTTCACCCCTTTCAGGCTGTTGGCCTGCGCCTTGCTGCGCCCTTCCGCCAGTGCTTCGGCGAAGTTAGCGAACAGCACGGTAAACCACAGCCAGATGGCGACCGCCGCGGTAAAGCCGGCGCTGCCGTTCAGCTGCCCCGCCGCCATACCGATGGCCAGCAGCGAGGTGAGCACGCTGCCGATCCACACCAGAAACATCACCGGGTTGCGAAACTGTACGCGCGGATCGAGTTTTTTCACCGCATCCAGCATCGCGGTGCGCGTCAGCGCCGCATCAAACAGCGCCAGTTTTTGACGACTCATGATTCCGTTATCCCTGAATAAGTTGCAGATGTTCCGCCACCGGGCCAAGCGCCAGCGCGGGAACGAAGGTCAGCGCACCCACCAGCAGTACGGTGCCCACCAGCAGTGCGATAAACAGCGGGCCGTGAGTCGGCAGCGTGCCATTGCCCACCGGCTGAATTTTCTTCGCCGCCAGCGAACCGGCAATGGCCAGCACCGGAATGATGATGCCGAAGCGGCCGACCAGCATGCAGAAGCCCAGCAGCAGGTTCCAGAACGGGGTGTTGGCGCTGAGACCGGCGAAGGCGCTGCCGTTGTTGTTGGCCGCCGACGACACCGCATACAGCACCTCGCTGAAGCCGTGAATGCCAGGGTTGGCCATACCGGCGCGTCCGGCTTCGGTCATCATCGCCAGCGCAGTACCCAGCAGCACCAGCGTCGGCGTCACCAGAATCGCCAGCGCGGTCATTTTCATCTCCCACACATCGATCTTTTTGCCCATGTACTCCGGCGTACGGCCAATCATCAGACCGGCGATAAACACCCCGAGCAGCACGAACAGCAGCATGCCGTATAAGCCGGCACCGACGCCGCCGAACACCACTTCGCCCAGCTGCATCAGCCACATCGGCACCATGCCGCCCAGCGCAGTGAAGGAGTCATGCATGGCGTTTACCGCACCGCACGACGCCGCGGTGGTGATCACCGCAAACAGGCTGGAGTTGAGAATGCCGAAGCGTGTCTCCTTGCCTTCCATGTTGATCGCGCTATCGGCGCCCAGGGTCAGAAAGTGCGGATTGCCGCGCAGCTCAGCCCACATCACCGCGACTACCGCCAGCACAAACATGATGCTCATGGCCCACAGCAGCATATGGCCCTGACGGCGATCGCCCAGCTGCTGACCAAAGGCAAAACACAGCGCGGCCGGGATCAGGAAGATGCTCAGCATCTGCACAAAGTTGGTCAGTGCCGTCGGGTTTTCAAACGGATGCGCCGAGTTGGCGTTGAAGAAACCGCCGCCGTTGGTGCCGAGCATTTTGATCGCTTCCTGCGAGGCTACCGGCCCGAGCGGCAGCGTTTGCTGCGCGCCTTCCAGCGTGGTGAAGGCATGATAGGGTTCAAAGTTCTGAATGCTGCCCTGGCTGACAAAGAACAGCGCCATCAGCAGGCTAATCGGTAACAGCACGTAGACGGTGATACGCGTCAGGTCGCGCCAGGCGTTGCCGAGCGTTTCCAGCGAACGGTTGGCAAAACCGCGCATCAGCGCAAACGCCACCGCAATACCGGTTGCCGCCGAGAGGAAGTTTTGCACCGTTAAGCCCGCCATCTGGCTGAAGTAACTCAGCGTGCTCTCGCCCGCGTACGCCTGCCAGTTAGTGTTGGTGACAAAACTGATCGCCGTATTGAGCGCCAGATCCCAGCTCAGGCCAGGCAGATGCTGAGGATTGAGCGGCAGCGCGCCCTGCCCCATCAGCATCGCCAGCAGCAGCACAAAGCCGAGCGCGTTAAACAGCAGGATGGCCAGCAGATAGTGCGGCCAGCGCATCGCCGCGCCGTCAACGCCGGCCAGACGCCACAGCACGCGTTCACTGCGTGCCAGCAGGGGCTTATCCGCCACCATCAGCGCCAGCAAGCGGCCCAGCGGCTGCGCCAGCACCATCAGCACCAGCAGATAGCACGCAATCAGTAAAAACGCATTCGCCGCCATCAGAATGCCTCCGCATTAAGCAGGGCATAAATCAGGTAGCCCAGTAATAAAAATACCAGCACGATGCCGGCTATCACGCCCACACTCACAGCAACCTCCAGAGGATTTTGTAGTGCAGCAAGCATGCGCGGCGCGGCATAAAGAAGGGGTAAAAAGGCGCAGAGCGGGCGTAAAGAAAGTATAAAAACGCGGACAGATCAGGCGCTTTCCAGCGCCCAGATGCGATTCAGGTCAACGTTGTGCCACAAGCCGCTGTCCTCAGCGCCAGTGATGGTATCGGTGCAGAAGCTGTCGCCGAGGTCCAGCGCTTCCGGTTTGACCTCGCGCTGCGAATGCAGCGACCAGAACACATGCACTTTGGGCTTCAGCAGCGATTTTTCCCCGGCCTGCACCACCAGCGCCACACGCCCGGAGGCCAGCCGTACCAGCGAGCCCACCGGATAAATACCGATGGTGCGCACAAACGCGTGCAGCAGCGCACTGTCAAAGTGGCCGCGCCAGCTCAGCATATTGTGCATCGCCTCCGCCGGCGTCCAGCCTTTGCGATACGGGCGATCGGAGGTCACCGCGTCGTAGACGTCACACACCGCCGCCATGCGTGCGTAGAGCGAGATCTCTTCGCCCTGCAGCCGGTGCGGATAGCCGCTGCCATCGAATTTTTCATGGTGATGCAGCGCAATATCCAGCAAATCTTCATCCGCGTGGGCTTCCATCAGCATTTGCGCACCGACGATCGGATGCTGGCGCATAATCGTAAACTCTTCGTCGGTGAGCTTATCCGGCTTGTTGAGGATGGTCAGCGGCACCGCGGCTTTACCGACGTCATGCAGCAATCCGCCCATGCCCACGCGACGCAGCTGCTGCTCATCCAGCCCCATTTTCTTGCCCAGCGAAATCATCAGACCGCACACCGCCATGGAGTGCAGGTAAGTGTAATCATCATGATTTTTCAGCCGCGCCACGCTGAGCAGCGCGGTTGGCTCGCGGGTAATCGATCCGGCAATTTCATCGACCAGCTCAAGGGTAAAGGCAAGATCGAGGCCCTGCCCCATGCGCGCTTCGTTGAACATCGCCAGCACCTGCGGCTTGCCCTGGTTGAAGATGCACTGCGCCTGATCCATCTCGCGGAAAAACGGCGTCTGCGGAATGTCTTTTTTCGGCTGCGGCGTGGCAGGCGCGCGCACCGACCGCTCGGGATCGATCCATACCTGCTGGATCCCCTCGTTACGGATCAGGGCGATCTGACGCTTATCGGTGATCAGCATCTGGTTGCGAATGCGTTTGTCCTTGATCCACCAGACCTCAAGCTTGTGGATAAACATGCCTGGCCGCAGCTCGTCAACGGTAATCAGCTTTATCACGATATCGCTCCTTAATATCAGTGGATGGTAAGGAGTGATATCGGCAGCTGAGCAAAAAATCTTCAGGGCGGCGTGACTGGTCGGGTCAGGCAGGAACGTTTATGCATAGCGCAATAAATTGCGCCGCTACCGCGCAGTGCATTAAGCCACTTTAATGCCAGCCTTTTGCGCCGTTTTCTCTTCTGTGGCAACGGCAGCGTTGTGCCGATCGCCTACGCGTTCAATCGGGCCCATCACCAGCAGGAACAGCAGTGCCGCGACGACACAGTGCGCGCCGACGAACACCAGGCCAATGCTGTAGCTGCCGGTCAGGCCAACGATCACGCCAAACAACAGCGGCGTAATAAATCCTGCCATGTTGCCGATGCCGTTGAAGATCGCGCCGGCGAGGCCAACCGCCTCTTTGGGTGCCGTATCGCTGACCACGGTCCAGGTGCCTGCGCCCGCCGCCACGCCTTTGCCGAAGAAGGCAAACGACATGATGGCGATAATGCCGGCGTTGGAAGGGATCACCGCCGCCAGAATCAGCGAGGCGGCCATCAGCATGCCAACGATGTACGGCGTTTTGCGCGCCCACGACAGGCTCCAGCCGCGCGCCAGCAGCTTATCTGAGATATAGCCACCGCTGATACCGCCCAGAAAGCCAAACAGCGCCGGTGCAATGGTGGCGAAACCGGCATCCAGAATGTTCATGCCGCGCGCCTGCACCAGATAGATCGGGAACCAGGTAATGAAGAAGTAGCTAAGCGCGATGGTGCAATACTGGCCGAGGTAGGCGCACCACAGCATGCGGTTGGTGAGCAATGTTTTGAACATCGCTTTGCTGACCGGCGGCCGTGCGCGCAGCTTGTGTGTGGCGTCGATATCCACCAGCGCGCCACCCTGTTCAATGTAATGCAACTCGCTGGCGGAAACGTGCGGATGCTGACGCGGGCTGCGCATATAGCCCGCCCAGACAAACACCGCCAGCACGCCGATGCCGCCAAGCACAAAGAATGGCCATTCCCAGCCATAACGCGACACCAGCCAGCCGGAAAGCGGTGAGAATATCGCCACGGCAAAGTATTGTGCCGAGGCAAACAGCGACGATGCGCGTCCGCGCTCTGCGCCCGGGAACCACATGATCACTGCGCGGGCGTTGGCGGGAAAGCTCGGCGCCTCAATCAGGCCCAGCGCGAAGCGCAGCGCAAACATCAGCGTCAGCGCCATGGTCATGCCACTGGAAAACTCACCGACAAATCCCATCAGCAGGGTCGAAACCGACCACAGCGCCAGCGTCAGGCCGTAGACCTTTTTGGTGCCGAAGCGATCGAGAATCAATCCGCCGGGGATCTGGCCGATGACATACGCCCAGCTGAAGGCCGAAAGGATCAGGCCGAGCTGGATCGCCGACAGGCCAAACTCCTGTTTGATCGCCGAGCCGGAGATCGACAGGATCGAGCGATCGGCATAAGCGACCACTGACAGGAACAGAATCAGGCAAAGGATCCAGATACGCACGTGGCTGTTCTGGCTGCGGTTTTTGCGTTGCAACATAGGCTGAATTCCTTGATGGAGGAGCATCCTGCCCCGAAGCGATGATGGTCAGGAATACCGCGCAGATTTCCCTGTTCAGCAACTATAGAAAGCCAGTGTTGCTCTGGTCATTGTGCGAATGAAGGAATCCGCGCGGCGAAACGGCGCGGGTTTTGGTCGCTGACACAAAGCCGGGTGCGGTAGCGCACAAAATCTTTAATCCGTGCTGGCTTTCGCCGCGGAATGTGCGCCAGCGCTGAGAAAAGAGTTTGCGCGATCACTATGAGCAGGCAAAGCATCCATGCGCGTCGGGCAAATTGTGCGCTGCACAGCAAATTACGAAGCAGCAGATTGCCAGCTCTGCTGCCGGCTCGTAGGCTGAAAATGATTTCATTGAGCCATTTTCAACACCAATGAAAAATTTATTCTAATAAACAGCTTACTCTGGAGTCTGCGATGAAAACCCTCAAGGCGATACTGTTACTTGGCCTGCTGACCAGTTCTGCTTCCGCGCTGGCGGAGAAGATCGGCGTGTCGATGGCCTATTTTGACCAGAACTTCCTTACCATTATTCGTCATGCCATTGATAAAGAAGCCAAAGCGCGCGGGCTGGATGCCCAGTTTGAAGATGCGCGCGGCGACGTCGGCCGCCAGACCGACCAGGTGCAAAGTTTTATCAGCGCAGGCGTGGATGCCATCATCGTCGATCCGGTGGATTCTGCCAGCACACCACAGCTGACCCGACTGGCGCAGCAGGCGAAAATTCCGCTGGTGTACGTCAACCGCACGCCAGGCGATAAAACCCTGCCGCCCGGCGTGGTGTTTGTTGGTTCGGACGAACGCGAATCCGGCACGCTGCAAATGGAGGCGCTGGCTAAACTGGCGAATTATAAAGGTAACGTGGCGATCATGATCGGCAACCTGACCGATGCCGGCGCGCTGCAGCGCACCAAAGATGTCGAGCAGGTGGTGGCGAAATACCCGGGCATGAAAGTGGTACAGAAGCAGCCAGCAAACTATGCGCGCAACGAAGGCATGGACCTGATGCTCAACTGGATTGGCAACGGTGAAGCGATCGATATCGTCGCGGCCAATAACGATGAGATGGCGATTGGTGCGGCAATGGCGCTGGCAAAGAGCAATAAAAAGATTCTGGTGGGCGGCATCGACGCCACGCCGGACGGCCTGAAGGCTCTGGCGCAGGATAAGATGCAGGTGACAGTGTTTCAGGACGCCATCGGTCAGGGTAAAACCTCGGTAGACGTGGCGCAGAAGCTGATTAAAGGCGAGAAAGTGGCTTCACACGTGTGGATCCCGTTCGAGCTGGTGACCAAAGAGAATATGCAAAAATACGTCGAGCGCAGCCAGTAGCAGGCGGACACTGCCGGGGCGCGATTATGGCGAGCTGAGCTGCCTGGTGCGCATCAATGCGCACCCTACGGGCTACCTGTAGGGTCGCCATTTATGGCGACCTTATTCGTAGTTCAGATGGTGGGGCCACTTCCAGCAGTCTTAGCTGAGCTGATCGGATTGTTCAGCCAGCGCTTTGCGTAGGTTTGTGCGTACCCTATGCAGAAAATCGACAGCAGTGGTGCCCCATAAATGAGGATCAAACTCGTCCTGAAAATACGCTTCGAATGTCGTTTCTGGATCCGAACTTTCACTCAAAAAAAGATCAATATCCGCCGCTAGCCCCTGCCAACTGGCGGGATGCTCGTTGCGTAAAAACGCATCAATTTTTGGCTCGATTTCATCACTATCATCTATAAGGTCATAGTCCTGACCAAAATATATCGTAATGAAACAGCCTAGCTCATTGAAATTTGAACGGTTCATGTCAGGCCTTAGGAAACGCAGTAAGAATAAAATAGGGTTTTCCATGCCACTGCTCAAAACGAAGCACCAGCCGAACCCTATAGCAGCGAATAACGTCCGGGGAACCACGACGAATCATGATACCTGTCTGAGTGGCAAAAATTCTCTCCAGCTCCATTTTGGCATTCATTCCGGGAGGGAGATGTTTTACCCACATTTCTATCTGGTGGCTATTGTCCCTGATTACCTGACTAATTAGCTGCTCCGCCTCATTCACTGTCCTGAAGCTACTGGTCGCGTAAAGAGAGGGCCTGCGTTCCAGCCTGGCAACTAACTCTTCAGCTGTTTTACCAATATGGCGTTCAAGCGTGTGTCCGCCAGTGCTGCCCGCTAGCGCTTCATGAACCGCCAGGTTGATGCGACCAGAGCGAACAGCAGCAACGCGCACGGCTCCTGCCGCAAACGCGAAACTCATGGGAATCGCAACATCCACCGTCATGCCTACATGTAGGGCGGTTTGGCTATCCGCCCCTAAGGTTTTTGCGAGCTTCACGGCTGAATGATACGTATCAGTGCTGACATTGCGACCTGTCCAGACCTGTCGTAATGAGGCCTGTATGGTATCAAGTCCATGTGTACCGACAACAATACAACCAGCTTTGGTCAACATCGTGGGTTCTGGAACCACGCACATAGCACCAGCACCGAACATTTCTGCCACACCACCGATAAGTCCCAGTCCACCAAAAAGACGATTGCTGAGTGTTTCTCCTTCGCTGATATTTTTGTCTGATAGCACAGCCGCCATGTGCACAGGCGATACAGCAATTTTCAATCCATCATTTTCATCCATAAAACGCATCTCCGTTTGAAAAAATTCCATTTTGGCCAATCAGTAGTGCGACAGCATCACGATGTTTACTCTTTGATTCATTACAGTGGGTTTACGACCGCAACCATCACTCGCGCAGTATCGCCATGACGATAATGTCGTGGTACTCGCCCTCGCGCAGGCAGGCTTTGCGCTTCACGCCTTCCTGCTCAAAGCCCAGGCGCTGATACAGACGCAGCGCGCGCTGGTTGTCGTGAAACACTTCCAGCTCAACGCGAATCACGCCCAGCCAGTTAAAGGCATAGTCGATACCCGTGCGGATCAGCCGCTCGCCGATGCCACGACCGCTAAACGCCGGATCGACGCCAATACCAAAACTGATGCTGTGACGCGTACGCGGCCGCTGTTCGGTAAACAGCGTCAGCTCGCCCACCATCTGCCCGTCGATTTCCGCCACAAAACCGATATAGCCTTCGCTGTCCATACGCTCGAATTTTTTCTGCCAGGTGGCGACGCTGGGAAACGGCAGCTGCGTGGTCCAGCGATACACCTCGGGATGACTGTATAAACGTTGATAGGCGGCGGCATCGCCCGGTTCGCGTCCGCGAATCTGCAAATCCATGTCGATAATCCCTGTTCAGTTGCACTAAGCTGTTAACTCTCACCGATCGGAAAGAGTGGCCTTATGTTGTATCGTCGTTTTGAACGTTTTATCAATATTTTTCAGGATGCCCCCACCGATTCCCCACCCGCCAGCGTGTGGCCGTTTTACCTCTATTATCTGCGTCAGGTGTGGCCAAGTTTTGTCGCGCTGCTGATTGTCGGGCTGGCGCAGGCGCTGATCGAAGTGGCGCTGTTCAGCTACCTCAGCCGTATTATCGATCTGGTCAATCACACCACGCCCGCTACGCTGTTCAGCGATAACTGGCCGATTCTGCTGTGGATGGCGGCGGTGGCGCTGGTGCTGCGGCCGGTGGTGATCGCGCTGCACGATATGCTGGTGCATCAAAGCATTAACCCCAGCATGACCAGCATGATTCGCTGGCAGCATCACAACTATGTGCTGCGGCAGAGCCTCAATTTCTTCCAGAACGATTTTGCCGGCCGTATCGCCCAGCGCATCATGCAAACCGGTAACTCGCTGCGTGACTCGGCGGTTCAGCTGGTGGATGCCATCTGGCACGTAGTGATTTACGCCGTGACCTCACTGGTGCTGTTCGCGGAAGCCGACTGGCGCCTGATGATTCCGCTGATCGTCTGGATTGTGGCGTACAGCCTGTCGCTGCGCTTCTTTGTGCCGCGCGTTAAGCAGCGCTCGGTGGTGTCATCCGAGGCGCGCTCTAAGCTGATGGGCACCATCGTTGACGGTTACACCAACATCGCTACCCTGAAACTGTTTGCCCATAACGATCTGGAAAAACGCTACGCGCGCGACGCCATTCAGGAACAGACCGACAAAACCCAGCATGCCAGCCGCATGGTGACCAGCATGGATATCACGCTGTCGACGCTCAATGGCCTGCTGATTGTCAGCACCTCCGGCCTCGCGCTGTGGCTGTGGAGCCAGTCGCTGATCAGCGTAGGCGCCATCGCGCTGGCCACCGGGCTGGTGATTCGCCTGGTGAACATGTCCGGCTGGATCATGTGGGTGGTGAACGGCATCTTCGAAAACATCGGCATGGTGCAGGATGGCCTGAATACCATTGCGCAACCGCTCAGCGTGCAGGATGCGCCGCAGGCGAAAAAGCTGCAGGTGACGCGCGGCCAGATCCGCTTTGAGGATGTGCGTTTTGACTACGGCGGCGGCCGCCAGGTGATTAACCGCCTGAATCTCAACATCAAGCCTGGCGAGAAAATCGGTCTGATTGGCCCCTCCGGCGCCGGTAAATCGACCCTCGTGAACCTGCTGCTGCGGCTGTATGACATCAACGGCGGGCGCATTCTGATTGACGATCAGGACATCGCGCAGGTCACGCAGGCGAGCCTGCGCAGTCAGATTGGTATGATCACCCAGGATACGTCGCTGCTGCACCGCTCGATTCGCGAAAACCTGCTGTACGGTCGCCCGGATGCCAGCGAAGCCGAGCTGCAGGCGGCGATTGTGCGCGCCCGCGCCGACGAGTTTATCCCGCTGCTCTCCGATCCGCAGGGCCGCACCGGGCTGGATGCGCACGTCGGCGAGCGCGGCGTCAAACTCTCTGGCGGCCAGCGCCAGCGTATTGCCATCGCCCGCGTGCTGCTGAAAGATGCGCCGGTTCTGATCATGGATGAAGCCACGTCGGCGCTCGACTCGGAAGTGGAAGCGGCGATTCAGGAGAGCCTGGAGACGCTGATGCAGGGCAAAACGGTGATCGCCATCGCCCATCGCCTGTCGACCATCGCGAAAATGGACCGGCTGGTGGTGCTGGAGAACGGCGGCATTGTTGAGATGGGTAACCATCGCGAACTGCTGGCGCACGGCGGGCTGTACGCGCGCCTGTGGCAGCATCAGACCGGCGGATTTGTCGGCGTCGATTAATCGCCGCGCCGGTAAGGCAGGGCGTCGCGCGCTTCCTGTGCCCAGGCGCGTACCCCTGCCCGCTCCTGCTGCAGAAAATCCCCGACCGCATCACGCAGCCCCGGATGGCACAGATAGTGCCAGGAGTGGGTGAGTTGCGGTTCAAAGCCGCGCACCAGCTTATGCTCGCCCTGCGCACCGGCATCAAAGCGCTGCAGCCCTTCGGCGATGGCGAAATCCATGCCCTGGTAGAAACAGGTCTCGAAGTGCAGCCGGTCAAACTCCGCCAGACAGCCCCAGTAGCGGCCATACAGCGTGTCGTCATCCACCAGACAGAAGGCCATGGCGGCGGGCTGCTGCTGTAGCGTGGCGATCACCACGCGAATCGCCTGCGGCATCCGCTCCGCTAGCAGGCTGAAGAAGGAGCGCGTCAGATAAGGTCGCTGGCCGCGCACCGCGTAGGTGTTGGCGTAGCAGGTATACACAAAATCCCACTGATCTTCACGCAGCTCATCGCCGCGATACCAGTTAAACGCAAAGCCGCTGCTGGCCACCTGTTCGCGCTCTTTGCGTAGCTGCTTGCGTTTGCGCGACATCAGCGTGTCGAGAAAGTCGTGAAAATCGCGGTAGCCGCGATTGTGCCAGTGATACTGCACGCCGAGGCGCGCCAGCCAGTCCGGCTGGGTTGCCAGCAGCGCGTTGGCGTGCGGCGTGGTGAAGTTGATATGCGCCCCGCTTAAGCCGTGCCGCTGCAACGCATCGGGTAGCGCCTCCAGCATCGGGATAATCGCCGTCTCGTCGCCCAGCAGCCGCGCGCCGGTCACCGGGCTGAACGGAATGGCGCCGAGCCATTTGGGGTAATAGGCGATACCGGCACGCTGGCAGGCATCGGCCCACGCGTGATCGAACACATATTCGCCCCACGAGTTGCGTTTACGGTAGCCCGGCAGCGCTGCCCGCAGCCTGCCGTCTTCGCGCCACAGCAGATGATCCGGCTGCCAGCCGTTTTCCGCGCGCACGCTGCCACTCTCTTCCAGCGCGAGCAGGAAGGCGTGACGCAAAAAAGGTTGATTGTCAGGTAACAGCGCATCCCATTCGGCAGCGGTGATCTCCGCCAGCGATGACAGGTGAAGCAAAGGCATTGGTGGCTCCCGGCCAGCTTAAGGCGAACGCCTAGTTCAGCAGGTTTTGCCGCCGTGCGAAAGGTGCGGCGCACTGAATGTAAAGCGGGTCGTTGCGCCATGCTGCGCACATTGCTGTCGCGGCCCGTGCCACGATTTTTCACGTCGTCTGTGTATACTCACCCTTTTCCCTTGCAGGAAATGCCATGGATCGTCTTGATTGTGATCGCATGTTTGTCGCCGTACTCGAAGTCGGAAGTTTTGCCGGTGCCGCCGCCCGGCTCGGCACCAGCAGCGGCCAGGCGTCAAAGCTGGTGTCGCGTCTGGAGCAGCAACTTGGCGTGCAGCTGTTCAAGCGCAGCACACGGGCACTGTCGCCCACCGAGATCGGCCGCGCCTATTACGAGCGGGTGAAAACCCTGCTGGAGGCGTTCGACGCGCTGGATGCCACGGTGCAGGAAAATGCCCGCTCACCCACCGGCCGCCTGAAGATTAGCGCACCCGGCACCTTCGGCACCGCGGTGCTGGCCAGCGTGCTGGTGGCGTTCGCGCGTCACTATCCGCTGATTGAGCTGGACGTCAACTTCTCCGACCGCGCCGTGAATATCGTCGATGAAGGCTTCGATATGGCGATCCGCATCGGCAAGCTGGACGACAGCAGCCTGATTGCGCGCCGTCTGGGCGAGGTGCCGATTCGCCTCGCCGCCGCGCCCGGATATCTGCTGCAGCACGGCACGCCGCAGCACTGGCGCGACCTGGCGACGCATCAGTGCATCAGCGACACCAACTTTCGCGATCCGTGGCACTGGCCGTTCGTCACGCCGTGCGGCGACAGCGTCAGCATGCCGATTCGCGGCCGCCTGTGCTTCTCCAACACCGAAGCCTGCCTGCAGGCGGCGCTGGCCGGCCTCGGCATTGCGCGTCTGCCCGGTTTTATCGCTGCACCGGCGCTGCAGCGAGGCGAAATCGTCACGCTGCTGGAGGACTTTGCGCCGCCAGCCATGGGCCTGTTTGCTCTGTATCCGCCCGCGCGCCACCTGGCGCAGAAAACCCGCCTGCTGATCGACTTTCTGGCCGAGCACTTCCGCCTGCATCCGCCCGGCTGATTCCTTCCATTCTGGAAACAATCAAAGCCGTTTTGCCCGGATTATCAGCATAACGGCAGCAGGGTAAGCTGCTGACATCACTTCAGAGGAGCAGAGCGATGTTGGTAAACGGTAAGTGGAGCGCAGAGTGGCATCCGGTTCAGGCCACCGATAAACAGGGTGGCTTTGTACGCCAGACTTCCAGCTTTCGTCACTGGATCAGCGCCGATGGCAGCAGCGAATTTGCCGCCGAGCCGGATCGCTATCATCTGTACGTCGCGCTGATCTGCCCGTGGGCCTCGCGCACGCTCATTGCGCGCAGCCTGAAAGGGCTGGAGCAGATTGTCAGCGTGTCGGTGGTTGAGCCGCAGCTTGGCGCGCAGGGCTGGCGCTTCGGCGATTATCCCGGTGCCGATCGCGACCCGCTGAACAACGCTGAGTATCTCCACCAGCTGTATACCCGCACCGACGCCGACTTTACCGGGCGCGCCACCGTGCCGGTGCTGTGGGATAAAAAAACCCAGACCATCGTTAACAATGAGTCGGCGGATATTCTGCGCATGTTCAACAGCGGCTTTGGCGATCTGGCAGACAACCGGCTCGATCTCTACCCTGAGGATCTGCGCCCGGAGATCGACGCGCTGAACGCAACGATCTATCCGCGTCTCAATAACGGCGTTTATCGCACCGGTTTCGCCACCACCCAGGTGAGCTATCAGCAGGCGTTTAATGAAGTATTTGAGCAGCTTGATGAGCTGGAGCAACGGCTGAAAGATGGCCGCACTTTTCTGCTGGGTGAACGACTGACCGAGGCCGATATCCGCCTGTTCGTGACCCTGATACGCTTTGACGTCGCCTATCACGGCCTGTTCAAATGCAACCTGCGCCGCCTGCGCGATTACCCGCTGCTCGATCGTTATCTGAAGAGTGTGCTGGCGGTCTCCGGCGTGCGGCAAACGGTGAACATCGACCACATCAAACAGGGCTATTATTCGATTAAAGCGCTGAATCCCAACGGCATCGTGCCAGCGGGACCGGATTTGGCGGACTACGGTTTTTAAGGAGCAGGGCAATGGCAAAAGCGTTAGTGGTGTTTTTACATGGCGTCGGCAGTAATGGCGCGGATTTGGCGGTGCTGGGGCAACACTGGTCAGCGCTGCTGCCCGACGTGGCATTTGCCGCGCCCGATGCGCCCTTTCCCTTTGAACACGCCATGGGCTATCAGTGGTTCAGCCTGACCGGCATCACGCCGGAAAACCGTCCGGCACGCGTACGGGCTGCGCGCGACGCCTTTGACGCCACGCTGCAGCAGCTGATGGCGCAGCACGCGATGGCCGGCGCGTGGCAAAAGGTGATTCTGGTGGGATTCTCGCAGGGCTCGATCATGGCGCTGGATGCGCTGGCCTCCGGACGCTATCCGCTGGCTGGTGTGGTGGCCTTCTCCGGTCGCCTGGCCTTTGACGAGGCGCTCACGCCGCCGCCGCATGCCTCCGCGCTGCTGATTCACGGCAAAGCCGATGAGGTCATCCCGTTTAGCGAAACCGTCTCCGCCGCGCAGCGCCTGCAGAGCGCGGGCGTCGCGGTCACCGCACAGTATGAACCCGTCACCGGTCACACCATTTCCAGCCACGGCGCGATGCAGGCAGCGGCCTACATCGCCCAGTGCCTGCAGGATTAAGGCCAGTAGCGCTGCAGCGCCTGCCACGCCTGACGCGCGGCCGCTTCCGGCGGCTGTGCTTTGAGGCGATCGTTAAACACTTCGATGCCCACCGGACCGCGATAGCCTGCACTTTTCAGCTTATCGACAAAGCGTTCCACTTCAATGATGCCGTCGCCGGGCAGTAAGCGCTGATGGCGCGCATAGTCGCTCAGCGCCTGCTTTTCCTGCGGTGGCATCTGCGCCATATCGCACAGCTGCACTTCATAAATGCGGTCGGCCGGAATGCCGTCGAGCTGAGAGGCATCGCCACCGCGTGCGCAGATGTGGAACAGATCGACCACCAGCCCGATATTGGGCTGATCCAGCCGCTGCAAACGCTGCCACGCCAGCGGCAGCGTATTGTCGACGCTGCACCACGCCATCGGTTCATACATGATGCGCATGTTATAGCGCGCGGCTTCCGAGGCCAGCCAGCGCAGATCTTCATCAATGCGCTCCGCAACGCAGTCTTCGCGCGTGGTTGCCGGCGCCTGAATGGTATCGCAGCCCAGCGATTGCGCGACGCGAATGAAATCACGCAGTTCGGCGCGCTTTTGCAGCCGTTCGCTGTCCGGCGCGCCGGTAAAGTCACGCAGCACCTGCAGATTGGTAAAGCCCAGGTTCAGCTGCGCGGCCAGCGCCGCCGTGTGCTCAGTAACCTCTTCCCGCCATATTTCAACCTGATCGAACCCAGCGGCACGCGCCGCCTGCAGCTTATGCGCCGATTCACCGTTTAACAGCACCAGGTTAAGGAATTTCGGGTTTGCAGACATCAACAGCTCCTTAATCGTCCGGATAAAGCGGTGACAGAGGCTGTGCGCCACCCGCACAGCATCCTGATCAGTATCCCCCTCTCAAGGGTGATTTCAAGCGTGTCGTTTAGCCCAGCAGGTTCACCACGGCGAAACCGGCAAAGGTCATCAGCAATGAACCGATGACATGCACCATCACGCTCGACATTGCCCACAGGTATTTTCCTGATTGTAGCAACACCACGATCTCGGCCGAGAAGGTCGAAAACGTCGTCAGCCCGCCGCACAGGCCGGTGACGATCAGCAGTTTCCATACGGGATCGATGTGCGGATTGCGCACAAACCACGCCATTGCCGCGCCAATAATAAAGCCACCGACCAGATTAACGATCAGCGTACCTGGCGGCAGGTTGGGGAATAACGTATTGAAACGCAAAGAGATAAGCCAGCGCAGCGTGCAACCGATGGCACCACCGATCATGACCGCGAACAGCGACTTCAGCATAGTCTGGAGCTCCTGAATTGAGATACGCGCAGGGCCGCGGCAGGACAGAAACTACACCTGACACACCGCCGTCTCCCGCGCAGGGATAAGCAAGTTGTCAGGCGTCATCAGCCGTCTGTAACCAGAGGGCGGTTGGGTAAGGTGGCACGCCATCACCTCAGAGGCACGATAATACGCTGGCGCGGCGGAGGTGACAATATTCACCTGCCGTCAGCGTATCGTCGGGAACGATTATGTTTTACCGTGGCAGACATCATCAGCAAGGAGATTCCGATGCGTACCCTGATTTTTGATACTGATATCGGCGTGGATGACGCCTTTGCGCTGGCGTATGCGGCGCGCACGCAGCGGCTACTGGGCATCACCACGGTGTTTGGTAATGTCGCGGTTGGCCAGGCGGTAAAAAACGCCCGGCTGTTCTGTGCAAAGATGAACATCAGCGCGCCGGTGTATCGTGGCTGTTCGCGTCCGCTGGCGCTGGCCCCTTCCGCACCGGCCACCCTGCACGGCGCAGACGGTCTCGGCGATGCCTACGATAACCCGTATAGCGATGTCGCCGAAAGCGCGGTGCAGTTCATCATCGACAGCGTACGCGCGCAGCCGCACGCGATTACCCTGGTGGCAATCGGGCCGCTGACCAATATCGCCTGCGCCATCAACCAAGCGCCAGACATCATTCCGCTGGTGAAAGAGCTGGTGATCATGGGCGGCGCGTTTGGCACCGACGGCCACGCCGGCAACGTGACGCCGTTCGCCGAGTTCAATATCTGGAAAGATCCGCATGCCGCCGATCAGGTGCTGGCCTCGGCGCTGCCGGTGGTGATGCTGCCGCTGGATGTGACGCACAAGGTGCTGATCAGCGGAGAGGAAGTGCGCCAGCTGAATCAGCCGGTGTTGAGTGCCATCTGCCGGCCTTATCTGGCTTACAGCCTGCAAAAAGAGGGGTTTGATGGCATGGCGCTGCACGATACCCTGACGCTGTCATGGCTGGCGCTGCCGCAGGCGTTCAGCGTGACAACAGCGCCGGTGCGCGTGGTGACCGAAGGCATCAGCCGCGGCCAGACGCTGCAGCGCGTGAGCACTCTCGCCTCGCGCGACGATCCGTTCGCCGGCCTGCGCGCCCAGCGGTTGTGTCTGGGCGTCGACGCCGAGGCGGTACGGCAACATTTTTTTGCCACGCTGCGCGCCTGACACTCTCTCTAGCGGGCGAAATGGATGACGCCTTTGATCAGCTCAGGGTTGTTGATCACCCCGGGCTCAAAAGTCTCGGCCAGCGTCGAGAAGTCGTAATGGCGGTTGAGCATCATATCGGCCCGCAGCTGACCGCTGGCCATCAGGGTGCGCACCTTGTCGAAGTCTTCCCGCGTGGCGTTGCGGCTGCCCAGCAGCGTGGTCTCCTTTTTGTGAAACTCGGTGTCGGGGATCACCAGATCGCCTTTGTGCAGGCCGACAAACACGATGGTGCCGCCGTGACGAATCAGCTGCACGGCGCTGTTCATCGCCGCCGGACTGCCGGTGGCGTCAATCACTTTCGCGGCCAGCCGCCCGCCAAACTCTGCACGCAGCGCGGCGATAAAATCATCGGCCAGCGGATCGATCGTCGCCAGCTGCAACTGCTGCGCAACGTGCGCGCGCCGCTGAGCGCTGGTATCGGCCACCACCACCTGTGCACCGGCTGCGGCGGCAATCGCCGCGACGCCCAGGCCAATCGGTCCGGCTCCGACCACCAGCACCTGCTCATCGGCGACCAGCGCCGCGCGTCGCACCGCATGGGCGCTGATGGCAAAGGGCTCGATCAGTGCCGCTGCTTCAGGCGCCACATCGTCAACCGCCAGCAAATTCGTGTCCGGCACGCTGAGAAACTCGCAAAAACCGCCGTCCTGATGCACGCCAATCACTGAAATCTGTTCACAGCAGTTGGTTTTGCCGCTTAAGCAGGCGTCGCAACGCTGACAGGCCACGTAAGGAATCAGCGCCACGCGCTGCCCTGGCTGAAATCCCTGCGCCGCCGCGCCCAGCGCCACCACTTCACCGCACAGCTCATGGCCGAGCACGCGCGGATAGGAGAAAAACGGCTGATTGCCGGCCCAGGCGTGAATATCGGTGCCGCAAATGCCGGCGGCAATTGGTTTAATCAGGACTTCGTGCGCGGCAGGCGTCGGTACGCTGCGCTGCTGCCACACCATGCTGCGCGGTTCGGCGACCACCAGCGTTTTCATGTTCGTCATCGTTTCCTCCTGGGCTGTTCACGCAGTTATGGCGAAAATCGACCGCGGCGGGAGGTTGCGCTGTACGAAGTGTGAGTCAGCGCGATTTTTTTGGGCTTTGTGTGGTTTTTAATGCATAAAAAACCGGAGGGCCGTATGAGCCGAAGCCAGAATCTGCGCCAGAACGTCATCAATCAAATGCTGGAAGCCATTGCCCGCCGCCATGTGCGCTCGCCGCTGCCCCCGCAGGCAGCGCTGGCCGAGATGTTTAATATCAGCCGCACCACGGTGCGGCACACGCTGCAGCATCTGCATCAGCGCGGCGTGCTGGAAAAAGTGGCTGAGACCTACGTGATTGTGCGTGATCCCTGCGAGGAGGATGGGTTTAGCGTACTCAGCCCACCGATCGACCAACAGGCGGTGCACTTTGAGCAGGCGTTTTTTAACCTGATTAACCAGCGTTTGCTGATGCCAGGCGACAGTTTCACCGAACTGCAGCTGGCGCAGCAGGTGCGGGTCAGCCCGGTGGTGGTGCGCGAGTTCCTGCTGCGCTTTATGCGTTATAACCTGCTGGAACCGGTTAAGCGCGGCCACTGGCGAATGAAGAAATTCGATCAGGAGTACGCCGAAAAGCTGTTTGAACTGCGCGAAATGCTGGAGACGCACGCGCTGACCCGCTTTCTTAACCTCGCCGCCGGTGATGAACGCTGGGTGCAGGCGCGCGATCTGCTGGATCGTCATCGCGCGCTGCGCGACACCATCGCCAGCAACTACCGCCAGTTTGCCGCGCTGGATAAAGAGATGCATACGCTGATTCTCTCCGCCGCCAACAACCCGTTTTTCAACCAGTCACTGGAAATTATCTCTGTGATTTTTCACTCGCATTATCAGTGGGATGAAAGCGACCTGAAACAACGCAACATCGTCGCGCTGGAGGAGCATATGGCGATTCTTACCGCGCTCATCAGCCGCCAGGATGTGGACGCGCTGTGCGCGCTGCATGCGCATCTCAGAACCGCCAAACACTCGATGATCCGCTCTATCCGGCAGTACAATTAAAAACCGATTAAAAACCACAAAGCATAAGCGCCCGCACGAATCAGAAACATGTTTGCAACATCTCCCGCGGTTTACTTCTAGTCTCGAAGGCAGCCCCTTAGGGCAGCCCGTTTCGCTGCCGCAGGAACCCCAAGACTGATAACGATAAGTACCCGAACCTGGGAGGTTGCAATGGAAAATACATCAACGCGCGGCGGCACCACCGCGCCAGCACCGGAGCACGCCGGGCAGGATTATGTACCGGCGCGCGCCGATGTGGTGCGCTCTCCGCGCATCCGTAAGATTCAAATCACCGCCATGCTGTTGCTGCTGTTCGCCGCCATCATCAACTACCTTGACCGCAGCTCGCTTTCGGTGGCCAACATGACCATCCGCGAGGAGCTGGGCTTATCGGCCACCGAGATTGGCGTGCTGCTGTCGGCGTTTTCGCTGGCCTACGGTTTAGCCCAGCTGCCGTGCGGCGCGCTGCTCGATCGCAAAGGCCCGCGCATTATGCTGGCCATCGGCATGTTCTTCTGGTCACTGTTCCAGGCGGCGGCCGGGCTGGTGCATAACTTCACGCAATTTGTGCTGGTGCGCATCGGGCTGGGCATTGGTGAAGCGCCGATGAACCCGTGCGGCGTGAAGGTGATCAACGACTGGTTCAACATCAAAGATCGCGGTATGCCGATGGGGATGTTTAACGCGGCGTCGATGATTGGTCTGTCGGTGGCACCGCCGATTCTGGCGGCGATGATGCTGGTGATGGGCTGGCGCGGCATGTTTGTCACCATCGGCGTGCTGGGTATGTTTCTCGCCATTGGCTGGTATCTCACCTATCGCGACCGGGATAACAACAAACTGAGCGGTGAAGAGATTCACTATCTGCAGGCGGGCAGCGTGGCATCACGCAAAGAGCCGCTGAGTTTCGCCGAGTGGCGTGGGCTGTTTAAGCAGCGCACCATGTGGGGCATGATGATTGGCTTCAGCGGCATCAACTATACCGCGTGGCTGTACATCGCCTGGCTGCCGGGCTATCTGCAGTCGACCTATCATCTGGACCTGAAAAGCACCGGCCTGCTGGCCGCCATTCCTTTCCTGTTCGGCGCGGCGGGCATGCTGCTCAACGGTTACGTGGTGGATGCGCTGGTGCGTCGCGGTTTCGACGCGGTGAAAGTACGTAAAGTGTCGATTGTCAGCGGCATGCTGCTCTCTGCGGCCTTTACCACCTTTGTGACGCGCGCCACCGACACCACCAGCGCGGTAACGCTGATTGGTATGGCGCTGTTCTGCATTCACTTTGCCGGTACCTCATGCTGGGGCCTGATCCACGCTAACGTCACGGCGCGCATGACGGCGTCAGTGGGCAGTATCCAGAACTTTGCCAGCTTCGTTTTCGCCTCTTTTGCGCCAGTAATTACCGGCTGGGTGCTGGATACCACCAAATCGTTCAGCCTCGCGCTGATGATATGTGCGGGCGTCACGGTGGTCGGCGCGCTGGCTTACCTGCTGCTGGTCAGAAAACCGATCACCGATGGGGTGTAACGCCAGGGTTTCTGCTTAATGCTCTTCTCCGGGTGCGCAGGTTATGCGCACCCTTTCTTCATCCGCCCGCCACACCTATTCCAGCCGCCGCGTTATCGCCTGATTCTGCATCTGATCAGATAAATTAAACTGCATGATGGCAATTACTATCCAGCACTATTAAGCCCAAAATAAGGAAAATATACCGCTAAACACGCCGGTAATAGTTATTATTTTAAGACAAAACTCAAAGACGAATATTATAAATCACCATCCTCAGTGCATTATTATCCATTAATGCATTAACGAAGGTGAATTAATTAGATACAGTAAACTTTTGTGGATTAGATCAAAGTTTGACCGCATAATTTAACTTACCGTTCAGTCACTATTAATGTTCAGGTATGAGCGTGGTGACCAAATGGATTTACAACGCAGGGCCCTTTTTATCTCTTTTGATGCCGTGGCATTATCGGGTATTACGGTAGAAGCTACTAAAATTGCCGTTCGTTTACGCGAGCAGGGAATCACCTCCTTTCTTGATATCGGCTACGACATAAAAATTGATAAGGGAAACTTCGGACGTCCCTATTCCGAAAATGAAATTAATTCGCTAAAGCATCATTTTACATTAGTCCGGCACGATGAGATTCGTCAGGTGGAAGGTTATAACCCGGCCTTTCTGCAATATATTCATGACGTACTGATTAATCATAGCCAGACGCTGGATGCCGCCGCAGAAAAAATCCTGGTGCAGCAGACGGAAAAGATGGCACAGGCGGTGGCAAACGCGCTGTGCGCAAAATGGCAGGCGCTGGATATCAATTATTTAATCATTGAGAACGGGACGCTGCCGGATAATATTATTTTTACCCGCGCGCTCTATCTGGCGATAGCGCAATACGGCGCCGCAAAACAGCTCGGCCGGTTTGTGTTGTGGCGCGACCACGACCTGATGTGGAACAGCGAATCCACTTCATCGCGTTACGGCAGCGCGCCCTGGCCACATGCCGTCAGGCCGCAGCCCTCGCCGCATATCACCTACGTCACGCTGAACCAGGCACTGGCCTCACAGCTGGCAGCCTGGTGCGAACATCAGGTCGAAATCGAGGTGATGCGTAATACCTATCCTTTTGACCCGAGCCATCCGCGCAAAGATTTACGCCGCCAGTTTGGGTTGCTGGCGCAGGACAAGGTGATTGCCCGCACCACGCGAATTATTCCGGCTAAGCGACTCGATAGGGATATTCACCTGTTGCATGCGCTGAACAGTCAACTTATCGCGCAGCATCAGCCACAGCGCGTTTATTTAATGGTCGCCGGCGATCCGCTGGAAGACAGCGTGCATTATCACGCATTAAAGCAGTTAATTAGCCGGTTCCAGCTGGAGCGTTACGTCATCTTTTTTGGCGCGTTAAATCACGACTTTATGGAGCGTAATCCACAGGCCACCACCATTCAGGATGTTTATCACGCCTGCGATGTGGTGTCGTTTTTAACCGCATGGGATTACGACAGCTACGGTAATCCGATTGGCGAGGCGATCAGCCATCAGCGCTGTTATATCGCCACCCGCTATGAATATTATCACGAGGTGTATGGCCAGTACGGTTTTGAAGGCGAACTGATGGCGATTTCCGCCAGCCATGATGGCCTGCCGGATGCCGATTTTATTCAGCGCGTCAGTGCCTTATTACAGGATGACGCACGCCGCGACGCCATCGCCATGCGCAATTATCAGAAAGGAAAATCCCTGCTGTCGGATCACATCTTCCGGCAGATATTTAATGTGTAGTTAAGGAGTGACTATGGATAACCGTTGTTTTATTTCTGTCGTGCTGCCGGTTTATAACGAGGCAGCACGTATTAACGCGGTGCTGAAATCAATATTGCAGCAGCGTTCACCCGGCGGATTGTTTAATTTTGGTAATCTGGAAGTGATCATGGTGGATAATAATTCCACCGATAATTCGGTCGCGCTGATTGAAGCCTTTGCCGCGCAGCATCCGCAGCTGACGATTCATCAGCTGCAGGAGACGGTGCAGGGCGTCTCTTCGGCGCGGAAAAAAGGCATGGATTTCGCCTCACAGCGCGCCGGTCTGCGCGACGAGGCCAGTGGTTTTCAGCGCAAGCACTACATCCTTTCGGCCGATGCGGACTGTACCGTTGATGCACTGTGGATCGACGAACTGGTCGGCACCATGATTGCGCAAAACGGCGATCTGGGCACCTGTAACTACTACTACGAAACCGCAGATTTCCACGAGCGCCCGCGGCTGTATGCGGAGATTGATAAAACGCTGCGCTGCCGCCACGCTTCCTTCTCCCTGTTTGGCGGCTTTCCGGACGGCAAAGGCTTTGGCGTCGAAAAGCAGCTGTACGATGAAGTGGGCGGCATCGAGATTTTTTACCAGCTGAAAAACGGTGAGTTTGTTGAACATCTGTCAGACGACTGGGATTTTGGCATCAAGGTGATCGCCGCTGGCGGCAAACCGGTGTATGCGCCCAATTCCCGCGTGCAGATCAACAGCCGCCGGGTGGATAACCTGCTGCACGAAGTGATTGAAGGCGTGGCCTACGGCCATAACGGCACCATCATCATGAAAGATGTGCGACCCACGCTCACCGCGCTGACGCCGTTCACCGATGTCAGCGCAGAGCAGGCGCAGCAGGCGTGGCAGTACTCGATTAAAGATTACGTGCCAAAAAATCTGGTGCTGCCGGTGTTGCTGAATCCGTCGCTGCTGCGCGACGATGCCGCGGTGATTGATTTCTTCACGCCAGAGGTGGCTGAACGCCTGTTCGCCCGCATTCACAGCATGATGCAGGAGATGAGCGTGACCGATTTCCTGCCGATTCACAGCTACAAAACCCCGGCGTTTCGCCTCTATTTTGAATTCCGCCATGAGCTGTTTGCCGCGCTGCGGCGTGCCGTCGGCGCAGAGATTGGCGAGCCACCGCCGCTGCCTGCCTGCTTTGCCCGGGTGACGGAAAATGATTTCGCCCGCTTTGTCTGGTATTACTGCGAAGATCGCGAATCCGGTGAGGCGCATAACTACTTTGCAAACGGCGGGGTGTTCTGATGCGTGCTGCCTGGCTGCAATCCCTGCAGGATATCGATCGTCACTATCCTCGCCCGGCCATGTGCGAGGTGCTTAGCCGGCCGGAAAACGCCGATTTGCTGGAATACGTGGTGCATGATCCTTTTGGCTGCCATGTGTTTCCCGGTGATATCGACGATTTTCCGCTGCCGAATTTTTTCCGCGCCATGCAGCACAGCCTGAGCCATGCGCCGCAAATTCATCTGTGGGCGTATATCCCCACCTGCCGCTATAAGTGCCATTTCTGCCAGTTTCCTACGGTGATTGTAAATCCGCAGTCGCCGCGCGCGCCTGAGCTGTTCCGCGATATCGTCGATCGCAACATTCAGGAGGCGAAACTGTGGCTGGCGCAGCTGCCGGCACTGGGTGAAGTGCCGGTGGGTGAGTTCAACCTGTTCGGCGGCACGCCCTCGCTGCTGCCACCGGATGAGCTGCGGCGCTTAATGGATTTTTACCGCAACCATTTCAACTTCCGCGAGGCCACGCTGCGCTTCGAAGGCGAGCCCGGCACGCTGACGCGCGAATTCCTCGCGCAGCTGCGCGAACTGGGCTTCAGCAAACTGTCGTTTGGCGCGCAGTCATTCTCAGACCGCCTGATCAAAGGCTGTGGTCGCCTGCACAGCGCGGATGCCTGCTACAAGGTGATTCGTGATGCACGCGAGCTGGGCTTCGCCCTGGTCAGCGTCGACCTGATGTATGGCCTGCTGGGACAAACGGTGGACGACGTGCGTGACGATTTGCAGCAGGCGCGCGCGCTTGACCTGTCGCATCTGGTGTTCACCAAGCTGCACATGAAGCCGTTCGCCGAGAGCCGCACCGGCGTGTCGGCGGAGGGAGAAAATGCCTGGCAGCGTAAGAATGCGGCGATGCCCAGTCTGGGTCAGCAGTATCAGATGCGCGCGCTGGCCGAGCAGTGGCTGGATGGCGATTACCTTGAACATCCCACCATGTATTTCCACCATCGCAGCGCACCGCCGGAGAAGTGGAAAGCGATCATTACCGATCTCGACCAGCAGGCGCCGGAAGTGGCGATTGGCCTAGGCGGCAGCTCCAAATGTGCCGGCGCGGAGCTGATTAACCTGACCGACTACGCCGATTATCAGCGCGCACTGGATAACGGTGAGCTGCCGATCGCCTCGGTGCGCGGTATGTCGCCGGATCAGCAGGCCATCAACGGCTGCAAGATGGCGCTGTCAACGCTGATTCCGCTCGACGATGTGCTGTTTCAGCAGAAGTTTGGCGTCAGCCTGTTTGCCCAGCCAACCATCGCCCGCGCGCTGCGTGAGTTGCAGCAGCGCGAGTTAGTGCACAGCGATGGCCGCTACGTCACGCTCACCCCCGCCGGCCGCGTGCTGGTAGAAGCCATCATCAATACCCAGTTCGACTAAACCGCCCTTACCTCTCAACGGCACGCGACGGCGTGCCTGGAGCCTGTTATGTCCCAGTCTGTTTATAGCTTTTTTTATATCGCCATCGACACCGAAGCGGGCGTCACCGCTGAACAGTTTGAAACCTTCGTGCGCGAAAAAGGCGTGCATCTCCCCTGCTATCCCGGCTGGCGCTGGACGCTGTTTCGCGGTCTGCGCGGCGAGCGCGTCGATCAATACCTGATGCTGTTTGAAATGAAAGATGCGGCACAGCGCGCGCGCTTTATGCAGGATGACGGTGAACTTACCGCCGAGGCAGAGCACTTCTGGCATCTGCATCCCGACGCGGACACGCTGCTCAGCGAGTGGCGCCAGCTGGCGACCTTCGCGCGGCGCCCGACAATTTTCACCCATTTCGATCTGCTGGCAGAGAATCCTCACAGTACGCTGCCGGGTGGCCCGCGTTTTGATGCCCGCAGCGGCACCGCGCGCATTCTCGGTACCCACTATCTGGCGCTGCGGCCGGGCGTGCAGCCGCAGGAATTTGAGCAATTCATCGCGCAGAATGCCGCGCGTATCGTTGATTATCCCGGCTGGAAGTTTCATCTGCTGAAAGGCCACAGCGGCAACCGGCTGGACGGCTATGTGGTGATGATGGAGATTGAGAGTGAAGCGGCGCTGAATGTGTTTTATCCGCAGCCTGATATCGCCACCGCCAGCGCGGCTGACTTTGCGCGCGCGCACCGGGATACCAAACAGATGTATGAAGAGTGGAAGCAGCTGGCGTCCTTTTCCGGTTCGCCACAGCTGTATACCGATTATCTCGCCGTGGCGGAATGTGGCATGCTGAAGTGAGTGCTGGCGGCGCGTTCTGCTTACGGCTGTAACGCGCCGCCGGTTATCTCCGTTACGACTGGTAGTAATACACCGCTTCAAAAGGCCGCAGGTGCGTCAATGCCCCAGGCGGCGATGCCTCACTGTAATTACTCATCAGTACCTGCCAGTTGCCTTCAACTTCCGGCAACAGCAGTGGCTGCGCACTGTGACTCAGGTTCGCCACCACCAGCAGGCTTTCAC
The DNA here is from genome assembly GCF_008632015.1 of Pantoea sp. B_9. Lineage (NCBI taxonomy): Bacteria > Pseudomonadati > Pseudomonadota > Gammaproteobacteria > Enterobacterales > Erwiniaceae > Pantoea > Pantoea sp. B_9. The sequence goes on along the minus strand of NZ_VWVL01000008.1, from coordinate 29,033 downwards.
GCGGCGAATTGCGACGATAACACCAGATGTGTGACGCTTGCGGTGCCAGATCCTGATAATCGCCCTCGGTGAAGATAGCGTAACGCTTACGCAGCCGAATCAGCGTTTGGTAGCCATAGAACACCGAGTTGCTGTCGAGCAGCGCGTTAGCCGCGTTGATCAGCGTATAGTTATCCGCCACGCCTATCCACGGCTCACCCCGCGTGAAGCCGGCATTGGCGCTGCTGTCCCACAGCATCGGAGAGCGGCTGTTGTCGCGCGATTTACTGGCCAGAATCGCCAGGATTGCCGCCTCCGGCTTGCCCTGCGCCAGCCATGCAGTGTGGATGTTATGGCTCTCGATGTCCTGATACTGCTCAATGCGAGTGAAATGGGGGTTGGTCATTCCCAGCTCTTCGCCCTGATAGATATAGGGCGTGCCCTGCATGCCGTGCAGCAACATCGCAAAGCATTTTGCCGAGGCGATGCGCAGCGCGCCTTCATCACCGAAGCGCGTGACGATACGCGGCTGATCGTGGTTACACCAGAACAGCGCATTCCACGCCACGTCGTGCATCCCGCGCTGCCACTCCGCAAAAATTGCCTTGAGCTGAACGAAGTCCGGTGCCGCCAGCGTCCATTTGTCGCCCTGGGGATAATCCACCTTGAGATGGTGGAAGTTAAAGGTCATCGACAGCTCGTTTTGCGCCAGCGAAGCATAGCGCTGGCAGTTGGCCAGCGTGGTCGAGGACATTTCCCCCACCGTCATCAGCCCGCGCGGCGTGAACACATCGCGGTTGAACTCCTGCAGGTAGTCATGGATGCGCGGGCCATCGGTGTAGAAGCGCCGCCCGTCATGGCCGGGTAGATCGTCGCTAAAATCCTGGTGCTTCGACACCAGGTTGATCACATCAAGCCGCAATCCATCGACGCCTCGATCCGCCCAGAAGTGGCACACCTGCTTTAACGCCTCGCGCACCGCCGGATTTTCCCAGTTGAGATCGGCCTGCTCCGGCGCGTATAGGTGCAGATAGTATTGCTGACGCCGTTCGTTCCACGCCCAGGCGCTGCCGCCAAACTTAGACTGCCAGTTGTTGGGTGGCGTACCGGGCACCCCGTCGCGCCAGATATAGAAATCGACGTACGGCTGTTCACCGGCTTCGGCACGCTTAAACCAGTCGTGCTCGGTCGAGGTGTGGTTAAACACCATATCCAGCACCATGCACATACCGCGCCGGTGCGTCTCCGCCAGCAGGTGGTCAAAGTCGGCCATGGTGCCATAGGCGGGATCGATGGCGGTGTAATCCGCCACGTCGTAACCGTTATCGATCTGCGGCGACACATAGATCGGCGTCAGCCACAGCGCATCGACGCCCAGCTGCTGCAGATAATCCAGCCGCTGAATCACACCGTTGAGATCGCCGGTGCCGCGCGCCCCGCTGTCCTGAAAACTTTTGGGATAGATTTGGTAGATCACCGCCTGGCGCCACCAGGGATATTCAGCGTGCCTGTTCATGTTGCACCTCGGCCTGGCTGATGATGGCGGTTGCCGCTTTACGTTTGGTGATGATGATGGTCAGCAGCAGCGGAACCAGAATCGCCACCAGAATCGCCAGCGAGTAAACCGTCCAGTACTGTGGCTGAATCGAGAGGATGCCCGGCAAGCCACCTACGCCGATGCCGTTGGCCATCACGCCGTTGAGGCCGCACAGCAGCGCCGCCAGTGCAGAGCCAATCATGGCGCACAGCATGGGGTAGCGGTACTTGAGGTTGACGCCGTACATCGCCGGCTCCGTTACGCCGAGCCACGCTGAAATGGCGGCCGGCACGGTGAGGTCGCGTTCAGCACGATCTTTGTTAGCGATAATGATGCCGACCACCGCAGCACCCTGTGCAATATTGGACAGCGCAATCAGCGGCCACACCGGCGTGCCGCCCATGCTCTGAATCATCTGCAGATCAACCGCCAGCGTGGTCTGATGCACGCCGGTGATCACCATCGGCGCATACAGGAAGCCAAACAGCGCGGCACCAATCGGCGCGAAGCTGCCGGTCATCAGGTGACGCACCGCAAAAGCGATGCCGTCGCCAATCAGACGGCCAAACGGGCCAATCAGACTGTGGGCGAGGAAAACCGACAGCAGCAGCGCACACACCGGCACCACCACCAGCGTCAGATAGGCGGGCACGATACGTTTTAGCGCCAGTTCGATTTTCGCCAGCGCCAGCCCGGCCAGCAACGCCGGGATCACCTGCGCCTGATAGCCGACCCGATCAATACTGAACCAGCCGAAGTTCCACACTTCCGGCACCTGGCTGCCAATCAGATACGCATTCATCAGCTGCGGTGAAACCAGCGTAATGCCCAGCACAATCCCCAGGATTGGCGTACCACCCAGCTTGCGCACCACCGACCAGCAAATCCCCACCGGCAAATAGAAGAAGATCGCTTCGCCAATCAGCCAGAGGAAATCGTACAGCCCTTTCACACCGGGATAGAGCTGCACCAGGGTTTTATCATCCGCCACGGCAATATCGCCGAGCACGTTACGGAAACCGAGAATTAAACCGCCGCTAATTAACGCCGGTAATAACGGGAAAAATATCTCAGCAAAATGGGATAATAATGCCTCGTACCATTTCATCTGGCTGCGCGCCGCAGATTTAATCTGCTCCTTAGAGGTCTCACTAATATTTAGTGCTTCAACTAACGCTTTATAATAAGTGTCAACTTCGGTTCCAATAATTACCTGAAACTGTCCGGCAGCGTTAAAGCATCCTTTAACGCCGGGCGTGGCGCGGATGGCCGCCGGATCGGCTTTGTCGACATCCTGCAGCACAAAGCGCAGGCGGGTAATACAGTGCGAAAGTGACAGAATATTTTCCCGACCGCCCACGCGGTCAATGAGATCGTTAATGATCTCGCGACTGATGGTTTTCATTATCATCCCTTATTTCCATGCCGGAATCGGCAGTGGACGATAATACGCCGCTGCTTTTAATTTTAACTATAGCAAAGCGAGGGAATTAGTTGGCGATCACAAAAATATTTACGCAATACATCGCAGGAAAATTAACTTAACAATAATTATTTAACCTGATAACTAAATCTGCGCCATTTAAATATAAATTCGGGACATTTCGTATTGCTGAATATTTATTTAAACGGTAGCGCGGTGGCAGTGCGAATTTCGCCACCGCGCAATAATGCGTCAGACGATGCGGTGGCGCAGACGACCAATCTTCTCAATTTCCACTTCGATCTCATCGCCAGGGAACATAAACAGCGGTGGCGTACGCTTTTTCCCCACGCCGCCTGGTGAGCCGGTGATGATGACATCGCCCGGTGACAGCGGACTAAACGCCGAGATGTATTCAATGATCTTCGCCACCGGATGCACCATGCTGGCCGTGGTATCGTTCTGCACTTCGCGCTGATTCAGCCAGGTTTTGATCGCCAGCTGCTGCGGGTCCGGGATGTCGTCGGCGGTGGTCATCCATGGGCCAAAGCCGCCGGTTTGCTGCCAGTTTTTGCCCGCGGTAAACCAGGTGAACTGCATGTCGCGCACCGTGGCATCCATAAAGCAGCTGTAGCCCGCTACATGCTGTAGCGCATCGGCGGCTTTTACCTGATAAGCCGCCTTGCCGATGATCACCGCCAGCTCGCCTTCGTAATCAAATTCAGCCGTGGTCGCCGGTTTCAGCAGGGGCTGCTCGTGCGCAGCCAGCGAATCGGCAAAGCGCACGAATAGCGTCGGCGCGTCGAGCGTGGCGGCAAACTCCTGACGCTTGTCGGCATAGTTCATGCCAACGCAGAAGACTTTGCCTGGGTTTTCCACCACCGGCAGGAAGCGAATCGCGCTGAAGGCATAGTCCACCGGCTCGCTCAGGTACCCCTGCAGGTCACTCAGGCCACCGCGCTGCAGCAGGGTTTTCAAATCCGGACAGCTGTCGCCCAGCCGCGTACCGAGATCGATCACGCCGTCGGGTTGCACGATGCCATAACTTTTTCTTGCCTGGTCAATAAGAGAAAAACTGCACAGCTGCATGATGGCCTCAATGTTATAGAGAATTTGCGCGCAGGTTATCAAAAGCCAGACGGAAAAGCGGTATGACCTGAGGGTAAAGTAATTAATGTTTGTGAGTTTTGGTGACAGAGGTGCGCAGAGGGGAACGGCGCCGGGTGATAACCACAGGTCGATCCCTGACCGCGATTATCGAGGGTTTCTGGCGGAGCGCTTAGTTTAAGGCGCCCGGCGGTACGTGTTTGAAGGTCTCAACATAAGAGCGAAACACGGAGCGGAAAAAACGTTTCATGGTGCACCTGATACAAAAATTGTTGAAGAATTACGCGAAAATTATAACGCCCGCGCATTTTTCACGCAATTATTTTTGAACCAGATCACAAAATCGTGCCAGACGTTAACGGAACAGCCCTAAGTGCTCAATCAGGATGGTGCAGCCAATGCTGATCAGTACCACGCCGCCCAGCACTTCCGCCCATTTGCCCATTACCGGACCGATAAAGCGGCCGACCAGCACACCGGTGGTCGCCATGATAGTGGTGGCCGCACCGATGGTGAGCGCGGTGAGCACAATGTTAACCTGCAGGAACGCGAGGCCAACGCCCACCGCCAGCGCATCAAGGCTGGTCGCTACCGCCGTCAGCGCCAGTACCATAAAGCCGTGGCGCTGCGGCGCTTCGCACGGCTCATCGGCCGTCTGACGGAAACCTTCCATGATCATCCGCCCGCCAAGAATGCCCAGCAGACCAAATGCCACCCAGTGATCCCACGCCATAATGTAGTGGCTGGCAGCCAGCCCGATGGCCCACCCCACTAGCGGCGTCAGCATTTCAATGACGCCAAAAATCAGCCCTGTGCGTAATGCTTCTTTGAAGCCCGGACGATACAGCGACGCGCCTTTGCCCAATGCTGCAGCGAAAGCGTCCATCGACATACCAAAGGCCAGAATCAGGGTTGCGATAAATGTCATGGTTTTCAGTCAATGCGGTGAAATAAGACGATTAAGCCTGCACTTTGTCCGCATATCGGGTTCAGTAATGAAAAAGTGCGCGCAGTCTAGCACGCCAACCCGCCAAAAAAAAGACAACAAAATCATGGGTTTAAGTATAGCAAAGGCTATAACTCTTAACTGCCGCTATTTCTGCAGCTAAGTGGATGGAATAGAAGAAATTTCTTAGCGCGCGCTGCTGCGGGGATTGCACCGCGCCGCGGTTTTATGCGCTAATGCCCGCGCTAACTGATTTGGAATGATGCGATGAAAAACCCATTTGAAACGCTGATCATCCCGGGCGGCATTCTGCTGCTGGGCTTTCTTTCGGCGCTACTGCTGCCCGCCCCTTCGTTTGGCGTGGCGCTGGCAAAACAGCTGCAGCAGGCTCTGCATCTGCAGGATGTGAATCAGCTGTACACCATGGTGTTCTGCGTCTGGTTTTTGCTGCTGGGTACCGTTGAGTTTTTCATTATCCGCTTCGTCTGGCGCCGCTGGTTCCAGCTGCGCTGAACGGTGTACGTGATGCATTTTTCTTCTGACGGGCGCCTGACACGGTGCCCAAATTAAAAGTCACACAAATGTAACATTATTTTTACACGATCTGGCGAAACATCAGGCAACATAAAATCCGCATAAAAAATCAATTTCGCTAAAACCTATCGTTTTCAATGCGTTAATTTGTGATCCAGCTCACCGTGTGAAATCAACCCTCTCCATTTCCCTCACACTGCCGCAACAACTACGTTACTATAACTGCCTGATTAGGGGATAAAAATCCCTTATGACAGCGCCGTCGGGCTGATTAATTCTTATGCTGAATCATTTCTGCATTTAAAAAATAAACAAACGTTTAATTCCGATACGAGAATGTTATATTCGAATGCATATGCATAACGTGCAGTTAACCGTTATCACACCTATGGCTTAAACCTGAGTCTTAACCTTTGAGAAATAGCGCAACGCGCTTGCAAAAAGCGTGGCTGTTTCGCCTGCGAACCTGTTGAGCTTCAGGGCAACAGAGAGGAGATGTCGCCTCATGAGCAACACTGCGGTAAATCTGGCGCTAGCCGCCGCTGGCATGGAAAGCACACACCTTCAGGAACGAAAAGACGTAGATGTCCTGCTGATCGGCGCAGGCGTGATGAGTGCTACTTTAGGCACCTGGCTGCAGGATCTCGAGCCAGACTGGTCGATTGAGATGGTCGAGCGGCTGGATGATGTCGCGGTCGAATCCTCTAACGGCTGGAACAATGCCGGCACCGGCCACGCGGCGCTGGCCGAGCTGAACTATACGCCCGAAAGAGCGGATGGCAGCATCGACATTGCTAAAGCGGTGGCGATTAACGAATCCTTCCAGATTTCCCGCCAGTTCTGGGCGTATCACGTACAGAAAGGCAACCTGAGTAATCCACAAAGCTTTATTCACAGCACGCCGCACATGAGTTTTGTCTGGGGCGAGGCCAACGTGGCTTTCCTGCGCAAGCGCTTCCAGGCGCTGCAGAAAAGCACCCTGTTCCGCGGCATGAACTACTCCGAAGATCGTGACCAGATCGCTGAGTGGATTCCGCTGGTGATGAACGGGCGTGACCGCAAGCAGAAAGTGGCCGCCACCTGGACCGACATGGGCACCGACGTTAACTTCGGTGAAGTGACGCGCCAGCTGATTGCCGCGCTGGAGAAGAAAGAGAATTTCCGCCTGCGTCTGCGTCAGGAAGTGCGCGATATCAAGCGCCTGAGCGATGGGCGCTGGCAGGTAAGCCTGCACAACCTCGCCAGCGGTGAGTCGCGGGTGCTGACCGCGCGCCAGCTGTTTATCGGCGCCGGCGGTGCCGCGCTGCCGCTGCTGCAAAAAACCGGCATCCCGGAAGTAAAAGGCTACGCTGGTTTCCCGGTGGGCGGCTCGTTCCTCGTCACGGAAAACCCGGACGTGGTGGCGCAGCACATGGCGAAGGTATACGGCAAAGCCAGCGTGGGCGCACCACCGATGTCGGTACCGCATGTTGATACCCGCGTACTGGATGGCAAGCAGGTGCTGCTGTTTGGCCCGTTTGCGACCTTCTCCACCAAATTCCTCAAGCAGGGCTCGCTGCTGGATATGTTCGGCGCGATGAACAGCAGTAACCTGCTGCCGATGATGCAGGTTGGGCTGAAAAGCTTCGATCTGGTGAAATATCTGGTCGATCAGGTGCTGCAGAGCGATGACGATCGTATGGAAGCGCTGCGCGCTTATGTGCCGCAGGCAAAACAGGAAGACTGGAAGCTGGTCACGGCCGGTCAGCGCGTGCAAATCATCAAAAATGATGAGAAAGAGGGCGGCGTGCTGCGTCTCGGTACCGAAGTGGTCACCTCGGCCGACGGCTCGATCTCTGCGCTGCTGGGCGCGTCACCGGGCGCCTCCACCGCAGCACCGATTATGCTGGAGCTGATGGCGAAAGTGTTCCCGGAGCAGATGCGCTCGCCCGAGTGGCAAACTAAAATCCGCGCGGTAATCCCGTCGTGGGGCCGCAAGCTGAACGGCGACGTGGCGCTGACCGAGAAGGTGCTGGCCGAAACCAGTCGCGTGCTGCAGCTGGATTATGCACCGGTCATCACGCCGGAAGCCGCCAACGACGAAGGCCGTGAAACCGCCCATGTGGTGGGCAAGTAAGCGGCGACGCCTGTCCCTTCAACCGGTAAATACAGACCTGACTGAGGCCGCAATCGCGGCCTCTTTTTTTGATTACGGTGTCGCCCTTTGGATGACGCAATCCCTGACGGTTCAGCCTGGGATTTATTCACCAGGAAGCGCGCGTTTGTTAGCGGCACAATACATTGCACATTGCGCGATAAATCGCGCCGCTACATCAGGGTGCGTCGTACGGCTTCGTTAACTGACCAGCCCCCATATTGTGCCCCTGCTTACCGCGCCATCCAACGCCGTGGCATCAGCTGAATAGCAGCGCGTCATACAGCATCCAGCCGGTGGTCGCCACCAGCGACAGCGCCATTAGCGTGTTGAACGCCTGACGTTTCCACGCAATCTGCAGGTGATGGCGCAGCCGGTCGCCTAGCGCTGCCCAGATTAAAATGCACGGCAGGTTGAGGGCGGCAAAGCCGAGCAGCACCGCCAGCACACCGTTGCTGTTGGCATACATCAGCGCCACGTTGGTGACCATCAGCCAGGCTTTCGGATTCACCGCCTGGAAACACACACCTCCCAGCAAGGTCATCGGACGCGGACGTTCGCGCAGTTGCGGCGCACCGGCGCGGAAGATTTTCCACGACAGCCACAGCAGATAGCTGCATCCCACCACCGTCAGCGGCAACCGCACCGACGCCATCCAGTGCAACAGCAGCTCCAGCGCCACGCTCGCCAGCAGCATCTGCAACGCACAGCCGAGCAGGATGCCAAATAGCATCGGCAGCGTGCGCCGGAAGCCAAAATTGACGCCGGACGTGGCCAGTAACAGATTGTTCGGACCCGGTGTAATCGACATCACCGTAACGTAGCTAAAGAAGGATGGATCGAGCATGGTGCGTTTCCCTGAGAATCAACGAAGCACCATGCTAATGTGCAAATTACGATGGCAACAGAGACACAAAATCACTATTGTGATGGATACAGTTAAGGCAATTTTAAATTGTACCTATCGCGCGCGGAGGCTTTTGTGTCCCTTCCTCTCTCATCCGGCCAGACGCTGTACCAGCAGCTGGCGGACAGCTTTGCCGAATCTATCCATCAGGGCACGCTGAAGCCGGGTAAGCGCCTGCCGGCCATCCGGCGCGTGGCACAGTCGCACCAGGTCAGCATCAATACCGTGCTAAGTGCCTGGCATATTCTTGAAGATCGCGGCCTGATAGAAGCCCGTCCGCAGTCGGGCTACTACGTGCGTGGCGTGCTGCCCGCGGTGACGCGACCGCTCAGGCCGATGAGCGCCAGCGTCAATGACCCCAGCACACAAAAACTGGAACTGATCGAGCAGGTGTTCGCCGCGCAGAATCACCCCGACTACACCAATATTTCGCTGGCCTGCCCGCAGGATAGTGAGCTGTTTCCGGCGGCGAAACTGGGACGCATTACCGCCTCCCTTATTCGCCGCGATAACGACATCATTGGTCGTTATGCGCTTCCGCCGGGTAGTGAGCGCTTACGGGAGGAGATTGCGCGCCGTAGCCTGCACACCGGCCTGAATCTCACTGTCGCGGACATCACCCTGACCCACGGCTGCATGGAAGCGCTGCAGCTGGCGCTGCGTGCGGTGACGAAGCCGGGCGACTGCGTCGGGCTGGAATCGCCGACCTACTTCTTTTTGTTCCCGCTGCTGGCCTCACTCGGGCTGAAGGCGCTGGAAATCCCCACCGATCCGCAAAACGGCCTGTCGCTGGACGCGCTGGAGATGCTGCTGCAGGAGCAGCGCATTCAGGCGCTGATCGCTATGCCGGGCGCGCAGAATCCGCTGGGCTACGTGATGCCGCTGGAGAATAAAAAGCGTCTCGCGAAGTTAGTGAACACTTACCACATTCCGCTGCTGGAGGATGGGCTGTATGACGAATTGCAGTTTGACTGGCCGCTGTCGCCGCCGGTCAAAGCCTTTGACCGCGAAGGCTGGGTGATTTACTGCACCAGCTTCACCAAAACCGTCGCGCCCGATTTTCGCGTGGGCTGGACGGCTGCCGGCCGCTTCCACCCGGCGATTGCGCGGCTGAAAGCGGTATCGTCGATGACCGAATCAAAACTGCTGAGCGAAACGCTGGCCGAATTCCTCGCCAGCGGCGGTTATGATCACCATCTGCGTTCGCTGCGGCGTCGCTATGCCGCCAATCTGGATGCGGCGCGCGGCATCATTGCCCGTCACTTCCCGCAGGGCACGCGCGCTACCCTGCCGCGCGGCGGCTTTGTATTTTGGGTCGAGCTGCCGGGCAAGGTTGACACGGTGGAGATGTTCCATCGCCTGTTGCAGGAGCAGATTTGCGTCACGCCGGGCGCGCTCTATTCACTGAGCGATCGCTATCGCCATGCGCTGCGTCTCTCCTGTTGCTATCCGTTTGATGAGCGTTACACCTGGGCACTGAAACGCACCGGCGCGCTGGCCTGTGAAATCACCGGTATCGCGCCGGGTCAGGATCAGGGCTTACCGTTGCGGCCCCAGGTAGTGTAACCCTCGCGTTCCGTCAGGCGCTCATAATAGGTTTGCACGGCAGGGAAGTCCGGATGGTCGAGCGGGGTTTCAAACCAGCGGTTCACCGCCAGGCCAACCGGAATATCGGCCAGGGTAAAGTTACGGCCCGCGACGTAGCGCCCGGTTTTTTCCAGCTGCTGATTAAGAATACCCATGGTGTGGCTCCAGCCCTTGATGGCGGCAGCCAGCAGGCGCGGATCCTGATGGGCTGGCGAATTGCGCACCAGCGACATAAAAGCATAGCGCCATGAGGTGTTGAGCTCGGTGGCCTGCCAGTCCATCCACTGATCGACCGGCGCACGCGCGCGCGGATTATCCGGGTAGAGCCATTCACCGCCGTTGCTGTTGGCGAGATAGCGCAGAATCGCGTTGGACTCCCACATCACGAAGTCATCTTCGATGATCACCGGCACCATGGCGTTGGGATTGAGCGCCATAAACTGCGGTGAGTGCAACGACTGCGGGTCTTCGCCCCACGGCTCGTGCTCCCAGGCAATATCCAGCTCTGAACAGAGCCACAGCACTTTACGAACGTTGATTGACGAGTTACGGCCCAGAATTTTTAACATAGCGGACTCCGCTGGCAGAATTGTTAATCTATTCATAGTCCTGTTAGACGCCTTAAGCAATCAGCAGGATGTAAATCCGGATTTCAGACAACCTCAATGAGGAAAGGAGCGAACATGCAGGTGGCGTTTAAACAAGTGGATGTGTTCTCCACAGGCGCGTTCAGCGGCAATCCGCTGGCGGTGATTATGGATGCCCGGGGTCTGAGCGACGCACAGCTGGCGGCCATCGCACGCTGGACCAATCTGTCGGAAACCACCTTCGTGCTGCCACCACAGGATGCCACAGCCGACTATCGTGTGCGCATTTTTACGCCCGGCGGCGAACTGCCGTTTGCCGGACACCCCACGCTTGGCACCGCGCATGCCTTGCTGGAAGCCGGCTGGCCCCTGAAAACAGCGGGTAAGATTGTGCAGGAGTGCGGCGTGGGCCTGGTTGAGGTGCAGATTGGCGCTGACGGTACGCTGGCCTTTGCCGCGCCGGACGCCAGCCTGACGCCATTCAGCGATGCGCTGATGAGCAGCGCGCTGCACAGTGACGCGTTCGATCTCAGCCAGACGCCAGCCGTGGCGGATATGGGGATTCGCTGGCTGTTGATTCCGATGAGCAGCGCGCAGGCGGTGCTGGAGGTGGTCACCCAGGCGGACGATTTACTGCGGCTGCAGCAGCATGCGGGCGTGAACGGCATCGCCCTGTTTGGCCCGCTGCCGCAGGACGCAGAGGCGCAGTACGAGGTGCGCGCGCTGCTGGTCGAGAACGGTAGCCTGGTCGAAGATCCGGTCACCGGCAGCGCCAACGCCTGTCTGGCACGCTATCTGGCGGCGCAGGGCCAGCGGCAGGATTACTGCGCACGTCAGGGCAGCGCCATCCAGCGTGCCGGTCGTATTGTGGTGCGTTTTGCCGGTGAGACAATCTGGATCGGCGGGCAAACCCTCACCCTGATTGATGGCACGATTGAGGTGTAAAACGGGCGCTGCTCCGTTCTTTTACACGATCCGGTCGCAGCGCGATGTTTTTACAGTGCCTGACCGCCGGAGGCCTCGATACGCTGGGCGGTAATCCAGCCGGTTTCGTCGCTCAGGATCGCGCTGATGGCATCACCGATATCATCCGGCAGACCAACGCGGCCCAGCGCGGTCACTGAAGCAATATGCGCGTTCAGATCTTTCGTGTCGCGCACGCGACCGCCGCCAAAGTCGGTTTCAATCGCCCCTGGCGCCAGAATGTTGACGCGAATGCGGCGCTCGCCCAGCTCCTTCGCCTGATAGCGCGTCAGCACTTCCATCGCCCCTTTCATGGCGGCGTAAGTACCTGAACCCGGCAGCGTCATGCGCGTCAGGCCACTGGAAATGTTCAGGATGCGTCCACCATCGGCGATCAGCGGCAGCAGTTTCTGCGTCAGGAAATACGGCCCTTTAAAATGCACATTCACCAGCGCATCAAACTCCTCTTCACTGGTTTCGGCCAGCAGCTTGTAATGACCGTGGCCAGCGTTGTTCACTAAATAATCAAAGCTATCGCGCTGCCAGGTCTCGTTCAGCGTTGCTTTGACCCGCGCCGCAAAGTCATCAAACTGTTTACTGTCGCCCACATCCAGCTGCAGCGCCACCGCACGCGCGCCCAGCGCCTCAATCTCCTTCACGACCGCCTGCGCTTCTTCAGCATGACCGCGCCAGGTAAACAGAATATCGACGCCCTTAGCGGCCAGTTTTAGCGCGCCATTCTTGCCCAGACCGCGGTTACCGCCGGTAATCAATGCAATTTTATGAGACATGTTTCGCTCCGGTTGGAAAATTGAACACGGATTAAGGATATTCGCGAATAATTGATCTATAAACGCAGGGGAATACACAGCACTGTTTCACTAACAACAACAATCGGTGAACAACATGGATAAAATTCACGCTATGCAGGTGTTTGTGCGGGTGGCAGAAATGGGCAGTTTTACCCGCGCGGCTGAGAGTCTGGGTTTACCCAAGGGCAGCGTGTCCCGCCAGCTGCAGGCGCTGGAAAACCAGATGGGCACTCGCCTGCTGCACCGTACCACGCGCCGTGTGCATCTCACCCAGGATGGGCTGGTGTATTACGATCGCTGCCTGGATTTGCTGTCGATGCTGGATGATATGGACAGCCTGTTCCAGCACGATCCTGCCACGCTGAGCGGCAAGCTGCGCGTCGATATGTCGGTGGCAATGGCGACCGGTTTTATCCTGCCGCGCCTGCCGGAGTTTTTGCAGCACTATCCGGGCGTGGAGATTGAACTGAGCAGCAGCGATCGCCAGGTTGATGTGATTCGCGAGGGCTTTGACTGCGTGTTGCGCGTTGGCGAACTGAAAGATTCCGGCCTGATTGCGCGAAAAATTGGCTCGCACGCCTTGATCAACTGCGCCAGCCCTGGCTACCTTTCCCGCTTCGGCATGCCGGTGCGGCTGGACGATCTCGGCCAGCACGCCATGGTGCACTATACCCAACAGCTGGGGCAGCCCTCGCCGGGCTTTGAGTACTTTGATGGCAAACAGTGCCACTACGTGCAGACCGGCGGCGTGGTGACGGTAAACAGCACTGAGACCTATCGCGCCGCCTGTATTGCCGGGCTGGGCATTATTCAGGTACCGGCGATTGGCGTGCAGCCGCTGCTGGAATCCGGCCAGCTGGTCGAAGTGCTGCACCACTTCCCGGCCAAACCGATGCCGATTTCCCTGCTCTATCCTCACCGTCGCAACGTGGCGCGCCGCGTGCGGGTGTTTATGGAGTGGCTGAGTCAGGTGCTGCAGGAATACGTGACCTGAACGGGCAGGCTATAATTTTATTTTCGCTGTGAACAGGATGCAGAAGGTCTATGACGGACAAAACCACAAAAGCCTCAGCGGCTGAAGCTAAGCCGCTGATTGATATCAAAACCGGGAACAAAACCGTAGATGGCTCAATCAGGCGCGTCTCACGCTTTGCCGCCTGGTTCCAGGCGATCCCGGCGGTGGCGCACTTTCTGCGCGCGCTGGAACGCTTTAACGATCGCCTCGGCAGCCAGTTTGGCGCGGCGATCACCTATTTTTCGTTCCTTTCGCTGATACCGATTTTGATGGTCTCCTTTGCGGCGGTCGGCTTTGTGCTGGCGTCCAATCAGGACCTGCTTTCTGAGTTGATCAACAAAATCGTTAACAGCATCAGCGACCCGACGCTGGCCACCACGCTGAAAAATACCGTGAATACCGCGATTCAGCAGCGCGCGACCGTGGGCCTGACCGGTTTGCTGCTGGCGCTCTACTCCGGCATTAACTGGATGGGTAACCTGCGCGAAGCGGTGCGCGCCCAGTCGCGTGACGTATGGGAACGCACGCCCGATGACCAGGAAAAGTGGTGGAAGAAGTATCTGCGCGACCTGGTTTCGCTGCTGGGTCTGATGCTGGCGCTGGTGATTACGCTGTCGCTGACCTCGATTGCCGGCGCAGCGCAGGCGGCGATCGTGAATGCGCTGGGGCTGGGCGATATTGAGTGGCTGCGGCCGGCGATGACCATCATCGCGCTGTCGATCTCCATCTTCGCCAACTATCTGCTGTTCCTGTGGATTTTCTGGATCCTGCCGCGCCATAAGCCGCGCAAAAAAGCGCTGCTGCGCGGAACACTGCTGGCGGCGATTGGGTTTGAGGTGATCAAGTTTGTTATGACGCTGACGCTGCCGAAGCTGGCGACGTCGCCCTCCGGTGCCGCCTTTGGATCGGTGCTGGGGCTGATGGCCTTCTTCTACTTTTTCGCGCGTCTGACGCTGTTCTGCGCCGCGTGGATCGCCACCGCAAAATACAAGGATGATCCCGAGATGTCGCAGCCGCATCACTCTGCCTAACGCGACAATTCAGTTACATTTGCCGCAACAGCAAAAAATGTTTCCTGCTGGCTACTAAAGCAGCAAAAACCAGCAGGAAACGCTAAAGGGTCACTTTTATTTGGCCCTTTTGCAGAGAATCACGCCAGAAAAGCCGCGCTTCCCCTTCCCATCCGCCGCCGATTGCCGTAACTCAGAAATTATCCTCTTTTTCGCCGCCAAAGCCCGGTGTGACGCGGTTTTTCGTCATTGAATGCGGCAAAACAGGTGCGTAAGATTCTTTGTTTACATTTACAATTAAGAAACAGTTATGCAAGCCTCCATCTCCGAAACACCCGACCAACCACACGACGGCACACCGGTTAACTCACGCAGTAAAGTGGTAGTTGCCTCGCTGGTTGGCACTGCGATCGAATTCTTCGATTTTTATATCTATGCCACCGCCGCGGTAATCGTTTTTCCGCATATCTTCTTCCCGCAGGGTGATGCTACGGTTGCCACACTGCAGTCGCTGGCCACCTTCGCTATCGCCTTTGTTGCGCGCCCTATTGGCTCCGCGCTGTTTGGTCACTTTGGCGACCGCGTGGGCCGTAAAGCGACACTGGTTGCCTCGCTGCTGACCATGGGCGTCTCTACCGTACTGATCGGCCTGCTGCCGGGTTATCAGACCATTGGCGTGGCGGCACCGCTGCTGCTGGCGCTGGCGCGTTTTGGTCAGGGCCTGGGACTGGGTGGCGAGTGGGGCGGCGCAGCGCTGCTGGCCACCGAGAACGCCCCGGCGAAGAAACGCGCGCTGTACGGCTCGTTCCCGCAGCTGGGCGCACCGATTGGCTTCTTCTTTGCCAACGGCACGTTCCTGCTGCTCTCGTGGCTGCTGACCGATGAGCAGTTCATGAACTGGGGCTGGCGCGTACCGTTTGTGCTTTCTGCGGTGCTGGTGATTATCGGCCTGTATGTGCGCGTATCGCTGCATGAGAGCCCGGTGTTTGCCAAAGTGCAGAAAGAGAAGAAACAGGTGCGGATCCCTATCGGTACGCTGCTGAGCAAGCATATGACGGCGACCATTCTTGGCACGTTTATCATGCTGGCGACCTATACACTTTTCTACATTATGACGGTGTATTCGATGAGCTACGGCACCGCGCCGGCGCCGGTTGGTCTCGGTTATTCGCGCAACAGCTTCCTGTGGATGCTGATGGTGGCGGTCATCGGTTTTGGCGTGATGGTGCCGATTGCCGGCCTGCTGGCGGACCGTTTTGGCCGTCGCAAAACGATGATCACCATTACGCTGATGATCATCGCCTTTGCGCTGATGTTCCCGCTGCTGCTCGGCTCCGGCTCGCAAATTCTGGTGATGGGCTTCCTGCTGCTCGGCCTGAGTATTATGGGTCTGACATTCGGCCCGATGGGCGCGCTGCTGCCAGAACTGTTCCCGACCGAAGTTCGTTATACCGGTGCGTCGTTCTCTTACAACCTGTCGTCAATACTTGGTGCCTCGGTAGCGCCTTATATTGCGACCTGGCTGAATGCGAACTACGGCTTGCAGGCGGTGGGCTTCTATCTGGCCTCCATGGCGGTGCTGACGCTGATCGCGCTGATTGCCTGTAAAGAGACGCGCCACCAGACGCTGTATGAAGCGGTGTGATTGATTGCGTGTTGACAGAACCCGGCTCCGGCCGGGTTTTTTATTGGCGGTGTGGGGATGGTGCGGTGTTTCCCTCACCCCGGCCCTCTCCCGTAAACGGGAGAGGGAGCGTCCGCGCGATGTTGATAGATAAGTGTAGAAACATCAGCCCGCACCAAACGGTTCCCTCTCCCGCCAGCGGGAGAGGGCCAGGGTGAGGGTGAGAGAAACGCTTCTGCCCCCCCAGACACAAGACATAAAAAAACCCCGGCAAGCCGGGGTTTGAGTGTGCTGAAAACTGTGTCTCGCGTGCCTTAACCGGCGACGGCGATGCGTTTCATGTCGGTCATATAGCCACGCAGTTTGCGGCCAACGGCTTCGATTGGATGCTGGCGGATCGCTTCGTTCACGTCGCGCAGCTGCGCGTTATCCACCTGCGTGCCTTCTACCGCTTTGCCCAGGTCGCCAGGCTGCAGCGTGGTCATGAACTCTTTCAGCAGCGGAACGGCTGCGAAGGAGAACAGGTAGTTACCGTATTCTGCGGTATCGGAAATTACCACGTTCATTTCATACAGACGCTTACGGGCGATGGTGTTGGCAATCAGCGGCAGCTCGTGCAGCGATTCATAGTAAGCCGACTCTTCGATGATGCCCGCGTCAACCATGGTTTCGAATGCCAGCTCAACGCCCGCTTTCACCATCGCAACCATGACCACGCCTTTGTCGTAGTACTCCTGCTCGTCGATTTTGCCTTCGAACTGCGGGGCATTTTCGAACGCGGTTTTACCGGTCTCTTCACGCCAGGTCAGCAGGTTTTTGTCGTCGTTCGCCCAGTCAGCCATCATACCGGAAGAGAATTCACCCGAGATGATGTCATCCATGTGCTTCTGGAACAGCGGTGCCATGATGGTTTTCAGCTGCTCAGACAGCGCGTAAGCGCGGATTTTTGCCGGATTAGACAGACGATCCATCATCAGCGTGATGCCGCCGAACTTCAGCGATTCGGTGATGGTTTCCCAGCCGAACTGAATCAGTTTCTCGGTATACGCCGCGTCGTGACCTTCAGCCACCAGCTTGTCGAAGCACAGCAGTGAACCGGCCTGCAGCATACCGCACAGAATGGTCTGCTCGCCCATCAGGTCTGATTTGACTTCTGCCACGAAAGACGATTCCAGCACGCCTGCACGGTCGCCGCCGGTGGCTGCAGCCCAGGCTTTGGCAATCGCCATGCCTTCGCCTTTTGGATCGTTTTCCGGGTGAACAGCGATCAGCGTTGGAACGCCGAAGCCACGTTTGTACTCTTCACGCACTTCGGTACCCGGGCACTTCGGTGCCACCATCACCACGGTGATGTCTTTACGGATGGTCTCGCCCACTTCGACGATGTTGAAACCGTGAGAGTAACCCAGCGCGGCACCGTCTTTCATCAGCGGCTGAACGGCCTGCACAACGGCAGAGTGCTGCTTGTCCGGCGTCAGGTTAACTACCAGATCCGCCTGCGGGATCAGCTCTTCGTAAGTACCCACTTTAAAACCGTTTTCGGTGGCTTTACGGAACGACGCACGCTTCTCAGCGATGGCTTCAGCGCGCAGTGCGTAAGACACATCGAGGCCAGAGTCACGCATGTTCAGACCCTGGTTCAGGCCCTGCGCGCCGCAGCCGACGATGACCACTTTCTTACCTTTCAGGAAGCTAGCGCCATCCGCGAATTCATCGCGCGACATGAAGCGACATTTGCCTAACTGCGCTAACTGATTGCGCAGATTCAATGTGTTGAAGTAGTTAGCCATGGGTACTCCGCTCAGATGTTGTGTTTGCTTTTGTTCAGTAACGGCGCCGGATTTAGCGCCGCGAATGACCCCATCATATGACAGGAAATCTGTTGCTTAAATTGATATATTAACAACGTCACATTGCAGAATTTGCAACATCACGCTGAGGGCAAAACGCGCATGGATTTACGAGACCTGAAACTATTTCTTCACCTGGCGGAAAGCTGCCACTTTGGCCGCACCGCGCGCGCCATGCACGTCAGCCCGTCGACATTATCACGCCAGATTCAGCGGCTGGAAGAGGATGTCGGACACGCGCTGTTCCTGCGCGACAACCGTACCGTGACGCTGACCGAAGCCGGCGAGCGGCTGCGTCAGTTCGCCCAGCAGACCCTGCTGCAGTATCAACAACTGCGCCATGTCATGGACCTGAACGGCCCGTCGCTAAGCGGCGAGCTGCGCCTGTTCTGCTCAGTAACCGCCGCCTACAGCCATCTGCCGCCGATTCTCGACCGCTTTCGCGCGGAGCATCCGCAGGTGGAAATTAAACTCACCACCGGCGACGCCGCCGATGCCATTGAAATGGTGCAGTCCGGCGAAGCGGATCTGGCCATCGCCGGCCGGCCGGAGTCGCTGCCCGCCAGTATCGATTTTACACCGCTGGGTTTGATCCCGCTGGTGCTAATCGCCCCGGCGCTGCCCTGCCCGGTGCGCAGCCAGGCGACGCAGGAACAGCCGGACTGGTCGCAGATTCCCTTTATCCTGCCGGATCAGGGGCCGGCGCGGCGCGGTATTGATGTATGGTTTCGCCGCCACCGCATTGCCAACCCGCAGATTTACGCCACGGTGTCTGGCCATGAGGCGATTGTGTCGATGGTGGCGCTCGGCTGCGGCATCGCGCTGCTGCCGGATGTGGTGCTGGAAAACAGTCCGGAACCGGTGCGCAATCGCGTGCTGACGCTGGAGAATGTCGAGTCGGTGGCGCCGCTGGAGCTTGGCGTATGCGTACAAAAAAAGCGGCTCGGGGAGCCGCTGATTAATGCTTTCTGGCACCTGCTGTAATTTAGCCGGCGAGGAAGAAGCGAAACGCCGGATTGCTGGCCTCGTCGTGCCACTCATAGCCGAGCGCGTTGAGGTGAGTGTCGAAATCCGGCTCTTTGTCGTTGATCTCGAACGCTGCCAGCACGCGACCAAAATCGGTGCCGTGGCTGCGATAGTGGAACAGCGAAATGTTCCAGTGCGCGCCCAGCGTCTGCAGGAACTTCAGCAGCGCGCCCGGTGCTTCCGGGAATTCGAAGCTGAACAGCCGTTCGCGCAGCGGTTTTGACGGGCGTCCGCCCACCATGTAGCGCACATGCAGCTTCGCCATCTCATCGTCCGACAAATCCACCACCTGATAGCCGCCTTCAGCCAGCTGGCTGATGATCTCACTGCGCTCTTCAAGGCCGCGCGTTAAACGCACGCCAACGAAGATGCAGGCATTGTCGGCATCGGCATAACGGTAGTTGAACTCGGTTACCGCGCGGCCGCCCAGCGTCTGGCAGAAACGCAGGAAGCTGCCCTGCTGCTCAGGGATGGTCACCGCCAGCAGTGCTTCACGCTGTTCACCCAGTTCACAGCGCTCGGAGACATAGCGCAGACCGTGGAAGTTAACGTTGGCGCCCGACAGCACGTGCGCCAGCCGCTCGCCTTTGATGTCGTGCTGCTGGATGTACTTCTTCATGCCCGCCAGCGCCAGCGCGCCGGATGGCTCCGCCACCGCACGCACATCCTCGAACAGATCCTTCATCGCCGCGCAGATGGCATCGCTGTCCACGGTGATGATGTCGTCGAGGTATTCTTTGCACAGGCGGAAAGTTTCGCTGCCGATACGCTTGACCGCCACGCCTTCGGCAAACAGCCCGACGCGCGGCAAATCCACCGGCTCGCCGGCATCAAGCGCCGCCTTCAGGCAGGCAGAGTCCTGCGACTCGACCGCGATAACCTTGATTTGCGGCATCAGCTGTTTAATCAGTACCGCCACACCCGCCGCTAAGCCGCCGCCGCCAACCGGCACAAACACGCGATCGAGATGCGCATCCTGCTGCAACAGCTCCATCGCCAGCGTGCCCTGACCGGCAATCACCGCCGGATGATCAAACGGCGGCACGAAGGTGTAACCCTGCTGCTCCGCCAGCTCAAGCGCTTTGGCTTTTGCCTCGTCAAAGTTGGCGCCAAACAGGTAAGCCTCACCGCCAAACGCGCGCACTGCATCAACCTTGATGTCCGCCGTCGCCACTGGCATCACAATCAGTGACTTGATGCCGAGCGTGCTGGCCGAGAGCGCCACGCCCTGCGCGTGGTTGCCCGCCGAAGCAGTAACCACGCCGCGCGCTTTCTGCTCTTCCGTCAGGCCGGCGATCATGGCGTAGGCACCGCGCAGCTTGAAGCTGTGCACCGGCTGGCGATCTTCGCGCTTCACCAGAATGGTGTTGCCAAGACGCGACGAAATTTTTTCCATTTTTTGCAGCGGCGTCACCTGGGCAATTTCGTACACAGGCGCACGCAGCACCGCGCGCAGATACTCCGCGCCATTGGGCGACGCGGAAAGCGGTTGAGACTCAGCCATCAGAGATTAGCCTCCCAGCTTAGACTTATCGCGCACCGCGCCCTTGTCAGCGCTGGTGGCGAGCGATGCATAAGCACGCAGTGCGAAGGAGACCTGACGCACGCGACCGTGCGGCGTATAAGCCGCTTCACCACGCGCTTCCTCTTCTTCACGACGGGCATGCAGTTCGTTATCCGGTACCGCCAGCTTAATGCCGCGATTCGGGATATCGATTTCAATGATGTCGCCATCTTTAACCAGCGCGATGGTGCCGCCGTTCGCTGCTTCCGGTGATGCGTGGCCAATGGAGAGGCCCGAGGTGCCGCCCGAGAAGCGTCCGTCAGTGATCAGCGCACAGCTTTTGCCAAGGCCCATCGATTTCAGATAAGTGGTCGGATAGAGCATTTCCTGCATGCCCGGACCGCCTTTCGGCCCTTCGTAGCGGATCACCACCACGTCACCGGCGACCACTTTGCCGCCGAGAATCGCTTCCACCGCATCGTCCTGGCTTTCATACACTTTTGCCGGACCTTTAAAGGTGAGGATCTCTTTGTCGACGCCGGCGGTTTTCACGATGCAGCCATCTTCCGCCATGTTGCCGTACAGCACTGCCAGACCGCCATCCTGAGAGAACGCGTGTTCGCGCGTACGGATACAGCCCTCCTGGCGATCGTCATCCAGCGTGTCCCAGCGGCAATCCTGTGAGAACGCCTGGGTAGTACGGATGCCCGCCGGGCCGGCGCGGAACATCTTCTTCACCGCTTCGTCTTTGGTCAGCATGATGTCGTACTGATCGAGGGTTTCGCGCAGATTGAGACCCAGCACGTTGCGTACGTCGGTGTGCAGCAGGCCGGCACGATCCAGCTCGCCAAGAATACCGATTACCCCGCCCGCACGGTGCACATCTTCCATATGATATTTCTGTGTGCTCGGCGCTACTTTGCACAGGTGCGGCACTTTACGTGACAGGCGATCGATGTCGGAAATGTTGAAATCGATCTCGCCTTCCTGCGCGGCGGCCAGCAGGTGCAGCACGGTATTGGTGGAACCGCCCATGGCGATATCCAGTGTCATGGCGTTTTCGAACGCAGCTTTGCTGGCGATGTTACGCGGCAGCACGCGCGCATCATCCTGCTCGTAGTACTGTTTGGTCAGGTTAACGATGCGCTTGCCAGCGTTGATGAACAGGTCTTTACGATCGGCGTGGGTTGCCAGCAGCGAGCCGTTGCCTGGCTGCGACAGGCCCAGCGCTTCGGTCAGGCAGTTCATGGAGTTGGCGGTGAACATGCCAGAGCACGAGCCGCAGGTCGGGCAGGCGGAACGCTCAATCTGTTCGCTGTCGGCATCGCTGACGTTCGGGTTCGCACCCTGAATCATCGCGTCCACCAGATCCAGCTTGATGATTTTGTCTGACAGCTTGGTTTTACCGGCTTCCATCGGACCGCCGGAGACAAAGATCACCGGAATGTTGAGGCGCAGCGAGGCCATCAGCATGCCGGGGGTGATTTTGTCGCAGTTGGAGATACACACCATGGCGTCGGCGCAGTGGGCGTTCACCATATATTCCACGGAGTCGGCAATCAGCTCACGTGAAGGCAGTGAATACAGCATGCCGCCATGACCCATGGCGATACCGTCATCCACCGCGATGGTGTTGAACTCTTTGGCTACACCACCCGCGGCTTCGATTTGCTCAGCGACCAGCTTGCCAAGATCGCGCAGGTGCACGTGACCCGGTACGAATTGGGTGAAGGAGTTGACCACGGCGATAATCGGTTTACCGAAATCGTCGTCGGTCATTCCGGTGGCGCGCCACAGGGCACGGGCACCCGCCATGTTACGACCATGGGTGGTGGTGGCGGAACGGTACTTAGGCATGCTCTATTTACTCCAGTCTGAAAAATGACGCGGGCGCTGCTGCACCCGCGTTACTGTCTTGTTATGGATTCACCTGATCCAGCCAGCCGTACTTGTCTTCGGTTTCGCCGGTGAACAGGCCAAAGAACGCCTGCTGGATTTTGGTGGTCACCGGGCCACGTTTGCCCTCACCCACCTGGATGCCGTCCACGCTGCGTACCGGCGTGATTTCTGCGGCAGTACCGGACATGAACACTTCATCCGCCAGGTACAGTGATTCGCGAGACAGCACCTGCTCGCGCACTTCGATACCAAGATCCTTCGCCAGCTTGATGATTGCGTCGCGGGTGATGCCCGGCAGCGCTGAAGAGGTGAACGGCGGGGTGAACAGGATGCCGTCTTTCACTTCAAACAGGTTTTCGCCAGCACCTTCGGAGATATAACCCTGGGTATCCAGCGCGATACCTTCCTGATAGCCGTGGCGGCGCGCTTCACTGCCAACCAGCAGGGAAGAGAGATAGTTACCGCCCGCTTTCGCCGCGGTTGGCAGGGTGTTTGGCGCCACGCGATTCCAGGAGGAAACCATGGCGTTGATGCCCTGCTCCAGCGCTTCGGCACCCAGATAAGCCCCCCACGGGAACGCAGCGATGATTACATCGGTGGTGAAGCCGTCTGGCGGGTTAACGCCGAGACCCACGTCGCCGACAAAGGCCAGCGGACGAATGTAGGCGCTCTTCAGTTTATTGACGCGGATGACTTCGCGGCACGCTTCCATCAACTCATCCACGCTGGCTTTGATCGGGAAACGGTAAATTTTGGCGGAGTCGTGCAGACGCTGCATGTGTTCACGGTGACGGAACACCACCGGACCTTTGTGTGAGTCGTAGCAGCGAACGCCTTCGAACACAGAGGTGCCGTAATGCAGTGCGTGAGACATAACGCTAACCTTAGCGTCTTCCCACTTAACCATCTCTCCATTGAACCAGATAAAGTCTGCTTTCTTCGTACTCATTGTTATTTCCTTTGGCGACTAGGCGCGGATTTGTTGTGTTGTCTGTTGCTGGATCTCGACACAGGCGACATCCATAAGTTTGCTTAACTGCGAAGACAGTAAATCGACAGAGCGCTGGCTGGCAACGGTCATTTCGATATTAATGTTCTCCGCATTGACGGCGGACGCCATATTCATCGCGCAGACCTGGAAGCCACGGTGACGCACGACGCGCAAAATGCGCTCCAATATTTCAGGGCGAAAGCGGGCTTCGATAGACAATTGATGCTGGTTCATACGGTTTTCTCCATCATGTTTGCGTTGCTGGCACCCGGCGGTACCAGTGGCCAGACGTTTTCATGCTCATCAATCGCAACATGCAGGAAGTAAGGACCTTCACTGTTCAGCAGAGCATCAATCGCGGCGTCGACCTGATCTTTACGGCTAATGCGCTGGCCCGGAATATCAAAGGCGCTGGCCAGCGTGAGGAAATCGGGGTTATCGGTGAGGATGGTTTCGCTGTAGCGACCATCAAAGAACAGCTGCTGCCACTGGCGAACCATGCCAAGACGCTGGTTATCCAGCAGCAGGATTTTTACCGGCAGCTGCTTACGCTTGATGGTGCCCAGCTCCTGAATATTCATCATGATTGAGCCGTCGCCGGACACGCAGACAACGGTGTCATCCGGACGGGCAACCTGCGCGCCCACCGCAGCCGGCAGTCCAAAGCCCATAGTGCCCAGACCGCTGGAGGTGATGAAGTTTTCCGGCGCGCTGAAGCGCATGTGCTGCGCCGCCCACATCTGGTGCTGGCCAACGTCGGTGGTTACCACCGCGCTGTCAGGTTTACGATCTGACAATTGCTTCAGCAGCAGCGGCGCGTAGATCGCCTCGCCGGGATGGTCGTAACGCCACGCGAACTCCGCGTTCATCGCTTTAACTTCAGTACGCCAGCCGTCGATCTGCAGCGGCATGCTCAGCGCCGGCAACACCTGGTTGAGATCGCCCTGGAGCGAAACGTGAGCGCGACGCAGTTTGTTCAATTCCGCCGGATCGATATCGATATGAATGACGCTGGCGTGCGGCGCGAAGGTATCCAGCTTACCGGTGACGCGGTCGTCGAATCGTGCGCCGACGGCAATCAGCAAATCACAGGATTGCACCGCCAGATTGGCCGCTTTGGTGCCGTGCATGCCGAGCATACCGAGATAGAGATCGCTGCTGGCTTCGGCGCTGCCCAGCCCTTTCAGGGTAGAAACCATCGGGATGCCGGTCTCCTGCGCCATAGCCCGCAGCGCCGGGACGGCCTGCGCCATGCCGACACCGCCGCCGATATACAGCATCGGTTTTTGCGCCTGCGCCATCAGCGCGCGCGCTTCGGCAATGTGCTGCGGTGAGTGGCTCAGTGCCTCTTCAACCGGCAGCAGGTGCGGCGTCAGGTCACCGCTGGCAATCTGAATATCTTTGGGAATGTCGACCAGCACGGGTCCCGGACGGCCGGACTGCGCGATGGCGAAAGCTTCCGCCATCACCGAGGGTAAATCATCCAGCGATTCAACGAGGAAGCTGTGTTTAGTACAGGCTAATGACAGGCCAAGAACGTCGATCTCCTGAAAGGCGTCGGTACCGATAAACGCTGAAGACACCTGCCCGGTGATGGCGACAACCGGAACGGAATCCATCATCGCATCGGCCAGCCCGGTGATCAGGTTGGTGGCGCCCGGTCCGGAAGTCGCAATGCAAACCCCGGTTTTGCCGGTCGCACGCGCATAACCGATCGCTGCCATCACCGCACCTTGTTCATGACGACACAGTAGATGTTCCACGCCGCCATCGTAGAGCGCATCGTACACTGGCATGATTGCTCCGCCAGGATAACCAAACACTGTGTCGACACCCTGCGCGCGTAAAGCCTGAACTACCCACTGTGCACCTGTCATGGTTATTCTCCTGTATTCCTGCTGGAACAACAGAATTTTATGCTACTGCTCATAATCTGTTCCTCGCTGATTCGCTGATATTTCGTCTGGTCGAAAAAAAACCCCCGGACCTTACGGTGCGGGGGTTTTTCGAATTCCAGGCTTGATTTTTAAGCCTTTCTTTCTCCAAGCGTAGCCCCGCACGGTGGGTTAATAATCACCACCACGCTAATCACGACTAGGCTAATCACTTGTAGAAGGGCTTTCATGTGTCGTCTGTTTTTTCGTTAGTTCGAAGTAATACCTACAGAGTTACCATAGTTAGCAGGGGATTTACAATAATTTTCATCGGAAAATTTTATGACGCGCGCAGCTGACGCGCGTTATCGCTTTGTAAGTAAAAGGTTATTCGCATTTGTGATAATTATTCATTACGCCCGCGACGCAACCGTTATTTTGCTTTTGCGATCTGGCTGCGAAAATTAATGAACAGGATGAAAAGCGCAGCGATTTTCCTGAATACCGCTTCGGGATGATAGTTTTAGCGATCGCCGTGTGGATTTTTTTCAGCAAGGATAAAGGCAACAAGGAGCGGTTATGTCTTTATCGAAAGTATTAACACGCGCGGCGCTCGGAGTGCAGGCTCCACTGGTGACGATTGAAGTGCATATCAGCAATGGTCTGCCAGCATTGACGCTGGTAGGTCTGCCGGAAACCACCGTCAAAGAAGCCCGCGAACGCGTGCGCAGCGCCATTATCAATAGCGGTTTCACCTTTCCGGCGAAGCGCGTCACCATTAATCTCGCGCCAGCAGATTTACCTAAAGAGGGTGGGCGCTACGACCTGCCGATCGCTATCGCCATTCTCGCGGCCTCAGAGCAGCTGCCAGGCGATAAGCTGGCCCATTATGAGTTCTTGGGTGAGCTGGCGCTAAACGGCGCGCTGTGTGGCGTTCAGGCCGCGATTCCTGCTGCCATGGCGGCACTGCAGGCCGGGCGTCAGATGGTCTTAGCGGAGCAGAATCAACAGGATGTCGGCCTGATACAACAGGGTGAAACGCTGGTGGGCAAGCATCTGGTGGAGATCTGCGCTTTCCTGCATAACCAGACGGCGCTGACGGTCGCCCACTACCAGCCTGAAACGGTGCCGCACGAGCAGCAGGACCTGAGCGATATTATTGGCCAGCAGCAGGGACGGCGCGCGCTGGAAATTACCGCCGCCGGTGGCCATAACCTGTTGCTGCTGGGCCCGCCCGGCACCGGTAAGACCATGCTGGCAACCCGATTGCCCGGCATTATGCCGCCGCTGGACGACCAGGAAGCGCTGGAGTGCGCCGCAATTGCCAGCCTGGTCAGCAGCGGTACGCGACATCATCAGTGGCGTAAACGGCCGTTCAGAGCGCCTCATCACAGCGCATCGCTGTATGCGCTGGTCGGCGGAGGATCACTGCCGCGGCCGGGTGAAATTTCGCTGGCGCACAACGGGGTGCTGTTTCTTGATGAACTGCCCGAGTTTGAGCGCAAAGCGCTGGATGCGTTACGCGAGCCGATTGAGTCCGGTGAAATCGCCATTTCCCGTTCCCGCGCCAAAGTCACTTTCCCTGCGCGCTTTCAGCTGATTGGTGCAATGAATCCCAGCCCGACGGGCCATTATCAGGGGAATCATAATCGCTGCACGCCGCAGCAGGTGCTGCGCTATCTCAGCCGGCTGTCTGGTCCGTTTCTGGATCGCTTCGACCTGTCGCTGGAGATTCCGCTGCTACCGGGCGGCTCGCTCAGCCAGAAGCAGCAGCACAGCGAAACCAGCGCGCAGGTGCGCGCCCGCGTCCTGGCCGCCCGGGCGATACAGATGGCACGCGCGGGCAAAGTGAATGCGCAGCTGTCGAATCCGGAGATCGCCCGTGATTGTGTGTTACAGCAGCAGGACGCGGAATGGCTGGAGGAGATCCTGAATGCACTGGGATTATCGGTGCGTGCATGGCAGCGCATCTTAAAGGTGGCGAGAACCATCGCAGATTTAGCGGGTGAACGGCAGATTACGCGTCAGCATCTGCAGGAGGCGGTGGGATATCGCAGTATCGATCGTTTACTGATTTACCTGCATAAAAGCCTGGAATGACAACGGGGCTGAAATCAGCCCCGTCATGTTAATCGTCGCTATCGCTGAAGTCTTCCACCGTGTCCATCTGCGGTTTACCGCCGGACAAGGTATGAAAACGTTTCGGACGCTTGATACGTGCAGTGTATTTTGACCAGACACGTTCAGCCTCAGTCTGCGGCTCACGCAGACCACGACAGACTTCAATAAACAGACGCTCTTCTTCGGTCTCCGGATCGCGCTTAGCGAGATCCAGTTCGTTGAAAGCGTATCCGTGGCGTTCCAGAAGCTGAGCTTCTTTAATGGTGAAGTCACCATGACGCGAAAAACCACGAGGGTAATGTTTGTTATCAAAGAAACGATTAGTTGTTGCGAAGCTGTCCGCCATCTTACACGCTCCTGATTCTCATATGGCCGTGCTATTTATGGCGCGGAGTATTAGATAGGCTTGACAGAGTGTAAAACAAAACATTTAAATCAGTACGACAAACATTTTTTGGGAGAATGCTGTGGATACGGAATTACTGAAAACTTTCCTCGAAGTGAGCAGAACGCGTCATTTCGGGCGTGCTGCTGAAGCGCTTTACCTCACGCAATCTGCCGTTAGTTTTCGCATCCGTCAGCTGGAAAATCAGCTGGGCGTTAATCTTTTTACCCGTCACCGCAATAATATCCGGCTGACTTCAGCAGGCGAGCGCTTATTGCCCTACGCTGAAAGCCTGATGAGTACCTGGCTGATGGCAAAGAAGGAGGTTTCGCATACCCAGCAGCACCATGAGCTATCAATCGGTGCCAGTGCATCGCTCTGGGAAGCGTATCTTACGCCCTGGCTGCAGACGCTATACGAGAACCGGGAGAGCCTGCATCTGGAAGCACGTATTGCTCAGCGCCATTTGCTGGTCAAGCAGTTACATGAGCGTCAGCTCGATTTGCTGATCACCACCGAAGCGCCAAAAATGGATGAACTCACCAGTCAGCAGATCGGTCATATTTCACTCGCGCTCTTTCGCGCACGCAAAACTGAAAAGCGTGAAAAATATGATTACATCAAACTCGAGTGGGGCGCGGATTTCCATCAGCATGAAAGTTATCTTTCCAGTGATGACGTACCGGTATTAACTACCACTTCAGCACATGTGACCCGCGAATTGCTGCATACCACGGGAGCCTGCGCTTTTTTACCTGATTTCTGGCACGGCATTTATAGCGATTTGATGGTTATTCCAGACACACCCGTCGCAGTGCGACCGTTATATGCGGTATGGCTGCAGAATAGCGATCAACAGGCACACATTCGTCAGCTGCTTAAATATCCGGTCCTGACTCACTGAAGCAATAATTGAGGGAGTTTGAGTGGAAGAAATGAAACTCAGGCTCTTGCCTGTGCCGAATTTCAGGCAAAAAAAATCCTTTGCCGAAGCAAAGGATTATTTTCTGGCAGGGGCGGAGGGACTCGAACCCCCAACACCCGGTTTTGGAGACCGGTGCTCTACCAATTGAACTACGCCCCTAATTAGGGTGGCGGAACGGACGGGGCTCGAACCCGCGACCCCCTGCGTGACAGGCAGGTATTCTAACCAACTGAACTACCGCTCCACCGATTCTGTACTGATATCAGACCGTCGCTGATTTCAGGTGTTTCGCC
>NZ_VWVL01000007.1:0-258783 GCF_008632015.1 Pantoea sp. B_9 | reverse complement strand
AATTTGCCTGGCGGCAACAGCGCGGTGGTCCCACCTGACCCCATGCCGAACTCAGAAGTGAAACGCCGTAGCGCCGATGGTAGTGTGGGGCCTCCCCATGCGAGAGTAGGGAACTGCCAGGCATCAAACCAGTAAAAAAGCCCCGGACGAGAGTCCGGGGCTTTTTTACGTCCGTACTCCGGCAAATTTCCCGCCAAAAACCGTGTGATTAGCGGTTTTTTAGCCATTGAACAATATACTCTGCAACCTGATCGGGCTGATTAATATCCAGCACCGGTACCTGAAGCGCTAACGCTTCATCCGTCGCTACGGCAATCACCCAGTCGTCCAGCAATTCATCAATTTCTCCCTTAACGCCGCGCCGCCATAGCACCATCCTGGGTACGGGTTCCTGTTTAAACCCCTCGACCAGCACCAGATCCAGCGTTGCAGCGTCCATACGGCCTGCCAGCTCCGCTAAACTAAGCGGCTGCTGCGGCGTTTCGCACATTAACGCCCAGCGTTGTTCGCTGGCGACGATCACCTGATCGGCTCCCGCTTTGCGCAGCAGATAACTGTCTTTTCCCGGCGTATCGATGTCCATCTGATGATGGGTATGCTTGATCAGCCCGGGGCGAATGCCCTGCGCTCTCAGTAGCGGAATCACCTGTTGTAACAGGGTGGTTTTGCCGGTGCCACTCCAGCCCACCACCGCCAGTAACGGCACACTCATCACGTACTTTCCTCATTAACCAAATCGTCAGGCGTATTGATATTGCGGAAGGCGGCTTCATCATCATCAAACAGTACGCCGTGTCCGCCATGTTCACGCATAAACTGCATCAGACGACGTTCTCCGCGCAGCAGCCACGCTTCCAGATCATCGGCCAGCGCACGATGCACCAGGGCCAGCGCCGGATGATCACGCTGACCCGATGTCACCCACACGGCGGCGGCTGCACCACGCTGCTGCCACAGCCGTGCAACAAAATCCTGCGGTAGCCACGGCGTATCGCAGGCGCAAAACGCCACCCATTCGGTCTGGCTGTGCCGCAGGCCGCTGAGCATGCCTGCCAGCGGACCGGGATAATCAGGCAGCGAATCACGAATCACCTGACAACCACTTGCCTGATAACGATCAATGTTACGGTTGGCGCTAATCAACACAATATTGACCTGCGGCTGTAAACGCTGCAGAACGTGCTGATAAAGCGGTTTGCCCTGTAATGGCAGCAAGCCCTTATCCTGACCTCCCATACGGCTGCCTTGCCCGCCTGCGAGGATCACACCGGTAAATGCGGTCATCTTCGTCTCCCTGTTTATTCTGGACGATACTTAACTCGCGGTAGCGAACCACCTGCGCAAAGGAATCAATGATGAAATATCACCGACTCAATGAACTGCTCGAACTGCTGCAGCCTGCCTGGCAGCAAGAACCCGATCTCAACCTGCTGGCATTTTTACAAAAACTGGCGCAGGAATCAGGTTTCAGTGGCCCATTAAGTGAATTAAGCGATGACGTATTGATTTACCATCTCAAAATGCGTGATGCCGGTAGTCAGGCTGTGATCCCGGGTCTGAAGAAAGATTATGAAGTGGACTTCAAAAGCGCGCTATTACGTGCGCGCGGTGTGATCAAGGATGATGAGTAGTGATATCCTTGCGCGTTCAACGCACAGGTAACACACAGGCACAATGATGAGCGAAGCCGCTTTTAATTTTCAGACGCTGAATCCCGACGTCATCCTTGATGCGCTCTGGGATGCCGGTCTGCGGGTCGAGTCCGGCTTAACCGCCCTGAACAGCTACGAAAACCGCGTCTATCAGTTCAGCGATGAGGATAAGCGACGCTATGTCGCTAAGTTCTATCGTCCGCAACGCTGGAGCGCCGCGCAGATCGCTGAAGAGCATCGGTTTGCTCAGGATCTGCTGGACGATGAAGTGCCGGTTGCCGCACCGCTGGCGCTACAGGGCACTACGCTCAATCAGCACGCTGGCTTTATGTTCGCGGTGTTTCCCAGCCTCGGTGGCCGGCAGTATGAAACCGACAATGAAGAGCAGATGGAGTGGGTAGGTCGTTTCCTTGGCCGTATCCATCAAACCGGACGCCACAGCCCGTTCCGCCAGCGGCCCACTCTGGGCCTGCAGGAGTATGTGGTTGAGCCACGTCTGCAGCTGGAACAGAGCACGCTGGTGCCCGCCACGCTGAAGGATGCGCTACTGAATGCGTTAGATAAACTCAGCGCCACGCTGCAGCAGAGCTGGCACAGCCAGTGGCAACCGCTCCGGCTGCACGGTGACTGCCATCCTGGCAATATTCTGTGGCGCGATGGGCCGATGTTTGTCGATCTCGATGACGCGCGTACCGGCCCGGCTGTGCAGGATTTGTGGATGCTGGTGAACGGCAGCCGTCAGGAGCAATTGATCCAGTGGGATATTTTGCTGGAAGCGTATAACGAATTTGGTGATTTCGATTTACACGAATTGACACTGATTGAGTCTTTACGCGCCATGCGCATGGTTTATTATCTGGCCTGGGTGGTACGCCGCTGGCAGGATCCCGCTTTTCCGCGCGCCTTCCCCTGGATGACCGATGAGGACTTCTGGCGCCGGCAGATTGCACTATTTATCGAGCAGGAAAGGCTGTTACACGAACCGCCGTTACAGCTTAGCCCGCAATTTTAATGAAGTACTCAGGAGATGTTCTCACGATGAAAAAGATTTGGTTTGCGCTGGTAGGTTTGATGCTGGCATTTAGCGCCTCAGCGGCACAGTTCAACGACGGCAAACAGTACGTTACGCTGCCAAAACCGGTCGCCGGTGAGCCGCAGGTCATGGAGTTCTTCTCCTTCTTCTGCCCGCACTGCTACCAGTTTGAACGCATTTACCACGTCAGCGATGCGGTGAGAAAGAATCTGCCAGCGGATACCAAAGTGACCAAATATCACGTTGATTTCCTCGGCGGCGACTTCGGTCCGGTGGTCACGCATGCGTGGGCAGTGGCAATGGCGCTGGGTGTGGAAGATAAAGTGACCGCACCGATTTTCGACGGCATCCAGAAGACCCAGACCATTACCGACGCAGCCAGCCTGAAAGAAACCTTTATTAAAGCAGCGGGTATCACCTCTGAAGATTACGATGCAGCGTGGAACAGCTTCGCCGTGAAGGCGCTGGTTGCACAGCAGCAGAAAGCGGCTTCGGATGTTAATTTGCAGGGCGTACCGGCGATTTTCGTTAACGGCAAATACATGGTTAACAACGGCGGCCTGGACACCAGCTCAATGGATAACTTCGTGGCGGATTATGCCAACGTCGTGAAATTCCTGGTTGAGAAAAAGTAATTAAGCGCTGAAAACGCGATGGCTTATGCTGTAGCGGCGCGGTTATCACCCGCCGCTACAGTGAAACCAACCCACACCATATCCTTAATTCACTAAGCCATTCATCCCTTACCGCCAGCGTTTTTTGATTACCCTTTCGCTTAATATCCACATAGACGATCGCCTTTTTAAAAAGGTGTTTCGTATCACGGCAAGATTATAACTGACTGATTGTAAAAATATTTTAATCGTAAAATGATTGCAATTAACGTAAATAACAATACGTTATGAATTTTACGCACAAAGTTATCCACAAGATGATCCTTGCGATCCGCGCCGCGTAACCGCGAAAAAGATCCTCACTTTCTGCTGTTACTTCAACATTGTTCGCTGGTTGTGGCATCCTTATAACCCTGATTATCGCAACGAAGAAAATACAAACCTATGGCGCAAATTGCAGAAAATCCCCTGATTCTGGTAGATGGCTCTTCCTACCTCTACCGTGCATATCATGCCTTTCCGCCGCTGACCAACAGTGTGGGTGAGCCAACCGGCGCCATGTATGGTGTGCTCAACATGCTGAAAAGCCTGCTGATGCAGTATCAACCCAGCCATGTGGCTGTGGTCTTCGATGCCAAAGGCAAAACGTTCCGCGATGAGCTGTTTGAAAATTACAAATCGCATCGTCCACCAATGCCGGACGATTTACGCGCGCAAATCGCGCCGCTGCATGAAATGGTAAAAGCCATGGGGCTGCCGCTGCTGGCGGTGTCCGGCGTGGAAGCCGATGACGTGATTGGCACGCTGGCGCTGGAAGCGGAAAAGCAAGGGCGTGCGGTGCTGATCAGCACCGGCGATAAAGACATGGCGCAGCTGGTGACGCCGGGCATTACCCTGATTAACACCATGACCAACACCGTGCTCGGTCCGGAAGAAGTCGAGCAGAAATATGGAGTACCGCCTTCGCTGATTATCGATTTCCTCGCCATGATGGGCGACAGCTCGGACAACATTCCGGGCGTTCCGGGCGTGGGCGAGAAAACCGCACAGGCGTTGCTGCAGGGGCTGGGCGGCATGCAATCCATCTACGACAACCTTGATAAAGTGGCCGGGCTCTCCTTCCGTGGAGCAAAAACCATGGCGGCGAAGCTGGAACAGAATCGCGATGTGGCGTTTCTCTCCTACCAGCTGGCGACCATCAAAACCGATGTGGAACTGGAGCTGGCCTGCGAGCAGCTGACGGTTAACGAGCCTGACGTTGAAGCATTGCAGACGCTGTTCAGCCGCTATGAATTTAAACGCTGGCTTGCCGATCTGCAGGAAGGAAAATGGCTGCAGGGTAAAAAGAGCAATAGCCAGGCGCAGAAATCGCTGCCGGATGAACCCGTCGTGGCCGCAGCGGAAACGGTCAGCGTGCTGTCATCCGACGGCTATGTCACCATCCTCGATGAGGTGACCTTTGCCGACTGGCTGAAAAAACTGCAAAGCGCCGACGTGTTTGCTTTTGACCTGGAAACCGATTCGCTGGATACCCTGAGCGCCAATATTGTCGGCATTGCCTTCGCCGTGGCACCGGGCGAGGCCGCTTACCTGCCGGTGGCGCATGACTATCTTGACGCGCCACCGCAGCTGGATCGCGCCGCGGTGCTGAAGCAGCTGAAACCGCTGCTGGAGGACAGTAAAGCAGCGAAGGTCGGGCAGAATCTGAAGTACGATCGTGGCGTACTGAAAAATTACGATATTGAGCTGAACGGCATCAAATTCGACACCATGCTGGAGTCTTACTGCCTGAACAGCGTCGGCGGCAAGCATGATATGGACAGCCTGGCGGCCCGCTGGCTTAACCACAAAACCGTCACTTTCGAAGAAATCGCCGGTAAAGGTAAAAATCAGCTCACCTTCAATCAGATCGCGCTTGAGCAGGCGGCGCACTATGCGGCAGAAGACGCTGACGTCACGCTGCAGCTGCACCTGCAAATGTGGCCGAAGCTGGAGCAGGAAGCTGGTCCAAAGCAGGTATTCGAGGCGATTGAGATGCCGCTGGTGACGGTCATTTCCCGCGTAGAGCGCAACGGTGTGCTGATCGATCAGAACATCCTCGCGAAACATTCGCAGGAGCTGACCACGCGTCTGGCCGAGCTGGAGCAGAAGGCGCATGAGCTGGCCGGCGAGCCTTTCAACCTCTCTTCCACCAAACAGCTGCAAACCATTCTGTTTGAGAAGCAGGGGATTAAGCCGACGAAGAAAACGCCGGGCGGCGCGCCATCGACCAGTGAAGAAGTGCTGGCTGAGCTGGCGCTCGACTATCCGCTGCCGAAAGTGATTCTTGAGCATCGCGGCCTGTCGAAGCTGAAATCCACTTACACCGATAAGCTGCCGCAGATGATCAATCCGATCACCGGCCGGGTACACACCTCTTATCACCAGGCGGTGACGGCCACCGGACGACTCTCCTCGACCGACCCGAACCTGCAAAACATTCCGGTGCGCAACGAAGAAGGACGGCGCATCCGTCAGGCGTTTATTGCGGGCGCGGATAAGCGCATCGTGGCTGCCGACTATTCGCAGATTGAGCTGCGAATTATGGCGCACCTGTCGCAGGACAAAGGCCTGCTGGATGCGTTTGCTCAGGGTGAGGATATCCACCGCGCCACGGCGTCTGAAGTGTTTGGTGTGGCGCTGAGCAAGGTTTCCGGTGAGCAGCGCCGCAGTGCGAAAGCAATCAACTTCGGACTGATTTATGGCATGAGCGCATTTGGTTTGTCGCGTCAGCTGAACATTGGTGCCGGCGAAGCGAAGAAGTACATGGATCTCTACTTTGAGCGCTATCCGGGCGTGCTGCGTTATATGGAAGCGACGCGCGCGCAAGCCGCGGATAAGGGATACGTCGAGACGCTGGATGGTCGTCGTCTGTGGCTGCCGGACATCAACTCCAGCAATGCCATTCGCCGTAAAGCTGCCGAACGTGCGGCGATCAACGCACCGATGCAGGGCACCGCAGCGGACATCATCAAACGTGCCATGATCGCCGTTGACGGCTGGCTGCTGCAGCAGAACAGTGATGAGGTGAAAATGATCATGCAGGTACACGATGAACTGGTATTTGAGATCCACAAAGATGCCGTCGCAGGTGCCAGCCAGACGATCCGCGAACTGATGGAGAACAGCATGAAGCTGGATGTACCGCTGCAGGTTGAAGTGGGAACCGGCGATAACTGGGATCAGGCGCACTAAGGGCCCGCTACCCGCCGCAGATGCAGGCGGCGGGTGACGTCATAAGAAAAAAGTTTACTTAATCGGTTCAGCCGGTCATCAAAACTGCCGGTAAAATACAGGTTAAGTAACTGCTTATCGGCTAAGCATTTTTTTGGTAATTAAACTACATGCCCTGCGCGAAAATGTGACGAAGCTGGTAAAAAAGATGTCGAATTCTGAAACTTAACAACAAAAAACCCTTTGTTGGTCAGAAAAAATCGGGTAAAGTTCATCGCGTAGGGTACAGAGGTAAGATGTTCTATCTTTCAGACCTTTTACTTCACGTAATCGGATTTGGCTGAATATTAGCCGCCCCAGTCATTTATGACTGGGGCGTTTTTTATTGGGCTTTTTCTGAAAAAAAACGGACGCAAAGGCCCGCTCTGGCGCTACTCTGACAGCGCTTCACCGTCGCCTTCCTGCGCCGGAGTCAGCTCGCTAAACCAGGTATCAAGTTTCTGACGCAGCTTATCGACGCCCAGTTTTTTTAGCGATGAGAACATCTCGACCTGGACATCGCCCATAAATGCCAGCGATGCCTCACGCACCATGTTCAACTGCGCTTTACGGGCACCGGAAGCCAGCTTGTCGGCTTTAGTCAGCAGAATCATAACCGGAATACCGCTCTGCACCGCCCACTCAACCATTTGCTGATCGAGATCTTTAAGCGGATGGCGGATATCCATCAGTACCACCAGTCCTTTCAGGGCCTGACGTTTCTGCAAATATTCACCCAGCGCGCGCTGCCATTTACGCTTCATCTCTTCCGGGACTTCCGCATAACCGTAACCTGGTAAATCCACCAGGCGTTTGCCTTCCACCACTTCAAACAGGTTAATCAGCTGCGTGCGGCCTGGTGTTTTACTGGTACGCGCCAGGCTTTTCTGGTTGGTCAGGGTATTCAGCGCGCTGGATTTGCCTGCATTTGAGCGCCCGGCAAAGGCAACTTCAATGCCCGTATCCGCCGGTAAATGACGAATATCCGGCGCGCTGAGCATGAAATGGGTGACGTGATAGTTCAAAGCAGACAATGTAAAACTCCAGCAGAATGATCGGGCAATGGCGCTGATTATACCTGTTATGGCGCAAAAGTGCCCGACAGGCGTCTTAACGCGCCATTTTGTAAGAGATCGCCGCTAACTGCTACCAGTGATGACGGATTTATGCAACATTCATTCGTTGTAATATTGTTTATTTTCAATTTATTACGTTAAACATGAAAAAGACCGCTCTAAATTAGAGACAAGTCTCACTTGTTCAATTTACTGTTTGGTCTACATTTGTTGTCAGTGCACGGCAGCACCCATCAGGATGATGAGCTCAGGAGCGTCGGGGATGACCGCGAGCATGGCAGGAGAGCGATTCAGGCAGGAATCGGACAGGGACAGGGATTACTCGCAGGAGCGATGTGGCGATGGAGCAACCGGGACGTTGTGAGCCGTAAAGGATTTGACGCGTGTTTCCTTCGTATGAAGGTGCGAAATAAGGCGATAGCACAGGCTATCGCCTTTTTTCTTTGTCATCTTTCTGCTAGATTTCGCCGCAATTCTATACTGAACTCACCAGGCATCGCCGAGACCGAACACATGAAGCAACCTGCACCAGCCCAGCGTGGCAAACCTGCTGCTAAAGCGAAACGCAAATCGCGTGAAGAACTGAACCAGGAAGCCCGCGATCGCAAGCGCGATAAAAAGCACAGCGGCCACAAATCCGGCAGCCGCGCCAACCCGGAAACGCAAAGCGCCGGTAAAGGGCACAGCAAAAAGAGCTCCGATCCGCGCGTGGGCAGCAAAAAGCCGGTCGCGCTGGTGGCGGACGGCAAAACCCTGCCCGAGAAGAAAGTGGCGAAGCCAAAGCCCAAAGCCGAAAAAGTGCGTCTGACGCCGCAGGAAGAGCTGGCGAAGCTGGAGAACGATGAGCGTCTCGACACGCTGCTCGATCGCCTTGAGAGCGGCGAAACCCTGAGCGCAGAAGATCAGGCGTGGCTGGATGAGACGCTGGATCGCATCGACGAGCTGATGGAAACGCTGGGCATTGCGCTGGACGACGACGCCGAAGATGAGCAGGCAGAAGAGGATATGATGCGCCTGCTTAAGGGCCACTAACCGCCATTTTTGATCGGCATGCGGCTTTGCGCATGCCGCGCTGAACAGGTATTCACCTATGTTTTGGCCTGGATCAATTTTAGCGCTGCTGCTGACATGTTATCTGCTGTGGTTATTGTTTAAACTACGCCGCCTGTCGCGGCTGAAATCGCGCTTACGGCGGCGTTCCGCCCAGCGCTTCGTCTCCTCTTCTGCCACGCGACCCGCCCTCAGACGACGTCACCGTAAGGAGTGAGCATGTCATCGCAGCAGATTGAGTGGGATCAGCGGCTCATCGAAAAATACAATTACGCCGGTCCGCGTTACACCTCCTATCCCACCGCGCTGGAATTCAGTGAAAGCTTTGGCGCGAGCGATTTTCAGCGCGCGGTTGAGCGCTATCCCGAGCGCGCACTATCGCTGTATGTGCATATCCCGTTCTGCCATCGTCTGTGTTACTTCTGCGGCTGCAATAAAATCGTGACGCGCCAGCTGCACAAGGCCGATCGCTATCTGGAGGTTCTGGCGCAGGAGATTCGTCAGCGCGCTCCGCTGTTTACCGGCCGTCGCGTTACGCAGCTGCACTGGGGCGGCGGCACGCCCACCTTCCTTAATCAGCAGCAGGTCAGCCGGCTGGTGGCGCTGCTGCGCAGCCATTTCGACATCGCTGACGACGTTGAGATGTCGATCGAAGTCGATCCGCGTGAAATTGAACTGGAGATGATCGATCACCTGCGCGCAGAGGGCTTCAATCGCCTGAGCATGGGCGTGCAGGATTTCAACAAGGCGGTGCAGGAGCGGGTCAACCGCGTTCAGGATGAAGAGACCATTTTCGCCCTGGTGCAGCGTGCCCGCGCGCAGGGATTCCGCTCAGTCAGTCTGGATTTAATCTACGGCCTGCCGCTGCAGACGCCAGAGAGCTTTGCCTTTACGCTGCAGCGGGTGATTGCGCTCAATCCGGATCGCCTTAGCGTCTTCAACTATGCGCACATGCCTGCGCTGTTTGCCGCTCAGCGCAAAATCAAAGATGAGGAGCTGCCGACGGCGGCGCAGAAGCTGCAAATCCTGCAGCAAACCATCGCGACGCTGACCGATGCGGGATACCAGTTTATTGGCATGGACCATTTTGCCAAACCGGATGATGAACTGGCGGTGGCGCAGCGCGCCGGCGTACTGCATCGCAATTTCCAGGGTTATACCACGCAGGGCGAAACCGAACTGCTCGGACTGGGGGTTTCGGCCATCAGCATGCTGGGCGACAGCTATGCGCAGAATCAGAAAGAGTTAAAAGCCTGGTATGCCAGCGTTGAGCAGCAGGGCCATGCGCTGTGGCGCGGTTTAACCCTGAGCGCGGATGATTGTCTGCGGCGGGATGTGATTAAAGCGCTGATCTGTAACTTTGCGCTGGATTTTGCCGACATCGAAGCCCGGTGGCCAGTGGTGTTTGAACGCTATTTTGCTGAGGATTTAGCGCTGCTGGCGCCGCTGGTGGCCGACGGCTTGCTTGAGATCGGTGAGCGCCGGCTGCAGGTTACCGGCATTGGCCGTCTGCTGATTCGCAACATCTGCATGTGCTTTGACCGCTATCTGCGGCAGAAAGCGCGCATGCAGCAATTTTCGCGGGTAATTTAAGCATAAAGGGAGCCAGCGCTCCCTTTATGTTAACTGAACAGACTGACGCTGATGGCGCAGACCACGGCGGCCAGCGCGGTTTGCGGTGAGTGAGTCACAGCATTACCGATTGCCGCCACGTTATGCGCGATCAGCTGGATGACAGATTGCAACATGTTAGCCTCTCCCGATTGCCGCCCGTATGATACTGAACGGCACCGGTCTGTACAGATGTTACGCGCAGAAAGTGTGCAATAAATAACCCTTTTACACTTTTCCGCGTTATTCCATGCCCAGTTCTTTCAGTTTACGCGTGAGAGTATTGCGGCCCCAGCCCAGTAAACGTGCCGCTTCCTGCTTGTGGCCCTGCGTATGACGCAGCGCAGTGGTCAGCAGCGTACGCTCCATCTCCGGCTGTGCTTCTGACAGCAGGTTTTGATGACCGGAACGCAGCGCGCGGTCTGCCCACTGCGCCAGCAGCGTTGCCCAGCTGTCCGGCAGCGACTGCACCGGATTTTCCGGCGTACTCGACTCAAACAGCTCCGGCGGCAGATCCTGAATCAGCACTTCCTGGCCCGCGGCCATCACCGTCAGCCAGCGGCAGGTGTTCTCCAGCTGACGCACGTTACCCGACCAGTGCAGTCGCGTCAGCGCGGCTTCGGTCTCTGGGTGCAGAATTTTCGCTTCCACGCCCAGCTCACGCGCTGCGACCTGCAGGAAGTAGCGCGCCAGACGCGGAATATCCTCGCGACGTTCACGCAGCGGCGGCAGATGCACGCGAATCACGTTGAGGCGATGGAACAGGTCCTCACGGAATTTGCCCTCCTGCACGCGCAGCTCCAGATTCTGGTGGGTAGCGGCGATGATGCGCACATCCACTTTGACCGGCGCATAGCCGCCAACACGATAGAA
This sequence comes from Pantoea sp. B_9, assembly GCF_008632015.1. NCBI lineage: Bacteria > Pseudomonadati > Pseudomonadota > Gammaproteobacteria > Enterobacterales > Erwiniaceae > Pantoea > Pantoea sp. B_9. Next base: position 247,622 of record NZ_VWVL01000007.1, on the reverse strand, counting down.
CTGGCCATCGGCCAGCACGCGCAGCAGGCGCGTCTGTACATCCAGCGGCATATCGCCGATTTCGTCGAGAAACAGCGTGCCGCCATCGGCCTGCTCAAAGCGGCCCTGACGAATCTGGTTCGCGCCGGTAAACGCGCCTTTCTCGTGGCCAAACAGCTCCGATTCGATCAAATCCTTTGGGATCGCCGCCATATTTAGCGCGATAAACGGGGATTTGGCGCGCGGGCTGTGGCGATGCAGCGCATGTGCGACCAGCTCTTTACCGGTACCGGACTCGCCGTTGATCAGCACGCTGATCGACGAACGCGACAGACGGCCGATGATGCGGAAGACATCCTGCATCGCCGGCGCTTCGCCGATGATATCGGTGGTCGGGCCGCTTACCGGCTGATTGCGCGGCTGCTGCTGCTCCTGATAGTGACTGATGGCACGCTCTACCAGCGCGACCGCTTCATCAATATCAAACGGCTTAGGCAGGTAATCAAACGCGCCCTGCTGATAAGCGCTGACCGCCGCGTCGAGGTCCGAATGCGCGGTCATAATGATGACCGGCAGCATCGGATGACGCTGTTTGATCTGCTTCAGCAGCGCCAGACCATCCATGCCTGGCATACGAATATCCGACAATAATACGTCCGGGGTTTTGGTCGAGAGCGCATCCAGCACCTCGTTGCCGCTGTCAAAGGTGGCGCAGCTTAAACCGGCTCCAGTGAGCGCACGTTCAAGCACCCAGCGGATGGAGCTATCGTCATCGACGATCCAGACTATCCCTCGTTGCATAGAAACCTCACTGGCGAATAGGCAGGTAAACCGAGAATTCGGTGTGGCCTGGCCAACTGTTAAATTCAATTTTTCCCGAATGCTGATCGATCAGGCTGCGGGCGATAGAGAGACCTAAACCGGTGCCGCCTTCGCGTCCGCTGACCATCGGATAGAACAGCGTATCCTGCAGCTGGGCCGGAATGCCCGGGCCATCATCTTCAATGTCGATACGCGCCACCAGCCGGTAACGCGTGCCGTGTAACGTCAGCTGAAACGCGGTACGGGTACGGATGACAATGGTGCCGCCCGCCTCGCCCAGCGCCTGCAGCGCGTTACGCACCACGTTGAGCAGCACCTGCTCAATCTGGTCCGGGTCGTGCGGCAGCTCCGGCAGGCTGGGGTCATAATCACGCACCAGCGAGACGTTTTCCGGCAGCTCCATCGACACCAGGTTAACCACACGTTCAGCCACCTGATGGATGCTCTGGGTCACGTGCAGTCCGGGCTGCTGCGGACCCAGCAGGCGGTCGACCAGGTTACGCAGCCGGTCGGCCTGCTCAATAATCACTTTGGTATATTCATTCAGCGCCGGATCGGGCAGGGCGCGCGATAACAGCTGCGCCGCGCCGCGCAATCCGCCGAGCGGGTTTTTAATTTCGTGCGCCAGGCCACGAACCAGATCGCGAGCGGCAACCTGCTGGGCGTGCTGAATCTGCTCCTGGCTGAGACGGCGCTGATTATCCATCGGCGCCATTTCCAGCAGAATAAATCCGTCGGGTAGACGCTGTGCCGTGAGCGACATAATGTGCGCGCGGCCATCCACCACTAACGTGACTTCGCTATCGGTAAAGCCCTGGCCTGCCCCTAAACTCTCGCTCATTACCTCAATGTTCAGCGAAAAATAGCCGGTAAGTTCCGGTAAGGGCGTGCCGAACAATTTTCGTGAGCTTTGCGCCAGTAATTGCTGGGCCGCCGGGTTGGCGTAGTGGATAACCAGATCGTTATCGACCAGCAAAATACTGTTGATCAGGGAGTTGAGAATCTGCCCCGCGTCGGGCAGCGTGCCAGTTGCCATACAGCGTTCCTCTGCACTAAATTAGTGCATTATAGCCTTTGGGGACGCAAATCTATCCGTCGAACGATGAATTCGCGGTGAAAAAAGCCCATCCGGAGATGGGCTAAAGTTTCCACGGCAACAAAAAATCTTCAGCGCCAGGATTAGCACCGTCGCGGCGTTGGCGGCTACGGTGCATCTGCGCGAATCTTTTAAGGATTAAACGCTGTAGTACAGTTCGAACTCAACCGGGTGCGGCGTCATGCGTACGCGGTCGTTGTCAGCTTTACGCAGTTCGATGTAAGCATCGATAGCGTCGTCGGTGAACACGCCGCCACGGGTCAGGAACTCGCGGTCTTCGTTCAGTGCATTCAGCGCTTCTTCCAGTGAACCGGCCACTTTTGGAATCTCAGCTTCTTCTTCCGGCGGCAGGTCGTACAGGTTTTTGTCCATCGCATCGCCAGGGTGGATCTTGTTGATCACGCCGTCGAGGCCGGCCATCAGCAGTGCGGTGAACGCCAGGTATGGGTTAGCCGCTGGATCCGGGAAGCGCGCTTCGATACGACGTGCTTTCGGGCTGGCCACCACCGGGATACGGATAGAGGCAGAACGGTTACGTGCTGAGTAAGCCAGCATTACCGGTGCTTCGTAGCCTGGGACCAGACGCTTGTATGAGTTGGTGGTCGGGTTTGCCAGGGCGTTGATGGCTTTAGCGTGCTTGATGATACCGCCGATGTAGAACAGGGCAGTTTCAGACAGGCCGCCATATTTGTCGCCAGAGAACAGGTTTACGCCGCCTTTAGACAGTGACATGTGGCAGTGCATACCGGAACCGTTGTCGCCAAACATCGGCTTCGGCATAAAGGTCGCCGTTTTGCCGTAGGCGTGCGCGACGTTGTGCACGACATATTTGTAGATCTGAATTTCGTCAGCTTTCTTGGTCATGGTGTTGAAGCGGGTAGCCACTTCGTTCTGACCCGCGGTTGCCACTTCGTGGTGATGCGCTTCAACCACCAGACCCATCTGCTCCATGGTCAGACACATGGCAGAACGGATGTCCTGTGATGAGTCAACCGGTGGCACCGGGAAGTAGCCGCCTTTCAGACCTGGACGGTGACCTTTGTTACCGCCTTCGTACTCTTTACCGGTGTTCCAGGCTGCTTCGATGTCGTCGATAGCCACGTGTGAGCCGGAAGTTGAAGAGCCGAAACGGATGTCGTCAAACAGGAAGAACTCTGGCTCAGGTCCGAACAGTACGGTGTCGGCGATACCGGAAGAACGCAGGAACTCTTCTGCGCGCTTGGCAATGGAGCGCGGGTCGCGATCGTAGCCCTGCAGCGTGCCTGGCTCGAGAATGTCACAGCGGATGATGAGCGTCGGATCTTCGAAGAACGGATCCATTACGGCAGTTGTTGCATCCGGCATCAGCACCATGTCTGATTCGTTAATGCCTTTCCAGCCGCCGATGGAAGAGCCATCGAACATTTTGCCTTCTTCGAAGAAGTCAGCGTTAACCTGGTGAGCAGGGATAGTAACGTGCTGTTCTTTACCTTTGGTATCGGTAAAACGCAGGTCAACAAACTTAACTTCGTGCTCGTTCATCATCGAGAGAACGTGTTCAGCGGACATACTCAACTCTCCTGGAAATGGTCATTTTGTCGTCGTGGTGAGAGAACTTCTGTTGCCGGGAATGTGTCACGACTACTGACCACCCCTGACCAAGATCTCGGCAAGCTCTTCAACCGTTGTGCAACTGTCGTTTTCGCTTAAAAGATATAAAGCGAATTCTGTGCCAACTTTATTACAATGGTGAAAATGGCGCTGTGATGCGCCCTGCGGTGAGACGACGGCTGCACCAGTGTGGATGGAATGCACCAAAATAGTGCTGTCAGTTTAGGGGTAAGCACTTAAATGGTGCAAAGCGCCATCAAAGTGCAGCTTAATGCACCGTTATTGGTGCTAAAAACGCGCACTGCGAGAATCTTTCGGCGAAAACTGTGATCATGTTCAGTCTTTCGCTTAATCCGTGTACAATACCGCGTTATTTCTATAATGCCTGAGGCAAAGCTGTGATCGAAAATTTGCGTAACATCGCCATCATCGCGCACGTTGACCATGGTAAGACCACCCTGGTTGACAAACTGCTGCAACAGTCCGGTACTTTTGATGCCCGTACCGAAGCGACTGAGCGCGTGATGGACTCCAACGATTTGGAGAAAGAGCGTGGGATTACCATCCTCGCGAAAAACACCGCCATCAAATGGAACGACTACCGTATCAACATCGTTGATACCCCGGGACACGCCGACTTCGGTGGTGAAGTTGAGCGCGTCATGTCCATGGTGGATTCGGTGCTGCTGGTTGTAGACGCGATGGATGGCCCTATGCCGCAAACCCGCTTCGTAACCAAGAAAGCCTTTGCCCACGGTTTGAAGCCGATTGTAGTCATCAACAAAGTTGACCGTCCTGGCGCGCGTCCGGACTGGGTTGTTGACCAGGTATTTGACCTGTTCGTCAACCTCGATGCGACCGACGAGCAGCTCGATTTCCCGATCATTTATGCGTCTGCGCTGAATGGTATCGCCGGTCTGGATCACACCGACATGGCTGACGACATGACCCCGCTGTATCAGGCCATCGTCGACCACGTTTCTCCACCGCAGGTTGAAATTGAAGCCCCACTGCAGATGCAGATCTCGCAGCTGGACTACAACAACTACCTCGGCGTAATCGGTATCGGCCGCATCAAGCGCGGTAAAGTGAAGCCAAACCAGCAGGTTACTGTGATCGACAGCGAAGGGAAAACCCGTAACGCGAAAGTCGGTAAAGTGCTGGGCCATCTGGGTCTGGAGCGTATTGAATCCGACCTGGCTGAAGCGGGCGACATCATCGCTATCACCGGTCTGGGCGAGCTGAACATCTCCGACACCATCTGCGACACGCAGAATGTGGAAGCGCTGCCAGCGCTGAGCGTGGATGAGCCAACCGTAACCATGTTCTTCAACGTCAACACCTCACCGTTCTGTGGTAAAGAAGGTAAGTTTGTGACGTCGCGTCAGATCCTTGAGCGTCTGAACAAAGAGCTGGTGCACAACGTAGCGCTGCGCGTAGAAGAAACTGAAGATGCTGATGCATTCCGCGTATCCGGTCGTGGTGAGCTGCACCTGTCAGTTCTGATCGAGAACATGCGTCGTGAAGGCTACGAGCTGGCGGTATCCCGTCCGAAAGTTATCTACCGTGAATTCGAAGGCCGCAAGCAGGAGCCATTCGAAAACGTTACCCTCGACATCGAAGAAACCCATCAGGGTTCAGTGATGCAGGCGATGGGTGAGCGTAAAGGCGACCTGAAAAACATGGATCCGGATGGTAAAGGCCGCGTACGTCTCGACTACGTGATCCCAAGCCGTGGTCTGATCGGCTTCCGTAACGAATTCATGACCATGACTTCCGGTACCGGTCTACTGTACTCCACCTTCAGCCACTACGACGACGTGCGTCCGGGCGAAGTGGGCCAGCGTCAGAACGGCGTGCTGATCTCCAACGGTCAGGGTAAAGCGGTTGCCTTCGCCCTGTTCGGCCTGCAGGATCGCGGTAAGCTGTTCCTCGGTCACGGTGCGGAAGTGTATGAAGGCCAGATCATCGGTATTCACAGCCGTTCTAACGACCTGACCGTAAACTGCCTGACCGGTAAGAAACTGACCAACATGCGTGCGTCAGGTACTGACGAAGCGACCACCCTGGTACCACCGCAGAAAATGACGCTGGAGCAGGCTATCGAGTTCATCGATGATGACGAACTGGTAGAAGTGACGCCGCAGTCAGTACGTATTCGTAAACGCCACCTGACCGAGAACGATCGCAAACGCGCGTCTCGCGGCAGCAAAGAGTAAGCGAAATCGTCTGATAATGAGCCCCGCACCCGCGGGGCTTTTTTTTGCCTGCCGTCTGAGGCAGCGCGACCCGCACGAAATCAGACCCCGCTTGCGGAATGCGGATTTCCCCTAAGCGTACCTGTTCAGGCTTGCCTTTTACCGCTAGAGTGAATGATCCAGGGAACGTAGAGGAGAGGTGTCATGCTGTACATCTTTGATTTAGGCAATGTGATTGTTGATATCGATTTCAATCGGGTACTCGGCGTCTGGAGCGATCTGGGACGCGTGCCGCTTGCCACGCTGCAGAGCCGTTTTCGCATGGACGAGACCTTCGAGCAGCACGAGCGGGGCGAAATCAGCGACCCGGAGTTTGCCGCCCGGCTGTGTGACCAGCTCGATATTGCCCTGAGCTATCCGCAGTTCACCGCTGGCTGGCAGGCGGTGTTTGTCGGCGTGCGTCCGGAAACGCTGGCGATCATGAACCAGCTGCGCGCCAGCGGCGAGCGCGTGGTGATTCTGTCTAACACCAACCAGCTGCATTTCGAGTTCTGGCCAACGCAGTATCCGGAAGTGCAGCAGGCTGCCGACCACATCTATATGTCGCAGGATATCGGCATGCGCAAACCAGAAGCGCGCATCTGGCACTACGTACTGGAGCATGAAGGCTTCACCGCCGATCAGGCGGTATTCTTTGATGACAACCAGGCCAATGTTGATGCGGCGCGCGCGCTGGGCATTGAGAGCGTGCTGGTCGAAGATGCGAAAACCGTGCCTGACTGGTTTGCGAGCCGTCGCTGAGTGACCATGCGAACTCATCTGCGCCACTCGGCGCATGCGTTTTTCCTGTGGATCAAACTGCTGTGGCGCCGCATTGATGAAGACAACATGACCACGCAGGCCGGTAATCTGGCCTACGTGTCGCTGCTGGCGCTGGTGCCGCTGATTGCCGTGGTATTCGCGCTGTTTGCCGCCTTCCCGGTGTTCTCGGACATCAGCGTGCAGCTGAAGAACTTCATCTTCACTAACTTCATGCCAGCCGCCGGGGATGTGATTCAGCGCTATCTCGATCAGTTTGTCGCCAACGTCAACAAAATGACGGCGGTGGGGGCGGTCGGGCTGATTGTCACTGCGCTGCTGCTAATGCACTCGGTCGACAGCGCGCTCAACGCCATCTGGCGCAGCGATAAGCCGCGCCCGATGGTTTACTCCTTTGCGGTCTACTGGATGATCCTGACGCTGGGACCGCTGCTGGCCGGTGCCAGTCTGGCCATCAGCTCCTATCTGCTGTCGCTGCGCTGGGTGAACGTGACCGGCGTCACCAGCCTGATCGATCAGGCGCTGCGCATCTTCCCGCTGGTTTTGTCGATTCTCGCCTTCTGGCTGCTGTACAGCATTGTGCCGACGCGGCGCGTGCCGGGACGCGATGCGTTGATAGGTGCGGTGGTCGCGGGTCTGCTGTTCGAGCTGGGCAAAAAAGGCTTCGCGCTCTATGTTACGATGTTTCCTTCGTATCAGTTAATTTACGGCGTGCTGGCGGTGATCCCCATCCTGTTTCTGTGGGTTTACTGGACCTGGTGTATTGTGTTGTTAGGCGCGGAAGTGACCGTCACGCTGGATGACTATCGCCAGTTAAAACAGCAGGAACGCGATAAAGAACGAGAGGAAACATGATTGCTTTGATACAGCGTGTGACGCGCGCCAGCGTCAGCGTGGATAACGCCACGGTGGGCGAAATTGGCGCCGGTCTGCTGGTGCTGCTGGGGGTAGAAAAGGGCGATGACGAGCAGAAATCACAGCGCCTGGCGGAGAAAGTGCTGGGCTACCGCATCTTTGGCGATGAGAACGACAAAATGAATCTCAGCGTACAGCAGACAGGCGGTAGCGTGCTGGTAGTTTCGCAATTCACCCTGGCGGCCGACACGCAAAAAGGCATGCGTCCCTCTTTCTCTGGCGGCGCGCATCCGGCGGAAGCGGAGCGCCTCTATCACGACTTCAGCGATCGCTGCCGGGCGCTGGGCGTCACTACCGCCAACGGGCGCTTCGCCGCCAATATGCAGGTTTCGCTGATTAACGATGGTCCGGTGACCTTCTGGTTACAGGTGTGAGATTTTTAGCCGAGCGGCAAGGGATCAGCCACGCAAGCTCCGAACGAGAGAATCACTTTATGTATCATCTTCGCGTACCGCAAACGGCGGAAGAGCTGGATATGTATTACCAGTTCCGCTGGGAAATGTTACGGAAGCCGCTGCGCCAGCCGCAGGGCTCAGAACGTGATGCCTGGGATGCGCTGGCGCATCACCAGATGGTGGTGGATGAGCACGGCAAACCGGTAGCGGTAGGCCGGCTGTATATCAATGCGGAAAATGAAGCGGCGATCCGCTTTCTGGCGGTGCATCCGTCAGTGCAGGGCAAAGGGCTGGGTACGCTGGTGGCGATGACGCTGGAGTCGGTGGCGCGCCAGGAAGGGGCCAAACGCGTCACCTGTAGCGCGCGCGAGGATGCGGTGGAGTTCTTTGCCAAGCTCGGCTTTGTTAATCAGGGCGAAATTACCGCACCGCAAACCACGCCGGTGCGCCACTTCCTGATGATTAAACCGGTGGTGACGCTGGATGATATTCTGCATCGCGCCGACTGGTGTGGACAGCTGCAGCAGGCGTGGTACGAACACATCCCGCTGAGCGAAAAGATGGGCGTGCGCATTCTGCAGTATACCGGGCAGAAGTTTGTTACCACCATGCCGGAAGCCGGCAACCAGAACCCGCACCACACGCTGTTTGCCGGCAGCTTGTTTTCACTCGCCACGCTTACCGGCTGGGGGTTAATCTGGCTGCTGCTGCGCGAACGCCATCTCGGCGGCACCATCATTCTGGCCGATGCACATATTCGCTACAGCAAACCCATCAGCGGACGGCCCGGCGCCATCGCCGATCTCGGCTCGCTGAGCGGCGATCTCGACCGGCTGGCGCGCGGACGAAAAGCACGCGTACAGATGGAGGTTGAGCTGTTTGGGGATGATGAGCTGGGCGCGGTGTTTGAAGGTGTCTACATCGTGTTACCCGCCGATCCCGACGGGCCGCTGGAAGAGGGCGGTTCAGGCGCGCGTATTAATTAACCACGCAGCGCGCAACAAAACCACAGGGTCACTCTGCATGGCGTAATGCTTGCCAGCTAAGATTCAAATGCATGCAACAACAGTTGCATTTTTGGTAGCGGCGCAATTTATTGCGCGATAAATCGCGCCGCTACAAGAATTGTGCGATTGGCGATGGCCTGGGCGATGGCCTGACGCGCCCGCATCGCGCTTTTTAGCGCGATCGGTCATGCAATTATCACTGCACCTGCCCGCCACGCATCGTCTGCTGCAGCGACTGCGTATCCGTCGTCACCGACAAACTGCCTTCTGCGCTGGTACGCAGCGGGGCGTCCGCGCTGAGCGAACCCTTCAGCTGCAGCTGCAAATAACTGCTACCGCTCAGCGGCAGCGCAGGCCAGCCCCAGTTTTGCAGCACGTTTGCCGGCACCGCCTGGCCTTTCAGGTTCAGCGTAAACGGACGCTGTGCTTCCTGTCCTGCGGTTGCCGTGCCTTCCAGTAATCCGCTGCCGTTAAAGGCGCTCATCTCGCTGACCTCAATCTGCCGATCGCTGGCGTTCAGGCTAATCGACGGATGGCGCAAATCGGTGCGGTTAAAGGTGGCTTCCGCCGCGTTAAAGCTGGCTTTGCCCGCCCAGATGCCCCATTGATGCTGGCGCGCCAGCAGCAGATTCTCTGCATTACCGTCGAGCGCGGTCATCTGGAACGGAAAGGCCGGATTGATATCAATCACTAGGTTACGGTTAGCCGTCGCGCGCTTCACCAGCACGCTATCCAGCCAGCCCGGCAGCGTCTGCTGCCAGCGATCGCGCCAGTTTTGCGGCAGCGTGTATTCCAGGCCGGCAATGGCTAAATCGTCAAGCGTCAGGCGCTTATCGCTGCGCGTCCAGCTGCCGCTGGCGCGAATCACGCCGTTGACCCAGCGTGAGCTGAACTGCGTCAGCTGAATGCCCTGCGGTGAAAATTCGGCGTTGACGATCGGATCGTTGAGTTCAAAGCTGCCGTTAATAAAGTTGCCGGCGTTCATGGCCAGCGAACCGTCGTCGCTCTGCCAGTCATCGCCGCGTAGCGTGATGTTTTTCAGGGTCAGATCGAGATCGGTCACCGCCCAGTCCGGGCCCTGCAGGCGCGCATCGGTCATATCCAGCCGGTTGATGCTCACCGAAGGCACGTCACGCAGCGGACTGAGGAACTCGCTCAGGCTCTGCTGAGTTTGCAGGCGGATATCGTTAAGACGCAGCTGGTTGATTTGCCAGTTACCCTGCGCGTCGCGCTCGGCACGTCCGGTCATTGAGCCGCGCGCCAGATCGGCGCCGATATTGCTCAGCACCAGCCGGCGTTTGGCGATATTGCCCTGCAGCAGCACGTTGTTACCGGCGACGCCGTCCAGCGTCATGGCACCTGCGCTCATCTGGAACTGCGCATCGCTGCCCAGCATATCGTCAGGCGTGGGCTTCCACGGCACAATGCCGCCGTTGACCCGCTGCGCCGCCAGCGGCAGGGCGCTGTGCGGGCTTTCGATCTGCACATTATTGAGCTGCAGCCGGTTGGCCTGAATCGGCAGCGTGGTTTGTGGTGACTGGTTAGCGAGGTTGATGTCGCCGTCGCGCACTTCAATGCTGTCGAAATGCAGCGGATCGCTGAACTGCACCAGTGCCAGACCGAGATCGACGCGCTTCGCCACCAGCACCGCCGGCTGGCCGTCGTGGCCGAAGCTGAAGTCATCCAGGATGATGTGGGAAGGCGAGGAGAAGTTGTGCTCAATCTTACTCAGTGACAGATGCCAGGCGGTTTTATCGCTTACCCAACGGCTAAACCAGCCTGCGCCCCACTGGGTTTGCAGCAGCACATAGAGAACCACCAGCGCCAGCAGAATCAGCAGTAACAAGGTAAGGAAAAACTTGCCTAAAAATTTCATCGCATCCATCCATCCCGATATTTATCCGGTGAGTGGTTGTTATGCCTGAATTACCGTTACAGCTCAACAGCCTGGATGAAAAAGCGGATAAATAACAGGCAGGCCGTAGCCTGCCAGCAGCATTACTTTTCCTGCGGAAAGACGAGGTTAAGCACGATAGCGGTGATACCCCCGGCGGCGATGCCGGATGACAGCAGGGTTTTCAGCCAGTCCGGGGCAAATTGCAGAATCAGCGGCTGTTGCGATACGCCAAGGCCCACCGCCAGCGACAGCGCGATGATCATAATGGCGCGGCGATTGAGTGGTTCGCGCGACACGATGCGCACGCCAGAAGCGGCAATGGTACCAAACATCACGATGGTGGCACCGCCCAGTACCGGTTCCGGAATATGCTGCACAAAGCCGCTCACCGCCGGGAACAGGCCGAGTACGATCAGCATCAGCGCCACCACAAAGCCCACGTAGCGGCTGGCCACGCCGGTCAGCTGAATCACCCCGTTGTTCTGACCAAAGCAGGAGTTAGGGAAGGTGTTGAACAGCGCCGACACAAACGAGTTGAGACCATTGGCCAGCACGCCGCCTTTCAGGCGCTTCATATACAGCGGACCGCTGACCGGCTGTTCGGAGACATCGGAGGTGGCGGTAATATCGCCGATGGTTTCCAGCGAGGTCACCATAAACACCAGCATCAGCGGGATCAGCAGATTCCAGTCAAAACCCAGGCCGTAATAGAGCGGCGACGGCACGGCCAGCAGCCCCTGGTTGGTTGGTGCTGAGGTAGCGGGCAGCATATCCAGCGCCCAGGCCAGCGCATAACCCACTGCCATGGCGATCACCAGCGACGCGACGCGCAGATAAGGGTTGCGCTGGCGGTTGAGCAGGATGATGACCAGCAGCACGGCACCGGCCAGCAGCAGATTTTTCGGCGCCCCAAAGCTGTGATCGTTCATGGCGGCGAAGCCACCGCCAATCGAGGTCAGGCCGACCTGAATCAGCGACAGACCGATAATCATCACCACAATGCCGGACACCAGCGGCGTGATGATGCGGCGCGCGAGGTGCAGCACGCGTGACAGCAACATCTCAGTACAGGAAGCCACCATCAGGGTACCAAACAGCGCTGCCATCATGGTCGGCACATCGGCGCCGCCGTTTTTCAGCGCCATACCGCCCATGATCAGCGGCGTGACAAAGTTAAAGCTGGTGCCCTGAATCGACAGCAGGCCAGAACCCACCGGTCCCCAGGTTTTAATTTGCAGAATGGACGCCACGCCCGAAGCAAACAGCGACATGCTAATGATGTGCTGCGTGTCCTGCGCCGGTAAGCCGAGCGCCTGGCAGATCAGCAGTGCCGGGGTAATCACCGCCACAAACATCGCCAGCAGATGCTGGCAGGCAGCAAACAGCGTTTGCGGCAGCGGCGGACGATCTTCAAGACGGTAAATCAGTTCACTTTTGCTCTCGCCTGGCGCAGTGGCAGGCTGGCGGGATTCAGCAGTATTGACGGACATGGTGGCTTCTCAATAACAACAAAGGGGCGATTTTAAACGGTTGCGTTGTGAAAGCAATCGTTTGCAATGCCCCTTTTAGTTGCGATTGATCTAGAGCGTAAACACCGTGCGGCAGCGGCTGTCATCCTGCTGCCACGCCTGCTCTACCTCACTCAGCGGACGCTGCTGAAAAGCGATGGAGAAGTCACTTTCAGCGGCGGCGTTCAGCATCTCACCAATACAGGCGATCAGTTCGCTGTCAGAGACGCTGCCCAGTCCGCTGCCCATCAGCGTCAGCCCGGATGAGCGCAGCAGTTTACTGTGCAGTGCGATCTCCTGCCCGCTGAGCGACCCAATCTGCACGAAGCGCACCGTTTTCTCACCGCCGGCCACGGCCGCATGCATGATGTCGAGCGCACTCTGGCCCCACAGATAATCCAGCACCACATCAATGCCCTGCTGCATCAGCGCTGGCAGCGCGCCGGGCAGTTCATCCAGCATCAGGATGATATCCGCGCCCTGCGTGCGCAGCTGCTCCAGCACCGCGCGGTTACGGCCGGTGGCGATGATTTTCCCGGCACCGAGGTGACGCGCAATGCGCACCGCCAGCCCGCCGGAGGTGCCGGTTGCGCCGTTGATCAGCAGGGTTTCACCTGCCTGAAACTGCGCGCGACGCGTCAGTGCGGCCCACGAGGACATGCCGGGATTGGCGATTGCCGCAGCCAGCAGCGGATCAAGCGTCGGCGGCAGCGCAACCACCGCTGCAGCCGGCACCCGGGTCTGCTGCGCCATACTGCCCCACGGTGCGCTAAAGGCGAGAAAATAGACCGGATCGCCGTTGCTCAGCGTGCCGGTGCCATCAATACCGGCGATAAACGGATAGTGGCTACCGGCGCTGTAATGGGCGCCGGCGGCCCGCGCTTTCGCCAGCTGGCTGATGGCGGCGGCCTTCACCGTCACCACCACATGCTGTTCATCGGCCTGCGGTGGCGGGAAATCGCCCCATACCGGTTTCTCACCTGCGGCACTGACAATGGCTGCTTTCATGTTTCACCTTCAGTTCATCGGATAATATGTGTAATATGCACACATTAGGCCTGCTCTGGGATGACGTCAATGAAAAGTGTGCAAAATACACATAATAATGCCAGCTTCGATGATTTGCACAATGCGCTGCTGATGATCGTCGGCACCTTTAATCGTCCGCAACGTGATGAATTACTGATAAAAGAGTCCGGTATCCAGCTGGATCGCGCCCTGTTTCCGTTGCTGATCCAGATTGGCCGCTTTGGTCCCCTCGGCGTGGTCGAGCTGGCCGATCGCGCCGGGCGCGATTACACCACCGTCAGCCGCCAGGTGGCGAAGCTGGAAGAGCTGGGGCTGGCGCAGCGGCAGAAAAATGCCAGAGACAAGCGGGTCAATGAGGCGGTGATCACGGCAGCGGGAAAAGCGATGACGGATAAAATCGACGCGGCGCGCACCCAGATCTATCAGCAGCTGTTCGCTGGCTGGCCAGCCGAAGAGCGCGCGAAGTTAACGCGCCTGTTACAGCGCTTCGTCGGGGATTTTATGGCGGTGGATCGACAGTCGCAGCTGGATTAAGCGTGGCTGTAGCGCTCGGTTTCCGGCAGCCAGCGCTCGATCAGCGCCTGGGCCTGTTCAGGATAATGCTGGTGAATATGGCGCGCCACGCGCTGCACTTCCGGAATCATGCTTTGATCGCGCAGTAAATCGGCGACTTTAAACTCGGCGTTGCCGGTCTGGCGCGTGCCGAGCAGTTCACCCGGACCGCGAATCTCCAGATCGTGCTGGGCGATGACAAAACCGTCGTTGCTGTCGCGCAGCACCTGCAGGCGTTTCTGCGCGGTTTTACTCAGCGGTGCTTTGTACAGCAGCACGCAGTGTGAGGCGACGGCACCGCGGCCAACGCGTCCGCGTAGCTGATGCAGCTGCGCCAGACCAAGTCGTTCCGGGTTTTCGATGATCATCAGGCTGGCGTTGGGCACATCCACGCCGACCTCAATCACCGTGGTGGCCACCAGCAGCTGGATTTCGTTGGCCTTGAACGCCGCCATTACCGCCTGTTTCTCCGCAGGCTTCATACGCCCGTGTACCAGACCGACCTGCAGGTCCGGCAGCGCCACTTTCAGCTCCTGCCAGGTGGCTTCCGCCGCCTGCGCTTCCAGCATGTCGGATTCATCGATCAGCGTACACACCCAATAGGCCTGACGGCCCTCGTGGCAGGCGCTTTGCACCCGGGTGATGATGTCGCTGCGGCGGGTATCGGGAATTGCCACCGTGGTCACCGGCGTACGGCCCGGCGGCAGCTCGTCAATGGTTGAGGTATCCAGATCGGCGTAGGCCGTCATCGCCAGGGTGCGCGGAATCGGGGTGGCCGTCATGATCAGCTGATGCGGATGGAAACCCTGCTCTTCGCCTTTTTCCCACAGCGCCAGCCGCTGATGCACGCCGAAACGGTGCTGCTCATCAATGATCACCAGCGCCATGCCGTTGAACTTCACCTGTTCCTGGAACAGCGCGTGCGTGCCCACCACCATCGCCACCTGACCGCTGGCAATCGCCTCCTGTTGCGCTTCGCGCGCTTTCCCTTTCTGCTTTCCTGCCAGCCAGCCAACTTCCACGCCAAGCGGCGCAAACCACTGGCGGAAATTACTGGCGTGTTGTTCTGCCAGCAGTTCGGTCGGCGCCATCAGCGCTACCTGCTTGCCGTGGGCGATCACGTTCAGCGCCGCCAGCGCAGCCACCAGCGTTTTACCGGAGCCGACATCACCCTGCACCAGGCGCATCATCGGGAAGTCATGCGCCAGATCGCGCTCAATCTCTGCGACCACGCGCCGCTGCGCCGCGGTGGGCGAGAATGGCAGCGCGGCCAGCAGTTTATCCACCAGTTGGTGGCGTGCCGGCATGGGCAGGGCGTGATGGCGCTGCGCGCCGGCGCGTACCGCCAGCATGCTGAGATTGTGCGCCAGCAGCTCTTCGAGAATCAGACGCTTCTGCGCCGGATGACGGCCGGTTTCCAGCTCGCTCAGGCGCAGGTCCGGCGGCGGCCGGTGCAGGGTGCGTAGCGCCTCTGGCAGACTGATCAGACCGCCGCTCAATTCCGGCGGCAGCAGCTCGGCAATCGGGCAGCTCTCCAGCAGCGTCAGTGCCTGATCGGTGAGATTGCGCAGCGTGGCCTGGCGAATACCTTCGGTGGTGGGATAGACCGGCGTCAGAGTTTCCTGCAGCTCAACGCCACCCAGCTCGCCCTGGACGCGATACTCCGGATGAATGATTTCGGCGCCGCGCTGGCCGCGTTTGATCTCGCCATAAGCGGTGACGCGACGGCCCGGCGCCAGGCTGTTTTTCATGCCGGCGTTGAAATTGAAGAAGCGCATCGTCAGCACGCCGCTGCCGTCGCTGATCTGGCATACCAGCATGCGGCGGCGGCCAAAGGTGATTTCGCTGTGCAGCACTTCACCTTCCACCGTCGCCCAGATGCCGGGCAGCAGATCGTTAATTTTGTACAGCTGGGTGCGGTCTTCGTAGCGCAGCGGCAGATGCAGCAGCAGATCCTGAATAGTAAACAGGCCGAGTTTCGCCAGCTTACCCGCCTGGCTGGCGCCGACGCCGGTCAGGGTACTGAGCGGAATGGCATCCAGCAGACGGCCTTTCATTTTTTACCCGTCGCTTGCATGGTGGCCCACCAGGCGGCATCGGCTTCGACTTCGCCCTGCGCGTTGATGTGCGGATAGGGCAGGCCCTTCTGCTTCGCTACGCGCGCCAGCACCGGATAACCGCCCTCAAACAGCAGGCGCTGCTGCTCATCCTCGTCCAGCAGGCTGTGCTGGCGGCGATACATGCCGGCGTTTTGCCGCTGACGCTGGGCTTCATACAGAATCAGCGCAGAGGCCACGGAGACATTCAGCGACTGCACCATACCGACCATCGGAATGATGATATCGCGGTCGGCCAGCGCCAGCGCTTCAGCGGTGATGCCGGTTTTCTCCTGGCCCATCAAAATACAGGTCGGTTTGGTGTAATCGATCTCGCGGAAATCGACCGCTTTGTCAGACAGATGGGTCGCCAGCACCTGCATGCCGCGATCTTTCAGATGGCGCACCGCATCAGCAATGTGGCGATGGGTTTTCACCTTCACCCAACTGTTACTGCCCGCCGACGCGGACACCATGGTGCGCATACGCACGCTGGGCCATACCGCGTGCACTTCGTGGATGCCGACGGCGTCGGCGGTGCGGATCACCGCAGAGACATTGTGCGGCTTATGCACCTGCTCCATGCAGACGGTGAGATCGTGCTGGCGCATGGCCAGCATCTCCTGGATACGAGCAAAACGTTGAGCGTTCATGCACTAATTACGGTTACGGTGAACTTTAATCACGTCCGGCATCACGCGGATTTTACGCATGATATTGGCCAGATGGACGCGATCGTTCGCGGTGAGGCGGATGAAGGCGCTGTAAACGCGGCCGTCACGCTCTTCGGTATTGAGGCTTTGAATATTCGAACCTGCGGTATTGATTGCCGCGGTCAGGTTGGCCAGCGCGCCCTGGTGATTAAACATATCCACCTTAATCTCGGCGACAAACTCCTGATCGGTCATTTTATCCCATTCAACCGGCATGAATTTTTCCGGTTCTTTCTGGTAGCCGCGAATGTTGCGGCAGGATTCGTGATGCACCACCAGCCCTTTACCGGGGCTGACATGCGCGACAATCGGGTCGCCAGGGATGGGACGGCAGCACTTGGCGAAGGTAATCAGCACGCCATCAGCGCCCTTGATTGGCAGCTTTTTACTGCGCTTGCTGCTGCCAGATGACGGTTCGCTGCCGGATTGCAGCAGGTTCTTCGCCACCACCACGCTCATGGCATTGCCGAGGCCAATCTCCGCCAGCAGATCGTCGATGCTGGAGAGCTTCATACGCTCCAGCTCCTGCTGAATATTCTCCGCCGGAATCTCGGCCAGCTTTTTACTGCCGCCGAGCGCGTGGCTCAGCAGACGACGGCCGAGGTTAACGGAATCTTCGCGCTTGAGGTTTTTCAGCAGCTGGCGGATTTTGGCACGCGCTTTTGAGCTGACCACAAAGTTGAGCCACGCGGCATTTGGCCGGGCGCCAGGGGCGGTAATGATTTCAATCGTCTGGCCGCTGGTCAGCGCCTGCGACAGCGGATACGGCTGGCGATCGACGCGCGCACCGACGCAGGCGTGGCCGATATCGGTGTGCACCGCATAGGCGAAATCCACCGGCGTGGCGCCCGCGGGCAGTTCGACGATGCGGCCTTCCGGCGTAAACACGTAGATCTCATCCGGGAACAGATCGGATTTTACGCTTTCGATGAATTCAAACGAGCTGCCAGCGCTCTGCTGCAGCTCCAGCAGGCTTTGCAGCCAGCGCTGGGCGCGAATTTGCGCGGTGGTACCGCTTTCGCCGGCTTCTTTATAAGCCCAGTGGGCCGCCACCCCCATCTCCGCCATCTGATCCATATCTTCGGTACGGATTTGCACCTCAACCGGCACGCCGTGCGGGCCGATCATCGAGGTGTGCAGTGACTGATAGCCGTTGGCTTTGGGAATGGCGATGTAATCTTTCACGCGTCCGGGACGCGGTTTGTACAGGCTGTGCATCTGACCGAGCACGCGATAGCAGGTATCGAGGTCTTTCACGATGACGCGAAAGGCATAGATATCCATGATCGAGTGAAATCGCTGCTCTTTCAGGTGCATTTTGCGGTAGATCGAATAGAGATGCTTTTCCCGTCCGCTGACGCGGCACGGAATGCCGGCTTCCTGCAGACGCCCGTCGATTTCCGACAGGATCTTCTGAATCATCTCTTTACGGTTACCGCGCGCCGCTTTCACCACCTCTTTAATCACGCGGAAACGGTTTGGATAGAGCGCTTCAAAGCCGAGCTCTTCAAGTTCCGTTTTCAGGTGATGAATACCGAGGCGGTGCGCCAGAGGACTGTAAATCTCCAGCGTTTCCAGCGCGATGCGCCGTTTTTTATCCGGACGCAGCGCGCCCAGCGTGCGCATGTTGTGCGTGCGGTCAGCCAGTTTGATCAGGATGACGCGAATGTCCTGCACCATCGCCATGATCATTTTGCGGAAGTTTTCAGCCTGCGCTTCTTTCTTGTCGCGGAATTTCAGCTTATCGAGCTTGGAAACGCCTTCCACCAGCTCGGCCACGCTTTTTCCGAACAGCTGTTCCATGTCCTGATAGGTGGCGGGCGTATCCTCAATCACATCATGCAGCAGCGCCGCCATCAGCGTTTCGTGGTCGAGCTTCATCTCGGCCAGAATGCAGGCAACCGCAACGGGATGGGTGATATAGGGTTCGCCGCTGGAGCGTGTCTGGCCCTCGTGGGCATCACGTGCGACAAGGTAAGCTTGCTTGAGGCGCTTGATTTGCTCCTCAGGCAAGTATTTTTCAATCAGCTGATTGAGGCTTTCAAACAGATACAAGGTTGACCTGCAGAGTGCTGTTAACGACGACCTTCAGCGATAGCGGTAACGGCTTGTAACTCAGCGGCTTCCTGCTCTTGCTGTTCCTGACGATCACGGACATCCAGAATCTGGTTGGTGATCAGGCCTTCTTCGATTTCGCGCAGGGCGATAACGGTGGCTTTATCGTTCTCTTCCGGAACCAGCGGATCTTTGCCGCCTACCTGCATCTGACGTGCACGACGTGCAGCGACCAACACCAGGTCAAAACGGTTACCAACTTTCTCTACTGCGTCCTGAACGGTTACGCGTGCCATAGGTGTGCTACTCCACAGATGATGAAGAAATGACTGGGCATAATACTGAAAGTGACTTCAGACTGCCAATAGTTTGCTGATTAAAGCATCATGTCGCGCTTTCTGGCGACCCATACGCAGACGTTCTGCGCGAATAATGGTTTTCAGATCCGACAGCGCCAGATCGAAATCATCATTAACAATCAAATAATCGTATTCGGCATAGTGGCTCATTTCTGCCACTGCCTGCGCCATGCGGCGGGCAATCACCTCTTCGCTGTCCTGACCGCGGCCGCGCAGGCGGCGATCCAGCTCTTCGGTGGATGGCGGCAGAACAAAGATGCTGCGTGCGGCCGGCATTCTCTGGCGAATCTGCTGTGCGCCCTGCCAGTCAATGTCGAGAAACACGTCAACGCCGGTCGCCAGCACCTGCTCAATCGCCGCGCGTGAGGTGCCGTAATAATTGCCAAACACTTCCGCATGCTCAAGGAAAGCATCCTCGGCGATCATGCGTTCGAATTCAGGCTTTGAGACGAAAAAGTAGTGTTCACCATGCGCTTCGCCGGGGCGCACGCCGCGGGTGGTATGAGAAACAGACACCTGCGTATCGTACAGCGGTTGTGTCTTTAACAGCGCCTGAATCAGGCTGGATTTACCTGCGCCGCTGGGGGCGGAAACAATATAGAGCGTGCCTTGAGCCATGGTTATCTTGAATTGAGTAAAGAGCGGAGTCGATTTCCTGCACAGTATACACGGCTTAAGCGCAGCACGCAGCGTTTGCCGCCCGCACGCGGCAATTCTTTTTCTGTGCGCGCCCTCCAGCGGCAGCGCAACTTTCTGCAATTCGCACAAAAATCCGTCAGCCTCGCTCCACAATCGGCTTTTTAACGCTGGTGTCACTCACCGCGGCACGCTGCAATCAGCAAAAAAGGAGGCGACGATGAAAGGATGGAGATGGCTGTGTGCGATGTTGCTGGCGGGATGTGCGAATGGGATGGCGGTCTGTCCCAACTGGTCACCGGTGCGCGCTGAACAGGAGATGGGCGTGCTGCACAACCAGCTGCGCCACTGGGATGATGCCTACTACCGTCAGGGGCAAAGCCCGGTAAGCGATGCCGACTACGACAGCCTGCAGCAGCGCTTACAGCAGTGGCAGCGCTGCTTCACGCCGGCGTTGCCCGGCTATGCGGCACAGCTCAGCACTGACGGCAGCACGCTGCACCCGGTGGCGCATACCGGCGTGCGCAAGCTGCGTGACAAGCTGGCGGTGGCCTACTGGATGCAGGATAAACCGGCACTGTGGGTGCAGCCGAAAGTCGATGGCGTGGCGGTGACGCTGGTGTATCGCCACGGCGAACTGGCTGGCCTGATCAGCCGGGGCGACGGACTGCGCGGTGAACAGTGGCTGGCGAAAGCACCGCACATTGCGGCGATCCCGCAGCATATCGCGACCGACCGTGCGGAAGTGGTGTTGCAGGGTGAACTGTTCCTGACGATGACCGATCACCAGCAGGCGCGCGATGGCGGTCAGAATGCGCGCGCCCAGGTGGCGGGCGCCATGATGCGGCGCGAAGCCAGTCCGCTGCTGTCGCGCATTGGCGTGTTTATCTGGGCATGGCCGGATGGGCCGCCGATGATGCAGGCGCGGCTGGCGCAGCTTACGAAGTGGGGCTTCGCCCTGACGCAGCAGTGGAGTCGCCAGGTCAGCAATGAAGAGGAGGTCGCAGCCTGGCGTGAGCGCTGGTATCGCCAGCCGCTGCCTTTTGTCACCGATGGTGTGGTGATTCATCAGTCACCGCAGCGCGTCGGGCGCGACTGGCAGCCCGGGCAGGGCAGCTGGTCGGCCGCGTGGAAATATCAGCCTGCCGAAGTCAGCAGCGAGGTGCTGTCGGTGGATTTCAACGTCGGACGCACCGGCAAAATTGCCGTGGTGCTGAACCTGCAGCCGGTGCAGCTGGAGGATAAAACCGTCCGGCGGGTCAATCTGGGCTCGTTGCGTCGCTGGAAGCAGTGGGATGTGATCGCCGGCGATCAGGTCACGCTGTCGCTGGCCGGGCTGGGTATTCCGCGGCTGGAACGGGTGATCTGGCGCGTGGCGCAGCGCGACTATCCCCAGCCGCCACAGGACAACGCATTCAATCCGCTGAGCTGCCTGCACTTCAGCCCAGGGTGTCGCGCGCAGTTTCTATCGCGCCTCAGCTGGCTGAGTCATAAGTCGGTGCTGGATATTGCTGGCATGCAGCGCAGTAGCTGGCAGCGCCTGCTGGACGGTGGCAGCATCAGCCACCTGTTCTCCTGGCTGACGCTCACGCCAGAGCAAATTGCGCAGGCACAGGGCATCTCTACCGTACGCGCCCGGCAGATCTGGCATCGCTTTAACCTGACGCGCCAGCAGCCGCTGCGCCGCTGGATCAGCGCGCTGGGCTTACCGCTGCCGCGCACGGCGCTCCAGGCGTTGCCCGATACGCAGTGGTCGCAGCTGCTGGCGCGTTCAGCCGACAGCTGGCAGCAGCTGCCGGGTATCGGCAACGTCCTGGCACAGCGACTGGTGACGATGCTGCAGGATGCGCGCCTGCAGTCGCTGATTCACTTTCTGCAGCAGCAGAATATCCCGGCGCAGCCGTCAGTGCTCGGGGTGGGGGTAGTTGAAAATCGGCAGACCGAGGCGGAAGCGCAGCGCCAGCAGGCGGGCGAAGAAGCCGAACAGTAGCGTGATGATCACCACCACTTCATGTGCCAGCGGCGTTTTCAGCAGCAGGATATACATCCAGCCGGAGGCAAAAGCGATACCGGCGTACAGCTCTTTCTGGAACACCAGCGGAATGCGGTTGCAGAACATATCGCGCAGCACGCCGCCAAAAACGCCGGTGATGACTGCGGCGATGGCGGCGATGATCGCCGCATGGCCGGAATCCAGCGCAACCTGTGCGCCGATAATCGAGAACACCACCAGACCCAGCGCATCCAGCACCAGAAACACTTTACGCAGATGATTCATCAGCGGCGCGACAAAGGTGGTGACCACGGCCGCCGCCGCGACGATCATGATGTATTCCGGGTGTTTCACCCAGCCGAGCGGATAGTGGCCCAGCAGGATATCGCGCACCGAGCCGCCGCCAATCGCCGTGACCGACGCAATAATAATGACGCCGAACAGGTCCATTTTGCGTCGGCCTGCCGCCAGCGCACCGGTCATTGCTTCGGCGGTAATTCCAATGATGTACAGGACGGTTAATAACATAGAGCACTCCAGTAAACTGGCGGCAAGGCTAAAGATTTCCCAGAGTGTAGACCACTGAGATTTTCTAAAAAAAGGTTTTCGGATTAGCCATCTTAATGGCGAGCCTGCTAATGGGCTTGTTACAGAGATAACGCGGTTATCAGCCGGTGTTTTCGCATCAATAAAAATGATGCGAGACGGCGGATCGGCCCTGATTTAAGTTTCGCCGATGATGTGTCGTACCTGATTAATGCCTGCTCATTCAGGCTCATCATTTACGGGCGCGACGTGCAGCAACTCTGGACAGGCATGAAAAAACACAGCGAAGACATCCTCTATTACTCCTCCGATAAGCTGGCGGCACTCGGGCTGGAAAGCCTGCTGACGGCATTACCGGTAGGCTGCCGGGTGCATGAGCTCTGGTCGCTCAGTACCGTCATCTCGCAGTGTGAAAAGCTGCGACCCCGCTTGCTGGTGTTTATCTTTCACGAAAATATGCCGCTGAGTGGCACCTTCAAAGTGCTGTATGCGCTGCAGCAGCAGTTTCCGGCTATGCAGGTGCTGGTACTGACGCGACGCCTGTTGCCGATGATGCACGCTCTCAGTCGTTATCTGCCCGGACTCAGCGTCCTCGATTTAAAGTCCTCACACACCGCGCTGTGTCGCTGCCTGCTGGCCTGTATCGCTGGCGGGATACCGCAGTTGCAGGAGGGGGCTGACATTCTGCTACCGGACCGGCAGCTGCGGGTACTGCTGATGATGGCGTGGGGCTACAACACGGAGCAGATTGGTAACCGGCTCGGTATCAGCCATAAAACGGTGAATGCACACAAGCTGAATGCGCTAACCCGCCTGCAGGTGAAAAGCAAAAACGACATGGCCGATCTGTTTATGGTGATTGATGAGCTGCGCATGCTGGTGGGATGGCTGCGCCTGCACCGCAATGGCAAGCGGAGCGAGCTGGCTTATCATTCGCTGGAAGAGTTACTGGAAGCATAAAAAGAAAAAAGCGTGCTGGTAACCAGCACGCGAACGCATCTTGCAGATGCCCAGAGCCCACCATACAGACTTGTTGTTATTATCCGTTTCTTGCTCGCACTGCGGCGAAAGCTTTCAGGCTAAAACGGTACTCCGGCTGGAACCAGGGACGTCCGTAGTAGCAGTAGATCAGCATTCTGATGGAAACCATCGCCAGGTAACCCCAGATGGCGCACAGCACTGACGGCGTCAGCCACACGGTAAACAGCGTGACCGCCAGCCCTGCCAGCACGGAAGACGTTTCCGTAAAGGCAATGCGCGTAAATTGTTTTTCCCGTTGCAGGATGGCGCGATAGTGCTGCCCCTGCGGAATAATAATAAAGATGACGGAAATCATCTCCAGCATAATTGCCAGTTCCGGCTGTCCCATTACTCGGCTGTAAATGTCACTGCCGATAAACAGCGCGGCAAAAATAAATAGACCGCTTAATACATTACCCCAGTAAAGCGTCGAGAGTTCGCTGTTATTTAAACTTTGATAGCGAATAAGTGCGTTACCGAAGCCGCGATCGGCTAGTGTATCAATCACTAATAAGATCACTACGGCAATCGCGAGCAAATTGAGCTCATTTGCCTGCAGGATTTGCGCCAGCAGTGAAAGCTGTAATACCCCAATGCCAACGATTTTTATTGATGACAACACTGACCATTTGGCGCTGGCCAGATTTCTTTCGCGTATCGCCATACTCTGCTCATTATGGTACATGTACCAGTGCAATTAAGGGTTCACCCGGGCGGCGGCCCAGAGTACAGATCACATCAATGCAGCGCTTCATGTCGCAGTCCTGAGATACCTTTCAGTGCCGGCCACGTCGCGATGCTGTTAATTAAGTGATGCTCTGATAATAAAATGATGCCCCTGGCGCGTAATTGTTGTGGCGTCTGCGCGGTATCTCCTCCGGTCAGGAGGAAATCCGCGAGATCGTTATAAAATCCTTTTGCATTATTATATTTCCCGGCCAGTATCCGTCTGGCAATCTCAACAAATTCTTTTTCAGATAACAAAGGATAGGTTGAGCGATCCATGTTATGTCCCTGCTGTTTTTATTATTAAGTACTGCTGTGTGTGAACGAGTTATACCTTGTTTTATTTAAATTAACACCATAAGAAAACTCCTATAAATCGACTGCAGGAATAAATGGTTTCAGAATATGGATGTGAATATATAAGTTCTGGTCTTTACAATTTATTAGTCCTTTTCCACCTTTTATGGCGCTGCAAAGTTGAACAAGTCAGCGTACAGGAAAAAACAGAGTTAAATCAGAAGCACTCAGCTCTCGCCAGTCCGGCACGTCCAGGAATTTTCCCGGTTACGACGCTTTAGCCAGACTGGTGAATGGTGCGAAAATGCGCTTTGCGCGCGGTGAAACAGTTAAACACCGCTGCGCGAAAAAAATGCCGCTTTTTAGCGATTGCGTCCAGCGGAGGATAAAGGGTGGCTGGTGGTATAATGCATTGATTCTAATGGGTTAACAGATGAAGGAGGCGCTCAAGATCGCGTTTTACCCAGGCAACATCCCCGGCGAACTTCTCGTCAGACATCAGCGGCTGGCGATAAACCACCATGACGACTTCGGCACCCTGCTCGTTGGCAATGACCCGCATCGGCATATAAATCTCTTTACCGCTGCCGGTGTCAATCCAGTGATCCATCACGCCAAACGGGTTATAGGGAGTGAAACGAATCTTCACTGTGCCTTCCGGGCCTTTCGCTTTCCAGTACTGGCCTTCCTGCGTCAGCGTGCTGCTGCTCAGGCCGCTGGCCCACTTCGCAAAACATTCGGGTTTCCAGATGGTTTCGTACAGATCTAACCAGTTACGGGGAATGGTGAGCGTCACTGTCTGAGATGGCAGCATGGAGCCTCCGCGGGGCAGGTAAACGACAAATTAAACCTGAAACATCGCCTGTCACCTTAACTGAAGGGCACCGGACTGCAAACGGCCCGGTGACGGAAGTGTGCTGCAACAGCGTTTTTTGTCAGATAAAACGGCCACGCCCCTGAATGTCATGCAGTCCGGCGCTGCCGTCGGCCTGACGCAGCACGAAGCGATCGGATTGCGCCACCACCGCGCAGCTGTGATTAGGGAAGATGCGCAGCAGGGCACCAACCGCAGGCGCATGTTCGCCATAGGTTAAAAAGCCGTGCTCTTCCGACAACTTCTGCACTTCATACTGATGGCCATGCTCGTCCACCGCGATGCCGAAACCGCTGGCATTGGTGCCGTGCGGGCCTTTGTCCGAGCTCAGCATTTTGGAGCCGGCATCAATGATGGCGTAATAAGGATTAACGGCCACCACGCGCGTCACGACCGTTAACGCCAGCGCATCCGCCTCACACAAGCCCAGACGCCAGGCAGTGAGATCCAGCAGGGCATAATTGCCGGGACGAATTTCATCGCTGCCGGCGGCTACCGGTGCCGCCAGCGCCGTGGGCGTGGAGCCAACCGAGATGGGACAAGGGGCAAAACCGGCATCCAGCAGTCGCCGTTGCAGGTCACGCATCAGCGCGATCTCCTGCTGCGCCACCTCAGCTATCGCCGTGGCATGACCCGCAGCGTACGCATGACCCGCATGCGAGATCAGCCCGGCGAAGGGCAATCCGCTGGCGACAATCTGCTGCGCCAGCGTCAGCGCGCTATCGCTATGCGGATCGACGCCAACGCGATGCAAACCCACATCCACTTTAATGGCGATCGCCAGCGCGCAGTCCGGCTGCTGCTGATGGGCGGCGACAATGGCGCTCACGCCCGCCGCGCAGTCTGCGATGCAGGTAATGCGCGCCTGATGCTGTGCCGCCAGCTGCAGCAGTTCGGTCAGCGCGGCGGCGTGCACTACGGGATAAGCCAGCAGTACATCGCGTGCCCCGCCGTGCACAAAAGCCACGCCTTCGCTCGGTTTCGACACAGTAATGCCGCGCGCACCCAGCTGGCGCTGCTGTTCAGCGATCCAGACGCTTTTATGGGTTTTGATGTGGGGACGCAGCGCGACGCCGGCGGCATCGGCTTTCTGTTGCATCAGTTGCAGGTTACGCTGCAGGCGCGCAGCATCAACTTCCAGGTAGGGCGTAAGCCGGTCGGCGTGCAGCGGTCGCAGCCAGCCTGCTGTCTCAGAGTGTTCCATTATAATAGTCCGCAGGTTATGTCTTGGTGCGGACTATCATTCACGAGCGCCGGTTAGACGTAAAGTGAAGCTTCGCCTGGCGGACGGGTTTTAAAGCGGCGATGCAGCCACAGATATTGCTCAGGCGCGCGCAGAATTTCTTTCTCAATCACCCGATTCATGTACGCCGCGGCGGCCGCTTCATCATCATGCGGGTAGTTTTCCAGCTGCGGCTGAATGATCAGCTGATAGCCGTCTTTGCGCGCATTACGAATCAGCACGATGGTCAGCATCGCCGGTTTCGCCAGCCGCGACAGCACAAAGGTGCCATTGGTGGTGGCCGCTTTCTCGACTGCGAACAGCGGAGCAAACACGCTGCCTTTCGGGCCGTAGTCCTGATCCGGCGCGAACCAGACGGCTTCGCCCTGTTTCAGCGCCTGAACCATGCCGCGCAGATCGCGTCGATCAATCATTGCTTTATTGGATCGCATGCGCCCTTTGGTCTGCGCCCACTCCATCGCCTGATTATTGTGCGGGCGATACATCGCCATCATCGGCTGGCACAGTCCGGTGATACGGCCACCCAGCTCCAGCGACATAAAGTGCACGCCAATTACCATTACGCCGCGCTGCTGGCTCTGCGCCAGCTGAAGATTGGCGATGCCGTGCACCTGAAACAGCTGTCGCACGCGCGCATCGGACCAGAACCAGGCGATGCCGGTTTCCGCCAGTGCCATGCCCAGCGACTCAAAATTGCCGGCAATCATCATCTCTTTCTCGTCTTCATTAATATGCGGGAAGCAGAGTTCGATGTTACGCCGCGTGATGCGTTCGCGCCGCTTCAGGAAGTGGCGTGATAGCCGGCCCGCTGTCGCACCCAGCCGGATTAATAAAGGATAGGGGAGCTGCACCAGCAGCCAGAGCACTGCCAGCCCGAACCAGGTAAACCAGTAGCGGGGATGCAAAAGTTTGGAACAGAACTGCCCGGTTTTCTTCATAGCGCCTTCATGTCAGGAGTGAATGTAACGCGCGAAGAAGTCGGTCCATGGTTCCCGGTGCGGTACAACTGTAGTTATTACGACCGCCACTTTAGCAAATAGTGCCGTATAAGATATGTAAACTCTGCAATCTTCAGGATTCAGATGATTGATAGATCGTGCACTAACTGGCGTGAGAATGAAATCGGATTGGGTTTAAACTGCGTAAAAACAATAGGTTGGTGGATTGGCTGGCCAGATTTATATGTCATTTTCGGTCAGTAACAGACACAGTTGCTCATCATTCAGGCAATAATCCTTACATTGCGAAAATTAAATATTGGTCTACTGCATCGGCTGGCAGCTACTGTAAGCCAGATTCAGACACAGTAATGTCCATTTGACGCTAAAAAAGCCATGATCAGACACTATTGTGTCCGGGTGGAAGCGCTATAGCTCAATCAGGCTTACCCTATGGCTACGGTGTGAAGCAAAATCGCGCTGCATACCTGCGGGCAGGCTGTAAAACCATGCGATCCAGCCACCAGGCGCTATACAAACCGGCGTAATGGCTGCTGTTAGCAAGGAAAGATAAAGCCCTAAGTAGGGCTTTATAGAGAGATAAGCGTTACTCGATGTTCTGAATCTGCTCGCGCATCTGTTCGATCAGCACCTTGAGCTCAATTGCCGAGGCGGTGATGTCCGCATTGATCGATTTCGACGCCAGCGTGTTCGACTCGCGGTTGAACTCCTGCATCATAAAGTCGAGGCGACGGCCGACGGCTTCTTTCTTCTTCAGAATGTTGTAAGTCTCTTTTACGTGCGCATCGAGGCGATCCAGCTCTTCGGCTACATCAATACGCTGGGCCATCATCACCAGTTCCTGCTCAAGGCGATTGTTCTCCAGCTGAACCTCAGCTTCTTCCAGCTTGCTCACCAGACGCTCGCGCTGCCATTTCAGCACTTCTGGCATCTGTGCACGCACTTTGCTGACCTGCTCGGTCACGCCCTGCAGCCGCTGTTCGATCAGCGCTTTCAGCGCGTTGCCTTCACTTTCACGCGCAATGATGAAATCGTCCAGCGCGCCATCCAGCGCCGCCAGCAGTTCAGCATTAATGGCGTCTAGATCCTGCTCCTGCGCGGTCATCACGCCCGGCCAGCGCAGAATATCCAGCGGGTTAATTGCGCCTTCATCACTCTGCATCTTCACCCAGTTCGCCGCCTGCACCAGCTGTTTAGCCAGCGACTCATTCAGTTGCAGCTCACCCTGGGCGCTGGCATCGGCGTCGAAGCGCAGGTTGCACTCGATTTTGCCGCGCGTCAGGCGGTTACGGATGCGTTCGCGAATCACCGGCTCCAGGCTGCGAAACTGCTCCGGCAGGCGGATGTAGGTTTCGAGGTAACGCTGGTTGACGGAACGCAGTTCCCAGGCGGCGCTGCCCCAGCTGCCTTTGGCTTCACGGCGGGCGTATGCGGTCATACTGCGGATCATAAGCTTCTACTCATTCAGGAAATGTTCTTCGAATTATAGCGAGGGTGGCTTGTGCATGGTAGATAAATTCATGGGGATATTTGGGCTGTATTAATAATAAAAAAACTTAATTTATAAATGATTAATTTACTCTTCATTAATTATCACCAGGCAGGAATAGATTAATAATTAAGAATAATGTATTTAAGATAATTGTTTTTTGTGTCGCCTGTTACGCTGTTACTGAGTGTGTTTAGTCAGTTCGATTTGTTTTGAGGTTATTATGTGGCTGATTAATAATGAGATATTATTCAATCCGGAAAGCAGGACGCTTGAAAATAAAGGAAAGGTGACTTTACAACTCAACGCGAGTGCATCGCGCTGTTTGTCATTATTCATGCATAATCCCGGAGATGTTATTAGCCGTGAAGCGCTGTTGAGAGAAGGATGGGGAAATCAGGGGGTACTTGTCACGGATAATTCGCTGCGCCAGGTTCTGTCAACATTACGCAAACAATTTTCACATTTTAATATTGAAGGTGATTTGTTTGTTACGATGCACAGGAAAGGTTACAGGCTAAATGATGACATTATTGTTAAATCACTTATCCCTGTCATTGAGCCTCATGATGAAAAACCATTGGGCGTTCTGGATGCTAATAAACTTACGAATGTAAAGGCCAGAAGCTATTGGCATTTATTCAAACGAAGAAAGCCAGGAAGCCACAGCGCCATAAGACACGTTTTGTTTACCTTTATCGGCGTAATAAGTAGTGGTATCGTTCTCCTTATCTTTTCGTTAATGGGGATTAAAATTTTCGATGTTAAAGGGGTGGTTGATGTTCGATATCAAGAGTATCGGGTGGAAAACTCTCTTCATTGGTATATTCAGCAGGATTTAACGAAAGCTCATATGGATAAAATTGAACATTCTTTGCCTGTTATTAAAAAGGAGATTTTGCACTTAATCAGTCTTGAAGATAATGAAAATCATATTTATATCCATAGCGATAAGATGATTGATCGATTTAGCTGGTTTATTTGTCAGCGTCCCATTGAAAAGGAGAATGCGCTATGTCGTTCAGTTATGTCCTACGTCGCAGAGTGATGTTCATTATTTTAGGCGGACTGTTAACGCTATTGTTTGTATTGGCCTTAACGCTATGGTTAATCGTCAACAGACATTTGCCTGATTGTGAATCTGATTCCATAATTATTACACATGAAGCGGAGAGACTCGTTGTGTCACGCGGTGTCTGGAAAGTCCAGAATCGTTTTTTACATGCTACAGGAAATTACAACGGTATTATAAGTTATTATGGACTGGATCATAAGCTTCTTTCGCGTGAACCTGTGGATGTTTCATTCGAATTAAAATACGGTTTCACAGGTTCAGTCTTGCGTAGTGAAACGACATCACTTTCCTATAATCTTGGTAATCGTGCCGATGATGAAAGTATTGCCCGCTATACCTCCGCCGGTTTGTCGTTAGGGCATATCAATTATGGATGGATATATCGACTGCAGAATAAAAAGTATGTTCTGGGCAATAATTTCAATCCCACAATCATCTGCATGAAATGATGGGTGAATCTCACAAATTTATCCCCATCTTTCAGGCATGCGTTGACTTACAGGCAATCCTGAATGTTGGCCATTCAGAACCAATCACATTAAATTCAGACTTTGACAATTAATTTTTGATTTTTTCACAAAATTCACATATCCCAGATGTTATAGTCTGTTTAGTCGAAATTTTAGCTGTTATTTATTAATGCCGGAGGATGTCCGGATAATGAGTAAAGATGTTGCTTTGTTGCTTTCTCTCCTGGTATTTATCTGAGGCGCGTAGAGGTGCTGGTCTGATGTCTTTTTTTAGCGATATAAAAAAATATACCCATGACATTTTTAGCGCTGCATCAAACCATGTTCCTGTAGCGTCAATAGCCTGCCTGGCGGTTTTTGCTCCAACCTTGATTTACATACCTAACAATGGAGGATCATCCTATGATCTTCCTTTAAACTTAATGACGGCTGGGCTTCTGGCATTATTTGTAACGGGCATTTTGTTAACGCGAAAGTTCCGCCTTGCGACGCTACTTGATGATAATAATATGACGCATGCACAGTTATTCATGTTATTTTGCATAGCTCTGGCCGTTCTTTTGCAGGAAAGTGACCATGCGCTTATTTCTGGGGTTTTTCGCTTTTTAAATCTCGGCTTTATTTTTATATTATGGCTGGTGCTTAATCAGGTTCCCCAGCTTCGTAATCAACAAATCACTTTGTTAACCGGAATCGTTTTATTCGCGGTTTTACAGTCTGTTCTTTCTATTCTTCAGATAACTTTCCCCTCATTGTTACATTCTATGCTGGAGTTCAAGTTTGAACCTTCAGCAATCAGGCCCTACGGTATTTTTCAGCAGGTTAACGTTTTAGCAAGTTTCCTCGCCACCGGGCTTATTTGTTCGGTCTGGCTATGGATTAAAAACGATAAAAATTTCCCATTAATAATTTCTATCTCCGCATTAGTTATTAGCGTGGCATTGTTTCTCACTCAGTCACGGACAGGTATGTTAGGCTTTTTGCTAGCATTGTCGATTATTTTAATAATCAGCTCGCCGCAGGTTCGTATCAAACTGATAAAAATCATATTTGTCATCGTGTTAGGTGCTGTCATTGCAAGCATTGTGCGCTATCAAATATCTTTGGGAACCAGAGAGTATACTGGCTCAAATGTGGCACGCTTTGAGCTGTGGTTACATTCTGTAGAAATGATTATGGCAAAGCCATTTAGTGGTTGGGGTTTTGGTTCATTCGAGCATGACTTTGCCAGAATACGCATGGATGCGCACGCCTATAAAAATTCTTTCGATGTTGTTCATCCTCATAACGAGATTCTTTATTACTGGATTGAAGGTGGGGTGTTGGCCTTTACAGGACTGATGGCCATTTTAATTTCATGGTTTTTGCCATTGTGGAAGCTGAGAAATAATGTTGAGCGACAGCTTTTGTGGAGTCTTACCCTTCCTGTCGTTTTGCATACCATGCTTGAGTTTCCCCTCTATCAATCTTTGCCACATTTATGGTTGCTATTATTATTAGGTCATCTGGCGCTGCGCTCATCAGAAGACGATGCCACTCTTTCCGCTTGTAAAGAAAAGCGGAGACATTTTTCGTTGCGGCTGACACTGGCCATATTGACTCTGGGCGTTTCCGTTTTTTTCTTCAGCGGCCTGCAGACCAACGCGCTGCTCACCCAGGCGGAGCGCGGTCAGTTCCTCTCGTACCCTTCACGCGATCAGCTGTGGAATCCGTGGATTCAGGGCGAGCGCTATGAGTTCGGCGAAATGGTGCATTGCCTGATGCGCTACAACCAGACGCGGGATGAGCGCCTGCTGGCGCGCTTTGTGCAGCAGTCGTCGCTGTGGCTGGAGCGCCATAACGATCTCAACGTGTTCCGGAATGCGGTGATGATTGAGTGGCATCTGCGTCACTATCAGCGCTCGCGCAGGCTGCTGCGTCAGGCGCTGACTCTCTATCCAACAGATGAAAGCCTGCTGCAGCTTAAAGCAAAAATGATGACGGAATGGTCATCGGCGGCCTATGCTGTGACAGATGAGACAGGCAACTTCTGAGGCTAAGATGTTGAATAAATGGATGAGGCCGCTGGGCTTCGCCATGATGTTAAGCGGATGTCAGACTTCTCCGCCCACCCCGCAGGTTATTCCGCCGCACACCGCGCCCGTGGCCGTGTGCGGGGCCGGCGAGATGATGATGCAAACCACGCTGTGGTTTGACCTGCCGTCCTCCGCTGGCGCAGCGGCCTGGTCGCAGTTTGCTGAACGCGACATCACGCCGCACTTTCCCTCGCCGCTGACGATTTTCGATGCCCGCGGCCCGCAGGGCAATCGCAAGGTACTGGTATTGCTTCATCCGGCGGATCGGGCCAGCTCCGAAAGCATTAACGCGCTGCGCGATAAGTTTAAACATCGTTTTGCGACACAACCGGTAACGCGTATCGACTCGCTGGTGTGCGCGGCGCTGTAACACGCGCTGCCTGCACGCGGGCAGGACAGCCGCCTGTGAAGTCCGTATAATGCGCAGCCAAACCCAAGCAAGCCGGAGAGAAACCATGCGTCCAGCAGGCCGTAGCACTTCTGAAGTGCGTCCCGTCACCCTCACTCGTCACTTTACCAAACATGCGGAAGGCTCGGTTCTTGTCGAGTTCGGCGAAACCAAAGTCCTGTGCACCGCGACCGTTGAAGAGGGCGTGCCGCGTTTTCTCAAAGGCAAAGGTCAGGGCTGGGTAACCGCAGAATATGGCATGCTGCCGCGTTCGACGCACAGCCGTATGGCGCGTGAAGCCGCCAAAGGCAAGCAGGGCGGACGTACGCTGGAAATCCAGCGCCTTATCGCCCGCTCGCTGCGTGCGGCGGTTGATCTGCAGGCGCTGGGTGAATTCACCATCACGCTGGACTGCGACGTGATTCAGGCCGACGGCGGCACGCGCACCGCGGCGATCACCGGTGCCTGCGTGGCGCTGGCGGATGCGCTGAACGCGCTGGTGGCAGCCGGTAAACTGAAAGCCAGCCCGCTGAAAGGTATGGTGGCGGCGATCTCGGTCGGCATCGTAGCCGGTGAAGCGGTGTGCGATTTAGAGTATGTCGAAGACTCCGCCGCTGAAACGGATATGAATGTGGTGATGACCGAAGATGGCCGCATGATTGAGGTGCAGGGCACCGCAGAAGGCGAGCCGTTCAGCCATGACGAATTGTTGCAGCTGCTGGCGCTGGCGCGCGGCGGCATTGAGCAGCTGATTCAGGCGCAGAAAGCGGCGTTAATTGATTGATGTAACAGGCGACCACAGAGTCGCCTTTTCTTTATTTGAGGAGTGAGAAATGAAAGCCTGGCAGCGTCAGTTTATTGAGTTCGCCCTGAACAAAGGGGTGCTGAAGTTTGGTGAGTTTACCCTGAAGTCCGGCCGTAAAAGTCCCTATTTCTTTAATGCCGGTCTGTTCAATACCGGGCGCGATTTAGCGCTGCTGGGCCGTTTCTATGCGCAGGCGCTGGTGGATGGCGGCGTCGATTTCGACCTGCTGTTTGGCCCGGCTTATAAAGGCATTCCGATTGCGACCACTACTGCCGTGGCGCTGGCCGATCATCATGACCGCGATGTGCCGTACTGTTTTAACCGTAAAGAGGCCAAAGATCACGGCGAAGGCGGTTTACTGGTGGGCAGTCCGCTGCAGGGCAAAGTGATGCTGGTTGATGATGTGATCACCGCCGGCACGGCAATTCGTGAATCGATGGACATCATCAATGCCCACAACGCCACGCTGGCCGGCGTGCTGATCTCACTCGACCGCCAGGAGCGCGGCCGTGGCGAGATGTCCGCGATTCAGGAAGTGGAGCGCGATTATCAGTGCAAGGTCACCGCGATCATTACGCTGAGCGAGCTGATTGATTACCTGGCGGAGAAGCCAGAGATGGCCGACCATCTGGCGAAGGTGAAGGCGTATCGCAAAGAGTACGGTATTTAAGGTTTGCGGCGGTAGTCAGCGCCGCACGATAGCGTAGCGGCGCAATTTATTGCGCGATGAATCGCGCCGCTACAAATCTGGTGTGGTCATTAAACCAGCTGTGCGTATTAAACCAGCTGTGCGGCAATCAACGGCCAGCGGCTGTCGAAATCGGCGGTCGGGCGATAGCGGAACTCCGAGCGTACATAGCGTGACAGCAAACCTTCGCAGAACGCCAGCAGATGGCTGGCGAGCAGCGTCTCATCGGTCTGGAAACCTTCACCGTCGCGCATCTTCTTCTCTTTCATCACCTGGCGCAGCTGAACCTCGATACGTTCAAACAGCTGATTAATGCGCCCCTGCAGGCGATCCTGTTCAAACATCAGCGCGTGGCCGGTCAGGATGCGCGTCAGCCCTGGATTACGCTCACCAAATCCCAGCAGCAATTGCACGATCAGGCGCAGACGCGCCATCGTCTCTTTTTCATCTTTCAGGATCAGATTGATGCGGGTAATCAGACTGTCTTCAATAAACTCAATCAGGCTATCAAACATGCGCGTTTTGCTGGGAAAGTGGCGATATAACGCCGCTTCCGAAACGCCGACATTGGCGGCCAGCTTGGCGGTGGTGATACGCTGACTGCCATCGCCCGACTCCAGCATTTGCGCCAGCGCCTGCAAAATCTCTTCGCGACGATTCCGTTTCGCGACTTTTTTTTCTGCCATGACCTTCAACACCCCTGAAATTCACCAAAAACAGGCAATACTGCCTTATCTGCCACAGATAAAGCGGCCTGTGGCGACAAGAAATAAAAAGATGGCTATGCGAAAAGTGAGCGTATTACTGACGGCCAGAGTGACCGAAACCGCCTGCGCCGCGATCGCTGGCGTCAAAATCTTCCACCAGGTTAAATTCGGCCTGCACCACCGGTACAAACACCAGCTGAGCCAGGCGATCGCCAGGCTGCAGCGTGAAGCTATCCTGGCCACGGTTCCACACTGAAACCATCAGCTGGCCCTGATAGTCGGAGTCAATCAGCCCCACCAGGTTACCCAGTACGATGCCGTGTTTGTGACCGAGACCGGAGCGCGGCAGGATGACGGCAGCCAGTGATGGATCGGCAATGTGAATCGCCAGGCCGGTCGGCACCAGCGTGGTCATGCCCGGTGCGATTTCCAGTGCGTCATCAAGGCAGGCGCGCAGATCGAGACCCGCGGAGCCAGAGGTCGCATAGGTGGGTAGTGGGAATTCCTTGCCTACGCGCGCATCAAGTATTTTTACGTCGATTTTTTTCATCATAACGGCTGACAATCTCGTCTATTAATTGTTGGCCAAGGAGCGTCTTATCACGGAGCGGTAAGACTTTCTCTCCCTCCTGCCAAAAAAGGTGAAGAGCATTGGTGTCGCTATTGAAGCCCTGCCCGGCCTGCGCCACATCATTGGCGCAAATCAGGTCCAGGTTTTTCCGCACCCGTTTTTGCCGCGCGTATTCTTCCACATTCTGGGTTTCGGCAGCAAATCCCACCACGAAAGGGCGCTGCACTTTGAGCGCCGCGACGCCTGCGACAATATCCGGGTTCTTCACCAGCTGCAGCGTGACGTTATCATCGCCACCCTGTTTTTTAATTTTCTCTGCGGCAATGTTTGCCGCCCGGTAGTCTGCCACGGCTGCGCTGGCAATGAAAATATCTTGTTGGCTGATTTGCGCCATCACCGCGGCTTCCATCTCCAGTGCGCTGTTGACATCAATGCGCGTCACGCCGGCGGGCGTGGCTAAGTTCACCGGACCGGAAACCAGCGTCACGTTTGCGCCGCGCTTCGCCGCCGCCGCCGCAACCGCATAGCCCATCTTGCCGGAGCTGTGATTACTGATATAGCGCACCGGATCCAGCGCTTCTCGGGTCGGACCGGCGGTGATCATAATGTTGAGATGTTGCAGATCGTTGACGGGCGCGGCCCACTCCAGCGCATGCGCAACGATGGCCAGCGGGTCCAGCATACGGCCCGGGCCGATATCACCGCACGCCTGGCTGCCGCTGTCTGGTCCCCAGACCAGCACGCCGCGCTGCGCCAGACGCTGCAGATTCTCCTGCGTGACTGCCGCGCGGTACATCTGCTGGTTCATGGCCGGCACGATGGCGACCGGTGCCGCGCTGGCCAGGCAGGCGGTGGTGACCAGGTCGTTTGCCATGCCGGCGGTAATGCGCGCAATCAGATCGGCGGTTGCGGGCGCAAGCACAATCAAATCGGCCCATTTTGCCAGTTCGATATGGCCCATTGCCGCTTCGGCCGCCGGGTCGAGCAGGTCATCAAACACCGGATAGCCGGAAACCGCCTGCAGACTGAGCGGCGTAATAAAGGCTTTGGCTGCATCGGTCATCATCACGCGGACATCCGCGCCGCGATCGCGCAGACGGCGCACCAGTTCCGGTGCTTTATAGGCCGCGATGCCGCCACTGACGCCCAGCAGAATTTTTTTTCCGGCTAATCCCATCATGTTGTTTGCCTCACTTCAACGCAGAGTGCCGCGCCTGGCGCGACAGATGCAGGCAACTTTATCACAAAATCGGCGACCCGCCTTTTCACTGCCTGCGCCCTTTGCGAGCCGGCTCTGGAATTTGTCACGCGCCGCTGGTGGCCTGCAATGCACCGGCGCAGAATGACGGCATTGCAGGGAGGGCGGAACGATGACGGAACTGGCACCACGGGAAAAACTGACGCTGCTGGGCGCCGAGGCGCTAAGCGATGCCGAACTGCTGGCGATCTTTTTACGTACCGGCACGCGCGGCAACAGCGTGATGGGGCTGGCGCGGCTGATGCTGAATGAATTCGGTTCGCTGTATCGCATCATGACCGCCAGTAAAGAGGAGCTCGGGCAGATAAAGGGCGTCGGCAGCGCCAAAATGACGCAACTGCATGCCATTGCGGAACTGGGGCGGCGCTTTTTTGCCAGCCAGCTGGCGCGCGAAAATGTGATGGAGAATCCGCAGGTCACGCGCCACTACCTGCAAAGCGTGCTGGCACATCAGGAGCGTGAAATCTTTATGGCGCTGTTTCTGGATAACCAGCACCGCGTTTTGCAGGCGCAGAAGATGTTTTCTGGCTCCATTGCCAGCGTGGAAGTGCATCCGCGTGAAATCGTGCGTGAGGCGCTAAAGCTCAACGCGGCGGCGGTGATACTGGCGCACAATCATCCGTCCGGCATGGCGGAACCGAGCTGTGCCGATCGTGAGATTACCAGCAAGGTGGCGCAGGCCTGCGCGCTGCTGAATATCCGCTTATTAGATCATCTGGTGATTGGTCACGGCGAGTTTACCTCTTTCGCCGAGCGCGGCTGGTTGTAATTCGCGGCGTCAACTGGGCAGAAATCCGGCGTTTTTGCGCGATCCGGAGGGATCTTTATCTGTTCGGGACTTGAGCACTTCGGCTTAGCGGCGTATACTACGCCACCTTTGAGAATCTCGGGTTTGGCGTTTGGGCCAGCTTAGCGGGTTCACATGGAACTCGCCTGGGCGGGCTAAGGCCTGACGAGGCGGCCAAAACCTAGTTTTTAAAGCTCGAGCTGATTTGATTTTTGGAGAATAGAAATGTCACGAGTCTGCCAGGTAACTGGAAAGCGTCCGGTGACCGGTAACAACCGTTCCCACGCAATGAACGCGACGAAACGCCGTTTCCTGCCGAACCTGCACTCTCACCGTTTCTGGGTTGAGAGCGAGAAGCGCTTCGTTACTCTGCGTGTATCTGCTAAAGGTATGCGTGTTATTGATAAAAAGGGCATCGATACGGTTCTGGCCGAAATCCGCGCCCGTGGTGAGAAGTACTAAGGAACTGAATCATGGCTAAAGGTATTCGTGAGAAGATCAAGCTGGTTTCCTCTGCTGGTACAGGTCACTTCTATACCACCACGAAGAACAAACGTACTAAACCTGAGAAACTGGAACTGAAAAAGTTCGATCCGGTTGTACGTCAGCATGTGATCTACAAAGAAGCCAAAATTAAGTAATTTTGGTGTTCTTGCGAAAAACCCGGCTCCGGCCGGGTTTTTTGTTTCTGCGCTACGTTGAGGAGATGAGATGCCTGAATTACCTGAGGTAGAAACCAGCCGACGCGGTATAGAACCTCACCTGGTGGGAGAAACCATTCTGCATGCCATTGTGCGCAATCCGCGTCTGCGCTGGCCGGTTTCCCATGAAATCCACGCGCTGAGCGACCAGCCGGTGCTCAGCGTACAGCGCCGCGCCAAGTATTTGCTGCTGGAGCTGCCGCACGGCTGGATCATCATTCATCTTGGCATGTCCGGCAGCCTGCGCGTCCTGCCTGGCGAAATGCCGGCTGCGAAGCACGACCACGTCGATTTGGTGATGAGCAATGGCAAAGTGCTGCGCTACACCGATCCGCGGCGTTTTGGCGCCTGGCTGTGGACTACCGATCCGGAAGGCAGCAGCGTGCTGGCGCACCTTGGTCCGGAACCGCTGAGCGATGCCTTCAGCGGCGGGTATCTGTATGAAAAGTCGCGCGGCAAACGCACGGTGATCAAGCAGTGGCTGATGGATAACAAAGTGGTGGTGGGCGTGGGGAACATCTATGCCAGCGAATCGCTGTTTACCGCCGGGATCTTACCCGATCGTCCGGCGATGAGCCTGAGTGAAGCGGAAGCGGAACTGCTGGCGAACACCATCAAAGCCGTATTGCTGCGTTCAATTGAGCAGGGCGGCACCACGCTGCGTGATTTCCTGCAGACCGACGGTAAGCCAGGCTATTTTGCGCAGCAGCTGCAGGTATATGGCCGCGCCGGCGAGCCCTGTCGCGCCTGCGGTACGCCGATCCTCAGCGGTAAACACGGTCAGCGCAGCACCTTCTGGTGTCCACGCTGCCAGCACTGATTACGGCTGCGCCAGCTTCGCCAGCAGCGCCTGATGC
Source organism: Pantoea sp. B_9 (assembly GCF_008632015.1). Lineage (NCBI taxonomy): Bacteria > Pseudomonadati > Pseudomonadota > Gammaproteobacteria > Enterobacterales > Erwiniaceae > Pantoea > Pantoea sp. B_9. The sequence goes on along the minus strand of NZ_VWVL01000007.1, from coordinate 208,427 downwards.
ACCACGGCAGGCAGAAATGCCTGCACGTCACCCTGATGGCGCGCCACTTCCTTGACCAGCGACGACGAGACAAATGAGAAGCCTTCGGACGGCATCAGAAACACGCTCTCCAGCGTGGGCAGCAGATGACGGTTCATGTGCGCCAGCTGCAGCTCATACTCAAAGTCCGATACCGCACGCAGACCGCGCACCAGCACGTTCGCGTTCTGCGCCTGGGCAAAGTTCGCCATCAAATCGCTAAAGCCAACCACCTCAACATTTGGCAGATGGGACGTGACCTGGCGCGCCAGATCGACACGTTCATCAAGGCTAAACAGCGGCTTCTTACTCGGGCTGGCGGCAATCGCCAGCACGATGCGATCAAACATCTGCGCGGCGCGCGTGACGATATCCAGATGGCCCAGCGTCATCGGGTCAAACGTGCCGGGATAAATCGCTTTAGTGCTCATACGCGGCCCTGTGTTGAGGTGTGATGCAGCGCCCAGAGCGCCGAGTATTTATTAAAGGTGTATTGTGCGTTGACCACCGCCAGAATCCAGCCCTGTTTACCATCGAGAAAACCGGCGCGCAGCAGCAGCGTCTTAATAAACGCGCCCGCGGTGTGGCTGAAAACAGAGAGAATACTGCAGCGCTTGCCGCGCTGAAAGCGCTCCTGCGCCCAGGCTTCGGCATAGTTCATCTGCTTGCGCTGGAAGGCGATCAGGTCGCGGCAGGTCAGGTGTTGCAAATCACCCGGCAGCGCCACCACCGGCGTGCCCTGCGTCTCCAGCGATTCGTGCACCAGATTGTCGTTATAGCGCAGATGGCGCGGATAGAGGCGCAGCACGCGGTCGGGATACCAGCCGCTGTGGCGCATAAAGCGGCCGAGAAACAGATTACTGCGGCCGAGGCTATAAACCTTATCGCTGGGTGGCTGTGTCAGCACCTGCTCAATGGCGCGGCGCAGTTCTGGCGTAACCCGTTCATCGGCATCCAGCATCAGAATCATATCGCCGCTGGCAAAGGCCTGGGCGCGCTGACGCTGCTTACCAAAGCCGGCCCAGCCGTCCGCCTGATAGACCTGCGCACCGTGTGCGCGTGCCACCTCGATGGTCGCATCGCTGCTGCCCGAATCCAGCAGAATGATTTCATCTGCCCAGCTGACGGAAGCCAGCGCCTCCGGAAGGAGTTCAGCTTCGTTTTTGGCGATCATCACCACGGAGAGACGTTGGCGTTGCGACATGCGTTAATGAGCTCGTGGAGGCAGATGCGGTTCGAGTAACTGTAGCAGACGCTGCAGTGCGCCCTGATTCTGGTGCAGCACGTCTACCGCGTGGCGGCCGTAGTAGCGGCGATAATCGTCATCCTGCAGCAGGTTCGCCACTTCTTTTTCCAGCGACACCACATCAGTAACGGTGATCAGCCCTTCCGCCTGTTGCAGACGGGCGCAGATATCTTTGAAGTTCCAGATGTGCGGGCCCATCAGCACCGGAATGGCATGCGCAGCGGGCTCGAGCGGATTGTGGCCGCCGCGCTCCACCAGGCTGCCGCCAACAAAGGCCAGATCGGCGATGCCGTACAGCAGCATCAGTTCGCCCATGGTATCGCCAATCACTACCTGCGTGGCGCTGGAAGGAATCTCGCCGCTGCTGCGCAGGGTAAAGCTGAAGCCGCGTTTTTGCGTCAGGTTGCAGGCATCTTTAAAGCGTTCCGGATGGCGCGGCACCAGAATCAGCAGCAGATCCGGGAACTGTTGCAGCAGGCGGCGATGGGCGTCGAGCACGATGGCCTCTTCGCCTTCGTGCGTGCTGGTGGCGATCCACACCGGCCGGCGCGATGCCCACTGGCGGCGCAGCGTCACCGCGCGTGCTGCCAGTTCCGGCGTAACGGAGATATCAAACTTCAGACTGCCGGTCACGGCCAGGTGCGAGCGCTTCAGGCCGAGGCTGAGGAAACGATCGCCATCTTCGACGTTCTGCGCGGCGATCAGCGTAATGCGCTGCAGCAGGTCACGCATGAAACCGCCGAGCTTTTTATAACCTCTGGCGGAGCGTTCAGACAGGCGCGCATTGGCAATCACCAGCGGAATCTGGCGCTGATGCAGAATGCGAATGATGTTCGGCCACAGCTCGGTTTCCATGATAATCACCAGCCGCGGGTCGACGGTATCGAGGAAACGGTTGATTGAGCCGGGCAAATCGTACGGCAGATAGACGTGGTGCACGTCTTTGCCAAACGCCGATTGGGCGCGCTCGGAGCCGGTGGGCGTCATGGTGGTCACGGTAATGGGCAGCGTCGGATAGCGATGACGCAACGCGCGCACCAGCGGTACGGCGGCGAGCGTTTCACCGACCGAAACCGAGTGCAGCACGATGCCGTGCGGCGCCACTTTACCGCTGCAGTAGCCGTAGCGCTCCGCCCAGCGTTTGCGATAGGCCGGTGCTTTTCGACCGCGCAGCCACAGGCGCAGCCAGATCAGTGGCTGAATCAGATAAAGCAGGGCTGTATAGAGAGTCGTCATAGTTAAGGTTACGACCAGTTCGCGTCAAAAAACACAGTAAAGGCGGCATGTTAACAGAAACTGACCGCCTGCTCATACCACTTCGTCAACGGGTTTGCAGGACGTGCTGATAAAGCGAAGTCAGCGCCTGCGCCAGTCTTTGCGGACCATAAGGTTCAATTTTGCGACGTGCGGCTTCGCCCAGCGCCGGATTGTGCGAAAGTGCAGGCGTTGCCATTACCGCTTCGTTTAACGCTTTGATATCCAACGCATCGCAGACGAAACCTTCCTCACCGTTGGTGATAAATTCTGCGCCGCCGCAGCCGGTGCTGGTAATGATTGCCAGCCCGCAGGCCATCGCCTCCAGCACCACATTGGGGAACGGATCGTACAGCGTTGGCAACAGCAGCGCATCGGCAGCGTGATAAAACGTCTGAACGTCCTGCTGCACGCCCGCAAAGCGCAGGCGGTCAAGACAGTTAAGCTGGTTCGCCAGCTGCTGATAGCGCGCCAGCTGTTTGTCCTGACCGACCACCACCAGGTAGCGATCGCTATTAGCGACCGCTTCGATAGCGGCCTTTAGCCCTTTGCGTTCGAAGCCGGAGCCGACGTAGATCATCACCGTGGCGGCCTGCGGCAGGTTGAGTCGCTGACGCGCGGCGTGACGCAGCGTATCGCTGGCAGGCTGAAAACGCTGGCTATCAATGGCGTTGTGAATCACGTGGATTTTGCTGGCATCCAGCGCGAAATGGCGCAAAATATCCTGCTTCACCATGTGCGAATTACAGATCACCGCTTTCAGCGAGGGCGCGTTGAACATCTCCGCTTCCGCCTGCAGCACATAGCGATGGTACGGGCTCAGGCTGGCGCTCAGCCGCTGCCACGGCGAAACAATGCGCGCGCGCTGCTCCAGCCATACGCGATGCACGCCGTCGCCGGCGCGGAAAATATCGCAGCCGGCGATGCGCTCGTGGCTCTGTACGATATCGAACTTTTCCCGCTCCCAGCAGGCGCGCGCCGCGCGGGCAAAGCCGCGTTCACGCGAGATGCGGCCGAACTTTGCCGGATTGCAGATGTGCAGGTGCCAGGCCGGGTTCGGCGTGCCCTGCCAGCTGCGGGTAATAATGTTGAGATCGAGCTGCTCGCCATCCAGCGCTTCCAGCGCACGTGAGATAAAGCGCTCGGCACCGCCGTCCGGCCGGTATTTCTGCCGGACAATCGCCAGCCGTAACTTAGTCATGCAAAAGGCTCCTGGCGGCGGCAAGCACATCCTCAACCGGGATGGCAGACAGATAGCGCTGCTCGGTATTGGTATTGATCGAATCCGGTGACGGCAGCGGCGCATAGTCGCCCGCCCAGATAACGCGGTTATTATCGCCCCATGGGCGCCAGTGCTGCAGCTTGGTCGGGCCGAACAGCGCCAGGCACGGCGTCTGCAGCGCCGCGGCCATGTGCATCGGTGCGGAATCGACGCCAATAAACAGCTGTGCGGCGTCGATCAGCGCCGCCAGCTGCGGCAGCGAGAGCTGGCCCGCCAGCGACACCACGTTCGGCGTGCGGCACAGCGACTGGATATGAGCGATCATCGCCAGCTCTTTCTGATCGGGCGCGGCGGTCAGCACCACGCTGCGACCATCAGCGGCCAGCGCATCAATCAGCTGCGCCACCTTTTCATCTTCCCAGCACTTAAAAACCCAGCGCGAGGTGGGCTGCACCACCACAAACGGTCCGGTAATCGACTGCTGAGCGAGGACGTCCTGCACTTTTTGCTGGTCGGCGGTGCTGAAATGCATGGAGGCTGTCGCCCCGGCGGTGGGAATGCCGAGCGGCTGCAGCGCCGTCATGTTTTGTTCCACGGTGTGCAGCTGATGGTGACGGTCGGTGGAAACCAGCTGGTTATGGCACCAGCGCCAGAACGCGTTGTCGCGCTTGCGGTACGCAAAGCCAATGCGCACCGGGGCACCGGACAGGCCGGTAATAATGGCGCTGCGCCACTGGTCGGCCAGATTAATCACCACATCGTAATGGCAGGCGCGCACCGACCGCACCAGCGCGACCTCATGGCGAAACTTCTGCCAGCCGCCTTCCTTTTTCCAGTTGCGATCGATGATATGCAGCTGACGGATCGCCGGATGCGCTTCCAGCATCGGGCGCGTCTCTTTATACAGCAGCACATCAATGTTGGCCTGCGGATAGCGCTGGCGCAGCGCATTGATGGCAGGCGTGGTCAGCAGCATATCGCCATGATGACGCAGCTTTATCAGCAAAATATTTTGCGGTGCAAAGTGGGCTGGAATCGGGCTTGCCATACTCAAATCATCTCAAAATTCAGTGAGCTGATTGTAGGGCAAACCCTGGAGGGGTTAAAGCCGCGGCGGGCGCTTATTTATTGCGCCAGCGATAAATGCGGCTCAGCCACAGCAGCAGCTGATACCACTGACGCGCGCCGCGCGCATTGCGCAGCATGCGTTTGTGCGTCTGGCTGCTAAACAGATCGGCGATCATTGCCTGGCGCGCTGCGGCGTCCGGTTCGCGCCGGATAGCGTGGCACACGCTGAGCGCTTCGCGGGTAATCTGCGCGTGGAAGCTCGGGTAAATCTTCACCTTGTGACGATAGCGCGTGTTGATCTCTTCCAGCATGCGCGCGATTTTCAGGTAGTGACGCTGATAGTCGACGTTGTGCTGGCCGGTGCGCTTGCGGTTGCTGATCGACGCATCGTGCATGTAGTAGCGATACAGCACCCGATCGGTGTAGCGCACGCGCTTAACGTTGAGCATGAACTCGGTGGTCCACGGGATGTCCTGATGATGCAGACCGGGTTCAAACTGCAGATTAAGCTGTTCGATCAGCTCACGGCGGTAGATACCGAGCCACACGACGTGCAGGTAACGCCGGGTTTTCAGCGCCTTGTTGAGCCACTCCGGCCCGCTTAATACATCGGTGCTGGTGAGACGATCCCGCGGAATCATCGGCTTAATTGTCTGGCTGGCCTTGAAAAACCACTCGGCGTTGCACTGCGCAGCGTCCAGCCGATCGCGCTCCGCCATGTCGACCAGCGTCTGGTACATCGCCGGGTCCATGGTGTCGTCGGCGTCGGGAAAGCTGACGTATTTACCCCGCGCCACGGCCAGCCCGGCATTACGCGCACGCGACACGCCACCGTTCGGCTGATGAATCACCTGAATATGCTGGTACTGCTGCGCCAGCGCGTCGGCGCGCTCGCCGGAACCGTCGGTGGAGCCATCGTCAACAATGATGATCTCCAGCGACGTCAGGGTTTGCGCCAGCAATGCATTGATACAGCCGGTAAAGTCAGCACCAGCGTTAAACATCGGGATAATGAGACTGAGTAGCGGGGATGAGCTATCGGGCTGCGCTGTCATGTTCTTCGTTGTTCCGTCGCGCCAGGCGCTGCTGCTGCCGGGTGCGGATAAAATCATGGATATCATTTAGCTTGCGTTCATCCAGCTCAAACAGCTGTTCAACCGGATGGGCAAATTTGTATTGCGCAGCGAACACAAACGAAGAGGGCGCGATGTGGTTCGGGCCAATTAAGAGCACGTCACCCAGCGGCCTTTGCTCCTCTACGCAGCAGGGACCATAAATTAAAATCACCGGTACCTGTTGCGCGTCGGCAATATACACATTGCCGGAATCCGAGGCGATATAGAAATCCATCTCGTTAATGGCGGCAGGCAGCGCCTCGAGCGGGATTTTACCCACCAGACTCACCAGATTGTTTCGCTGACCGGCAACTTTAAACAACTCCTGAACGCGTGATTGTTCATTCGGTGCGCCGAAAGCAAAAAAAGTGCAGGGGAGATCGCTCAGGTGGTCGAAAAGCCGACACCAGATTAACGGCGGAATGGTTTTGGCCTGATTTCCTGCCGTTACGCTAATACCAATGCGGATGCCCGGCGCCTGCGTAATTTCCGCTGGCAGCGTTTCCGGTTGCCACAGTGGCAGGGTGGCATGTTTGGGATAACTCTCTTTGGTAAAAGAGCGGTCGGCCAGTTTCAGGTAATTTTCCAGCGTTAAGGTATTTTTCTCGTGATGAACCACGCCGCTGGCCGTTAAATAAAACAGGCCCTGATAGCCTTTGCGACGATAGCTGGAAAGAAATTGTTTGTTGCTGGCATTGCAGCAGGCGGCAATAAATAAATTGAGGTTGGTGGGATGCAGCAAATAAATATTGTCGTAGCGATTGAGCAGCTGCCACACCAGTTTTATTTTTTTCATCAAACCGGAGCGATGATCTTCGATATACCAGATGTGCTCCAGCGTGGCGTCACGTTCAGCCAGCGGGGCGACACTATAGCTCAGCAGGGCATCGCTTTTTCCCAGGTGGGATAATAACGGCGTGATATTAATATAGTCGCCAATTTTAGCGGTCTGTATCACCAGATTTTTACCGGTGCGGCCATGAACAAACTTCATCACCCATTTGACCGGCGAAAAAAGAATAAACAGTAGTACGTACGTCAAGTAGTCATCCCCATGATTCGGTCACACCGTCATGGGGGACCTGTTAACCTGAAACGTGCTGCGTGGTTGAAAATGACGTCTCCGCCACCTGAATAAGCTGCAGGTATTGCTGGCAAACAACGCTCAAACTATAAATGCTTAAGTCCAGATGTTGCAACCTGGGGGGAGTTGTATAAATTTCTCGCATTTTTTCTGCCAGCGATGTTGCATTCATCTCTGCCAGACCGCGTGACAGTTCGCCGGTGAGGATCGAAACAGGACCGCCCGGACAGCGCGTACTGACCACCGGGGTGCCGCAGCTCAGGGCTTCGACCAGCACATTACCAAAACCTTCACTGTCGGAGCTGACCACCAGCAGGCGCGCGTGCCGTATCCAGGGATACGGGTTGCGCTGAAAACCTTCGAAGCGCACGCGCTCAGCAATGCCTGAATTCTGCGCCTGCTCACGCAATTTTTGCGTTAATTTTTCGCTTCCCTGTCCCAGCAAAACCAGCGGCGCGGTGATGCCACTCAGGGCATAGGCTTCGAGCAGGCGGTCATGGCGTTTGGTTTCATGGAAGCGTCCCACATGCACCAGGAAATCGGTGCCGGCTAACGGGCAGGGTTCAGCGGCCAGTCGGGCGAGGCTGTCAAAATCGAAAGGATTAGCGATCACTTTGGCCTGGCGGGGCTGTACGCCAATGTTTTGCACCATATCGTCGATGACGTACTGCGAAACCCCGACGATTTGGCGATCCTGATAAACGTGACGGATTTTCAGACGCTTCAGCCACAGCGAGAAGCCGGTTTTACGTGCCAGATACGAAGCAGAAAACACGCCGTGCAGACAAAACCAGGTTCTGTCTCCATCGAGCGCAGGCGTTTGCCTGACAATGCGGTCAGTTTTATGCAGATGAGAGAGGATCAGATCAAATTTGCCGTGCCGCGCTTCACTGTCGCGCACCGCACGATCCAGCAGGCGCGCGCGGCGCCATGTTTCTGTCAGCTTGCGCCACGGGTGGTTACAGCGATCAAGAATCACCTGGTAATCCACGCCAGCCGGAATAGGGTAATCACATACCTTCCGCAATGAGAAGATCGAAACCTGGTGTCCCTGACTGAGGAAGCCCCCCGCCAGAGTCAGTACGACTTTTTCGGCACCGCCGCCCGGCAGGCCATCAATCACCATTAAAATGCGTTTCGACAAAATTTTTTACCCCTACATGCCAGTCTGCTGTAAAGACTTAGCTGCTATCATTCCCGGTGCTATCAGGACTTAATATAAGAAAATTCAATTAATTATTTTTATGGCCAGGTAATTTTACACGAACGTGCGCTCGGTTAATTGCTAAAATTCAGGCCAGTGAAGAGTTTAAATTATTCTAGTTTAACTAATCTTATACCGCTATCGACTTCCCCCTGAACCCGCATGGGAAAAGTTTGCGCCCGTCAGGAGCGTTGCGTACCATAGCGATTATAACACTGTAATTCACCGGATAAGTTATGGAAAAACCTGCCTTTTTAATTACCCTTGATACCGAAGGGGATAACCTGTGGCGCAATCGCAGCGGCAAGGTCACTACCCATAACGTCCGGTTTTTACCGCGCTTCCAGGCGCTGTGTGAGAAATACGGTTTTAAACCGACCTGGCTAACCAACTATGAGATGGCCAGTGACCCGGCTTATGTCGAGTTCGGGCGCGATCTGCTGGCGCGCGGTCAGGGCGAAATCGGTATGCATTTACATGCCTGGTACAGTCCACCTGAATATGCGCTGACCGACGATGAGTGGCGTTATCAACCTTATCTGATCGAATATCCGGAAAACGTCCTGCGCGATAAAGTCGCCTATATGACCGATCTGCTGGAGAACGCTTTTCAGCGTAAAATGACCAGCCACCGCGCCGGCCGCTGGGCATTTAATGAAGTGTACGCCCGCGCCTTGATCGATCAGGGCTATCTGGTTGACTGCTCGGTTACGCCGCGCGTGAGCTGGCGTAATGCGCAGGGTGCACCGCAGGGACAGGGCGGAACGGATTACAGCCATTTTCCCGATCGCGCTTATTTCCTCGATGAACAGGATATTTCCAGGCCGGGCGACAGCCCGCTGCTGGAACTGCCAATGAGCATTCAGTATCGCTATGGCGCGTTCACCAATCAGCTCAAAAAAGTGTGGAATGGTATCCGCGGCAGGCAGCGTGGACCTTCAGTGAACTGGCTGCGTCCGGTGGGGGGGAATCTGGCCCAGATGAAACAGGTGGCAGAACAGACGCTCGCACAGGGCAACGACTATGTGGAGTTCATGCTGCATTCATCCGAGTTTATGCCAGATGGCAGCCCCACGTTTAAAACGGAGGCTGATATTGAACGCCTGTATGACGATCTGGAAGGCCTGTTCAGCTGGCTGGCGACCCGGACGCAGGGCATGACGCTCACGGAGTTTGCCCGGCTGAAGCAACAGCAGCGCTAAGCCGCCCAATCGCGTTACAGCGCGATCTCAGCCAGCATGGCCATCACGTCGTCAGGCTGAATGTCTGCCATGCTGCTGCTGCCCTGAGCGGGCCGTAACGCATGCTGATTCCTGCCGTAGCCACCAATCAGACCCGGGTCAGTCGGGCCGAACAGGGTGATGTTGGGGCGATCCAGCGCGGCGGTCAGATGGCTCAAACCGGTATCCACCGAGACCACCGCACGGGCGCCCGCCAGCTGCTGCGCCACCTGCTCCAGCGTCAGCTTCGGCAACACCTCTGCATGATCAAACCCTGCTGCCAGCCGCTGCGCGCGCTGGTGCTCGTGTTCGGCGCCCCACGGCAGCCTGACGTGCAGGCCAGTGGGCTGAACCCGCGCGATGAGCTGGCGCCAGTGATCTTCCGGCCAGTGTTTGTTGTCGCGCGTTGTGGCGTGCAGAAACACCAGGTACGGTTGGCTATCCTGCGGTTGCGCCGCGAGAAAATGACCGGCAATGGCATAGTCGCCCTGCGTGGCCGGTTTTTCATAGCCCAGACTTTTGGCGAACAGTTCGCGCGTGCGTTCCACGGCGTGCTGCTGCTTACCAATCTCATGACGCTTGTCATACCACCAGCTGGCGAACGGTTCGCGTGCGCTGCGGCTGTCCTGACCATGTTTGATGCCTTTGGCGAGGCGCGTCACCAGCGCGGCGCTTTTAATCAGCCCCTGGGCATCAATCACCACGTCGTACTGACGTGATTGCAGCTCGCGTTTGAATTGCACGCGCTCTTCGCGCTGCTGGCTGCCAAACCAGTGTTTGCGCCAGCGACGAATCGCCACCGGCAGGACTTTGTCAACGGCCGGATGCCAGCCGGGGATCTGCGCAAAATTCTCTTCCACCACCCAGTCGAAGCGAATGCCGGGAATCGCCTGCATCGCGTCGGTCAGCGCCGGCAACGTGTGCAGCACATCACCCATCGACGAGGTTTTAACAATCAAAACGTGCATGGTTACTCCTGCACCGGATGCAGTAACTCATTGAGTTCCTGATGCACGCGTGCCGGTTGAATATCAATCAGGCTCTGGTGATAGCCTTCTGCGGCATCGCCTTTGCGCACTTTGTGGTAGCCGGTAATCAGGCGAATGATGCGCGCCTGATGGGACAGCGGCGGCGTGAAGTCCGGGCTGCTCGGGCCATACAGCGCCACCAGCGGCCGGTTGAGCGCGGCGGCAATGTGCATCAGTCCGGAATCATTGCTGACGACCGCAGCACAGTGGGCGATCAGAATCACCGCCTGCTCCAGCTGCGTTTCGCCCGCCAGATTGCGGCAGTGTGCGCGCGCCGTGTCCGGCAGCGCCTGCAGGATCGCCTCGCCGGTTTCCCGATCTTTAGCCGAGCCGAACAGCAGCACCTGATAGCCTTCAGCAATCAGCTGTTCCGCCAGCGCGGCATAGTGATAGTGTGGCCAGCGCTTCGCGGGACCAAATTCGGCACCGGGGCAGAAGCCGATGGCCGGGCGATCGGCCGACAGCGCAAACTGCGCCGCGGTCATGCGTTTTTCATCGTCGTCGACGCGCAGCTGCGGCCACAACAGCGGCTGCGGCAACTGTGCTGCCGCCGCAACCGGCTGGTCATAGCCCAGCGCCACATAGCGCTCCACCATTAAGGGAAACGCGGCTTTGTCCAGCACACGCACGTCATTCAGCACGCCATAGCGCATTTCACCGCGCCAGCCGATGCGGCGTTTGATGCCGGCAAAAAACGGCACCAGCGCCGATTTAAACGAGTTTGGCAGCACATAGGCGCGATCGTAACCGCTGGCCCGCAGCGCTTTGCCCAGGCGACGGCGCTCACCCAGCGCCAGCGCACCGTGGCCAAGCGGCATCGCCAGCGCCTGATTCACTTCCGGCATGCGTGACAGCAGCGGCCGGCACCAGGCCGGCGCCATCACATCAATTACCGCCTCAGGGTGCGCCTGTTTCAGCGTGCGATAGAGACTTTGCGACATCATCATATCGCCGACCCAGGAGGGGCCAATAACCAGAATTTTCATCGCCGGTGCCGGTTTCCTTATGCGTGACGGTTCAGCCAGGCCATGTATTCGCCCACGCCCTGCGCAACGGTTTTAAACGGTTTGTCATAGCCCGCGGCGCGCAGTTTGCTGAGATCCGCCTGCGTAAAGGCCTGGTAGCGCCCTTTCAGTTTGTCCGGGAACGGGATGTATTCGATCTGGCCTTGCTGGTGGAACTTCAGCACCGCATCCGCCACTTCCTGGAAAGATTCGGCGCGGCCGGTACCACAGTTATAGATGCCGGAAACGCCGTTTTCCCAGCACCACAGATTGACTGCCACTACATCATCAACGTGGATGAAGTCACGACGGAAGCTGTCGCTGCCCTCGAACAGCTTAGGATTTTCACCGTTGCTGATTTGCGTATTGAGGTGGAACGCGACGCTCGCCATGCTGCCTTTATGGCCTTCACGCGGCCCGTACACGTTGAAATAGCGGAAGCCGCACACTGGCGAATCTGCTTCCGGCAGAATCTGGCGGACATAGTGGTCGAACAGCATTTTTGAGTAGCCGTACACGTTGAGCGGCTGCTCGTACTGGCGCTCTTCAATGAAGTTCTCGTTACGCCCGCCATAGGTGGCGGCCGATGAGGCATACAGGAACGGGATTTCACGTTCGAGGCAGAAGTGCAGCAGATCTTTTGAGTACTGATAGTTGTTATCCATCATGTACTTACCGTCCCACTCGGTGGTGGCTGAACAGGCACCTTCATGGAACACCGCTTCAATCGGACCCAGATCTTCACCCGACATGATGTAGGTGAGGAACTCCTCTTTATCCATGTAATCCGCGATGTCCAGATCCGCGAGATTCACGAATTTGGTGCCATCTTTCAGATTATCCACCACCAGGATATCGGTATGACCGCGATCGTTGAGCGCTTTCACAATGTTGCTGCCAATCATGCCCGCGCCGCCGGTTACGATAATCATATGCTTTGCCTTTAAACAGTTGGGGTGAAACAGGAGGTTTCACGCACGAATACCTAACATCATAACATTTCAGCCCGATGCGGACAGCCAGATGACGCCGATCGCGCTGCACAAATCCTGCGCGCCGCGTGAACTATGCTGCAAAACGGAGATTTCCCTGGCTGAATTGTCGTCCATTCGCTTTTCGATCAGTAATATGTGCCAAAATTTTGCTATCTGAGGAGCAGAATCATGTCCGATCAGTTCTATTCACAAATCCGGCAACAGCTTGAGACAACGCGGCAGGACGGATTGTTCAAACAGGAGCGCACCCTGACCTCGGCGCAGCAGGCGGAAATCAACGTCGCCAATAGCCCGCCGGTGATTAACTTCTGCGCAAATAACTATCTCGGCCTTGCGAACCATCCGGCGCTGATTCAGGCCGCCAAAGACGGCATGGACACGCATGGTTTTGGCATGGCGTCGGTGCGTTTTATCTGCGGCACGCAGGACAGCCATCAGTTGCTGGAGCGCCGGCTGGCGGAGTTCCTCGGCATGGAAGAGGCTATCCTGTTCTCCTCATGCTTCGACGCCAACGGAGGGCTGTTTGAGACCCTGCTGGGCGCGGAAGACGCGATTATCTCGGATGCGCTCAACCATGCGTCGATCATCGACGGCATCCGCCTGTGCAAAGCCCAGCGCTATCGTTACGCCAACAATGATATGGCTGAGCTGCGCGCGCGCCTGCAGGAGGCCCGCGACAAGGGCGCGCGCCACCTGCTGATTGCCACCGACGGCGTGTTCTCCATGGATGGCGTGATCGCTAACCTGCAGGGCATTTGCGACCTGGCCGATGAGTTTAATGCGCTGGTGATGGTGGATGACTCGCACGCGGTGGGCTTTGTCGGCGCAAGCGGACGCGGCACGCATGAATACTGCGGCGTGATGGATCGCGTGGATATTCTGACCGGCACGCTGGGTAAAGCGCTGGGTGGTGCGTCCGGCGGTTACGTGGCGGCAAAACGCGAGGTGGTTGAATGGCTGCGTCAACGCTCGCGCCCTTATCTGTTCTCTAACTCGCTGGCACCGGCGATTGTGGCCGCGTCGCTGCGCGTGCTGGATCTGCTGAACGAAGGCGATGGCCTGCGGCAGCGGCTGTGGGAAAACGCCCGCTTCTTCCGGGAAAAAATGACCGCCGCGGGCTTTACGCTGGCCGGTGCCGATCACGCCATCATTCCGGTAATGCTGGGCGATGCCAAAGTGGCGCAGCAGTTTGCCAGCCTGCTCCAGCAGGAGGGCATCTACGTTACCGGCTTCTTCTATCCGGTGGTGCCGCAGGGCCAGGCGCGCATTCGCACGCAGATTTCTGCCGGCCACACTCAGGCGCAGCTGGAGCACGCGGTGGCGGCCTTCACGCGCATCGGACAACAGTTAGGGGTTATCACTGCAGGAGCCAACGGATGAAAGCACTGGCTAAACTGAAAGCGGAAGAGGGGATCTGGATGGTGCACGACGCGCCGGTGCCGGAGCCCGGTCATAACGATCTGCTGATTAAAATCCGCAAAACCGCCATCTGTGGCACCGATGTGCATATCTATAACTGGGACGACTGGTCGCGCAAAACCATTCCGGTGCCGATGATCACCGGCCACGAATACGTGGGCGAAGTGGTCGGTATCGGTCAGGAAGTGAAGGGTTTCGCCATTGGCGATCGCGTATCGGGCGAAGGTCACATCACCTGTGGCCACTGCCGCAACTGTCGCGCCGGCCGTACCCATTTATGCCGTAATACCGTGGGTGTCGGGGTCAATCGTCAGGGCTGCTTCGCCGAATATCTGGTGATCCCGGCGTTTAACGCGTTCAAAATTCCCGACAATATTTCCGACGAGCTGGCGGCGATTTTCGATCCGTTCGGTAACGCGGTGCATACCGCGCTCTCGTTTGATTTGGTAGGTGAAGACGTGCTGATCTCCGGTGCCGGACCGATTGGCATTATGGCGGCAGCGGTGTGTAAGCACGTCGGCGCGCGAAACGTGGTGATCACTGACATCAATGAGTACCGCCTCGGGCTGGCGCGTGAAATGGGCGTGACGCGTGCGGTCAACGTGGCGCAGCAGAATCTGCGTGAGGTGATGACGGAACTGGGGATGACCGAAGGCTTTGATGTCGGACTGGAGATGTCCGGCGCGCCGCCGGCGTTTCGTACCCTGCTGGAGACCATGAATCACGGCGGATGCATTGCACTGCTGGGCATTCCGCCGGGAGAGATGTCGATAGACTGGAACCAGGTCATCTTCAAAGGGCTGTTTATCAAAGGTATTTACGGCCGTGAGATGTTTGAAACCTGGTACAAAATGGCTGCGCTGATTCAGTCCGGCCTCGATCTGACGCCGATCATCACGCATCGCTATCACATCGACGACTTCCAGCAGGGCTTCGACGAGATGCGCTCCGGGCGTTCAGGCAAAGTGGTGCTGAGCTGGGATTAAACGACACACCGGCCTGCGGGCCGGTGACGCTCAGGATTGCTGTTTTTCCGCATCGGTCAGGTAACGCACCTTACGCGTGTAATCCTGGCCCTTAAAGCTCAGCGGCTGGTGCGGATCCTGCAAATATTTTTGCCATTCACTTAAGGGAAAGCCGCCATGCGCGCCAATCACCTGCGGTGGAATCACGGCCGACTGACCACCAATGCGTTTCGACACCGGCCAGTTAGCCCATTCGCCCAGATTGACCGTGCGGAGATCCAGCAGGTCGAGCAGGGCAGCGAGCGGTAGCTGATCGGTTGGCGGCTGGTCGTCGTTCATCAATTCCCAGGTATCATTAAATAACGTCAGCCACAACGGACAAATACGCTGCCATGTGCGACGGGAGGCCGCCAGATAGGCGCCATTCACGTGATCCTGCAAATAAGGGCGAACGGTGTGGTGGTAATAGGCCGGAATATGTTCTTCTGGCGCGCCGGCCAGTTTGGCGATCATCTTGCCCTGACGGAAGCTGCTGTACAGATGATGCTCACGCATCGCAATATCCGGCGTTTTTAATAAATTGAGATCGGAATCGATCATCAATATACCTTCACCGGTCGCCTGCAAGGGGGCCTGAAGTTTAATCAGGCGGCTGCGGTAGATCTGTTTATAACGGTAGTTTTCTTCACGAAACGGCACCTCCAGCGTCACCACGCGCACGCGTGCCGGCAGCGGCGGAAAAGCGCTGGAAGGCTGATCGCTGACGATGACAATTTCGCTGATGGTGTCGGCGCAGCGGCTGGCAAAATAAGCGCTGAGCACCGCTTCTTCAATGTAATCAGCGCCGGTACAGGGGATGACTACGGAACTAACGGCAATTGTGCCCTGCGCATCCGCCTGCGTGGCGGGAATGTTGTGGCGCGAGAGAATATAGCGACGGTGTTTATTTAAAAAATCAAACATGCTTTTTTCTCTCCATGACGTTTTCCAGAATGTTTTCCACGCCCGACACGTAATGTTCGATGCTATAGCGCTCGCGCACCCGGGCGGCGGCGGCGGCGATTAAACGCTGGCGCAGTGCAGTATCCTGCCACAGCGCGCTAAGATGCTGGCTAAGCTGTTGCGTATTGCCATAGTCAAACAGTAAACCGGTCTCGCTGTGTTGAATTAATTCCGACGTACCGACGACATTCGAACCTATCACCGCCGTATTCACCAGCATCGCTTCCAGCACCACGCGCGGCAGGCCTTCACTGGCTGAGGCGAGAATAAACGTATCGAATGCCGCCAGATAATCCAGCGCGTTATTTTGAAAGCCGGTAAAAATAACCTGCGCGGCAATCCCCTCTTTTTGTGCCAGCTGCTGTAAGTGCTGCTGCTCCGGGCCGGCACCGACGATCACCATTTTCCATTTAGCGGCAGGATGCGCGCGGCTGAATGCACCTAGCGCCTGCAAAATATGATGGTTGGATTTACGCGCAATCAGGGAACCGATGGAGCCGAAAATAAAGGTATCCGCGGGATAATCAAAGCGCTGACGCACCGCCTCACGCACCGGCAGCGGCTGATGAATATCGATAGCGTTGGATACGGTAAAGCAGCGCTGCGCATCAACACCGCTTTTGCTCAGGGTGCGGTGTACGCCCTGTGACACGGCAATCACCGCATCACAATGCCGATTAATCATCTTGACCAGCGCATTATTGAGTAACGGATCAATGCGGCAGTGCTGAATTAACGCCACGTGAGTCTGTTCAGCGGCGAGATAGCCTTCAACGTTGGTGCTGGGCTGATTATTCATGTACAGCGCATCATAGCCACCGTCGCGTAAAATCGTCGCGATTTGGCGGGCGTTAGGCTGCATGCGCCACTGGCGATCGATGCGGTCGATGGCGTTTTTTTTCACCGCGCGGTTAAAAAACAGCAGGGTACGCAGTAACTCTTTGGTGATTTTTGCCCAGAGCGGCTGGCGACGCTGCGCAATAAATATCACCGGAATGCCGATCGCGTCTAATACCGAGGCAATGGTCTCCTGATTGCCACGCGCATAATTCTGATAAAAACAGCAGGTGATAGCGAAACGCTGGCGATCGATGCGCTTGAGTAATTCCAGCATGCTGTTGGTGCCGCCGCCCCATTCGCGCCCGGTATCCAGCAGCAGAATTTTCTTTCTGGTTGACGTCATCTGTTCCGATATCCTTGCGCGGAAAAGGTGTGGCGTTAAATAAGGCGCAGCACGCTGCGCCTGATAATCAGAATAGCTGTTTAAGCGACTGCATGAGTGGACTGCCGGTAATGCTCTCTGTCACCACCTCCACCGCACGACTCTGCGGTACGGCTGGCAGCGGCTGGCCCGGCTTACACACGCCAGGCGCACGGAATACCGGGGTACGCGGTTTCTCCGGCGTGCTGGCCGGCGGCGTAGCGCCCTGGCGCAGCGGTTCGTTGAGCAACTGGCTGGGGCGGACCAGGGTGATATCGCCCGGTAGCGTCGGCAACATCTGCTGCAACACCCGTACCGTGGTGGGATGCGGATGGCCAATGGCGATAGCGTAGCCATCACGCTGTGCCAGCTTCACTGCGCGAGTGAACTGGGTGCGAATCGCCGCTTCATTCTGGCTGTCGTCGAGGAATACGCGCCGCTTCAGCACCTTAACCTGCGTGCCCTGTGCGGCCGGGACCGACTGGCTGTTGCCAATGGTCATGCTATCGAGGAAGTAGTAGTTGTAGTGATTGAGCACCTGCATCACTTTCTGCATGCCGGGCAGGCTGGAGGTCATTTTGCTGCCCATATGGTTGTTCAGGCCAACCGCATACGGCACTTTGTTGCTGGCGTCACGCACGATGCGCGCGATCTCTTCGCTGCTCATCTCCGGCGTTAACGTATCCTTCTCCAGCGGCTGCTTGCTCAGCGGCGCCATCGGCAGGTGAATCAGCACCTCATGACCGCCCTGATGCGCTTTGGTTGCCATATCACGCGCATGAGGCGCGTTGGGCAGCACCGCCACAGAAATCGCGGCGGGCATCTGCAGCACTTTATTCTCTTCAGCCGGGCGGTAGCCGAAGTCGTCAATGACGATAGCCAGTTTTCCCGCATGGGCGGTAAAGGTGAAAAACAGCCCGCACAGGGCGGCGCTAAGCTTTTGGGACTGAAACAACACTTATCTTCCTAACCACGGCAGTGGATTGACGGCCTGTCCCTGACGACGAATTTCAAAGTAGAGCGAGGGCGTGCCGCGGCCGCCGCTGGTGCCCACGAGGGCGATAGGCTGTCCTGCCTTCACCTGCGCACCGACGCTCACCAACGCGCTCTGATTGTAGCCATAAAGGCTCATATCGCCTTTACCGTGTTCGACGACCACAACCAGGCCGTAGCCTTGCAGCCAGTCGGCCATCAGCACGCGACCATCAGCAATGGCTTTGACTTCAGTGCCTTCCGGGGCATCAATCACCAGACCTTTCCAGCGCAGTTCGCCCTGCATTGCTTCACCAAAGCGATGTTCAATGCGACCGCGCACTGGCCAGATGGCATGTCCGCCCGGCCGGCCAAGGCCGCCGGTGCGCGCCATCAGCTCGCGCTCGCTTTGTGTAGGGGAATAGCTGGAGCCTTTGGCTTTTGCCTGGGCCTGACGCTGGCGCACTTTTTCCGCCTCGCGCGCTTCGCGTTGCGCCCGTTCGCGCGCCTCACGTTCGGCTTTGGCGATTTTGTCCTGCAGGCGGCTTTCGTTCTGGCGCATCTCGACCAGATCGGCCTGATCTTTCTCCAGCGCGCTCTCCAGTGCGGACAGTGTTTTCTTACGCGCGGCGCTGGCGGTTTCCAGCTTGTTCTGTTGCGTCTGCTGCTGCGCTAATAGCGACTTTTGCTGCTCCTGCTTGCCCTGCAGCGCCTGACGCTGCTGCGCCAGCTCCTGCTGAGTCTGCTTAAGCTCGTCGATGTTTTTTTGCCGGGCGGCATTGAGGTAGCCAAAATAGGCCAGAATGCGTTCGCTACGCTGTGCTTCTTCACCGCCGAGCAGCAGTTGCACGCCGTTGTGCTGGCCCTGACGAAACGCGGCATCCAGCTGCTGCGCCAGCAGTTTTTCCTGCTGCGCCTGCTGCTTTTCCAGCCGGGCAATCGCGGCGGTGGTTTGGGCGATTTCGCCGTTCAGCGCGCTCAGGCTGTTGCGGGTTTCACGCAGCTGGCGACTGGCCTGGGCAATCACTTTTTCCTGACTCTGCAGCTGATCGAGCAGCTTACTGCGCTGCAGCTTCTGCGCTTTAACGCTTTTCTCTTTTTCGGCGATGTCCTGCTGAATGGACTTTAGCTGCGTTTTGCTGTCATCGGCGCTATGTGCGGCGACGGGCAACAGCAACGCACCCGCACAAAGCAGGCTAAGGGAGATATCGGACCAGCGAAATGACAACGGAGATGCCGGGTCGTTGTAACGGGTCCTTGTGTGTGTAACGGTCGCTTTTCCCTTCATAGTCGATAATTATTCCACGATGAACAGCCGCTTACCAGTTATCCCGGCCGGGTTTTGCTTTACGAAAGATGTCGGCCACAGCTTACCGGGATAAAGATTGCCTCAATTTTGCGATTAGAACACTTTTTTTGGAAAATGACGCACAAATCGTAACTCTGCCCGCTTCGCGACTGTACATGCGAAGTGGCGCAGGTATACTCAGAACCCTTGTTTTAGCTTATTAGCCCCGGTCTGGAGTCGTTACCCCTCATGCAAGAAATTATGCAGTTTGCAAGCAATCACCCCATCCTTAGTCTGGCATGGGTCGCTTTACTTATTCTGGTGATTGTAACCACCGTTAAAGGTATGTTCTCTAAGGTAAAAACCATCAGCCGTGGTGAAGCAACCCACCTGATCAACAAAGAGGACGCGGTGGTGGTAGACGTTCGTTCACGCGACGACTATCGCAAAGGACACATTTCAGGGGCTATTAACATCGCCGCAGCCGATATTAAAAAAGGCAGCTTCGGCGAGCTGGAAAAGCACAAGTCGCAGCCCATAATTGTGGTATGTGCCACCGGCCAGAGCGCCGCAGAACCGGCAGCCACCCTTAGCGCAGCGGGTTTTGACAAAGTGACCGTGCTGAAAGATGGTGTGAGCGGCTGGAGTGGCGAAAACCTGCCGCTGGTTCGCGGTAAATAACTTCCTGAGGTATCACCGCATGGCTAATGTTGAGATTTACACCAAAGTGACCTGTCCTTACTGCCACCGGGCGAAGGCGTTGCTGGATCAAAAAGGCGTGTCATACCAGGAGATTCCCATTGATGGGGACGCGGTAAAGCGCGAAGAGATGATCAAACGCAGCGGCCGCACCACGGTGCCACAGATCTTTATTGACGCGCAGCACATTGGCGGCTGTGACGATCTCTACGCGCTGGACGGGCGTCAGGGACTCGATCCCTTGCTCCGCGCATAACATTTTCGACCGACAATTTTCACTTAAAGGATTCAGTAACATGTCAGAGCATAGCAGCAACGAAATGCAGTTCCAGATTCAACGCGTTTACACCAAAGACGTCTCATTTGAAGCGCCAAACGCACCTCAGGTTTTCCAGAAAGAGTGGGAACCGGAAGTGAAGCTGGATCTGGACACCGCCTCTTCTCAGCTGGCGGATGAAGTGTATGAAGTCGTGCTGCGCGTTACTGTCACCGCCACCGTGGGCGAAGACACCGCGTTCCTGTGCGAAGTACAGCAGGCCGGTATCTTCACCATCAGCGGTATCGAAGGCACGCAGATGGCACATTGCCTCGGCGCTTACTGCCCGAACATTCTGTTCCCGTATGCGCGTGAATGTGTCACCAGCCTGGTGTCACGCGGTACCTTCCCTCAGCTCAATCTGGCGCCGGTCAACTTTGATGCGCTGTTCATGAATTATCTGCAGCAGCAGGGTGAAGGCGAAGCGCCACGTCAGGATGCCTGATGACTACACTCAACGCTTCGATTAGCGTCATCGGTGCCGGCTCGTACGGCACCGCACTGGCCATTACGCTGGCCCGTAATGGCCACCCGGTGCTGCTGTGGGGCCACAATCCGCAAAGCGTGGCGCAGCTGCAGGCTGACCGATGCAATACCGCTTTCCTGCCCGATGTTCCTTTCCCCGATAATCTCGTTCCTGAAGCCGATCTGGCCCGCGTCGTCAGCGCCAGCCGCGATCTGCTGGTGGTGGTGCCAAGCCATGTGTTCGGCGATGTGCTGATGCAGCTCAAACCGCTGCTGCGTGCCGACTCACGCATTGTCTGGGCGACCAAAGGACTGGAAAAAGAGACCGGACGGCTGCTGCAGGATGTGGCGCGCGAAATCCTCGGCGACAGCATTCCGCTGGCGGTGATTTCCGGCCCGACCTTTGCCAAAGAGCTGGCGGCTGGTTTGCCAACGGCGATTGCGTTGGCGGCCACTGACGCGCAGTTTGCCGACGATCTGCAGCAAAAGCTGCACTGCGGCAAAAGCTTCCGCGTTTACAACAATCCGGACTTCATCGGCGTGCAGCTGGGCGGCGCAGTGAAAAACGTCATTGCGATTGGTGCCGGGATCTCCGACGGCATTGGCTTTGGTGCCAACGCGCGTACGGCACTCATCACCCGCGGTCTGGCGGAGATGAGCCGTCTCGGTGCTGCGCTGGGTGCCGATCCGACGACCTTTATGGGCATGGCGGGTCTTGGCGATCTGGTGCTGACCTGTACCGATAATCAGTCGCGCAACCGCCGTTTCGGCATGATGCTGGGGCAGGGCGAAAGCGTGGATGAGGCGCAACGCATTATCGGACAAGTTGTAGAAGGCTACAGAAATACCAAAGAAGTCAAAGCATTAGCTGCGCGTGTGGGCGTGGAAATGCCAATAACCGAGCAAATTTATCAGGTATTATATTGCGAAAAATCGGCGCGAGAGGCAGCATTGAGCCTGCTTGGTCGTACAAGGAAGGACGAGAACAGCCAAAGCTAAAGCAGGACGCTTAAGCATTATCACCTGTAGCGCCTAATCGGGCGCTTTTTTATCGGGAGCAAACAGCAATGTCGTCTGAAGAGTTAGAACTGGTCTGGAACCATATCAAAGCCGAAGCCAGAGCGCTGGCCGATTGTGAACCGATGCTGGCCAGTTTTTACCATGCGACCTTGCTCAAGCACGAAAATCTCGGCAGCGCGCTCAGCTACATGCTGGCTAACAAGCTCGCTAACCCGATCATGCCCGCTATTGCCATACGCGAAATTGTTGAAGAAGCCTATCGTCAGGATCCTGAGATGATTGTCTCGGCCGCGTACGATATTCAGGCAGTGCGTCAGCGCGATCCGGCGGTCGACAAATATTCCACGCCGTTACTCTATCTGAAGGGCTTCCACGCGCTGCAGGCGTACCGTATTGGCCACTGGCTGTGGAAAGAGGGACGGCGCGCGCTGGCGGTGTATCTGCAAAACGAAATCTCGGTCTCATTCGCCGTGGATATTCATCCGGCGGCGCGCATCGGGCGTGGCATCATGCTGGATCACGCCACCGGCATCGTGATTGGTGAAACGGCTGTGGTGGAAAATGACGTCTCCATTCTGCAGTCGGTCACGCTGGGCGGTACCGGTAAAACCAGCGGCGATCGCCATCCGAAGATCCGTGAAGGGGTGATGATTGGCGCGGGGGCCAAAATCCTTGGCAATATTGAAGTCGGGCGCGGTGCCAAAATCGGTGCCGGTTCGGTGGTCTTGCAGCCGGTGCCGCCCCATACCACGGCGGCCGGCGTGCCGGCGCGCATTGTCGGCAAACCAGCCAGCGACAAACCGTCAATGGATATGGATCAGCACTTCACCGGCGCCGGGTTTGAGTACGGCGACGGCATCTAGCCTTTGATCAGCGCGCCCGCATAATCCAGCTGGCGCCATGCCTCATACACCACCACTGAAACCGCATTCGACAGGTTCATGCTGCGGCTCTCCGCGCGCATCGGAATGCGGATCTTCTGTTCTGCCGGTAACGCATTAAGAATTTCTGGCGGTAAGCCACGGCTCTCCGGGCCAAACAGCAGATAGTCGCCCGGCTGATAGCTGACGGCGCTGTGCGCCGGTGTGCCTTTGGTGGTCAGCGCGAATAAGCGCTGTGGCGCTTCCGCCGCCAGAAAAGCGGCGTAGCTGGCGTGCTTTTTCAGCGCGGTATATTCATGGTAATCCAGTCCGGCGCGGCGCAGGCGTTTATCATCCCAGGCGAAGCCTAACGGCTCAATCAGGTGCAGCTGAAAGCCGGTATTGGCGCACAGGCGGATGATGTTGCCGGTATTTGGCGGGATTTCAGGTTCAAATAAGACGATGTTTAGCATAAGGCCCCCGGAAACGAGGGCCGCAGCATAGCAAATTATTGCCGGGCGGAGTACAGCGGCAGCCACAGCGTCAGGCGCAGACCGCCTAACGGGCTATCATCGGCTTTCACCCAGCCGCGGTGCTGTTGCACGGCGGTTTCGACAATCGCCAGCCCGAGCCCGGTGCCGCCGGATTCACGGTCACGCGCTTCATCGGTGCGGTAGAACGGACGGAAAATCTGCTCGCGATCTTCCGGGCTGACGCCAGGACCGTCGTCGTCCACGTGCACGGTAATGCCCTGAATATCCACCGCAAAGCTAACGCTGATGTGCGTGTGCGAATAGCGCAGCGCGTTACGCACAATGTTCTCCAGCGCACTTTCCAGCGCGTGTGGGTTGCCGTACAGCGGCCACGGACCGGGCGGATACGGTACGTCCATGGTTTTACCCATCTGCTCCGCTTCGAATTTGGCATCTTCCAGCACGCCGTTCCACAGCTGGTTGGCCTTCATCGCTTCGCTCACCAGCGCGTTCTTGTGCTGGGTGCGCGACAGTACCAGCAAGTCGTTGATCATGCCGTCCAGACGCTGCGCTTCGGTCTCAATGCGCTCCAGCTCTTTGCCTTCGCCATGACGCCGGCGCAGTAGCGCAGTTGCCAGCTGCAGACGCGTCAGTGGCGTGCGTAATTCATGGCTGATATCCGACAGCAGACGCTGCTGTGCCGTCATCATGCGTTCGAGCGCGCTCACCATCTGGTTGAAACTGGATCCGGCTGCGAGAAATTCCTGCGGGCCCGATTCCAGTTCCGGATGCTGACGCAGATTTCCGCTCGCCACTTCATCCGCGGCATGTTTTAGCTTACGTGCCGGACGCGCCAGGCTCCACGCCAGCCACAGCAGCAGCGGTGAGCTGATTAACATGGTGACGATGAGCAGCAGCAGAGGGCGGTCAAACAGCAGGTTGACGAAATCGAGCTGGGAACTGGTGGCGGGACGGATCAGATACAGCTGGTAATTGTCTTCGCCGTCGCGCACCGCGAAGGGGCCGACCATCTCGACGCGGCCATACTTTTTCTTCTGCGGATGATCGGCATTATCGGACTGGCCGATAAAGTTGCGGATCACCTGCATTTCATTGTGCTGCGCACCGATCACTCGTCCTTCGCTGGTCACCAGCAGCAGGCGCTGACCGGGCGGTGCCCATTTGTCGATGGCGCGAAACAGCCGGCGCCACCACATCAGGTCGTTGGGCGGATCCTGTGACAGCTCCGCCTCAACGTGTTGCTCAATCATGGTGCCCTGGCGCTGTTCGCTCTCCATCAGTGAGGTCATCTGGCGCGAATCGAGTTTTGGCACCATCAGTACCAGCATCAACACCAGCGCCAGGGTGAGCCAGAAGATGGCGAAGATGCGGGTGGTCAAACTTCCAATCATGATGCCGAAACCATCAGATAGCCGCGTCCGCGCAGAGTTTTGAACCACGGATGACCATCACGACGTTCCGGCAGCTTACGACGCAGGTTAGAGATGTGCATATCGATGGCGCGGTCAAACGGCGTCAGGCGCTTGCCCAGCACTTCCTGGCTGAGATGCTCGCGTGACACCACCTGGCCAAGATGCTGCGCCAGTAAGTAGAGCAGGGTGAACTCGGTGCCGGTGAGATCCAGCGTTTCGCTGTCGAAGCTGGCTTCCTGACGGCCCGGATTCAGGCGCAGGCAATCCACTTCCAGCGTCGGTGAGCTGTTATCGTGCTGTTGCTGCTGTTCGCTCCAGTTGGAACGGCGCAGAATCGCACGGATACGCGCCACCAGTTCGCGATCGTTGAATGGCTTTGGCAGATAGTCATCCGCGCCCAGTTCCAGGCCCAGAACGCGGTCCAGCTCGCTACCGCGGGCGGTCAGCATGATGACAGGGGTTTGATGTTGCTGGCGTAGCTCTTTTAACGTGTCGATACCGTTCTTCTTCGGCATCATCACATCGAGCAAAAGCAGGTCGACGGTGTTGTCCAGCAGATTGAGCGCCTGCTCGCCATCGCTGGCGACAATCACCTCAAAACCTTCCATTTCAAGCAGTTCTTTAAGCAGCGAAGTCAATTCGCGGTCGTCATCAACCAACAGGATTTTATTCATTTTTTGTTGCCCTCCGCAGGCAAAATACCGTGTTCCTATAGTGGCAATCCAACGCTTTACGTAGTTTTACACCCCCTGACGGATGTTTGCAGCTGTCGCCGTACACTAGCTCTCGTTGAATCGCAAAACGGAACGAACCGGGAGTAAACGATGCGCTACTTAACCGCCGTCGTCTTTGCCTCAGCGATGGTTCTCAGTCACGCCAGCGCAGAAGCAGCAGACACGACGACGATTGACGAGATGCATCATAACGGCGGATTGACGACAGGCAGTATGACGCAAAATCCGCAAAGCCACATGTTCGATGGCATTGAGCTGACTGAACAACAGCGGCAACAGATGCGCGATCTGATGCAGCAAGCGCGCCATGAACGCCCGGTGTTAAGCGTTCAGGACATAGAAACTATGCATGACCTTGTCATTGCAGACAAATTTAACGAATCGGCTATCCGCCAGCAGGCAGAGAAACAGGCCCGCGAGCAGGTAGAACTGCAAATCGAGATGGCCCGGGTTCGTAATCAGATGTATCACCTGCTAACGCCTGCACAGCAAGCGACATTGCAGAAGAATTTTGAGCGGCGCCTGAATGAAGCGCGTCGGCTCTCCGGATTGCAGCCATCATCACCGCTGCAAGCAGTGAGTAGTACCAGCAGTAACCAGTAACATAGTATCCCTGTTTTCCTTGCCATAGACACCATCCCTGTCTTCCCCGCCATGATGGCGGGGTTTTTTTTATCAATAACTTACAAACAAAACCAAGCTAAAACAGTTAGTTAGTTTGAGTTATCAACCAACAGGAACCAGTTATAAGCAACTGGAAAAGGGTCACATTGTGGTCACAGGTGGACACAAGGTGGACACGATTTCCTGATTACCCTCAGCGCCATCATTTTTGACTGGCTCTCCGCCACTCTCGCTGCTTTTTCCTATCTCGACAGCTTCCAGCCCTCCCCTTAGTGGATTGAGCGTTACAGCGTGTAGGAGGAAGTCTGGCGCGAAGTGGGCATAAATCATTGTCTGCTCAATTTTCGCATGCCCGAGAATGTCACGCAGGGTGATGATGTTTCCGCCGTTCATCATAAAATGACTCGCGAAAGTGTGCCTGAGAACGTGTGTCGCCTGTCCACGCGGCAACTCTGGAACTGCGGTTCGCAGCTTCTCCCTGAAGCTCTCATAATCGACTTTAAACAACTTCCCGCTTTTGCGTGAGCTGATCAGCTTCTCCAACTCTGACGATATCGGGATCACTCTGTTTTTGCCGTTCTTGGTAGCGAAAAAGTGGATTCGTCCCATACGTACCCGCATTGAATCCAGTTCCGCCGCTTCACTCCATCGTGCGCCTGTGCTCAGGCAAACCAGCGCGACTTTTCTTTCGTCACCTTCCAGAGCGTTAAGCAGCGCAGTGATCTGGTCCGGCATCAGGAATATGACTTCCGGATCCGCCTGTTTTAATGGCGGCAGCTCCTGCACCGGATTTGGCTGGCGGTATTCCCCGAGCTTAATCAACGTAGAGAACATGCCGGAAAGGCGATAAACATCACGGTTAATAGTGGCCGGTGATATTCCCGCTGCAAGTCTGGACGTTCGCAACTGGAGCAGGTTTTTTTTGCTAAGGGCGTTTGCCGGCATATCACCAATTTGCGCGATGGTTTTAAGCAGGTGCATCCGCTCAATTTTGCCGTTCTTCAGCGTGACGCCATGAACTTTCCACCAATTTTCTAACAGCTCGGAGATACGGCGGCGATCTGTGGGTTGCTTGGCCCATTCATCAGGCTCGCTTGCCTTACTTAATATCCAGAGCTCATACGCTTTCGCGTCAGACTTTCTGCTAAATTTCTTCCGGTATCGCTTTCCTGCTTTACCGTTAGGGCGGATGTCCACCATCCATTGACCATCATCAGTTGGTTTTATGCTCATGGCTGAGCCCTCCTGATAGATGGTGTTACTTCATCATTTGCCGGGCCGGTATGGCTCAGCAGCCAGGCGGAATGTACCGCTAACCATCCCTGCCTGTTAATTGGCGTTAATCTGTTTTTTCTGGCCCACTGTGTGAGAGAGCCGGCGAGATCTGGCCGGCAGCTTCAGTTGTTTTATTGAGCATTAGCCAAAGCGTGTATTTCTGGAAGGTCTCGATCTCTAACACGCGTTGAATAACCGATAGGCCGGCTTGCTTTTGCCCGGACTCGTAGTTTTTTACTGTGCTGATGCCAAACCCAGTTAAATCAGAAAAGGACTGTTGCGTTAATCCTTCTGCACTCCTAATCGCACGAAGTTTTCTTCCATAATCATGCATTTGATAACTTCTCCCATATGTAATTGATTAATTACTTTGCTTTATCGCGGGAGGGTTATCGTCACCTTTAGTCAAATTTTCATGGCCATTGGGCGCTATTTGACCAGCTTCTGTAGCCGTCTGATCTGTCATAAGCCATAAGGTGTATTTCATGAATCGGGGCAGCTGAATAACTCTCTCAATTATGGTTAAGCCGATCTCTTGCCCTCCAGTTTCATAATTTCTTATTGAACTGAGGCTTATGCCTGTCTCCTTTGCCATTGCCGCCTGAGTTAGCCCTTCTGCCTTTCGGATAAGTCTTAATTTTTTTTGGTAGTCGCTTGACATGATACGGAACTCCGTATTAAATCCATCAAAAGATACGGAGCTCCGTATCTATGGTTAAACAAAAAGCAGCCGCAACTAGAAGCCGTAGGAAGCAGTTAGAAGCAGCTGGAGCCTTGAAACAGGAGATTATCACATGAGCACGATGAGTGATGGTTTGGAGGTCAAAAGCCTCGCTGATGCAGTCACGTACCAGAAATTTGGTGAGCTGATTGGTAAGCCGGCCAGCGCAATTAAAGCGATGGCTGAAAACAATAAGCTGCCGCTGATCGAGTGGCGTAACCCGGAAAACCCTACCGGCCGAGCTGGTGAAAAAATGGTGTATCTACCTGAATTTAATCGCGCTATGCGGGACGCATATTACTCCCGACCGACCGAACAACGCGATGCCTGGTTGCTGTGGCTGGGGCTTTAAATGTCAGCGGCGCATCAGATAGTTGAAGTAAACAAGCACGTCAGCCTGTATCGCGGTTTCACAATCCAGCGTTTGCCGCGCAGCGCAGTCGATAAAAATCATCGCTATCAGGTGACCAAAGACGGCATGTATTACGGGCAGGAGTTCGCTCAGGCCGAAGCAATACGCACCATTGATGGCCTGCATCGTGATCATGAAGTGTGGTGTGAGCGCCTCGGTGTCACGTTGATGAAATGCGAGGTGACAGATTGTTCAGTGCCGAAGAATGGCAATTAGCGTGTTATTTGACGCTGCTGGCGTGGGGACTGATTGAGTCAGTGCAGCTGATCATTCAGGGCATTTGCCGGCGACAGCGGGCGAAGCAGTACAAGGCAAGCAAACAGGGAGCCAATAAAAATGCGTCATGAATACCAGGTGTTAAAAAATAATCTGCTGAATGCCTATCACAGCAAAGTGATGGTACTGAAAGCGGCAACAGCCGTGGCACCGCAGGTGCGTGAAAACTCTCTGGCCGATTATGCATTTCGCCTGAGCATTGGGCTTGAAGGTCTGGTGACTGTGGCGAACGCATCAGGTGATGCTGAGTCCGCTGATGAACTGGAAAGCGTTGTTGCGCAGTGCAACCGTGGGGAATATCCGTCCCCGTCAGTGAACTGAAAACCCGGCACGAAGCCGGGTTTAGCCACTGCTTTTTTGTTGTTATTGCTTGGGTAGGGAACCAAATTCTGCATGAATCACAGAGTAGCCGCTACCAAACTTCCATTTAAGAAGAGCGCCAATTGTGAGGTACATGTCCAGTAACTCCTCCTGGGATACTGGGTCAGAAATCGGGTCATCTCTATCAATAAGAGTGCGTATGAGTTCAGTGAAGTGCTCTGATACTGCTGTATATGTAGGCATATGTTTTCCCTGGTTATAGGGACCAGTTAAGGTCAGGTTTTTGTTTTAATACTTCTAAGGTAGTAGGCGGATATGATTGTTACAAAAAATCCGTGAATTTCAAGTGGACTGGTATAGCAGAGTAGGGTTGGCGCGATATGCCGGGCTTATCAGGGGCATCATTTACGAGTGTTGCGGCTGATAAGAGGAATTTATGAACCGAGTTATTTTAAATCAGAGAATCAGAGGGAAAAGCCATGCTCATGGCATGGCTAAATCAGAATTAGGTAGAAGGGTTAATAAAAAAATTACTGCGATTTTGGTTCAGCGCCAAGTGCACGAAGAATGTTTAGCAAGGCTGACTGCGTTTTTGCTTCAGCATCCTGATATTCCTTAGAGCCTTGGCGATAAGAATTAAGCTGAGCATGTAGGGAATCGATTATTTTCACTTTTTGCGCAGGTTCGAGCACTGAAAAGACAGCGACACTAAAAACGGACAGGGCATAAACATCATGTCTGCATGATTCACCCGCATCATTAACAGCGGAGATGTAGTCGAATAGTTTTTTAATGTTCTGATCCATTTGTATTCCTTGTGTTGATTCGTTAGTTCGCCGTGCGGTCAGGCATTAAAGCGAGCGAAACGAAGATAACACGCCATGAGCCGGCCATGGTTAAAAAGCCGGTGCTTATCCGAGGCATCGCTTACGAGCGGTGCGCCTAATAAGTCTCTGTGAGGTGGTCTATGAAGGTTATCGCGGGAGGAAAAAGGGCGGCAAACCCTTATGCCGCGATAGCTGCACCCTATCTTCAGCGGTTTCACAAGAAGATGATCGAGCAGCGGGGAGGCACGGCCATAGCGTGCGCTTTCAATAAATTTTCCGCAGCTGAGCGCAAAGCCATTTTTGTGCTGGGAAATGTAAAGGCCGATAGCTGGCCGGGGAAAATGGCGAGGCTCGGTCAGGAGCAAATTGAGTATGAATATTGTCAGTTTTCAGCGCAGGAAAAATTGACGCTTATTTCGGGAATGAAGGCGCTTAAAGAATTATCAGACCGAATCCCATATAGCCGCCCCGGTGAGGAAGCCGCGGCGAGAATTGCTGAGGAAGAGGCGGAGAAGCGTAAAGCGCAAAACAGTGATGAAGAATCACTAAAAGAAGTGCCAACTTCTTCAGTTAGCGATGTAACGGAAATATCGGACGAATTACAGCGCGCTAACGGCTTCTGAAATAAATAACCACTGATTTTTTAAATCAGGCGAATTACTCGCCGGGCTTCGTGCAACCTAAAAAAGGGTGACTACATGCAATCAATACCGCGGGCGAAAGTGACGAGCTGTGAAAACGTCATGATCTCCATGCTTACCAAAGCCATTCAGGAGGGGCAGCAGGATAAAGCCTACTCCGTTTCCATCCGCCTCAACGCACTGGCGATTCACATCCTTAAGAACCAGCTCAGCCCCGCTGCAACTTCTGAACTTCTGATGAAAGAAGCCGCGAAGTATGAAGCGCAGGCCATAGGGGGTTTGTGATGCCAGATATCATAGATATCGCCCAGGACCGCGCCGCCGAAATGCTGGCGCATCAGATTACTGCAGCACGGCCAAAAGCGGCCGCAGCCAGCAGTTCATTTTGTGAAGAATGTGATGAGCCAATACCTGAAGCGCGTCGCCGTGCACTGGTTGGCGTATCAACGTGTGCAACATGTCAGGAGCTAATAGAGCGACGCGCGAAAGTCACAGGAATGCGGGGCGGCTGCCATGAATAAAACAATCCTGAAATGGGCTGGCAGCAAAGCAAAAGTAATGGCTCAGCTAAACCAGTATTTACCCGCCGGGGCGCGACTGGTAGAGCCGTTCGCCGGCTCTTGTGCCGTGATGATGAATACCGATTACCCGGCATATCTTATCGCTGATATAAATCCTGATCTCATCAACCTCTATCAGCAGGTGAAAGAGTTTGAAAAGCCATTCACTGCACTGGTTGCCGGGATCTTCGCTCAGAACGGTAGCGAAGAGGATTATCGCCGCATTCGCAATGAATTTAATCATGAAGCCAGCCTGCCGCTGCTTTATCGCGCCGCCTATTTTCTCTATTTAAACCGCCACGGTTATCGGGGGCTGTGCCGCTACAACCGCAGGGGTGATTTCAATACGCCTTATGAAAAGCAGGCTAAGCCGCATCTGCCGGTTGATGAAATCCGTGCATTCGCAGCTAAAGCCCAGCGCGCAACGTTTATCTGCGCGGACTTTGCTGAAACGCTGGCTCAGGTTCAGGCAGGTGACGTGGTCTATTGCGATCCTCCGTATGCCGGCGCATTTACCCAATATCACACCGACGCTTTCAACGATGACAAGCAGCGGCAGTTGGCGCAGTTGCTTAGCTCGTTAATATCGGCAGGCATATCAGTGGTTGCCTCAAACAGCGA
The DNA here is from genome assembly GCF_008632015.1 of Pantoea sp. B_9. Taxonomy (NCBI): domain Bacteria; kingdom Pseudomonadati; phylum Pseudomonadota; class Gammaproteobacteria; order Enterobacterales; family Erwiniaceae; genus Pantoea; species Pantoea sp. B_9. The sequence continues at coordinate 176,844 of NZ_VWVL01000007.1, read as the reverse complement.
TACCCCGCTGGTTCAGGAGCTCTACGCGGGGTTTGATCGCCACGTTATCAGCGTTGCGCGCAGCATCGGCGTTGCTGCTGGTAAAGGTAAAAAAGCCAGCGAGATTGTTGCCGTAAGCCGTGTGGTTGCTGTTAGTGAGGTGGCGGCATGAACCTTGTTGACGCAGTAATCACACGCATAATCGATATCCGGCCGTATCGTCATTTCTGGTTGGTTGAGGTTGAAGCTAATGCGTATGGCAGTCTGACCAAAACTGAACTTTTCAAAGATACCGAAGAGCAGGCGCGTACCGTCAAGCCGGGTGATGTCATCGCGATATGACAGAGACAACACGCGGCAGAATCGCCCCATCACCTCCGCCCCCATTCCCCGGCAAAGCACCTGAGCCTGCCGGGGCTTATGCATGGAATGCCGCCAGAGATTCCGCTGACTACGTGGTGGACCACGCACCCGGTTTAATCCGCTATCGCCACGATGGCGAATCACGATCAGTTGAGTTTTTTGATCTCTTCGGGCAGCGCCGAGCTCGTGATCAGGAAGAGCGGCTGCTGCGTCGTCGCCTGCAATCTCTGCCGCAATACATACGTCGATTCTATGCACAAAAGCTGACTGAAATTGAAGAGCAACAGGGTAAGAAAAAAGCGGCTCACTGGCTGAAGGCATCATTTGGCCGCTTTGTTCTTCCTCGCGTTGATAGCGTGAATAATCAATATCTGCCAGACAGCAGCATGCCGGCCGTACTGATGGAGTTTCGGGACGATTTTCACCGCATCCCGTGGGCGGGTAAGCGTGAGCTGAAGAAACTTTCATACCGGCTGGCAGATAAGCTGACCAATGAACTTATGCAAGAAGCCAACCTTCAGATGGAAAAGCACGGTGACACCGGATTTTCCATTCTGTCCGGTTACGGCCGTGCCGCCTGGCTGATTACCCACCTCAACATGACCGCACCGGGATGGCAAAAATATTGCGCTGAAGAGCTGACAGCAGAAGAGGCGTTGTGCGCGGCCGCGCGTATTGAATCACCTTCATGGTGGCTGCGGCGCCTTCGAAAAATGCACGATCAGTGGCGTGAGCATCTGATGATAGCGGCAGGTTATGTGCATAAAAAAGCCGCTCCGTATTGCAGTGATCCAGCCCTGAATGAGTGGGTTGCTCAGAAGAGGGCTAACCGCGAATTCCTCAACGCCATGGAGCTTGAAGACCAGGACACCGGAGAGCGTTCATCGCTGGCCGAGAAAGTGGACGGCAGTATTGCTAATCCTGCAATCCGCCGCGCTGAACTCATGGTCAGAATGCGCGGCTTTGAGGATTTGGCAAAGGCGCAGGGGTTGATCGGTGACTTTTACACGCTGACTGCACCGTCCAAATATCACGCTATGCAGGTAAGCGGTAAGAGAAATAACAAATATCAGGCGGCAAACCCGCGCGAGACGCAGCGCTATCTTTGCAACGTCTGGTCTAAGGTGCGCTCAGCCTGGGCGCGTAAAGGTATACGTGCCTTTGGTTTCCGTGTAACGGAGCCCCATCACGATGCTACGCCTCACTGGCACTTATTGCTGTTCTTCCAGCCAGACCGCATAGAGCAGGCCCGCGCCATTTTCCGGGAGTATGCGCTTGAGATTGATGGTGACGAGAAAGGCGCTGAAGAGGCGCGCTTTAAAGTGGTGCCCATTGATGAGCAATTCGGCTCAGCAACGGGATATATCGCTAAATACATCTCCAAAAACATCGATGGCTATGCACTTGATGGTGAGAAGGATGACGAAACTGGCGAAGATTTAAAGGATGTTGCGAAGCGCGTAAGCGCCTGGTCTTCACGCTGGCGCATCCGTCAGTTCCAGCCGATAGGTGGCGCGCCGGTTACTGTTTACAGAGAGCTGCGCCGGTTGCGTGATCGAGAGCTGGTGCTGCACCCCGAAATATCACCTGTTCATCAGGCTGCTGATGCCGGCGACTGGGCCGGGTATGTCGCGGCTCAGGGTGGGCCGCTGGTGCAGCGCAAAGACCTCCGCGTGCGACTGAATTATGAGATCACCGAAAACGGTAATGACTACGGTGATGATGTCAGCCGTATTTCCGGGGTTTATTCGCCTTTCTCGCCTCGCGACATCATTTATACCCGCACCGTTGAATACAAAATCGTGCCCAAGCTGAAAGCCAGCACGGATGAGGCCTTTGACGTTTCAGGCGGCATCGCCGCCCCTCGGAGTTCTGTCAATAACTGTACGCGGGAGCCGCTACAGGATGAAAAACCACCGGTATTGAGGACGGTTATTAATGACCGTTCTGGCCATTTCGTAGCTGTTCAGGCACCGGAAAGTGATGTCGTTGCGCTTAACTTCGAAAAACTGAGCCGCAAAGAGCGGCGCGAGCTGAACCGGAAGCTGATTTCAGAGGTCCGGCACCAGAAAGAAGCTATAAAAGAGCGGCGAAGCGAGCAGGTCTCTCCCGTTCAGGCTGAAGCACTAGTGCAAAAAGTGGTTGAGGATGCCCGCTGGCTGGGGCTGGAAATTAGTTTCAGCCAGGCAAAATTGATGATCAGCGGGCAGCGAATGTGCCTGGACGGCAAATGGTGGACGGTTTTAGCTGGTGAGTTTAAAGGTACGCTGCCTCCTGCAAGTCAGCGTGCCAAGGTTCTGATAGAGCGCTTGAAAGATGCTTGGTCCGTATGATGCTGAATGTGATCAGGGCTGATTATTCATACAGTAAAATTTGGGATATCCTTTGAAAAAATGGATTCTTAGTGGTAAGATTTTTATAAATTGATCAGTAAAATGATTACCACTTAAATTAAGTATATGTTTTTTAGGGGAAATTATGGTAAATGTGAGAGAGGATGAACTTTTCAAACTCATCGAGCAAGGCATTAAAGGCAATGCAAATGCATTTACTCTCCTTTGCAGAAAGATGATCAACTCCATCCGCAAAAATGATGATGCTTTAGCTTCTAAGCTGGCATCTCTGGTGGCAGAAGGCACAGTTTTGCGTGGAGCATCAAACAAAGCGCCATTACCTGTAGACGGTGATTCAAGGCGTAACCTTTTACAGGAAACTCCGGTTGATGCAATTTCAGAGGAACCGATATGGAGCTCTGAAATTTCAACGAAATTAGAATCTATCGTCAACGAGCGCATAAACGCCACTTCATTATTTGAGGCTGGTCTTGAACCTGTTAAAACTGTTTTACTATCGGGTCCTCCGGGCGTTGGTAAAACAATGTCGGCTCATTGGCTTGCGGCTAAGCTTAATCTCCCCCTTTTGACATTAGACCTTTCGTCGGTGATGAGCTCTTTGTTAGGTAAAACAGGCAATAACATTAAATCTGTCATGGATTATGCTAAAGAAAAACCTTGCGTGCTTTTACTTGATGAGTTTGATGCAGTTGCTAAAAGACGTGATGACGATAGAGATGTTGGCGAATTAAAACGCTTGGTTACAGTATTACTGCAAACAATAGATGAGTGGCCTGCAACTTCTTTATTAGTAGCTGCTACGAATCACCCTGATATTCTTGACCCCGCTGTATGGCGGCGCTTTGAGCATATACTGAAGTTTAACTCTCCTTCAATTGATTTAATTGATAAATACTTAGTTAAGAATGGTATTGAGCCGAGTTTATCAAAAAAGCTTTCCCCACTATTAGATGGTTTATCTTTTGCAATAATCAATAGGATCCTTAACTTTTCTAAGAAAAATGAAGTTTTAAATAAGGTGCCATTTGAAAGTTCACTAATAGAATCAGTTGTTATGGAAAGGGTTTCTTCAAGTGATTTTAGCGATGTGGATTTAAATATTATCAAGCACCACTTTGATGGCGTCTCTAATAGAAAGATAGCTGAGTTAGTTGGGGTTTCACATCCTACGGTGGCGAGTAAATTACAAAGATGGGGGATTAAATAATGGAAAGGAACCTGTTGTTAGGAAATGGAAATGTATTAACATCAAATGAGCCATTACCTCCAGGAAGAAGTGGTAAGCGTTATCCATATACTATCGATGAGGTAAGAGAGCATCTCAATCCTGAAATAGATGCATTAATCTCTCGAATGAAAAAATTGGATGATGATGCTAAGCCAAGAGGGGAAAGTGTTTTTAACTTAACCCTCCATCCTGCTTTCTTGGGGAAAAGTTATTTCCCCGAGGGTTTACTCAGGGCTACTGGATTAAGAGATGTAGGGAGCCGTCAAGTTGTAATTCGCCCTCGAAAGGCGGCTAGACAATGTGATATGAATAAAAGCCTTGTCACAGCCCAACTGTTTATTAGTGGCAATGATGATGCGATAGTTAATTTTAAGGAGATACTCAATTCTTCTTCAGCTCCTAAAGGAGTTCAAAAAGAATTGATCGAAATCGAAAGCGTGAGCTTCTTGAATGATACCGATAAGGCGAGAAACTTCACTCAAGTAAACGGAGATCTGCTGAAATTTGAGGTTGTTCTGCATGCTGGTCCTGAAGACGATGATATCGTAAAATTGTACGTTAATTACGCGGCAAGATTTAGGGTTAATGTAGATTACAAAAGTAAAATTCAAGTTGGTGGTTTAACGTTTATTGTTGCTCACGCTCGGCTTGAGGACATGCGTAACGCTTTGGGCTTTTCACTTATTCGTGTGGTCCGCCCTATGCCAGCACTACGTTGTACACAACCCAATATAGTGAGAAAGATTTCTACGATTGAAACTCCAGAACTACCTGCTGGAAAGTCTATTTTAGATTCAGAGCGCATTGCGGTTTTTGACGGTGGGCTTGGTACGGCAGATTTAAATGATTGGGTCACTGAATATGTTTACCCTGATACTAAAGAAACAAGTGGTTATTTGTTACAGCATGGTAATGAAGTGACATCTACTTTTCTCTTTGGGCGTGTAGATGAGAAAGCACCTGCTTTCAACAGACCCTTTATGGATGTAGATCACTACAGAGTTCTTTCACCTACTTCGGGTGAAAACGGTGACTGGGATTTATTTGATGTATTGAAAAAGATCCAATCCGTATTGGATAGCGGTGACTATAAGTTTGCCAACTTGAGTATTGGTCCGCATTTACCAATAGGTGATGATGAAGTTCATGTATGGACGGCGGTTTTAGACCAGATCTGCGCAAAGCATGGAATATTACTAACAGTAGCCGTGGGTAATGATGGACATGAGGATGGAGATGCAGCCAGAATTCAGCCTCCATCAGATATGGTAAATGCTCTAGCAATCGGTGCGGCGGATCGCAGTGGTAAAAAATGGAGTAGAGCTCCTTATAGTTGTATAGGTCCGGGGCGAAGCCCTGGTTTTGTTAAGCCAGACGGGATTATCTTCGGAGGAAGCGACGAAGAACCTCTATACACTTTTAATCCCCTGCTTGGTGCAATCGTTGGTGTTCAGGGAACTAGCTATGCTTCTCCTTTAGCGCTCAGAACCGCTGCTGGGGTTGCTGCATTATCTGGAACTCCGTTGAACACTATCGCACTAAAAGCATTGCTTGTTCATCATGCCGAAGCATCCAAAAAATGTTCACGAGAACATATTGGTTGGGGGCGGTTCAGTGAAGATCCAAATGTTCTGATTGATTGTGCTGATGATACCGCTACAGTAATTTATTACGGTTCGTTAGCTAAGAATAAATATTTAAGAGCTCCAATACCTTTCCCAGATGTGCCTTTTAATGAGGCATTTGAGCTTACAGCAACTTTATGCATTCAAACCCCTGTTGATCCTGAGCATTCAGTCAATTATACAAGAGCTGGAATGCAGGTGTCTTTTCGTCCCCGATACGGTTTAGGTGATGAAGATACCGACGACTTTTTCGGGCAAAAAAGCCAGTATAAAACTGAAAGAGAGTGTCGCAGTGAAGGACATAAATGGGAAACATGTCTTCACAGAAGTAAAAAATTCAGCGCCGATACTCTACTTAGTGACCCGCTTTTCGATATCAGGTATCACGCTCGTGATTCATCACGTCATGTCAAAAATGTATCTGCACCGGACATGCAATATGCCATGGTAATAAGTGTGAAGGTAAAAGATTTTGATATGTATAACATTATTCGGCAAAGATATTCTATTCTCAATCCTATTCAATTACGTACTCAAATTGAGCTGGACTCTTAAATTCAAGGGCCGCTTATGCGGCCTTTTTTTTAATATGGTTCATTTATAACCGCTCCCGCAGCGCCGATTAGCGAGTGTAACGAGTCTGTCGGGGGAGGAAGCGGAAGATCACGGATGTTGCAAAGCCCTCGGGTGGCTCTATCCTTTACAGATAATTCCTAATTGATATTGTCAGTTGCTGACATAAGTTGAAAGGACGCGTTTTCACCGATATACCGTCAGAGAGTTCAACCCGCCCCTTAGCGATAACCGCCATGAAAATCTACGATACGAATTACGGCCCTGACACATTCGGACGTATACGCATGGGTCTGATAACGGAAATGTTTCTCACCTTCGACGGTTTCATGAAGCCGGATATTGGTGATCACCTGCGCATCAGCTGTATTTTTAAAGGCGTCGTCCGCGACGTGTACACAGTCGTTATCGAGCAGGTGTGCGATTGTATTGATGAGCCAGGAACCGTTTTAATCTGTATCGAAAAAAAACATGCGATGGTTCATGATTCTGATTCTTTGGAGAAAGAAAACTCTATTTGCTTCCCTGCCGCTGATGCTCCTGCGCTGTCTGACAGACGTATACTTCACTAAGCCCAACATTTGCAATGAACAACGCCCCGCTAATTGGGGCTTTTTTGCGTCTGTTAATTGTGAATTTTTACTGGCACACGGGGACAGAAAAATTTGCCGTACAATCACTGCAACAAAGTAGATTAATTTGCACAACTTTCGCAGCCCCTTCTGTTACTGTTCTAACCAGTACTGGCGCGGTTTCCGGTTGACCGCAAAAGTGCAAAAAAAGGCACTATTTTTATGCGCGGGCGAGGCGGGGGAGCAGTCGCGCTCTTAAGGGGGGTAGGCATACCCCTTTTATATCGCGAAAATCACCGTCAAAAATGAAGCGCTGTAACGCGTTCAGCGCTGTGGCTTGGTGTTGGCGGGTAAATGCAGAGAGCCTCGCAGCGTGGCGCTGAGGAGCTCTGGTGAGATGAGGTGTGATCGGGGTTGGTGGGGGCTGGCGTCAGTCGCCGGCTTTTTCTTCAGCCAGGGCGTAAGGGTTGAACTGAAACACCTCAATGCCCAGCCAGTCATTAACCGCCTTCAGCGATTCCATGATCGGGTAGAGTTCGTTGATTGCAAACACCCTGGCCGCTTTTACGATATCGCCGAGCCCGCTGGTGTTGTTGGGCATGACGCCCATCAGCTGAGGCGGTACGCGGTGGATGGCCAGCATGTCATCACGCGTAGCGTCTTTGATCCCTGTGAATTCATCCTTCGCCGCTATCTGGCTGAACGGCAGGATTTGTAAGCCGTCCTTTTTACCGCCGGCGGCATAGACAAACAGGTTTTTAAACGCGCCACCGCCGCGCGCGTCTTTAAGTGAGCGCTTCAGCTTTTCCACGTCTGCCGTGTTTGCCACGGGATCGGTGAGATACACAATCACGCCGGCGTGACTGCCGTTGATGTAGTAATTGCGTCGGAATAGCGTGGCCTCGCCGTTTAGCATGATGGACTGAAGCGCGGACATATACTCCGGTGCGCCGTAAATCTCCTGGTGAATGCTGGCGTTTCGCAGGTGGAACACCTTCCCTGGTTCAAAAGCGTAATCCTCCTGGTAGTGGGTCACAAACCAGTACTGGTCGAGATCCACACCGCGCCGGGTGTATTTCGCCAGCGAATGCTTAAGTTTCAGCGGCTGGCCCAGTCGATTATCACGCCGCTCAAGATAGGCATCGCCGAACACCAGATAATCCATTACGAAAGCGCTCGCGTCCTGACGTGAAAGCAGCGGGTGCGGCTTAAAGCACGACATAATTACATTGCGTTTAAAGACCAGCGGCGACTCATGGTGAACCGCGCCGGCCAGCAGACGGGCAAGTCCGTAAGGGCTAATCGGCGGTTCATACCAGCGCCCATTGCTGGCGCACTCCATACAATCCTGAAGGTCGCGCTTATCCATGATCGATGTGGGTTCGCCAAAGCTGAACGATTCCAGCGCCTCGATCGGTTCGGCCATCTCAGCGGCAGGCTGGCTGTTTGCTGGCGTGGTGGTTGTGCTTAACGTCTTTTTATTCCTGCGGCTCATGGTCAAAATTCCTCAACAAAGCTGTCTGTGCCGCTGCCGGCATCATTGCCCAGCGGTTCATTCTGAAGTGCGTGCATCGTTGCCCAGGCTAAATCGCCATGACTGCTGCCGCGCGTACGGTCTGATGCGTAAGAAGTCTGGCCGCTCTGCGTGACGAATTTGCGGATGGTCATGAAGCTGCTGACGATATCCATCATGCCGGCGTCATATTCAAAGCGGCCGGCGCGGATAACCATCTGCGCTTTGAGTACCAGCTGGCGTTTAACAGCCGGGGTATACAGGTGCATCTGCGCAGCGGGGAAGAACTTCAGCACAAGCTGATGTACCGCCGCGCCAATGCCGGTGCCGTCTATATCGATGTGCTGCACGTTGTACATGCGCGTGAGGCGCTCAATGAATTTCGCCTGCTCTTCAAACTCCATCCCGCGCAGCTGGTGACGTTCAATTACGCGGAATTTGCCGCCGGGAACCAGCGGCGGGGAAAGCACGACAAGCCCGGCGCTGTCACCTTTGTCACTGCTGCCGTTGGGATCGTAGCCAATCCAGACCGGGCGGCTGGCGAGTGGTCGCGGGGCGTAAGGGTTCCAGTCAGGCCAGATACCGCTGTAACCATCCACGCCGCAGCCAATCAGGGCGTTGTAGTTAAACGCACGTTCGCCGGCGACAACGAATTTACACATGTAAAGGTTGTCGAAATCTTCATCGCTGTTTTCGCTGCGGATCTCTTCCAGGTCAATGAGCGGGAAGCCCTGATCGATAACGTCCTGCACGGTAACAATCTGCCGCCAGATGTTGTCACCGCACAGCACGCCGTTCTTCAGCGCCTTGTGTGACAGGTCAATCTGAGCCTGTTTGCTCTTTGGCTTGCCCTTGTTGTACAGGTCACCATTCCAGAATTTATAGGCTTCGTGCTCTTCTCCGGACGGGGTAGAAAAGTAAGTGCGGCGCAGGCCAACCTGCGTTGCCATACCGGCGGCGACTTTACGCAGATTCAGGAAGTTGGCGACCCAGAACGCCTCATCAAAGTACAGGTCACCGGTATAAGACTGCGCGGTTGCGGCTGAGGTGCCGAGAAAATAAAGCGTTGCGCCGTTCGACAGAATGATCGCATCGCCGCCTTTCAGCTCTACGCCGATGCTACGCGCCAGGAAAATAATGAATTTCTTGAACTGAAACGCCTGCGCACGCGATGCAGACAGGAATATCTGGTTAGTGCCTGTTTCCAGCGCACGCAACAACGCTTCACGGGCAAAGTACCAGCTTGCGCCTATCTGGCGGCTTTTCAGGATAAAGCGGTTACGCAGATTGCGCTGTTTGTACCAGCGTTTCTGATGCTCAAACAGCGATTCCAGTACCAGAGTGCGCAGCTCAGTAATCTGCTCAGCCGTGAAATGGTTCTTGGGCGTCTTTTTCTTCTGTTCCTTGTCCTGCTCCTTCCTTTCATCCCGCGCAAGGCGCGCCAGCTGCCGGCCAAGCAGGTCAATTGTCTTGAAGTCGTGCGCGCTTAAATCCTCTTTTTCAATCAGACGCAGATAGCGTACGTCGGTGCGCTCCAGCGCGCGCTGAATTGGCGTGGATTTATCCCATTCATCGCGGCGGCGCCATGAATAGAGCGTGTTCGCCTTCACCCCAAGCCGCTGCGCGATTTGGGGGATGCTGTATGCCTGCCAGTAAAGGGCTTTGGCTTCTGTGCGGGGATCGGATGCTGTTTTCATGGGTACAGGCTATCGCGCCCGCGCGAGGTCGAATATCGCTGGTGATTGTCGCTGACGCCTCACAATTGCCTTGTGTGGCGCGGCTTTACCGGGTTGCGGAAGATAAGGGCACAGGGTGAAAGAGCCTTAGTCAACCGGAGCAAACAGAATGCCGAAGTCAAAAAAATTCCGCGTAGCCGTGGAGGGTGCAACCTGTGATGGCCGCGTGCTGGAACGTCAGCACATTCAGGAAATCGCGGACACCTATAACCCGCAGGTTTACGGCGCGCGCATCAATCTTGAACACCTGAAGAGCCTCAGCCCTGACAGCACATTCCGCATGTATGGAGACGTTGAGGCCGTTACCGCTGAAGAAATCAAAGAGGGGCCGCTAGCCGGCAAGCTGGGCCTGTATTCCGTTATTGATGCCACTGACGATCTGGTGACGCTGAATAAGTCCCGTCAGAAGGTTTACAGCAGCATTGAGTTCAATCCGAAGTTTGCTGATACCGGCAAAGCCTACCTGATGGGGCTGGCCTTCACGGACAGCCCGGCCAGTCTCGGTACTGAAATGCTTCAGTTCTCTGCGCAAGCGGCCGTTAATCCGCTCGCGTCCCGCAAGACCAGCGCTGATTGCTTTTTCACGGAAGCGATTGAAACCGCGATTGAGTATGAAGCGGATGTGCCACAGCAGGAAAACGGCAAAAAGTTCTTCAGCAAAATTAAAGACCTCATCACCGGCGGTGAGCGGCGCTTTTCTGCCGAAACGGGCGAGATCCGCCAGGCAGTGGAGCTGGTCGCCGAATCTCAGGGGAAGCTGCTTGACCGCGTTGAAGAGCTGAGCCAGCAGCAGAACGGCATGGCAAAGGCAGCGGACCTTGAAAAGCTCACCAGTGAACTGGCCGATCTGAAAGCGCAGCTGGCGTCACAGGATGGCAGTTTCAGCCAGCGTCCCCCGTCTTCAGGCGGTAACGGCGTGGATGCATCGCAGCTTGCTGACTGCTAATCCGGCAGCCAGGTAAACCGAAAAAAACCGATTAAGGAATAGTGAGATGAAATTAGAAACCCGCAAGCTGTGGGATGGTTACAGCCAGCGTCAGGCTGAGCTTAACGGCGTGTTGCCTCATCATGTTGACAAACATTTTGCGATTGCGCCAAGCGTATCGCAGACGCTTGAAGATAAGGTGCAGCAGTCCAGTGACTTCCTGAAACAAATTGGTATTTACCCTGTTTCCGAGCAGGAAGGCGAAAAGCTGGGCTTAGGCGTGGGTGGCCCGGTTGCCAGTACTAATGCCGGCAGCACCACGCGCCGTGACCCGCGCTCAGTTCACGCTCTGGACAGCGATAAATACCGCTGCGAGCAGACCAACTTTGACACCTTCATTTCCTATGCGCAGCTGGATATGTGGGCCAAGTTCCCTGACTTTCAAAAGCGCATTACCAATCAGCTGGTCAACCGCCGTGCGCTGGATCGCATCATGGTCGGCTTCAACGGTACGAGCCATGCGGATAAATCAGACCTGACGGCTAATCCGCTGTTGCAGGATGTGAACATCGGCTGGCTTCAGAAATACCGCGCTAATGCGCCGCAGCGTGTAATGTCTGGCGTCACCCTGACCAGCCGTGATGAGTCTAACAAAATCATTGCTAAGGGTGACTACAGCAACCTTGATGCGCTGGTTTATGACGCCACAGGCTCACTGCTCGATGAGTGGTACAAAACCGCGCCTGATCTGGTTGTCGTTACTGGCCGCAATATCGTTACGGCGCGTGAGTACCCCCTGATTAACGGCATCAGCGACAACAATCCGAACAGCGAAGCGCTGGCCGGTCAGCTGATTGTGTCGCGCAAGTCGATTAACAACCTGCCAACGCTCATTGCGCCGTTCTTCCCTGAACACGCCATGCTCGTGACCTCGCTGCGTAACCTGTCGATTTACTGGCAGGAGGGTAAGCAGCGCCGGATGTTGAAGGAAGAGCCTGAGTACAACCGTATTTCGACTTACGAGTCATCTAACGATGCCTACGTGATCGAAGATTACGGCTACGGCTGCCTGATCGAAAACATCACCTGGGCAGAAGCTGCCGCAGGTGGCGAGTAATTCACGCTGAGCCGCCGGGTTAAGCCCGGCGGACTGGGGGAACCATGCTGACACCTGCACGCCGCCATTTTGAATCGGTTATGGCGCAGAACCGCGGCACTGCCGCAAATACGCTGGCAGACCTGACGGCCTATGAGCAGATGCTTCACCGCCTGCGCATCGATAAAAACCGTTTTAAGGGCATTCAGAACAACAAACTTAAGGCGGACTCCAAAGCCGAAGCCCTGCCCAACTATCAGGGCTGGGTAGATGGTGTGCTGGCATCTGACAGCGGTCAGGCTGATGAGGTGCTGACCACGGTCATGCTGTGGAATATCGATGCCGGCAACGTGGCGGAGGCGCTGCGCATTGGTGAGTACGTAATCCGTCATCACCTCTCGATGGGCGACAACTTCCAGCGTTCAGCGGCAGTGGTGCTGATAGATGAGGTTTGTGATCCGGTGCTGGCCCACTTTAAAGCCAGCCTGTCTGATGTGCCCGTCAGTGTCGATTTGCTGAAGGCGCTGGATGGCCTTACGGCGAATGAAGATGTGCCGGAACCGGTGCGCGCGAAGCTGTGGAAGTGCATCGGCTACACCCTGCGCACCAACCCCGAAACGTTGTTTGAGGCGCTGGAATATCTGCGCAAAGCCATTGCGGAATTCAGCGACATTGGCGTTAAGCGCGACATCGACATTCTTGAGCGCTTAGTGAAAAAAGCCACAGCGAATAAGCCTCAATCCACTGAAGAGCCCGGCGGTGGTGGTGAAAGCGGCGCTGAAATCCCGCGCTCAGCGGTAACTGCTATGACGGTGATTGGGAGTGAAGATCTGCCGTTGGCTGATGGTCCGGTAGTGCTCAGCTCAGAATCGGGTAACACAGCGGCAGAACTGACCATGACCGATACGGGTGTCAGTGACATCCCTGTGCCGTCAGTGGCCGATTCCGGCGGGGCAGAAGGAACCGTGTCAGCTGTGGATGATGCAGCGAAGCCGCTGCCGGCAAATAAGGTCAGACGTGGCCGTCCTGCAGGAGCTAAAACCGCCACTGGCAAAGCAAAAACCGGCGCGGCTGCGGCTAAGAAAACGGCCGGCGCGGCAAAATCCAGAACCGGCGCGGCTAAAACCTCAAAGCCGTAGTAACGAATGTGCCCCCGCGCACCGGGCGGCACGACTGAGATGATCAGCAATGCTGCATCATTGCAGCCGTCCACCGCCCGAACCATGAGAGAAAAGCAATGAGCTTTGTAGCCCGTAAAGACATCAATCCGCCTGAGAGTGACGCGCCGGATATCAATGACGGTGGGGTGACGGTGAAGGCCGGCGCATTCTGGCCTGAAATCAGCCTGGCGAATCTGCGCCAGTCGATGCGTCTCAACGGACTGGTGACAACGGAGAGGCTTCAGCACAACGCCCGCGAAGCGGTTCGCAGCGTCACGCGTCAGCTGGCTGACTGGAAAGCAGGGCAGGAAGCGGGCGGCTTCACCGCGCTTGAGAGCGTGCCGGCGGACGATATCGACGGCCAGTCAGCGCTGGTTTACTGCTATCAGCGCGCCGTGTATTGCACGACCAAAGCGCTGCTGACTGAAGGTTATCGCGATGTGGATACAACAGGGCAGGGAGAGAAGCACGCGGCGGCGTTGACCTCTCAGATTGACACGCTCTGGCGCGATGCGAATTGGGCAATTCGCGACATTCAGGGCAGCGGGCGCGGGCTGGCGGAGCTGGTCTGATGAAAGTAAAGGCGCTACAGGGCGATACGCTGGATTTGATTTGTCAGCGCTATTACGGCCGCACGCGGGATGTTACTGAAGCGGTGCTGAAAGCCAATCCGGGGCTGTGCGAAACCGGGCTTTTTCTCTCTGCCGGGCAGTTAATTTTTCTGCCGGATATCGATCCGGCACCACAGGCGGAGACCGTGCAGCTATGGGACTGACCATGGACAGGCTTGTGTCGTTTCTCTCCTATCTTCCATCGGCGTTTCTCACGTCGCTGGGGCTGCTGTCTCTGACGCAGTGGGCAACGCTGATTGGTGTGGTGCTGGGCATCCTTACTTATCTGCTGAACCGCCGTCATAAGCAGCGTATTGAAGCAGAGGAGCAGAAGCGAACAGCCATTTTTAAAGAGATGGCGGAGCGTGCCACACAGCACGATTTGCCGGAAGTGGCCTGTGCGATGCAGGAAATAGCGATGCAGGAAACGAGGCGAAAAACCGCATGAGCGTGAAACGTAAAGCTGTGACCTGCGCCGTAACGGTGATCATCGGACTGATCGGCGTGAATTACGCCGGCGAAATCCGCACCAGTCAAACCGGACTGGCGCTGATTGGTAACGCCGAGTCCTGCCGCCGCGATCCGTATGTCTGCCCGGCAGACAAGCTGACGGCGGGTATTGGTTCGACTACGGCGATTAATCCGCGCCATCTCTACAGCGATGATGAGATTGCTCAGATGTGGGTGGAGGACATTAAAACGGCGGAACGCTGCATAAACCGCAATTTTAACGGCCGTCAGATGAATCAGAACCAGTTTGATGCCATGACCTCAGCAGCATTCAACATGGGCTGCCTCAATCTTATCTGGTACACGGACAGGGTAAGCGGTCAGCGGCTTAAAACCACGTTGTGGCGCAAAGCGCAGGCCCGTCAGTGGGATGCGATGTGCGGGCGGTTGCGGGACTTTGTCAACGCCGGCGGCGTGAAACTCGCGGGGCTGGTGAAACGCAGGGATGCAGAGGCGAAGCTTTGTCTTACACCGGAGGGTTTATGAGTCAGTTCAGGATAAACCTGGCCGTGATTCTGTTGATCCTGACCGTGCTGGCCAGCGCGGCGGCGGGCTGGGGTTTTCTGGAAAACCAGAAGGTTAAAGCAGACCTCAGCCAGGCGAAAAAAGATATCGACAGCGCTGCCGCCGTGATCAGTAACGTGCAGCGCACACTGACCATTTTTAACCAGATTTCAGCGGAGCGGGCTCATGAAAAAGAATCTGATCGTCAGCAGGGAGAGCGTGACCGTGCTGCGCTGCGCGCATCTGTGGCGGGTGACCGTTGCGCTGCTGAGCCTGTGCCTGATGATGCTCAGCGCCGGCTGTTCGAAAAAGCAGATCGTTTACGTGCCCGCGCAGTGTCCGCGCCTGCCGGCGGAGCTCTTGCAGGCGACGGCAGTGCCTGAACCTCGCATGACCGGCCCGCGTCTGTCGTGGGGTGAGTCGCTGGAATGGAACGATGCGCTGCTGGACGCTCTCGACAGCGCGAATAAGGACAAAGCCGCGCTGCTGAAGGCAGACGGCATCAGGGCGGGGGCGTCATATGTTAAAGGCTGATCTGCTCAGGGCAATGATCGTGGCGTTTCAGCCGTGGTTTAAAGACAACCCTGACCGGCTGGAAGTTTATGCGACCAGTGGCAAAGTCAGCGCCGGCGGCGCAGCCTCAGCGTCATACCGTTATGACTTTGAGCTAAACGTGCTGGCGATGGATTACCCCTATGATCTCGACAGTCTGACCGTCCCAATTCTGGCTTGGGCTCGCCGGCATCAGCCCGAGTTATTGCTGAATCCGGAACGGCGTCGCGAAGGCATCAGGTTTGAGGCTGAAATCCTGAACAACGATACAGCCGATGTGCTTTACACCATCAAAGCGAGCGAAATGGTGATTGTCACCTTCGGGGCAGATGGCCGGGCGCAGGTGAAACACCGTGATGAGCCTGTTAACGGAGACATGTTCCCGCAGGGCGATCCGTGGTCACTGGTGGCGATTGATGAGACGGAGGGCGGGTTAAATGGCTGATGTACTGATGTTTCACGAGCTGGACGCCATTATCCGGGACGTGCTCGGTGTTACCAGACCAACCACACGCCGCAGCATGGCCCGCCGGATCGCTGGCGACATTCGCCGCAATCAGCAGAAGCGTATCGGCCGGCAGAAAAACCCGGACGGTTCGGCCTATAAAGCACGCCGGAAAAAGAAAATCGGCACGCAGGGCGGCATCCGTTTTCTGTGGAAAGGTGAAACCCGCAGCCTGCGCAACTGGCGGCACAGCCGGGGGCGATATGGCGACCGTATGATCACCGGTTTTGATGAAGAGCGCGGCGCAATCCGCTCATTTTTGCGGGAGGACATTGAGCGCTATCTCAGCGTTGACCTGCGCCGCAGCGAGAAAACCAAAACCAGGCCTGATCCTATGTTCCGCCGGCTGCGACAGGCGCGTTTTATGAAGGCGAGTGCGTATCCGGATGCGGCGGTTGTGGGCTTTTCCGGCCGTGCTGCAGCGATTGCACGCGTGCATCAGGAAGGCATGAGCGACAGGGTTTCGCACAACGCCACCGCCCGCTATCCGCAGCGTCAGCTGCTGGGGCTGACGGCGTCGGATCTGGATGCGGTGGCCGATGCCATTACCGATGCGCTTAAGGGGGCCAGGTGAATGAGTTAACCCTGGCTGAATTAAGCCGGCTGCTGATGAACATCATCCGCATCGGGACCGTCATCGAGGTGGATTTAGTTATGACCGTGGCGCGCGTACAGACGGGCGGGCTACAGACGGACTGGATCCGGTGGGGCGCTGATCGCGCCGGCGAAGCCGTAACGTGGTGGGCTCCGTCTGTAGGGGAGCAGGTTGTGATACTCGCGCCCGGAGGGGCGCTGGAAAATGCGGTGATCGCCTTCAGCCTTTACAGCGATTACGCGCTGCCGCCGGACAATGCCAGCAAAACGGAGGTGACGCGCTATCCGGACGGGGCCAGAAAGAGCTATGACCCGGCTCAGGGATTACTGAGTCTGCTGGCAATGAAAGCGGGCCTGATTGATATGAGCGGCACGCTGACGCTCAATGTTGGCCGCCTCGTTATCAACGCGGGTGAAACCGTCATTAACGGCGAAGTGGTGCAGGGCGGCGGTGACATGAGTTCAAACGGCGTTGTGGTTCATACCCATAAACACGGTGGCGTTAAGGCCGGCAGCGATACGTCAGGAGGTCCGCAGTGAGCACAGACTGGCAGGGCATGAGCAGTGAAGACGGCTCAGCGCTCGACGATGAAGCGCATCTGCATCAGTCGGTAAGTGACATTCTGCTGACGCCGGTGGGCTCCAGGGTGATGCGCCGCGAATACGGTTCGGAAATCTTCACGCTTATTGACCAGCCGGATAACGCGGTGACGCGGCTCAGGCTGATGTCAGCGGCGTGCATCGCGCTCTGGCGCTGGGAACCTCGCCTGACGCCGGTTTCTGTGGTCGTTAAAACCACGGCTCAGGGCGCAGTGCAGATGAACGTTAAATCACGCCGTACCGATACTTCATCAACCATTTCAACTGATATCACGCTGAAGGAAGGGCAATGAGCGGAGTCATCGACTTATCACAGCTGCCGGTGCCGCAGGTCGTTGAGGTGCCGGACTTTGAAGCGCTGCTGGCTGAGCGAAAAGCGTATTACGTTTCGCTATTTCCTGAAGCGCGGCAGGCGACCATCGCACGCACGCTGGAGCTGGAATCTGAGCCGGCGCTCAAGTTGCTCCAGGAAGGATGCTATCGCGAAATCCTGCTGTGCCAGCGCATCAACGAGGCGGCAGTAGCGGGCATGGTGGCGTTTTCAACCGGTACGGATCTGGACAATCTGGCGGCCAACAACAACGTGACGCGCCTGACCATTACGGCGGCAGATACCTTATCCGTGCCCCCTACTGATGCAGTGATGGAGGATGACAGTGATCTGCGGCTGCGCGTGCCGGCGGCGTTTGAAGGCCTTTCGGTTGCCGGGCCAACTGCCGCTTATGAGGCACATGCGCGCAGCGTGGATGGCCGCGTGCTGGACGTGTCAGCGACAAGCCCCAGCCCCGCCGTAGTTGTCCTGACTGTGCTGGCGCGCGCGGGTGACGGCACACCGCCTGACGATTTACTGAGTGCAGTGAATGTTGCGCTAAACGGTGAAGCCATTCGCCCCGTTGCCGATCGCCTGTCTGTGCAGGCGGCCGTTATCAGTCAGTACCAGGTCAAAGCGAAGCTGCACCTCTTTGATAACGTAGCCGGCGCGCCCTGCCTTGAGGCCGCGAATAAGGCTATGGCTGCGTACATTACCGAACAGCGCAAGCTCGGGCGAAGCGTGCGCCGTGATTCGTACAGCGCCGTGCTGCGTGTAGCGGGTGTCGATTGGGTAGAGCTTCAGGAGCCGGCCGCGGATCTGATTTTTGACCGCACGCAGGCTGGTTACTGCACGGCGGTATCCGTTGAGATAGCGAATGATGAGGTGCTGGCATGACCGTAAAAAACAGCCTGCTTCCGCCTTCCGCTACTGAGACAGAAATCCGCCTGGCTGAAGCGCGCAGCGGTCTGAGTGCGCTGGCCGTACCGCTGCGTGATATCTGGAACCCGGACACCTGCCCGGTTTCGCTGCTGCCCTATCTTGCGTGGTCGCGTTCGGTTGATCGCTGGGATGAGAGCTGGACGGAGGCGGTTAAGCGGCAGGTGGTGAAGGATGCGTTTTACATCCATCGCCGTAAAGGAACCATCAGCGCGATCCGGCGCGTGGTGGAGCCGTTCGGCTTCCTGATCCGCGTCATTGAGTGGTGGCAGACAAATGAAGCGCCCGGTACGTTCCGGCTTGATATTGGCGTGCAGGAACAGGGCATCACTGAAGAAACGTATCAGGAGCTGGAAAGGCTTATCAGCGACGCGAAGCCATGCAGCCGGCATCTGCTGGGGATGTCAATAAATCTGCAAAGCAGCGGGAAGACCTATCTCGGTGCGTCAGCGTATGACGGTGATGACCTCGCAGTTTATCCCTACACCCCTGACATTATCTCCGTCAGCGGCCCGGCATATGCCGGCGCGGCGGTTCACGTAATCGACCTGCTGGAAGTAGGACCATGACACAGAAATTTTATGCAATTGTGACCAACCTCGGCGCGGCGAAGATTGCCAACGCCGTTTCGCTCGGCACCAAGCTGAGCATTACGCAGATGGCCGTCGGCGACGGCGGCGGCACGCTGCCAACCCCGAACGCCAGCCAGACAAAGCTGGTCAACGAGGTCCGCCGCGCGGCGCTTAACTCGCTGACCGTGGACGAAAACAACAGCAGCCAGATTATTGCTGAGCAGGTGATCCCGGAAACAGAAGGCGGGTTCTGGATCAGGGAAATGGGGCTGTTTGACGCTGACGGCACGCTGATTGCGGTTTGCAACACGGCCGAGACCTACAAGCCGCAGTTGCAGGAGGGCAGCGGCCGCACGCAGCGCCTACGCATGATGATCATCGTCAGCAGCACGGATGCGGTAACGCTCAAGGTAGACCCGTCCGTTGTGCTGGCGACCCGGCAATATGTTGATAATGCCGTCATTGAGGTGAAGGCTTATGCTGACGGATTGATGGAAAAGCACGTCAAAGATGCAAACCCGCACACGCAGTACCCTCTGATCAGCAACGCGCTGAAAGAAATGGCCGATGCGGGGTTACTGCCTGATGTTCTTAAAAACCTCGGTTTAACAGAAAAGTTTTCCGGCAGGTTTATTGACCGGAAATTATTCACCACGCCGGGCAATATCTCCTACAAGCCCACTCAGGGCACAAAGCGCATCAAGATTATCCTCACGGGCGGTGGCGCGCGTGGATACGGCTTTCTCGGGTGGGGGTCAAACTTTACATCGCGTGGTGCAGGTGGCGGGGCTGGAGGGACCGTGATCGCCTGGCTCAATGTCGATGACACGAAAACGTATGCGGGGGTAGTGGGTCGGGGTGGAGATGACACCGTGTCACCAACAAGCAGCACTTTTAATGGCACTCTGACTGCCGGAAATGGGTCTTCACCAGCAACGGGCGGCGATGGGGGCCGGGGCGGGCTGGCAGTTGGCGGGGATCTGAATATTCAGGGCGGTGACGGCAGTGATGCGCCTGGCCTTATTTCTGACACCACGAACGTTTATCGAGGCGGGTCAGGAGATGGTGGCATCAGCTACTGGGGAGGTGGCATGCGCTCAGCGGAATCAACGAACACGCTCCGTCAGGCAGGTTACGGCTCTGGCGGTGGCGGAACAGTTCGTTCAAACCCGTTTGTCGGTAATTTTGGCTGTCATGGTGTGATTTATCTTGAGGAATACAGCTGATGAAAACATATGCCCGCATTGAAGAACAGCGTGTCGCGGAGATCGTGTCGCTGGATGTTAAGCCGGAAAAGCTCTATCACCCTTCGCTGGTTTGGGTTGATATCAGCGCGCTTGAGACGCAGCCGGACGTAAATTACCGCTATCGCGATGGCGTGTTCACAGCGCCAGTGATTGAGGCCGAAGATCCCGTTTATCTTGCGGCAAGCCGGCAGGCTGCTGAAATGGAGGAAGCCAGCCGGTTAATGGCGCCGTTGCAGGATGCGGTAGATATCGGCAAAGCAACGCAGGAGGAAATCGCCCGCCTCAATGAGTGGAAAGAATATCGCGTCATGCTGAACCGGATTGATACCACGAAAGCCCCTGATATTGACTGGCCTCAAAAGCCCGCTTGAGATAAAGCCCGCACAATAGCGGGCTTGTTTGTTAATGAAGTTTCTGCGGCCATGAGATGGCCGGCGCTTCCTCCACTTTCACCGTCTGCACTTCCCGCACGTATTTCATCTATGCCACGGGTCAGGCTTTACGAGGTATGAGATAACTTGACAGCCAGCCCGGTAATTCACCCCCAGTCTGGACATTATGAAATCTTATCTTTAGGCTTATTTCATCATTGATGTCAGGGAAACGATATGGATACGACGGAGCAGCTGGACGGGAAGTATTTTTTTGATGGAATGAGCGTTGATAAAGATGAGCTTTTATTCTGGCTCATTCTGGATGAGTTCAGGAAGAAATTCACCGGCATTACGGATATTGTTGCTGTCGCTTCCATGATCGCCAGCGTGCCATTTGTGCCTGTCAGCGGCAAGCTGGATGCGCGCAGGGCAACGAGCGGAACCAGTCCTCTATCCCTGGCAAGCCGGATGCTTATTCGTCAGCTTTTCAAAAATCCTCATCGCACAATCACCTGGTCGAAAATGTGGCGTGGTGAGTGGGCTTACACAACCAGTATGGGTGCGTATATAGGTCGCTGGGTGCCGTGGATAGGCGCGGTCATAACCATGTATGACCTTTCGATGATTGCTCATGCCGTAGTCAGGCGTTACAGGCTGATTACCGGGGAATAGGGATAAATCCGTCATGGATAAAGCTAAACAGGTTCGCACTCTGGTTGAAAAATACTTCTGGAACATGCCCGATGATGCTTCGCTAAGTACCGGAAAAATGAGCGTATTACCGGAAGAAGCCAGCGACTTTATTAATGAATATGCAGAAAGTCTGAAAATCGATATGACCGGCTTTGAGTTTAACCGTTATTTCCCTAATGAAGGTTTTCGATTTCTCCCTAATGCCTTATTACCGAGGCATTTACGCACTGAGCATCATGCGCCTGCTGAACTCACCGTTAAGATGCTCATAACTTCTGCTGAAGCGGGGCGCTGGCTATATCCCTGACGGCTTTCTCTCTTATTTCAGGATATCCGAGGGATACAGAGAACGCGGCAACGAGAGCTTACAGATAGCGTAGCGCGGCGTAAAAAAGCCCGCAGACAGCGGGCCTCCTCATCACACGTTAATCATGCTAAGCACGTCGCCGGCCGTGATGCTCCCCAGCCCTTCGCGAATGTCCTCGCTTTGTTTTTTCAGCGTGAGCGTGAACTCAATTTTTTGCGCTTTGCCGTCCTGCATAAATTCGGTACGGTTTTCGCGGATGCTGGTAATGGCAAACATGCCGTAAATCGTGCCGGTGCCCTCAATTAACGGCCATGCCTTGCCGCCGTAAGCCATAGTGCGCAGCGCGCTCAGTGAAACATCGCCGCCGGTTATTTCAGGGTATAGCGTGCCGGTAAGCGTAATCGTATCCTCTCCCGCGCCGATATACTGCCATTTTGCGGATTTTCCAACCCGGTCATTCTTAACGTGGCGGAAGTCCGTCTGCTGCTCCAGCGACTGATAAGGCGCTGTCTGGCGCATGAAAACGAACATGCCATAAATCATCATCATAATTTCACCTATTCTCTGTCGCGCAGCTGTGAGCGGCGGCGGTTATCACGTTCACGCAGCAGGCCGTCAAGCTCCCGGCGCACAGCGGATGCCAGGCTCTTTTCATCCATTTTTGCGGATTCATAAAAATTAACTGTCAGGTTGATGACATCGCCGCCGGCCGCCGCGCTGATAGCTGCCGAAGTCAAACCGTCCGCTTTTGACCGTCCTGCAGGAGTGATCGGAACCGGCATCGCGGCCGAAAGCGCCCGTGTTGGCCATGTCGCGATGCTTCGCACCATGTCGCCCACTCGCTGGGTAATTCCGGCCGTGCTCGATGCGGAGGCATTTACGGCAGGTTCACGCCAGTCACCTACAACCGGCATGACCGGCGGGTGATCTTTAAAGACGATTTCGCCCAGCTTGTTGGGATCGCGTGCGGCTGCGCTGACCTCACTGGCGCTGTCGCCGGCGGATTTTTTCTTCTTCGGCGCGTTGGTGCCTTTTAAGGCGTCATAGCCGGACGCTGCGGATGCAGGGGAAGCAGGTGAGGTCGCCGGCGGCTTGGGCGGTGCATTCTGCACTGCCGCTGCAACGGTCGATGCCGGCACGGGATTCCATGCCTGTGCGACCATTTTTTTCTGTTTATCATCCCAGACGTACATCACCGGGGCTTTGGGTTTGGCCGGTACAGCGGCATCCATTGCGCCGGCTACTTCTTTGGCCGCATTCGCCGCTTCCGGTATGGCACCCAGCTTTTTCAGCAGCCAGCCGATACCCTCGGCCACTTTGAGGATAACGCCGAGCACGCCGGACACGGCTGTGCCAACAACCACGCCGAACGTCTGGCCGGCCTCGGTGCATTTTTTTAGGGTTTCAGCGGAAGTGTTCACCGGTTCGAACAGGCTTTTAAACCAGTTCCACACGCCGCCCACAGCGTTGCCGATCCCGTCAAAAACCGGCATCAGACCCGCGAACGCAGCGCGAACCGGCGCAAGTCCGGACAGCAGGCCATCAAAGAACCCACTGAAAAAGGCTTTGATCGGGCCCCAGAATTTCCAGATAAGCAGGCCTGCGGCTACGATAGCCGCTGCAATTAAACCGACAGGGCTCAGCAGGAGGCTGAAACCGCCGTTCATGACGCTGATAGCGCCGCGCGCAATGGCGGCAAACCCGGTAAAGTCGCCCGCCAGTGCGCCCAGTGCTGCACGCACAACCGTAGCAATACCGCTGAATCCACCACTGACAAGCGACATAGCGCCACGCGCCACGTTTGCCAGTCCGGAGAAGCCGCCAGTGATAAAGCCAAACGCTTTGCCCGCCACGTTCATCAGTCCGGAGAAGCCTCCCGCGCCGCTCAGCAGCGTCAGGCTGAGACGAAGGGCTGCCATCGGTACGAGTACCGAACCTACGGTCAGCGCCAGCGCGCCAAGCGTGGCAAGCGTAACGCCGATGATTGCCGCTACCTTCATCAGCGCCGCCACTACAGCCGGGTTTGCCTCAGCCCAGGCGCGGAAACTCTGCGTGATACGGGTGACATAATTAATAACGCTCAGCGCCGGGCCGCGCAGCGTTTCGCCCAGGCTGCTGAAGCTGTTATTCATTGCAGCTTTGGCAATCAGATATTGAGCAGAAACAGAGTCTTTATTGATATCGGACTCACGGCGCATGGAGCCCTTCGAGGCTTCGCCGTTCACCAGTTGTAACTGGCGGTAGAGCTCGGGCAGGTTATTGGCTAATTTGGCTGCGTCGTCACCAAATTCTTTGCCAAAAATCTGCGTGAGTACTGACGTTTGTTTATCCGGGCTGAGCTTCTTGGCGGCTTCCAGAACAGTAATGATCGTCCCCATTGCGTCTATTGGCATAGCTTTCTGAATTTTTTCAGCGCTGAGGCCGATAGTATTCAGGCCGTCAAAAAAATTGTTGCTTTGCGTTGTCGCTATAGAGAGTTCGCGCACCATCGCATTTGTGGCGCTGGCGGCGATTTCCGGAGCTGCGCCGAGCGTCAGGAAGGTCGAACCCAGCGCGGCAGCCTTCCGGTAATCCAGCTTATCAGCAACCCCGCCTACACGCTGAAGCACGTCGATAATGTCAGCGCCCTTTGATTTCGCGTTATCGTCCAGGTAATTCAGGGCATCGCCCAGCTGCTCAATATTCTGCGTAGGAACCTTGTACAGGCCGGCTATTTTGCCGAGACTTTCTGCCAGTTCGCCCGCCGGCAGGTCAAAGGAAGTGGCGGCCATGGCGGCGGTATTCGCAAAGCTCATCAGGTCAGCTTTCTGCTTCGCCCACGGATCGTCACCGTTAGAAACGCCCATGCGTGCGCCGCCGGCAACGAGTGCGGCGTAGTCCTGCGCTCCGTTTTCCAGCGGCAGCGTCTCACTCGCCGCTTTAATGGATTTTTGCAGGTCGTAATATACTGCTGTGCGCTTGCCGTTGGCGTCCCGGAGATCGTTAACCTGCTTGGCTACATCCTTCATGGCATCTTCCATGCTGGCATAGCTGATCAGTGACTTGGCTACAGGGGCTACGGTCACGGCGCCGGCGGCGATAGCTTTCATGCCGCCGCCGGTCAGGCTGTCGCGGCGCTCTTTTGCACGGTCGTAATTAGCCTGGGCGCGGCTGACGGCCGCCAGACGGCGCTGTTGTTCGGAAAGCTGGCGGTTGTATTCATCGGTGCGCCGGCTAATCTGCTCCGTGGCGCTGGCACCTGTTTTCAGTACGATGCCGTGACGCAGCATGGAGGAACTAAGCGCGCCAAGCTTGGCCAGCTCTTCATTTTGCGCGCGTGTGAGCTGTCGGATAGTTTCTGACTGCTGTTTAAGCGCCGCGGTCTGCTCATCGGTGCGCTGCTTGGCCGGGCCAAAGCTGTCACGCAGCTCTTTGGCTCTGGCTTTGGCTTCCCCTAATTGCTGAGTGGTTTTGCTGGCAGCGCGCGCGAGGCGGTCGAAACTCGACGCATTGCGCTCCATGCCTTTGAGGGAGGATTGTGTGTCACGGATTTGAGAGGCCAGCGCCGCAGCGCTTTTCTGTGCGGCGCTGGCGGGGCTGGTGAGCTTGTTTACCGCGTCAAAAGCGACGCGGATATTGAGATTGCGATCTGTCATTCTTCGCTTCCGCTACGGGCTACCG
The DNA here is from genome assembly GCF_008632015.1 of Pantoea sp. B_9. NCBI lineage: Bacteria > Pseudomonadati > Pseudomonadota > Gammaproteobacteria > Enterobacterales > Erwiniaceae > Pantoea > Pantoea sp. B_9. The sequence continues at coordinate 151,742 of NZ_VWVL01000007.1, read as the reverse complement.
CGCGGGAATGCCAGTCCAGCAATTCATTCACCGGCATGGCATCAAACGCGGACGGCTGCCAGTGAAAGATAACGGCGATATCTGCGATCAGTTCATCGGTCAGTACCGCCGGACACGGGATTACGCGCCTTCCGCTTCCGTCGTGCTGGTCTCGGAGGACGGAGCCAAAAAATCAGCAACCAATTTGGACAGTTCCGCGAAATCACGCACATCGAGCTGTGACACTTCCACTTCAGTGAGCGCCGGGCTGGTAACGCGCGGCAGCAGCTTAATCAGCGAATCAACGTCGCTGGTCATTACGTCATACAGCTTCAGCCCGCGCAGTGAGCCGGTCTGCTGCATGGCTTCGGTTACAGTGACCTCTTTAACTTCGCTGTTTTTACGAATGACCGGTTTTACCAGGATGACAGGTTTACGCATTTCAGTTTTCCCATATAACCGGCGGCGGCCGCCGGTGAGTTAAGTTCAGAAAGAGGTGGTTACAGCCCGATATTGGCGCGGTGTTTCTCCAGAATATCCACGCCATCAACTTTCCAGATCATGTTGAGCAGGTCGATTTCAAACAGCTCATTCCCATCAACAGTGATCTTGCAGTAGGTATTTTTCAGCGTGTATTTGTGCTGAGTATTGTCCCCCTGTTTGGCTGTCCCCCAGTCCATTTCGGTGATACGTCCGCGCGTCTGAATCTCGCAGGCAATAGCCTCGCCGGTGGCGTCGTCAGAGTAAGAGCCAGCAAAGCGCAGCTGCGTACCGTCGATGTTCGCACCGTAGGTTTTGAGCATTTCCACGGACAGGCCGCCCATGGTCATTTCCATGTCCAGCGCGCCGGCTTCAAAGCCCATGTGTACCGCTGCTGCGCCTACCATGCCCGCGCCCTGATAATCTTCGGTTTTGCGCGTCAGCTTGGGAGTTGTGATCTCTTCCGCCTGGCCCAGAAAACTTGCGCCGTTCAGGAAGGTGTTAAACAAAAATAATTTCTTAGGTAATGACATACGTTCCCCCGTTACGCAGAGAGCTGATCAAATACGGCAAAGTATTCGTCAGTAAATTCCTGAATCAGTCCCAGCTGCTCCAGCGGCGGGACCGGCGTGTATTTGTAGCGGATGGTTGCCTTGCCATCGCGCAGATCGGATGTGCCGTTGTCGTTTTTGTCATACCAGCAGCTGAAGCCGAGCAGGCGACCGGCCGTTACCAGTGCAGAACCTTTCTGATTGATGCCATCCACAATGTCTTTAACCAGAGTCGGCGTCAGCGGCTTATCGATATAGCTGAAATGCGCCTCCGCGATCATGTCCGCCAGAATCTGCGCGGTGCGGGTGTAGCTTTCAAAGGTATAAATTTCCGCATCGCAGGTACGTGAGCCCCAGAAGCGGAAGCCGTCGCGCTTAATCAGCGTGGTAATCCCCTTACTGTTGAGCTCGTCGGCATCGGTATCGGTGCCCTGAAGTGACCAGTAAACGTCTGCGGAAATACCCAGCACGTTATTGACCACCACGTTAGACAGTGTTTTATGCCAGCCCTGATCGGCGTCGATTTTTGCACGCAGGCCCACGGCATAAGCGGTGGCCGGGATGGTTTCATTTTTGGCCGTGGCAGAGCTGTAGGCGATAAATTCCGGCCAGATAACCATCAGTTCACGCTGTGCAAAAGTCTCGCGGTAGGTTTTAGCCTCAGCGATGGTTTTACAACCGTAAGCACTCACATAAGCGAAGGCGCGAAGCTTTTCGGCAATAACGCCAAGCTGGGCTGCGACGGCTTCTGAATCCAGTCCCGGAACGGCCAGCACGCGCGGTGTTTCACTCACGCTTGCCGGTGCTGAAAGCAGCGCAAACAGACCGGTGTAGCGACCTTCGGCGTTCACTCCGCCGATGATTAGCTGTTCCTGCGTCGGTTTGTTCTCTCCATCGGCAGGAACATAGGTTGATGCATCCGGTACGCGGATAACGATTACCTTTGGGCTGGCCTGGTCTGAAATGGCTTTTAGCGTGGTGTAAAGGGTGCCTTTTTTGCCGGCTTTTCCCAGCACGCTGTTGACGCGGGTTATCAGCACCGGCGTATTTAACGGGAATGTTGCGGAATCGGCATCGTCCGCGATACAGACCACACCAATAGTTGATGTGTCGATATCGCGAATAAGCGTGCTGAGATCGGTCGTCTCCTTCGTCCTCACGCCGTGGTGATAAGTGTCGCTCATGGTTATTTTGCCTCTCGTTGATGAGTGACCCATCATCACCAGTTACCCTCTTCAGTTCACGCGCAGGCGGTTGTCACAGGCGGCTTACAACGGCTGCCGGCTGGCGTAACTCTCGCGCACGCGGGAGGATGCGACAGGGGGAAATTATGCTGAACATTCTTGATAACGATTTAACGCCTCGCCCGGCATTCCGGCTGACAATTGACGGAAACACGTCTGCCAGTCTTGATGCGCGCCTGATGTCGCTGACGCACACGGACAATCGCGGCTTTGAGGCTGACCGTGTTGAACTGACGATTGATGATTCAGACGGACTGGTATCTATGCCGGCTCGCGGAGCGGAAATCAGCGTAGCTTTCGGCTGGCAGGGCGAGGCGCTAGTCAGTAAAGGGCTCTTTGTCGTGGATGAGATAACCCATCAGGGGCCGCCTGACAGGCTGGTTATTACGGGGCGCAGTGCTGATTTCCGGGATGATTTCAACGTAAAGCGCGAGTACAGCTGGCATAACGTTACTGTGGGTGACGTAGTATCAGCAATTGCCGGACGTTACAGGCTCAAACCGGCAGTCAGTGTGTCGCTGAAGGATATCGGCATCGATCATGCAGACCAGACCAGTGAATCTGACATCAGTTTTCTGACGCGCATGGCGCGCATGCTGGGTGCGGTCACAACCGTAAAAAATGGCTGCCTGCTGTTTATCGTGCCGGGCAGGGGGGTATCGGCAAGCGGTCGGGTGCTGCCGGCGGTGACCATTACGCGCGCCAGCGGCGACAGCCATTCGTTCCGGGTGGCAGACCGCGATGCTTATACCGGGGTGCAGGCATACTGGCTGGATCTTAATTTTGGCAGGAAAAAGCCCACCACGGTCAAGCGCCGGCGTAAGAAGAAGGTTGAAACCGCGCCGGCCTCAAGCAAAAAAGAGGGTGATTACGTTGAGGGCGCTGAAGGCAACGTATTTGTAATGCGGCAGACGTTTAAAACTGAACGGGCGGCAAGGCGAGCGGCGGCGGCAAAATGGAGTGAGCTACAGCGCGGGGCTGCGGAATTTACCATCACCCTGGCACGCGGCAGGGCTGATTTATTTCCTGAGCTGCATGCTAACGTGTCAGGCTTCAAGCCAACCATTGATGCAGCGGACTGGGTGATCAGACGAGTGAATAACACGATTGATGAAAACGGATTCATCACCGGGCTGGAACTTGAAGTGCGCATCACGGACTGGGATGCGGAAGAAAATACTGATGATGAATAGATTATAAATCAGACATCTCTTAAACTATCGGCGAGTTTAATCAGAAGTGGTGAGGTCTTATGTTCACCTGCCCAAAGTGTAACGCCGCCGCAAGAACCCGTACCAGCCTGATGCTCAGCAAAGAAACTCGTCGCAGCTATCACCAGTGCACGAACATGCTGTGCGGGCAGTCATTCACTACTCTGGAGACAGTAGAAAATTACCTGAACAATGTGACGCCTTCCGCCAGGGCTCATGTGATTCCGGCAGGTGCTTTTCCTCGGTCTAACTACGGTGAAAACCAGTTGAGTTTGACTCTTTGAAGTAAACCCAGCCCCTTAAAAGGGGCGTTTTTTTGAGTAAAGGTTTGGCATAGGTCTGCCGATAATCGGATGACTTAAAACAAATTAATTATGGAGTGATTATGTCTGGAATGGTTTTTTGCCGTGGTTGCGGTAAGGAAATTCATGAGTCTGCAAAGGCTTGCCCACACTGCGGTGCAACTCAATCAACCCAAGCACAGGGAAATAAGAGCCGTATTGCAGCAGCGCTGCTGGCATTCTTCCTTGGAGGGTTTGGGGTTCATAAATTTTATTTAGGTCGTGTTGGGCAGGGGCTGCTTTATCTCATTTTCTGCTGGACGTTTATTCCAGCAATTATTGCCTTTGTCGAATTCATTCTGTACCTGTGCTCTTCTGACGAAGATTTCGCCAGAAAGTATGGCTAACGAGTTAAAGCAAACCCCGCTAGATAAGCGGGGTTTTTTACGATGTGGTCAATAGGTGGACACTGCTTGAAATAAATCCTTTTATTTCAATTAAATAAAATCATTAAATGAACACCATCCCTGTCTTCCCCGCCATGATGGCGGGGTTTTTTTTGCCCTGAATTCGCGGGCAAACTGCATCCGTTTCGCTATCCTGTCACGCAGTCTGCACGGGACGGTGATAAACTTGAGCCATTTTCCACTGCATGGCGTGCTGCAGCGCCTGACGAGGCAAGGCATGGAACCTTCCTACGCAAAACTGGTAAACCGCGCGGCGCTGGCGGCGACCACGCTGGCAACGCTATTGCTAATCGTGAAAATTTTCGCCTGGTGGTACACCGGTTCGGTCAGCGTGCTGGCGGCGCTGGTGGATTCGCTGGTCGATATCGCCGCGTCACTGACCAATCTGCTGGTGGTGCGCTATTCATTGCAGCCTGCCGATGACGATCACACCTTTGGTCATGGTAAAGCGGAATCGCTGGCGGCACTGGCGCAAAGCATGTTTATCTCCGGATCGGCGCTGTTTCTGTTTCTTACCGGGCTACAGCATCTGGCCACGCCGGAAACGCTGCGCGCGCCGCTGGTTGGCGTAGTCGTGACGCTGATCGCCCTCAGCTCCACGCTGGTGCTGGTCGCTTTTCAGCGCTGGGTGGTGCGGCGTACCCGCAGCCAGGCGATTCGCGCGGACATGCTGCATTATCAGTCGGATGTGGTGATGAACGGTGCCATTCTGGTTGCGCTGGGCTTAAGCAGTTATGGTTTTAAGCGTGCGGATGCGCTGTTTGCGCTCGGCATCGGCGTATATATCCTCTATAACGCGCTGCGCATGGGCTATGAAGCGGTGCAGTCGCTGCTGGATCGTGCGCTGCCGGAGCAGGAAAAACAGGCGATTATCGCGCTGGTAAGCCACTGGCCCGGCGTGCGCGGTGCCCATGCGTTACGTACGCGGCAGTCTGGCCCGACGCGGTTTATTCAGCTTCATCTGGAGATGGACGATCATCTCCCGCTGGTGCAGGCGCATCAGGTGGCCGATCAAATTGAGCAGGCATTACGGCAAAAATTTCCCGGCTCAGATGTGATTATTCATCAGGACCCCTGTTCTGTTGTGCCGCAAAATCAGCAGGGTTTTTTTCAGTTTTAGCCGTTATAAAACATAGTATTGCGTAAAAAAAATGACGTAACGCTAACAACTCTGTAAAAAATTAGCGAAAACTTGTCTGACCTGAATCAATTCAGCATCAAGCCTTTGATATACTATCTGCAACTATTAAGCCGTGCGATCGCGAGCTGGTCCACACCGGTCGACAGGCAGGAATAATCCTTAGTTTTGAACAATCCAGAGGTTGTCATGATCAAAAAAATCGGAGTACTGACCAGCGGCGGCGACGCCCCAGGCATGAACGCAGCCATTCGCGGAGTTGTCCGTTCCGCGCTGAGTGAAGGCCTTGAAGTTTTTGGTATTTATGACGGCTATCTGGGTTTATACGAAGACCGCATGATCAACCTCGACCGCTACAGCGTGTCGGACATGATTAACCGCGGCGGCACCTTCCTCGGCTCGGCGCGTTTCCCGGAGTTCCGCAACGAAGAAGTACGTCAGGTCGCGATCGAGAACATGAAAAAGCGCGGCATTGATGCGCTGGTGGTGATTGGCGGTGACGGTTCTTACATGGGTGCCAAACGCCTGACCGAAATGGGTTTCCCGTGCATTGGCCTGCCGGGCACCATCGATAACGACGTCGCCGGTACCGATTACACCATCGGTTATTTCACCGCGCTGGAAACCGTGGTTGAAGCGATTGACCGTCTGCGCGACACCTCTTCTTCGCATCAGCGTATCTCCATCGTAGAAGTGATGGGCCGCTACTGCGGTGACCTGACCTTAGCGGCGGCCATCGCCGGTGGTTGTGAGTTCATCGTGCTGCCTGAAATCCCTTACACGCGCGAAGAGCTGGTGGCAGAAATCCAGGCTGGCATTGCGAAAGGTAAAAAACACGCCATCGTGGCGATCACCGAACACATCTGTGACATCGACGATCTGGCGCACTTTATTGAAGCGGAAACCAAGCGTGAAACCCGTGCCACCGTGCTCGGCCACATCCAGCGCGGCGGTGCGCCATGCGCTTACGACCGCATCCTGGCATCACGTATGGGCGCTTATTCAATTGAGCTGCTGCTGCAGGGCTACGGTGGTCGCTGCGTGGGTATTCAGAACGAGAAGATGGTGCATCATGACATCATCGACGCTATCGAAAACATGAAGCGTCCGTTCAAGCGCGACTGGCTGGATACCGCGAAAAAACTCTACTAATCAACGATAAATCGGGCGCGATCGCTTTCGCGCCCTTTTTTATGCCTTGCTATATTCTCCATAGTTATAACAGCTTATTTTTAATTCTTTAATCCATGGATTGCTTTGTGTCAGTCTTGTTCTATAACGACCTCGGGAGAGCAAGCAATGAACAAGTGGAGTATTGGTGTCACCCTGTTACTGGCTTCAACCAGTGTTCTGGCAAAGGATATTCAGCTGTTAAATGTCTCTTACGATCCAACCCGTGAGCTGTACGAGCAGTACAACAAAGCGTTTAGCGCGCACTACAAGCAGGAGACCGGCGATAACGTGGTGATCCGCCAGTCGCACGGCGGTTCGGGTAAGCAGGCGACGTCCGTGATCAATGGCATCCGCGCGGATGTGGTGACGCTGGCGCTGCAGTCCGACGTGGATGCTATTGCTGACCGTGGTCGTATCGATAAAAACTGGATCAAGCGTCTGCCGGATAACTCGGCACCTTATACTTCCACCATCGTGTTCCTGGTGCGCAAAGGCAATCCTAAAGGCATTCATGACTGGCCGGATCTGATTAAGCCAGGCGTTTCCGTGATCACGCCAAACCCGAAAACCTCCGGCGGCGCACGCTGGAACTATCTGGCGGCCTGGGGCTGGGCGCTGGACCAGAACCACGGTGACCAGGCCAAAGCGCTGGCTTACGTCCGGGCGCTGTTCAAAAACGTTGAAGTGCAGGATTCCGGTGCACGTGGCGCGACCAATACCTTCGTTGAGCGCGGTATCGGTGATGTGCTGATTGCATGGGAAAACGAAGCCTATCTGGCCGTTGATAAGCTGGGCAAAGACAAGTTTGAAATCGTTACGCCGAGCGAATCGATCCTCGCCGAACCGACGGTCTCCGTGGTCGATAAAGTGGTGGATGAACAGGGCACGCGTAAGGTGGCGGAAGAGTATCTGAAATATCTCTACTCACCGGAAGGCCAGACCATCGCGGCGCAAAACTTCTATCGCCCGCGCGATCCTGAGGTGGCGAAGAAGTTTGCCAGCAGCTTCGCGCCGGTTAAGCTGTTCACCATCGATGACAAGTTTGGCGGCTGGAGCAAAGCGCAGAAAGCACACTTTGCCGACGGCGGCAGCTACGATCAGGTCATGAAACCGTAACCGCGTTTTCATCATGACGAAACGGTCAGCCCTGCGCTGGCCGTTTTGCTTTACGGCGCGGAAAAAGCCGTGACTTTCCGCTGGCGACAGGTGAGGATGCTGACAGCTCATCACAGAGGATCTGGCCATGCAGGCGCGCCGCCGTAGTGTTACGTTGCTGATTATCGCGTTCATCCTTCTGATTGCCGGGCTGATCGCCGGTGCGCTGCATTTGCATAAAAACGCCGACGCGCTGTGGCAGATTGTCAGCGAAAAGTGCGTACCGGACATGACGCAACGCGGTAATCCTGCCCCCTGTCAGCAGGTCAATCTGGCGCAGGGTTACGTTACGCTCAAAGATCTGAATGGCCCGCTGCAATATCTGCTGATGCCGATAGCAAAAATCACCGGCATGGAGAGCCCAATCCTTCTCGAACCCACTACGCCGAACCTGTTTGCTGCCGCCTGGCAGCAGCGCCGCCTGCTGGCGCAGAAGCGCGGTGCGCCTGTCGACGACCGCGTGCTGTCGCTGGCCATCAACGCGCAGTATGGTCGTACGCAGAATCAGCTGCACATTCATATCTCCTGCCTGCGACCGGATGTGCGTCAGCAGCTGGATACGCTGGCACCGAAGCTGAATGCGCAGTGGCAGACGGCAACGCTGCTGCGGCATACCTGGCTGATTCGCACGCTGAGCACCGCCGAACTGGCGCAGCAGAGCGTGTTTATCCGGCTTGCAGAGGAGGTGCCGCATGCGCGCGGTGAGATGGGAAAATACGGGCTGGCGCTGGCCCAGCTGCCGGATGGACGCCTGGCGCTGCTGGCGCTGGAGCGCAACTGGCTCAAGCTGAATCGCGGTTCGGCGGAAGAACTGCAGGATCATCAGTGCCGTTTGCTGGAGTGAGTGGCATCGCGACCGATCAGGCAATAAAAAAGGCGGCTCATCAGCCGCCTTTTTCTGCGTGAGAAACTTACGCGTTTTTGGCTGCCGCAGCGGCTTTGACGATCACCGCGAAAGCATCTGCCTTCAGCGACGCACCGCCCACCAGCGCGCCGTCGATGTCCGGCTGGGTGAACAGTTCTGCGGCGTTTTTGTCGTTAACCGAACCGCCGTACTGAATGATTACCTGTTCAGCGATAGCGGCATCTTTCTTCGCGATGTGATCACGAATGAATTTGTGCACTGCCTGCGCCTGCGCAGGAGTCGCTGATTTGCCGGTACCGATAGCCCAGACTGGCTCATAGGCGATAACCGCGCCTTCGAAGGCCGCTGCACCCTGGGTTTCCAGCACGGCGTCGATCTGACGTGCGCACACTTCTTCAGTTTTGCCGGCTTCGTTCTCGGCTTCGGTCTCACCGATGCACAGCACTGGTACCAGGCCTGCGGCCTTCAGCACGGCGAATTTCTTCGCGATGAACTCGTCGCTCTCTTTATGGTAGGTGCGGCGCTCAGAGTGGCCGATGATGATGTATTTCGCGCCGATGTCTTTCAGCATCTCGGCAGAGGTTTCACCGGTGAAAGCGCCAGACAGGTTCACGTCCACGTTCTGCGCACCCAGCGCAATGTGGCTGCCGGAAATGGCGTGTTTGGCCTGATCCAGATAGATCGCTGGCGGAGCAATCGCCACACCGCAGCCTTCAACACCTGACAGCTCTTTGCGCAGGCCTTCAATCAGCTCGCCCGCCATGTGCTTGCTGCCATTCAGTTTCCAGTTACCCATAACCAGTGGATGTCGCATTCTTTCCTCCGCATAACGCGATTCATGAAATAGCGCTGCCATCGGGGCAGCGATGTCTGCCAGACAGTATAGAGATCAAATGGGGCGCTGGCTTTGCTTTTCGTCATTTTTGCCGGGGAGATCAGGGGCTAGCGAGCGCCAGTTTGATGGGCTCAACGGCGAAGGTCAGCCCTTTGTCGCCGTTGTCTGCAACCACAAAGCGCAGCGCACCTTCAGTGCGGGAAAAATAGCGTGCGCCCTTGCCGGCGCTGAGCAGGCCGTCGAGCTTCTTGTGTCCCTCATCCGCTGACAAACCGGGCACAAAAAAGCGCAGTAGCGCAGTCATGTAATCCATGGCGCGTGTCTGTGCCGCTTTCATATCCGGGCCAGGCACCGGCAGCCAGGTAATCTGCAGCGTTTTAATCTTGCCGGTGCCCTGTTCCAGCGCGGTAGAGGCATACAGCGTTTCGCTGATTTTGCTGGCGGCACGTGTCAGGTGGCTCTTGTCATCGCGGTTATCGATGGCGCGATACTCCTGCAGCGGCAGGTCAGGATTGGCGGCGTTGTACTTTTCGCGGAACTGCGCGATGGTCATATCAAAGGTGGGCGCACCCGCCAGCAGATACGGCGCCGCAGGCAGGTGATCGTTGCGATCCTGCGCGGGCGCGTCCTCCGCCCAGGCGGGAAATGTCAGTGCGACGCTGAGCAGCAGCGCGACTGGCAGATTCTTCATTGCTTCGGCCCTAAATCATTCACTTAGCCCACGATTAGAACGGTTTTTACCGCTGAAAGTCAAAACCCGCGCCGGGAAAAATCTGACATTTTGCTGCCGGCGCGATTACCAGTAATGCTCGCTGGTCATGTGGCCCGGTTTACGCTTGAAATGCTTGCGCATATCGCGGGTCTCTTTCAGCAATTGCTGGGTATCGCGCACCATCTGCGGGTTACCGCATAACATCACGTGGCTGGTGTCGGCGTGCATTGGCAGGCCCACGGCGTTTTCCAGTTCTCCGCTCTCAATCAGCTGCGGTACGCGGCCATGCAGTGAACCGGGCATCTGCTCGCGGCTGACCACCGTCTGAATGTGCAGTTTGCCCTGATAACGCTGCTGTAGCTGCTGCATCAGCGGCAGAAAACTCAGGTCGGCGGCATAGCGCGCAGCGTGTACCAGCACAATGTTGTCGAAGCGCTCCAGCCCTTCGCCCTGTTGCAAAATCGACAGATACGGGCCGATCGCCGTGCCGGTCGCCAGCATCCACAGCGTCTGGCAGTCGGGGATCTCATCCAGCACAAAGAAACCGGCCGCCTCTTTGGTCACCATCACCTGATCGCCGGGCTGCAGCGCCTGCAAACGCGGGCTGAGCTTTCCTTCCGGCACCGTTACCAGATAGAACTCCAGCAGCGGATCCTGCGGCGCATTAACGTAGGAGTAGGCGCGCTGCACGCGCTCGCCGTCGACTTCCAGCGCCAGCTTGGCAAACTGGCCGGCGGTAAAAGAGTCGATGGGCGCCGTGACGCGCAGGCTGAACAGTGCATCGGTCCAGTTTTTTACTTCTTTAACTTCTGCATTGACCCACTCTGCCATGTTCGCTCCTGATGATTGATAATTGGTCTCTTTCTATCTTCGTCAGCCCGGCACCAGATTTCCAGCCCCGCAGCGGATAAAGGGCTCTCTGCGACAAATCGTCCGCACACATCAGCAACTGTAGCGGCCACGTTACAGCCTGGTACAGAAGCTTGACGGTGCCTGAGCTATCGCTTTACGCCCGCCTCTCGCTTTGTGCGCAATTCCTGATATTTTTGCCGCCATAACTCTCCGGCAGCCCTGTTTAGTGCTGTCATTACTTTGTTTCTCAGGCAGACATTTTGTTCCATGATGATGAGTAATACGCAAAACCGCTTCCTGCTGTTCATGCTGATTGTGCTGGTGGCGGTGGGACAGATGGCGCAGACCATCTATGTGCCCGCGATGGCGAACATGGCAGAGGCGCTTAACGTGCGCAGCGGCGCCATGCAGCAGGTGATGGCGGCCTATCTGATGACCTACGGCGGATCGCAGCTGATCTACGGCCCGCTGTCGGACAGCATTGGCCGGCGTCCGGTGATCCTCGCGGGCATGACGATTTTCGCGGCGGGCGCGCTGATCGCCCTGTTTGCGCCGTCGCTGAGTGTGCTGGTACTGGGCAGTGCGGTGCAGGGACTGGGTACCGGCGTGGCTGGCGTGATGGCGCGCACCATGCCGCGCGATCTTTACTCCGGCATTGCGCTGCGCCAGGCCAACAGCCTGCTCAACATGGGCATTCTGGTCAGCCCGCTGCTGGCGCCGGTAATCGGTGCGCTGCTGACCCATCTGTTTGGCTGGCACGCCTGCTTTGCTTTCCTGCTGCTGCTGTGTGTTGGCGTAACGGCGGCAATGGTCCGCTGGCTCCCGGAGACCCGTCCGGTGGATGCGCCCGCGACACCGTTTCTGCGCCGTTACATCACGCTGCTCAGCGACGGCAACTTTGTGCGTTATCTGCTACTGCTGATCGGCGCGCTGGCAGGCATTGCGGTATTTGAAGCCAGCTGTGGCGTACTGATGGCGGGCGTGCTGGGGCTCGACGGGCTGACGGTGAGTATTTTGTTTATCCTGCCGATTCCGGCGGCCTTTTTCGGTGCCTGGTTTGCCGGCCGCGAGCAGAAATCCTGGCATACGCTGATGTGGTACGGCGTGAACAGCTGCCTGCTGGCGGGCCTGCTGATGTGGCTGCCGGCTTGGTTTGGCGTGATGAATATCTGGACGCTGCTGGTGCCGGCCGCGCTGTTCTTCTTCGGCGCAGGCATGCTGTTTCCGCTGGCAACTTCTGGCGCGATGGAGCCCTACGCGTGGCTGGCCGGCAGTGCCGGTGCGCTGATTGGCGGCCTGCAGAATCTGGGTTCCGGTGTGGTGGCGTGGCTCTCAGCGCTGCTGCCGCAGCACGATCAGTCGAGCCTCGGTATGCTGATGTTTGTGACGTCGCTGGTGATGCTGCTGTGCTGGTGGCCGCTCTCGCGTCATCCGGAGAGCGGCAAACAGACGGTTACAGGATAAAAGGGTGCAGCGCCGCGTCTTTGCGGTCCAGATAGTGGATCGACTGAATGCGGCGAATGGTGCGCGATTTACCGCGCACCAGCAGCGTTTCGCTGGTGGCGATATTGCCCTGGCGCGTGATGCCCTTTAGCAGATCGCCCGTGGTGATGCCGGTCGCCGCGAAAATCACGTTATCGTTACGCGCCATCTGTTGCAGCGTCAGCACTTCCCCGGCGTTGATACCCATTTCGGCACAGCGCGCCAGCTCCTGCTCACCCAGACGGCGGTTTTCGGCCGAATCCCCTTTGACCTGATGACGAGCCAGCAGGCGCGCCTGCATGTCGCCATCCATGGCGCGGATCACCGCCGCTGACACCACGCCTTCCGGCGCGCCGCCGATGCCATACAGTACGTCCACTTCGCTGTCCGGCATGCAGGTAAGAATCGAGGCCGCCACGTCGCCGTCCGGAAAAGCAAACACGCGCACGCCCAGCTGCTGCAGCTGCGCGATGACCGCATCGTGACGCGGTTTGGCGAGAATCGACACCGTCAGCTGGCTGAGCGGTTTATTGAGCGCCTGCGCAATCGCCTGCAGATTGGTGGCGAGCGGCAGGTTGAGATCGATAACGCCGCGCGCGCCCGGACCGACAATCAGCTTTTCCATATACATATCAGGTGCGTGCAGGAAGCTGCCTTTATCGCCCACCGCCAGCACCGCCAGCGCGTTGGCCTGGCCCATCGCAGTCATGCGCGTGCCTTCGATAGGATCAACTGCAATGTCCACCGCATCGCCGTGGCCGGTACCGACTTTTTCACCAATGTACAGCATCGGTGCTTCGTCGATTTCGCCTTCGCCAATCACGATCTGGCCGTCGATGTTGATGGTGTTGAGCATAATGCGCATAGCGTTGACGGCGGCGCCGTCAGCGGCATTCTTGTCGCCGCGTCCTAACCAGTGATAGCCCGCTAACGCAGCGGCTTCGGTCACACGGGAAAATTCAATCGCGAGTTCTCGTTTCATGGTCTGCACCTGACAAAAAACAGGCGGGCAGTGTAGCACAGCGGGGCAGGGGGACGGGAAAAACCCGCGGCAGGGCGCCGCGGGTCAGCACAGTGTTACTCTTCTTCTTCCCACGCCTGGGCGCGTGCCACGGCTTTTTTCCAGCCGGCATAGCGTACGTTGCGTTCGGTGGTTTCAATGCTTGGACGGAATTCGCGTTCCACCACGGCTTTAGCACGAACTTCTTCCAGATCGTTCCAGAAGCCGACCGCCAGACCGGCAAGGTACGCTGCACCCAGCGCGGTCACTTCGCGCACTTCCGGACGCTCCACGCGCGTCCCGAGAATATCGGACTGGAACTGCATCAGGAAGTTGTTGGCCACCGCACCGCCATCCACGCGCAGCGACTGCAGGCGGGTATCGGCATCGTTCTGCATTGCTTCCAGCACATCACGCGTCTGGTAAGCGATGGACTCCAGCGTGGCGCGAATGATGTGGTTGGCGTTGGCACCACGGGTCAGACCGAAGATTGCGCCGCGCGCATACGGGTCCCAGTACGGTGCGCCAAGACCGGTAAAGGCCGGCACCATGTACACACCGTTGGTGTCTTTGACTTTCATCGCGAAGTATTCGGAGTCGCCCGCATCGCTGATCAGCTTCATCTCATCGCGCAGCCACTGAATGGACGCACCACCGATGAACACGGCACCTTCCAGCGCGTAGTTCACCTCGCCGCGTGGACCGCAGGCGATGGTGGTCAGCAGACCGTGAGTTGAGGTAACCGCTTCGGTACCGGTGTTCATCAGCATAAAGCAGCCGGTGCCGTAGGTGTTTTTCGCCATACCAGGCTGCACACACAGCTGACCATACAGCGCAGCCTGCTGGTCACCGGCGATACCGGCGATAGGAATACGCGTACCGCCCTTACCACCAATGTTAGTCTGGCCGTAGATTTCGGACGATCCTTTCACTTCCGGCAGCATTTCACGCGGAATATCCAGAATCTCCAGCATGCGCGCATCCCACTCCAGCTTGTGGATGTTGTACATCATGGTACGCGATGCGTTGGTGTGATCGGTGATGTGCACGCGGCCCTGGGTCATTTTCCACACCAGCCAGGTGTCGACGGTGCCGAACAGCAGTTCGCCGCGTTTTGCCCGCTCGCGCGCGCCTTCCACATGGTCGAGAATCCACTTCACCTTGGTGCCGGAGAAGTACGGGTTAATCACCAGGCCGGTGGTGTGCTGGATGTACTCTTCCAGACCCTCTTTCTTCAGCTTGTTACAGTAGTCGGCGGTACGTGGATCCTGCCAGACGATGGCGTTGTAAATTGGTTTGCCGGTCTCTTTGTCCCAGACAATCGCGGTTTCACGCTGGTTGGTGATACCGATGGCGGCGATCTGGTCAGAACGGATATCAGCGTGCGCCAGCACTTCCACCAGCGTGGAGCTCTGCGAGGCCCAGATGTCCATCGGATCGTGTTCAACCCAGCCGGCTTTCGGGTAGATCTGGGTGAATTCGCGCTGTGAGACGGCGACGATGTTGGCGTCATGATCGAGCACCACGGCACGTGAGCTGGTTGTGCCCTGATCGAGCGCGACAATATATTTTTTATCAGTCGTAGTCATTATGGTTTCCTGATGATTAACGATGAAACTTACGCTTTACGCTGCTCAGCGCGCGCGACCGGTTTTTCTGTTTTACTGGTTTCTGCAAGGTTGCCCGGCAGGTGACGGCCAATCAGCGCACGGTAACCGAAGGCTCCGAGGCAGGCACCGACCAGCGGGCCAAAAATTGGCACCAGGAAGTAAGGAATATCTTTACCACCGGTGAACGCCACGTTACCCCAGCCCGCGAAGAAGGCGAACAGCTTCGGACCGAAGTCACGCGCCGGGTTCAGGGCGAAGCCGGTCAGCGGACCCATGGAACCGCCAATCACCGCCACCAGCAGACCAATCAGCAGCGGCGCCAGCGGGCCACGCGGTACGCCGTTGCCATCGTCGGTCAGCGCCATGATCACCGCCATCAGCACGGCAGTAATCACCATTTCTACCAGGAACGCCTGCGCCACGGTGATGTGCGGGTTCGGATAGGTGGAGAAGATACCGGCCAGATCGAGGCTTTGCACGCTGCCGCGTACCATCTGGTGGCTGGCTTCGTAATCAAAGAACAGATTGTAGTAAAGACCGTAGACCAGCGCCGCCGCACAGAACGCGCCAGCGATTTGCGACACAATATAAGGTAAAACTTTGCGGCCTTCGAAGTTGGCGAACAGGCACAGGGCAACCGTGACTGCCGGATTGAGGTGAGCGCCGGATACGCCTGCGCTCAGATAAACCGCCATGGAGACAGCAAGACCCCAGATGATACAAATTTCCCACTGGCCGAATGCGGCACCGGCCAGCTTCAGCGCCGCCACACAGCCGGCACCAAAAAAGATGATCAAACCGGTACCGAGAAACTCGGCGATGCACTGACCTTTGAGTGTGTTCGTTGTCTGACTCATAATGGAATTCCTGAAGCGAGGTTAAATTTTATCAGTTTTTGTTCTCAATCCTTGAGTCGCCCAGCTCTAATGTAGGGTTGATGTGAATTTATCGTTAACGAGCATAAACGAGAAATAGCGAAATCGAATTTTGTGTGCCGTGTCATAAAAATGCGCGTTTTCGCGTCTTTTGCCTGTGTTTAGGGCCAAAAACCCCCGCTGCGCTGCACCCTGCGCGTGTGACCGCGCGCAAAATGCGCGAAGTTGCGCGTTTTCCAGGTATAAACTGAAAAGTGTTACAGACTTCCCTCGCAGGCCTTGTGCTGCTGGACTTGCCGGGTGTGGCTACATACAATCGGGACATCGTGGCTGGACGCACTATTTTAAGGCACGCCCGGTCTATCAACGCCTTGCACGATTTAGGAGAGGTCAGAAAGATGTCATTTGAAGTATTCGAGAAACTGGAAGCGAAAGTACAGCAGGCGATTGATACCATCACCCTGCTGCAGATGGAAATTGAAGAGCTGAAAGAGCAGAACAATAACCTGAAAAATGAAATGAGCCAGGCATCCGGCAATCACGAAGCGCTGGCGCGTGAAAATCAGCATCTGAAAGAAGAGCAGCATGTATGGCAGGAGCGCCTGCGTGCACTGCTGGGAAAAATGGAAGAAGTTTAAGCCTCAGCGCTTAAACCAACGGGTGCCGCGGCACCCGTTTTTGTTTGTCGCTTACTCGATGTCGAGTGCGTCTTCAGACAGGATCATGCCGGTGTTGTCGGCGTAGAGATGATCGCCGGAGAAGAAGGTGACGCCGCCGAAGTTAACCCGCACGTCGCTCTCACCGATGCCTTCGCCTGCGGCGCCAGCCGGAATGGCCGCAATCGCCTGAATGCCGATCTCCAGCTCTTCCAGTTCATCGACCTGGCGAACCGAGCCGTACACCACGATGCCTTCCCACTCGTTTTGCGCCGCCAGTCTTGCTAACTGAGCATCAACCAGCGCGCGCCGCACTGAGCCGCCGCCATCGACCAGCAGCACGCGACCGCGACCGTTCTCTTCGAGCAGGTCATACAGCAGGCCGTTGTCTTCGAAACATTTCACTGTGGTAATTTGACCACCGAATGAGGTGCGCCCACCAAAGTTCGAAAAAAGCGGTTCAACAACGTTCACTTCTTCATGGTAGATGTCGCAGAGTTCAGATGTATCGTATTTCATAAGGATGTCGTCTGTTTGCCACAGGAGCGGTAAGTATATCGCTATCTGACGATTGTTGGCAAAATCATCAACCGCCAAAAAAAGCGCTGCATCAATATCCTGCGTAATAATTTGTCTGCGGCGGAGAGAACAGCGGCGCGTGGCAACAGCGCCGCAGGGGAAGCGTTACACGGCGGGCTTCTTGAAGGCCTGCTTGTGTGAGATACGGGAAATCAGCTCGGTCAGCGACAGCACCATGGTGGATCGCACCATCTGCAGGTAGCGCTGCTGCTGCATGGCGCGCAGCGCGGCGTCGTCGCGGGTGAAATCGGGTTGCGGCGGCCAGGCCAGCACGCAGTGCAGTTCGCCGAACGGGCCGAGTATTTCATCGTCGGTAAAGCGGTAGTCGCTGGTGTCGTGATTCAGCTCCTCACGCAGCGCCAGCAGCAGCTCGCAGTCTTCGTATTCGTGGCGATTGATCACCCCCAGGCCGTAGATAAGCTTCAGGCGTACCGACAGCTCGCCCAGCGGGCCGTCGCCCAGCAGCAGCGGTTCCACCGCATATTTCACCGCGTAGTCGTCTTTGCGAAAGACCTGCAGCACCAGCAGATTGACTGCTTCCGCCAGCAGTTCGACAGCGGCGATCAGGAAGCTTCTCACCGAACGACCGGCGTTCAGCCGCTCAAGCACCCGGTTTTCAAAAGCCTGCTTCTCTTCCATTATTGCCTGCATCATTCAGCTACCGTCGACGGGCACGCGGCTGCCGTGCCCGAATTGACCACTAAAGGGCGCGCATTATGCCATAGCGTGGTAAGCGCTCACCACTGAGCTCACTACTTCGCTATTGGCATCAAGGCCAGAAATCTCCGCCAGCGCCGCCTGTGGGCCTTTCTGCGCGATCAGTGACGCCAGCTCCTGCGCCTGCGGATCGGCTTCGCTGCGATAGTGCATCGCGGCGGCAATGCCCTGCACCAGGCTGGCGTGCGGCAGCTGATACTCCAGCGTGCCCAGCGTTGGCTTGATCAGGCGATCGCCGGCACTCAGCTTACGCAGCGGCTGACGGCCGACGCGCTCGACGTCATCTTTCAGGTACGGGTTTTCGAAACGCGTGAGGATTTTCTGGATATACGCGGCATGTTTCTCCGCATCAAAACCATAACGCTTGATCAGCACCGCGCCGCTCTCCTGCATCGCGCCCTGCACCACGGCACGTACTTTCTGGTCGAGAATGGCTTCGCGAATGGTGGCGTGACCGGCGAGCTTACCGAGATAAGCGGTAATGGCGTGGCCGGTGTTGAGGGTAAACAGCTTGCGCTCGACGAACGCCATCAGGTTATCAGTCAGCTCCATGCCAGGAATGTCCGGCAGCGCGCCTTTAAACTGGGTTTTGTCGACGATCCACTCGCTGAAGGTTTCTACGGTAACTTCCAGCGGATCGGTGCTGCCGGCTTCAGATGGCGGCACAATGCGGTCAACTGCCGAATCAACAAAGCCAACATGCTCTTCAACCCACGCATGATACTGCTGCGGCAGCGCCTTCAGTACGTGCTGCTTCAGCTGGCTGGTGCCGCGCACCATGTTTTCACAGGCGATGATATTCAGCGGACGGACATTACCGTTGTCACTGCGTTTGGCCAGACCCTGCGCCACGCTGCCCGCGATGCGCTCAAGGATCTGCGGACCAACCGCCGTGGTAACGATATCAACCTCAGCGATCAGCGTGACGATGTCGTCGCTGGTGCTGTTCACCGCGCTGACGCCGGTAACGATTTCAACCTGCGCCTGCTCGCCCACCACGTGAACCGGATACTCATGACGGGCGTTAAGGGCATCAAGCACCACCTGATTCACATCAGCAAACACCAGTTCGATACCGGCATCCGCCAGCAGCTTACCGATAAATCCACGGCCGATGTTACCTGCTCCAAAATGTAACGCTTTCATAAATTTGACCCATATCAAATGACGAAGGGGCGGGCATGTCCGCCCCGGAAAGTGGGGACGGGCTTGCCCGCCCCAGGGAAGTTAAAACCGCGAATTACGCGTTGGCAGTGCTGCCAGACAGCAGATCCAGCACATCCTGCACGCTGGTGGTGTTCGCCAGCTTCTCAATTACGCTATCGTCGTCGAGCGCATTGGTCAGGCTGGTGATCACCTGAATGTGTTCGTTATTGCGTGCGGCAATACCAATCACCAGTCGCGCGACTTCGTCCGGCTCATCGCCAAACTGCACGCCGGCCGGATACTGACAGAATACCACGCCGGTTTTCAGCACGCGGTCTTTGGCTTCGACGGTGCCGTGCGGCACAGCGATGGATTCACCGAGGTAGGTTGGCGTCAGCTGCTCGCGAGCCAGCATCGCTTCAACGTATTCCGGCTGCACGTAACCGCCTTTCACCAGCTGCTCGCCTGCGAAGCGAATCGCCTGCTCTTTATTGCTGGCGCTCAGGCCGAGGAACACGTTATCAGCGCCCAGTTTGAACAGGTGCGCGCTGCCGTCGTCATAGCTGTCTGCCAGCGCGGTCTGCACTGTTTCACGGTGGGCTTCGCTGCGGTTCGCCGCCACCAGACGCTCAGTCAGGTTGGTGTACAGCGCGCTGTCGAGGAAGTTGTTCAGCGAGATGTGCTGCGCCTGTGGCGCCTGACGCATCGCACGTTCGGTCAGATCGCGGTGAGTAATCACCAGATCAACATCGCCCGGCAGCGAGTTAATCGCGCTGTTGGTCACAGAGATATTGCT
Source organism: Pantoea sp. B_9 (assembly GCF_008632015.1). Taxonomy (NCBI): domain Bacteria; kingdom Pseudomonadati; phylum Pseudomonadota; class Gammaproteobacteria; order Enterobacterales; family Erwiniaceae; genus Pantoea; species Pantoea sp. B_9. The sequence continues at coordinate 131,938 of NZ_VWVL01000007.1, read as the reverse complement.
CAGGCCCGCATCCTGCACCTTCTTGCGCAGCACGCCTGCGCCCATGGCGCTGGAGCCCATACCGGCATCACAGGCGACGATGATTTTGCGCACGTGGCTGACGTCAACGCTGCTGGCATCGGCAACCACCGGTGAACCGGCAACGGCCTGGCCTTTTGACTGCGCTTTCATGTCTTTCATGCGCTGGGTCGCTGCTTCAATGTCGTCTTCTTCTTTTACTTTGCTGGTTTTCAGCAGAATCGAGGAGACCACGAAGGAGACGGCGAAAGCCGCAACGATAGCCGCGATGTTAGCGAAGTAAGCGCCTTTTGGCGTCATCGCCAGCACGGCCAGAATCGAACCTGGTGAGGCCGGTGATACCAGACCGCCGTTCAGCAGCGTCAGGGTGAACACACCGGTCATACCGCCGAGGATTACTGCCAGCAGCAGGCGCGGCGCCATCAGCACGTACGGGAAGTAGATTTCGTGGATACCGCCAAGGAAGTGGATGATCGCTGCACCGCCCGCCGACTGCTTGGCGCTGCCGCGGCCAAAGATCATATAAGCAACCAGCACGCCCATACCCGGACCCGGGTTCGCTTCAATCAGGAAGAAGATCGATTTGCCCGCTTCGCTGGCCTGCTGGATACCCAGCGGCGAGAAGATACCATGGTTGATGGCGTTATTGAGGAACAGGATTTTCGCCGGTTCAACAAAGATTGAGGTCAGCGGCAGCAGGTTGTTCTGCACCATCAGGTTTACGCCGGCGGCGAGAATGTGCGACAGACCTTCTACCAGCGGACCGATAGCGAGGAAGGCCAGCAGCGCCAGCAGCATACCGATAATACCGGCCGAGAAGTTGTTGACCAGCATCTCGAAGCCGCTTTTGATTTTGCCGTCAACCGCGCGGTCAAACGACTTGATCGCCCAGCCGCCCAGCGGACCGGCAATCATCGAGCCAAGGAACATCGGCATATCGGCACCGACGATCACGCCCATGGTGGTGATGGCACCGACCACGCCGCCGCGATCGCCACCCACCAGACGACCACCGGTGAAGCCGATGAGCAACGGCAGCAGGTAGGTAATCATCGGGCCGACCAGCTTGGCCAGCGTTTCGTTAGGAATCCATCCGGTTGGAATGAACAGTGCTGTGATGATACCCCAGGCGATAAACGCACCGATGTTTGGCATCACCATATTACTCAGAAAGCGACCAAAGCTCTGAACCTTGACCTTGACTGATGAGGACATAAACCCACCCCTTATTGAGACGCGCTGCAATAAGAGAGCGCGTTTGTTTTTGTTAAGACGTTACGGCGGGGGCCGTGGCATTACTGTATGCACGCGGACTCTAGCACTAGTTGATTACACTGCGTAGCGTCAGGAAAAAGTGTGATACATATCACGCTAAGTTGGGGTGGGCAGGGGGATTAAAGGTGACTTTGATCACAAAAATACCCTGTAAGAAAGCAACGCCGGCGAAAAAATGCGCGCAACAGCGGTAGAAATGTGACAAAAATCACCTTTCACCTGGGCCGGTTTGTTTCACAAATGTGATTGAGATCACAAACTATTTTTGGTTGAAAATGCGCCAGATCACACTCTGTGCTGACAGAAAAAGGCGATGTAAGGAAGTGACGAAAATCTGAAAAGCGGGCAGTGGAGAACTGCCCGCTGAACGGCTTACTGCAAACCGCCCTGTACGGCATTTTGTGCCTGGGTCAGCGCCTGCGTGTTGCTGGCGAGATTGCTCATCAGCGTGTTGTACTGCGTGGCCTGCTCCTGCGTCGGGAACTGAACGCCGCCGTCATTGAAGCTGACGCGTGCGCCCTGCGACTGCAGATAATCGCCGGCCTGAACTGCCGACTGGCTCAGCGCCTGCAGCTGCGGCAGCAGCGGGATCAGCGTGCTGGCTGGCTGCGTCACCACTTTGGCGTACACGCTGTCGTACACTTTCTTCAGATCGTCCGGCTGCTTCAGCGTGGCTTTGCTGCTGTCGGCCTGCATCTTGGCGCTCTGAATCTGCTGCGTCAGCACGCTCAGATTGCCGCTCGCCTGGCGCAGGCTGTCGCGGCGTGTCAGATAATCCTGCGGCACGCGGATGGCCGCCAGCTCATCAACCACCGGGCGCATGCCCTGATCCACCGCCTGATTCACCTGCTGCGAGAAGCCATACAGGATGGCGTAATCACTGGCGTAGTTACCGAAGGTTTGCTTCTGGTTTTCGCTCAGGCTGGGCAGATGTTCACCGCTGCGCATCACGGTGTTTTGCAGAAAATCAGTAAAGGCTTTGCGCTGATCGCCCTCTTTATCGCCGCAGGCGGTAAGCTGCAGCACAAGTAGCACGCCGGTCAGCAGCATGCCGCTACGCATCCAGATGCGGGAAATTCCTGACGCCATAATTCAACTCCTGTTGTGACGATGGCTAAATTCGATTCGCTGGGAAAGGTCCTAAAGAATAGTGCAATGGCCCCGGCTGTACAACGGCTGGTCTGCAGTGCTTCACGCTGGTGCGTGCCTGCTGCACAACTGTGCAGCGCAGCCTGCCTGCGAGCGCAGCGCTGTGCAATAACATATGTAATTCAGGCTGATAGCAACCTGGCATTGATATTGCCTGCTTTCTGGCAGATGCAGGAGCGATCGCGGGCAACCGACGTCGCCACACAATTTGCAATGGGTCACTAGGGTTCCGATCGCGAGATGCTGGTCCGAGAGTGACCGACCGTCCTCTGACGGTTACACGGCGGGAAAAAAGCCCGGGAGGAAAGCGAGAACGTTGCTCGCCGCCTCCTGCCTGATTTTCGTCCGTTAACGCCAGAGGAATCATCATGATTAAAGCCTGTCTGCGCCTGCTGCTGATTTGCAGCGTCGCCCTGTTCAGCGTTCCGTCGCTGGCCGCCGCTAAACCTTCCTTTAAGCTTTGCTGGTCCATCTACGCTGGCTGGATGCCGTGGGATTACGCCCAGCAAAGCGGCATCGTGAAAAAGTGGGCCGATAAGTACGGCATTGATATTCAGTTTGTGCAGGTTAACGACTATATCGAGTCGGTTAATCAGTACACCGCAGGTGGCTTTGACGGCTGCACCATGACCAACATGGATGCGCTGACCATTCCGGCCACTGGCGGCGTCGACAGCACCGCGCTGATTGTCGGCGACTACTCCAACGGTAACGACGGCATTCTGCTTAAAGGCGCGGACAGCGTCAGCGCGCTGAAAGGCAAACCCATCAACCTCGTCGAACTCTCGGTCTCACACTATCTGCTGGCGCGCGCGCTGGAGAAATCCGGCATGAGCGAGAAAGACGTCAGGGTGGTTAATACCGCCGATGCCGATCTGGTGGCGGCATTTGGTACTGCTGACGTTAACGCCATCGTCACGTGGAATCCGCTGCTGGCGGAAGCAGAGAAGCAGCCGGACAGCCATCTGGTGTTCTCCTCAGCGCAGATCCCGGGCGAAATCCTCGACCTGCTGGTGGTCAACACCGCCACGCTCAACAATTATCCTCAGCTCGGCAAAGCGCTGACCGGCGCCTGGTACGAGACGCTGCACAGCATGGCCGGACAGAGCGACAGTGCCAAAGCGGCGCGCACGCAGATGGCGCAGGCATCCGGTACCGATCTGGCCGGTTTTGATCAGCAGCTTGCCGCGACACACCTGTTCAGCGATGCCAAAACCACGCTGGATTTTGTCGATAGCCCGCAGTTAAAAGCCACGATGCAGCTGGTGGCCGAATTCTCCTTTAAACACGGTCTGCTGGGCGAAGGCGCGCCGGGGGCCGATGCGGTAGGGGTCGCTACCCCGGCCGGTAACTGGGGCGATGCCGGCAACATCAAACTGCGCTTTACCGACACCTTCACCAAACTGGCCGCTGCCGGTCAGCTGTAAGCGAGACGCTGCCGATGCGTAAATTGATCAACTACCAACCGCTGCCGCTCGGCCGCCTGCTGCTTGGCATTCTGCCGCTGCTGGCGGTGCTGCTGGTCTATCTGTTCGCGTCGGATGCGCGCCTCAGCCTGAACGCGGCAGACAAACTGCTGCCGGGATTCAACGCCATGGGCGAGGCCATCAGCCGGATGGCGTTTCAGCCCAGCCCGCGCACCGGCGAGTATCTGCTGTGGAGCGATACCGCCGCCAGCCTGCTGCGTTTGCTGAGCGGCGTTGTTATCAGCGCGCTGCTGGCGCTGGCAATCGGCCTGTTCACCGGCGCGCTGCCGGTGGTGCGCGCGGTGCTGGCGCCGCTGGTGACGCTGTTTGCGCTGGTGCCGCCGCTGGCAATTCTGCCCATTCTGTTTATCTGCTTTGGCCTTGGCGAAGTCTCCAAAGTGGTGCTGATCGTTATCGGCATCACGCCGCTGATCGCCCGCGATCTGCAACTGCAGGTGCAGAAAATCCCGCAGGAGCAGCTGGTCAAGGCGCAGACGCTGGGTGCGCATAGCGCGCAGATTCTGTGGCGAGTGATTCTGCCGCAGCTGATGCCGCGCCTGTGCGATGCGGTGCGGCTGTCGCTCTGTTCGGCGTGGCTGTTCCTGATTGCTGCCGAAGCGATTGCGGCCACGGAAGGTCTCGGTTATCGCATCTTCCTGATGCGCCGCTATCTGGCCATGGATGTGATTCTGCCGTACGTGGCATGGATTACCCTGCTGGCCTTTGCCCTCGACCTGCTGCTGCGGCTCGTCAGCCGACGCTGCTGGCCGTGGTATCACGCCAAATAAGGAACGCGCGATGCCCTTACTGCAACTGAAAAATCTGGAAAAACACTACGGCGATCAGGTGGTGCTGGAGCGGCTGAATATGCAGGTCGAGCGCGGCGAGTTCGTGGCGATTGTCGGCGCGTCCGGCTGCGGCAAAACCACGTTTCTGAATATGCTGCTCGGCACCGAAGCGCCGACCAAAGGCGAGCTGCTGCTGGATGGCGCACCGATTCCCGACGAGCCGGATGCCCATCGCGGCGTGGTGTTTCAGCGCTACTCGGTGTTTCCGCATCTGACGGTGCTCGGCAACGTGATGCTGGCTGACGAGTTCAGCAGCGCACGCTGGCTGGGACGCGTCTGGGGACGCAAACGTCAGGCGATTCGCCAGCGCGCGCAGGCAATGCTGGCGCAGGTCGGACTGGAACAGGCGCAGAGCAAATATCCGCATCAGCTGTCGGGCGGCATGCAGCAACGTCTGGCCCTGGCGCAGGCGCTGATGAAACAGCCGCGCATTCTGCTGCTGGATGAACCTTTCGGCGCGCTCGATCCCGGTATTCGCAGCGAGATGCATCAGCTGATTACCCAGCTGTGGCAGCAGCATCAGCTGACCATTTTCATGATCACCCACGATCTGAAAGAGGGCTTCAGCCTCGCGTCACGCCTGCTGGTGTTCGACAAACTGCGCCACGATCCGCACGCGCCGCAAGCCTGGGGCGCCACTATCACTTACGACCTGCCGCTGGATCGCACTCAGCCCGCCGCTGAAGTGCTGTCCGCAACGCAGGTGGCTTAAAGGAGAGCACGATGCAGCCATACCAAACCCTGCTGCCCGCCGGGGCGCACTGGTCTTTTGTCATGCGCAGCGGCAGCGCGCTGACGCTGACTGATGTGGAGGGCGGCGCCAGCGCCAGCCTGCTGTTTTATAACCCGGAAAACCTGCTGGAGCGCTACAACGCGCCGGATACGCTCAAATGCCAGCACACTTTCCGGCTCACCGCCGGCCACTGTCTCTACTCGGACATGGGGCGCATTTTCTGCGGCATTGAACACGACAGTTTCGGCTGGCACGAGAGCGTGTGCGGCACGCTGAACGCGGCACAAACGGCCGCGCGCTATGGGATCAGCGACTATCAGCAGGCGCGCAACCTGCGCCATCAAAACGGCTACGACAGCTTCCTGGTCGAGCTGGCGAAATATGGCCTTGGCCAGCGCGACATGGCGGCCTGCCTCAATCTGTTTGCGCAGGTACGCGCCGATGACCGCGGGCGTTTAACGCTGGAGCGCCAGGGCCAAGCCGGCGCGCAGGTTCGGCTGCGTTTCGCCATGGACACGCTGGTGCTGCTGCACACCTGTCCGCACCCGCTCAGCCCGGCAAGCGATTATCCGCGTCAGCCGCTGCAGCTGACGCTGGATGCGCAGCGCGCGCCGCTGCCGGAAATCTGTCTGCAGCGCGCGGAAAACCAGCGCGGCCTGCGCAATAACGCCCTCTATCAACTGCAGGGAGAAGTGTGATGATCAAAGAGAGTGAACGAAACCCGGCGCAGGCGCGTCTGCAGCAGCAGATCGACGCCGGTGATTACTGGCTGCAGCGCATTGCCGCTGGAGAAACGCTGCGCATTACCGATCTGGAAGGCAATCAGGCGGCGGATACGCTGTTTTTCAACGCCGACGATACCGCCGAGCGCTACAGCATGAGCGAGACGCTGCGCGGCCAGCACAACGTGTTTCTCACGGCCGGCAGCGTGCTGCGTTCTAATCTTGATCGGCCGATGCTGACCATCACCGCCGATACCTGTGGCCGTCACGATACGCTCGGCGGCGCCTGCTCGTGCGAGAGTAATACGGTGCGTTATGACCTCGAAAAGCGCCACATGCACTCCTGCCGTGACAGCTGGATGCTGGCGGTCGCCGCGCATCCGGAGTCTGGCCTGACGCGCCGCGATATCACGCACAACATTAACTTCTTCATGAATGTGCCGGTGACCCACGACGGCGGCCTGACGTTTGCCGATGGCATCTCCGCGCCGGGTAAGTATGTTGAGATGGTGGCGCAGATGAACATTCTGGTGCTGATCTCCAACTGTCCGCAGCTCAACAATCCCTGTAACGGTTACAACCCGACGCCGATTGCTGTCAGCGTGTGGTGATTCTCTGACGCAACGGGACGACCCGTTTTACGCCGTCACAGCTGGTGCAGGACGACCTGCCGCAATAAGAGTATTCAGTCATGATTGATCGCGTATTGATTGCCAACCGTGGCGCGATTGCCGTGCGTATCATCCGTACCCTGCAGGCCATGAATATCCGGGCGATTGCCGTCTATGCCGAAGCCGATCGCCATGCGCGCCACGTGCGGCTGGCCGATGAAGCCTGGTCGCTGGGCGAGGGCCAGGTGCGCGACACCTATCTCAACCAGGACAAACTGCTGGCGATTGCCGCGCAGAGCGGCGCGCAGGCGCTGCATCCGGGCTATGGCTTTCTCAGTGAAAAACCGGAGTTTGTCACGCGCTGCGAAGCGGCGGGCCTGCATTTTCTCGGGCCGGATGCGGCGCAGATGCGGGCGTTTGGCCTGAAACATCGCGCGCGCGAACTGGCTGAGCAGAACGCGGTGCCACTGCTGCCGGGCAGCGGCCTGCTGACTTCCCTGCAGCAGGCACAGGCCGCCGCGCAACAGATTGGCTATCCGGTGATGCTGAAAAGTACCGCCGGCGGTGGCGGCATTGGGATGCAGCGCTGCAACAGCGCGGACGAGCTGGAGGAAGCCTTTACCCGCGTGAAGCGGCTGGCAGGTAACAACTTCGCCGACGATGGCGTCTTCTTAGAGAAATTTATCGCCCGGGCGCGGCATATCGAGGTACAGATTTTTGGCGATGGTCGGGGCGACGTGATTGCGCTGGGCGAACGCGACTGCTCGGCGCAGCGCCGTAATCAGAAGGTGCTGGAGGAGACGCCCGCGCCGCGGCTGAGCGATGCGGTGCGCGCGCAGTTGCAGGCCACCGCCGTACGGCTGGCGCGCGCGGTTAACTATCGCAGCGCCGGCACGGTGGAGTATGTCTACGATGAGGCCAGCCAGCAATTCTGGTTCCTGGAGGTGAATACCCGCCTGCAGGTCGAGCATGGCGTCACTGAACTGGTGTACGGCGTGGATCTGGTGCGCTGGATGGTCGAACTGGCGCAGCAGCGTCTGCCGCCGCTGGCGACGCTGCAACCGGAGGCGCAGGGCCATGCTATTCAGGTACGGCTGTACGCTGAGGATCCGGCGAAGCAGTTTCAGCCAAGCGCCGGACTGCTCAGCCACGTGCAGTTCCCGACGGCGCTCGATCACGCTACGCTGCGCATCGACAGCAGCGTAGAGAGCGGCATGGAAGTTTCACCGTTTTACGATCCGATGCTGGCGAAGATCCTCGTGCACGCGGCCGATCGCCAGCGCGCGCTCGACGGCATGATCGCGGCGCTGGCGCAGAGTGAGCTGTATGGCATCGAGACCAACCTGCGCTGGCTGCGTCAGCTCTGTACGCTGCCGGACGTGCAGCAGGGGCGCATCATTACCGCCACGCTCGGCAGCGTGGCGTGGCAGCCGCCAACGCTGGATATCCTCAGCGGCGGCACCCTCACCACGGTGCAGGATGCGCCGGGCCGCGTCGGCTACTGGCACGTCGGCGTACCGCCTTCCGGGCCGTTCGACAGCCGCGCCTTCCAGCTCGGCAACCGCCTGCTGGGTAACGAGGCACAGGCGGCCGGGCTGGAAATCACGCTGCGCGGTCCGACGCTGCGCTTTAATCAGGCATGCAGCTTTGTACTGAGCGGCGCGCCGCTGGCGGCCACCCTCGACAGTCAGCCGCTGGCGATGCATCAGGTGCTGCATGCGCAGGCCGGGCAAACCCTGACGCTGGGCGACGTGCGCGACGGCTGCCGCAGCTATCTGCTGCTGGCGGGCGGGCTGGATACACCGCGCTATCTGGGCAGCCGCAGTACCTTTACGCTGGGTAAGTTTGGCGGTCACGCCGGGCGGGCGCTGCGCGCCGGCGACGTGCTGCAGCTGGCCGCGCCGCGTCAGGCTGCGGCGGCGCGCCTGCCTGAGACGCTGCTGCCGCCGCTTAACGGTGAATGGCAGCTGCGCGTTATTTATGGTCCGCACGGCGCACCTGCCTTCTTTACCGATGACGATATCGACGAATTTTTCGCTGCTGAGTGGCAGGTGCACTACAACTCCAGCCGCACCGGGATTCGGCTGATCGGCCCGAAACCTGACTGGGCACGCAGCGACGGCGGCGAGGCGGGCATGCATCCGTCCAATATTCACGACAACGCCTATGCCTTTGGCACGGTAGATTTTACCGGTGATATGCCGGTGATCCTTGGTCCGGACGGCCCTTCGCTGGGCGGCTTTGTCTGTCCGGCGACGGTGATCGACGCCGATCTGTGGAAGCTGGGTCAGCTCAAAGCGGGCGATCGACTGCGCTTTGTGCCGATCGCCCTTGCTGATGCCGATCGTCTGGCGCAGGCGCAGCGTCGTGAGATCGCGCATCTGCAACCGGATGCGGTGCGCGTGGTGCCAGCGCTGCCGTTGATCGATCCAATATTGCACCAGCATGCAGCAACCGCCGGGCGGCCTGCACTGTGCGTGCGCGCCGCAGGCGACCGTTTTCTGCTGGTGGAGTATGGCGCGCTGACACTGGACATTGCGCTGCGTTTCCGCGTTCACGCCCTGATGCAGTGGCTGGAGGCGCATCCGCTGGCGGGTCAGCTGGAGCTGACGCCCGGCATCCGCTCGTTACAGGTGCATTATGATGCGCAGCAGTGCGCAAGAAGTGAGCTGTTGGCGCAAATTTTGCACGCTGATAATCTGCTGGGCGACCTCGCCGACGCGGCTGTGCCGTCGCGCACCGTGTGGCTGCCGCTCAGCTGGGATGATGCCGCCTGCCGTGAAGCCGTAACACGCTATAGCCAGTCGGTGCGTTCGAATGCGCCCTGGTGCCCGAGCAACATTGAGTTTATCCGGCGCATCAACGGGCTCGATAGCGTGGAGGCGGTGAAACAGATTGTGTTCAGCGCCTCGTATCTGGTGATGGGGCTGGGCGATGTCTATCTCGGCGCGCCGGTGGCAACGCCACTCGATCCGCGTCACCGACTGGTGACCACCAAATACAACCCGGCGCGCACCTGGACGGCGGAAAACTCGGTGGGCATCGGCGGCGCGTATCTGTGTGTTTATGGCATGGAAGGGCCGGGCGGCTATCAGTTCGTCGGACGTACGCTGCAGATGTGGAACCGCGATCGCCGCACCAGCGCCTTTACCCAGCCGTGGTTGCTGCGTTTCTTCGACCAAATCCGTTTTTATCCGGTCAGTGCCGACGAACTGCTGCAAATCCGCGAACGTTTCCCGTGGGGCGATTATCCGCTGCGCGTGGAAGCCGGGGAATTTCGCCTCGCCGACTATCAGGCGCTGCTGACTGCCCAGGCGACGGAGATCGACGCGTTCCAGCAGCAGCGTCAGCAGGCGTTTGACGCCGAGCTGGCACGCTGGCGCGCCGATGGCCAGTTCACCTTCGACAGCCAGCTGCAGGCGCAGAGCAGCGAGGAAGTGGTGGTGCCGGCGGGCTGTCACAGCGTGGAGAGCCAGGTGGCGGGCAGCGTGTGGCAATGGCTGGTGGCGGAAGGCAGTGATGTGACCGCGGGTGCCACGGTAGGCATTCTCGAATCCATGAAGATGGAAATCCCGATCGTGGCGCCGGTCAGTGGCAAAATCCACAGCCTGCAACGCCAGGCCGGGCAGCAAGTGCAGGCGGGTCAGTTACTTATGGTGATCGATCCGTTTGCAGTATAAGAAAGAAGAAAAAATAATCAGGAAACAGGCAGCAAAACCGGGGATCTGACCCATACTTAGAGACCCGGTTCAATGTTGCATTGCCCTGACATCTTTTCGCAGTGTGCAACAGGCTGTGTCCCGTAACGGTTTCATTAAAACACTATTTTCGCCCTGATAAGGGAAAACTGTTTCGGGATACAGCCTGATAAGGCCGGTTTCAGCGCCTGGTGGCGCTTACCTCTCTACTTTCACGTGCTTCATAGTGAGTTTTAAGGAGTTCTCTATGGAAATAAAAGATCCAATGGTCGAATTACTCAGCAGTCTTGAGCAAATTGTTTTGACACGTGATGCACAGACTCCCGTATCAGAAATTGCACTCAATACCGTTTCCGTTCCCGAACCGCAGCGTTTACGCGAGATGACCGGCATGCAGGTGGATGAATTCGCCCGCGTGATGGGGGTGAGCGTCTCGTCAGTAAAAAGCTGGGAAGCGCAACGTACGCGCCCATCCGCCACGGCTCGCAAACTGATGAAACTGCTGCAGGCCAATCCGTATCTGGGCCGACAGCTGCTGGAATAACGCCGACTATCGGTTCTCTGTGACCCGCCTGCACGGCGGGTTTTTTTCAGCTTAAGCCACCGTATTTCGCCGCCTGTTTGACAAACCAGCTCTCCGGCACGCTGTACGGCGGTTTTGCCAGCTGCGCGATGCCCTGTTCAATGATGTGATTCGCCTGCTGCCACAAACGCCGATCGCCCTGCTGTAACAGCTGAATCTGAATCTGTTTCTCGACCAGGTAAACCCGGGCAAAGTTGGGATCGAACTGCACGATGGCACGGGTGTTATCGATGATATCGGCCAGCTTGATGGTTTGCGCCTCGGGCGAGGCTTCGGCAGTGTGGCGAAAGTGTGCCAGCTTACGGGCGGTACGATTTTTCGCCTGCGGCTGGGCGCTGTCGGTGAGCATGTCCACCAGATGTGCAACGCGCGCACCAAAGTGTTCTTCAATATCCTGTAAAGTACTGGCGGTGTCCTCCACCGTGTCGTGCAGCCAGGCGGCAGCGATCATCGCTTCGTCATCGCTGACGCTGCGCACCAGCTCCGCGACGGCAGCCGGATGCACAATATAGGGTTCGTCGGTGTATTTACGACGCTGGCCCGCATCGGCATGTGCCTGCGTGGCATAACGGCGCGCCTGCTCTTCCAGTGAATCACGCATCTTCACACTCCAGGAAAAAGTTGCTTGCAATTATCTAGCGCGCTATCTATATTGAGTCGCATGAACAGTAATCAAGATGACAAAAAAGTGAAGCCTGCGCCACTCCAGCTTGATCAGCATCTGTGTTTCGCGCTCTATTCGGCGAACCTGGCGATGCATAAAGTCTATCGCCAGCTGCTGGCGGCGCTGGAGATCACCTATCCGCAATATCTGGTGATGCTGGTGCTGTGGCATCAGGATGATCTGACGGTATCGGAGATTGGTGAAAAGCTGTTTCTCGATTCGGCCACCCTGACGCCACTGCTGAAACGACTGGAGAGCGCCGGTTTGCTGCGCCGTCAGCGTTCGCGTCAGGATGAGCGCCAGGTCGTGGTTACGCTGACCGACCAGGGACGCGCGCTGCAGGAAAAAGCCGCCAGCATTCCGGAAGCGGTACAGTGCGCGACCGCCTGCGATACCGACACCATAGCGGCGCTGAAACAGCAGCTGGACGATCTGCGCGGCAACCTGAATCGCGCCACCTGAGCATCAGGGATGTCGCTGCGGCGGCATCCTGAGAGTGAAGTTTTCCCCTGTGCCTTATAAATAGCACGCGATTATATAGCGAATAGTGAGGTTATGATGTCTTTAGAAAAAGTGATTTACACCGCCAAAGCCAAAGCAACCGGTGGCCGCGATGGCCGCGCCACCTCGTCTGATAACGTGCTGGACGTGAAGCTGGGCGTGCCAAAAGAGATGGGCGGCGCGGGCGGCGAGGTGACGAACCCGGAGCAGCTGTTTGCTGCCGGCTACTCTGCCTGCTTCCTCGGCGCGATGAAATTTGTCGCCGGCCGCGACAAAATCGCCATGCCAAAAGACGCGTGGATTGAGGGCGAAGTAGGGATTGGCCCTATCCCCACCGGTTTTGGCATTGAAGCAAAACTGAATATCCATCTGCCAGAGATGGATGCGGCGGAAGCGCAGAAGCTGGTTGATGCGGCACACATTGTTTGTCCGTACTCAAACGCGACGCGCGGCAACATCGACGTGACACTGAATATCATCAACTAAGTTGATGCCTGCATAAAAGGCTCCTGCGGGAGCCTTTTTTTTTCACGAACACCATCCCGCATCCCATCGAACTAAAGAATTTTCTGGTCTTACCATTGGTTAAATGTTCTACTGCTGCGCTCCGTGCATCATCGTAATTATTTGGGTTCAGATTCGTCCCGATCCTACTCGCCAGGTCACGCTTTTCTGCTACGCAAGCGAACCTTACGCTCTTTGCACAGTCACATTTACGGTTGAAGCATCGACACCAGGTCGGGAACAGAAATTTATATGAATTACATTAAAAGTTTAACGCAGCAAAAGTTGTCGCTTTTGCTGGCGCTCTATCTTGGCATCTTATTGAATTTGCCAATCTTTTATCGCCGTTTTGACGGCTTCTTAACGAAATCCACCGTCACCAACTGGTTATCCGCCGCGGCGGAAGTGACCGCTGCCGTACTGCTGACCTTCTTCCTGATGCGACTGCTGTCGCTGGGTGGCAAATGGTTTTATCGCGTGATCGCCAGCCTGCTGGTGGTGATTTCGGTGGCCGCCGCCTATTACATGGCGTTCTTTAACGTGGTGATCGGTTACGGCATCGTGGCGTCGGTCATGACCACCGATGTCGATCTCTCTAAAGAGGTTATCGGGCTGCACTTTGTGCTGTGGATGGTGCTGGTGAGCGCACTGCCGCTGCTGCTGATCTGGCGCAATAACCTGAGCCTGACACTGATTGAACAGCTGAAAACCCCTGGTCAGCGCCTGAAACCTACAGTGATCCTGCTGCTGAGCGTGGCGCTGGTGTGGTTGCCGATTCGCTACTTCGACAAGCTGCAAAAAGCCAATGAAGAGATCACCAATATCGACCTGCCAAGCTATGGCGGCGTAGTGGCGCACTCTTATCTGCCTTCGAACTGGATTGCGGCGCTGGGCCTGTTCGCCTGGACCAAGGTGGATGAGAAGCTGGACAGCCAGGAGTTGCTCGATCCGGCGAAGAAGTTTACCTATGTAGCGCCGCCTGGCATTGACGATACCTATGTAGTGTTTGTGATTGGCGAGACCACGCGCTGGGATCACATGGGCATGCTGGGCTATAACCGCGATACCACGCCGAAGCTGTCGAAAGAGAAGAATCTGGTGGCATTCCGCGGTGAATCCTGTGATACCGCCACCAAGCTGTCGCTGCGCTGCATGTTTGTGCGCGAGGGCGGCACCATGGATAACCCTGGCCGTACGCTGAAAGAGCAGAACATTTTTGCGGTGATGAAAGAGCTGGGCTTCACCTCCGAGCTGTTCGCCATGCAGAGCGAAGTGTGGTTCTACGACAACGCCGATGTGAATAACTTCTCGTTCCGCGAGCAGATTGGTTCTGAGAAGCGCAATCAGGGCAAAGCGGTGGACGATATGCTGCTGGTGCCGGAGCTGCAGGCTTCGCTGCAGCGCTTCCCGAAAGGCAAGCATCTGGTGGTGTTGCACACGAAAGGTTCGCACTATCTCTATTCGCAGCGTTATCCGCGCGAGTTTGCCCGTTATCAGCCTGAATGTATTGGCGTGGACGATAAGTGCAGCAAAGCCCAGCTGATCAATGCCTACGACAACTCGATTCTGTATGTTGATACTATGCTGGACAGTGTGCTGGATCAGCTGCGTGATAAGAAGGCGATTGTGTTTTATGCCGCGGACCACGGTGAGTCGATCAGCGAAAATATGCACCTGCACGGTACGCCGCGCGAGATGGCGCCGCCGGAGCAGTTCCGCGTGCCGATGATTGTCTGGGCGTCCGATAAGTATTTGCAGGACCCGACTAACCGCAGCAACTTTGAGCGGTTACAGGCGCAGCAGCGCGTCGGCAAAACCCATCGTCATGTTGAGCTGTTTGACACCATTTTAGGGTGTCTGGGTTATACCTCGCCGGATGGCGGTATTAAAGCAGCGAATAACTGGTGCCAGGCACCTGCCACTGCCAGCAGTGCGAAAGCGCTGTAATTCGTGCCTGGATCTTATTGAGCAGGCAGGTGTTTAAGGCACTGCTTGCTTTCCAGGCAATCAGGCGGATTTTCGGGAAAAGGGATTGACGCTCTAAAGTCACGGCAGTAATATTCGCCCCCATCGGCGAGTAGCGCAGCTTGGTAGCGCAACTGGTTTGGGACCAGTGGGTCGGAGGTTCGAATCCTCTCTCGCCGACCATATTCGAAAAGCCCGCTTTGCAAAAAGCGGGCTTTTTTCGTTCGTAGCAAAAGAGGATGAGAACCTCCGAAGGAGGTTTGAGCCGAGCGCAGCGAGACAACGTTGCGTCAGCAACGGCCCGCAGGGCGCTTCTCGCAGAGAAGCGTAATCCTCTCTCGCCGACCATCATTCAAGAAACCTGCTTTGCAAAAAGCAGGTTTTTTTTCGTCTGTCGTATTTGCACTCTCAGGGTGAAATACGGGACCGCTCCGTAAAGACGCTCTCTTGTCCCTGATCGCTCGGCACACGCCATCCATGGCGTGTGACGCTTTACTCCACGGCCCCGCCCTCCACCCTTTATCCGGCTTCGGTGATGGCTGAAGGTTTACTGGCTGCCGTGCACATCTTCCTGGTGCGTATGAATACGCACCCTACAAAAGTGCATAATCCTGTAGGGGCGCCATTCATGGCGACCGGATGACCTTCCCTGAACCAGACTCACATCCCGGCAGCGATCAAGCAAAGCCATCAATTTACGCGTTCCATTAATCATCACCGGGATAAACCGTATTATCCTTCAACACCGCTCTTCATCCCTTGCTGCATCAAAGCACCTCTCTTAATTCGCGACACATTCTGCTTATGACCGGCTTTTGCTTTTTGCTGATTTCTTATGCCATTACGCCAGCATATTTCGCTGCCTGAACGTCATAACGCACGGGGAATCGTTCAGATATTCAACATTTACCGACAACTTTAAGACGTTTTTTAACGGTGATAATCACTGTCATCAGGCGCTATTGCCAGAGAATCACACGGCATTGCGCGCTTTATCACCTTTTTAAATTTTGGCTTAGCGTACAAACACTGTTTTTTATCGTTGCTTGCACTTACTCACACTCTGTGTAAATAACCCCACGTTGTATTGACGTTCATTGCAACTGTTGACAAATTGATGCGTCAATAAGATGCAGAGACGGCCAGCGCTGGCAGGTTCCACGGCGTCAGCGCTACAACAATAACCGCTCGCATTTTGGTCATTACATAACTGACCTGCCCGAACCGCATAAAAAAATCAGAGGTCGGGCGACGCACACAACATCACATCACAATGGAGCAAAACATGATCAACTCCCTGGCCAAATCCAGGATGCTGAAGGTCGGTCTTAGCCTGATTGCTATGACCGTGGCCGCGGGCGTTCAGGCGAAAACCCTCGTTTACTGTTCAGAAGGTTCGCCGGAAGGCTTCAACCCGCAGCTGTTCACATCCGGCACCACTTACGATGCCAGCTCAGTACCGATCTACAACCGTCTGGTTGAGTTCAAAACCGGTACCACTGAGCTGCAGCCGGGCCTGGCAGAAAAATGGGACGTCAGCGAAGATGGTAAAACCTATACCTTCCATCTGCGTCAGGGCGTGAAGTGGCAAACCACCAAAGACTTCAAGCCGACCCGCACCTTCAACGCTGATGACGTCGTGTTCTCCTTCGAGCGCCAGCTCGATAAAAACAACAAGTACCACGGTGTCTCCGGCGGCAGCTACGAATACTTCGAAGGCATGGACATGCCGAAGCTGATCGCCAAAATCGAAAAAGTGGATGACTACACCGTACGCTTCACGCTGACCCGTCCGGAAGCGCCGTTCCTCGCCGACCTTGGCATGGACTTCGCGTCAATCCTGTCGAAAGAGTACGCCGACAACATGCTGAAAGCCGGCACGCCAGAAAAACTGGACTTCAATCCGGTGGGGACCGGTCCGTTCGTGCTGCAGCAGTACCAGAAAGACTCACGTATTCTGTACAAAGCCAACCCGGACTTCTGGGGCACCAAGCCAAAAATCGATCGTCTGGTATTCTCCATCACGCCAGATGCTTCGGTGCGCTACGCCAAACTGCAGAAAGGCGAGTGTCAGGTGATGCCGTATCCCAACCCGGCTGATATCGCCAGCATGAAGAAAGACACCAAAATCAACCTGATGGAACAGCCAGGGCTGAACGTCGGTTACCTGTCTTTCAACACCGAGAAAAAACCGCTGGATAACGTCAAAGTGCGTCAGGCACTGACCATGGCGGTGAACAAGCAAGCGATCATTGATGCGGTCTATCAGGGCGCCGGTCAGGCAGCGAAAAACCTGATCCCACCAACCATGTGGGGCTACAACAATGACGTCAAAGACTACGCTTACGATCCGGCCAAAGCCAAAGAGCTGCTGAAAGAAGCGGGCATGCCGGATGGCTTCAGCATTGACCTGTGGGCGATGCCGGTACAGCGTCCGTACAACCCGAATGCCCGTCGTATGGCGGAAATGGTTCAGGCTGACTGGGCGAAAATCGGCGTGAAAGCCAAAATCGTTACCTTCGAGTGGGGCGAGTACCTGAAGCGTGCTAAAGCCGGTGAACACCAGACCGTGATGATGGGCTGGACCGGTGATAACGGGGATCCGGATAACTTCTTCGCCACCCTGTTCAGCTGCGCGGCAGCGAAAGACGGTTCCAACTACTCACGCTGGTGCTACAAGCCGTTTGAAGATCTGATTCAGCCAGCGCGTGCTGAAGCCGATCACAACAAACGTATTGAGCTCTACAAGCAGGCGCAGGTGGTAATGCACGACCAGGCGCCAGCACTGATCATCGCGCACTCAACCGTGTACGAGCCAGTGAGCAAGAAAGTGAGTGGCTATGTGGTTGATCCATTAGGTAAACATCACTTCGAAAACGTCGACATCCAGGAATAACCTTTCGGATTATCGCGGTCAGGGCCAGCATGGCTGGCCCTCGGGCGGCACCTTCGCCGCCCGTACTCCGCACTTTATTTCCGGCTAATTTCTTATAAACCCTCAATACCTTGCGCTGATGCAGCGTGAAGTATGACGGGGATTTTGAAGCGCTTCTTGCGTCGCGTCCGGCTATGCCGGCTGCGGATTGTGAGCAATGTAGTCCATGGCGTTAGCGCCACGGAAAATGACTGAGAATCCGGCTTATGCTGCAATTCATACTCCGACGTCTGGGCCTTGTCATCCCGACGTTCATCGGTATTACATTATTGACCTTTGCCTTCGTTCACCTGATCCCCGGCGACCCGGTGCTGATCATGGCCGGTGAACGCGGTATCTCCCCCGAACGTCATGCGCAGCTGATGGCCCAGTTTGGTCTCGATCAGCCGATGTGGAAACAGTACATCACTTACATCAACGGCGTGCTGCATGGCGACCTCGGCATCTCGCTGAAAAGCCGCATCCCGGTGTGGGATGAGTTCGTGCCGCGCTTTAAAGCCACGCTTGAGCTGGGCATCTGCGCCATGATCTTCGCCGTTGCCGTGGGTATTCCGGTCGGCGTGCTGGCGGCGGTGAAACGCGGCTCAATTTTCGATCACACCGCCGTGGGCATCTCGCTGACCGGCTACTCAATGCCGATCTTCTGGTGGGGCATCATGCTGATCATGCTGGTGTCGGTGCAGCTCAACCTGACGCCGGTCTCCGGCCGCGTCAGCGACACCATCTTCCTTGACGACAGCCATCCGCTCACCGGCTTTATGCTGATTGATACGCTGCTGTGGGGCGAAGAGGGCGATTTCAAAGATGCGGTGATGCACATGATCCTGCCGGCCATCGTGCTGGGTACCATTCCGCTGGCGGTGATTGTGCGTATGACGCGCTCCTCGATGCTGGAAGTGCTGGGTGAAGATTACATCCGCACCGCGCGCGCCAAAGGCCTGACGCGCATGCGCGTGATCGTGGTGCACGCGCTGCGTAACGCCATGCTGCCGGTGGTCACGGTGATCGGGCTGCAGGTGGGCACGCTGCTGGCGGGCGCCATCCTCACCGAAACCATCTTCTCCTGGCCGGGACTCGGTCGCTGGCTGATCGAAGCACTGCAGCGCCGTGATTATCCGGTGGTGCAGGGCGGCGTGCTGCTGGTGGCAATCCTGATCATTCTGGTCAACCTGCTGGTTGATCTGTTGTACGGCGTGGTGAATCCGCGCATCCGTCATAAGAAATAAGGGGGAATCATGTCTGCTGTTGATCCCGCAAGCGTCACCGCTGCACCGAAGCCGATGACCCCGATTCAGGAATTCTGGCACTATTTTAAACGTAACAAAGGCGCGGTTATCGGCCTGGTTTACATCATTCTGATGCTGCTGATCGCCATCTTCGCCGATGTGCTGGCGCCGCATGCCCCGGCTGAACAGTTCCGCGATGCGCTGTTGCACCCGCCGGTGTGGCAGGAGGGCGGTAGCTGGAAATTTATTCTGGGCACCGATGACGTCGGTCGTGACATCCTGTCGCGCCTGATGTTTGGTGCGCGCCTGTCGCTGCTGGTGGGCTGCATGGTGGTAGTGCTGTCGCTGATTCTGGGCGTGATTTTCGGCCTGATGGCCGGTTATCTCGGCGGCGTGGTGGATGCAGTAATCATGCGCCTCGTCGATATCATGCTGGCGCTGCCAAGCCTGCTGCTGGCGCTGGTGCTGGTGGCCATCTTTGGCCCGTCGATTGTCAACGCCTCGCTGGCGATCACCTTCGTCGCACTGCCGCACTACATTCGCCTGACGCGCGCAGCGGTGCTGGTGGAAGTCAATCGCGACTACGTAACCGCCTCCAGCGTGGCCGGTGCCGGTACGCTGCGCCAGATGTTCATCAATATTCTGCCTAACTGCCTGGCACCGCTGATCGTGCAGGCGTCGTTAGGTTTCTCCAACGCCATCCTGGATATGGCCGCGTTGGGCTTTCTCGGTATGGGGGCGCAGCCGCCGACGCCGGAGTGGGGCACCATGCTCTCCGACGTGTTGCAGTATGCGCAGAGTGCCTGGTGGGTCGTGACCTTCCCCGGAGTGGTCATCCTGCTGACGGTTCTGGCCTTTAACCTCATGGGCGATGGTTTGCGTGATGCACTCGACCCGAAACTCAAGCAGTAAAGAGGCACCGAGATGGCGTTATTAAATGTAGAAAAACTGTCGGTGCATTTCGGCGACGAAAAGGCACCGTTCCGTGCGGTTGACCGCATCAGCTACCAGGTAGAACAGGGCCAGGTCGTCGGGATTGTCGGCGAGTCCGGCTCCGGTAAATCGGTCAGCTCGCTGGCGATCATGGGGCTGATTGACTATCCCGGCCGCGTGAAAGCGGAGAAGCTGGAGTTCAATCAGCGCGACCTGCAGCGCATCTCCGAAAAAGAGCGCCGCCAGCTGGTGGGCGCAGAAGTGGCGATGATCTTCCAGGACCCGATGACCAGCCTCAACCCGTGCTATACCGTGGGCTACCAGATCATGGAAGCGCTGAAAGTGCATCAGGGCGGCAGCAAGCGCACGCGGCGTCAGCGTGCCATCGACCTGCTGGAGCAGGTGGGCATTCCCGATCCGGCGTCGCGGCTTGATGTCTATCCGCATCAGCTGTCTGGCGGCATGAGCCAGCGCGTGATGATCGCCATGGCCATTGCCTGTAAGCCGAAGCTGCTGATTGCCGATGAGCCTACCACGGCGCTCGACGTGACCATTCAGGCGCAAATCATCGAACTGCTGCTGGAGTTACAGAAGCAGGAGAACATGGCGCTGATCCTGATTACGCACGATCTGGCGCTGGTGGCCGAAGCGGCGCAGCACATCATCGTGATGTACGCCGGTCAGGTGGTGGAGAGCGGCAAAGCGGTGGATATCTTCAAAGCGCCGCGTCACCCGTATACGCAGGCGCTGCTGCGTGCGCTGCCGGAGTTTGCCGCCGACAAAGCGCGGCTGGCATCGCTGCCGGGCGTGGTGCCGGGCAAGTATGACCGCCCTAACGGCTGTCTGCTCAATCCGCGCTGCCCGTACGTGACCGACCGCTGCCGTACTGAAGAACCTGAGCTGCGCGATATTCCGGGCCGCCAGTCCAAATGTCACTTCCCACTGGATGATGCCGGGAGACCGACTTATGAGTCTTGATAACACGAAGCAGGATTACCTGCTGCAGGCGATTGACCTGAAAAAACACTATCCGGTGAAAAAGGGTCTGTTCGGCCAGGAGCGCCTGGTGAAGGCGCTGGACGGCGTCTCCTTTAACCTTGAGCGTGGCAAAACGCTGGCGGTGGTGGGCGAATCCGGCTGCGGTAAATCCACGCTCGGACGCCTGCTGACGATGATTGAAACGCCGACCGCCGGCGAGTTGTACTGGCACGGGCAGGATCTGCTAAAACACGATCCGCAGGCGCAAAAGCTGCGCCGGCAGAAAATCCAGATTGTGTTCCAGAACCCGTATGGTTCGCTCAATCCGCGTAAGAAAATCAGCCAGATTCTGGAAGAGCCGCTGGTGATAAATACCGCGCTGAGCAAAGCGGAACGGCGGGAAAAAACGCTGGAGATGATGGCCAAAGTGGGCCTGAAAACCGAGCACTACGATCGCTATCCGCATATGTTCTCCGGCGGTCAGCGCCAGCGTATCGCTATTGCGCGCGGCCTGATGCTCGATCCCGACGTGCTGATTGCCGATGAGCCGGTCTCGGCGCTCGACGTATCGGTGCGAGCTCAGGTGCTCAACCTGATGATGGATTTACAGCAGGATCTCGGCCTGTCCTATGTGTTCATCTCGCATGACCTGTCGGTGGTGGAGCACATCGCCGACGAAGTCATGGTGATGTACCTCGGACGCTGTGTGGAAAAGGGCAGCAAAGAGGCGATCTTCAGCAACCCGCGCCATCCGTATACTCAGGCGCTGCTGTCGGCCACGCCACGCCTCAATCCGGACGAACGCCGCGAGCGCATCAAACTGACCGGTGAGCTGCCGAGCCCGCTGAATCCGCCGCCGGGCTGTGCGTTCAACGCACGCTGCCGCCGCCGTTTCGGTACCTGCGTGCAGCTGCAGCCGAAACTGAAGCAGTATGGTGAGCAGCAAATCGCCTGCTTCGCCGTCGACCAGGATGAGAATCAGCCGGTGGCGACGCCGTAATTACGGCCAGTCAGTGCGAAAGGCTCCTGCGGGAGCCTTTGTTATTGGTGGCCTGATACATGAGTAAAATTAACCTGACGTGTCTTAATCGCCTGCGATGGCAGAAATGTATTACGCGACTGAATCTTTAAATCGCTGGTCCTGAACCACAGCGAAAAGGTTAAGGCAAATTCTGAATCCGTGCCGCATTGTGTGAGCGCCGTCACGGCCAGAGATAACTGCACATTTCAATGGTAAGTTGTTTATTATCAGTGTATTACTTTAATTATCTCCCGGCTGCTATTTCCGTTAATCGATTTTTATTAATCCTGCTCAATTAATCAGTGCATGCTTTTTGCATCTGTATATTTTCAATCTTTCAGATAAAACTCTTTTGTCGAATCTGCGGTTTTAATAATCAGAATTCTCTCACCGTGTCTTAACGTGTGTGTTATATTCGCGGAAATTACCCCTCCGCTTTAACAGGCTCTGATCATGAAGAACTACGACGATCTGCAGCGTTTCCAGGAAAAAACGCAAACGCTGGACATTGCTTTTAAGGATATGTCCGGGCAATCGCTGGAAGCCGATCACAGCCAGTG
Organism: Pantoea sp. B_9; assembly: GCF_008632015.1. Lineage (NCBI taxonomy): Bacteria > Pseudomonadati > Pseudomonadota > Gammaproteobacteria > Enterobacterales > Erwiniaceae > Pantoea > Pantoea sp. B_9. The sequence continues at coordinate 109,548 of NZ_VWVL01000007.1, read as the reverse complement.
GGCGATCATCCGTCAGCTGGCGACGGATGATGAGCCGGAGCTGGGTAGCGGCCAGCGCGTCGATCTGCCGCAGCCGCAGCCGATTCGCGGCGATGAGTTTGTCGCGCCGCCACAGGCTCTTAATCCGGCGCCCGTCGCCCGCAGTGAAAAGGCATCGCTGCTGCAGAGCCTCGCCGCCAGCGCGCCGGCACCCGATACAGAAACACCGCGCAGCGCGCTGTTTCCACCGGCAAGCAGCGCGCCCACTGCCGCATCCGTGTCGTCGCTGGCACCGGCAGCCACGCACGTAGCGCGTCAGGCGGCCACTTCACTGTTCCCACCGCCGCCGGTCAGCGCGCCGGTCGCTGAACAGGCGGTCGCCCCTGCTGCCGCAGCACCGGCCACTGCGCCCGCCGTGGTGCAGCCGGAGCCTGCTACGCCCTCGCGCTTTGGCGCACTGTTCCGCTCGCGTGCGGCGGAACCGGTTCATTTATCTAAAGAAACACTGCTCAAACCGTTACTGGAGAAGATCGCGCTATGCCATTAGTTTGTGTGTGCTCGCCAAAAGGGGGAGTAGGAAAAACCACCATGGCGGCCAACCTGGCCTGGAGTCTGGCGCGTGCCGGCAGCAAAGTGCTGGCGATCGATTTTGACGTACAAAATGCGCTGCGCCTGCATTTTGGCGTACCGCTGCACGACAGCCGCGGCTTTGTGGCGCGCTCGGAAGAGCAGGCTGACTGGAGTCAGTCGATCCTCACCACCGGCAGCAACATCTTTGTCATGCCTTACGGTGAGGTGACTGAAGCGCAGCGTGAGCGCTTCGAACACAACCTGGCGCACGATGCCCATTTCTTAAAACGCGGCCTGGATACCGTCCTGAATTATCCGGGTCTGGTGATTATTGCGGATTTTCCGCCAGGGCCCGGTCCGGCGCTGAAAGCCATGCAGGCGCTGGCCGATATGCATTTAGTGGTGATGCTGGCGGATACCGCCTCGGTGGCGCTGCTGCCGCAAATTGAAAACCATCGCATGATTGGCCAGCCATTAAATAATCAGCACGGTCATTATTTCGTGCTCAACCAAAGTGATAATCGCCGGAATATCAGCCGTGAAGTGACCGCATTTATGCAGCAGCGGCTGGGCGATAATTTACTCGGCGTGGTGCACCGCGATGAAAGCGTGGCTGAGGCCAATGCCTCGCAGCAGTCAATCTATGATTTCAGCCCGGCTTCAGCAGCGGCGTTTGATATTGAACTGGTGGCAAAACGGGTGGCGAATATCCTGAATATCAACGTAGGCAACGGCGAAGTTCAGGCACCGATCCGCAGTCATTATTAACAAGCCCGGCCGCCAGCGGCCTGGTTCAAATAATAACAACACAGCTTCTTCAGGGTGAATCATGAGTAAACTCGGGTTTTACCTGCTGCTGCTGGTGCTTGCACCGGTCGCTGCGGTAATCGTCATCACGCCTATGGACAGCCAGAAACAGTATATTTTTGGTTTGATCAGTATTGGCATGATGTTTTTACTGGGCTTCAGTAAAAGCCGTAAAATAACCATTGTGATGGTTTTTCTTTCCGCGCTGATGTCGACCCGATATATCTGGTGGCGCACCACGGAGACGCTGCAGTTTAATTCCGAGATTGAAGCAATTCTCGGTATCGGCTTATATCTGGCCGAGCTGTACGTGTGGCTGATCTTAATTCTCGGCTTCCTGCAAACCAGCTGGCCATTAAAACGCACCATCGAACCGCTGCCGGATGATACCCGCTTGTGGCCGACGGTCGATGTCTACGTGCCGACCTATAACGAAAGCCTCGACGTGGTGCGGGATACCGTGCTGGCGGCGCAGTGTATCGACTACCCGCGCGATAAGATCAAAGTTTACCTGCTGGATGATGGCAAACGCAGCGAGTTCGCGGTATTTGCCGCCGACGTTGGCGTCGGCTATATCACCCGCGACGATAACCGCCACGCCAAAGCCGGCAACCTCAATCACGCCATGAAAATCACCAAAGGCGAGCTGATTTGCGTGTTTGACTGCGACCACGTGGCGACGCGCACGTTCCTGCAGGCTACCGTCGGTCCGTTCCTGAAAGATCCGAAGCTGGCGCTGCTGCAGACGCCGCACTACTTTTACTCGCCGGATCCGTTCGAACGTAACCTGCGCGCTGCGCGCAGCATCCCGAATGAGGGCTCGCTGTTTTACGGCCCGGTGCAGCAGGGCAACGACAACTGGAACGCCACGTTCTTCTGCGGCTCCTGTGCGGTGATCCGCCGCAGCGCGCTGGAACAGATTGGCGGCTTCGCGGTGGAAACCGTCACCGAGGATGCGCATACCGCGCTGAAAATGCAGCGTCTCGGCTGGGGCTCGGCGTTCCTGGCAATTCCGCTGGCGGCGGGACTGGCGACCGAACGTCTGGGTCTGCACGTGATTCAGCGTACCCGCTGGGCGCGCGGCATGACGCAGATTTTCCGCGTCGACAATCCGCTGCTGGGCCGTGGGCTTAAGTGGCAGCAGCGTCTGTGCTACCTCAACGCCATGCTGCACTTCCAGTTCGGCCTGCCGCGCGTGGCGTTCCTCACTGCGCCGCTGGCTTACCTGCTGTTTAACCTGAATATTATCCACTCGTCGGCGTCACTCATCTTCGCTTACGTGCTACCGCATCTGGTGATGTCGCTGTACGTCAACTCGCGCATGAACGGCAAATTCCGCTACACCTTCTGGGGTGAAATCTACGAAACCGTGATGTGCTTCCACCTGGTGATTCCGACGCTGCTGACCCTGCTGTCGCCAAAGCACGGCAAATTCAACGTGACGGATAAAGGCGGTCTGCTGGACCAGGGCTTCTTTGACTTCCACATCGTGCGGCCTCACGTCATCGTTGCCGCGCTGCTGTCGATTGGCATCGTGGCCGGCGTGGTGCGCGCCGTGGCGCATGATTACTTCGGGGTGGACCCGTATGTGATTGCGCTCAACGTCGGCTGGGCGGTGTTCAGCCTGATCATCCTGATGGCGGCGATTGCCGTGGCGCGTGAAACCAAACAGGTGCGTAAAACCATTCGTATCGAGGTGCAGATCCCGGCGGTGATTCACTATGCCAGCGGCATCTCTTCGCGCACGCAAACCAGCGATCTATCGATGGGCGGCGCGCAGCTGGATGCGCCGGACAACCGGCATGAGCACGATGAAATCGAAGAGATCGATCTGCTGCTGAAATCGGGTGCCATCACCATTCCGGTGAGCAAGATCTCCGGTGATGAGGAGACCATTCGCCTGCGCTTTGGCGCGATGCCGCTGGCGCGCCGCCGTGAACTGGTGCGTGTGGTGCTGGCGCGGGCCGATGCGTGGATCCAGCCGGAATATAAGCAGGACAATCCGCTGGTGTCGCTCGGCACCATCATCCGTACCGTTTTTGAGCTGTTCTGGCTGAGCTGGAAAGATCGCCGTGAGGCGCGCAAGCGTGATGGCCAGGCAACGGCCAAAGAGGACAGCGCAGCATGAAAACATTGACGTACACGCTGCTGGCCAGCGCGCTGACCACCACGCTGCTGCTCGCCCCCGCCTGGGCAGAGACGCCGGCGGTAACCCAGGACAGCGCCGCGCTCTCTGACGTACCGCCGCCGCAGGGGCTGGATGGCAGTGCCGATCCGCAGCTGAAGCAGGCGGCGGGCGACACGCCGTACACGCCGGGCGATGCAGCGCCGCTGCAGGAAAATACAGCACCCGCACAGCCGGCAGAGTCAGCACCGCCAGCAGCATCGGCTGCGCCTGACATTGTCATACCGCCGGTAGCTGCGGAGGCACCGGCTGCCGCTGAGCCCGCTGGCGCGCTGTTAAACCAGCCGGTGAGCAGCACCATTTCGGTGGCGCAGATGGGGCAGCCGCGCGGCATCACCCTGACCGGTGGCCAGCTGCAGTCCGGTATTCTGTTTACCCTGCCGGGCGATGAGGTGATCACTAATGCGCGGCTCAACCTGTCGCTGCGCGTCTCTGCCGCGCTGGCGGCGCGCAACACGTCGCTGCAGCTGATGCTCAACGGCCAGCCGCTCGGCACCCTGCCGCTGGGTGCCAGCGACAGCGATGTCAGCGACTATCAGCTGGATATTCCGGCGGCGATGGTGGTTTCCAGTAATAACCTCAGCTTTAAAATCAACGATGCCGACAAGCTGCTGTGCGAAAAAGAGAGCGCGCAGCAGTATCAGGTCACTATTCTGCCGAAAACCACGCTGAGCCTTGAAGGCCAGCAGCTCAACATCGGCACCAGCCTGCGCAACTTCCCGCGTCCGTTTATTGATGTGCAGCGCATGACGCCCGCCAGCGTGACCTTTGGTTTTGCCGCTAACGTTTCGCCGGATAGCGTCAGCGCCGCCGCGCTGGTGGCTTCCTGGCTCGGCATTCAGTCGGATTACCGTGGCATTCGTTTCCCGGTGGTGCGCGGCGATCTGCCCGAGCACAACGGTATCCTGATCGGCCATCCGGGTGACAAAATTGGCAGCGTGACGCTGCCTGCGGCGAAGGGTCCGCTGCTGCAGGTGATCGATAACCCCAACAATCCGGTGTACAAACTGCTGCTGGTGGTCGGTGCGGATGATACCCAGCTGCGCCAGGCGGCCAACCGCCTGACCACGCAGCCGCTGGCCACCGATGCCAGCAGCCTGAACGTACCGCCGCAGCCGATTGGCACGCGCAAACCGTACGACGCGCCGCGCTGGATCAACACCAGCCGCCCGGTGCGCCTCAGCGAGCTGCTGCGTAAAGATCAGAGTCTGACCACCACCGGTATCTGGCATGATGCGCTGCGGGTTAACTTCCGCGCGGCGCCGGACCTGTTCCTGTGGGACGGCGACACCATTCCGGTCAATCTGCATTACCGCTTCCCGTCGGAAAGCTGGATCGATGAAAACAATTCGTTCCTCAACGTCACGCTGAACGGCACGTTCCTGCGCAACCTGACGGTGAATAAAGTCGGGCTGCTGGAGAGCGCCTGGCACCGGCTGGGCGGGGATGCGCGTCAGGAGCAGTACACGCTGAAGCTGGAGCCGTACCTGATTTACGGCGACAACCAGCTGGCGCTCTATTTCAACATCAAACCCAAAGCGGATGCGCCGTGCGGCGTGCTGCTCAACAACAACATCAAAAGCCGCATCGAAGAGGATTCGTGGATCGATTTGAGCCACACGCGCCACTTCACCATGCTGCCGAACCTGTCGTACTTCGTCGGTGCCTCGTTCCCGTTCTCGCGGCTGGCGGATTTTTCGCAGACCACGCTGTTGCTGCCGGAGGCACCGGGTGATGCGGAGATCGCTACGCTGCTCGACATGGCCGCGCGCGCCGGTAACGCCACCGGCGTGCCGCTGGTGCAGAATCAGGTGTTGTTTGGTCTGCCGAACGGCGGCACCAATCTGACGCGCCTGCAGCACAGCGATGTACTGGCGGTGAGCACCATGCAGCACAGCGCCTTCACGCAGCAGATGCTGGCCGGCACCGCTTACCAGACCAGCGGCAATACGCTGGGCGTCAAAGAGCCGACCACCGTCGATAAGCTGCGCGGCTGGCTGACCGGTGACTGGTCTCGCCAGCAGCTGGATGCCGATCGCTACTTCTCCTCAAATGAAGCGTGGCGCGGCTTTGTCAGCTATCGCTCACCGTGGAGCGCCGATCGTCTGGTGGTGATGACGGTCGCCACCAGCGATCAGCAGCTGCTGCGTTTGCACGATGATTTGAATTCGGCGCGCATCAACGCCGGCATCCGCGGTGATACCGCCATCATCACCGATGAGAATGGCATCCGCAGCTTCCGCGTCGGGCCGCAGTTCCCGAGCGGTGAAATGCCGTGGTACATGATGGTGGTGTGGTATGCCAACCAGCACTCGGTACTGATGGCGCTGGCGGCGCTGCTGCTGTCGGCGCTGATCGGCAGTGCGGCCTGGGTGATGCTGAAGCGTCATGCGTGGCGCCGTCTCCACCCGAAAGACGATAGTCACTCCGGCCGGAAGTAAGGATAAAAATAATGAAAAAACAGCTGATAAGTGCCGGTATTCGTCAGGCGTTGCTGCTGGGCGGCGCGCTGGCCTTCTCACAGCCGCTGCTGGCGGCGGAGAGCACCAATCCGGCGTTACAGGCACTGTTCGACCAGGCGGCCTACTGGCATCAGAAAGCGCATGACGATCTGGCGAAAGCCTCGCTGCAAAAGATCCTGATGGTGGAGCCGAACAATACTCAGGCGCTGTATCTGCTGGCGCTCTATTCACAGCAAAGCGGCAGCGCGGCCGATGCGGCACAGTGGCGCGCCCGCCTGAGTGCGGTATCGCCCAACGATCCGCATCTGACGGAACTGGACAACGCCCGGCAGCTGCAGAGCATTCCGCAGGCGCAGCTGTCGCTGGCGCGTCAGCAGGCGCGCAGCGGTAACATCGCCGCCGCGCTGCAAACCTGGCGCAATACCTTCAGCGGCAACGAGCCGCCACCGAGCGTGGCGGCAGAATATTATCTGACCATGGCCGGCGACCGCACGCTGCTGCCCCAGGCGGTGGAGGCGCTGCGGCAGTTTGCCGCCGACCATCCGCAGGATACCGGCGCTCAGCTGGCGCTGGGCAAAGCGCTGACCTATCAGGAAGCGACGCGCCGCCAGGGTATTGATGTGCTGGCCAGCATGGCGGACGGTAATAAAGAGGCCGATCGCTCGCTGCGTCAGGCGCTGCTGTGGCTGGCGCCCCAGGCGTCAGACGCCACGCTGTATCAGACCTGGCAGCAGCGCCATCCGCAGGACAGTGCAGTGGTGGATTACTACCGCAAAAATGTCGGCGGCGCGGAGAAGGGCGCGGGCTTTAGCGCGCTGAACAGCGGCGACGTCAGCGGTGCGCAGAACAACTTTGAAAAAGTGCTGCAGGCCAACCCGCAGGACGCCGATGCGCTGGCCGGTATGGGCTACGTGGCGCAGCGCGCCGGACGCTACGCCGAAGCCGCCGATTATCTGACGCGCGCCGCACAGTTGGGCGGCGATCAGAGCCAGCAGCGTCAGCAGCAGGCGGCCGACGCCCGCTTTTATGCGCAGCTGGCGAATGCCCAGCAGGCGCTGAAAAACGGTGACAGCGCGCAGGCGCTGGCGCTGAGTGAGCCGCTGACGCAGGCTGAGGGCGAAAAAGGCATATCGGCGAAGCTGTTCCACGCTGATGTGCTGCGCCGCAGCAATCAGCTGCAGCAGGCGGAGCAAACCTACCGGGCCATTCTGCAGAGCGATGCCGATAACCGCAGCGCCAAAGAAGGGCTGTTTTACGTGCTGCGCCAGCAAAACCGCAGCGCCGAAGCCAATACCCTGCTGGCATCATTGCCCGACAGCGTGCGCCAGAGCGTGGCACCGCGCGGTAACAGCAGCGATCCGCTGCGTGCGCAGGCAAAACGCGAGCTGGCGGCAGGCAACCGCAGTGCGGCCATCGCCACGCTGAACAGCGCCATTCAGCGCTATCCCAGCGACGGCTGGCTGCGACTCGATCTGGCGCGCATCTACCGCGCGCAGGGCGATAGTTTACTGGCTGCCAACGTCATGCAGCCGACCCTGCGCAGCGGTGCCAGCACCAGCGAGCTGTACGCCGGTGCGCTCAACGCCAGCGAGAGCGGTGCCTGGCAGCAGGCCAGCCAGTTGCTGGCGCGCATTCCCAACGGCAGCAAGAACAGCGAGATGCGCGAACTGGCGCAGCGCGTGAATTTCAATCTGCAAATGGCCACCGCCGATCGCTATCTGGCACAGGGCTCTGACGCGGCGGCGGCCAATACGCTGCGCGCGCTGGCCGCCACGCCGCCAGCCAATCCTGTCGATGCCGGTAATCTGGCGCAGAAACTGGCCAAAGCCGGCGATCTCACCACGGCGGTGACGGTGGTGCGCGGCAACATGCAGCGCGGCGTGCAGGGCAACGCCGGTGATTACGCCGCGCAGGTGGCGGTACTGAATCAGGCGGGACTGACGACCGAAGCACAGAGCTTCCTCAGCAGTCCGGAGCTGCAGGCGCGCAGTACGCCCACGCAGCTGGCCGGCATCCGCAATGGTTATCTCATCAATGAAGTCGATCGCCTGCGCGAGCAGAAGCAGTACGCCGCCGCCTATGACAAGCTGGTGGGCGCGCTGCAGCACGATCCGCAGAACCGCGATCTGATGTTTGCCATGGCGCGTCTGTATCAGTCCGGCAAGATGAACAAAGAAGCGGGCGTGGTGTATGACTATCTGCTGACGCAGGATACGCCCACTCAGGATGCGCGCACCGGTGCTATTGATGTGGCGCTGGCGCAAAACGACGTCGACAAAGCGAACACCTTAACCCGCGGCCTGCGCAATGAGCAGACGCCGGATCGCCTGTTACTGCTGGCGCGCGTGGCGGAAGCCAACGGCGAGCACAGCCAGGCGATGAGCTACCTGCGCAGCGCGCGCGGCCAGCTGATTGGTCTGCAGGGCGCACAGAGCGGCAGCGTGCCGACCGTTGGCGGTCTGGCGCTGGCGGACAATCCGTTTATCAACCGCAGCACCTCGCCGGTGTCCGGTTCGCCTTCCAGCTATGGCACGGTAATGCCGTGGCAAACGGCCCCGGCCACCAGCAGCAGCGCGCAGGACGTCACGCTGGCGAGCACCACGCCGGAGGTCCGGCAGAGCCAGACGCTGCGCCAGATTGACGAAATGATGGACAATCTGCAGGAGAAAACCGGCACCTGGGTACAGGGACAGATGCAGGTGCGCGGACGCGACGGCGAATCGGGGCTCAGCAAGCTGACCGAAGCCAAAGCGCCGCTAACCTTCTCGACCGTGCCGTTCGGCGAGTCGCGCTTCGACTTTACTATGACGCCGGTGTCGCTCACCGCTGGCAGTGCGGCCGGTGATGCTTGGCGTCGCTTCGGCAGCAACGCGCTGGTGCAGGGCAATGTGGTGGCATCCGGCGCGGCCAAAATAGACGACACGCCGTCTTCGTCGACCGATTCGCAAAAGGCCACCGGCGTGGAGCTGAATATGGCGCTGAAGGGCGACAGCTACAAAATCGACCTCGGCAGCACGCCGCTCGGCCAGGATCTCAGTACGCTGGTGGGCGGCGTGCAGTGGTCGCCGAAGCTGACCGATTTCCTGACGCTGATCCTCACCGGTGAACGCCGCGCCATGACTGACAGCCTGCTGTCGTACGTTGGCGTGGAGGACAAGACCAGCGGCAAGCGCTGGGGGCGCGTCACCAAAAATGGCGGCAACGCCATGCTGAGCTTCGATAACGGCGACGCGGGTTTCTACGTCGGCGGCGGCGCTTACAGCTATCTGGGCGAGAACGTGGCGAGCAACAACAGCGTGCAGGCCACGGCGGGCGCTTACGTGCGGCCTTACCACTACGACGACCGCGAGCTGAAGGTCGGCATGAGCCTGTCGTGGATGGATTTCTCCAAAAACCTGAGTTACTTCAGCTACGGTCAGGGCGGCTATTTCAGTCCGCAGAATTATGCCGCGGTGTCGTTCCCTGTCGACTTCAGCCGCAAGTTTGATGACCTGAAAGTCAACGTTGGCGGTTCGGTCGGCTATCAGTCGTACAGCCAGGACAAGAGCGCGTATTTCCCCAACGATCCGTCGCTGCAGTCCCAGCTGCAAAGCCTCGCCGATCAGGGCTTTGTCAAAAGCGCCTACTACAGCGGTGAGAGCAAAAACGGCATCGGCTATAACCTGCACGCCGGTGCCGATTATAAGATTAATAAAGATGTCACCATCGGCGGCCAGCTCGGCTATGACACCTTTGGCGATTACAACGAAAGCACAGCCAATCTGTACTTCCGTTATCTGTTTGGAGACAACTAATGAGTGAGCAACCGGGCGCACGCATCAGCCATCCGTATCAGCCGGGCTGGTTTGATCTGGTCAGCGTGATGATTGAGAGCATGCTGGATAACGCTGGCGCGGAGGCGGAAGCCTTCCTCAACGGCGTGGGCGAATTGCTGGCAACGCGCTATCCTTTGCCGGAGGCGCGCACCGTGCAGGATCTGGAGCGCGAAATTAATCTTCAGCTGGCGCGCTTTAACTGGGGCTTTGTTCAGCTGCAGCCGCAGCAGAACGCGATTATGCTTGAGCACCATGCCCTGCCGCAGGGCGACAGCCAGCTTGATGCAGAACGCTGGCAGCTGGCGCTGAGCGCAGTGCTGGCCGGCGTGTACGCGCAGTGGCTACGTGCGCAGGGTGGCAGCGCGGCGGTACCGCTGACGCTGGAAAAAATCGACGGCGGCACGCTGCATTATCGATACCAATAGGAAGCTGTGATGAGAGTGATGCGGTTCTGGCGTCAGTGGATGCTGTGTTTCATGGTGATATTTTTCAGTGCTCAGGCGGCCGCCGATGGCTGGAGCAGTTACAAAAGCCGCTTTATGAGTAGCGACGGCCGCATCAGCGATACGGCCAATAACAACGTCAGCCACACCGAAGGTCAGGGCTACGGCATGCTGCTGGCGGTGGCGTATAACGATCGCGCCACCTTTGATTTGCTGTGGCAGTGGACGCGTACCCATCTGCGCAATCCGCAGAATGACCTGTTCTACTGGCGCTATACGCCGGGCGCGGCCGATCCTATCGCTGATAAAAATGATGCCTCGGACGGGGATGTGCTGATCGCCTGGGCGCTGCAGCGCGCGGCACAGAAGTGGGGCGGTGATTATCAGCAGGCGTCGGATCGCATTCAGCGCGCGGTCATCAAGCTAACGGTGATCGACTACGCCGGCCGCAAGGTCATGCTGCCGGGCGCGCAGGGCTTCAATAAAACCAGCTATGTGGTGCTTAACCCTTCCTATTTCCTGTTCGCCGCATGGCAGGAGTTTGCGCAGCACAGCCATCTGCGCGTGTGGAACACGCTGATTGATGATGGCCTTGCGCTGCTGGGCGACATGCAGTTTGGCAAAACCGGCCTGCCGCTGGACTGGGTGGCGCTGAACGCCGATGGCTCCGTCGCGCCGGCGGTCGGCTATTCCAACCGCTTCAGCTATGACGCGATTCGTATTCCGCTGAATATCTGGTGGTACGATCCGCAAAGCCTGCGGCTGGTGCCCTTCCAGCGCGTCTGGCAGGGCTACGCGCGCGACACGACGCCAGCGTGGTTTGATGTGCTGGCCAATACCCCGGCACCTTACAATATGGAAGGTGGCCTGACCGCGGTGCGCGACCTGACGCTCAACCAAACCGGCTACCTCAGCGACCGCCTGGCGCCGGAGCAAAACTATTTCTCCGCCAGCCTGCAACTGCTGACCTGGCTGGCTTATCAGGAGAAGCGATAGCCTCTCTGTGCCGGACGGAATTAACCTTCCGTCCGGCCGATCACCATCAGGCCCGCCCGCCTGGCTTCAAACCCTGTTCCAGCGTTTCACACGATTCCAGACCTGTCTGTATTTCATTTCATTCCTGTACTGACTGCGCAGCTATTGCGCCCGATCAACACCATCGGCGCGTACTACACGCAATTTGTCATGCTAAAATGTATAGACAAAAGTGTATGATAAATGCAAACGGAACCGGAGTTTGAGTGGGATACCACCAAGGCGGAAACAAATTTCCGCAAGCATGGTATCCGCTTTGAAGTTGCAGCCCGCGTGTTTGAGGATCCTTTCCACCTGTCGGTGCAGGATCGTTATGAAAATGGGGAATATCGCTGGCAAACCATTGGTAATGTTATGGGGCATGTGGTCATTCTGGTGGCCCATACGGTGCGCTTCGAAACAGATGTTGAGCGAATAAGGATTATCAGCGCACGCCATGCAACGCGTATTGAGAGGAGGCGCTATGAGCAAAGTCAGGTTTAAACGCAGTGAATTACCGCCGCTCACCGATAAGCAACAGGCGGAGCTGGATGCTTTGAGCCGGAAACAGGACAGCGACATCCAGTGTGATGATATTGCGCCGTTAGACGACAGTTTCTGGCAGGCTGCCGAACGGGGGCGTTTTTACCGCCCGGTAAAAACCCAGGCTTCGATCAGAATCGATGCGGATATTCTTGAGTGGTTGAAGGCGCCTGGCAAAGGTTACCAGACGCGCCTCAACGCGATCCTGCGAGCCGCGATGCTAAGAGAACTGCAGGGTAAATAGTGTACTTATTTAAAATCCGCATACGGTTCCAGTGGCTGTGGTGGCATATCCATGTCGCCGTTCCAGCCGGCCATTGAGTAGCGCACATACAGCAGCCCGTGGCTTGGGGTGTAATCTTTCGCCTGCTGAATGTCCATGGCCAAACCCAGCGACCAGTGCGGCGTGATGCGCCGCTCTATCAACGCCTGCACGGTATAGCCGAAACCGCGTCCGGAACTGCTGTCCGATGACGGATTGCTGGCCAGCGTAAAGCCGGGATTCACCGGGTAGCGCGCCTGAGCGTCGGTGGTTGACTGTGACCACGACACCGAGCCACCGAGTTCATACGACCAGTTTTCCGTGCGCTGACGCCAGGTCAGCGGCACCGCCAGCGAGAAGTAGCGCTGCGGGCTGTAATAGCCGCCCTGGCCAAAGGTGTAGTCGCTCAAATCTTTCTGATAGTGCCACAGCATACTGTTCAGGCCGATGGTGGCGCGCTGGTTGTCGCTATTGATCAACTTATAGTAGTAGCCTGCCATCAGCCGTTCGCGGCTGTTATCCGCCACGTTTTCACCGCTGATTTGATGGGCGCTGAGATCGGCCCACACCCCGTGCGCGCCGCCCCGATCGTAACTCAGGCCGATGCCGCCACCGGTCGCGACGACGCCGCCCCAGTTTTTGCCGCCGTTAGTGGCCGGATCGCGCGCGCCGGCGTAAGCCAGCAGCGAACTGGAGATCGGGCGACGTGAAGCAGTAAAGGTCACCCCGAGATCGTCGATGTCGGTTTTCCAGCTTACGCCGCCGACCCAGTTAGTGACGGTAAAACCGAGCGGCGTGGTGCCGATATCGGCTGACCAGCGATCGTTGTGCCAGCCGACGCCCAGCGCGGTGCCTTCGTCCCGCTGGGTGAAATCGCGCCGGCAGCCCCCGGCGTTGGCGTCGTTACAGCTGCCGAACTGTTCACTGTGGCTGCCATCAGTGGTGGAAAACGTTCCGGCAGACACCTGTACATGATCGACGCGCACAAAGCTGCGGCCATCGGCCAGCGGGGTTTCCGCCTGCAGCATGGTGGTATGGGCGGTAAAGTCAGAGGTGCCACCGTTGCCCTTATCGCGCGAGTAGTCCTGTTCCAGCGTCACAGTGGTGTCCTGCTGGCGATACAGGTCAGCGGCGTCGCTGCGGATGCTGCGCTTCAGCCAGTCGTCCTGGGCCTGCGTGCGCGTCAGCCGGGTATAGCGGGCGTTATCGTCTGGCAGCGCAGGGGTGATGCCGCTGGCGACCATCGCCGCGCGGTAATCCTGCTGTGCCAGCGCGGGCTGGCGCTGCTGTCTCTCCAGCCGCGCGGCATCACGCAGCACCAGCGCTTTTTCCTGTGACGGCGCGACAGCGGCGGCGCGGGTTTTCAGCGCGCTGAACAGCTGCTGCGCTTTGAGGAGATCGCCGCTGTTTTGCCAGGCGAGCGCCACGCGCCGGCCGCTGTTCACGCTCTGCTGCGCCACGCTGTCCGGCAGGCTGTGCAGCGCTGCGCGCGCTTCAGTGGTGCGCTGCAGCGCCAGCAGCGCCTCGATGCGGCCGAGCGCGGCATCGTGGTTGCTGGCGTCCTGCTGTAGCACCTGCTGATAACCGGCCAGCGCTGTTGTGGCATCGCCCCGCTCCAGCGCCCAGTCGGCCAGCGTAATGTCGCGGCGCGGCGAGGCCGGCTGCTGTTGCAGCAAGCGGATGGCGGCGGCTTCATCACCGCGGGCGCGTAGCTCCCCGGCACGCCCGAACGCTTGGTTTTGCGCCAGGCGATCCGCCAGTTCATGCATGTTGCTGTCCCAGCGGGCGGTGGGTAAACGGTGCAGCGTGGCCAGCGCGGCGGCATCGTCGTCGCCGGATGACTGCCACAGTGCCGTGGCATACAGCGCGGCTGGCTGCTGCGGCTGCTGGCGCACCATCGCGGCCATTACCGCCGCGCCTGCCTGGTTGTCACCGCTGCTGCGTAGCGCACTGGCCAGCCGCCAGGCCAGCCAGACATCATCCGGTCGCGCCTGAGCCGCCTCACGGTATTTCGCTACCGCCTGCGGCCATTGCTGCTGCTGCGCCAGCGTATCCGCGTCGGCCAGCAGGCTCTCAATACGTAAATTGCTCAGGCGCTGCTGCGCCGTGCCGTTGCTGCGGTCAAGGCGCAGCGCCTGCTGCCAGTACTGCCGGGCTAACGCGCTGTTTTTACGCGCCTGCGCCACATCACCGAGGCCGATGAGCGCCCAGCTATCATTACTGTCGATAGCCTGCGCGCTGCGGTACTGCTGCTCAGCGCCGGACAAATCCCCTTGCTTCAGCGCCGCGTCGCCGCTGTCGATGGCCAGCCAGTAACGATTGGTCTGTAACAGGGACTGCCACTTGCCGATTTGCGTGCTGGCCTGGCCCGCCTGAATCGCTTTCTGTAGCCAGCTGATGGCGGCGGCGCGGTGACCGGCACGCGCCTGCGCCTGGCCCATGGCACCGAGCAGTTCGGCGTCGTCCGGATTGGCCTTCAGCGCCGCCTGTAATGCGCCGATTGCCGCCGCGCCGCCGCCAGCCTCGACCAGCGCCAGGCCGCGCATGCGCTGGCGGAAGGCCGGATCGGCCAGCATTTTTTGCTGACGCGCCAGCTCATCCGCTCCGCGCTGTTGCGCATCGCCGCTGGTGAACACCTGCAGATACTGCTGCAGGCTGGCAACGCTGCGCTCGCTTACCGGCTGGTTCTGGATCTGCTGCAGCCACAGTTCGGACGCGGCATCGCGGCCGCCGTCGCGGTTGGCCAGCTGACGCAGCTGGGTCATCGCCTGATCCGGCTGATTATTATCAAACGCCATGCGCGCCAGCTGTAGCTCGACGCCGATATTGCCCGGATAACGCTGCTCCAGCGCCTGTAACTGACGCCAGGCGAGCGGCTGCTGGCCCGGCAGGCGCGCCACCAGTCGCCAGTACTCCAGTTCGGTGTTTACATCGGGAAAGACGCCGTGAAACAGCGCATCCCACGCTGCTTTGGCCTCCGGCAGCCGTCCTGCGGTGGCCAGCAGCCGCGCCTGCTGCAGCTGCTGACGTCCTTCGGGGCTCATCAGGCGCAAACCTGCCGCAGATTCGCGTGTGGCTGCGTCATCCGGCGCAGCCTTTTGCAGCGCATCGAACAGCTGCTGCGCTTTGGCCTGATCGCCCTGACGCAGCGCCATACGAATGCGTGCCGCCAGCACCTGCGGGTTATCCGGATCGATTTTTTCCAGCCGGTACAGCGACTGCTGCACCAAATCGTATTTGTTGGTGGATTCGCCGGTACGAATCTGCATCAGCAGCCACGCCACCGGCGCCACCTGCGGACCGGGTGCGGCCGCCACGCTGCCGGCCAGCGCACTGGCGATCAGCAGCGCAAGCGGTAACTTATTCATCGTCATCCAGCTCAGCCAGGCGACGACGGCTCACCATGCGCATCAGGCGCCAGGCCATCAGGGCGAACAGGATCACCACCAGCACGGCACATATCGCCAGCCATACCGGATGGGTGGCCAGCAGATTCCACAGCCGCTCCCACCACGGCAGATGCCCGACAAAGTAGGTATCACCCACGCGCACGCTGTTGACGCCGGACTCCCGGACGATGCTGACGGAACCGAACATCGCCGCGCGTTTGCCGCTGTCGCGCAGCGCTGCATTCAGCAAATCCCAGCCGCGCGGGCTGTCAGCCAGCAGCGCGACCACGCTGCGCTGATCGTGGAACGGCGACTGGAAGCCAACCAGGGCGCCGATCGGACCGCGCGAACTGATGCCGGTCTGGCTTTCGGCAGTGCGCTCGCTGGCTGACAGTGGCACGTTGGGCGCGCTGCCCGGGCGCGATGGCATGTTGAGGGTGCTGCGCGTGCGATCCACCAGCAGATTGATCGCCGTGTCCGCCTGCAGATCCGGCGGAATGCTGCCGATCAACAGCAGATCGGCATCGTGGTCTTTGGCGTTGCGCCAGTCATCGCTCATCTGCACGCGCAGTGCCGGATAGCCGGTCTGGGCGCCGATCGCCCCCAGCGCGTCAAGCAGCGTACTGACTTCGCCGCTCTCCGGTTTTGCCGGCACCAGCACCAGGGTTTGCGCCAGATCGGCGAAGCGGCTGAACGGGAAGCCAGCGCTGGCAAACGCGCCGAGCGAGGGCATTTCGATGTAGTGACGATAGCCGGAGAAATCGATGCTGGAGCGATCGTCGATCACCGCATGATGCGCGACGGGGGTGACGGTTTCACAGCGGCCATCGGCAGTGCCGCCGATAAAGGTATTGGCGTAGTCAAAATCAAAGCGCAGCTGGTTTACCACACCGAGACGCAGTGCCGGAATGGTCAGCTGACGGCTGTTGTCCTGCAGGCCCTGCATCAGCGGAATGCGCATCAGCTGCTGACCCGCGCCATCTTTACTGGTCAGCGGATAATCCTGCATGAACTGGTTATTGAGATGCACCGCCAGCCGTGAGCCGTCCTGCTGCACCGGTGAGGTGTAGCGATAGATCAGGTCCATATCAATGCCGCGTGCACGCACCAGGAACAGATCCGGCGGCAGGTTGAGCGTCAGGCTAATCGGGTTGGGTTGCAGGCCATCGGCCTGCAGCTGGTTCTGATACTGCGTCAGTTCACCAAAGGTGGTACGGCGATCGGTGCGTACCCAGTTTGGCGCATCGTACGGCTGGCGCGGGGCCAGCAGTTTCACGCTGTCGATGGTGGCGCGCTCGCCGCGCAGTAGCAGTTCACCCTGCGCAATGCCCTCTACTGCAGTGATCAGATCATTATCGTCGCGGCCGAGAATCAGCAGCATCTTCTGATAGGGATTGTCCGGCTGGCTGACCATTTCCACGGTGGGTTTGTCCACCGGCGGCAGCGTTTGCAGGAAGTCAGGCCGGCGATCGTTGGTGGCGAACACCACCGCATGCTGTCCTTCCGGCAGCTGGTTATACAGCACCGGGAAGGACTGGCCGCGCCACTGCGCCTGGCTACCGAACCACGAGGCCAGCAGGCCTGCCGCATGCTGTTGCTGCACATCCGGCTGGCCGCTGAACACCATCGGCAGCTGCAGCGGCCGGTTGTCGCGCGCGTCAAAGAATGGCTCCGGGAAATGGGAGAGATCGTTTTTCAGCGGCAGCTTCTGCAGCGTCAGGTCCAGTTTGCTCGCTTTACCGATATCCAGCCAGATGGTGCTGTTGGCCGGGTTTTCACACACGTTGGCGTAGTGGCCGACCAGTTCCAGACGGATGCGGTTGAAATCGCTAATGTAGCGCGGGTCGATCGCCAGCTGCGTCTGGTTCTCTTTGCCGAGCTGATCGGCGGTGACGGTGACCAGTCCCACCAGTTCATCGTTGAGATACACCTTGAGCTGCGACTGCGTCGGCAGCAGCGCCGGCGAAGGCCGGTAGTTGAGCGTCAGCAGCGCGCGCGTGACCACTTCGTCGCTGCGCACGCCGAACTCAATCTGGCTGGTGGGGACAGTGCCGCGCAGCGTCATGCTACCCGGCGGCGGTGCCACCTGGGTAAACAGCAGCTGGCTATCGCGCAGCGGGGCGCTGGTATCGAGCGGTTGGTTCACGTCGGACAGCGGCGCAGAGGTTGCCGCAGGCGGTGCAGCAGGAAGCGCCGCCGGAAGTGCCGCCTGCGCCAGAGACGCCGTGCCCAGCAGCAGGGCGGTGAACCAACTCAGTTTTCTCGTCATGGTCATATCATCAGCTTAGGTAAAATCAGTGTTGAGCGTTGCCGGTCGCGGACGGACGTTATGCGGCAACAGCGTTGCCAGCCAGTGCAGTCCGGCGGTCAGGCCACGGAACAGGCGGCGCAGCGGTGCCGGACCATACTCCGCCAGCCGCAAATAGCCTTTGAAGCCGAGCAGCATAATGTCCGCCAGGCTCTGCACCGGTTTATCCTCCGGAAAACCGTCCTGCCACAGCGCCCAGGTATCGGCGCGCGCAAAGGTGCACTGAATAAATTCGATGTGCTGGCGGGTGGAGAGCTGGTGCAGGCGGATACCTGCGCGGCGGCCAAATACGCGCTGTACCTGGCATGGGAAGCTGAACTCCTGCTGTCCGCGCCGCAGCAGCAGCGACACGCTTTCGTTCTCGCGCAGTGCATCCGGCTCGCGCAGTTCGACGCCCACGCCGCCGTCAGAGTAGTCGCGCAGCGTGCACGGCAGCATATGACCATCGGCGCGTGCCAGCGCCGCCGGCATGGCGATCTCTACGCGGTGCGCTTCACGGATTTGACGCGCTTCCACCGACACCGCCACCGCGCCGCCGAGAATAATCATGTTGTAAACCACCCACACCAGACTGACCCAGATGGTGAGCAGCTCATTGGCCGGGCCGTGCGCCATGCGCCAGAAGCCCATGCCGATACCGGCAATGTTCAGCAGCACCAGCAGCATATAGGGTTTGGTGATCACCCAGTCGAGATGGCGCTCTTCTACCAGGCCCCCTTTGGCGGTCACGTTGAATTTGCCTTTGTGCGGATTAAACAGCGCGACGGTGGTGGGGCGGGCGATATACCAGGCGAGCACGGTTTCATACACCTCGCTCCAGAACGAGTGGCGCCAGCGCCCCTGGATGCGCGAGTTGGTCAGGCTGGTATGTACCATGTGCGGCAGCACGTAGATGGCGATGGCCAGCGCGGGCGCATAGATGATGTATGCATGGCACAGCAGGAACGCCAGCGGCGCCAGCAGAAAGATCAGCCGGGGGATACCGGCAAGAAAGTGCAGCATGGCGTTGGCGTAACACAGCCGCTGTACCAGCTTCAGTCCTTTGCCAAACAGCGGATTATCGAGACGGAAGATCTGCACCATGCCGCGTGCCCAGCGGATGCGCTGGCCAATATGCGCTGACAGACTTTCGGTCGCCAGCCCGGCGGCCTGTGGAATGCGGATGTAGGCCGAGGTGTATCCGCGGCGGTGCAGTCGCAGCGAGGTGTGCGCATCTTCGGTAACGGTCTCTACCGCGATGCCGCCAATCTCATCCAGCGCGCTGCGGCGCAGCACTGCGCAGGAGCCGCAGAAAAAGGCGGCATCCCATGTGTCGTTACCATCCTGCACCAGACCGTAAAACAGCGAGCCTTCATTCGGCGTCTGGCGGAAGCGGCCGAGGTTGCGTTCAAACGGGTCTGGTGAGAAGAAGTGGTGCGGCGTCTGCAGCATGCCCAGCCGGTGATCTTTCAGGAACCAGCCCATGGTGAGCTGCAGGAACGAGCGCGTCGGCACATGGTCGCAGTCAAAAATCGCCACGTATTCGCTGCGGCAGGTGGTTTTCAGCGCATGGTTGATGTTGCCGGCCTTGGCGTGTTCGTGGCTGGGGCGCACCACGTAATTGACGCCCACGCTGGCGGCAAACTCGCGGAACTCCTCGCGCGTGCCGTCATCAAGAATATAGATGTTGAGTTTATCCTGCGGCCAGTCGATGCCCAGCGCAGCATAGATGGTGGGTTTGACGACGCTGAGCGGCTCGTTGTAGGTCGGCACCAGAATATCGACGCTGGGCCAGCTGGCGATCTCCGGCGGCATGGAGACCGGCTGGCGGTTGAGCGGCCACAGCGTCTGGAAATAGCCCAGCACCAGTACTGTCCACGCGTAGGTTTCCGCGCCAATCAGCAGCAGGCCAAACGTCAGGCTGAGCGGATCGTCCCAGTTAAGGGTTTCCGTATAGCGCCACCACAGATAGCGGCAGGAGATGGTGAGCGACAGCACAATCAGCATGATGGTCACCAGCCGGCCCGGCATACGGCGCACCAGCATGGCCAGCGCCCACAGCAGCAGCACAAACACAAACTGGGTGGTGATATCAAACGGCTGCGAGATGCACAGCAGCGCCAGCAGGCTGGCGGCGATCGCCACTACGATGAACAGCAACTGACGCACGCGCCGTGGCAGGCGCTGCAGCCAGCGTTCGCTGCGCTGCGGCACGCCGCTGTGTTCCAGCCGCGCCGGCAGCTGCGCCAGCCATTGATACAGCTGCTGGCGCCAGCGGAACAGCGAGCCAAAGGCGTTAAAACGTTTACGCTCGCTGCGCGCGCTGCCGTCCAGCGGCAGCATGATAAGCAGCCACAGGCTCTGGAGTGCATAGCGCACAATATCGAGCGGACGCGGGCGCAGCGGAGAGATATGCGGGAAGTAGCGCTGACGCTGCTGCAGCACGCGCCGCCACGCCGGCGTTTCCAGCCGCAGCAGCGACCAGGCGAGCACGCACCACAGAAGATGCAGCGCGACCGTTAACCGCCCGGCACCGTGCTGACGCGCCAGGTGCGCGCGCTGCTGCAATGCCTGCGAGGCCTGCGGCACCAGCAGCCAGCGCAGCGCATTCATGCGCCACCTCCGGCGACATGCAGCAGCAGCCAGTTGGCCAGCGTATTGATCTCTTCGCTGGCCAGCGCATGCGGACGCCAGGCGCCCACTGGCTGTTTCATCATCAGCGCTTCCGCCAGCGCTTCATCGCGATGAATTACCTGTGGAATCAGGTTTTTAAGCGAGCGCAGCCACAGCTGATGCAGATCCTGCTGCAGCTGGCTGTTGGCGTTGAACTGGTTAATCAGAAACAGCGTCTGCGGCGAAAAGTGCGCGCGGTGCAGGCGCAGCTGGCAGTTGGCATCCAGCGTTAACAGCTGAAGCAGCCGATCGGCGGCCGGGATGAACGCCTGCTGCCACGGCAGCAGATCCGCCGGAAGGTCGAAAATAATCCACTGATAGCGCTGTTTCAGCGCCGGCAAAGCCTTAAGCAGCGGTTGTGCAATTTCCGCTGTCGCTGCGTTTAAGGATAAGGTCTGCTGATGCGTGAGCGTGCCAGACGGCAGGAAATCCAGCCCCGGCTGATAGCGCAGCGCGCTGTGCTGCCACGGCTGGTTATCCAGCTGCGCACGCAGCCAGCCGTACGGCGTGTCGAGCGGCAGATTAAAGTGGGCCGCCAGTTGGTTGGCTGGCGAAAGGTCAATAAGCAGCACCGACTGCTGCAGCGCGTTTAGCGCCCAGCCCAGCGCAGCACTGAGTGCCGTCGCGCCACACCCGCCACGCAGCCCCTGTAAGGCGAGAACCGGCATTAGCGTGGTGACTCCGGTCCCTGCGTGCATTCCTGCAACAACGGCCAGCGCGACAGCAACTGTTGCAGACGCGCTTCACGGGCAATATCAATATAGCGAAACGCCTTCAGTGAAAAGGCGTCACTCAGGGCGTTAATATCATCCTGATCTTCGCTGCCGACAGCGATCAGTGAAAAAGCATTTTCAGTTTTCATTACTTTTTTGCCACCAAAGAAACGACAACGGATAAAGAGGGGTGATATTTTCTTGTCGCGTATAAAACCGCAGCCAGCGATTTCTGGCCCGGCAAAGTCAAACAGTCTGGCGCGTGCGCAGCTTTTTTTATTTCAGCAGTTCCAATCGTTGCCGTCTATATTAAACTAGCCTGGATTGTACAGATCGCGACGCTAATATGAAAAATCTTTATACGCTTGGCCTGCAGCAGGTACAACAGGAATTAATCGCCCTGCAGTCGCCGGGATTTTACTGGATAACCTGCCAGCGGCCCGAAGACGCACGAACGCTGTTACGTCAGGTGGTTAGCCAGCAAAAGGCGGCCACGCTGGTGAGCGCGGATGGACCCCCGCAGGCGCTGTTAACGCCCGATCCGCCCGGCGGTCCGGCACGTATTCCCTTATTTTCGCTGCCTGCCAATAAAGCCAGCCTGCAACATCTGGCCAGCGATATGGCGCGCGTAATGAATAAACGTAGCGGTCTGGTCATGTTTTATAGTCAGGCGGCGCTGTGGAGCAAATTATCCCCGGATGAACTGACCGTGTGGATAAAAGGCTTGCGCCGGGTTCTGTTAAAAAAACAAATGACGCTGCTAATGATCACCTGCGGAACCGCAATTATTCCCCTGCGAAATCATCTGCAGCGTTATTTTCGTCAGCTTGATGGTGTCGCTCATTTAGAATTTCAGCAGGATAGCTGGCAATATCGAATTAACTGGTGGTATTCCGCCGATAAATTGCTGGCCGACCGCGCTATCCGCCTGAACTGTATTGATAATCAGTTTATTGCGCAGGCTGAAGCCGCCGCGTCGCAGCCGCTGAGCCTCAATGATGAAAACCAGTTTCTGGCCCAGCAGGATGTGCTGGAAGGGGCGCCGCCGCTTTCCGCGCAGTGGCAACTGTTCAGCGATAACGAGAGCGTGTATGCGCGCGCGCAGCAGGCCAACGCCGCCACGGTCATCTTTAGCCTGGCCCATAATCAGGATGTGCCGACTCTGGCGAGCATGGTCCATGGTTTGCGGCGATCGCGCGGCAACGCGCTGAAAATCGTGGTGCGGGAACTTGGCACCAGCCTGCGCTACAGCGATGAACGTTTGCTGCTGGCGTGCGGCGTTAACAGCATTGTTCCGACGGCGGCGCCGCTGTCGCGCTTGCTGACCGCACTGGAAGGGGTGCAGGGCCAGCAGTTTACCCGCCACGTGCCGGCCGATCTGCCGGCGCTGGTGCAGGCGCTACAGCCGCTGCAGCAGAAAGGCTATTTGCCGCTGGAGCGATTCTGTGCGGCGGTACAGCAGTTGATGAACAATACGCTGCTGCCGGAAAACGACAAAGGGCTGATGGTGGCGCTGCGCCCGGTGCCGCAGCTGTCGCCGCCGCAGGTGCTGACGCTGTGTAAACCGCGTCGTTTTGGCGATTTGGTGACGCTGGTTGACGATCGGCTCTATTTATTCCTCTCTTCCTGCCGCTTTAACGACCTGGACATTGCCCTGAAATCGATATTTTCCCTACCGCACGACGAGCTGTTCAGCAACCGCATGGTGTGGTTTGCCGACAATCAGATTTTGTCGGAGGTGAATAAAGTGCGGCAGCTGACGCCGGTGTCGCAGTTCGAACCGCTCACGGTACCGGCCGCTGCGCAACCTGCTGCGCCGGCAGCGGCCGCGCCGCGCGGCCCTCAGACGCCGCAGCCGATCATCATCGACCTCGGGGAGCCGCACGTATGACGCTGATGGATGGTGTGCAGGTGGCGATCCTGCTGTTACTGATTTTGCTGTTCCTGAAATCGCTGTGGCGACGCTGGCTGCCGCAGCGCAGCACCAGCCTGCTGATGCGCCTGTTACCTGCCCGCGCCCTCAAATCGGAAGGGCAGTGGCAACGCCAATCGACCAAAACGGATAAACATGGATAACACACCTTCGACGCTGCACGCGGCGCGCTGGCGCGGCCTCGGCGGCTGGAACTTTTACTTTCTGATCAAATTTGGTCTGTTGTGGTACGGCTATCTCAACTTCCATGCACTGAGTAATCTGGTGTTTCTGGCATGGCTGCTGTTTCCGCTGCCGTCAGCGCGGCTGCATCGTCTGCGCCAGTGGATTTCGCTGCCGATTGGCTTCGCGCTGTTCTGGCACGATACCTGGCTGCCGGGTCTGAACTCGCTGCTCAGCCAGGGCAGCCAGGTGGCGGGATTCTCGCCGGCCTATCTGCTGGATTTGCTGCAGCGCTTTATTAACTGGGAGATGATCGGCGCGGCCTTTGTGCTGCTGGTGATTTACCTGTTCGTGGCGCAGTGGATTCGCGTCACCGTGCTGGTGTCACTGGCGCTGATCTGGCTGAACGTGCTGACGCTCGCTGGCCCGGCGGTCAGCCTGCTGCCCAGCAAAGCCGCCGCACCGCCGGTGGCGCTGAATGACAAACCGGCCGCCAGCCCGGCCGCGGCGGGACTCGATCAAAGCGCGCCGCCCACCAGCGCCAACCTCACCGCGTGGCTGAATCGCTTTTACGACAGCGAACGCCAGCGCGTCACGCACTTCCCGGATGCGCTGCCCGCCGATTCGCAGCCGTTCGATATTCTGGTGATCAACATCTGTTCGCTGGCGTGGTCGGACATTGATGTGGCGCAGCTGCGTGACCATCCGCTGTGGAAGCACTTTGATATCGTGCTGAACAACTACAACTCCGCCACCGGCTACAGCGGTCCGGCCGGTATTCGCCTGCTGCGCGCCAGCTGCGGCCAGACCTCACACAGTAACCTGTATAAAGCCACCGACCAGCGCTGCTATCTGTTTGATAATCTGGCGAAGCTGGGCTTTAAGCAGCAGCTGATGATGGACCATACCGGCGTGTTTGGTAACTACCTGAAAGAGCTGCGCGAGGACGGCAACATGCAGGCGCCGCTGATGTCGCAGGCCGGGATTGCGCCGGAGCTGACGTCTTTTGATGGTTCGCCGGTGTACAACGACGGGCAGCTGATGCAGCGCTGGCTTGATGACCGCAGCAAAAGCAGCGATGCGCGCAGCGCCACCTTCTACAACCTGATTCCGCTGCACGACGGTACGCGCGAGCTGGGCAGCACCCGCACCGCCGAGTGGCAGCCGCGCGCACGGGTACTGTTCGACCAGCTCGATACCTTCCTGACCAATCTGGAAAAGTCGGGACGCCGGGTGATGGTGCTGGTGGTGCCGGAGCACGGTGCGGCACTGCAGGGGGATAAAATGCAGATGTCCGGGCTGCGCGACATTCCGAGCCCGGGCATCACCCACGTGCCGGTTGGCATTAAATTTGTGGGCATGAAAGCGCCACATCAGGGCCAGCCGCTGACCATCGATACGCCTGTCAGCCTGCTGGCGATTTCCGAGCTGGTGTCGCGGGTGGTGGACGGTCAGGTGTTTAACGCACCGAACGTTAACATGTCGGTGCTGGCGGATAACCTGCCGCAGACGCCGGTGGTGTCGGAAAATGATAACGCCGTCGTGATGATGTATCAGGGCAAACCGTGGATCCGCCTTAACGGCGGCGACTGGGTAGCCTATCCGCAGTAAAACCTGAGCGGCAAACGGTGCGGGCTGGCGCGCACCGTTTTGTCTCTGCGCCGCTAATGGCTGACAAAATGCTGAAACCGCGCGCAAAGCGGGGCAGTTGCGTGATTTTCGCCTTTATCCCGGCGCAAAAAAATGCTGACCTGGGATATACTTGCTGCGCATTCCGGCAACTGTCACGGCCCCCGGCGGCCAGGAGAGGTTTTGTTGCGCGTCAGTCGTTCGTTAACGATAAAGCAGATGGCCACCGTGTCCGCCGTGGCGCTGGTCACTATCTGTATTTTTATCGTCATCCAGTTATTCCATTTTGTGCAGCAGCGCAGGGTGGATTACGCCCAGCAGATGGAGAACGTCGCGCATACCGTGCGTCAGCCGCTGTCCGAAGCGGTGCTCAAAGCCGATATCCCGCAGGCCGAACGCATTCTGAATACCCTTAAGCCGGCGGGCATTCTGTCGCGCGCCGATGTGGTGCTGCCGAACGCCTTCCAGGCGCTGCACGCCGACTTCGCGCCGGAGAAGCCGGTGCCGCGCTTTGTCGCCCGGCTGTTCGAACTGCCGGTGCAGATTACGCTGCCGCTCTATTCGGTCGAGCGCAGCGGGTTGCCGAAGCCGATTGCCTATCTGGTGCTGCAGGCTGATTCGTCGCGCGTTTATCAGTTCCTGCTCAGCACGCTGTCCACCATGATCACCACCTATCTGCTGCTGGCGCTGATTCTGTCCGTGGCGATCAGCTGGTGTATCAACCGGCTGATCGTGCATCCGCTGCGTAATATTTCGCGTGAGCTGCAGGAGCTGCCGCCGCCCGCCATTCTCACCCATAAGCTGGCGCTGCCGCACAATCATCGCGACGATGAGATCGGCATGCTGATTCGCAGCTACAACCGCAACCAGCAGGTGCTGGAGTCGATTCACGATGAGATGAGCCGGCTGACCACCCATTTCGCGGTGACCGATTTGCCCAACCGCGCGCTGTTTCTGGCGCTGCTTGATCAGCACATCCGCCATCGCCACAGCCAGCAGCCGTGGGGGCTGATGGTGATCCGTATCGAAACCCTGCAGGAAGCTAATGGCGTCCTGAGCGATGAGCAGCGCGATACGCTGATGCTGACGCTGGTGGAAAAAATCCGCAGTACCATTGATGACCATACGCTGCTGGCACAGACCGGACCGAGTGACTTTGCGCTACTGATGAAGCGTGCGCACAACCCGTTTCGCGCCATGCGGCTGGCGCGAAACCTGATGCTACGCATCAACCAGCCGGTGAACCTGTATCAGCTGCAGCTGCGCCCCAACGCCAGCATTGGCCTGGCGCTGCATGATGACAACACCGTGTCCGCAGGCGAACAGCTGGCGCGCGCCACGTCGGCGATGATGTCGGCGCGCCATCAGGGTAAAAACCAGATTCTGTTCTTTGACCCGGCGCTGACCGAGCGGGCGCAGAAGCGCTTAACCCAGGAGCACGACATCCTGCAGGGCCTGCAGGACGGCCAGTTTGCGCTCTATCTGCAGCCGCAAATCAATATGGCCACCGGCGAGCTGGCCGGCGCAGAAGCGCTGCTGCGCATGCGAATGCCGGACGGCAGCTATGGTTTATCCGAAGAGTTCATCGCCAGCGCCGAAGAGATTGGCGTCATCTCCGCGCTCGGCCGCTGGGTATTTGAAGAGGCGTGCCGCATTATCGCTGGCTGGCAGCGCCACGGCATCAATCTGCCGCTCAGCGTGAATATCTCCGCAGTACAGCTGCGCGATGCCAGCGTGGTGAGCCATCTGCAGGGGCTGCTGGAGCGCCACCGCATTGCGCCGGGTAACTTCGTGCTGGAGATCACCGAAACCGCGCAGATTGGCGATGCTGAACAGGCGATGGCGCTGCTGCGCTCGCTGCAGCAAACCGGGGTGGCGGTCGCGCTGGATGATTTCGGTATGGGCTACTCCAACCTCAACTACCTGCATCAGTTCAAAGCGCTGCCGGTCAATAAGCTGAAAATGGATCGCAGTTTTGTCGCCGCGCTGCCGGATGATGACACCATGGTGCGCATCGTGGCGGCAATTGCCGATATCATTCACCTCGACGTGATTGCCGAAGGCGTCGAAACCGCCGAGCAGCGCGACTGGCTGCTGGCGCGCGGAATTACTATAGGACAGGGCTATTTATATGCTGAAGCCCTGCCGTTATCGGTGTTTAACCAGCGCTGGCTGGCCAGCTCGTCACCGTCTGAATAATCACCTTATTTATTGATTTTCCTTGCAGAATTGCACCGTTATGGGGTGCTGAAGCGTTTCAGTTCATAGTTAGAGTTTTGTAACTTTTGTAAGGAATGTAAGGGTATACTAATCCTGTTAACAGAGTGTTATTTTCCTCGCCATCGGTAAGGTCATACGCTTCCAGGCGGCTTGCCGCATGCGTTTCTCCATAACAATGGCGGTGAATGCCGTCTATACCTGGACACCTGTTATGAAACTGTTCAAAAGCCTCTACTTTCAGGTGCTGGTTGCCATCGGCATCGGCGTCCTGTTAGGCCACTACTACCCTGAGTTAGGCGCGCAAATGAAGCCGCTTGGCGATGGCTTCGTTAAGCTGATCAAGATGATCATCGCCCCCGTGATTTTCTGTACGGTGGTGACCGGTATTGCCGGCATGGAGAGCATGAAAGCAGTTGGACGGACCGGCGCAGTAGCGCTGCTCTATTTCGAAATTGTCAGCACCATCGCGCTGATTATCGGTCTGGTGGTGGTCAATGTGATCCAGCCGGGCGCGGGAATGAACGTCGATCCGGCGACGCTGGATGCCAAAGCGGTTGCGGTCTACGCGCAGCAGGCTGAGCAGCAGGGCGTGATTGCCTTCCTGCTAGACGTGATCCCGAACAGCGTGGTCGGTGCCTTCGCCAGCGGTAACATCCTGCAGGTGCTGCTGTTCGCTATCCTGTTTGGCTTTGCGCTGCATCGCCTCGGTAACGCCGGCACCGTGATGTTCAACGTCATCGAGAGCTTCTCGAAGGTGATTTTCGGCGTGATCAACATGATCATGCGTCTGGCGCCGATTGGTGCGTTCGGCGCCATGGCGTTCACCATCGGTAAATATGGTGTCGGATCGCTGGTGCAGCTCGGTCAGCTGATTATCTGCTTCTACATCACCTGCGTACTGTTCGTGGTGATTGTGCTGGGGATTATTGCCCGCTGGGCCGGCTTCAACATCTTTAAGTTTGTTGCCTACATCAAAGAAGAGCTGCTGATTGTACTGGGAACGTCTTCGTCCGAGTCGGCGCTGCCGCGTATGCTGGACAAGATGGAGAAGCTGGGCTGTAAGAAATCGGTGGTCGGGCTGGTGATTCCAACTGGCTACTCGTTCAACCTCGATGGCACGTCGATTTACCTGACCATGGCGGCGGTGTTTATCGCTCAGGCGACCAACGCCCACATGGATGTCTTCCACCAGATCACGCTGTTAGTGGTGCTGCTGCTCTCCTCCAAAGGCGCGGCAGGGGTGACCGGCAGTGGCTTTATCGTGCTGGCGGCTACGCTGTCGGCGGTGGGACATCTGCCGGTGGCCGGTCTGGCGCTGATTCTCGGGATTGACCGCTTCATGTCGGAAGCCCGTGCGCTCACCAACCTGGTGGGTAACGGTGTGGCGACTGTGGTGGTGGCGAAGTGGGTCGGCCAGCTCGATGAAGCGCAGATGAAAGCGACGCTTTCTTCAGCGAAAAAGGTCAATAACGCTTCACAGACCAGCGCGTAATCCTCTATTTGCGTTAATTTGTCGTGAAATGCCCGCTGTCGCTTGCCCTGACAGCGGGCATTTGCATAATAACCCCATTGATTTTTTTCCCGATTTTTTTCCTCGTCGCGCGACATCCTGACCTTCCTGTGGTCAAAGAGTCTGTCGTTGTATAAACGTGGCGGCAGCCTGCCGCCGTGGTTCGCTGAAAAGCGGCCGCCTATGGCGCGCACGAGCGTTTATCTGTTTGAGTAGGGGTTCACATGCAGGGCACCAGAATTCGGCTTTTGGTTGGCGGATGGCTGCTTGCGGCATCTGGCTTCGGCGTCCACGCCGAAACACTTCAGCCTGATCCCGCCTGGCAGGAAGGCAAACTGGACAATGGTTTCAGCTGGCAGCTGCTGACCACACCACAACGTCCGAGCGATCGCATCGAGCTGCGCCTGATAGTTAATACCGGTTCGCTGGTGGAAAGCGCCCAGCAAACCGGGTTCAGCCATCTTTTACCGCGTCTGGCGATGGTGCATAACACCGCGCTGGATACCAATCAGCAGCGCGCATTGTGGCAACAGGCGATGGATCCGCAGCGACCGCTGCCGCCGGCCATCTCATCTTATGATTTCACCCAATACAACCTTAGCCTGCCGAACAACCGGCCGGAGCTGCTGAAAGAGGCGCTCAGCTGGCTGGCGGCCACCGCCGGTAAAATGACCATCAATGAGCAGGTGGTGTCGACCGCGCTGACCGCCACCGATCCCATCGCGACCTGGCCGCCCAATACGCAGGATGTGTGGTGGCGCTATCGCCTGAAAGGGTCGACCATGCTGGCGCATGACCCGGGCGAACAGCCGCGCGCGCCGGTGGATATCGCGCAGCTTAATGCCTTTTACCAGCAGTGGTACACGCCGGACGGCATGACGCTGTACGTGGTGGGCAACGTGGATAGCCGCAGCATGGCGGAGCAGATCAACAAAGCGTTCTCGCCACTGCAAGGCAAACGGGTGGCGCCCGCGGCGCTGCCCACGCTGTCGCCGCTGCCGCATCAGCCAATCAACCTGGTTAACGGCGGCATGATGCAGGATCGCCTGTCGCTGGTGTGGGATACGCCATGGCAGCCGATCCGCGACTCGCAGAATCTGCAGCGTTACTGGCAGAGCGATCTGGCGCGCGAAGCGCTGTTCTGGCACGTCCAGCGCGCGCTGGCCGACAGCAAAGCGCAAAACGTGCAGGTTGGCTTCGACTGTCGCGTGCTGTATCAGCGTGCGCAGTGCGCCATTAACATGGATTCGCCTAACGCGTCGCTGGCGCAGAACCTGAACCAGGTGGCGCGTGAACTGGCCACCGTGCGTGACAAAGGTCTGCCGCAGGAGGAGTTTGATGCGCTGATGGCGCAAAAGCTGCTGGAACTGAACAAACTGTTTGCCACCTACGCGCGCACCGACACCGATATTCTGATGGGGCAACGTCTGCGCTCGCAGCAGAATTCCGTGGTGGATATCGCGCCGGAGCAGTACCAGAAACTGCGTCAGGCGTTTCTCAGCGAGTTAACGCGCGACCAGCTCAACCAGGAGCTGCGCCAGCAGTTAACGCAGGAGCTGACCATGGTGCTGATTCAGCCGCAGGGTGAGCCCGAAACCAACGTCAGGATGCTGCAGGACAGCTGGGACAAGGTAATGAAGGTTCCGGATGCGCCCGCCGCCGCCGCTACCCCGGATGAGGCTAAACCCGAAAATAATGGCAGCGCGAGCGCGACCGATCCGGCTCAACCCTCCTCATGACACAGGGCGCATGAATCCCCGCAATAAGGTGCGCTGCAGTAAGGCGGCACGGGTGTTCATCCTCAGGAGCTTATGTAAGTGACCGGGATGAACGCGCGCCGCCAGCGCCGCTGCGGTTCAATGTAGCAGCGGCATCAGGTCTTTGCGCGCAGCCATTCGGTCACCAGCATCGGCCAGCTGGCCAGCGGCAGATCCGCCACGCCACGAATCCCAAAGCCGTGGCCGCCTTTCTGATAAAAGTGAATTTCCGCCGGCACCTTGTGCTCCCGCAGGGCACTAAAAAACACCATGCTGTTATTAACGGAAACCGTCTCATCGTCAGCGGCGTGGATCAGCAGCGTCGGCGGCGTCTGGCCGTGCACGCGCGTCTCCAGCGAATAAGCATCAATGCTTTTTTGATCCGGCCATGCGCCCAGCAGGCGGGTGCGTGAACTTTCATGCGCCAGACCGTCGCGCATGCTGATGACCGGATAGAGCAGCACCATCGCATCAGGCCGCGGTGACAGGCTGTCGGCCTGATGCTGCAGTGGATAGATTTTTTCGCCAAAGCGGGTGCCGAGACTGGCGGCCACGTGCCCGCCGGCGGAAAAGCCCATCATCACGATGTATTTTCCGTTCAGGCCGCGCTGTGAGCGCTCGCGCAGCACGCGCACCGCACGCTGGGCATCGGCCAGCGGCGCATCCGGCCCTTCATGATGGCCGTCGTACGGCAGGCGATAGGTCATTACCGCCAGCGTGTAGCCCATCGAGGTAAAAAAGGTGGCGAGGGCGCTGCCTTCGCGGTCGATCAGTACGCGCTGATAACCGCCGCCCGGTGCCACCAGCAGGGTGATACCGTTTGAGGTTTCCGGGTGCCAGATCGCCATCTCCGGGCAGCGCACACCGGTGGCGGCGCGGTCGTAAGGTTCGAACTCTTTGGCCAAATCGACGATCTGCGGCTGAGCGCGCGAGTCACTCGCGCCTGGCGCGTCGCCGTGCGGCCAGATATTGATAATTTCTGTGTGCATAAATCTGTCCTGAGCGAGTCATGTTGTCGTTATTGTGTTCGCGGTCGACCTGACAGCTTCCTGCTGTGGTTGATTAAAACATGGTCTTTTTTCGCGCGATCGTCCAGCCGAAAACCGCCGGCGTCGCCAGTTTCGGACTATGCCTGGCGGTCGGGTTTATCGTCGTAATGCATTGAATTTAAATCAGTCTGATTAGCGGCATTTAAGTGGTGAGCGTCAGGCAGAGAGGCGGCTGGATGGCGTGCGTCATTAGTAAAAATTGCCCGGTGAATCTGCGTCATTAAGCCAAATTTTCGCGGTGATATTTTTCAGCGCAATAATCAATTTGCCGTCAGGGCAGAGGGGAAATTGTCGCGACGCGCAGCAGGCAGCGCGACGCGACAATCGTGTGCGGTGTTAAACGGTTTTTGGCATCGCGCTGTGCGGAATAATCGCGCCGCGATGCTGGATCACCGTACTGGCGGTGAGATGGCCGCGCGCTGCGGCCTGCTCCACGCTGCCACCCGCGAGGCGCACCGCCAGATAACCGGCGCTGAAGGAGTCACCTGCGGCGGTGGTATCGACAATCTGCGCCGGAGCCAGTTTGATGGCCGCAACGTCCCGCAGCGGATCGTCGCCGCGCGCTACCAGGCAGGAGTTAGCACCACGTTTGATCACAATCTCCTGCACGCCGGCGGTGCGCGTGCGCGCAATTACGTCCGCCAGCGGCTGTTCGCCCCACAGCAGGTGTTCATCATCCAGCGTCAGGAAGGCGATATCGGTGTGGCGTAGCATCGCCGCATACGCCTGCTGCGCACTGGCGCTATCCGCCCACAGACGCGGCCGGTAGTTGTTGTCAAAAATCACGGTGCCACCGTTTTGCCGGCAGGCACTGAGCAGCGCCATCAGCTTTTCGCGGCTGGCCTGAGGTAGGATCGCCAGGCTGATGCCGCTCAGGTAGAGATAGTCGTAATGCGCCAGCTGCTGACAGATGGCCCCGGCCTGCGGGCTATCCAGCCAGAAGCGCGCGGCAGCATCGCTGCGCCAGTACCAAAAGGTGCGCTCGCCGTGGGCATCGGTTTCGATGAAGTAAAGCCCGGGCATTTTGTCCGGCAGGCGCTGCACCAGCTGCGTGTGCACCTGCTCCTGCTGCCAGGCCGCGATCATCTGGTCGCTGAAGCTGTCGGTGCCCAGCGCGGTGACATACTCCACACGCAGCTGGCTGGGATCGCTCTGCCGTGCCAGATAGACCGCGGTATTCAGCGTATCGCCGCCAAAGCCGCGTTTGATGTTCTCACCTTTTTCGGACAGCTCAATCATGCATTCGCCAATAATGGCGATGGTTTTCTGCGTCATGGTGTTTGGCCTGTAGTGAATGCTGCGCTCTAGTCTCGCGTCTGGTATGGCAGTCGTCAATGCTTTTTAAAACGCTGTTTTAATTTGCCTTAAGGCGTAAAGCCGCGCTTCTGCACCGATTTAGCGGCCAAACCGGGGGTTGTTTTGCCGATTAAGCCGCAGACACGCTGCTAGACTCAACAGCTCGTGTGGCTGCGCAGACCAATAAAGTTATCCAGGGGAGAGCCGATACTTGCCACTGAGATGCTATTTGCAGGCACTCAATACCAACCAGGAAAACACCATGGTGATGAAGAATTTGAGTCATCGGCTGCCTTTTTCTCCCGAACTTGAGCAACAACAGGAAACCCGTCTCTACTGGCAGCAGTGCCAACGGTGCTACACTTTCCAGCCGATTTACCAGGTTTCTGGCCGCTTACTGGCTATTGAACTGCTTACCGCCGTGGTGCATCCCGCCGCACCGGAGCAAAACGTGTCACCCGAAGACTATTTCGAGGCGCTGACCATTGCCCAGCGTCTCGACATCGTCCAGGAGCAGCTTGAACTGTTATTACAGTGGGCTTCCTTCTTCAGCCAGCGTCAGCTGGTGGCCTCCGTCAATATTGATGGTCCCACGTTACTGGCCATTCAGCAGCATGCGCCCGTGCGCGCGCTGATCGTCCAGCTGCCGTGGGTGCGCTTCGAACTGACCGAGCATCACGCGCTGCCGCAGGAAGAGATGGTGGCTCAGATGCCGGAGCTGGGCCCGCTGTGGCTGGATGACTTTGGGTCCGGCATGGCCAACTTCTCCGCGCTGACAGAATTGCGCTACGACTACATCAAGCTTTCGCGCGAGCTGTTTATGCTGCTGCGCGCCAGTGATGAGGGCCGCTCGCTGTTCTCCATGCTGCTGGCGCTGATCAACCGTTACTGTAACGGCGTGATCGTCGAAGGGGTGGAAAACGAGGAGGAGTGGCAGCAGGTACGCAACTCGCCCGCCATGGCCGCACAGGGCTATTATTTTTCCCGTCCGCTGCCGTTTAATCAGCTGGAAAACCTGGTACTTGAGCTTCCGTGATTCCGTTCTGCCGCGTCTCGACTATCTTTAAGGAGACGTGGAAGGGCAAGGAGGAGGCAAAATGTCGCGTACAGGAAAAATAATTAGCTGGGTGGTCGGGATTTTATTGTTGCTGGTTGTGGTGGTCGTGGTGATTATCGCCACCTTTGACTGGAACCGCCTGAAGCCAACCATCAACCAGAAAGTCTCGGCAGAACTGAACCGGCCGTTCGCTATTCGCGGCGATCTTGGCGTTGCCTGGGTGCGCAATCGCGAAGAGCCAGGCTGGCGCAGCTGGGTGCCGTGGCCGCAGGTGCACGCTGACGATGTCATGCTCGGTAATCCGCCCAGCGTGCCGGAAGTGACAATGGTGCATTTGCAGCGGGTGGAAGCCACGCTGGCGCCGCTGGCGCTGCTGCACAAAGAGATTTACCTGCCGTGGATTAAGATGCAGCAGCCGGATGCGCGACTGGTGCAGACCGCCGATAAGAAAAATAACTGGACCTTCAACCTCGCCAGCAGCGAAAACAGCGACCCCAACGCGCCGCCTTCGGCATGGTCATTCCGCCTTGATAATATCCTGTTCGATCAGGGACAGCTGCGCTATCGCGACGCCATCAACAAAGCCGATGTCACGGTGAAGATCAATCCGCTGGGTAAACCGGTGCCGTACGCGCAGGTCGCGGGCGGTAACGACCAGCAAAAAGGGGCCGGTGATTTTGTGTTTGGCTGGCAGGCGAGCGGGACCTACAACAACCAGAAACTCGACGGCGACGGTAAGATTGGCGGTATGTTGTCGCTGCGCAGCAAAACCACGCCGTTCCCGTTGCAGCTCGACGTACGCAATGGCACCACACGTGTGCGCGTGGATGGCACCCTGCAGGATCCGCTCAATCTCGGCGGGCTGGATGTGCGGCTGCGCTTCTCCGGCGACACGCTGGCAAATCTGTACGGCTTAACCGGCGTGCTGCTGCCGGACACGCCACCGTATGAAACTGACGGCCACCTGATTGCGCGTTTCAACGAAGAGAAAGGGCCGCTGTTCCGCTACGAAAAATTCAACGGTCATATTGGTGACAGCGATATTCACGGTTCGCTCAGCTACCGTCAGGGCAAACCGCGTCCGACGCTGAGCGGCGAGCTGACGTCGAACCAGCTGCGTATGGCGGACCTTGGGCCGCTGATTGGGGTTAACTCCGGCAAGGGCAGTGAAAAAACGGCGCAGGCCAAAGCACAGCGCGGTGAGGCCAGCACCCAGCCGGCGGATCGCGTGTTGCCACATGACAAGTTCGATACCAAAAACTGGGATGTGATGGACGCTGACGTGAAGTTCAGCGGCAAGCGTATCGAGCACAGCAGCAAGCTGCCGCTCAGCGATCTCTATACCCATCTGCAGCTGAAAAATGGCGACCTGCTGCTGGATCCGCTGCGCTTCGGCATGGCCGGCGGCAGCATTAATTCGACCATCCATCTGGAGGGCGATCGCTCACCGATGCGCGGCCGCGCCGACCTGCATGCGCGCAAGCTGCAACTGCGTCAGCTGTTCCCGGATGTCACCGCCATGCAGCGTAGTCTCGGCCAGCTCAACGGGGATGCCAGCCTGACCGGCACCGGCAATTCGGTGGCCGACCTGCTGGGCACCAGCAATGGCGAGCTGAAACTGTTGATGAACGATGGCCTGATCAGCCGCAGCCTGATGGAGATTGCCGGGCTGAACGTCGGTAACTATGTGGTGGGTAAACTGTTTGGCGACGATGAGGTGCGCATCAACTGTGCCGCGACCGACCTGAATATCCGTCAGGGACTGGCGACGCCGCGGCTGTTCGTGTTTGATACCGAGAACGCGGTGATTAACGTTACCGGCAACGCTAACTTTGCTAATGAGCGACTGGATCTGTCGATCAATCCGGAGAGCAAGGGCATTCGTATCATTACGCTGCGTTCGCCGCTGTATGTGCGCGGCACCTTCAAAAACCCGGATGCCGGAGTCAAAGCCGGTCCGCTGCTGGCGCGTGGTGCCGCAGCCGTCGCG
The DNA here is from genome assembly GCF_008632015.1 of Pantoea sp. B_9. Lineage (NCBI taxonomy): Bacteria > Pseudomonadati > Pseudomonadota > Gammaproteobacteria > Enterobacterales > Erwiniaceae > Pantoea > Pantoea sp. B_9. The sequence continues at coordinate 73,803 of NZ_VWVL01000007.1, read as the reverse complement.
CTGGGGGCAGTGGTCGCGCCGGCGGCCGCACTGCTGGCGTTGATTTCACCAAGCGACACCGATGATAATCAGTGCAGCAACGTACTCCAGCAGATGAAAAGCAAAAAGTGATCAGTTACGCCACAGCACTTTGATGATGTGGTAGCCAAAAGCGGTTTTCACCGGTCCGTAAGGTTGCAGCAGCGGGCAGGTGAACACCGCTTTATCAAACGCCGGCACCATCTGCCCTTTGCGAAACTCTCCCAGATCGCCCCCGTTACGCCCGGACGGGCAGGTCGAGTGTTTTTTTGCCAGTTGCTGAAAGTTCGCGCCTTTTTCCAGCTGCGCCAGTAGCGCTTTTGCCTGCGCTTCCTGTTTCACCAGGATATGTAAAGCCGCCGCGGTTTTCGCCATGATGGTGTTCCCGTTATGTATAATGTGCGACGCATTATATCCCCGTCATACTTCAAATTGCAGATGCGTTGGCTGCGTGTGTTCGCTCCGGTCACTTACTATTGTAAGCTCCCGGAGACTCACCCACTTGCCGCCTTCCTGCAATTCGAACTATTTAGGGGATCGTCCCTGTTAAACGAATTGTTGAGTGAAATTACGTTATGCGTCTTAATCCCGGCCAACAACGTGCTGTCGAATTTGTCACCGGTCCCTGTCTGGTGCTGGCCGGTGCGGGTTCCGGTAAAACCCGCGTGATCACCAATAAAATCGCCCATCTGATCCGTGAATGCGGCTATCAGGCGCGCCATATCGCGGCGGTGACCTTCACCAACAAGGCGTCGCGCGAGATGAAAGAACGTGTGGCGCAAACGCTGGGACGCAAAGAGGCGCGCGGCCTGATGATCTCAACCTTCCACACCCTGGGCCTGGAGATCATCAAGCGCGAATACAAGGCGCTGGGCATGAAATCGACCTTCTCGCTGTTCGACGATCAGGATCAGCTGGCGCTGCTTAAGGACCTGACCAAACAGTGGCTGGAAGAAGATAAAACCCTGTTGCAGCAGCTGATTTCCACCATCTCCAACTGGAAAAACGACCTCGTTGATCCGCAGGGCGCGGCCGGCCTCGCCAAATCACAGCGCGACCAGATTTTTGCCCATTGCTACGCGCTGTACGATCAGCATCTGAAAGCCTGTAACGTGCTGGATTTCGACGATCTGATTCTGCTGCCGACCCTGCTGCTGCAGCGTAATCAGGAGGTGCGCGAACGCTGGCAACAGCGCATCCGCTATCTGCTGGTGGATGAGTATCAGGACACCAACACCAGCCAGTATGAGCTGGTGAAGTTGCTGGTCGGCGCCCGGGCGCGCTTTACCGTGGTCGGCGATGACGATCAGTCTATCTACTCGTGGCGCGGCGCGCGGCCGCAGAACCTGGTGCTGCTGAAAGAGGATTTCCCGGCGCTGGAAGTGGTGAAGCTGGAGCAGAACTACCGCTCGACGCAGCGTATTCTTAAATGCGCCAATATCCTCATCGCCAACAATCCGCACGTGTTTGAAAAGCGGCTGTTCTCTGAACTGGGCGAGGGCAGCGAGCTGAAAGTGCTGAGCGCCAACAACGAAGATCACGAAGCCGAGCGCGTGGCGGGCGAGCTGATTGCCCATCACTTTATTAATAAAACCCAGTACAAAGATTACGCGATTCTTTATCGCGGTAACCATCAGTCGCGCGTGTTTGAAAAGCTGCTGATGCAGAACCGTATTCCTTATCGCATCTCCGGCGGCACGTCGTTCTTCTCGCGGCCGGAAATCAAGGACTTGCTGGCCTATCTGCGCGTGCTGACCAATCCGGAAGATGACAGCGCGTTTCTGCGCATCGTGAACACGCCACGCCGCGAGATCGGCCCCGCGACGCTGCAGAAGCTGGGTGAATGGGCCAATTTGCGCAACAAAAGCCTGTTTAACGCCAGCTTTGATATGGGGCTGGAACAGACGCTTTCCGGGCGCGGGCTGGAGCATCTGCAGCGCTTTACCCACTGGCTGAATGAAATCGTTCAGCTCACCGAGCGTGAACCGGTGAATGCGGTGCGCGACCTGATTCGCGGCATCGACTACGAAAGCTGGCTGTTCGAAACTTCCCCCAGCCCGAAAGCGGCGGAAATGCGCATGAAGAACGTCAATACGCTGTTTCAGTGGATGACCGAAATGCTGGAGGGCGACGAACTTAACGAGCCGATGACGCTGGCGCAGGTGGTGACGCGTTTTACCCTGCGCGACATGATGGAGCGCGGCGAGAGTGACGAAGAACTCGATCAGGTCCAGCTGATGACGCTGCACGCCTCGAAAGGCCTGGAGTTCCCCTATGTCTATCTGGTGGGCATGGAAGAGGGGCTGCTGCCGCATCAGAGCAGTATCGATGAGAACAATATCGAAGAGGAGCGTCGCCTGGCCTACGTGGGCATCACCCGCGCGCAGAAAGAACTGACTTTTACCCTGTGCCGCGAGCGCCGTCAGTACGGCGAGCTGGTGCGTCCGGAACCAAGCCGCTTCCTGCTGGAACTGCCCCAGGATGATGTGGCGTGGGAGCGTGAGAAAAAGGTGATCAGCGCCGAAGAGCGGGTGAAAACCGGGCAAACGCGCGTCGCCGGCTTACGTGCGATGCTGGAGAACGCGAAGAAGGGGTGATTATTTCGTCAGAGCCGCAAGCCTGGTCTCTGGCGAAAATCGTTGCGCGCGCCGCAGAGGCAAAGCGCCCGGCAAAGCAAACTTCACTCGCGTAAAAGCGCAGTTGCCGGGCGTTTTTCAATGCAGCAGCAGCAGGTTCGATCAGGAAATCGTCAGCAGCCAGTGCACATACGACTGGTAATGGCTCTCCTGCTCCAGCAGCTCGGCGCGCAGCGGATGCGCAGCCAGCCAGCCTGCCGGCAGCGTCAGATGCAGCGCATCATCATCCGCCTGCAGACGCACCGCCGGCAGCGTGTCGTCGCGCCGCCGGCTGGAGAAGATGATTGCCAGCCGCAGCAGACGGCTCAGCCGCTCTGCCATGCGCGGCGGCACGGCGTTTTGCTGCGTCAGCAGCGCCAGATCAATGCTGCCGCTCTGGTTCTGCAGCAGACAGGCCAGCATTTTTTTCTGTGCGGGGGTGAAACCAGGAAGATCGAGATGGCGAATCAGATACGCGGCGTGCTGCGGTGCCTGGCGGAAATCGACGCTCAGGCCAATTTCGTGGATTGAACAGGCGCTGAGGAGTAAATCACGACATCGCTGATCCAGCTTCCAGCTGCTGCTCACCTGACGGAAAAAGCTCTCTGCCAGCTGGCGCACGCGGCCCGCCTGCTCAACATCAATGGCGAAACGACGCTGAACGTTCTGCAGCGTGCGGCTGCGAATATCGCGGTCAATCGGCAGATGCAGCATGCCGTACACCAGCCCTTCGCGCAGTGCGCCGCCGGCCAGCGTCATGCTCTCAATGCTCAGCTCGTGGAAAATGGCGATCAGAATCGACAGGCCGCTGGGAAACACCAGCGCACGCTCCAGCGTCAGCCCTTCAATCTCCAGCTCCTCCAGCTTGCCGCACTGAATGGCACGCTGCTTAAGCTGCTGCAGTTTGCTCAGGGTGATGCGCTCATCCATGCCCTGCGCCACCATGATCTCCTGCAGCGCCTGGACGGTGCCGGACGCGCCCACGCAAATCTGCCAGCCTTTCTCACGCAGTGCCGGCGCAATCGGACGGATCATTTCACGCGCGGCCTGTTCGGCCTGGGCAAAGTTCTCTTTGGCGAGATGACGATCGCTGAAGAAGCGCTCCAGCCAGGTCACACAGCCCATTGACAGGCTAAACAGCGTAGTAGCATGCGCACCTTCGCCGGTCACCAGCTCGGTGCTGCCGCCGCCGATATCGACCACCAGCCGCTGGTCAGAGCCGCCGGTGGTGTGGGCAACACCCTGATAGATCAGGCGCGCTTCTTCCTCGCCGCTGATGACGTTCACCGCACAGCCGAGAATCTGTTCCGCCTGAGTCAGGAAATCCTGCGCGTTGCTGGCAATGCGCAGCGTGGCGGTTGCCACCACGCGGATTTGTTCCGGGGGAATGTCCTGCAACTGCTCGGAGAACAGACGCAGGCACTGCCAGCCGCGCTGCATCGCCTCAGCCGAGAGATGGTTGGCCGCATCAAGACCTGCCGCCAGACGCACCTTGCGTTTAATTCGCGCGACGGTCTGAATACTGCCGGACACTTCGCGCACCACCAACATATGAAAGCTGTTAGAACCTAAATCAATCGCAGCATAAAGTGACGATGCGCTTAGCATGTGTGCTTAACCCGAACGTTTACGGTTGTTGTTGCGCGGGGCACCGCCGCGACGGTTGCTGTTGTTGCCACCGCGACGTGGACCGTTGCCCGAGCGGTTACGCTGCAGGCGTTTCGGTGGCGGCAGGTCGCTCAGCAGGGCGTCGCTGTTGTACTTGCTCACCGGAATACCGTGACCGATGTACTCTTCAATCGCCGGCAGGTTGAGCGCGTACTCTTCACAGGCCAGGCTGATGGAGTGACCGCTGGCGCCAGCACGACCGGTACGGCCAATGCGGTGCACGTAATCTTCGCGATCGTCCGGCAGGTCGTAGTTGAAGACGTGCGTAACTGCCGGGATGTGCAGGCCGCGCGCGGCGACGTCGGTGGCAACGAGGATATCCACATCACCTTTGGTGAAGTCGTCCAGAATGCGCAGGCGTTTTTTCTGCGCCACGTCGCCGGTCAGCAGGCCCACGCGGTGACCATCGGCAGCCAGGTGGCCCCAGATATCTTCACAGCGATGCTTGGTGTTGGCGAAGACGATGGCGCGATCCGGCCACTCTTCTTCCAGCAGGGTCTGCAGCAGACGCATCTTCTCTTCGTTCGAAGGGTAGAACAGCTCTTCTTTAATGCGGTGGCCGGTTTTCTGCTCGGGCTCAACTTCGACGTATTCGGCGTTGTTCATGTGCTCGAACGCCAGTTCACGTACGCGGTAAGAAAGCGTGGCCGAGAACAGCATACTCAGGCGCTGGGTGGCCGGCGGCATGCGGCGGAACAGCCAGCGAATGTCTTTAATGAAGCCGAGATCGAACATGCGATCCGCTTCATCCAGTACCACGACCTGAATGGCGCCGAGGTTGATGTGATTTTGTTTGGCGTAGTCAATCAGGCGTCCGGTGGTGCCCACCAGAATATCGACGCCGTCTGCCAGCACCTTCAGCTGCTTGTCATAGCCGTCGCCGCCATAGGCCAGGCCCAGCTTCAGACCGGTGGCCTGCGCCAGCGGCTCGGCATCGGCATGAATCTGCACCGCAAGCTCACGCGTCGGTGCCATGATCAGCGCGCGTGGCTGATTAACCTGGCGGCCTTCAGCAGCAGGATGAGAAAGAAGATAATGAAACGTTGACGTCAGGAACGCCATCGTTTTGCCGGTACCGGTTTGCGCCTGACCCGCGACATCACGCCCTGAAAGCGCAAAAGGCAACGCGAGCGCCTGAATCGGCGTGCAGTTATGAAAGCCTTTCTTATCAAGGGCTTCCACTACCTGTGGGTGCAGGGCGAAGTCGGAAAACTTCTGTTCTGTTAAGTGTGTTTTGCTCATAGTGTGGTAGAATATCAGCTTACTATCGCTTTACGAAAGCGTATCCGATGAAATAAAGTCAACCTACGTTGGTATATTTTACGCCAATTCGCCAGGCATAATCTTTGGAGTTAAACATGAGCAGCGATAAAATCGTTCACCTGACCGATGACAGTTTCGACACTGACGTGCTGAAAGCCGACGGTGTGACGCTGGTAGATTTCTGGGCTGAATGGTGTGGTCCTTGCAAAATGATCGCCCCGATTCTCGACGAAGTCGCAGAAGAGTACGACGGTAAGCTTACCATCGCCAAGCTGAACATTGATGAAAACCCAGGTACTGCGCCAAAATACGGTATTCGCGGTATCCCGACCCTGCTGCTGTTTAAGAACGGCGAAGTGGCGGCGACCAAAGTGGGTGCGCTGTCTAAAGGTCAGCTGAAAGAGTTCCTGAACGCTAACCTGGCTTAAGCCCGGCGCGGTGTTTGTTCGGCAGTGGTGAATTTTTTCGCCACTGCTGGACGTCTCCCTTCAGGCGTGTTAAGTTGACCTCACTGCATTACGCACTTACCTTGTAGTTTGCATCTAAAGTTTTCCCTTGTCAGACCCAGCTCGCATTGAACGTTTTCGTGGTTTGGCAATCTGACGGCTAGCACATTCGGCATCACCTTTCGACCGTCTCCTCGCTTCCTATCGCCACATCTGACGATAACCGTCGAGCAGCGTTGAAAAAGAGCCATTAACAGGCATGGAATTTTTGCCATACCATTCACGACAAACATTTCGAGAATTACCCCGAGTTTAAGAACCCATCACTATGAATCTTACCGAATTAAAGAATACGCCGGTTTCTGAGCTGATTACTCTCGGCGAAAATATGGGGCTGGAAAACCTGGCGCGTATGCGCAAACAGGACATTATTTTCGCCATCCTGAAACAACACGCGAAGAGCGGCGAAGACATCTTCGGTGATGGTGTGCTGGAGATACTGCAGGATGGATTTGGTTTCCTCCGCTCCGGAGACAGCTCCTACCTCGCCGGTCCCGATGATATCTACGTTTCTCCCAGCCAAATCCGCCGCTTCAACCTCCGCACTGGTGACACCATTTCTGGCAAAATCCGCCCACCGAAAGAAGGTGAACGCTATTTTGCGCTGCTGAAAGTTAACGAAGTTAACTACGACAAGCCAGAAAACGCCCGTAGCAAGATTCTGTTTGAAAACCTGACGCCGCTGCACGCGAACAACCGTCTGCGCATGGAGCGTGGTAACGGTTCGACCGAAGACCTGACGGCGCGCGTGCTGGATCTGGCATCGCCAATCGGTCGTGGTCAGCGTGGTCTGATCGTCGCACCGCCGAAAGCCGGTAAAACCATGCTGCTGCAGAACATCGCGCAGAGCATCGCGTACAACTATCCTGACTGCGTGCTGATGGTGCTGCTGATTGACGAGCGTCCGGAAGAAGTGACCGAAATGCAGCGTCTGGTGAAAGGCGAAGTTATCGCGTCTACCTTTGACGAACCGGCCTCGCGTCACGTGCAGGTTGCAGAGATGGTGATCGAGAAGGCTAAGCGCCTGGTCGAGCACAAAAAAGACGTTATCATCCTGCTGGACTCCATCACCCGTCTGGCGCGCGCCTACAACACCGTGGTACCGGCGTCGGGTAAAGTCCTGACCGGTGGTGTTGACGCCAACGCCCTGCATCGTCCGAAGCGTTTCTTCGGTGCGGCACGTAACGTGGAAGAGGGCGGCAGCCTGACCATCATCGCCACCGCGCTGGTTGATACCGGTTCGAAGATGGACGAAGTGATTTACGAAGAGTTTAAAGGTACAGGTAACATGGAACTGCACCTGTCACGTAAAATCGCTGAGAAGCGCGTGTTCCCGGCTATCGATTACAACCGTTCCGGTACGCGTAAAGAAGAGCTGCTCACCTCTCAGGAAGAGCTGCAGAAGATGTGGATCCTGCGCAAAATCATCCATCCGATGGGTGAAATTGACGCGATGGAGTTCCTCATCAATAAACTGGCAATGACCAAAACCAACGACGAATTCTTCGATATGATGAAACGCTCGTAATCTGTTGCCGCCGGTAACGGCCTGAGCCAGCCGGCTAACGGCACAAATTGCCAGGATTTATGACTAACGCCACGTCTTAACGTGGCGTTTTTCATTTGTGGGCATTAGGATTATGCCTGTCAGGAAGCAGACATATTGACTGAGGCAGCAAAGCGGCGGTTTTTTCAGCAAACGCACGCGCTGCGACAGAATTCAGACCAGGGATATACAGCAATGGCGGGAAAATTGCTTATTGTTGTCCATGATTTTAGCTGAGAGCGTTAACGTGAATTTACTCACTATGAGTACTGAGCTTGGTTTAGTTTTTCTTTTTTCTTTAGCGTTCCTGTTTTTTGCTCGTAAAGCGGCTAAAAAAATTGGGCTTGTGGACACGCCGAATTCCAGAAAACGACACCATGGCGCCATTCCGTTAGTCGGCGGTATCTCCGTGTATGCGGGGATTTGCTTCGCCTTTGCCATCTCAAATTATTATCTGCCGCACGCCGTACTGTACCTCTTCTGCGCCGGGGTACTGGTGCTGGTCGGCGCGCTCGATGACCGCTTTGATATCAGCGTCAAAATCCGTGCTGTGGTTCAGGCGGCGATTGCCATCGTGATGATGGTCGGGGCAAAACTCTATTTACTGAGCCTGGGGTTTATCATTGGTCCGGTCGAGCTGATCGTCGGGCCTTTCGGCTATGTGCTGACGCTGTTCGCGGTATGGGCAGCGATCAATGCTTTCAATATGGTGGACGGTATTGATGGTCTGCTGGGTGGATTATCCTGCGTCACCTTCGCTGCGATGGGCATCATCCTCTACTTTGACGGACAGACCAGCCTGGCGATGTGGTGCTTCGCGATGATCGCCGCCACCATTCCCTACATTCTGCTTAATCTCGGCTTTTTAGGCCGCCGTTATAAAGTCTTTATGGGTGATGCCGGCAGTACCATGATCGGCTTCACCATCATCTGGATTCTGCTGGAAACGACACAAGGCCTCAGCCATCCCATTACGCCAGTCACCGCCCTGTGGCTGATTGCTATTCCGCTGATGGACATGGTGGCGATCATGTATCGTCGCCTGCGCAAGGGCATGAGCCCGTTCTCGGCCGATCGTCAGCATATCCATCACCTGATCATGCGGGCCGGTTTTACCTCCCGCCAGGCATTTTTATTGATTACCGTGGCCGCCGCGCTGCTGGCCGGGATTGGCGTGCTGGGCGAATATCTGGCATTTATTCCCGAGTGGGTCATGCTGGCGCTGTTCCTCGCTGCTTTCCTCCTTTACGGTTATTGCCTGAAACATGCATGGCGCGTCGCGCGCAAAATCCGTCGTATCAAACGTCGCTGGCAAAGCAGCGGCGAAGAGAAAAAATAATTACCCAGATAAGTACCCGGATAAGGACACTTTTGTTATGACCTCTGTCGTTGTGGAGAACGAACTGGATGTACGCGGCCTCGGCTGCACGCTGTGGCGCGGCAAAGGCTGGATTATTGGCCTGGCGCTGCTGTTTGCGCTGCTGGCGTGGCTGGCTTCCATGTTAATGAAGCAATCCTGGAGCGCCACGGCGGTGACCGATCGGCCGACGGTGAATATGCTGGGCGCATTCTTTGTGCAGCAGCAGTTCCTCAATAATCTGGATGTGCGCAACGAGACCGTCAGCCTGAATACGCCAGCGCCGACGGTGATGGATGAGGTCTATCAGGAGTTCACCATGCAGCTGGCGTCGTGGGATACGCGTCGCGATTTCTGGCTGCAGACTGATTACTATAAGAGCCGCAAAAGCGGTAATGCGCACAATGATGCCGCGCTGCTCGACGATCTGATCACCAACATTCAGTTCACCCCGGCCGATGCCACCCACAATACGCTGGATAACATTAAGCTGATTGCGGAGACCGCCGGCGACGCCAACAATCTGCTGCGGCAGTACATTGCCTATGCCAGCGAACGCGCCGCGCGCCATCTCAACGATGAGCTCAAAGGTGCATGGCAGGCGCGCAGCGTGCAGCTGCAGGCGCAGGTCAGTCGTCAGCAGGAAGTGGCACAGGCGGTGTTTGATCGCCGTCGCCAGCGCATCGAGCAGGCGCTGAAAGTGGCCAGCCAGCAGGGCATTAAAGAGAACCGCGCGCCGGTCAGCGGTGAAGCGCTGCCGGACAGCGATCGCTTCCTGCTGGGGCAGCAGATGCTGCAGGCGCAACTGGATACCCTGCAAGCCAGCGGACCTGCTTACGATTTAAGCTATGATCAAAACAGGGCGATGCTCAACACACTGCAGGCCGGGCCGCGCCTGGATAAACCGTTCCAGACCTACCGTTACCTGCGCACGCCGGAAGAGCCGGTCAGCCGCGATAGCCCACGTCGTCTGTTTATGATGGTGATGTGGGGCGCGATCGGTGCGCTGGTGGGTGCCGGCGTAGCGCTGGTGCGTCGTCCGCGTGCAACATTCGCCAACCGTCACTAAGAGAATCCGCGTGAAAGTTCTGACTGTATTTGGCACGCGCCCTGAAGCGATCAAAATGGCTCCGCTGGTGCAGGCACTGGCGCAGGATGCTGCCTTCGAATCGCGCCTGTGCGTGACGGCACAGCATCGTGAAATGCTTGACCAGGTACTGCGCCTGTTCCGGCTGCAGCCCGACTATGACCTCAATATTATGCGGCCCGAACAGGGGCTGACCGAGATCACCAGCCGCATTTTGCAGGGCATGAAGACCGTGCTGGCAGACTTCCAGCCGGATGTCGTGCTGGTGCACGGCGATACCACTACTACCTTTGCCGCCAGCCTGGCCGCGTTTTACCATCAGATTCCGGTGGGCCACGTTGAGGCGGGTTTGCGGACCGGTAACCTGATGTCACCGTGGCCGGAGGAGGCCAACCGCACCCTGACCGGCCATCTCGCCAGCTATCACTTCACGCCGACAGAAAATTCCCGGCAAAACCTGCTGCGCGAAAATCTGCCCGATGCGCGCATTTTCGTCACCGGCAATACGGTGATCGACGCGCTGCTGTGGGTACGCGATCGCGTGCTGGATGATGCCGATCTCAATGCCCGCCTGGCGGCGCGTTACCCGTTCCTTGAGGCCGGTAAAAAGCTGATTCTGGTTACCGGCCATCGGCGCGAAAGCTTTGGCGAAGGCTTTGAACGCATCTGCAGCGCGCTGGCGCAGCTGGCGCGTCAGCATCCGCAGCTGCAAATTGTCTATCCGGTGCACCTCAACCCTAACGTCAGCGAGCCGGTGAACCGTATTCTGAGCGGTATCAACAACATCATTCTGATTGAGCCGCAGGAGTACCTGCCGTTTGTCTGGCTGATGAATCGCGCCTGGCTGATTCTTACCGATTCCGGTGGCATCCAGGAAGAGGCGCCGTCGCTGGGCAAACCGGTGCTGGTGATGCGCGAAACCACCGAGCGGCCGGAAGCGGTCGCGGCCGGTACGGTGAAGCTGGTCGGCACCGACGTGAATAAAATTGTTGCTGAAGTCAGCCTGCTATTGCAGGACGACGAGGCGTGGCAGGCGATGAGCCGCGCGCACAATCCGTATGGCGACGGCCATGCCTGCACGCGCATCCTGCAGGCACTTAAACAACACAGAGTTTAACTATGCGTTTTTCAACCATTTCCGTTATCGGACTGGGCTACATTGGGCTGCCGACGGCAGCCGTTTTTGCGTCGCACGGGAAACAGGTCATCGGCGTGGATATCAATGCGCGCGCGGTGGAAACCATTAATCGCGGCGAAATTCATATCGTCGAGCCTGAACTGGGCGACGTAGTACGTGCAGCGGTGCACAACGGCAACCTGCGCGCCACCACCCAGCCTGAAGCTGCCGACGCCTTTCTGATTGCCGTGCCGACGCCGTTTGTCGGCGATCATCAGCCGGATCTCAGCTACGTGCAGGCGGCTGCGCTGTCGATTGCGCCGGTGCTGAAGGCCGGCGATCTGGTAATCCTCGAATCAACTTCGCCAGTGGGCGCTACTGAACAGATGGCGCAATGGCTGGCGGCGGCGCGCCCGGATCTGCGCTTCCCGCAGCACGGCGAGCAACCTGACGTGTTTATCGCTTACTGCCCGGAGCGCGTGCTGCCGGGGAAAGTGATGGTCGAGCTGCTGGAAAATGACCGCGTGATTGGCGGCATGACGCCGGCCTGTTCGGCGCGCGCCAGCGAGCTTTATCGCATTTTCCTGCGCGGCGAGTGTGTGGAAACTAACGCGCGCACCGCAGAGATGTGCAAGCTGACGGAAAACAGTTTCCGCGATGTGAACATCGCCTTTGCCAATGAACTGTCGCTGATCTGCGCCGAACAGGGGATCAACGTGTGGGAACTGATTGCGCTGGCGAACCGCCATCCGCGCGTCAATATCCTGCAGCCGGGACCGGGCGTTGGCGGCCACTGCATTGCGGTCGACCCGTGGTTTATCGTGGCGCAAAACCCGCAGCAGGCACGGCTGATCCGGACCGCGCGTGAGGTTAACGATGCCAAGCCGGGCTGGGTGCTGGATCAGGTTAAACGGGCGCTGGCCGAGTGTCTGACGGCCAGCGGCAAGCGTGCCACGGACGTGGCCATTGCCTGCTTCGGTCTGGCATTCAAACCTAATATCGATGACCTGCGTGAAAGCCCGGCGATGTCGGTGGCGCAGCGTATTGCGGGCTGGCACAGCGGCCGCACCTGGGTGGTCGAGCCGCATGTGGCGGATATTCCGCCGCAGCTCGCCGAACGCGCTACGCTGGTGTCGCTGGCTGATGCCCTGCAACACGCCGACATCCTGGTGATGCTGGTCGATCATGCGCAGTTCCGCGCCGTCACCCCTGAACAGGTGACGCAGCCGTGGATTGTGGATACCAAAGGAGTCTGGCGATGAAACAGTTTTTAGTCACCGGCGGTGCCGGTTTTATTGGCTCCGCGCTGGTGCGCTTCCTGATTGCCAATACCGACCACCGGGTGGTGGTGGTGGATAAGCTGAGCTATGCCGGCAATCTGGCATCGCTGGCACCGGTCGAGCAGGATGCGCGCTTTGCTTTTGAGCAGGTCGATATCTGCGACCGCGCCGCGCTGGATCGCGTGCTGGCGCAGTACCAGCCGGACTGCATCATGCATCTGGCGGCAGAGAGTCACGTGGACCGCTCGATTGACGGGCCAATCGCCTTTGTCGAAACCAACATTGTCGGCACCTACCAGCTGCTGGAGGCGACGCGCCATTACTGGAACGGCATGACGGATGAGCGCAAGAAAGGCTTCATCCTGCACCACATCTCCACTGACGAAGTGTTTGGCGATCTGCACGGCACGGAAGATTTCTTTACCGAAACCACGCCGTACGCCCCGAGCAGCCCTTATTCGGCGACCAAAGCCAGCAGCGACCATCTGGTGCGCGCGTGGCTGCGCACCTACGGACTGCCTGTGGTGGTCACCAACTGTTCCAACAACTATGGCCCTTACCATTTCCCGGAAAAACTGATTCCCCTCACCATTATCAATGCGCTGGCCGGTAAGCCGCTGCCGGTGTACGGCAACGGCAGCCAGATTCGTGACTGGCTGTATGTGGAAGATCACGCCCGCGCGCTGTACACCGTGGTCAGCAGCGGCAAAGTGGGCGAGACCTACAACATTGGCGGCCACAACGAGCGGCGCAATATTGAGGTGGTGGAGACACTGTGTGATTTGCTGGATGAGCTGGCACCGCAACAGCGCGCTGCCGGGCTGAGCAGCTACCGGGAACTGATCACCTTTGTCCACGATCGTCCTGGCCACGACCTGCGCTATGCCATTGATGCCAGTAAAATCGCCCGTGAACTGGGCTGGACGCCGCAGGAAACATTCGACAGCGGCATCCGCAAAACCGTGCAGTGGTATCTGGCCAATCCGCAGTGGTGGCAGGCGATTCTCAACGGCAGTTATCGCGGCGAGCGGCTGGGCTTAGCCACCCCGCGTTAAGCGCGCATGCAGGAGGAGCAACGATGAAAGGTATCATCTTAGCCGGTGGCTCGGGCACGCGCCTGCACCCGATAACCCGGGCGATATCCAAGCAGCTGCTGCCGGTGTACGACAAACCGATGATCTACTATCCGCTGTCGGTGCTGATGCTGGCGGGGATTCGCGACATTCTTATTATTACCACGCCGGACGATCGCGCCCATTTTGAGCGGCTGCTGGGTGACGGCAGTGAATTTGGCCTGCAGCTGCAGTATGCCGAGCAGCCGAGCCCGGATGGCCTGGCGCAGGCCTTTATCATCGGCGAATCCTTTATTGGCGACGACAGCTGTTGTCTGGTGCTGGGCGACAATCTCTACTTCGGCCAGGGCTTCAGTCCGAAACTGAAAAAGGTGGCCGCGCGCAGCCGCGGTGCCACGGTCTTTGCCTATCAGGTCATGGATCCGGAACGTTTTGGCGTGGTGGAGTTTGATGACGACTTCAACGCGCTGTCGATTGAAGAGAAGCCGCAGCAGCCGAAATCGCGCTGGGCAGTCACCGGCCTCTACTTTTACGATAACCGCGTGGTGGAGTTTGCGAAGCAGGTGCAGCCTTCGGCGCGCGGCGAGCTGGAAATTACCGCCATCAACGAAATGTATCTGGAGCAGGGCGAACTGGCGGTGGAACTGCTGGGGCGTGGCTTTGCCTGGCTGGACACCGGCACCCACGACAGCCTGATTGAGGCCAGCGTGTTCGTGCAAACGGTTGAGAAACGCCAGGGCTTTAAAATTGCCTGCCTCGAAGAGATTGCCTGGCGCAACGGCTGGCTGAGCGATGAGCAACTGCTGGCAGCGGCACAGGCGTTGACCAAAACCGGCTACGGCCAGTATCTGCTGGATATTCTGCATGCCCGTCCGCGTCAGTATTGATCCCCTTGCGTGGGAGAGCGACTTCTTCCGCTGCGCCACGGCGCGGCTGACGCTGGACGGCGATGTGCCGCTGGCCGAGGCGCTGCAGCAGCCTTACACGCTGTGGCAGGTTAAGGTCCCAGCGCAGGACAGCGCGGCGATAGATGCGCTGAGCCAGCACGGTTTTCAGCTGGTGGAAGGCGAAGCGGATCTGGCGATCAATATCAAACGCACCGAACGGCAGACCGGCGTGCGTATCGCGCGCGAAGCGCAGATCCCGCAGTTGCGCGCGGCAGCGGCCCAGGCGTTTAGCCAGAGCCGTTTTCGTGCTCCCTGGTTTGACGCTGAAGACAGCGGCCGCTTCTACGCTCAGTGGATTGAGAACGCGGTGCGCGGCACTTTTGATCACCAGTGTCTGATCGCCTGCGACGAGCAGGGCGCGCTGCAGGGGTTCGTCTCCATGCGCGAAGTCGCCGGTGACGCGCGTATCGGTCTGCTGGCGGTGCTGCCGGCGGCGCAGGGCAACGGCGTCGGTCAGCGTTTGCTGCTGGCGGCAGCCGACTGGGGCCGGGTGCGCCAGCTCGAACGTCTGCGGGTCGCAACCCAGCTCAGCAATCTTACGGCGATGCGCCTCTATTTACGCAGCGGTGCCCGGCTGGAAAGCACCGCCTACTGGTTTTACAGGAAAGCCTGATGATCCCATTTAATGCGCCCCCGGTTGTGGGCACCGAAGTTGACTATATGCAGTCGGCGATGGCCAGCGGCAAGCTGTGCGGCGACGGCGGCTTTACCCGGCGCTGTCAGCAGTGGATGGAGCAGCATTTTGGCAGCAAAAAAGTGCTGCTGACGCCCTCGTGCACCGCTTCGCTGGAGATGGCCGCGCTGCTGATCGATATCCAGCCCGGCGATGAAGTGATCATGCCGAGCTACACCTTTGTCTCCACCGCCAACGCCTTCGTGCTACGCGGTGCCACCATTGTGTTCGTCGACGTGCGCCCGGATACGCTGAATATCGACGAAACGCAGATTGAAGCAGCAATCACGCCGAAAACGCGCGCCATCGTGCCGGTACATTACGCGGGTGTGGCGTGCGAGATGGATACCATCATGGCGCTGGCGGCGAAGCATCAGCTGTATGTGATTGAAGATGCGGCGCAGGGCGTGATGTCGCAGTACAAAGGGCGCGCGCTGGGCACCATCGGCCATATTGGCTGCTTTAGCTTCCATGAGACGAAAAACTACACCGCCGGCGGTGAAGGCGGCGCCACGCTGATCAACGAGGCGAAACTGATTGAACGTGCGGAGATCATCCGCGAAAAAGGCACCAACCGCAGCCAGTTCTTCCGCGGACAGGTGGATAAATATACCTGGCGCGACATTGGTTCCAGCTACCTGATGGCGGATTTGCAGGCGGCTTATCTATGGGCGCAGCTGGAAGCGGCGGAACGCATCAACCAGCAGCGTCTGCGCCTGTGGCAGAACTATTACGACGCGCTGCAGCCGCTGGCGGCCAGCGGGCGCATTGCGTTACCGGCGGTGCCGGCCAGTTGCCGTCACAACGCCCACATGTTCTATCTCAAATTGCGCGACAGCGAGGATCGCCAGGCACTGATTAACTGGATGAAGGAAGCGGAGATCCTCACCGTGTTCCACTATATCCCGCTGCACTCCTCACCGGCCGGCGCGCGTTTTGGCCGCTTCCACGGCACGGATGCGTTCACTACGCGCGAGAGCGAGCGCCTGCTGCGGCTGCCGCTGTTCTACAACCTGTCGGACAACAACCAGCGTACGGTAATCAGTTCGCTGCTGAGCTTCTTTGCCTGATGTCGTTAGCCAGAGCCTCAGTGTGGACCGCCTCGTCCACGCTGGTAAAAATTGTCGCTGGCCTGCTGGTGGTGAAACTGCTGGCGGTGAGCTTCGGCCCCGAGGGCGTCGGCCAGGCGGGTAACTTTCGCCAGCTGATTACCGTGCTCGGCGTGCTGGCCGGCGCGGGTATCTTTAACGGCGTAACCACCTATGTCGCGCAGTTCCGCCAGCAGCCGGCGCAGCTGCGTGCCGTGACCGGCACTGCGTCAGCAATGGTGCTGGGGTTTTCCACGCTGCTGGCGCTGCTGTTCCTGCTGGCGGCGGAGCCCATCAGCCGGGCGCTGTTTGGTCACGCCGCCTGGCAAAACGTGGTGCGTATCGTCGCCTTTTTGCAGCTGGGCATTGCCTGGGCCAACCTGACACTGGCGTTGCTGAAAGGTTTTCGCGATGCGCGCGGTAACGCGCTGGCGCTGATCGCCGGCAGCCTGATTGGCGTGGTGGGTTATGTGCTGTGCTGGTGGCTGGGAGGCTATGCCGGTGCGCTGGTCGGGCTGGCGCTGGTGCCGGCGCTGCTGGTCGGGCCGGCGCTGTGGATGCTGCGACGCCACCGCGAGGAACTGCCGCTGCGCTGGCTGATGCCGCAGTGGCAGCCGGCGCTGGCGCGTAATCTGGCCAAATTTACCCTGATGGCGCTGATGACGGCCGTGACCCTGCCGGTAGCCTGGGTGATGATGCGTAATCTGCTGGCGCAGCAGCAGGGCTGGGCGCAGGTCGGGCTGTGGCAGGGCGTCACCAGCATCTCCGATGCGTATCTGCAATTTATCACCGCCACGTTCAGCGTCTGGCTGCTGCCAACGCTGGCGCGGCTGGAGCATAAAGCTGACATCGCGCGCGAAATTGGCCGTGCGCTGCGCTTTGTGCTGCCGGCGGTGGCGGCGGCCAGCTTTTGCGTCTGGCTGCTGCGCGATGTCGCCATCTGGCTGCTGTTTTCCCCGCAGTTCAGCGCCATGCGCGATCTTTTTGTCTGGCAGTTGTGCGGTGACGTCTTTAAAGTAGGCGCCTATGTTTTCGGATACCTGGTGATCGCCAAAGCCTCACTGCGCTTTTATATTCTCACGGAAATCAGCCAGTTTGTGCTGCTGACCGCCTTTGCGCACTGGCTGATCCCACTGCACGGAACGGCGGGCGCGGCGCAGGCTTATATGGCGACCTACGTGCTCTACTTTGCCCTTTGCTGTGGCGCTTTCTTGATTTATTGCCGGAAAAAATGACGCTATTTCACGTGCTGGGCTCCGATATCCCGCATCACAATCACACGCTGCTGCGCTTCTTTAACGACGTCATGAGCGTTGAAGCGCCAGCCGACGCGCCGCGTCAGTTTATGGTGGTGTCGGCCGCGCCGGATACCCTGCTGGCCTATCCTCAGCTGCAGATCGACGTGTATCCCAGCAAGCGCGCGCTGGCGCAGGCGGTGATCGCACGCGCCGCCGATCGCCGTCAGCGCTTCTTCTTTCATGGCCAGTTCAATCCGCGCCTGTGGCTGTCGCTGCTCAGCGGCAAGCTGCGGCGACAGCAGGCGTTCTGGCACGTCTGGGGCGCCGATCTCTATGAAGAGGGCGCCGGGCTGAAGTACCGCCTGTTTTATCTGCTGCGGCGTATCGCCCAGGGGCGCATGGCGCAGGTGTTTGCCACGCGCGGCGATCTGCACTTTTTCCAGCAGCGCCATCCGCGCGTGCCCACTTCGCTGCTCTATTTTCCAACGCGTATGCCGGAGGCCGCGATACCCGCACCTGCCGCCAGCGACAGCTTTACCATTCTGCTCGGCAACTCGGGCGATCGCAGCAACCGGCACATTGAAGGATTGCAGGCGATTCGCCGCCAGTTTGGTGAGCAGGTTAACGTGGTGATCCCGCTCGGTTATCCGGCCAGCAACTATGAGTACATCGATGAGATTGATGCTGCCGCGCAGCGCCTGTTTCCGCGCGGCCAGGTGACGCTGCTGCGCGACAAAATCGACTTCACTGCCTATCTGCAATTGCTGAGTCGCTGTCAGCTCGGTTATTTTATGTTCGAGCGTCAGCAGGGCATCGGTACGCTGTGCCTGCTGATTCAGGCCGGCATTCCGTTTGTGGTTAACCGTAAGAATCCGTTCTGGCGTGACCTGAGCGAGCAGGGGCTGCCGGTGTTATTTAGCGCTGATGCGCTGGATCGCACGCGCGTGGCGGAGGCGCAGCGTCAGCTGGCGCAGTGCGATCGTTCCGCTATCGCCTTTTTTGCCCCGGGCTATCTGGCGGGATGGCGCCACGCCCTGGCGGAGAGTGAAAGGGAGTCGACATGAGCCTGCTGCAGTTTAGTGGTCTGCTGGTGGTGTATCTGTTTTCGCTGGGCTTCATTCTGACGCTGACCTGGCGCGAATTTAAACGGGTGCGTTTTAATTTCCACCTGTTCTTTACCCTGCTGTTTTTACTGACCTTTTACTTTGGCTTTCCGCTGACCAGCGTGCTGGTATTCCGCTTTAACGTCAGCGTGGTGCCGGCAGACTATCTGCTGCAGGCGCTGCTGGCCGCCACCAGTTTCTACGCCATCTATTACGTCAGCTACAAAGTGCGGCTGCGGCCTGCGCAGGCGGCGCCGCACAAACCCTGGCTGACGATGAACCGGGTGGAAACCCATCTGACCTGCCTGCTGCTGGCGCTGGTGGCGGTGGGAACCGTCACGGTGTTCTTTATGCATAACGGCCTGCTGCTGTTCCGGCTGTCGGCCTATAACCAGATCTTCTCCAGCGAAGTGTCCGGCGTGGCGCTCAAGCGTTTTTTCTACTTCTTCATTCCGGCGATGCTGATCCGCTATTTCCTTAATCCTACCCAGCGCCAGTGGCTGCTGTTTTTGCTGATCACGGTGGCGTTTGGTCTGCTGACCTATGCGCTGGTGGGCGGGACGCGCGCCAATATCATCATCGCCTTTGCGCTGTTCCTGTTCATCGGCATTACGCGCGGCTGGATTACGCTGTGGATGCTGGTGGGGGCCGGCGTGATGGCGATTGGCGGCATGTTCTGGCTGGCGCTGCGTCGTTACAATCTGGATGTGGTGGGCGATGAAGCGTTTTACACGTTTCTCTATCTGACGCGCGACACCTTTTCGCCGTGGGAAAACCTTGCGCTGCTGCTGCAGAATTACGACAAAATCGATTTTCAGGGGCTGGCCCCGATCTGGCGTGATTTCTATGTGTTTATCCCAGGCTGGCTGTGGCCGGATCGGCCCTCAATGGTGCTCAACAGCGCCAACTATTTCACCTGGGAAGTGCTGAATAATCACTCCGGGCTGGCGATTTCGCCCACGTTGCTCGGTTCGCTGCTGATCATGGGCGGCGCAGGCTTTATTCCCCTTGGGGCGATAGCGGTCGGGCTGTTGATGAAAGGGTTTGATTCTCTCTACCAGCAGGGGCGCGAAGCCGGCAACCGCTACAGCGGTGCCATTTTGCAAAGCTTCTGCTTTGGCGCGGTGTTCAATATGATCGTGCTGGCGCGCGAAGGGCTGGATGCCTTCGGCTCGCGCGTGGTGTTCTTTTGCCTGATTTTCGCCGCCTGTGTTGGGCTGGCGAAGTTACTTTTCTGGCTGTTAGCGCGTGCCGGGCTGATTCGCCCGCGCGCGGAGCCAGTTTTATCGCGCTCTGCTTAACCTCCGGGCCTGACGGGAAATACCGACCATGGAAACCGATCATCCGCGTTATACCCTGCGCGGCATCGATTTACACGCTTTCGCTGATATGGCGAGCTTTCTTCACTTTCTGCTGCCGGACGGCAAGCCGCGCAGCGGCACGCTGGTGGCGATCAACGCTGAAAAGATGCTGACGCTGGAAGAGGATGCCCAGCTGCGCGCGCTGATCGCCGCCGCGGAGATCAAGTACCCGGACGGCATCAGCATTGTGCGTTCGCTGCGTAAAAAATACCCGCAGCTAACGGTGAACCGCATCGCCGGCGCCGATCTGTGGGAAGCGCTGATGGAACAGGCGGGCCGCAGCGGTATTCCGGTATTTTTAATCGGCGGGCGTGAGCAGGTGCTGCAGGAAACCTGCGATAAATTACGCCGTCAGTGGAACGTCAACATCGTGGGCAGCCAGAACGGCTACTTCGCTCCAGCCGAACGCGAGGCGCTATTTGCGCGCATTGCCGCCAGCGGGGCGCAGATTGTGACCGTGGCGCAGGGATCGCCGCGCCAGGAGCTGCTGATGCGCGACTGCCGCGAACACTGGCCGCACGCGCTATATATGGGGGTCGGCGGCACCTATGATGTCTTTACCGGCCACGTCACGCGTGCGCCACGCATCTGGCAGCAATTAGGGCTGGAGTGGCTTTATCGCCTGATACGCCAGCCATCACGCTGGCGCCGTCAGTTAAAACTGCTGAAATATTTACGCTATCACTGGCGCGGCGATCTGTAACGCGGCAGGAATAGTGCTGTAATTCCGGCAGGTTAAGCAGGCAAATTGCGTTATTTATCGACGGAATGCACAAAGCGTAAGCAAACGCGATTTTTTTATGAAAAAGCACTGGACAGCCTGAAGTCAAATACGTAGTATGCCCATCCGCAACGGCGCTACGCGCCCGTAGCTCAGCTGGATAGAGCGCTGCCCTCCGGAGGCAGAGGTCTCAGGTTCGAATCCTGTCGGGCGCGCCATTTAGTTTGTGCGCAAGAGCTTCGGTGGTTGGTTTAACCGCGTTATGCAGTGCATTAAGTAAGCGGTTACGCTTACGCACCAGAATTATGGTGGCTATAGCTCAGTTGGTAGAGCCCTGGATTGTGATTCCAGTTGTCGTGGGTTCGAGTCCCATTAGCCACCCCAGATTTTGCTGGGACATGCGAAGGTGGCGGAATTGGTAGACGCGCTAGCTTCAGGTGTTAGTGTTCTTACGGACGTGAGGGTTCAAGTCCCTCTCTTCGCACCAGGCAAAACAAGTAAGCAGTAACAGGCAGTACAAAATCGGCGAGTAGCGCAGCTTGGTAGCGCAACTGGTTTGGGACCAGTGGGTCGGAGGTTCGAATCCTCTCTCGCCGACCATATTCGAAAAGCCCGCTTTGCAAAAAGCGGGCTTTTTTCGTTCGCAGCAAAAGAGGATGAGAACCTCCGAAGGAGGTTTGCGCCGGGCGTAGCGATTGTCGCTATTACGCGACACCTAACCTGCTGATTTTAAACAGCCTTACCTTTCCTTGCACAGCCTGTCGCTCAGCGGAGACAGCTTTAAACCGGTCTGTCGCGTTTTCGCGACATCGCAACCGCTGTCAGCGGGCAGAGATTGCCTAAATCAATGATATAAAATAACTTCCCGTGACTCATGCCATTCTGGCACGCTTTGTGCAATAATCTCTGCGTAGATGCTCATTCCACCTCTTATGTTTGCGGATGCAACATAAACCTGGGAATGATGCAGAGCCCCTTACGGTATCCGTTGTCCAGCTGGCAGTAACGTGCACGCGCTACTGCAGTAAGAAGGACATTACGTTGAGTCGGATACCATCAGTTGTCTTACCGACCTGATCTTACACCTGCTTCTGGCAGGTGTTTTTTTATCTGCCGTTCACGGATTGATGCCATATTCCCTGCACGCTCTTTCAGGCAAAAAAAAGCCGGGACTGGCCCGGCGTGCACAAAAATAACAACTGTAAAATCAGGCGCCAGGATTGTTCTTCAGCGTCAGTAACAGACCTTCGCGACGCATTTTAGCCGCGTCTTCCGGGCGATGCAGGCGATCGTAAACGTCCGCCAGCCAGGCATAGTCAAAGCCATCCGGACGCTGTGCCAGCGCCTGCTGGAAGGCTTCTGCGGCCTGCTGCCATTCACCGTGGCGCATCAGCAGCTGGCCGAGCGTGCTGTGCAGCAGCGGCGTGGCACCGTGCTGCTTAATCTGCTGACGCAGCGCTTTCTCCAGTGCCTGCGGGTCACCGCTTTTGATGCGCGGCATCAGCAGCACCAGCCGATCGTCATACTGACGCTTCAGCCCTTCCAGCACGATGCTTTGCGCGGTGTCCGGATCGTCGCACTCGATCAAATGCTCAGCCATCGCCACCTGCAGCGCGGTCTCCTGGCGGGTTTTGCGACTCTGGTTCTGCCACCATTTTTTCAGGCCTTCGCTGCCCTGATCGGCCATGGCCTGATTCATCAGACCCAGCCATGCCTGCTGCTGCAGCGCGTTACGCTGGTTCTCATCGTTAATCTGCGCCTTCTGCATAGAGGGCAGGATATCCAGCAGTGCGCCCCAGGCGCCGGTGCGGATATAAGCCTGCTCGGCCAGACGCAGCACTTCCGGATGGCGCGGCGCCACTTCCAGCAGGCGATCGATACCGTGACGTGCGGCGTGATCTTCGTTACGCGCCAGCTGCAGGCGCACGCGGGTGATCTCAACCGGAATGGTATCGTTCTCGGAGAGCTCAGAGGCGCGCTCCAGGTGCTGGTTAGCACGGATTTCATCGCCGCGCTGCTGCGCTGCTTCCGCCGCCAGCAGATAGTTCGCCACCGGCTGATCGGCGTGATCGGCATTCTTTGACAGCAGCTTTTCTACCTGACGGTAATCACCTTCCGCCAGCTTCATCAGCGCGCTTTGCGTGTGACGCTGGGCGCTGCGACGTTTCCGCCCGGTGAACCAGCCGCGGGTGCGGGCGCCGGTGCGGAACAGGCGACGCAGAATCCATTCGACCAGCAGAATCACCAGCAGGCTGAGAATCAGGATGATGGCCAGACCGGTGACGCTGGTCTCAATGTTCCAGTTATCGGTCTGGATCAGCACGTAGCCCTGATGGCCGGCAACCATCGGTCCCAGCACAATGCCGGCAATCAGCAGCAGGAAAAGCACCAATACTTTCAGCATGGTTAGCCTCCCTGTTGATCAGCCGCAGCCGATGGCTGCGCCAGCAGATTGCGCACGCGTGTTTGCATCAGTTTTTCCAGCAGCGCCTGGCTCTCCAGCGTGTCCGGCACGTCCATCGAAATACTTTGCTGACTCAGCTCGTCGAGCTGGGCGAGGAAGGCTTTGGTCGCCGCATCGTTAGTGTCGTACCAGGCTCGCACCCAGGTGGATACCGCATCGATGGACTGTTTGTAGATCTCATCCTGATGGCGCGGCACCGCCTGCGCGGCAATCAGCAGACGTGAACGGATGTTTTCGCGCAGATAAACATCCTGATTCGGTGCCAGCAGCGGCTGCGCGGTGTTATCGCGGCGGCGGATGGTGATGAAATCATCCATGAAGTTGTGCCAGCTCTTCACCAGATTCTGGCGCCATTCGTGCAGCGAGCTGGAGAGCTCACCGCTGTCGGCATCCATCGGCGACTCATCGCTGTCGTTATCGGCCAGACGCAGATTATCCACGCCGTTCGACAACTGGTTCAGCTTGAGGATGATGCCGTCGTAGTCCACCTGGCTGACCGCCGCCAGTGAACTGATGTCCTGGGTCAGCGCGCGGCGCACGTTCATGATGCTGGGATCGTTCATCTCCGCCAGGCTGGTGTCCGCGCTTTTCAGCAGCGCTGCCGCAGTGGTGACGTCCTGATCGCTCCACAGTTTGCGACCCGCCAGTTTGACGAGGTAGTCGGCCTGCGCCAGCAGCCAGGTGCGGGTATCGTTGCCGGAAATAGTGGCCACTTTTTCACGCAGCGTTTCCAGCTCTTTGGCGCTGTTATCCTGCTGGCTGCGCGCTTCCTGCAGCGCGGTGTTGGCGTCTGCCAGCTGCTGTGAGAGCTGTTGTTTATCGCTGCCCAGTTGCTGCTGCAGGGCGCTCAGCTGCTCGCTCAGGTTCTGGTTAGTCTGAGCCTGTAAGTCGGCCTGGTGTTTCCCATTCAGGTAAAGTCCCGCGCCAATCGCCAGTGCAATGACAATTGCCACCGCGCTCAGCACCTTGCCGTCGCTCTTTTTCGCACGAGGCGGCTGGCTGGCTGGCGTCGGGGAAGTGTCCGCAGGGGTGGTTTCTTCAACCATGGCGGAGGAGTCTTTTTGTTCCGTCATTGTGGCTCATCCCAATGTTAAGTTCAGCGTAACGCACGCAGCAGCGCGTCGTTATCCGCACCATCGGCTACCTCAATCTCCTGCCAGCCTAATTCGGCGGCCTGGGTAGCCAAACGTTCACTGACGACCAGCAGTCGACAGTGCAGCAGCCATTCCCGCCGATCGATTGGCGGAAACAGCGCAAACAGTTGTTGTAACATTTCACCGCTGGTCACCACCAGCGTGGTAATACCGCGATCGCGCCAGCGACGGCCTTCAATCGCGCCGTCGTACTGCTTTTCACAGCGCTGATAGCACTCACAGTATTGCACGTCCGCACCGCGGGCGATCAGCGTCTCCGCCAGCAGTTCACGGCCCGGACTGCCGCGCAGAATCAGCGCACGCTTGCCGCTGACCTGCTGCAGGCGATTCAGCCGCACCAGCTCTTCGCTGGTTTCCCGCGCATGCGGATAGTCAACTTTCAGATTACTGACGGTATGCAGCGCCAGCGCGGTGCTGCGACCAATGGCATAATAGTCGAGAAATGCCGGCCACGCGCTGCGTTGGTGCTGTAAAGCGGGCTGGGCAAAGTGCACCACCTGCTGCGACAGCAGAAATACCAGGTCACCGGGCTGCAGGGCGGCCAGCTTCAGCGGCAGTTGGGGGAGATCGCGACCCGGCGTGAATTCAATCAGCGGAAACGACCACGCCAGTTTGCCCTGGCTGCGCAGGCGCGCGACCAGTTCACTGGCGGCGGGTTCCGGACGGGTCACGAGGATAGTCATGCGGGCGGCTGTCCCTGATAAACTTCACGCAGAATGTCACGCGCACCGCCGTCCAGCAGCTCTTCGGCCAGTGAGATCCCCATCTGTTCGGCCTGTTCACGCGGGCCGCGGCGTTCGCCCACCACCATCTGGCTGCCATCCGGCGCACCGACCAGGCCGCGCAGCCACAGCTGATCGTCTTCCAGTACGGCAAAACTGCCGATCGGCACCTGACAGCCGCCTTCGAGACGGGTATTCATGGCGCGCTCGGCGCGCACGCAGACGGCTGTGTCGCTGTGGTTCAGCGCCTGCAGCAGCGTAATTAACGGCTGATCGTCGAGGCGGCACTCAATGCCGACCGCGCCCTGGCCCACCGCCGGCAGGGAAAACTCCGCCGGCAGCGCCTGGCGAATGCGATCTTCCAGTCCAAGGCGTTTCAGCCCGGCGGCAGCAAGAATGATGGCGTCATACTCGCCGGCGTCCAGTTTGCTGAGACGCGTACCGACGTTACCGCGCAGCGAGCGAATCACCAGATCCGGGCGCCGTGCGCTGATCTGGCACTGGCGACGCAGGCTGGACGTGCCGACCACCGCGCCCTGCGGCAGCGCGTCAATCGAGGAATAATGATTAGAGACGAACGCGTCGCGCGGATCTTCGCGCTCGCAGATGGTCACCAGTCCCAGACCGTCGGGAAAATCGACCGGCACATCTTTCATGGAATGCACCGCCATATCGGCACGGTTTTCCAGCATCGCCAGTTCAAGCTCTTTGACAAACAGTCCTTTGCCACCCACTTTCGCCAGCGGCGTATCAAGGATGACATCACCTTTGGTGACCATCGGCACCAGCTCAACCTGCAAGCCGGGATGCGCAGCCATCAGGCGCTGTTGGACAAATTGTGCCTGCCACAAGGCAAGCGGGCTTTGCCTGGTAGCAATTCTGAAAATTTTGTTTAACATGCTGTTAACCATTTTGATCGTTCATCGATTATCCTATCATTGATAGGGGAATGCTGTCAGTTTCAACGGATTGACCAGGCTGCAATCTCAGACCGGAGCCCGCTTTTTACGGCGTCAGATTCTGAGGCTGGAGTCCGAAAATGCAGGGCTACGTTTGGAACGTGCTAAACTGTCAGGTAGCGCAACTTTCTTTACGGTCAATCTTCCAGGTGTTAGATTGATCACGTTTCCAGCAATAATTTGCCCGACATCTTTATTATTAAGCGGCAGATTTTGGAAACAGGGTGCTTAACACTGGGACAATCAGGCGAAACGTCTTGTACCTCTACATTGAGACACTGAAACAGAGACTGGATGCGATTAACCAGCTGCGTGTAGATCGCGCACTGGCTGCCATGGGACCTGCTTTCCAGCACGTCTACAGTCTGCTGCCAACATTACTGCATTATCATCATCCGCTGATGCCGGGTTACCTTGAAGGTAGCGTTCCCCATGGCGTCAGCTTCTTTGCGCCTGATGAAAACCAACAGCAGCTGTTGCAACAGTTAGCGGGCGACCATCCGCTCGACCTCAGCAGCGCGGTGAAGGGCGAACTGCCTATCACCGGCATCTACTCAATGGGCAGCACCTCGTCAGTCGGCCAGAACAGCGTCTCCGACCTCGACATCTGGGTATGCCATCAGTCATGGCTGGATAACGAAGAGCGTCTCAATCTGCAGCGCAAGTGTACGCTCCTGCAAAAATGGTGTGTGTCGCTGGGTGTGGAAGTCAGCTTCTTCCTGATCGACGAAAACCGTTTCCGCCATAATGAGAGCGGCAGCCTCGGCGGTGAAGACTGCGGTTCTACCCAACATATTTTACTGCTGGATGAGTTCTACCGTACCGCCGTGCGCATGGCGGGCAAACGCATTCTGTGGAACATGGTGCCTGGCGAAGAAGAACATCACTACGACGATTACGTGATGTCGCTCTATTCACAGGGCGTGCTGACGCCGAATGAGTGGCTGGATCTCGGCGGTCTCGGCACGCTGTCGGCGGAAGAGTATTTCGGTGCCAGCCTGTGGCAGCTGTATAAAAGTATCGATTCGCCGTACAAAGCGGTGCTGAAAACCCTGCTGCTGGAAGCTTACAGCTGGGAATACCCAGACACGCAGCTGCTGGCGATGGATATCAAACAGCGGCTGCACGACGGCGAAATTGTCTGCTTCGGTCTCGATCCCTACTGCATGATGCTGGAGCGCGTGACGCGCTATCTGACCAGCGTCGATGACACCGCGCGCCTTGATTTGGTGCGCCGCTGTTTTTACCTCAAAGTGTGCGAAAAACTCTCCAGCGAGGAGCAGCATCCGCGCGCGGGCTGGCGGCGTGAAATCCTGTCGCAGCTGGTGAAAGAGTGGGGCTGGGACGATGAGAAGCTGGCGGTGCTGGATAATCGCGCGCAGTGGAAAATCGAACGGGTGCGCGAGGCGCACAACGAGCTGCTGGATGCGATGATGCAGAGCTATCGCAACCTGATCCGTTTTGCCCGTCGCAACAATTTAAGCGTCAGCGCCAGCCCGCAGGACATCGGCGTGCTGACGCGTAAATTGTACGCCGCGTTTGAAGCGCTGCCGGGCAAAGTCACGCTGGTGAACCCGCAAATCTCGCCCGATCTGTCGGAAGAGAACCTGACCTTTATTCATGTGCCGGCCGGGCGCGCCAACCGTGCCGGCTGGTATCTGTATAACCAGTCGCCGGACATGAGCTCAATCATCAGCCATCAGCCGCTGGAATATAACCGCTATCTCAACAAGTTAGTGGCATGGGCATGGTTTAACGGACTGCTGACGCGCAAAACCCGTCTGCACATTAAGGGCAATGAGTTCTGCGATCTGCCGCGCCTGCAGGAGCTGGTCAACGATGTCTCCAGCCACTTCCCGCTGCGTCTGCCGGCGCCGACGCCGAAAGCGCTCTACAGCCCGTGCGAAATCCGGCATCTTGCGATCATCGTTAACCTCGAACACGATCCGACCTCGGCGTTCCGCAATCAGGTAGTGCACTTCGACTTCCGTAAGCTGGATGTGTTTAGCTTTGGTCAGCAGCAGCAGTGCCTGATCGGCAGCATCGATCTGCTGTACCGCAACTCGTGGAACGAAGTGCGTACGCTGCACTTCAGCGGCGAGCAGGCGATGATTGAAGCGCTGAAAACCATTCTGGGCAAAATGCATCAGGACGCCGCACCGCCGGACACGGTAGAAGTATTCTGCTACAGCCAGCATCTGCGTGGCCTGATTCGTACCCGGGTGCAGCAGCTGGTGTCGGAATGCATTGAGCTGCGTCTGTCGAGCACGCGTCAGGAGCCGGGCCGCTTTAAAGCGCTGCGCATGGCCGGTCAGACCTGGGGCCTGTTTTTCGAACGCATGAGCGTCTCGGTGCAGAAGCTGGAAAACGCGGTCGAGTTTTACGGCGCGATTTCCAACAACAAGCTGCACGGTTTGTCGATCAAAGTTGAATCGAACCAAACGCCGCTGCCGCCGGTGGTCAACGGCTACGCCAGCGAAGGCATCATTCAGTTCTTCTTTGAAGACACCAGTGACGATCGCGGCTTCAATATCTACATTCTTGATGAAAGCAACCGGGTTGAGGTATATCACCATTGCGAAGGCAGCAAAGAGGAGCTGGTACGTGACGTCAGCCGCTTCTATTCGTCGTCGCACGATCGCTTTACCTACGGCTCAAGCTTTATCAATTTCAACCTGCCGCAGTTCTATCAGATTGTGCACGCCGGCGATCGCTTCCAGGTGATTCCGTTCCGCAGCCAGACGCTGACGCAGCTGTGCGCCACCCAGCCGGACAACGACAACGGCGACTTCCAGCCGCGCTACCAGATGCACTAAAGCCACTGCGCTGTACGCAGTGGCCTGCCCCCGTTTCTGAACCTTCTGCCGGATATTTCCTGTTGCTTTTACAACGTCAACTGCGATGATAAGCAGCTGGGATTTGGATAAAAAGAGCAGACAGAATGATACGAGTGATGAGCCAGCTGGGTATGGCGCTGGCACTGGTCAGCCTGGTAGGCTGTGGCCTGAAAGGACCGCTGTATTTCCCGCCCAACGATCGGCCGCAACAGAAAAATCAGCCGGTGACTGAGCAGCAGCAGAAAGCGGCACAGGATGCGGATACCAGCGGGCTGGTCACCAGCAAACCGGCTGGCGTGCAGGCGAATTAAACCCGATGAGTCATCCGGCGGAGCAGAAAATGCAGTTCTCGAAAATGCACGGTCTCGGTAACGACTTTATGGTCGTCGATGCCGTGACGCAAAACGTCTTTTTTTCGCCGGAACTGATTCGCCGCCTGGCGGATCGGCATCTGGGGATCGGCTTCGATCAGTTGCTGATCGTCGAGCCACCTTACGATCCGGATCTCGATTTCCACTACCGCATCTTCAACGCTGACGGCAGCGAAGTGGCGCAGTGCGGCAACGGCGCGCGCTGTTTTGCCCGCTTTGTTCGCCTCAAAGGGCTGACCAATAAAAGCGACATTCGCGTCAGCACCCAGACCGGCCGCATGGTACTGAGCGTCACCAGCGATGAGCTGGTACGCGTTAACATGGGCGAGCCCAACTTTGACCCGCAGCAGGTGCCGCTGCGCGCTAACAAGGCGGAAAACCTCTATCTGCAGCGCGTGGCCGAGCAGACCGTAATGTTTGGCGCGGTATCAATGGGCAATCCACACTGCGTGATCCAGGTTGAAAGCGTGAAAACCGCCGCGGTGGTGACGCTCGGTCCGGCACTGGAGAGCCATGAGCGCTTTCCCGAGCGCGTGAACGTCGGCTTTATGGAAGTGGTCAATCCGGAACACATCCGTCTGCGCGTGTATGAACGCGGCGCGGGCGAAACCCAGGCGTGTGGCAGCGGCGCCTGCGCCGCAGTGGCCTGCGGCATTCAGCAGGGCATTCTGGCGGAGAAAGTGCGCGTCGATCTGCCCGGCGGCACGCTGCATATCGCCTGGAAAGGGGCCGGTCAGCCGCTGTTTATGACCGGGCCAGCCACACACGTCTATGATGGGTTTATTCATCTATGAAAAATATCGAAGAGCAGACCGACAGCGCGGTTTTGCTGGACGATCAGGCGGTGAGCGCCTGGCTGCGTCACAACCCCGATTTCTTTATTCGCAATGCGCGCCAGGTTGAGCAAATGATGGTGCCGCATCCGGTGCGCGGCAGCGTATCGCTGGTGGAGTGGCATATGGCGCGTCAGCGCAACCACATCCAGCAGCTGGAAGAGGAGATTACGCTGCTGATGGAGCAGGCAACCGCCAATCATCAGCTGTTCGATCGCCTGCTGGCGTTGCAAAGCCATCTCGCGGCGGCCGATAGCCTGCAGGAGATGCTGACGCGCCTGCACCGCTGGGCGCGCGAGCTTGGCCTTGCGGGCGCTAATGTGCGGCTGTTCAGCGACCGCTGGCGCATCGGCGCACCCTCCGATTTCACCCAGCTTGGTCTGTCACGCCAGGCGTTTGAGCCGCTGCGCATCCAGCGCTTTGGTCAGCAGCATCACTACCTTGGCAGCCTGAACGGACCGGAGCTGCTGCTGCTGCTGCCGCAGGCAAAAGCCGTCGGATCGGTGGCGATGTCGCTGATGGGCGAGCAGGGCGATCTCGGCGTACTGATCTTCAGCAGCCGCGACAACCAGCACTATCAGGCGGGTATGGGCACGCTGCTGCTGCAGCATCTGGCACAAATGCTGCCCGACCTGCTGTCTCGCTGGGTGGAGCGCGCATGAGCAGCGCCAGCCCGCTGTTGCCGGCCGTTGAGGGCTTTCTGCGCTATCTGAAAGTCGAACGCCAGCTCAGCCCGCTGACGCAAAAGAATTACCAGCGCCAGCTGCAGGCGCTTATCGCCATGGCGGATGACATGCACATTACCGCGTGGTCGCAGCTGGAACCGGCTCAGGTGCGCAGTCTGGCGGCGCGTAGCCGGCGCGGCGGTCTCGGGGCCAGTAGCCTGGCCCTGCGCATGTCGGCGCTGCGCAGCTTTCTCGACTGGCAGGTCAGCCAGGGCATGCTGAGCGCCAATCCGGCGAAAGGCATCGCCACGCCGCGCAACGCACGGCATCTGCCAAAAAATATGGATGTCGACGAAGTCAG
This sequence comes from Pantoea sp. B_9, assembly GCF_008632015.1. NCBI lineage: Bacteria > Pseudomonadati > Pseudomonadota > Gammaproteobacteria > Enterobacterales > Erwiniaceae > Pantoea > Pantoea sp. B_9. The sequence continues at coordinate 42,776 of NZ_VWVL01000007.1, read as the reverse complement.
CCAGCTGCTGGAGATCGACCTCGACGATCCGCTGGCAGTGCGCGACCGCGCCATGCTGGAAACCATGTACGGCGGCGGTTTACGTCTCGCTGAGCTGGTGGGCATCGACTGTCGTCATCTGGACCTGGAGAGCGGTGAGGTCTGGGTGCGCGGTAAAGGCAGCAAAGAGCGCCGCGTGCCGATTGGCGGCACCGCCGTCACCTGGCTGCAGCACTGGCTGCCGCTACGCAACAGCTTCGCGCCGCAGGATGATGCAGTTTTTGTGTCGACGCGCGGCAGCCGTATTTCGGCGCGCAATGTGCAGAAACGCTTCGCCGAATGGGGCATTAAGCAGGGCGTCGCCAGCCATATCCACCCGCATAAGCTGCGCCACTCGTTTGCTACCCATCTGCTGGAATCGAGCGGCGATCTGCGCGCGGTGCAGGAGCTGCTCGGCCACGCCAACCTCTCGACCACGCAAATCTATACCCACCTGGATTTCCAGCATCTGGCGTCGGTGTACGATGCGGCACACCCGCGTGCCAAACGAGGAAAGTCTGAATGAAGTTTTATCGCCCGCTGGGCCCGATCAAAGCCATCACCTTCGATCTCGACGATACGCTGTATGACAACTATCCGGTGATCCGCAAAACCACGGCGGAATCGCACGCTGCGCTGCAGGCGTATCACCCGGCGCTGCGCGAGTTTACGCCGGAAGATTATCAGGCGCTGCGCGATGAACTGCTGCTGCGTGAACCGGAAATTTATCACGATGTCTCTGAGTGGCGTCGCCGCTCGGTAGAGCTGGCGCTGCTCAACGCCGGACTGCCGGCCGCGCAAGCCAGCGCAGGTGCCCGCGACGTGATGAGCGTGTTTCACCAGTGGCGCAGTGCGGTGGAGATGCCAGAAGAGACGCATCAGACGCTGGCCTGGCTCGGCGAGCGCGTGCCGCTGGTGGCGATCACCAATGGCAATGCCGACCCGCAAAAGCTCGGTATTGATCACTACTTCCAGTTCGCGCTGCGCGCCGGTCCGCACGGCCGCGCCAAGCCGTGGCAGGATATGTACCATCTGGCCGCCGAACGGTTGGGCATTGCGCCGCAGCATATTCTGCACGTCGGCGATGACCTGACCACCGACGTCGCCGGTGCGCTGCGCGCCGGTCTGCAGGCGTGCTGGATCAACCTGCGTGACGGCAATCTGATGAAGATTGATGACGCGCGCCTGCTGCCACACGTGGAAATTCATCAGTTGGCATCGCTGACCTCGCTGCTATAATGGCTGTAAATTTATCCAGTCGTATTCTGTATTCTGCAACGCGCGGCCGTGCAGGCTGTGTGTCACCAGCCTGATCGCTTAGCTGATTACGCCCTCGCAGATATCTGCCCTTGCCGCCTGGCGGCAACGCGAACGGTGCAGGATACGCATCCTACTTGCTTAAAACGGTGCTTATGGACGTTTCCGATCTGCTTAACGGCTTGAATGACAAACAGCGCGAAGCGGTCGCCGCGCCGCGCAACAATCTGCTGGTGCTGGCCGGAGCAGGCAGCGGTAAAACCCGCGTGCTGGTGCATCGCATCGCCTGGCTGTTGTCGGTAGAGAACTGCTCGCCTTACTCAATCATGGCGGTGACCTTCACCAACAAGGCGGCGGCGGAGATGCGCCACCGTATCGACCAGCTGATCGGCACCAGCCAGGGCGGCATGTGGATTGGTACCTTCCACGGCCTGGCGCACCGTTTACTGCGCGCGCACCACCTGGATGCCGGGCTGCCGCAGGATTTCCAGATCCTCGACAGCGAAGATCAGCTGCGTCTGCTCAAGCGCCTGATCAAAGCCATGAACCTCGACGAGAAACAGTGGCCGGCGCGTCAGGGCATGTGGTACATCAACGGCAAAAAGGACGAAGGGCTGCGGCCTAAGCATATCGAAAGCTACGGCAATCCGGTGGAGCAGACGTGGCTGCGTATCTATCAGGCGTACCAGGAAGCCTGCGATCGCGCCGGGCTGGTCGACTTCGCCGAACTGCTGCTGCGGGCGCATGAGCTGTGGCTCAACAAGCCGCAGATTCTCAATCACTACCGTGAGCGCTTCAGCAATATTCTGGTGGACGAATTCCAGGACACCAACAACATTCAGTACGCGTGGATTCGCATGCTGGCTGGCGACAGCGGCCGGGTCATCATCGTTGGCGATGACGATCAGTCCATTTACGGCTGGCGCGGCGCGCAGGTGGAGAACATCCAGCGTTTCCTGCAGGATTTCCCAGGCGCGGAAACCATCCGTCTTGAGCAGAACTATCGCTCCACCAATAACATTCTGAAAGCAGCCAACGCCCTGATTGCCAATAACAATGGCCGTCTGGGGAAAGAGCTGTGGACCGACGGCAGCGACGGTGAAAAGATTTCACTGTATTGCGCGTTCAACGAGCTGGATGAAGCGCGCTTTGTCGTCAATCGCATCAAAACCTGGCATGAAAACGGCAACGCGCTGCAGGATTGCGCCATTCTCTACCGCAGCAACGCCCAGTCGCGCGTGCTGGAAGAGGCGCTGCTGCAGGGCAGCATGCCGTACCGCATTTATGGCGGCATGCGCTTCTTCGAGCGCCAGGAGATCAAAGATGCGCTGGCCTATTTGCGGCTGCTGGCCAACCGCAATGACGATGCGGCATTCGAGCGCGTGGTCAACACGCCGGTGCGCGGCGTTGGCGATCGCACGCTCGATGTGGTGCGCCAGACCGCGCGTGAGCAGCAGCTGACGTTGTGGCAGGCCACGCGCGCACTGCTGCAATCCAAAGCGCTGGCTGGCCGTGCCGCCTCGGCGCTGCAGCGCTTCTGCGAGCTGGTGGATGCGCTGGCGACGGAAACCGCTGAGCTGCCGCTGCACGTACAGACCGATCGGGTGATTAAAGACTCCGGCCTGTGGCTGATGTACGAGCAGGAAAAGGGCGAAAAAGGCCAGGCGCGTATCGAAAACTTAGAGGAATTGGTCACCGCCACGCGCCAGTTCAGCTATCAGGACGAAGACGAAGATCTGATGCCGCTGCAGGCGTTTCTGTCGCACGCGGCGCTGGAAGCCGGTGAAGGCCAGGCGGACAAGTGGCAGGATGCGGTGCAGCTGATGACGCTGCACTCGGCGAAAGGGCTGGAGTTCAGCCAGGTGTTTATCGTCGGCATGGAAGAGGGCATGTTCCCGAGCCAGATGTCGCTGGACGAAGGCGGCCGGCTGGAGGAGGAGCGTCGCCTGGCGTATGTCGGCGTGACGCGCGCGATGGAGAAGCTGACGCTCACCTACGCCGAAACCCGTCGCCTTTATGGTAAGGAAGTGTATCACCGGCCATCGCGTTTCATTGGTGAACTGCCGGAAGCGTGCGTGGAAGAGGTGCGGCTGCGCGCCAGCGTGAGCCGGCCGGTGAGCCATCAGCGCATGGGCACACCGGTGGCGAAGAGCGACAGCGGCTTCGCGCTCGGGCAGCGCGTGCGCCACGCTAAGTTCGGTGAAGGCACCATTATCAATCTGGAAGGCAGCGGCGAGCACAGCCGTCTGCAGGTGGCCTTCCAGGGCCAGGGCATCAAGTGGCTGGTGGCGGCTTACGCCCGGCTGGAAACCGTGTAGCGCGGTTGCGCTACCTTGACGACTTTTTCGTCTCAGCGTAACATGCGCGCACTATTATCATGAGAGGACAATGCCTTGGACGCGCCCAGTCGATGCTGGCTCTATACCCTGGTTAACAGGGACAATTTCTAAGGCTACCTCTTTAACGCGGGTAGCCTTAGCGGTTATCAGCGACCTCCCTTTTTGATCCCGTCGCACGAGTCAGCACTGATTTACCCTTGAAGCGAAAGTTTCCGCGTTCAGGCTTTGCCGTGCCCGTGGTGCCAGCAGCACTGCGGTTCACCGCCTTGTCCCATGTCGTCTGCAATGGGGAGTATTGCTATGCTGAGCGCATTTAAACTGGAGCGCGATCGCCTGACGCGCATCGAGCTGGAAGACAACAACAACAAACTCAACACCTCGGTGTGGGTCGATCTGATCGAGCCGGACGACAGCGAGCGTGAGCGCGTGCAGTCAGAACTGGGGCAGAGCCTGGCAACGCGCCCCGAGCTGGAGGACATTGAGGCCTCGGCGCGTTTCTTCGAAGACGAAGACGGCCTGCACATCCACTCCTTTTTCTTTTTTGAAGATGCTGAAGACCACGCTGGCAACTCCACCGTGGCGTTTACCATCCGCGAAGATCGCCTGTACACACTGCGCGAGCGTGAGCTGCCGGCGTTCCGCCTGTACCGCATGCGCGCGCGCAATCAGCAGCTGACTGACGGCAACGCCTACGAACTGCTGCTCGATCTGTTCGAAACCAAAATCGAGCAGCTGGCGGATGAGATCGAGAACATCTATAGCGCGCTGGAAAAACTCAGCCGCGTGATTATGGAAGGGCAACAGGGCGAAGAGTACGACGACGCGCTGTCGCGCCTGGCGGAGCTGGAGGATATCGGCTGGAAAGTGCGTCTTTGCCTGATGGATACCCAGCGTGCGCTGAACTTCCTGGTGCGTAAAGCGCGGCTGCCGGGCAATCAGCTGGAGCAGGCGCGCGAGATCCTGCGCGACATCGAATCGCTGCTGCCGCACAACGAATCGCTGTTCCAGAAGGTTAACTTCCTGATGCAGGCGGCGATGGGCTTTATTAACATCGAGCAGAACCGCATTATCAAAATCTTCTCGGTGGTGTCCGTGGTGTTCCTGCCGCCGACGCTGGTGGCCTCCAGCTACGGCATGAACTTTGAGTTTATGCCGGAGCTGAAGTGGAGCTTTGGTTATCCCGGTGCGATTGGCCTGATGATTCTCGCCGGGCTGGCGCCGTATCTCTATTTCAAACGGAAGAACTGGCTGTAATCGCACAGCATTGCATCATCGCACAGAACCGTAGCGGCGCGATTCATCGCGCTTTGTCTAACGGATGCTCAGCATATTGCGCCGTGGCATTCGCGTTATTAATACGCAAACCTGAGCGCAATAAATTGCGCCGCTACAACAGCGTGCGGTCTTTTGCTGGCGCCTTACCCCTGACGCGCCAGCGCTAATCTGCTAACCTGTTGCCTCAACTCACTTTCTGATTTCCACCTTATGGCGCGTTTCTCTTTGCGGCAGCAGTGGGCGCTGCTGTTGACGGCTTCGCTGGTGCTGGGCTGCCTGCTCCAGCTATTGCACCTGCCGGCTGCACTGCTGCTCGGTCCGATGATTGTCGGTACCATTATGGGGCTGAGCGGCGCAACCGTGCGCATCGACAAACGGCTGTTCGTGCTGGCGCAGGCGGTGCTGGGCTGCATGATCGGCCAGAGCCTGTCGCCTGCGATCCTCTCGCCGCTGCTCGATGACTGGCCGGTGGTGCTGGCGGTGCTGCTGCTGACGCTGGCGGCCAGCGGGCTGTCCGGTTTTCTGCTGGTGCGCTTTAGCTCGCTGCCGGGACCGACCGGCGCGTGGGGATCGTCGCCGGGCGGCGCGTCCGCAATGGTGGCGATGGCGGGCGATTTCGGTGCCGACGTGCGGCTGGTGGCGTTTATGCAATATCTGCGCGTACTGTTTGTTGCTACCGCCGCGGCCGTGGTGGCCCGCATCGGCCTCGGCAGCAGCGGGGCTGCCGCCCACATTGTCTGGCTGCCGCCGCTGCACAGTGGCTTCGTGCTGACGCTGCTGGTGATGGTGGCGGGCGCGTGGCTGGGGCAGAAACTGCGTATCCCATCCGGCGCGCTGCTGCTGCCGGCGCTGATGGGTGCCACGCTGCACGGAACGGGGGTCGCGACGCTGCAGGTGCCGGAGTGGCTGCTGGCACTGGCCTATGCGCTGATCGGCTGGAGCGTTGGCCTGCGCTTTACCCGGCCGATCTTTTTGCTGGCGCTGCGCACGCTGCCGCAAATGATCGCCTCGATTATCGGTCTGATGCTGCTGTGCGGGGGGCTGGCGTGGATGCTGACGCGCGTGCTGCACGTCGATCTGATGACCGCTTATCTGGCAACCAGCCCGGGCGGGCTGGATACGGTGGCGATTATTGCTGCTGGCAGCCGGGTCGATATTGCGTTTGTTATGGCGCTGCAGACGCTGCGTCTGTTTACCATTCTGCTTACCGGCCCTGCGATGGCCCGTTTTATCTCACGCTATGCGCACGCGCGTGCGGGCTGAAAACAGCAGCGCGTCCAGAATGAAGATCGCCAGCGCCAGCCAGATGAAGCCGAAGGTCACCATTTTATCCGGCGTCAGGCTCTCACCGTAAAACAGCACCGCCAGCAGGAACATCAGCGTCGGCCCCAGATACTGAAAGAAACCGACCGTCGACAGGCGCAGGCGCGCGCAGGCGGCGGCAAACAGCATCAGCGGAATGGTGGTAATGATGCCGGCGGCGATCAGCTTGAGGTTCAGGCTGAGCGGATTAGCGCTGAGGTGGCTGGTGGCGCTGTCAGCAAAGCCAAACAGATAGATGGCCGCCAGCGGGAACAGCCACGCGGTTTCAATCAGCATACCGCTCTGTGCATCAACCTGAATCTTCTTGCGCACCAGCCCGTACAGCGCGAAGCTCAGCGCCAGGCCGAGGCCGATGATCGGCAGCGAACCGAACTGCCACAGCTGCACCAGCACGCCGGTGGCCGCCAGCAGCACCGCCAGCCACTGCAGACGGCGGAAACGCTCGCGCAGAAACAGCATGCCAAACACCACGTTAATCAGCGGGTTGATAAAGTAGCCGAGGCTGGCCTCCAGCATATGCTGATTATTCACCGCCCAGATAAACAGCAGCCAGTTGCCGCCGATGGTCAGTGCGGTCAGCGCCAGCAGCAGCACTTTTTTCGGCTGCGCCAGCACGCTGCGCACCTGACGCCAGCTGCGGCTCAGGGTAATCAGCCCCAGCATAAACAGGGCCGACCAAATTACGCGGTGGGTCATAATTTCCGTCGGTGGCACTTCTTTGACCAGCTTGAAATAGGCCGGTGCGATGCCCCAGATAAAGTAAGCGCCCAGCGCATAAAAAATGCCCTGACGCGTTTGTTGCGTATCCATCATCTATTCCAGAAAAGCGGCGAGTGTGGCAGGCCGCACGAAGTTAACCAATAAGATAGGTCGCAGTCGCGGTGGCGATGTAATCGCCCTGCTGATTGTGCAATTCGACGCGCGCAACCGCGACTTTATTCCCGGCGCGCAGCAGGCTGCTGGTGGCGACAAAGCGCTCGCCGCGGCCCGGGCGCAGGTAGTCGACGCGCATATCAATGGTGCCCATGCGTGACAGGCGCTGACGCAGCTCCTCTTCGCTGATGCTCTGCTGGCGCGACAGCGCATGGCTGACGCACACCAGCCCGGCGGCAACATCCAGCACTGAGGCAATCACGCCACCGTGCAGAATCTGCTGCGCGGCATTGCCCACCAGCATGGTTTTATTGGCAAAGCCGAGTTCGGCGTAATCGGCTTCAAGGCGATCCAGCTCAAGGCCCAGTGCCTGATTAAACGGCATGTGATAGACAAAAATTTCGCCAATCAGCCGGCGCGCTTCCTGCTGTGTCAGCATCAGGGATGACATTTTTCCTGCCTTAAGATGTTAAAGAATTGTGTATATTATGCCGCGTTCGCGCCGCTTTCCAGTTTCAGAAATCCGCGCTAATCAACCACCGGGTTTGCGTGTAGAATGGCGTGCTTTTTGAACCGTCGCCCGACGATAACTTTTGCAGCGCTCTGGAGAATTCTATGCGTAAGCAGTACGCCTTGCTGGCCGCGGCATTTATGGTTCCTGCGCTGGCGCAGGCCGATGAAGCCACCGTGAAAGAGGTTCATGACGCACCAGCAGTGAAGGGCAGTATTATCGCTAACCTGCTGGAAAAACACGATAACCCATTCGTGCTTTATCCCTATGAAAATAACTATCTGCTTTACACCTACACCAGCGACATGAATAAAGAGGCGATTTCCTCTTACAACTGGGCAGACAAAGCGAAAAAGGATGAAGTAAAATTCCAGCTCAGCCTGGCGTTTCCGCTGTGGCGCGGCATTTTGGGTGACAACTCGGTGCTGGCCGCGTCGTATACTCAGCGCTCCTGGTGGCAGTTGTCGAACCGGGGGGCTTCATCACCGTTTCGTGAAACCAACTATGAGCCGCAGATTTTTCTCGGCTGGGCCACCGACTATTCGCTGGGCGGCTGGACATTACGCGACGTCGAGCTGGGTCTGAATCATCAGTCAAATGGCCGCAGCGATCCCACGTCACGCAGCTGGAACCGCGCTTACGCCCGTCTGATGGCGGAGAACGGCAACTTCCTGGCGGAAATCAAACCCTGGTATCGTCTGCCGGAAAGTGCCAGCAACGACGATAACCCGGACATCACCAAATACATGGGCTACTACCGCGCGAAGCTGGGCTATATGCTCGGCGACAGTATTTTCAGCGTGGAAGGCAACTACAACTGGAATAGCGGCTACGGCGGTGCAACCTTCGCTTGGAGCTATCCGATTTCTGAACACGTGCGCTTTTACACGCAGCTGTTCAGCGGTTATGGTGAATCCCTTATTGACTATAACCATCGCCAGACGCGTCTTGGCGTCGGCGTAACGCTTAACGATCTGTTCTAACCAGTCAAAACAGGATTACCGTGGCAACATCGGCAGTGCTTAATCAGGAAATGCTGGCGCAGCAGGTATTACAGGATACCTTCGGCTATCAGCAGTTCCGTCCGGGTCAGCAAACCATCATCGAAACCGCGCTGTCAGGGCGCGACTGCCTCGTGGTGATGCCGACCGGCGGCGGCAAATCGCTGTGCTATCAAATCCCGGCGCTGGTGCGCGACGGGTTGACGCTGGTGGTTTCGCCGCTGATTTCACTGATGAAAGATCAGGTCGATCAGCTGCTGGCGAACGGCGTGGCGGCGGCGTGCCTTAACTCGACGCAGACGCGTGAGCAGCAGCAGCAGGTGTTTGCGGACTGCCGCAGCGGCAAACTGCGGCTGCTGTACATCGCGCCGGAACGTCTGATGATGGATAACTTCCTCGACACCCTGCAGCACTGGAATCCGGTGATGCTGGCCGTCGATGAAGCGCACTGTATTTCGCAGTGGGGCCACGATTTTCGTCCGGAATATGGCGCGCTCGGTCAGCTGCGCCAGCGCATTCCGCAGCTGCCGGTGATGGCGCTGACCGCCACCGCCGATGAAGCCACGCGTAACGACATCGTGCATCTGCTGCAGATGCACGATCCGCTGATTCAGATCAGCAGTTTTGACCGTCCCAACATTCGCTACACGCTGGTGGAGAAGTTCAAGCCTACCGAGCAGCTGCTGCGCTATGTGCAGGATCAGCGCGGCAAAAGCGGCATCATCTATTGTAACAGCCGCGCCAAAGTGGAAGACACCGCTGCGCGTCTGCAGAGTCGCGGCATCAGCGTTGGCGCTTATCATGCTGGCATCGACAGCGAGCAGCGCGCACGCGTGCAGGAAGCGTTTCAGCGTGACGATTTGCAAATCGTGGTCGCGACCGTGGCGTTCGGCATGGGCATCAACAAGCCCAACGTGCGTTTTGTGGTGCACTTCGACATTCCGCGCAATATCGAATCCTACTATCAGGAGACCGGCCGCGCCGGGCGTGATGGCCTGCCGGCGGAAGCGATGATGCTGTACGACCCGGCCGACATGGCGTGGCTCCGTAAGTGTCTGGAAGAGAAAGCGCCCGGGCCGCTGCAGGATATTGAACGCCACAAACTCAACGCCATGGGCGCGTTTGCCGAGGCGCAAACCTGCCGTCGTCTGGTGCTGCTTAACTACTTTGGTGAAGGTCGCCAGCAGCCGTGCGGCAACTGCGATATCTGCCTCGATCCGCCGCGTCGCTATGACGGCCTGGTCGAAGCGCAAAAAGCGCTGTCGGGCATTTATCGTACCGGGCAGCGTTTTGGGATGAGCTATATTGTTGAAGTTTTGCGCGGCTCAACCAACCAGCGCATCCGTGATAACGGCCACGACAAACTGCCGGTGTACGGCCTCGGGCGCGAGCAGAGTCAGGAGCACTGGGTCAGCGTGCTGCGCCAGCTGATCCATCTGGGCATGGTGACGCAAAACATCGCCATGCACTCGGCGCTGCAGCTCACCGAGGCCGCGCGCCCGGTGCTGCGTGCTGAAGTGCCGCTGATGCTGGCGGTACCGCGCACCGTGACGGTGAAAAGCCGCAGCAGCGCGCCAAAAGTCTACGGCGGCAATTACGATCGCAAGCTGTTCGCCAAGCTGCGTAAGCTGCGTAAAGCCATCGCCGACGAAGAGAATATTCCGCCTTACGTGGTGTTTAACGACGCCACGCTGATTGAAATGGCAGAACAAATGCCGGTCAGCGCTTCAGAGATGCTGAGCGTGAACGGGGTCGGTCATCGCAAACTGGAGCGCTTCGGTAAGCCGTTCCTGCTGATGATCAAAGAACATCTTGATGAAGAATAAGGGAAATAAACCATGCTGATGTTATTTGCCACCGTCGCGCTGGTGCATCTGGTTGCGCTGATGAGTCCGGGACCGGACTTCTTTTTTGTCTCACAGACCGCCGCCAGCCGCTCGCGCAAAGAGGCGATGATGGGCGTGCTCGGCATTACGCTGGGGATTGTGATTTGGGCCGGTGTCGCGCTGATGGGCCTGCATCTGATTCTGGAGAAAATGGCGTGGCTGCATGAAATCATCATGGTCGGTGGCGGGCTGTATCTGCTGTGGATGGGCTGGCAGCTGCTGCGCTCGGCGCGTCAGCGTCACAAGCAACCTCATACGGAAGCGCCGGTGGTTGAGCTGCCAAAGCGTGGCATGAGCTTCCTCAAAGGGTTTCTCACCAACCTGTCTAACCCGAAAGCCATCATCTACTTCGGCAGTGTGTTTTCACTGTTCGTGGGTAACGATGTGGGCGCGATTGAGCGCTGGGGCCTGTTCCTGTTGATCGTCGGTGAAACCTTTGCCTGGTTTACCCTGGTGGCGGCGATTTTTGCCCTGCCGTGGATGCGCGATAAGTATCAGCGGATGGCGAAGTGGGTGGACGGTATGGCGGGCGTGCTGTTTGCCGGGTTTGGTATTCACCTCATCATCTCCCGATAAGATCCCGAACCGTAGCGGCGCAATTTATTGCGCGTTTCAACTGGGCGCGATAAAGCGTGCCGCTACGATCAGTGCCAATCGTTACGCCATTTTACGTGCGCTGGCCAGCAGTGCGCCGACCGCCATAAACAAGCCACCAAACACCCGGTTCAGCAGCTTCATCTGCTTCGGACCTTTGATCCAGCCGGCAATGCGCGTCGCCAGCGTGGCGTAACCAATCATCACAATGATGTCGACCACGATGGTAGTCACGCCGAGCACCAGATACTGCATCAGCTGCGGCTGGTGCGGCACGATAAACTGCGGAAACAGCGCGGCGAGAAACACAATGCTCTTCGGATTGGTGAGATTCACCAGCAGCGCGCGCTGAAACAGACGACGACGCGGCATCGCTTTGGCCACCGCATTGAGATCGATTCCGCCCGCTGAGCGCCACTGCTGAATGCCAAGCCACACCAGATAGGCCGCGCCCGCCCATTTCAGTACCTCAAACGCCAGCACCGACTGCGAAAACAGCGCGCCCAGACCGGCGCCCACCAGCACAATATGCACGGCGAGACCCAGCTGTAATCCGGTAATTGAGGCTGCCGCACCGCGATAGCCGTGGCTGATGCCGGTGCTCATGGTGTTGATCGCGCCGGAACCGGGCGAGAGGCTGAGGATGGTCGTGGTTAACAGGTAGGTTAACCACCATTCAATGGTCATGGGTGACATTCCCTGAAGAGAGTGAAGTGTGACACAATACGCCAGAAAATCGCGCTGCGCTATTAAGTGCAGAGCCGCGTTTGACGTTTTTTCAGGGGGACGGATGCAGCAGCATAAACAGAGTTGGCTCGGACGTGAGCACGCTTTTTCAGCCTTTGCTACCGGTCCGCTGCTCGACTTCTGGCGTCAGCGTGAAGAGTGTGAATTCAGCGGCGTGGGCAATCTGACCATTCGCTATGTGCGCTTCACCTCACCGCAACACCGCCGTGTCATCCTGATTGTGCCCGGACGCATCGAAAGCTACATCAAATACCCCGAGCTGGCCTATGACCTGTTCCACTGCGGCTACGATGTGGTGATTATCGACCATCGCGGTCAGGGGCGTTCAGACCGGCTGCTGGCCGATTCGCATCGCGGTCACGTGGTGGAGTTCAGCGATTATGTCGACGATCTGGAAACGCTGTATCTGAAAGAGATCGTCAGCCATCACTATCAGCAGCGCTACGTGCTGGCGCACTCGATGGGCGGCGCAATTGTGGCGCTGTTTCTGGCGCGTCAGCCGCAGGCCTTCCACGCGGCGGTGTTTTGCGCGCCGATGTTTGGTATCGTGCTGCCGCTGCCGCCGTTTCTGGCGCACCGCATTCTCGACTGGGCGGAAAAGCTGCCCGCGCTGCGCGACGGCTACGCGCTGGGCACCGGACGCTGGCGCGCCAGCCCGTTTGGCATTAACCGGCTGACGCACAGTCGCGAACGTTATCGTCGCAATCTGCGCTTTTACGCCGACGATCCGGCGATTCGCGTCGGCGGCCCTACCTATCACTGGGTGCGGGAAGGGATTCAGGCCGGACGCCATATCCTTAATCAGGTGGCGCAGATTACGACACCGATTCTGCTGCTGCAGGCCAGTGAAGACGACGTGGTGGATAACCGCGCGCAGGATCTGTTCTGTGAGGCCATGGCGGCAGCGGGACATGCGGTGGAAGGCACCACGCCTTACATCATTCAGGGCGCGCGTCACGAGATCCTGTTTGAAACAGACGCCATGCGCGCCGAAGCGCTCAATGCGGTGGTCGACTTTTATCAGCGCCACCGTGACTAATGTATTCTTAGACATCAATACCAGAGGCCTACATGTACCACATCGTTGCATCCGACCTGGATGGCACGCTGCTTTCTCCGCAACATCGTCTGACGCCGTTTGCCCGCACCACGCTGCAGGAACTGGTGGCGCGCGATGTGCATTTTATCTTTGCCACCGGACGCCACTACATCGACGTCGGTCAGATGCGCGATAAGCTCGGCATTCCGGCGTATATGATCACCTCAAACGGCGCGCGCGTGCATAACGCCGACGGCGAACTGGTGTTCAGCCACAATCTGGACAGCGATATCGCCAGCGAGCTGTTTGGCCTGAAGTATCACGATGAGAAAATCCTGACGCACGTTTACCGCGACGATGAGTGGCACATCAGCCGCCATAATCCGCAGGAAGCGGAGTTTTTCCAGGAATCGGTGTTCACCTATCAGGTGTATCAGCCCGGCATGCTGGCCACCGACGGCATCAGCAAAGTGTTCTTCACCTGCGACGATCCGGATCATCTGGTTCCGCTGGAACAGGCGATTGAAGCGCGCTGGGGTGACCGGGTTAACGTCAGTTTCTCGCTGCCCACCTGTCTGGAAGTGATGGCTGGCGGCGTCTCGAAAGGGCACGCGCTGGAAGCGGTGGCGAAACAGCTTGGCTATTCGCTGAAAGAGTGCATCGCGTTTGGCGACGGCATGAATGATGTCGAGATGCTGAGTATGGCGGGCAAAGGATGCATCATGCGTAACGCCCATCAGCGCCTGAAAGATACCCTGCCGACGCTGGAAGTGATTGGCAGCAACGCCGATGACGCGGTGCCGCAGACGCTGCGCAAATTGTTCCTCGCCTGAATAAAACGGGCCGGTATTCACCGGCCCGCTCAGATTATGCCTGCTGCTGCTTGTGGCGATGCTCGCTGACCATGGTCAGCAGCAGTAACACCACCGCCAGCACCGATCCGACAATCATCACTAAGAAACCGCCGTCCCAGCCGAAGAAATCCACGGTATAACCGACAATCGCACTGGCTGCCACCGATCCGCCGAGATAGCCGAACAGACCGGTAAAGCCTGCCGCAGTGCCGGCCGCTTTTTTCGGGGCCAGCTCCAGCGCGTGCAGACCAATCAGCATCACCGGACCGTAGATCAGGAAGCCAATGACGATCATGCAGATCATATCCACGCCCGGATTGCCCGGCGGGTTCAGCCAGTAAATGATGGTGGCGATGGTCACCAGCGTCATGAAAAACACTCCGGTGGCACCGCGATTGCCGCGGAATACCTTGTCCGACATCCAGCCGCACAGCAGCGTGCCCGGAATCCCGGCGTATTCGTACAGGAAATAGGCCCACGAGGATTTATCCAGCGTGAAGTGCTTCACCTCTTTCAGATAGGTTGGTGACCAGTCGAGGATGCCGTAGCGCAGCAGATAAACGAACACGTTGGCCAGCGCGATGTACCACAGCAGCTTATTCGGCAGCACGTACTGCATGAAAATCTGCTTCGCCGTCAGCTCCTGTTCGTGGTTCTCGCTGTAATCCGGCGGATAGTCATTCTTCCATGCCTCAATCGGCGGTAGCCCGCACGACTGCGGCGTATCGCGCATCAGCGCAAAAGCGATGATGGCGACGAGGATGGCACCAAACGCCGGCATATAGAGCGCGGCTTTCCAGTCGTTAAACCACGCCATGCCGAGCAGGAACAGCAGCGGAGGAATGCCGCCACCCACGTTGTGCGCGCAGTTCCATACCGACACAATGCCGCCGCGCTCTTTCTGCGACCACCAGTGCACCATGGTGCGTCCGCACGGTGGCCAGCCCATGCCCTGGAACCAGCCACACAGAAACAGCAGCACAAACATCACCATGATGCTCGAGGTTGCCCACGGCACGAAGCCCATCACCAGCATCACGGCGGCGGCGAGAATCAGGCCGGCGGGCAAAAAGACCCGCGGGTTGGAGCGATCCGAGACCGATCCCATGATGAATTTGGAAAAACCGTAGGCGATGGAGATGCCGGAGAGGGCAAAGCCAAGGTCGCCGCGGGAAAAGCCCTGTTCGACCAGGTAAGGCATCGCCAGCGCAAAGTTTTTGCGCACCAGATAATAGGCGGCGTAGCCAAAGAAAATGCCGAAGAAGATCTGCCAGCGCAGACGACGATAGAGCGGATCGACGCGATCGTCCGCCACCTGGGGCTGGTGTGGTGCAGGTTTAAAAATACTCAACATCAGGATGGCCCTCCAGGGCGCAATATAGTTATCGATTCCCAGCAGGTTGGGGTAAAAAAAGTACGACAGCGAACAGAAAGCAACCTTTCCATTTCGCGCACAGAATAGAGATGGTTACGCGCAGTTACTGTGACGTGTGACACATATGTTACAGTTTTATGACAATAAAGAGCGATATAAACCAGTAAATGTTGGATTTCGCGCATTTGTGCCAGAATAACGGCGCGCTGCCTCATAAAAATTGCCGTCCGCCGGTCAACCCGCCATGCGGACGCGTGCCTGTTGACCGGGCAGTGAAGATGCGATCGTGTTTAATTTCATCACATGTCAACCAGATTATCCCGCCAGCGCGCTGTAGTTTGTTTACACTAGCGCCAGTGTTGAACTTTAGGATGCATAACCGTGCTGTTGCTGATCGTTACCACCATTCTGTGGGCTTTTTCTTTTAGTTTAATCGGGGAGTATCTGGCGGGGCAGGTGGATACCTGGTTCTCGGTGCTGATGCGTTTAGGCCTGGCGGCGCTGGTCTTTCTGCCGTTTCTGCGCTGGCGCGGTTACCGCGCCTCAACGTTGCTGCTCTATATGCTGGTGGGCATGCTGCAATTAGGCATCATGTATCTGATCAGCTTTGAGGCTTATCTCTATCTCAGCGTGCCGGAATTCCTGCTGTTTACGGTGATGACGCCGCTGTATGTCACGCTGATTTATGACCTGCTCAGCAAGCGCCCGCTGCGCATTGGCTATGCCTTTAGCGCGCTGCTGGCGGTGCTCGGTGCGGCCATTATCCGCTACGACAAAGTCAGCGATGATTTCTGGTTCGGACTGCTGCTGGTGCAGGCGGCTAACATCTGCTTTGCGATTGGCATGGTGGGCTATAAGCGCCTGCAGGAAGTCCGTCCAATGCCGCAGCACACCGCGTTCTCGTGGTTCTATCTCGGCGCGGTGCTGATCGCGGTAATCGCCTGGTGCATCTGGGGCAATCCGCACAAGCTGCCGACCACCACGCTGCAGTGGGGCGTGCTGGTGTGGCTGGGCGTGGCCGCATCCGGACTGGGTTACTTCATGTGGAACTACGGCGCGACCCAGGTCGATGCCGGGACGCTGGGCATTATGAACAACATGCACGTGCCGGCAGGATTACTGGTGAATTTGGCGATCTGGCAGGAGAAGCCGCACTGGCCGAGCTTTATCGCCGGGGCGATAGTGATTTTTGCGTCCCTGTACGTGCATAAACGCTGGGTACTGGGACACACGGCCAAAAGCAGCAGCTCAGGCGCTTAGCTTTTTTTCGCGGGTGTCGATGGCCGCTGAATCAGCGTTAAACCTTTCAGGAAGTTACGCAGAATCTGGTCACCGCACTCGCGATAATTTTTATGATCCGGGTTGCGGAAAATCGCGCCGATCTCGGCCTGTGACACCTTGAAGTTAGCCTTCAATAAGATATCCGGGATATCGGTGGTTTTCAGCGCGAAGGCGATGCGTAACTTCTTGAGAAAGATATTATTGTTCATGCGGCGCTCAACCGACGGGGCCGGTGCGTCTTCGCTTTTGCCGCGACGGTAGAAAATCAGACCGTTGAGGAAGTAACCCATCAGCACATCCGGCAGTTTACGAAACGCCTCATCGTCATCTTTCTTCAGCCACGCCTGCACATCTTCACGCGGTACTTCACTGCCCGCCAGCGCAAAAATCTCCACCACTTTGCTGTCGCTCAAATCCAGCATATAGCGCACGCTGCGCAGCACATCGTTATTGGTCATGGTGAAACTCTCCGGTAGCGGTTAAGGCGGCGCATTATAGAGCAGGCAGGGCGGGGATAACAGCACGGGCGACATTGGCCGCCCGCGGCATCAGGACGAGACCGGCTGCAGGGAGCCGGGGCGCGAGGCATCGCGTACGTAAGGCAGGTGCTCGCAGGCGTGCTGACGGGCAAAGCGCACAAAGGCTTCCAGCACCGGCTGCCGCTGCTCGCCGTCGCGCATCGCCGCGTATAAACGGCTCCACAATCCGTCGCCCAGCGTGCGCGTCACCACCAGCCCCTGGTGCTCAAAGCTCTCTACCACCCAGTGCGGCAGCGCGGCAATGCCCATGCCGGCCGACACCATCTGGATCAGCAGCAGTGTATTATCCACGCTCTTCAGCGCCGGGCTGACGCCGGCTGGCTGTAAGAAGTTACGCCACACGTCCAGCCGCTGACGCTGTACCGGATAGATCATCAGCACCTCATCGGCCAAATCTTCCGGCGTGATGTGGGCCAGCTGCGCCAGGCGGTGATCCGGCGCCAGCACCAGCCGCACCTCAAAATCAAACATCGGCGCATAGAACAAACCGCTGCGCGGCAGAATATCGGACGTCAGCACCACGTCCAGTTCGCCCTGCTGAAGCGCCGGCTGCGGATCAAAGGTCACGCCGGATTTGAAGTCCATCACTACCTGCGGCCAGCTCTGACGGAAATTGTTCAGGGCCGGCGTCAGCCACTGGATGCAGCTGTGGCATTCGATAGCGATGCGCAACGTGGTCTGATGCGGCTCATGACAGGCCTGCAGCGCCTGCTGGATCTGCGGCAGAATCTGCTCCGCCAGCTGTAACAGAATCTCTCCCTGCGGCGTAAAACGGAGCGGCTGGCTCTTACGCACGAACAGCCGGAAGCCCAGCCGCTGTTCCAGGTCGCTGAACTGGTGAGACAACGCCGATTGCGTCTGATGAAGCTGGGCGGCGGCGGCAGCCAGCGAGCCGGTGTGCCGTAACGCCTGCAGCGTCCGCAGGTGTTTGAGTTCGATCATGAGAGTCCTTCACATCGAGATTGAACAAATTGCGCTTGAGACACATACAGTACCCGCAGATTATAGCGGTGTAAACATCTGGACGGCTAAACATCTCAGTCAGACGCGACGGCCACTTTACCTTTGTCCAGCTAATACGCTCAGCGCACGGCAGGATTGCCCGCTGGATGAACGTAAATCGGTTGCTGCGACTGTCGCACAGCGAATAACTTCTGGAGAATCTCACATGACCATTCTGAACCATACTCTCGGTTTCCCTCGCGTCGGACTGCGCCGCGAACTAAAAAAAGCGCAGGAAAGCTACTGGGCCGGGAACAGCTCACAGGACGAACTGCTGGCGGTGGGTCGTGAACTGCGCGCCCGTCACTGGCAGCAGCAGAAAGACGCCGGTGTTGATCTGCTGCCGGTCGGCGATTTTGCCTGGTACGATCACGTACTGACTACCAGCCTGCTGCTCGGTAACGTACCGGCACGGCACCAGAATAAAGACGGCTCAATTGACCTCGACACCCTGTTCCGCATCGGCCGCGGTCGGGCGCCCAGCGGTGAGCCTGCGGCGGCGGCAGAGATGACCAAATGGTTTAACACCAACTATCACTATATCGTGCCGGAATTTACCCAGGGTCAGCAGTTCCGTCTCAGCTGGACGCAGCTGCTGGACGAGGTGGATGAAGCGCTGGCGCTCGGCCACGCCATCAAACCGGTGCTGCTGGGGCCGGTGACCTATTTGTGGCTGGGTAAGGTGAAAGGTGACGCCTTTGACCGCCTGTCGCTGCTGCAGGCCATTCTGCCGGTGTACCGTCAGGTGCTGGCTGAACTGCATCAACGCGGCATCGAATGGGTGCAGATTGATGAGCCGGCGCTGGCGCTGGAACTGCCGCAGGCGTGGCGCGAGGCGTTTAAACCGGCGTACGACGCGCTACAGGGCGAAGTGAAACTGCTGCTGACCACCTACTTTGACAGCATTGGTCAGAATCTTGATGTCATCAAAACGCTGCCGGTGCAGGGCCTGCACGTGGACCTGGTGCACGGCAAAGATGACCTTGAGCAACTCAACCAGCAGATCCCGGCGGACTGGCTGCTGTCGCTGGGGGTGATCAATGGCCGTAACGTCTGGCGCGCCGATCTCACCCGCTGGTTTGAGCGCCTGCAGCCGCTGATCGGCCAGCGTCAGCAACTGTGGATTGGATCTTCCTGTTCACTACTGCACAGCCCCATTGACCTGAGCGTGGAAACCCGTCTCGACGACGAGGTAAAAAGCTGGTTCGCCTTTGCGTTACAGAAGTGTACGGAGCTGTCGCTGCTGAGTCAGGCGCTGAACCAGCACGATGCCGCTGCGCTGCACGCCTGGAGCGCGCCGATTCGTGCCCGGGCAAACTCTGCTCGCGTGCATAACCCCGCCGTGGCGCAGCGTCTGGCGCAAATCCAGGCCAGAGACACTGAGCGCAACAGCAGCTACACCGTGCGTGCTCAGGCGCAGCGTCAGCGCTTTAACCTGCCGGCGTGGCCTACCACCACCATCGGTTCTTTCCCGCAGACCACCGAGATCCGCGGTCTGCGCCTTGACTTCAAAAAAGGCAACATTGACGGCGGCCACTACCGCACCGGTATCGCGGAACACATCCGGCAGGCGATTGCGGAGCAGGAGCGTCTGGGGCTCGACGTGCTGGTGCATGGCGAAGCCGAGCGTAACGACATGGTGGAGTACTTCGGCGAAAACCTCGACGGCTTTGTTTTCACGCAGAACGGCTGGGTACAAAGCTACGGCTCGCGCTGTGTTAAGCCGCCGGTGATCATCGGGGATGTCAGCCGCCCGCAGCCGATCACCGTCGAGTGGGCAAAGTATGCGCAGTCGCTGACCGACAAACCGGTGAAGGGCATGCTGACCGGACCGGTCACCATCCTGTGCTGGTCGTTCCCGCGGGAAGACGTGACGCGCGAAACCATCGCAAAACAGATTGCGCTGGCGCTGCGCGACGAAGTGCAGGACCTGGAAAAAGCCGGTATCGGCATCATTCAGATTGACGAACCGGCGCTGCGTGAAGGCTTGCCGCTGCATCAGTCTGACTGGGCAGCCTACCTGCGCTGGGCGGTGGACGCGTTCCGCCTCAACGCTGCGGTGGCGCAGGACGAGACGCAGATTCACACCCACATGTGTTATTGCGAGTTCAACGACATCATGGATTCGATCGCCGCGCTGGACGCCGACGTGATCACTATCGAAACCTCACGTTCTGATATGGATCTGCTTGATGCGTTTAAAGCGTTCGAATATCCCAATGAAATCGGGCCGGGCGTATATGACATCCACTCACCCAACGTACCGAGCGTGGAGTGGATGGAAGATCTGCTGCGCAAAGCGGCGCAGAGTATTCCGCAGCAGCGCCTGTGGGTGAACCCGGACTGTGGCCTGAAAACGCGCGGCTGGAGTGAAACGCGTCAGGCGCTGGCCAACATGGTAAAAGCGGCGCAGAAGCTGCGCGCCGAAATCGTTGGATGACAGGATAATACGTTGTGTTGTTGAGTTGGGGCGCGCTGGCGCCCCTTTTTTATTCCGCGTTCGGCGCGACGCCATACTGCTTAAACCACGCCAGCATGCGCTGCCAGCCATCCTGCGCGGAATCGGCGTGGTAGCTCGGACGATAGTCGGCGTTGAAGGCGTGGCCAGCTTCCGGATACACCACAATCTCGGCTTTGGCATTAGCCGCGTGCAGGGCCTGGCGCATCTTATCGATACTTTCCAGAGGAATGCTTTCATCCTGGCCGCCATACAGGCCCAGCACCGGTGCATTCAAATCCACTGCAATATCAATTGGATGTTTCTGCTGCTTCAGCGTTTTCTCGCCCTCCAGGCGACCGTACCAGGCGGCGGCGGCGCGCACCTGCGGATTATGGGCGGCAAACAGCCAGCTGATGCGACCGCCCCAGCAGAAACCGGTGATCGCCAGACGACGGATATCGCCGCCGTGGCGCGCCGCCCAGTTGGCCACGTGGTCGAGATCCGACAGTACCTGCGAATCCGGCACTTTGCTCACCAGCTCTTTGAACAGGGTGGGGATATCGTTGTAATCGTTGGGATCGCCTTCGCGGAAATAGAGCTCCGGCGCCACGGCGAGATAGCCTTCCAGTGCCAGACGGCGGCACAGATCGCGGATGTGCTCGTGCACGCCGAAAATTTCCTGCACCACCAGCACGACCGGCAGCGTGCCGCTAAACTGTTGCGGACGAGCATAATAAGCCGGCAGGTTCTCACCCTGGCTCGGCACGGACGTCTCGCCCGCGTGAATGGCGTCGCTGGCGGTAATGATGGTGCTGGCTGCGGTGGGCTGCACCGCTGGCGCAAAGCCGTCGGTGGCGGATTTTTGTGCCATATTGTCTTCGGTTTTCATGGTTCTCTCCGTGCTAGCAAGTGCGCAATCACGTAACTATAGCCTGGCCTTACGGCAAGGCTGGCGTAGGGTACGGGGGATGGTTAACCTGATCTGCTTCTCTATTAACACTGCCTTTTACGGTTACACAGCACCGCTTGTAGCAATTCAGCGCAGCAGACCGCTAATATGTGATTGGAGTCACACAATATCTTTAGTTCAATGTAACTTTCATTATTGATAGTGAATTCAGTCACATATTTATCCGGGCCGCTGACGTAAAGTGGCGCGCTTATTCCCCTTATCTTCCAGGAGTCTGATATGGCCCAGTCTGACGTTTTCCACCTTGGCATCACCAAAGCCGATTTGAAAGGAGCCACGCTGGCGATTGTTCCTGGCGATCCGGAGCGCGTGAAGAAAATCGCAGCGCTGATGGAGAATCCACAGCACCTCGCGTCGCACCGTGAATTCACCACCTGGCTGGCGGAGATCGACGGCAAACCGGTGGTTGTCTGTTCCACCGGTATTGGCGGTCCGTCTACCTCTATCGCCGTTGAAGAGCTGGCGCAGCTGGGCGTGCGTACCTTCCTGCGTGTGGGTACCACCGGCGCGATTCAGCCACACATCAACGTGGGTGATGTGCTGGTGACCACCGCCTCGGTCCGTCTGGACGGTGCCAGCCTGCACTTTGCGCCGATGGAATTCCCGGCGGTGGCTGACTTCGCCTGCACCACCGCGCTGGTGGCCGCGGCAGAAGCCTGCGGCGCGACCACGCATATTGGTGTCACCGCCTCGTCAGACACCTTCTATCCTGGCCAGGAGCGCTACGACACCTTCTCCGGACGCGTGGTGAGCCGCTTCCAGGGCTCGATGAAAGAGTGGCAGCAAATGGGCGTGCTTAACTATGAGATGGAATCCGCTACACTGTTAACCATGTGCGCCAGTCAGGGACTGCGTGCCGGCATGGTGGCTGGCGTCATCGTGAATCGCACGCAAAAAGAGATCCCGGATGCGGCCACTATGAAGCAGACAGAAAGCGATGCGGTGAAAATTGTGGTGGATGCCGCGCGTCGTTTACTTTAGCGCGCCAGTCAGGGAATGATTTCGAGACCAGGCTTATAGGGAGCTCAGCAATTGCCTGATTAGAATGCGCGCAATTTCAGCCGATTCTGAGAAATTTCCTATGCGCAAAACGATCTCTGTCCCACGTCCGGGTTTTACCAGCCGCCCTGCTGCAATGCAGGCCCGCGTTGAGAGTGCCGCCGCGCGCTTTCGTCAGGCAATGGCCGCGTCAGATTATCCTCTGGCGCGCCAGTGCTGCGAAGAAGTGCTGCGCGTCATGCCTAACCAGATGCAGGTGCTCAGCGACTACGCGCTGACGCTGATGCGCGTCGGCGAACATAAAAAATCCTACAAGATTTACCAGAAAATCTATCAGGCACCGGCGGCGCAGCGCGCGCAGGCGTCGGAAACCTGGCTGGATGGCCTGACGGAAGTGTGTGGCTGGCTGGATAAGAAAGATGAAGTGGCGCGTTATGGCCTGGAATCGCTCACCCAATCCGACGTGCGCTTCAGTCAGGGCGCGAAAGCGACTTTTCCCGCACCAGCTCCTGCGCCGATTAACCGCAGCAATCCGGCAGAAAATATCATCTCCTTCAGCCTGTACGGCGGTCAGCCGCGCTACTGCGAAACCCTGATTAAAAACGTTGAAGTGGCGCGCGAGCTCTATCCGGACTGGATGTGCCGCATCTATCTCGACGATAGTGTGCCGCAGCACGTGTGGCAGCGCCTGACCCAGCCAAACACCCAGCTGGTGGATATGTCGCAGGAGAAAACCATTTTCCCTACGCTGTGGCGCTTTCTGGTGATGGACGATGCCAGCGTAAAACGCTACATCGTGCGCGATGCGGATTCGCTGCTGTCAGAGCGCGAAGTGGCGGCCGTCGACGCCTGGCTGGCTTCGCCATTCTGGTTCCACCACATGCGCGATTATTATTCGCACACCGAGCTGTTACTGGCCGGCATGTGGGGCGGCTGTCACGGCGTGTTTCACAACGTGGAGCAGCAGATGCGCGACTTTATCGCGCAGTATGACGGCAGCGAGCGCTTTACCGACCAGTACTTCCTCAAGGTAGCGCTGTGGCCGACGGTGCGTGACAGCATCCTCAATCACGACGATATTTTTCACTTCCACCACGCGCAGCCGTGGCCGGCGCATGCGCCGATTCGCTGGCAGACCGACAGCTTCCACGTCGGCAGCAACGCCGGTTTCGCCAGCATGGCCGGCAAAGTGGCCAACGCCGAAAATGGCCAGCAGCAGGTGGAGCTGACCTACGGCGGCAACAGCTGGTGCTATCCGGCGAAGGTGAAAAGCGACAGCGAATGGGTGCTGCCGATGCCGTTTTTCCTGATCGACGCCTGGAAAGCCGGCGACCTGACCGTACGCGCCCTGTAGTTACCCGGACGGTGCCTATTGCGTCCGCGATAAAATCCGCGGGTTGCCATGAATGTTCTGGACATTCATACAGTGGCGCTCTACCTTCTCCTCAGCGAGACGATCCGCGGGGGGATTATGGATCAGCAACTTATCATCAGCGGCGCGCTGGCGCTGGCCGGTTTGGGCATTGGCTGGATTATTGCCCAGCTGCGCGCCGGCCATCAGCACGCCAGCTTCACCACCGAACGCCGCCTGCTGGAACAGGCGCAGCAGCGTCAGCAGCAGCAGCTGGAACAGCTGCAACAGCAACTGCAGCAGCGCGAACAGGAGCTGCGCCAGCTACACGGCACGCTAAGCGGCGCGCAGGAGCGCCTGCAGCAGCTGGATTACTGGCGGGCCGAGAGTGAGCAGCTCAGCCGCGAGCTGCGTAATCAGCTGGAAGTTAACAGTGCGCAGGAAGCCGAACTGCGGGAAGTCACCATTCGATTAGAAGAGACGCGTTTCGCCGCTGAGGAGAAGCAGCGTCTGCTGACCAACAGCGAACAGCGCCTGAGTGCGCAGTTTGAAAACCTCGCCAACCGAATCTTCGAAAACAGCGGAAAACGCGTCGACGAGCAGAACCGGCAGAGCCTCAACAGCCTGATCGGCCCGCTGCGCGAACAGCTGGACGGCTTCCGCCGCCAGGTCAACGATAGCTTCGGCCAGGAAGCGCGTGAACGCCACACGCTGGCGCATGAGATTCGTCAGCTGCAGCAGCTCAACGCGCAGATGGCGCAGGAAGCGATCAACCTCACCAAAGCGCTGAAGGGCGACAATAAAATTCAGGGCAACTGGGGCGAAGTGGTGCTTAGCCGGGTGCTGGAGGCCTCAGGCCTGCGCGAAGGCTACGAGTACCAGACCCAGGTCAGTGTGCAGCTGGAGCAGCAGGGCCGTATGCAACCGGATGTGATTGTGCGTCTGCCGCAGGGTAAAGATGTGGTAATTGACGCCAAAATGACGCTGATTGCCTATGAGCGCTACTTCAACGCCGACGATGAGCTGACGCGCGAGCAGGCGATTCAGGAGCACATCAACGCGGTGCGCGGCCATATCCGGCTGCTGGGGCGTAAAGATTATCAACAATTGCCCGGTTTACGCTCGCTGGATTATGTGCTGATGTTTATTCCGGTCGAACCGGCGTTTCTGCTGGCGATCGATCGTCAGCCGGAGCTGATCAGCGAAGCGCTGCAGCAAAACATTATGCTGGTCAGCCCGACCACGCTGCTGGTGGCGCTGCGCACCATCAATAATCTGTGGCGCTATGAGCATCAGAGCCGCAACGCGCAGCGCATCGCCGACCGCGCTGCGCGCTTGTACGACAAGATGCGGCTGTTTGTTGATGACATGAGCGGCATCGGGCATAGCCTCGACAAAGCGCAGCAGAGTTATCAGCTGGCGATGAAAAAGCTGGCGCATGGGCGTGGCAACCTGATCGCCCAGAGCGAGTCGTTTCGTGCGCTTGGCGTGGAGATCAAACGGCCCATCAACCCGCAACTGGCAGAGCAGGCGCAGCCCGACGCGGCGGATGATACATGGGCCGATGACAGCGAGCCCGCTGAAAATGCGGCAGATTCTTCCGCCGCTTCCCTGCGCCGCATCAACGAATAACACGCCGGTGGCGTGCTCGGATCGCCCGACTCTGATACACTTCGGGAAGTATTGTTTGTGGAACAGGTAAAACCGATGGCAGATGAATCACAGCAGGAAACTACCCATTTTGGCTTTCAGACCGTCGCCAAAAGTGAAAAGGCCGATAAAGTCGCGGACGTGTTTCACTCCGTCGCGGCGAAATATGACCTGATGAACGATCTGATGTCGTTCGGCATCCATCGCGTCTGGAAGCGTTTTACCATCGACAGCAGCGGCGTGCGCCGCGGTCAGCGCGTCCTGGATCTGGCCGGCGGTACCGGCGATCTGACGGCAAAATTCTCGCGCCTGGTTGGTGAAACCGGTCAGGTGGTGCTGGCGGACATCAACAGCTCAATGCTGAAGATGGGACGCGAAAAGCTGCGCAATCTCGGCGTAACCGGCAACGTCAGCTACGTGCAGGCTAACGCAGAAGCGCTGCCATTCCCGGATAACTATTTCGACTGCATCACCATCTCCTTCGGCCTGCGTAACGTGACCGAAAAAGAAAAGGCGCTGGCGTCGATGTTCCGCGTGCTCAAGCCGGGCGGCCGTCTGCTGGTGCTGGAGTTCTCTAAACCGGTTTTCGATCCGCTCAGCAAAGCCTACGACACTTACTCTTTCCACATTCTGCCGCGCATCGGCCAGCTGGTGGCAAAAGACGCGGAAAGCTATCGCTACCTGGCGGAGTCGATTCGTATGCATCCGGATCAGGAAACCCTGAAGGCGATGATGAACGACGCGGGCTTTGAAAATATCAGCTACTACAACATGACCGGCGGCATTGTGGCGCTGCATCGTGGCTTTAAGTTCTGATTAATCATGACTTTTACCCCTCTCATCACCGGCGGTCTTGAGACCGCCCTGAACCGTGTGTTGTACCGCGATCGCAGTCTGAAAACCGCACGCCAGCGTCTGGCCGGCAAAGTCCTGCTACTGCGCCTGCAGGAGCTGGATTTTCCGCTGGTGCTGGTGTTCAGTGAAAACCAGCTGGATGTGCTGAGTGACTGGCAGGACCGCAGCGACTGTAACGTCAGCCTGCGTTTCAGCACGCTGCCTAAGCTGCGCGATCGTCAGCAGCTGACCAGCCTGATTCGCAGCGGTGAGCTGGACGTGGAAGGCGATCTGCAGGTGGTACAGCAATTCTCCGCGCTGATGGATCTGGCTGAACTCGACCCGGCCGAATATCTCGCGCCGTGGGTGGGCGACATTGCGGCACAGGGCATCAGCCAGGCCGCTCAGCGTGCGCTGGCCCAGCTCAGACAGCAGGTCACCCGCCGTCAGGATTATCTGGGGCAGGTGCTGACCGAAGAGTGGCGCGTGGCGCCTGGGGCGCTGGAGCAGGCGTGGTTTTGTGAGGAGGTAGAAGCGATGGAACGTGCGCTTAATGCGTTTGAGGCGCGTTTGGCACAGCTGGAGGCGAAATGACGCTGGGAGAAATTCGGCGCTTATACTTCATTATCAAAGTTTTTCTGACCTACGGGCTGGATGAACTGATTCCGCATATGCGCATTACGCTGCCGCTGCGGCTGTGGCGGCGCTGTGTTTTCTGGATCCCCAACCGGCACAAAGAAGCCGAGATGGGCATCCGTCTGCGTCTGGCCATGGAGCAGCTCGGTCCGGTTTGGATCAAGTTCGGTCAGATGCTCTCGACGCGCCGCGACCTGTTCCCGCCGAAAATTGCCGATGAGCTGGCGATTCTGCAGGACCGGGTGGCGCCGTTCGACGGCGTGAAAGCCAAAGCGCAGATTGAGCGTTCGATTGGCGGCCCGGTAGAAACCTGGTTCGACGACTTCGATATCAAACCGCTGGCATCGGCTTCGATTGCCCAGGTGCATACCGCGACGCTGAAATCCAACGGCCGCGAAGTGGTGATCAAAGTGATTCGCCCGGATATCCTGCCGGTGATCAAAGCTGACATGAAGCTGATTTACCGCCTGGCGCGCTGGGTGCCACGGCTGCTGCCGGATGGTCGCCGTCTGCGCCCGATGGAAGTGGTGCGCGACTACGAAAAAACGCTGATTGATGAACTCAATCTGCTGCGTGAAGCTGCCAATGCGATTCAGCTGCGCCGCAACTTTGACCAGAGCCGCATGCTGTACGTGCCGGAAGTGTTCTCCGACTACTGCAGCGAAACCATGCTGGTGATGGAGCGTATTTACGGCATTCCTATCTCCGACGTTGCCACGCTGGAGCAGCACGGCGTCAACATGAAGCTGCTGGCCGAACGCGGCGTGCAGGTGTTCTTCACCCAGGTGTTCCGCGACAGCTTCTTCCACGCCGATATGCATCCCGGCAACATCTTCGTCAGCTACGAGCATCCGGAAGATCCGCAGTATATTGGCATCGACTGCGGCATTGTTGGCTCGCTGAACAAAGAAGATAAGCGCTACCTGGCGGAAAACTTCATCGCCTTCTTCAACCGCGACTACCGCAAAGTGGCCGAGCTGCACGTCGACTCGGGCTGGGTACCGCCGGATACCAACGTGGAAGATTTTGAGTTCGCGATCCGTACCGTGTGCGAGCCGATTTTCGAAAAGCCGCTGGCGGAAATCTCCTTTGGTCACGTGCTGCTTAATCTGTTCAACACCGCGCGCCGTTTCAATATGGAAGTGCAGCCGCAGCTGGTGCTGTTGCAGAAAACCCTGCTGTACATCGAGGGCATTGGTCGTCAGCTCTATCCGCAGCTCGATCTGTGGAAAACCGCCAAGCCGTTCCTGGAGGACTGGATTAAGGATCAGATCGGCATTCCGGCCATCCTGCGGGCGGTGAAAGAGAAGGCGCCGTTCTGGGCGGAGAAACTGCCGGAGCTGCCGGAGCTTTTTTACGACAGTATGCGCCAGCACAAGTTATTGCAGCACAGTGTCGATAAACTCGTCACCGATTTGAACGCGCAGCGCACCCGTCATCATCAGGCACGTTATCTGTTTGGCGTCGGGGCTACACTGTTATTAAGTGGCACCGCAGTGCTGCTGAGCCGGCCTGACTGGGACTTCTTCCCGGCGCTGTTAATGGCCGCCGGCATCGTCACCTGGCTCATCGGCTGGCGCAAGACAAACTGATTGTCTGCCTGGTGCAAATCGCGTAATGTCGCAGGCTTAAGTCCGGGTAAAAACGGACTTTCTGTGCGTTACAGTTAACCGTTTTTCACAGAATATTAGAGGCATATCTCATGGGCGGTATCAGTATTTGGCAATTGTTAATCATTGCCGTCATTGTTGTACTTCTGTTCGGTACCAATAAGCTTCGTAACCTGGGTTCGGATTTAGGCTCTTCCATTCGCGGCTTCAAAAAAGCCATGAGCGATGAAGACGAGAAAAAGGATCAACCGAAAGAGCAGGACGCTGACTTCAACGCCAAACTGGCAGACAAACAGCACACCCCGGCGAGCAAAGACGACGCCCGGGACAAGTAAGGTAAAACTGTGTTCGATATTGGTTTTAGTGAACTGGTATTGGTGTTCGTGATCGGGCTGATTGTACTGGGCCCGCAGCGCTTACCGGTTGCGGTGAAAACCGTTGTTGGCTGGATCCGGGCCATTCGCTCGCTGGCTGCTAATGTGCAGAACGAACTGGCCCAGGAGCTGAAACTGCAGGAGCTGCAGGACAGCCTGAAAAAGGTCGAAGAGGCAGGACGCGGCACGCTGTCGCCGGAGCTGAAGCAATCCATGGAAGAGCTGCGTAAAACCGCGGACTCCATGAAGCGCTCGGTGCAGCAGAGCATCGATATCGAAAAAGCGGAAGATGAAGCCAACACCATTCATCAGCCGCCCGCTGCTGCGCCACAACCCGCTGCCGCACCGCAGCCCGCTGAGCCGCACAGCGTTGTGACGCCGGCCAGCGCGGCGCATCAGGCCAGCGCCCCGGCGCAGGCGCCGCAGCCTGCACCAGCCACCAGCCACACCGATTCCGTCGCGCCTGCGACCACTCCTCCCGTAAAAGATGAACGATAAACATGGCCGTTGAAGATACCCAACCGCTCATCAGCCACCTGATTGAGCTGCGCAAGCGTCTGCTGAACTGCATCATCGCGGTGTTTGTTATCTTCCTGTGTCTGGTTTACTTCGCCAACGACATCTATCACGCGGTGGCAGCGCCGCTGATTAGCCAGATGCCCGCCGGTGCCAGCATGATCGCCACGGACGTGTCCTCACCGTTCTTTACGCCGATCAAACTGACCATCATTGTGTCGGTGTTTCTTGCGGTGCCGGTGATTCTTTATCAGGTCTGGGCGTTTGTCGCCCCCGCGCTGTATCGCCATGAGCGCCGCCTGGTGATGCCGCTGCTGTTCTCCAGTACGCTGCTGTTTTACGTCGGCGTGGCCTTTGCCTACTTCATTGTGTTCCCGCTGGCATTTGGCTTCTTCGCCAAAACCGCGCCGCAGGGCGTCACCATCGCCACGGACATCACTAACTACCTCGACTTTGTCATGACGCTGTTCATGGCGTTTGGCGTGGCGTTTGAGGTACCGATTGCCATCGTGCTGCTGTGCTGGACCGGCATTACCAGCCCGGACGATCTGAAAAAGAAACGGCCGTATATTCTGGTCGGCGCGTTTGTGGTTGGGATGTTGCTCACACCGCCGGACGTTTTCTCGCAAACTTTGCTCGCTATTCCGATGTACTGCCTGTTTGAAGTCGGCGTATTCTTCTCCCGCTACTATGTGGGTAAAGGACGTCAGGCGGCAGACGATGAGGAACAGAACCCCGACGCCTGATGTCTTTTATGCAGGGCATCCCGCTGATGGGGTGATGATGAATCTTAACCGCCCGCCTGCCGGGCGGTTTTTCTATCCGTCGCTTTAAGACGGAATGGGGAGCAAACATGTTTGATATCGGTGTAAACCTGACCAGCACGCAATTCGCAAAAGATCGCGATCAGGTGGTAAAACGCGCGCGCGAAGCAGGCGTCACCGGCCTGTTAATTACCGGCACCAATGCCCTGGAGAGCCAGCAGGCGCGTCAGCTGGCGACCCGGCACGCGGGCTACTGCTGGTCGACCGCCGGCGTGCACCCGCATCATGCCAGCGAGTGGTCGGCGGAAACCGCCAGTACGCTGCGCCGCCTGGCTGACAGCGAGCAGGTGGTCGCGATTGGTGAATGCGGGCTCGACTTCAACCGGAACCTTTCCGCGCACGAGCAGCAGGAGTACGCGTTTGATGCGCAGCTCCAGCTGGCGGCTGAACTGCAGCTGCCGGTGTTTTTACACTGTCGTGAGGCACATGAACGTTTTCTGGCGGTGCTGCAGCCGTGGCTGCCGAAATTGGTGGGCGCGGTGGTGCACTGTTTTACCGGCACGCGTGACGAGCTGGAAGCCTGCCTGGCGCTGGGGTTATCGGTGGGCATTACCGGCTGGGTGTGCGATGAACGGCGCGGAATGGCGCTGCGTGACATGCTGCCGCTGATTCCGGCAGATCGTCTGCTGCTGGAGACGGACGCGCCCTATCTGCTGCCGCGCGATATGCGTCCGCGTCCGACCTCGCGCCGTAACGAACCCTGCTTTCTGCCGCATATCGTTCAGCAGGTGGCGCACTGGCGTGGTGAACAGCCAGACGCACTGGCGGCACGCGTCGACCACAACGCACGTCAGCTATTCAGGCTGGCTTAAACCTTACGGAACTGCTTGTTGTCCACGCTGCGCATCACCTGTTTATTCAGCAGGTTAAGCAGCAGGATTGAGCGGGTTTCACCATCGGGCTCGGCAAAGATAGCGCGCAGCCCTTCAAAGGTGCCGTCGGTGATCAGCACTTCATCACCGACCTGCGGCGTTTCCGGATCCAGCAGGATCTGCGGCGCATCAGTTTGCAGCGCTTCGATCACTTCATACGGCACCGTCGCGGGCATGGCACCAAAGCGCACAAAGTGGCTGACGCCGCGCGTGCTGCTGATGGTGGTGGTGTGAATCGCTTCCGGATCGAATTCGATAAACAGATAGTTGGGAAACAGCGGCTCACTCACGGTGGTGCGTTTGCCGCGCACAATCTTCTCCAGAGCGATCATCGGGCTGAGGCAATTCACCTCCTGCCGCTCAAGATGCTCCTTCGCGCGCAACAGCTGACCACGTTTGCAATAGAGTAAGTACCAGGATTCCATAACTGCTCCCAAATAATGGACGCTAAGAATAACAAACCTGTTGTCAGAGTTATAGCGCATCGGCGGCCGGAAACCCGGTCACAGAAGAAAAATCTCTACGAATTTTCCGATTGGTGCGGCGAACTAACGCTTTTCAGCAAGAAAATTGACGTCTGGCGATCATCTGTATCAGACTGCCAACCCATTAGACGAAGAAAAAGGACGGGCTGATGGAACTGTTTTTACTGAGCAATGGCAAAGTGGCCGACGATGCGCCGCTGCTGAGCTATGCGCATCCGCAGCTGCACGCGATGATTGCCCAGCGCGGTATCACCTCGGCGGTGCTGGTGCCCTACGCCATTATTCGTGACGATCACGCCCAGCGTGCGCAGGCGTTGTCTCAGTCACTGGGCATTCCGGTGCGCACGGTACATGAGTTCGAGACACCGGTTGCGGCCATTGAGCAGGCGGAGCTGATTCTGGTGAGCGGCGGCAATACCTGGCTGCTGAACCAGATGCTGCACGAGCAGGGGCTGATCGTGGCGATTCAGCGCGCAGTGCGCGAGCGCGACGTCCCTTACGTTGGCTGGAGCGCGGGCTGCAACGTGGCGGCACCGTCGATTCGCACCACCAATGATATGCCGGTACGCAGCAGCGTGGTGCTGCCTGCGCTGGGGCTGTTCCCGGTGCAAATCAATCCTCACTATCTTGATGCGCACGTCAGCGGCCACATGGGCGAAACCCGTGATGAGCGTCTGGCCGAATTCTGCGCGGTGAATCCGCAGGAGTCGGTGATTGCGCTGCGGGAAGCCAGCTTCCTGCACGTCAGTGAGAACCGTCTGCGCTACTACAGCGCGCGCGGTGAAGATTTCAAAGTGTTCCGTCACGGTGAAGCGATTGCCGCTTATCACGATGTGCTGGCCCTGCAGTCGCTGGTGCCGTTTTCCTGTCAGCCCGCCTGACGCAGAAACTCAAACACGCTGGCGTGAACAAACTTATAATGACGCTTCACTCTGGCCGGAAGACTAACGCCGCATGAAATATCAGGATTTACGAGACTTTCTCGCGCTGCTGGAACAGCGCGGCGAGTTAAAGCGCATCACTCAGGAGATCGATCCTGTCCTCGAGATGACCGAAATCGCCGACCGCACGCTGCGGGCCGGTGGCCCGGCGCTGCTGTTCGAAAACCCGAAGGGCTACAGCATGCCGGTGCTGTGCAACCTGTTTGGCACGCCGAAGCGCGTGGCCATGGGTATGGGCCAGGAAGAGGTCAGCGCGCTACGCGAAGTGGGTAAGCTGCTGGCGTTTCTGAAAGAGCCGGAGCCGCCGAAGGGGTTCCGCGACCTGTTCGATAAGATGCCGCAGTTCAAACAGGTGCTGAACATGCCGACCAAACGGCTGCGTAATGCGCCGTGTCAGGAAGAGATTTTCAGCGGTGACGAGGTCGATCTGGCGCGCATCCCGGTCATGAAATGCTGGCCGGGCGATGCGGCGCCGCTGATTACCTGGGGTTTAACCGTCTCGCGTGGACCGCATAAAGAGCGGCAGAATCTCGGCATTTATCGTCAGCAGGTGATTGGTAAAAATCGGGTGATTATGCGCTGGCTGTCGCATCGCGGTGGCGCGCTGGATTTCCAGGAGTGGTGCAAAGCACATCCCGGTGAACGCTTCCCGGTAGCGGTGGCGCTGGGCGCCGATCCGGCCACCATTCTTGGCGCGGTGACGCCAGTGCCGGATACGCTATCGGAATATGCGTTTGCCGGTCTGCTGCGCGGCAACAAAACCGAGGTGGTGAAGTGCGTCTCGAACGATCTGGAAGTGCCGGCCAGCGCAGAAATCGTGCTGGAAGGCTACATCGAACCGGGTGACATGGCGCCGGAAGGGCCGTACGGCGATCACACCGGCTACTACAATGAAGTAGACAGCTTCCCGGTGTTTACCGTGACGCACGTGACCCAGCGGCGCAACCCGATTTACCACTCCACCTACACCGGCCGTCCGCCGGATGAGCCCGCGGTACTGGGCGTGGCGCTGAACGAAGTGCTGGTGCCGATTCTGATCAAACAGTTCCCGGAGATTGTGGATTTCTATCTGCCGCCGGAAGGCTGCTCTTATCGCCTCGCGGTAGTGACGATTAAAAAACAGTATGCCGGTCACGCCAAGCGCGTGATGTTCGGCGTGTGGTCGTTCCTGCGCCAGTTTATGTACACCAAGTTTGTGATTGTGTGTGACGATGACGTCAACGCGCGTGACTGGAACGACGTGATTTGGGCCATCACCACGCGGATGGATCCGGCGCGCGATACGGTACTGGTAGAAAACACGCCGATTGACTATCTCGACTTCGCTTCGCCGGTTTCCGGACTTGGCTCGAAAATGGGACTGGATGCCACCAACAAGTGGCCGGGTGAAACCCAGCGTGAATGGGGGACGCCGATTGTGAAAGATCCTGCGGTTACGGCGCGTATTGATGCAATCTGGGATGAGTTAGCGATCTTTGCCGAGCCGCCGCAGCGCTGATGGCGGCTGAGAACCATAAAAAAGGGCACCTATGACGACGTTAAGCTGCAAAGTGACTTCGGTTGAAGCAATTACGGACACGGTTTACCGCGTGCGGTTAATTCCGGCGGCGGATTTTAGCTTCCGCGCCGGCCAGTATCTGATGGTGGTGATGGATGAGCGCGACAAGCGCCCGTTTTCGCTGGCATCGACGCCAATGGAAAAGGACATCATTGAGCTGCACATTGGTGCCTCAGAACTGAACCTGTACGCCATGGCGGTGATGGATCGCATCAAAAACGATCGGCAGATCACCGTGGATATGCCGCACGGCGACGCCTGGCTGCGTGAGGACAGCGCGCGGCCGATTGTGCTGATTGCCGGCGGCACTGGCTTCTCCTATGCGCGTTCGATTCTGCTGACCGCGCTGGCGCAGCAGCCGGATCGCGATATCGCTATCTACTGGGGCGGCCGCGAGCTGAGACATCTGTACGATCTGGATGAACTCAATGCGCTGGCGGTGAAGCATCCGAACCTGAAAGTGATTCCGGTGGTGGAGCAGCCGGCGGAGGACTGGCAGGGGCGCAGCGGCACGGTGCTGACCGCGGTGATGCAGGATTATGCCAGCCTGAGCGGACACGATATCTACATTGCTGGCCGGTTTGAGATGGCAAAAATTGCCCGCGAGCGCTTCTGTGCCGAACGTGGTGCGTTAGAAGCGCAGATGTATGGCGATGCGTTTGCCTTTATCTGATGCGTGACACGGTGCTCATGCACGTGCCGCTGCAAAAAAAAGCCCGCCCGGTTGGGCGGGAACACGTGCAAGTGTAGTGGTCAACGTATTAAACCCGTTCAAATACCGTCGCGATGCCCTGGCCTAAGCCAATGCACATGGTTGCCAGACCAAACTGTGCATCGCGACGCTCCATCAGATTCAGCAACGTGGTGCTGATACGAGCGCCGGAACATCCCAGCGGATGCCCGAGTGCGATTGCGCCGCCGTTAAGGTTCACTTTCTCATCCAGCTGCTCCAGCAGCCCTAAATCTTTCAGGCACGGCAGCGTCTGCGCGGCGAAGGCTTCGTTGAGTTCGAACAGATCAATATCCTGCACGCTCAGCCCGGCGCGCTTCAGCGCCAGCTTACTGGCCGGTACCGGGCCGTAACCCATGATCGACGGATCGCAGCCAACCACCGCCATGCTGCGGATGCGTGCGCGCGGCGACAGCCCCAGTTCGCGCGCCCGGCTTTCGCTCATGATCAGCATGGCGGCCGCGCCGTCGGACAGCGCCGACGAACTGCCGGCGGTAACCGTGCCGTTGACCGGATCGAACGCCGGACGCAGCGCGGCTAAGCCTTCAAGACTGGTGTCCTCGCGAATCACTTCATCACTGTCATAGCGTTTCAGCACGCCATCGGCATCGTGGCCGTAGGTCGGGACGATTTCGCGTTTGAAATCACCGCGCTGAGTGGCGGCCGCAGCGCGCTGGTGTGAACGCAGCGCGAAGGCATCCTGCTGTTCACGGCTGATGTGGTGCATGCGCGCCAGCATCTCGGCGGTCAGCCCCATCATGCCCGCCGCTTTCGCCACGGTGCGCCCCAGGCCGGGATGAAAATCCACGCCGTGGTTCATCGGTACGTGGCCCATATGTTCCACGCCGCCAATAATACAGCTGTGGGCATCGCCGACCATAATCGCGCGCGCCGCATCGTGCAGCGCCTGCATGGACGAGCCGCACAGGCGATTGACGGTGCTGGCCGGCACGCGATGCGGGATCTCCGCCAGCAGCGCGGCGTTGCGGGCGATATTAAAGCCCTGTTCCAGCGTCTGCTGCACGCAGCCCCAGATAATGTCATCCAGCGCGGCGGCATCGACGGCCGGATTGCGGCTGAGGAGTTCGCGCATCAGATGGGCGGAGAGATCCTCGGCGCGCACCTGGCGAAAGGCGCCGCCTTTGGAACGGCCCATCGGCGTGCGCACGGCATCAACAATCACTACGTTTTCCATGTTCATTACCTCAGGCAGTTTGCAGCGCCGCTGCGTCAATCGGTTGAGCGACGGGATACCAGCTCTGATGCTGGTGGGCTTTCTGAACCAGCAGCTCAGGCAGCGCGTACAGCGGGCCGAGCGCGAGGTAGCGTTTAGCCTGATCGACGACATTGCTGATGCCCAGCGTGTCCATATAGCGGAACGCGCCACCGCGGAACGGCGGGAAGCCTAAGCCATACACCAGCGCCATATCCGCCTCGGCGGGGGAAGCGATGATGTTTTCTTCGAGGCAGCGCACCACTTCGTTGAGCATCGGCAGCATCATGCGGTTGGCGATCTCTTCATCGCTGAATACCCGCTTCGGTTCACATACCGGCTCCAGCAGCGCATCGACATCTGCATCGGCGCGCTTCTGCGCTTTGCCTTTTTTGTCCTGTTCCCAGCGGTAAAAGCCCTGGCCATTTTTCTGGCCGTAGCGTTTGGCTTCAAACAGCACATCAATGGCATCGCGGTAATCTTTCTGCATCCGCGACGGGAAGCCCTGCGCCATCACCTGTTGCGCATGATGCGCGGTATCTATGCCCACCACGTCCAGCAGCCACGCCGGCCCCATCGGCCAGCCAAACTGCTTCTCCATCACTTTATCGATCTGGCGGAAGTCCGCGCCGTCGCGCAGTAGCAGGCTGAAGGCGGCAAAGTAGGGGAACAGCACGCGGTTCACAAAGAAGCCGGGACAGTCATTCACCACAATCGGTGTTTTGCCCATCTTGCTGGCCCACGCCACCACTTTGCTGATGGTGGCTTCAGAGGTTTGCGTACCGCGAATCACTTCGACCAGCGGCATACGCGGCACCGGATTGAAGAAGTGCATGCCGCAGAAATTTTGCGGACGCTGCAGCGCCTGCGCCAGCTGGCTGATTGGAATGGTGGAGGTATTCGAGGCCAGCACGGCATCATCCCGCAGCTGCTGCTCGGTTTCAGCCAGCACTTTGGCTTTAATTTGCGGGTTCTCGACCACCGCTTCGACCACCACATCGGCGCGATCAAAGCCGCTGTAATCCAGCGTCGGCTGAATGCTCGCCAGCACGCGCGCCAGCCTGGTACCGTCGATTTTGCCGCGCTCCAGCTGTTTATTAAGCAGCTTGCTGGCTTCATTCATGCCCAGCGTCAGCGCCTGCGGATTAATATCTTTCATCTTCACCGGCACGCCTTTCCAGGCCGACTGCCAGGCGATGCCGCCGCCCATGATCCCTGCGCCCAGTACCGCCGCCTGCTCTGGCGTGCCGGCCGCGCTGCTGTGTTTCTTCGCCAGGCCTTTTACGTACTGGTCATTGAGGAAGATGCCGACCAGCGCACGTGCCACATCGCTCTGCGCCAGCGGCACAAAGGCAGCGGTTTCCAGCTTCAGCGCATCATCACGACCTAAGCCCGCTGCCGCTTCGATGGTTCGCACCGCGGCGATCGGCGCTGGATAGTGTTTACCGGCGGTTTGCTGCACCATGCTTTTGGCGAGGGTAAAACTCATCGCAGCTTCAATCGGGCTGAGCTTAAGCGGTGCCAGCTTCGGCGCGCGACGCGCCTGCCAGCTGCCCTGGGCTATGGCATCCTGCAGCATGGTCAGCGCCGCGCTGCGCAGCTTCTCGCTGCTGACCACCGCATCCACCAGACCGAGCTTCAGCGCGCCCGGGCCATCAATATCTTTACCGGCGGCGATGATCTCCAGCGCGCTGTCGGCACCGAGCAGGCGCGGCAGACGCACGCTGCCGCCGAAGCCCGGCATAATGCCGAGTTTGGTTTCCGGCAGGCCAATGCGCGCGGTGGGCGTGGCCACGCGGAAGTCGGTCGCCAGCACACACTCGCAGCCTCCGCCCAGTGCGTAGCCGTCAATGGCGGCGATGGTTGGCACCGGCAAATCTTCCAGACGATTAAAGATGCTGTTGGCAAATGTCAGCCACTGGCTGAGCTGCTCAGCGGGCGCATCAAACAGCGACAGGAATTCTGTGATATCCGCCCCGACAATAAACGCCGGTTTGGCGGAAGAGAGCAGCAGGCCGCGCAGCGTGCTTTGCTGCTCCAGTACGCTCAGCGCCTCGCCTAAGGCGGCGACGGTTTTGGTATCAAGTTTGTTCACCGAACCGGGCGCATCAAAAACCAGCTCGGCGATGCCATCGTCAAGCCAGTGCACTGAAAGGGTATCGCCTTGGTAGAGCATGTCCGTCTCCTGAAACGCGAAAGGTGATCTGGTCATACCAGATGATCAGGAGTGTGGGTGTCATGTTAATTTTTTGCAAACGAGAGTTTGCTTATTTGATACGGCGATCACAGCGCGCGCAGCACGGCATCCCCCGCGCGGCTGTGCTACACTGCCGCCACTTTCGCGACATCGGAGACAAGTCCATGGATTCACTGAAAACCCTGTATCATGCGCATATCTCAACGCTGCAGCAGCGTGCGCAACAGGTGCTGGCGCGCTTTAAGCTGGACGCCATGCTGATTCATTCAGGCGAGTTGCTGACCGTATTTCTTGACGATCATGACTATCCGTTTAAGGTGAATCCCCAGTTTAAAGCCTGGGTGCCAGTGACCCAGGTGCCCAACTGCTGGCTGTGGATCGATGGCGTGAATAAACCCAAACTGTGGTTCTACTCGCCAGTCGATTACTGGCACAACGTCGAGCCACTGCCTGACAGCTTCTGGACCCAGGATGTCGAGGTCATCGGCCTGAAAAACGCTGACGATATCGCTCAGCTGTTGCCGGCACAGCGCGACAATGTGGCCTATATCGGGCCGGTACCGTCCCGCGCCACCCAGCTGGGCATCCGCAGCGAGGGGATCAACCCTCAGGGCGTCATCGACTTCCTGCATTATCATCGCAGCATCAAAACCGATTACGAGCTGGCCTGTATGCGCGAAGCGCAGAAGCTGGCGGTGGCAGGCCATCGCGCAGCGAAAGAGGCGTTCTTCTCCGGCATGAGCGAGTTTGATATCAATCTTGCCTATCTGACCGCCACCGGCCACCGTGACATTGATGTACCGTATGGCAATATCATCGCGCTGAATGAACATGCTGCGGTGCTGCACTACACCCGGCTTGACCATCAGCCGCCGGCGAAACGTCACAGCTTCCTGATTGATGCCGGCGCAGAGTATCTTGGCTATGCGGCAGACCTGACGCGCAGCTACGCGGCGCAGAGCAAAACGCGCTACGCGGAAATGGTTGCCGCGATGAATAAAGAGGAGCTGGCGCTGATCGCTACGCTGAAAGCCGGCGTGCGCTATACCGATTACCATCTGCAAATGCATCAGCGTATCGCGCGTCTGCTGCTGAAGTTTGAACTGGTGCAGGGGCTAAGCGAAGAGACGCTGGTGGCGGAAAACCTCACCGGGCCGTTTATGCCGCACGGCCTCGGCCATCCGCTGGGCCTGCAGGTGCACGACGTTGCCGGGTTTATGCAGGACGACAGCGGCACGCATCTGGCGGCGCCATCGCAGTATCCTTATCTGCGCTGTACGCGGGTGCTGCAGCCGGGCATGGTGCTGACCATTGAACCGGGCTTCTATATTATCGATTCACTGCTGGCGCCGCTGCGCAGCGGTAAGTTCAGTCAGCACTTTGACTGGCAGGCGATTGATGCCCTGAAGCCGTACGGGGGCATTCGTATTGAGGATAATGTGGTGATTCACGCCAGCCGCATCGAAAACATGACGCGTGACTTGCATCTGGCCTGATGGACGCTTACGACATTCCCGCTGAGGCCGTCAGTCTCAGCGAGGAGACCATCAAAAAGAGCCGCTTTATTACCCTGCTGGCGCATACCGATGGGGTGGCCGCTGCGCGCGCCTTTGTGCAGCAGGTAAAGCACGAACACCCGACCGCGCGGCATCACTGCTGGGCCTGGGTGGCGGGCGCGCCCGATGATTCACAACAGCTGGGGTTTTCTGACGATGGCGAACCCTCCGGCACGGCCGGTAAGCCGATGCTGGCGCAGCTGATGGGCAGCGGCGTGGGCGAGATCACCGCCGTGGTGGTGCGCTATTATGGCGGTATCATGCTGGGCACCGGC
Organism: Pantoea sp. B_9; assembly: GCF_008632015.1. NCBI lineage: Bacteria > Pseudomonadati > Pseudomonadota > Gammaproteobacteria > Enterobacterales > Erwiniaceae > Pantoea > Pantoea sp. B_9. The sequence goes on along the minus strand of NZ_VWVL01000007.1, from coordinate 2,831 downwards.
GGGCTGGTGAAAGCCTACGGTGGCGGCGTGCAGCAGGGGCTGAAGCTGCTGGCGCGCCAGCGTAAAGTGCCGATGCAATGTTTCACCCTGCAGTGTGACTATGCGCAGCTGAGCGATATAGAGCGTCTGCTGCAGCGTTTTGACGGCAGCATTGAACAGAGCCATTATCAGGATCGCATTGCGCTACGTCTGGCGTTGCCCCATCCGCAGATTGATGGCTTCAGGCAAAACCTTTCTGATTACAGCCGGGGCGCTTTGGCGCTGATCCCGCTGGACAACTAACCGCATCTGTTTAAAGGAAACGGCTGAATGCATTTTCGCGCCATTACCCGCATCGTGGGCCTGCTGGTGATTCTGTTCTCGGTAACCATGATCCTGCCTGGCTTAGTGGCCCTGATTTATCGCGACGGTGCCGGGCGCGCGTTCAGTCAGACGTTTATGATGGCGATCGTCATCGGTTCGCTGCTGTGGTGGCCCAACCGCAAACAAAAAAGTGAGCTGAAACCGCGTGAAGGCTTTCTGATTGTGGTGCTGTTCTGGACCGTGCTGGGCAGCGTGGGGGCAATGCCGTTTATCTTCGCCGAGCAGCCACATCTGTCGGTGACCGACGCCTTCTTCGAATCGTTCTCTGGCTTAACCACCACCGGTGCCACTACGTTAGTAGGGCTCGACTCGCTGCCCAAAGCGATTCTGTTCTATCGCCAGATGCTGCAGTGGCTTGGCGGCATGGGGATCATCGTGCTGGCGGTGGCCATTCTGCCGATTCTTGGCGTCGGCGGCATGCAGCTGTACCGCGCCGAGATGCCGGGACCGCTGAAAGATAACAAAATGCGCCCGCGCATTGCCGAAACGGCTAAAACCCTGTGGCTGATTTATGTGCTGCTGACGGTGGCCTGTGCGCTGGCGCTGTGGCTGGCGGGCATGCCGATGTTTGATGCTATCGGCCACAGCTTCTCGACCATCGCCATCGGCGGTTTTTCTACCCATGATGCCAGCATCGGCTACTTCAATAGCCCGACCATTAATACCATCGTGGCGATTTTCCTGCTGATCTCCGGCTGTAACTACGGCCTGCACTTCTCATTGCTCAGCGGGCGAAACCTGAAAGTCTACTGGCGCGACCCGGAATTCCGCATGTTCATTGGCGTGCAGCTGACGCTGGTGCTGATTTGTACCCTGGTGCTGTGGTTCCATAATGTCTATTCCAGCGGCTGGCAAACCCTCAATCAGGCGTTTTTCCAGGTGGTATCGATGGCGACGACGGCGGGCTTTACCACCGACAGTATTGCGCGCTGGCCGCTGTTCCTGCCGGTGCTGCTGCTGTGTTCAGCCTTTATCGGCGGTATGGCGGGTTCGACCGGCGGTGGCCTGAAGGTGATTCGCATTCTGCTGCTGTGCAAGCAGGGGTCGCGCGAACTGAAACGCCTGGTGCATCCCAATGCGGTCTATACCATTAAGCTGGGGAACCGTGCGCTGCCGGAACGTATTCTCGAAGCGGTGTGGGGCTTTTTCTCGGCTTACGCGCTGGTGTTTCTGGTCAGCATGCTGGCGATTATCGCCACCGGCGTGGATGACTTCTCGGCCTTCGCCGCAGTGGCGGCGACGCTGAATAACCTTGGCCCGGGTCTGGGTGTGGTGGCAGATAACTTCACGTCGATGAATGATGTCGCCAAGTGGATTTTAATCTCCACCATGCTGTTTGGACGCCTTGAAGTGTTCACGCTGCTGGTGCTGTTCACGCCCACCTTCTGGCGCGAATAATAAAACAGGAATGAGTGATGAAAGCGTTAATTCTTTATTCCAGCCGTGACGGGCAAACCCGTGAAATCGCGGCGCGTATTGCCCGCACGCTGACACCGCAGCAGCTGTGCGATGTGCTGGATCTGGCACAGGCGCCGCAGGTGGAGTGGGCACAGTATGATCGCGTGCTGATTGGCGCCTCGATCCGCTATGGTCATTTCCAGCCCGAGCTGATGAAATTCGTCACGCAACATAAGGCGGCACTGCAGCAGCGCGTCAGCGGCTTTTTCAGCGTCAATCTTACTGCGCGCAAAGCCGATAAGTGCACGCCGGAAACCAATGCCTATACGCGTAAGTTCCTGGCGCAGTCACCGTGGCAGCCGGATCGCTGTGCGGTATTTGCCGGTGCGCTGCGTTATCCACGCTATCGCTGGTTCGATCGCATCATGATTCAGTTCATTATGCGTATGACCGGCGGCGAAACGGATACATCGAAGGAAGTTGAATACACCGACTGGGAGAAAGTCACGCGTTTTGCCCAGGATTTCGCACAGTTACCAGGCAAATTGCCGCAAAATAACGCGTAGTGGTGAAATTTAGGCCGAACGATCATTTTTTTGCAATAAACCCTTGTCAGCCAGAATTAACGCCCTATAATGCGCCACCACTGAGACGGCAAAGCGGCAACGCAGACGGCTCAGCAGGGCGTGAAGCGATTCACCCCGCCGGAGAAAAACGCTGAAAAAAAGTGTTTGACTCTGAAGGAGGAAAGCGTAATATACGCCACCTCGCGACAGCAGGCCGAACGCCGCGTCGCACCGCTCTTTAACAATTTATCAGACAATCTGTGTGGGCACTCGCAGGATTGATATCACAAGCCTACGGGCTTTAAAAAATATCAAGTCTTTGCTGAGTGAACACGTAATTCATTACGAAGTTTAATTCACAGGGCATCGCTGCACTTGTTGCAGCAAATCAAACTTTAAATTGAAGAGTTTGATCATGGCTCAGATTGAACGCTGGCGGCAGGCCTAACACATGCAAGTCGAACGGCAGCACAGAAGAGCTTGCTCTTTGGGTGGCGAGTGGCG
>NZ_VWVL01000006.1:0-308421 GCF_008632015.1 Pantoea sp. B_9 | reverse complement strand
AATTTGCCTGGCGGCAACAGCGCGGTGGTCCCACCTGACCCCATGCCGAACTCAGAAGTGAAACGCCGTAGCGCCGATGGTAGTGTGGGGCCTCCCCATGCGAGAGTAGGGAACTGCCAGGCATCAAATTTAGTGTGCTGATATGGCTCAGTTGGTAGAGCGCACCCTTGGTAAGGGTGAGGTCCCCAGTTCGACTCTGGGTATCAGCACCAGTTATGGCATGAGTTCGGTTTAAAAGAATTTGCCTGGCGGCAACAGCGCGGTGGTCCCACCTGACCCCATGCCGAACTCAGAAGTGAAACGCCGTAGCGCCGATGGTAGTGTGGGGTCTCCCCATGCGAGAGTAGGGAACTGCCAGGCATCAAACACGAAAGCCCTGAACATCTGTTCAGGGCTTTTTTGTTTTCTGCCATGACCTTTATCGCAATAAAAACCCTCAATAAAATCCACAGGCATAAAAAAAGCCCCTGCCATGCTGGCAAGGGCTGAATGATGCGGCGAATCGTGTTCGCTTAGTGGATAACCTGCGACAGAAAAGCCCGGGTCCGCTCGGATTTCGGATTTGCAAAGAACTCCTCCGGCGTCGCCATCTCCACGATTTCACCGCGATCCATGAAGATCACCCGATCGGCAACCGTACGCGCAAAGCCCATCTCATGCGTCACACACAGCATCGTCATCCCGTCTTCCGCCAGACCGATCATGGTATCCAGCACCTCTTTAACCATCTCAGGATCGAGCGCGGAGGTGGGCTCATCGAATAACATAATCTTCGGCTTCATACACAGCGAACGGGCGATGGCCACGCGCTGCTGCTGTCCGCCAGAAAGTTGCCCGGGGAACTTATGGGCATGCTCAGCAATGCGCACGCGCTGCAGATAGTGCATCGCCAGCTCTTCGGCCTCTTTCTTTGGCATCTTGCGTACCCACATCGGTGCCAGCGTGCAGTTCTGCAGGACGGTCAGATGCGGGAAGAGATTGAAGTGCTGAAATACCATGCCGACTTCGGTGCGCACGCGTTCAATATTGCGTACATCATCATTCAGGTGGATGCCGTCTACGACAATCCGTCCCTGCTGATGCTCTTCCAGATGGTTGATGCAGCGAATGGTGGTAGATTTACCGGAACCCGAAGGGCCGCACAGCACGATACGCTCGCGCGGTTTCACCTGCAGGTTGATATCTTTCAGCACGTGGAACTGCCCGTACCATTTGTTCACGTTTTCGAGCGTAATCATCATGGCGTTAGCCGCCGTTGTCATTGTTTGTGTCATGTAAAACCTCAGTGCGATTTACGCCCGGTGTGGAAGCGCTTCTCCAGATACTGGCTATAGCGCGACATGCTAAAACAGAAAATCCAGTAAACCAGTGCAGCGAAGACATAGCCTTCGGTCGACATACCCAGCCATGTAGGGTCGACGGTTGCCTGCTGCACGCTACTGAACAGATCGAACAGGCCGATGATGATCACCAGGCTGGTATCTTTAAACAGCGCGATGATGGTGTTCACCAGACCGGGAATGGTCAGCTTGAGCGCCTGCGGTAAAATCACCAGCGCCTGGGTTTTCCAGTAGCCGAGCGCCAGCGACTCTGCCGCTTCGTACTGGCCTTTAGGCAGGGCCTGCAGCCCGCCACGTACCACTTCGGCGACATACGCCGACTGGAACAGGATCACGCCAACCAGCGCACGCACCAGTTTGTCTATCGTGGTGCCCTCCGCCATAAACAGCGGCAGCATCACTGAAGACATGAACAGCACAGTAATCAGCGGTACGCCACGCCAGAACTCAATGAAAATCACCGACAGGGTGCGTACCACCGGCATTTTAGAGCGACGGCCCAGCGCCAGCAGAATGCCGAGCGGCAGCGCCCCGGCAATGCCGACAGATGCGATAATCAGCGTCAGCGTCAGGCCGCCCCACTGGCGCGTTTCCACGCGATCCAGCCCGAAATAGCCGCCATACAGCAGCAGCCAGACGACGACCGGATAGATCACCGCCCAGCAGGCGATATAGCGGCCGCGGCGCGGCATGGATTTGATAAACATCGGCACAATCGACAGCAGGCCAATCACCAGCGCCAGATTGATGCGCCAGCGCAGCTCATGCGGATAGAGCCCGTACATGAACTGGCCAAAGCGCGCGTGGATAAAGACCCAGCAGGCGCCCGCTTTCGTACAGTCCGCACGGGTTTCGCCAATCCAGTTAGCCTGGAAGATCAACCAGTTCAGCGCCGGCGGGATAACGCTCCAGATGATCCACAGGCTGAGTAACGTGAGCAGCGTATTCAGCCAGCTGGAGAACAGGTTTTTACGCGCCCAGAGCCAGGCTTTACCCAGTGGATTGCCCGACACCGGCGGCGTTTCGTGTGTGGTCACAGACATAATGGTTCCGTTCTCTTAACGCTCAACCAGCGCAATTTTGCGGTTATAGAGGTTCATCAGCAGCGAAATGAGCAGACTGATAATCAGATAAACCGCCATGGTGATGGCAATGGTTTCAATTGCCTGGCCGGTCTGATTCAGTACGGTGCCGGCAAACAGCGACACCATATCCGGATAGCCGATCGCGGCCGCCAGCGAGGAGTTTTTTACGATGTTAAGGTACTGGCTGGTGAGCGGCGGGATAATCACGCGCATCGCCTGCGGAATAATCACCTGACGCAGCGTAACCGGGTTGGGCAGCCCGAGCGAACGTGCCGCTTCGCTCTGACCATGCGGTACTGACTGAATCCCGGCGCGAATCACCTCAGCAATAAAGGAAGAGGTGTAGATCGACAGTGCCAGCGTCAGCGCTGCCAGTTCCGGAATCATGGCAAAGCCACCGCGGAAGTTGAAACCGCGCAGCTCGGGCACATCCCAGTGCGTGGCGGCACCAAACAGCGTATGGGCGATCAGCGGCAGCAGCACAATTAAACCGGCCGCAGCGGGCCAGGTGCGGCGCAGCTGACCGGTTTTCAGCTGATGCTTGCGGTTGAAGCGGAACAACGCGGCGCTGGCGGCGATAGCAATCGCCAGCGCGATCAGGAATGGCCAGGTGCCGGGTGCATACTCCGGCCACGGTATATACAGACCGCGGTTGCTGACAAAAGCCAGATCGAACGCGTTCAGCGCCTGACGCGGGCCCGGAAGATTGCGCAGCACGGCAAAGTACCAGAAGAAGATTTGCAGCAGCGGCGGGATATTACGGAACGTCTCGATATAAATGGTCGACAGCTTGCGCAGCAGCCAGTTATCCGACAGGCGCGCCAGACCGATGGCGAAGCCGAGGATGGAGGCGAAGACAATACAGAGCGCGGAGACCAGCAGGGTGTTGGTTAACCCGACCATAAACACGCGCGCGTAGGTATCGCCTTCGCTGTAATCGATCAGATGCTGGACGATGCCGAAACCGGCGTTGCGCTCAAGAAAGCCAAAGCCGGAGGTGATACCGCGATTGGCAAGGTTGATCACCGTGTTGTGGATCAGATAACCCACCACAGCAAACACCGCCACAATCGCGACAATCTGGTAAAGCCAGGCGCGAACCGTAGGATTACCGAACGAAAAATCCCTTTTCACGGTTGGGCGTTGCGACATGTTAAAACCTCAGTGAAGAATACGCGTGGGCACCGCAGGATGCGGTGCCCGACTGGCAGGAGACAATTAACGCACTGGTGGAGCGTACTGGATGCCGCCCTGGTTCCAGAGCGCATTCTGGCCGCGTGCAATTTTCAGCGCGCTGTCTTTACCAACGTTACGATCGAACACTTCCTGATAGTTGCCAACCTGCTTGATGATGTTGTACGCCCACTTGTTGTCGAGCTTCAGGTCTTTACCGAAATCACCCTCTGCGCCCAGCAGGTGTGCCATATCTGGCGTGGTTGGCTTCGCCGCCATCTCATCAACGTTCTTCGAGCTGATGCCCATCTCTTCCGCATTCAGCATGGCGAACAGCGACCATTTCACGATGGTGAACCAGTCATCATCACCGCGACGCACGACCGGGCCCAGCGGCTCTTTTGAAATCACTTCTGGCAGTACGATAAAGTCATCCGGCTTGCCCAGCTTGATGCGCAGCGCATACAGCTGTGACTGGTCAGAAGAGAGGGTATCGCAGCGGCCGCTATCCAGCGCTTTAGCAGACTCATCAGAGCGGTCGAAGGTGACTGGCGTGTACTGCATTTTGTTAGCTTTAAAGTAGTCGGCCACGTTCAGCTCGGTATCGGTACCGGCCTGGATACACACGGTGGCACCATCCAGCTCTTTGGCGCTTTTCAGACCGGCTTTCTTGTGGGTCAGGAAGCCGATGCCGTCATAGTAGTTTACGCCGGCGAACAGGAAGCCCATGCCGCCATCACGTGATGAGGTCCAGGTGGTGTTACGCGACAGGATATCCACCTCGCCTGACTGCAGCGCAGTGAAGCGCTCTTTGGCGGTCAGCGGGGTGTATTTGACTTTGCTGGCATCGCCGAAGACCGCAGCAGCAGCGGCGCGGCACACGTCAACATCGATACCGGTGAATTTGCCGCTGGCGTCAGCGTAGGAGAACCCTGGCAGACCATCGCTGATACCGCACTGTATAAACCCTTTCTTCTTAATGGCGTCCAGCGTGGTGCCTGCGTGCGCCTGCTGGGTCACGGCGAACAGCGAGGCGGCAGCAATCAGGGTGGAAAGCATCATCTTTTTCATAAAGCATCCTGTGTGGCGAGATCGTGTGTTGTTATGTTTGCGCGCACTTTACTGTGCGCTTATTTCTTTCTGTGGCGTTTAGCCATCCACGACACTGCAAAGCTGATGCCAGGTTTGCAGAATCCTGAATTCACTGGAAAGATCTTTTAATAAACGGACGTATCCGGAAAGTTGTCGCTACTATCGCGCACCAAAAGGCAGCATGACGAGTCGCCACGATCACAAATAGTGCAAAAAGTTTCACTATATGGAAGCAGTGTGAGCTAACGCTCATGAACAGGTGTACGGCAAAGTGGAATTACCGCTGAAGCGGTTCAGGATCACAAACAAAGCGGGCTGAGGGGCGATCAGGAGGACTTTTCCTGCGCAAAAACAGGGCAGGGCGGCGGCCCTGAGAGAGATGAGCTATCACGCCGGCGATTGCAACTATCGTTACCATTTTGACGATAATCGTTTCACGCGGTGTTAACAGGCGGGAAATACAAACAAAAACGCCAGCCCAAAGGCTGGCGTTATCGCAGCAAGGAACCAGAACGCTTAGTTCATGCCGTATTTTTTCAGCTTCTTACGCAGCGTACCGCGGTTGATGCCCATCATCAGGGCAGCGCGGGTCTGGTTGCCACGGGTATACTGCATCACCATGTCCAACAGAGGCTGCTCGACTTCAGCCAGTACCAGCTCATACAGGTCACTAACATCCTGACCGTTCAGTTGAGCAAAATAGTTCTTCAGTGCCTGTTTAACCGAATCACGCAGAGGCTTTTGCGTCACCTGATCCTGTGAGTTAACGGTAGAAACGGTCAGTACGTCAGAATTTACGCGTTGTTCGAACATAGTTCTTTCAGCTCTTTATTTCGTTTACGCAAGATTTTCGAAGTATGCCTCCAACGCCTCCAGCTGTTCGCTGGCATCCTCTATGGCGTTGAATGTGCGCCGAAACTGGTCGTCAGGGGCACTTTCCTGCAAATACCAGGAAACGTGTTTTCGGGCAATACGGTATCCCTTGCGCTGACCGTAAAAGTCGTGCAGCTCCCGTATGTGTCCAATCAGCATATGCTTCACTTCAGCCAGCGGCTTCGGTGCCAGCAGCTCCCCTGTGTCCAGATAATGCTGGATTTCCCGGAAGATCCACGGTCTTCCCTGAGCAGCGCGTCCCACCATCAGAGCATCGGCTCCGGTGTAGTCGAGCACTGCCCTGGCTTTGTGCGGGTCAGTAATGTCACCATTCGCGATAATCGGAATAGCGACGCTCTGCTTAACTGTCCGAATGCTGTCGTATTCAGCTTGCCCTTCAAACAAACAGGCGCGCGTGCGGCCATGAATGGTCAGGGCCTGAATACCACAGCGTTCAGCCAATTGGGCAATCTCTACACAATTACGATTTTCTTTGTCCCAGCCGGTGCGAATCTTCAGCGTAACCGGTACATCGACTGCGTTCACCACCGCACGGAGGATTGACTCCACCAGCTGCGGATGCTGCAGCAGCGCTGAACCTGCCATCTTACGATTCACTTTTTTAGCCGGGCAGCCCATGTTGATGTCGATAACCTGTGCACCGGACGCAACATTAATGCGCGCGGCGGCGGCCATCTCATCGGGATCGCAACCCGCAATTTGCACGGCGCGAATACCGGGCTCGTCACTATGCACCATACGCAAACGTGATTTGTCACTGGCCCAGACTTCCGGGTTCGATGACAGCATCTCGGAGACAGTCATACCGGCGCCGTTGTCATAACACAGGGTGCGAAATGGCTTGTCGGATACTCCGGCCATAGGCGCAGCGATGAGTCGATTACGTAGCTGGTGATGTCCAATGCGCATGAAAAAGAAGTGACCCTAACTGTTCGCAAGGCGGCGTATATTACGCATTTTTTCCGGAAGATGAAAGGCCAAACTTTGAACAATTCGCCGTTTAAGATCAGGGAAATGGGGCTTAGCAGCGGGGTATTGATCATTACTTGTTTAAATTCAGTACATTACAAAAATACGCTGAAATTGTGAGCAAAAGTTTTTCCAAAAATATGCGCTGAATCACAACATAAAAACCGCCACTTCCGCGAATCGGCAAGAGAAATGGCGGTGATTTGATTGAAAAGTGAACGCTTTATTTACGTTTGGTGAGTATTTCGTTACTCAACCACCAGCCGGCCATTGAGCGGCTGCACCGGGCGGCTGTTACCGTGTTCACCCAGCACCGCGCTGAAGGCCTGCAGCTGCTGTGCGGAAGCCGTTACCGGTTGCTTCATCACCAGCCAGCGCACGCCTTCACTGCACGGTGGCGTGGTGAGTGAACCGCTGAAGCGGTAGTAACGGCGATCGGCGGGCAGCAGTGGCGTAATATCGACATCCTGCTGCAGCGTAGCTGGCTGATTGACCTGCGCCGGCAGCGTATCCAGCAGCGTCGTCAGTACCGGATTTGCCGCACCGGCTTCGAACATTACCCCGATTACCGCCAGCTGCTGCTGCTCGTCACTGAATACAAAGTGGCCCTCAAGCGGATAGCGTTTGCCGTCGATCAGGTTTTCGCTCGGGGTATGGAAGTGGAACTGCTTCAGCGTGAAGGTCTCGCCGTCCAGCGTCAGCGTATCGCCCTGCTGCAGGTTGATCTGCATGGTGTGGCCGTTGTTAACAATGGCGGCCTGGCGCGCCTGCAGTTCCAGCGTCAGCGCCGGCAGACTGGCATGCAGCGCCTGGCGAATATCAATCGGCGACTGATTCACGCCCTGCTTGCAGACGTGAAAATCAGGGGACAGGTCGCCCCACTGCTGTGGCTGAGCATAATCCCAGGCGGCAGCCTGAACGTGAGCAAAAGGCGCTGCTGCCAGCAGCAGAGCGATCAGTGTGTGTTTGCTTTTCATCATCATTTATTCACTAAGCGATATATCAATGTTATGTGCCGCGCACGGCACGGTTAACAGGGATAGCGCTATCGCCTGGTGCAGCAGTCTACTGATTTCAATGTAAAGAAACGGCAGGAAAACGGGGCTGGCGGGGATTTGAGACAGGTCTCAGGCGGGGGAAATCGGGCCAGCAGTTGCTGGCCCATGCGTCGGTTAGCGGCGCACGCCAGTGATGCGGCACCACTCCTCTTTTTCCGCCACGGCGTCCAGCGCAAAACGCTCCGCATAGGCTTCACACACGCTTTCCGCCTGGCTGGCCAGCACGCCGGACAGGCCGAGATGGCCGCCGGCTTTCGGCAGCACGCTTATCAGCGGCGCCAGTTCGCGCAGCGGACCGGCGAGGATATTGGCGACCACCACATCCGCCTGCAGGTTTTCCGGCTGCTGGTGCGGCAGATACAGCGACAGGCGGTCGGCCACGCCGTTGCGCTCCGCGTTATCGCGGCTGGCCTGGATCGCCTGCGGATCGATATCAATGCCGATCGCCCGGTCTGCACCGAGTTTCAGCGCGGCGATGGCCAGAATGCCGGAGCCACAGCCGAAATCGATCACCGTTTTGCCCTGCAGATCGAGACCATCCAGCCAGCTCAGGCACAGCGACGTGGTGGGATGGGTGCCGGTACCAAAGGCCAGACCGGGATCAAGCATCACGTTAACCGCATCCGGATCCGGCACGTCGCGCCAGCTGGGGCAGATCCACAGGCGTTCACCGAAGCGCATCGGATGGAAGTTATCCATCCATTCGCGCTCCCAGTCTTTATCCTCGATCTGTTCGATCTTATGGCGGAAACCCGATCCCAGCAGCGGATGCTGGCTCAGTTCGGCCACTACATCGTCCATGGCGGTTTCCGCGTCGAACAGGCCAGTCACATCGGTATCGCCCCACAGGCGGGTTTCACCGGGCAGCGGCTCATAAACCGGGTTGTCGTGCGTGTCCTGAAAGGTGACCGACACCGCACCGACATCCATCAGCGCGTCGCTGAGGGTTTCGGCGTGCTCGCCGGTGCTGTTAATTTTGATTTGAATCCATGGCATAGCGTTTCTCTTTTATTCCAGGGCAGCATCGCGAGCGTCAGGCGCGCTGCCGAACAGATTACCCACCAGGAAGGCCAGCAGGCTTAATGTCAACGATGGCACGATAGGGTGAAAGCCCCACAGTTCGATTTTCAGGCTGGCAAGCAGCGTATAGCATCCGGCTCCCACCACCATGCCACTGATGGCGCCCGCCGCATTGGCGCGCTCCCAGTACAGTCCCAGCACCAGCGGCCACAGAAAGACCGCTTCAAGGCCACCGAACGCCAGCAGGTTGAGCCAGATAATCATATCTGGCGGATTCCAGGCCGCCAGCAGCAGCAGCAGGCCCAGCACAAAGGTGATGGTGCCGGAGAGCAGCCGCAGACGCGCCTCGTTCTCGCTGTGCTGCGGCGCGATACGCAGGTAAAGATCTTTGATCAGCGTAGCGGACGATTGCAGCAGCTGCGCGTTAATCGTCGACATGATCGCCGCCATTGGCGCGGCGAGGAACACGCCAGCCGCCATCGGTGGCAGCACGGTGATCATCAGCGTCGGGATCACGCGATCCGGAATCGCCAGATCCGGCAGTACCGCGCGGCCAAGTGCGCCGGCCAGATGCATGCCGAGCATTAGTATCACCACCACGATAGTGCCGAGGATGATACCGCGATGCATCGCTTTGCTGTCTTTGTAGGAGATGCAGCGCACGGCGGTATGCGGCAGCCCAATCACGCCAAAGCACACCAGTACGGCAAACGAACTGAGGAAGGTTGGATTGATGACGTTGCCGACGCCTTCCGGTGACACCAGCTGCGGATCGATGCTACGCAGTTTGGTGACCGCCGTTGCCAGACCGCCCGCCTGGTGGATGACGGCAAACAGCAGCAGGAAGGTGCCAATTAGCATCACCAGCCCTTGCATGGCATCGTTGAGCACGCTGGCGCGAAAGCCGCCGAACGCGGTATACAGCGCGATGGTGCCGCCAAAAATCAGCAGCCCGGTGTCATAAGGAATACCAGCGGCCGTTTCCAGCAGGCGTGCGCCGCCGATGAACTGTACCGTCATGGCACCAATAAACGCCACCAGCAGGCTGATACTGGCCAGCCAGATAAGCAGCGGGCTGCGGTAGCGGCCGTACAGCATGTCATTGAGCGTCACCGCGTTGTAGCGTCGTGCCAGAATCGCGAATTTTTTGCCCAGCACGCCGAGCGACAGCCAGACCGCCGGCACCTGGATCATCGCCAGCAGTACCCAGCCCAGCCCGTATTTATACGCCGCGCCCGGCCCACCAATAAATGAGCTGGCGCTGATGTAAGTGGTGGTAATGGTCATCGCCAGCACAAAACCGCCCATCGAGCGACTGCCGAGGAAATACTCACTCAGGAAGTTGCCGTGGCGCTGTTTGCGCATGGCAAACACCGACAGCCCGGCAATCAGCACCAGATAGGCCAGCAGTGGCAGAATGATTTCAGTTTCCATCGTGGTCCTCCAGAGACATATCGCGGAACACCACGCGCACCATCAGCCAGCACAGGCCAATGAACAGCACGGGCGCGAACACGCAGGAGAACTCAAACCAGCGCGGTAAACCGGTGAAACCGCTTTGTGTGCCGCCGAGCCATGCGGACACGCCCCAGACGGCGAGGTACGCCAGCGTCAGGTACAGCGACCAGCGCGCCTCTTTGTTAGCTTGCAAAAAACGCCCATCCATCATGCAACCTCAAAGGCAACAAAAATGAAAAAGGCCGGTTTAACCGGCCTCTGCATTGCTCTGCGCTGCGCTTATTTCTCGTGCAGGCCGAGTTTCTTCTCCAGATAGTGGATGTTAGTACCACCCTGCTGGAAGTTTTCGTCGGTCATGATGCGCATCTGCAGATCGACGTTAGTCTTGATGCCGTCGATGATCAGTTCCGCCAGCGCATTTTTCATGCGCGCGATAGCCACGTCACGGTTTTCGCCGTAGGTGATCAGCTTACCAATCATTGAGTCGTAATACGGCGGCACGCTGTAGCCGGCATAGATGTGCGATTCCCAGCGCACGCCAAAACCGCCTGGCGCGTGGAAACGGGTGATCTTGCCCGGGCTCGGCAGGAAGGTGTTCGGGTCTTCGGCGTTGATACGGCACTCGACCGCATGACCGCGCACCACCACATCTTCCTGTTTGATGGACAGCGGCTGACCGGCAGCAATACGCAGCTGCTCTTTGATCAGGTCGACGCCGGTGATCATCTCGGTGACCGGATGTTCCACCTGAATACGGGTGTTCATCTCGATGAAGTAGAACTCACCGTTTTCATACAGGAACTCGAACGTACCGGCACCGCGATAGCCGATCTCCACGCAGGCGTTAGAGCAGCGCTCGCCGATGTAGCGACGCAGTTCCGGCGTGATGCCCGGTGCTGGTGCTTCTTCGACCACTTTCTGGTGGCGGCGCTGCATGGAGCAGTCACGTTCGGCCAGATAGATGGCGTTGCCCTGACCGTCGGCCAGAACCTGAATCTCGATGTGGCGTGGATTCTCGAGGAATTTCTCCATGTACACCATGTCGTTGTTGAAAGCCGCTTTGGCTTCCGCTTTCGTCATGTTGATGGACTGCTCAAGATCCTTGTCGCTGCGCACAACGCGCATACCACGACCGCCGCCGCCGCCAGAGGCTTTGATGATCACCGGATAGCCGATGCGCTTGGCGATGGCACGGTTTTTCTCCATGTCGTCGGTCAGCGAACCGTCAGAGCCTGGTACGGTCGGTACGCCGGCTTTTTTCATCGCGTTGATCGCTGACACTTTGTCGCCCATCAGGCGAATCGTGTCGGCTTTCGGACCGATGAAGATAAAGCCAGAGCGCTCAACCTGCTCGGCGAAATCAGCGTTCTCAGAGAGGAAGCCGTAGCCCGGGTGGATCGCAACCGCGCCGGTGATTTCGGCGGCGGAGATCAGCGCCGGGATATTAAGATAACTTTTGACCGACTGCGCCGGGCCGATGCAGACGGTTTCGTCCGCCAGCAGCACGTGCTTCAGGTCGCGGTCTGCCGTGGAGTGAACCGCCACAGTCTTGATGCCCAGTTCTTTACAGGCACGCAGAATGCGCAGCGCAATCTCACCACGGTTAGCAATGACAATTTTATCCAGCATGCTTCGCCTCGTTATTCGATGACGACCAGCGGCTCGTCGAATTCAACCGGCTGGCCGCTTTCCACCAGGATCGCCTTCACAACGCCGGATTTATCGGCTTCGATCTGGTTCATCATTTTCATCGCTTCAACGATGCACAGGGTGTCGCCAGCGTTCACTTTCTGACCCACTTCCACAAACGCTTTGGCGTCCGGGCTTGGGGTGCGATAGAAGGTACCGACCATCGGCGAACGCACGATGTGGCCGCTGACTTCAGGTTTAGCCGCTTCTGCAGCGACAGGCGCAGCAGCAGGTGCAACCGCAGCAGCCAGCGCAGGCTGTGGAGCCGGAACAGCATAAGCCTGCTGCATCATAGGGTAACCGACATTGGCAGGTGAACGGCTGATGCGAACTGACTCTTCGCCTTCAGAGATTTCCAGCTCAGCGATGCCGGACTCTTCAACCAGTTCGATCAGTTTCTTAATTTTACGAATATCCATGAGTGTGGTTCCGTACTCTGTTTAATTGGAATGTGACAGGCGTTTTACGGCCGTTTGTAAAGCCCACGAGTAGCCGTCGGCGCCCAGTCCACAGATGACGCCGGCAGATACATCGGAAAGATAGGAGTGATGTCGGAACGGTTCGCGTGCATGCACATTAGAGAGATGCACCTCAATAAAAGGAATGCTAACCGCCAACAGCGCATCGCGCAGGGCAACGCTGGTGTGCGTAAACGCAGCCGGGTTAATGATGATGTAATCGACGTTGCCGCGGGCTTCGTGAATACGATCAATCAGCTGGTATTCCGCATTCGATTGCAGATGACTCAATTTCACATGGTGCTGGTCGGCCTGTTGCGTCAGATCGCTGACAATCTGCGCCAGCGTCGTGTGACCATACTTGTCAGGCTCGCGCGTTCCCAACAGGTTCAGGTTGGGTCCGTTTAACAGCAGTATGTGAAATTTATGCGCCATCTTGCGGCTATCTCCTGCAATCAGTGAGGCATCGCGTAAAATACCGCGACATCCTTCATTTGTCACTCTTCAGAGTGAAAAAGAAGACTTCGCTTGCAATAAAGCCGGGCATTATATCCGTTTCGAGGCAATTCGCAGCAAAATACTGGTCTTATCTGCGAAGTTGATCCGGCGAGGCCCGAAGGCCACACCTTTTAACAGATCTCGCAGCAGGAAAACAACCTTGCGGGAATTATCGGCGCAGAAGTTTACGCAACTTATTGTAACGCCAGCCTAACAGCGCCAGCGCCAGTAGCGCATAAATCCACGGCTGCGGTGACAGCACTTTCACTGACCAAAGATAGTGGACAGGCGCGAGGATCGCGACCAGATAGATGCCGTTGTGTAGCGTTTGCCAGCGGCGTCCCAGTTTGCGTTGGGCGCGCTGAAAAGAGGTGATGGCGAGAGCAAACAGAATAATCCAGCTGATCATGCCCAGTAACAAATAGGGGCGCGAGACAATCTCACTGCCGAGTAATCGCAGATGATCGTAACCCAGTTCCAGCAGATAGTAGCTGGTGAGATGCAGACAGGCCCAGGCAAAGCACCACAGGCCGAGCAGCCGGCGGGTACGAATCAACAGCGGCTGCTTCAGATAACGCGTCAGCGGGCTCACCAGCAGCGTCGCCAGCAGCAGCTTCAGCGCCATGCGGCCGGTAAAATGCTGGATATCTTTCGCCGGATCGGCGCTCAGCCAGCCCTGATTTGCCGCCAGAAACAGGTACACCAGCGGCACAAACGCCGCCAGATGCAGCACCACTTTCAGCAGCGTAACGTGGCGTAATGTCAGGCGCACTCAGTAGTTCTCCCGTAAATCGAGACCGCGATACAGCGAGGCCACCTCTTTAGCATAACCGTTGAACAGCAGCGTCGGCTGGCGTTCCACCTTGAGAATGCCGCCCGCACCGATAAAGCGCTCAGTGGCCTGCGACCAGCGCGGGTGGTTGACGTGCGGATTCACGTTAGCGTAGAAGCCATACTCGTTGGCGGCAATCTGGCTCCAGGTGGTGGGCGGACGATCGTGCGTCAGGGTAATTTTGACGATCGACTTAATCCCTTTAAAGCCATATTTCCACGGCACCGTCAGGCGAATCGGCGCGCCGTTTTGCGGCGGCAGCGCTTTGCCGTAAACGCCGGTGCTGAGCAGCGTCAGCGGATGCATCGCTTCGTCCAGCCGCAAGCCTTCAACATAGGGATAATCCAGCCCACCGCCGATAAAGCGGTCCTTTTGTCCCGGCATCTGATCGGGCGCGTATAGCGTCTGGAAGGCGACATAGCGGGCATTGCTGGTGGGTTCAGCCAGCTTCAGCAGCTTGTTGAGTTCAAAGCCTACCCAGGGAATCACCATCGACCAGGCTTCAACGCAGCGCATGCGATAGATACGCTGCTCCATGGCGAAACGTTTGAAGATGTCGTCCATATCCAGCGTCATCGGCTTCGCCACTTCACCCTCAATGCGCAATTGCCACGGGTCAGTTTTTAGCGTGCCGGCATTGGCGGCGGGATCGGCTTTGTCGAGACCAAATTCGTAGAAGTTGTTGTAGCCAGCGACTTTATCAAACGGCGTCAGCGGCAGGTCCGCCTGCCACTGGGCCGGTTTACTGAACTGCAGATCGCGTCCGGCAGGCGCCGGCGGCCTGTCATTGCCCTTAAACCAGCTCAGCACATCGGCCTGTGCGCCGCCGGGCAGGCTGGCCGCGGCAGCGCCAAGCCCCAGCGCTTTCAGCACCTGGCGGCGGCGCAGATTAAAAATGCTTTCCGGCGTAACATCGGCTTCGGTAAGGATGTGCGTGCGCTTCATGGCGTTCTCCGGCAAATCGATTAACTGCAGCTAGCATGATCAAACGCTGCCCGGCGCGCCACTTTCGCTGGCAAAATGTGAAATTTCCTGGCCGGTGCGTTCTGTTGAGAATAGGACGAA
This sequence comes from Pantoea sp. B_9, assembly GCF_008632015.1. Lineage (NCBI taxonomy): Bacteria > Pseudomonadati > Pseudomonadota > Gammaproteobacteria > Enterobacterales > Erwiniaceae > Pantoea > Pantoea sp. B_9. The sequence continues at coordinate 293,790 of NZ_VWVL01000006.1, read as the reverse complement.
AAAGCCGCCCCGGAAGGCAGCGCTTCACACTTTGACGTTATACTCGCGCCGCAGGGTGGCGAAACCCGGCGCCGGGCGGGCGCTGATTTGGATCGGTAATTGTGATAATTTGCTCAGGTTTGCACCAGCGCGGCTGGCGCGAACAGTTGGCTGGCGTTCATAAACCGCAGTGATACAGGCACAGGGATGCGATTAACAACTAAGTTTTCTGCGTTTATTACCTTATTAAGCTTACTGGCGATGTTACTGATGCTGGTAGGCTGCGCTTTTAGTTTTATCTGGCTGTCGCAGCAGCGCGTAGAGAACCGTGTGCAGACACTGGCGACGGAAGTCGATAAAGCGCTGGCAAACCAGTCACCGCAGGAACTGACGCAGTGGCTGACGCGCCTGATGCCCGTCATCAATGCCGAACAGCTGGAACTGCATCACGATGATACCGTGCTGTTCCGCCTCGCGCGCCATGAAAATCCGATGCTGGAAGACGAGCCCAATCGTTTCATTCAACTGGATGTGCCGCTGGTGCACGCGCCGGGCATGGCGCTGCGCGTGGTGGTGCTCGATCCCGCCAAAACCTGGTTCCGCTCGTTCACCGGTGCCTACACGCTGATTATCCTGCTGACGGTGGTGGCGATCATGTCGGCACTGCTGGTGATGACGCACCGCTGGCTTAACCGCCGCTGGCAGCATATGGAGCGGCTGGAGGCGCGCGCGGAGCGCATTCTGGCTGGCGAGCGCACGCCGCGCAGCGATACCATCGCCGAATGGCCGCCGAAAGCCAGCCGCGCTATCGATCTGCTGCTGGGAGATTTACAGGAAGCTGGCGAGCAGCGTCTGCGTATCGACACCTTAATCCGCACCTTTGCCGCGCAGGATTCGCGCACCGGCCTGAATAATCGCCTGTTTTTCGATAACCAGCTGGCCACGTTGCTGGAAGACCAGGAAGACGTTGGCACGCACGGTGTGGTGATGATGGTGCGGCTGCCGGACCTCGACACGCTACATGAAACCCTCGGGCCGACGCTGGTCGATGAATACCTGTTCGACCTGGTGAACATGCTCTCCACCTTCGTGCTGCGCTATCCGGGTGCGCTGCTGGCGCGCTATTTCCGCAGCGACTTTGCCGTACTGCTGCCGCACCGCACTTTGAAAGAGGCCAACAGCATTGCTGACCAGCTGATAAATGCAGTGGATTCGCTGCCGCCGATGCGCATGGTGGACCGCGATGATCTGATCCACATTGGCATCAGCGCCTGGCGCAGCGGCGAGTCGGTGTCGCAGGTGATGGAGAATGTCGAACTGGCCACGCGTCGGGCGGCGCTGCAGGGCGGCAACAACTGGTCGGTGGGCGAGGGCAATACGCTGGAGATGGGGCGCGGCAGCGTGCGCTGGCGTACCCTGCTGGAAAACACCGTGAACCGCGGCGGCCCGCGTCTGTACCAGAAACCGGCGGTGCTGCTGGACGGCAAAGTGCATCACCGTGAAATGCTGGCGCGCGTGTTCGACGGCGATAAAGAGGTGGTGTCGGCAGAGTTCATGCCGCTGGTGCTGCAGCTTGGCATGGCCGACAGCTGGGATCGCCAGCTGGTCATGCGTATTGCGGCGCTGTCGGAGGTCTGGCCGGATGAAACGCTGGCGCTGCCGGTGAATATCGATTCGCTGCTGCAACGGCCGTTCCAGCGCTGGCTGCAAAAATTGCTGCTGCAGTGCAGTAAATCGCAAAGAAAACGATTTTTATTTGAACTTGCTGAGGCGGATGTTTGTCAACACATCAATCGTTTAGTGCCGGTTTTCCGTATGCTGACCGCGTTTGGCTGTCGGATTGCGGTAGATCAGGCCGGATTAACGGTGGTGAGTAGCGCTTACATCAAGCAGTTCCCGATTGAGCTGATCAAGCTCGATCCGGGCCTGATTCGCAACATTGAGCGCCGCACAGAAAATCAGCTGTTCGTGCAAAGTTTGCTGGAAGTGTGTAAATCCACGCCCACCAAAGTCTTTGCCGCCGGTGTACGCACGCGCGCGGAGTGGCAAACGCTGGCCGGGCTGGGCGTCGCGGGCGGCCAGGGCGACTTTTTTGCTCCTTCGCTGCCGGTGAACAGTAACGTGAAGAAACACTCACAACGTTACCGGATTTAGCGCGTCAGCCACAGATTCAGCAGCAGGCGGCTATTTTTCGCCTTTATGCCGTGCGCAGCCGGCGCGATCGGCGGCGGGAAATGTTAGATTTTATGTCGGAATTCACCCGCGACCGGCGGGTGAATTTGCGTTTAGAGCGGCAGCTTAGCGCCGTTTAACGCCGGTGTCGGACGGCAGCACCGCCGCGAAAAATTATTCAGCCTGGTTTTTCACCGAAGCAGAACGTTTTTGCGCCTTGTAGCGGCTTCGCGTGGTTGGTAAAGTAGGCGGATTTTATTTTCCGCCCCCAGCTTGCAGGATTATCCCTTAGTATGTTTAAAAAATTTCGTGGCATGTTTTCCAATGACTTGTCCATTGACCTGGGTACCGCGAATACCCTGATTTACGTAAAAGGACAAGGCATCGTGCTGAACGAGCCTTCTGTGGTTGCCATTCGTCAGGATCGCGCCGGCTCCCCAAAGAGCGTAGCGGCTGTTGGTCATGATGCAAAGCAGATGCTTGGCCGTACGCCGGGTAACATCGCAGCTATCCGTCCGATGAAAGATGGCGTTATCGCCGACTTCTTCGTGACTGAAAAAATGCTCCAGCACTTCATCAAGCAAGTGCACAGCAACAGCTTTATGCGCCCCAGCCCACGCGTGCTGGTGTGCGTGCCGGTCGGCGCGACCCAGGTTGAGCGTCGTGCCATCCGCGAATCGGCGCAGGGCGCCGGTGCCCGTGAAGTGTTCCTGATTGAAGAACCCATGGCCGCGGCAATCGGCGCGGGTCTGCCAGTGTCAGAAGCGACCGGCTCGATGGTGGTGGATATCGGTGGCGGTACGACCGAAGTTGCGGTTATCTCCCTGAACGGCGTGGTTTACTCTTCTTCTGTGCGTATTGGTGGCGATCGCTTCGATGAAGCTATCATTAACTACGTGCGCCGTAATTACGGCTCGCTGATTGGTGAAGCCACCGCTGAGCGTATCAAGCATGAGATCGGTTCGGCTTATCCGGGTGACGAAGTGCGCGAGATCGAAGTGCGCGGCCGTAACCTGGCTGAGGGCGTGCCGCGTGGCTTTACGCTGAACTCGAATGAAATCCTGGAAGCGCTGCAGGAGCCACTGACCGGTATCGTCAGTGCCGTGATGGTCGCGCTGGAGCAGTGCCCGCCGGAGCTGGCGTCTGACATCTCCGAGCGCGGTATGGTGCTGACCGGTGGCGGCGCGCTGCTGCGTAACCTGGATCGTCTGCTGATGGAAGAGACCGGTATTCCGGTGGTGGTCGCAGAAGATCCGCTGACCTGCGTGGCGCGCGGCGGCGGTAAAGCACTGGAAATGATCGACATGCATGGCGGCGATTTGTTCAGCGAGGAGTAATTCCTCTCCGGCTGAGACCGTGGTCAAATTGCGCAGGGAATAGCGACGATACCCAAAATCAGCACAACGGCAGGACGATGGCCATCGCATGCCGCACGGCAGCCTCAGCAGCAGGCACCGGGCAGCAGCGGCACAACGTCGTCACTGCGGTTTGCAGGATGCGGGGTAACTGGCGACGCTGCGCACGACGGCGTATAGCGTCCAGCCCTGGAGGCGTGAGTGCTGACACTCACGCTTCTTCCCTGATGTCGAGGAATTCGCAGAATTTATGAAGCCGATTTTTAGCAGGGGACCTTCCCTGCAGTTGCGCCTGTTTCTGGCCGTGATTGTGGCTATCGCGATTATTGTCGCCGATAGCCGGATCAGCACGTTCTCCCAGATCCGCAACTACCTGGACACGTCGGTCAGTCCATTTTACTTCCTGGCCAACGGGCCACGACAGCTTCTTGACGGCGTTTCCGAAACGCTGGCCTCGCGCCAGCAGCTGGAGCTGGAAAATAAAGCGCTGCGCCGTGAGCTCTTCCTGAAAAACAGTGACCTGCTGATGCTGGGGCAATACAAGCAGGAAAACGCGCGTCTGCGTGAGCTGCTCGGCTCGCCGCTGCGTCAGGATGAGCACAAAATGGTGACCCAGGTGATCTCCACCGGCACCGATCCTTACACCGATCAGGTGATCATTGATAAAGGCAGCGTCAACGGCGTGTATGAAGGCCAGCCGGTGATCAGCGATAAAGGCGTGGTCGGCCAGGTGGTGGCGGTAGGGCAGATGACCAGCCGCGTGCTGCTGATCTGCGATGCCTCGCACGCCCTGCCGATTCAGGTGCTGCGTAACGATATTCGCGTCATCGCCGCCGGTAACGGCTGCAGCGAAGATCTGCAGCTGGAGCATCTGCCGGGCAATACGGATATTCGCGTCGGTGATGTGCTGGTGACGTCAGGCCTGGGCGGACGCTTCCCGGAAGGGTATCCGGTCGGCGTGGTGTCGTCAGTGAAAGTGGATACGCAGCGTGCCTATACCGTGATTCAGGCGCGTCCGACCGCCGGTCTGCAGCGTCTGCGCTACCTGCTGCTGCTGTGGGGTGCGGATAAGAACGGCGACATGCCGATGGCACCGGACGAAGTACATCGCGTGGCCAACGAACGCCTGATGCAGATGATGCCGCAGGTGCTGCCGCCCGCGGGCGAAATGGGGCCGCCGGCACCCGCCATGATGCAGCAAAATCAGCAGATGGGGCCGCCACAGCCCGCCGCCAGCAGCCGTTCGCAGGGTAATCCGGCGAACTCGCGCGGAGGCCAGCCTTGAGTCGATATCGCAGCCAGGGGCGTTGGGTGATCTGGCTGTCCTTCCTTGTTGCGCTTATCCTGCAAATTATGCCGTGGCCGGATCAGATTTACATGTTCCGGCCATCGTGGCTATTGCTGATCCTGATCTACTGGGTGCTGGCGCTGCCGCACCGGGTCAATGTGGGCACCGGCTTTTTCCTCGGTGCCATTATGGATTTGGTCGCCGGCTCAACGCTGGGCGTGCGTGCGCTGGCGTTCAGCATTATCGCCTATCTGGTGGCCTTTAAATTTCAGCTATTCCGCAATCTGGCGTTGTGGCAGCAGGCATTAATGGTTATGGTGCTGTCGCTGGCGGTTGATGTGATTGTTTTCTGGGCAGAATTTCTGGTCATCAACGTCTCCTTCCGCCCGGAAATCTTCTGGAGTAGCGTGGTCGACGGTATCCTGTGGCCCTGGCTATTCTTACTGATGAGAAAGATTCGCCGTCAGTTTGCTGTGCAATAAGGAATACAATGATAACCCTCTACCTGGCTTCCGGCTCACCGCGTCGGCGCGAGCTGTTAACGCAGCTTGGCCTGCAGTTTGAGCGCCTGATTACCGATGTTGAAGAGCAGCGTCAGCCGGGCGAAGCGGCGGAGTCTTATGTGCGGCGTCTGGCCAGCGATAAGGCGCGGGCCGGCGTGCAGATAGCACCGCAGGATCTGCCGGTGCTGGGCGCTGACACCATCGTGGTGCTAAATGGCGAAGTGCTGGAGAAACCGCGCGATGCGGCGCATGCCGCGCAGATGCTGGGTAAACTGGCCGGGCAAACCCATCAGGTCATGACGGCCGTGGCGCTGGCCGATGCGCAGGGCGAGCTGGATTGCCTGGTGACCACAGACGTGACATTCCGCACTATCACGGCAGAGGAAATTTCGCACTATATCGCTAGCGGCGAGCCGATGGATAAAGCCGGCGCGTACGGAATTCAGGGCCTGGGCGGCAACTTTGTGCGCCGCATCAATGGAAGTTATCACGCCGTAGTGGGATTGCCGCTGGTGGAAACCGGCGAACTGCTGAGCCATTTTCAGTCGCTGCGTGCGTTAAGGGGACAAGATGACGGCTGAACTGCTGGTAAATGTGACACCTTCTGAAACCCGTGTTGCCTATATTGACGGCGGCATTCTGCAGGAAATCCATATTGAGCGCGAAGCGCGGCGCGGTATTGTCGGCAATATCTACAAAGGGCGCGTCAGCCGGGTACTGCCGGGCATGCAGGCGGCATTTGTCGATATCGGGATGGACAAAGCGGCCTTTCTGCACGCCTCGGACATCATGCCGCACACCGAATGCGTGGCGGGTGATGAGAAGAAGAACTTTATCGTGCGCGATATCGCCGAGCTGGTGCGTCAGGGACAGGATTTAATGGTGCAGGTGGTGAAAGATCCGCTCGGCACCAAAGGCGCCCGCCTCACCACCGATATTACGCTGCCGTCGCGCTACCTGGTCTTTATGCCGGGGGCTTCACACGTGGGCGTCTCACAGCGCATTGAAAGCGAAGCCGAACGTGAGCGGCTGAAAGCGGTGGTTGCCGCTTACTGTGACGATCTCGGCGGCTTTATTATTCGTACCGCCGCAGAAGGCATTGGCGCAGAAGAGCTGGCGCAGGACGCGGCATTTTTAAAGCGCCTGTGGACCAAAGTCAGCGAGCGTAAGAAGCGCAACCAGACGCGCTGCCTGCTGTACGGCGAGCTGGCGCTGGCGCAGCGCGTGCTGCGCGATTTCGCCGGCGCAGCGCTGGATCGCATTCGCGTCGATTCGCGCCTGACCTGCGATCTGCTGGTGGAATTTACCAGCGAATATATTCCGGAGATGGCCAGCAAGCTGGAGCTGTACAACGGCAAGCAGCCGATTTTCGATCTCTATGATGTGGAGAACGAGATTCAGCGTTCGCTGGAGCGCAAGGTGGAACTGAAATCTGGCGGTTACCTGATTATCGACCAGACCGAAGCGATGACCACGGTGGACATTAACACCGGTGCGTTTGTCGGCCACCGCAACCTCGACGAAACCATTTTTAATACTAATATCGAAGCCACGCAGGCGATTGCGCGCCAGCTGCGGCTGCGTAATCTCGGCGGCATTATCATCATCGACTTTATCGACATGAATAATGACGATCATCGCCGGCGCGTGCTGCACTCGCTGGAGAGCGCGCTGAGCAAAGATCGCGTTAAAACCAGCATCAACGGCTTCTCCGCGCTGGGGCTGGTCGAGATGACGCGCAAACGCACGCGCGAAAGCATTGAGCATGTGCTGTGTGCCGATTGCCCGGTGTGCCAGGGACGCGGTTCGCTGAAGACGGTGGAGACCGTGTGCTATGAAATCATGCGTGAAATCGTCCGCGTCCATCACGCTTACGACTCCGACAGCTTCCTGGTGTACGTGTCACCCGCAGTGGGTGAAGCGCTGAAAAGCGATGAGTCGCACGCGCTGGCCGAAGTGGAAATTTTTGTCGGCAAGCAGGTCAAAGTACAGGTTGAACCGCTCTACACGCAGGAGCAGTTTGACGTCGTCATGATGTAAGTCGTGAGGTTGAACGCCGTAACCCAACGGAAAGCAAGGAGAGGTGTGTGAGGCGGTTGCCGGGGATTTTGTTACTGCTGCTCGCCGCAATCATCGTCATTGTGGCGCTGCTGGTCAGCGGGCTGCGCCTTGTGATGCCGCATCTCAACAGCTATCGCGGCGAGGTGCTGCACACCCTTTCGCGCGTCAGCGGCGTCACCATCGATGCCAGTGAAATTCAGGGAAAATGGGAGAATTTTGGCCCGACCCTGCAGGTGCGCGATCTGCGTATCGACATGGATAAAGATGGCGAGCTGCAGATTGGCCGCGTTACGCTGGCGCTCAATGTGTGGCAGTCGCTGCTGCACTGGCGCTGGCAGTTCCGCGATCTCACCTTCTGGCAGCTGCGGCTGGCAACCAACCGTCCGTTGCTCACCAGCGACGAGCAAAAAAACAGCTTCAAACCGGCCCAAATCAACGATCTGTTCTTACGCCAGTTTGACCATTTCGATCTGCGCGACAGCAGCATCCGTTTTCTCACGCCATCCGGCCAGCATGCCGAACTGGCGATTCCCCGCCTTACCTGGCTGAACGAGGACAACCGCCATCGCGCCGAAGGCGAAGTGAGCCTGTCCAGCTTCACCGGCCAGCACGGCGTGGTGCAGGTACGGCTCGATCTTAACGATACCAACGGCTTACTCAACGACGGCCGCATCTGGATGCAGGCCGATGACGTGGACGTGCGCCCGTGGATTGGCCGCTGGCTGCGTGATAATACCAGCCTGCAAAGCGCGCGTTTCAGCCTGGCCGCGTGGGTCAATCTGCGCGACGGTGAGGTGTATGCAGGCGATCTGCTGCTGAGCAAAGGCGGCGCGCGCTGGCGCGGCGAGCAGGGCGATCATCAGCTGCAGGTGGATGGCCTGACCGCGCATCTGGCGCGCTACCAGAATGGCTGGAGCCTGACGGTGCCGCAAACCCGGCTGATGACTGACGGCGTGGCCTGGGATGCCGGCCATATCGCCCTGCTGTGGAAGCCGGAAGATAAACAGATGATCGGCGCGAACAGTGCAGCGGAAGTGCGGGTGCGCGCCACCCGGCTCGATCTGCAGCGTCTGGCACCGCTGGTGCCACTGTTTGCGCCGCTCTCGCCCACGCTGCTGGACAACTGGCGGGCGCTGCAGCCGCGCGGCTATATCGACGCGCTGGCGCTGGATATTCCGCTGGCGCAGCCGGAGCAGACGCGTTTGCAGGCGCGCTGGCGCGATCTGGCGTGGCAGCACTGGCAGCTTTTGCCGGGCATCAGCAATCTGAGCGGCAGCGCCAGCGGCAGTCTGAACCACGGCCAGCTGGATGTGCAGATGGGCCAGGCCGAAGTGCCGTACGGCGATATGTTCCAGGCGCCGTTACAGATTCAGCAGGTCACCGGCAGGATTAACTGGCTGCGCGATGGCAACGGCCTGACGCTGGATGGCCAGCAGCTGGACGTGCAGGCACGTTCGCTATGGGCGCGCGGCGATTTCCGCTATCAGCAAAATGTCGGTAAAGCGCCGCGCCTCGACATTCTTGCCGGGATTCGCGTCACCGACGCCGGTGATGCGTGGCGCTACTTCCCTGAGCCGCTGATGGGCCACGATCTGACGCAGTATCTCAGCGAAGCGGTCAAAGGCGGCCAGGTGGAGAATGCCACGCTGCTGTTTGCCGGCGATCCGCGTCTGTTCCCGTTCAAGCACCACGACGGCATGTTTGAAGTGGCCGTGCCGGTGCGCAATGCCACCTTCCAGTTCCAGCCAGGCTGGCCGGCGCTGCAAAACCTCGATATCGACCTCGATTTTATCAACGATGGTCTGTGGATGAAGGCGGCGCAAACCCGGCTGGGCGCGGTGGACGCGCGCAACGTCAGTGCGGTAATCCCGGATTACCTGAAAGAGAAGCTGATCATTGACGGTGATTTGAGCGGCGAAGGTAAAGATATCGCCGACTATTTTGCCCGCACGCCGCTCAAATCCACGCTGGGTGCGGCGCTGGAGCAGCTGCAGATTAGCGGCAACGTGCGTGGTTCGCTCAACCTGGATATTCCGCTGGATGGGGAACTGGTGCACGCCAGCGGTAACGTGGTGCTGAATAACAACAGCCTGCACATTAAGCCGCTCAACACCACGCTGAAAAACCTGACCGGACGTTTCCGCTACAACAACGGAAACCTGGAGAGTGAAGAGCTGCAGGCCAACTGGTTCGGTCAGCCCACCGGCGTGCGTTTCAGCACCACGGAAAATCCCGATGATTTTGGCGTTAACGTCAAACTGCTGGGCGACTGGCAGCCGGCAAAACTGGCCATGCTGCCTGCCAGCGTAAGCAGTAAGCTGGGCGGCAGTCTGGCGTGGCAGGGCAATGTCGACATCACGCTGCCGCATCAGGGTGGGGCGCGCTACAAGGTTGATATCAACGGTGACGGCAAGACAGTGAGCAGTCACTTACCTCCACCACTGGATAAAGAGGCCGGTGAGGCACTGCCCATCGCCATTAATGCCAGCGGCGATTTGCACAGTTTTAACCTCAGCGGCAGCGTGCGTGAGCACCATCGCTTTAACAGCCGCTGGCTGCTGGAGCCGCAGCTGCGCGTTGATCGTGGTATCTGGCTGAATGATGCCAAAAGCACGCCGGCGCTACCGGATCGGCGTGGGATGGTGCTTAATCTGCCGGCGCTGGACGGCGAAGCCTGGCTGGGGCTGATGACCGGCGCGACGGGTTCACGCAATGCGCAGGGCGAGACGGACATCGGCGGCGCACTGCTGCCGGGCGATGTGACGCTGCGCACTCCGGCCCTGACGCTCGGCGGCCAGCAGTGGCACGATGTTAATGCCACGGTGACCCAGGGCGCGGGCGGCAGTACGCAGCTGCAGCTGGAGAGCCGCGAAGCGCGCGGCAGCCTGCGAACCGCACAACACGCGCCGTGGCAAATCGACCTGAGCTATCTTTATTACAATCCGCAATGGAGTGACGACGAAGCGGGCAAGGCCTCCTCGCCGTTCAGTGGGGACAGCGGCATTGATTTCCGCAGCTGGCCAGCGCTGCAGCTCAACTGCGCTGAGTGCTGGCTGCGCGGGCAGAAGTTCGGCCACATTCAGGCCAGGCTCCAGCCGCAGGGAGAGACGTTAGCACTCACTAACGGCAGCGTCGATACCGGCAGCTCGAAGCTCAATGTCGCGGGTGAATGGGTGAACAAAGCGGGCGAGCAGCGCACCTCGTTAAAAGGCAGCCTGAGCGGCAAAAATATCAATGATGCCACCAACTGGTTTGGCATGAACACGCCGCTGCGCGATGCGCCGTTTAAAATTGATTATGACCTGCACTGGCGCTCCGCACCGTGGCAGCCTTCAGAAAAGACGCTGAGCGGCACGCTGAAAACCCATTTCGGCAAAGGGCAGATTGCGGATGTGAACACCGGTCGTGCCGGACAGTTGTTGCGGCTGGTGAGCTTCGATGCCCTGCTGCGTAAGCTGCGCTTCGATTTTAGCGATACCTTTAATGAAGGTTTCTGGTTTGATTCGATCAACGGCACGGCGTGGATTGAAAACGGCGTGATGCGCACCGATAACCTGCTGGTGGATGGCCTCGAAGCGGATATCGCCATGCAGGGCAAAATAGATCTGGTGCAGCGGCAAATCGACATGGAAGCGGTGGTGGCACCGGAGATCGGCGCCTCGGTTGGCGTGGCCACCGCGTTTGTGATTAACCCGGTGGTCGGCGCGGCGGTTTTTGCCGCCAGCAAGGTGCTGGCACCGTTGTGGAATAAGATTTCGCTGCTGCGCTATCACATCAGCGGACCGCTGGATAAGCCGGAAATCAATGAAGTGCTGCGCAAACCGCGCGAAGCCGATAAGAAGTGAATTTGACGCCGTCGGGGAATTGCCGCAGGCTATGACTATCCGAGCACATAATGAGTGAGAAACGATGACTCTGAATCTGGTAAGTGAGCAGTTACTAGCTGCGAACAGCATTAATCAGCAGGACCTTTTTTCCCTGTTAGGGCAGCTTTCAGAACGTCGTCTGGACTATGCCGATCTCTATTTTCAGTCCAGCTTCCATGAATCCTGGGTGCTGGAAGACAAAATCATTAAAGATGGCTCTTATCACATCGACCAGGGCGTGGGCGTCCGCGCGGTAAGCGGCGAGAAAACCGGTTTTGCCTATGCCGATCAAATCAGCCTCAACGCCCTGCGCCAGTCGTCCGAAGCGGCGCGCAGTATTGTGCGCGAGCAGGGCAACGGTAAAGCGCACGCGCTCTCCGCGGTGCTTAACCGTTCGCTGTACGCACCAGTCAATCCGCTGGACAGCCTGACGCGCGAAGACAAAATCGCGCTGCTGCACCGGGTTGATAAAGTGGCACGCGCTGCTGATCCGCGCGTGCAGGAAGTGAATGCCAGCCTGAGCGGCGTCTACGAGCAGGTGCTGGTCGCCGCCACCGACGGTACGCTGGCGGCGGATATTCGCCCGCTGGTGCGCCTGTCCATTAGCGTTCAGGTGGAAGATCAGGGTAAACGCGAGCGCGGCGCCAGCGGCGGCGGTGCGCGTACCGGCTACGAATTTTTCCTCGCCGATGAGAGCGGCGACGTACGGGCCGATGTCTGGGCGCGCGAAGCGGTGCGCATGGCGCTGGTTAACCTGTCCGCCGTCGCGGCGCCAGCCGGTACGCTGCCGGTGGTGCTGGGTGCGGGCTGGCCAGGCGTGCTGCTGCACGAAGCGGTGGGCCACGGTCTGGAAGGGGATTTCAACCGCCGCGAGACTTCCGTCTTCAGCGGTAAGATGGGCCAGCTGGTGGCGTCCGAACTCTGCACCGTGGTTGACGACGGTACCCTGCAGGGGCTGCGTGGTTCGCTGGCGGTGGATGATGAAGGCGTGCCGGGACAGTACAACGTGCTGATCGAAAACGGCGTGCTGAAAGGCTATATGCAGGACAAGCTCAATGCGCGTCTGATGGGCGTGCCGCCTACTGGTAACGGTCGTCGTGAATCCTATGCGCACCTGCCGATGCCGCGCATGACCAACACCTATATGCTGGCGGGCAAATCGACGCCGCAGGAGATCATTGAGAGTGTGGAGTATGGTCTCTATGCCCCTAACTTTGGCGGCGGCCAGGTCGATATCACCTCCGGCAAGTTTGTGTTTTCGACTTCCGAGGCTTATCTGATCGAGAACGGCAAAGTCACCAAACCGGTGAAAGGCGCGACGCTGATCGGCTCCGGCATTGAGGCGATGCAGCAGATTTCCATGGTCGGTAACGATCTGGCGCTGGATAAGGGCGTCGGCGTGTGCGGTAAAGAGGGCCAGAGCGTGCCGGTCGGCGTAGGTCAGCCCACGCTGAAGCTGGATAAAATTACCGTGGGCGGAACGGCTTAAGGTTCATGCTGGTGCGCATCAGTGCGCACCCTGTCAAAACCGCGCAATGGGTTTGTACAATGCTTGTCAGTTATGAGTAAACAGCACGCACACTTTGGTAGCGGCGCAATTTATTGCGCGAAGCATGGATGGGAACGGTGCTGCTAGTAGTACGCGCGATTAATCGCGCCGCTACGAAATCTGCGGTAATTGAATTTGGTACTTAACTGATCGGCATTACTCAATTGTTTTGCCAGGTCACCTTTCAGGGTGACCTGGCATGCATAACTGCCCCGCATTTTCCCGTATGCGCCCTTCAGGCCGACCACACCAGCGCCAGACGGCGGCTAACTTTTGCGGTGCTGCTGATACTGCCTTGCCACCTGCCTGAAATACTCGGTCAGATAATTGATACACACCTGCACCTTGAGCGGCAGCTTATCCTTCTCGGTATAGACGGCATACACCGGGCGCGGCTCCGAGTGATACTGCGGAAACAAAATATCGATCTCACCGGCGTTAATCTCATCAATCACCCACATTAGCGGCACATAGGCGATACCGCAGCCGGCTTTCAGCCAGCGAATCAGCGTCTGAGAATCATTGGTGACAAAACGTCCCTGCGGCGTCAGGCGCGTCACCAGACCTTCCGGCGCCACCAGCTCGAAGGTGTTATCCGGGCGCACGCTGTACTCCAGCCAGGAAAAGTTGTCGATTTCAGCCGGCTTTTCCGGCGTGCCGTGCTGGGCCAGGTAGCTCTTCGCCGCGCATACCACCATCGGCATGGCACCCAGCCGGCGCGAGAACAGGTTGGAATCCTGCAGCTCACCGACGCGTATCACCACATCCAGCCCGTTAGCAATCAGGTCCGGCGCCGGTATGCCGGTCATCAGGTTGACGCTCAGTCCCGGGTATTCGTGCAGCATCTCGCTGGTCATGGCGGAGAGGACATTTTGCGCCATGGTGGTTGAGCAGCCGATGCGTAAAATCCCGATCGGCGTGTTGTTGAAGGCGTACAGCTGTTCGTGCACCTGCGAGGCCTCAGCCAGCATGCGGCGGCAGCCCTGATAATAAATCTTACCGGCTTCGGTCAGGCCCAGACTGCGGGTGCTGCGGTTAAGCAGTTTCACCTGCAGCTCATCTTCCAGTCTGGCAACAATCTGGCTGATTGACGAGACGCTAAGCTGCAGCTGGCGTGCGGCGGCGGTAAATGAGCCCAATTCAACCACTTTGGCGAAAATGGACATGCCTTTGAGTCGTTCCATTGTTTACTCTGGCTAAAAAGTGATTTAGCTCACAATATGTAGAAAACGTATAGTCAAGCGCGTTACTATACGCACGCTGGGTCTCTTCACCGCACCTGAACACGGCAGTGTTTACCCGATGATACGCTATGATTAGCTCAACGCGGCCTGAATGTTGTCATCAGATTATCCGTCATCCCACTATCATCAACCCGACGTGCCAGAGGGCATGAGGGCAGGTATCGGTGCAATCCGGCAAGGTCGAACTAAGGAACCGAAATGAGTGTGCTTCCGGTATTTGTCGTATTCGGGCTGTCTTTTCCGCCCATCTTCATTGAACTACTGGTTTCGCTGGCGCTGTTCTGGCTGGTGAAACGCGTGCTGACGCCCAGCGGGATTTACGATCTGGTGTGGCACCCGGCACTTTTTAACACAGCGCTGTATTGCTGTGTGTTTTACCTTGTATCCCGTCTATTCGTCTGAGGTTTTAAGTGAAAGCGCTAATAAGAAAAATCGCGCGTTACGCCATTACGCTCCTGCTGGTTATCATCGCTGTTATTATCATCTTCCGCGCCTGGGTGTTCTATACCGAGTCGCCGTGGACGCGTGACGCCAAATTCTCCGCCGACGTGGTGGCGATCTCCCCGGACGTGACCGGACTGATCACTGACGTCCCGGTACACGACAACCAGCTGGTGAAAAAAGGCGATACGCTGTTTATCGTTGACCGTCCGCGCTACCAGAAAGCGCTGGATGAGGCGCAGGCGGATGTCGAATATTACCAGGCGCTGGTCAGCGAAAAACGCCGTGAAGCGGCGCGCCGTAACCAGCTCGGTACCAGCGCGATGTCGCGTGAAGCCATTGAGCAGTCGAACAGCGACCTGCAGACCAGCGAACATCAGCTGGCCAAAGCGGTGGCGACGCGCGATCTGGCGGTGATCGACCTCGATCGCACCACCATCAAAGCGCCGTCCGACGGCTGGGTCACCAACCTCAACGTCTATCAGGGTGAATTCATCACGCGCGGCTCGGTGGCCGTGGCGCTGGTGCAGCAGCACTCGTTCTACGTGCTGGCCTACATGGAAGAGACCAAGCTGGATGGTGTGCGTCCCGGCTTCCGCGCGGAGATTACCCCGCTGGGCAGCAACACGGTGCTGCGCGGCACGGTTGACAGCATCGCGGCTGGCGTGACCAACAGCAGCAGCAGCGTCGACAGCAAAGGCATGGCCACCGTGGACTCCAACCTTGAGTGGGTGCGTCTGGCGCAGCGCGTGCCGGTGCGTATTCGCCTTGACGATCAACCCGGCAACCGCTTCCCGGCGGGGACCACCGCCACCGTGGTGATCACCGGTGACAAAGACCGCCAGACCAAAGTGTCGCCGATGGCGCAGCTGTTCAACCGCCTGCGTGAGTTTGGTTAAGCGGGGGCGATATGATTGAGTTTTTGCGTTTCCCGGTAAAGCTGACCTTCGCGCTGGTGGCAGCGCTGATGATTGGCTTTCATTTCAATCTGGAAACGCCGCGCTGGGCGGTGATGACCGCCGGCATCGTGGCTGGCGGCACCGCCTTTGCCGCGGGCGGCGATCCCTACTCTGGCGCACTGCGCTACCGTGGCGTTCTGCGTATTATCGGCACCTTTATCGGCTGTATCGCTGCACTCACCATCATGATTGCGACGGTGCGCGCGCCGGTGGTGATGCTGCTGCTGTGCTGCCTGTGGGCCGGCATGTGCGTCTGGCTCTCATCGCTGATTAAAGTCGAAAACTCCTACGCGCTGGGCCTCGCCGGCTACACTGCGCTGATCATCGTGGTGACCGCAGATGCCAGCGGCGGTCTGACGCTGGCGCCGCAGTTCGCCGTGGAGCGCTGCAGCGAAATTGTGCTCGGTATCCTGTGCGCCATTCTCGCCGACATGCTGTTCTCTCCGCGCTCGATCAAGAAAGTGATTGATGCGGAAGTGGATGCGCTGCTGGTAGCGCACTACCGCCTGCTGCAGCTGTGCGTGGCACACGAGGATAAAGAGGAAGTCGACAAAGCCTGGAGCGCACTGGTGCGCCGCACGACCGCGCTCAACGGTATGCGCAGCCAGCTGCTGATGGAGTCGTCGCGCTGGAGCAACACCAGCCGCCGGTTGCAAATGCTCAACACGCTATCGCTGACGCTGATTACTCAGGCCGCTGAGACCTTCCTGATTCAGAATTCGCGCCCGGATTACATCCCCCCGCAGTATCGTCTGCTGATTGAAAAAGAGATAACCAGCGTCAGCGACGTGCATAAGCGCATGAAGCTGATGCGCCGCGTTATTGGTGTTAGCAGTAAAAGCGTGCCGTTTACCCTGGCCAGCTGGGTCGGCGCGGCGACCGAATATCTGCTGCTGATCAATGGCGTCAAAAGTAACAGCCGTATCACCACGCTGGAGGAGAGCATTCTGCAGCGTGAGGTGGTGATCCAGGCGCGTTCAGCGGAGACGCATCATGCGATGATCAATGGCGTGCGTACCTTTGTCGCCACCGCGCTCGGTTCGCTGTTCTGGCTGTATACCGGCTGGACTTCCGGCAGCGGCTGCATGGTGATGCTGGCGGTGATTACCGCGCTGGCGATGCGTATGCCGAATCCGCTGATGATGGCGAAAGACTTCTTCTACGGCATGGCCTTTGCGGTGCCGCTGGGCATGCTCTACTTCATCTGGGTATTGCCGGGCACCCAGCAAAGTGCCTTGCTGTTGTGTATCGCGATTGGCGCACTCGGCTTTATCGGCGGCATCTTTGTACAGCGGCGGCAGATTGGTACGCTGGGCGCGCTGATCGGCACCATCAATGTGCTGGTGCTGGATAACCCGATGAAGTTTGAGTTCAACGTGTTTCTCGACAACGCGCTCGGTCAGTGGATTGGCAGCTTTGTAGCGATGATGGTGATTTTGCTGATTCGTGACAAATCCAAAGCCCGCACCGGACGCAAGCTGCTGAATCGCTTTATGTATGCTGCGGTGGCCGCGCTGACCACCAATCAGGCGCGCCGGCGGGAAAACCATTTACCGGCGCTTTATCAGCAGCTGTTCCTGCTGCTTAACCTGTTCCCGGGCGATATCGACAAATACCGGATTGCGCTCACGCTGATTATTGGTCATCAGCGCCTGCGCAACGCGGAGGTACCGGTCAATGCCGATCTGTCGGCGTATCACCGCCAGCTGCGCGCCACCGCCGACCGCATTATTGCGGCCAGCAGCGATGATAAACGGCGCTACTACTTTGAGCGCCTGCTGCAGGAGCTGGACGTTTATCAGCAGAAGCTGCAGCACTATGCCGCCCCGGCCAGTGTGACTGAACCGGTGAAACGGCTGTCGATGATGCTGGATAAGTACCAGAACACCCTCATCCAAATCTGAAACTGGCCGCTGCCTGGCGCAGCGGCTGGCCTGATGCCACGCTGACCCTCATTGCCCGATTATTGCCATCTATACTTTCCTGACAGGATGCTTACTGACAGGAGAATAACGATGTCCACTTCCCTGCAACAACACGAACTGTTCAACACTGGCTACTTCTCTGACGGCCAGTGGCACACCGCCAGCAGCACCTTTGATGTCACCAATCCGGCCACCGGCGAGGTACTGGCGCAGGTGGCGAAAGCCGGCAAGGCTGAAACCGAACAGGCGATTGCCGCCGCGCAGCGCGCCTTTCCGGCGTGGCGCGACAAAACCGCCAAACAGCGCAGCGAAATCCTTTATCGCTGGTACCAGCTGATCATTGAGCACAAAAGCTGGCTGGGCCAGCTGATGACCGCCGAGCAGGGCAAACCGCTAAAGGAAGCCGAGGGTGAAGTAGAGTACGCCGCCAGCTTTATTCAATGGTTTGCCGAGCAGGCGAAGCGCGCCAACGGCGAAATTATCCCGCCAGCCAAAGCCGGTTCGCGCATTCTGGCGACGCGCGAGCCGATTGGCGTGGTCGCGGCCATCACGCCGTGGAATTTCCCGATGGCGATGCTGACGCGCAAACTCGGCCCGGCGCTGGCGGCCGGCTGCACCGGCATCATCAAGCCAGCCAATAACACCCCGCTCAGCGCCTTTGCGCTGGTGGCGCTGGCACAAAAAGCGGGCGTGCCGGACGGCGTGCTGAACGCGGTAGCTGGCGACACGCACGCCATCAGCGACGCCATTATGGCTTCCCGCGCGGTGCGTAAAATCTCCTTTACCGGTTCCACCGCAGTGGGGAAAACGCTGATGCGGAACGCGGCCGAAACCATGAAGAAAGTCTCGATGGAGCTGGGCGGCAACGCGCCCTATATCGTGTTTGACGATGCCGATATCGACGCGGCGGTGCAGGGGGCTATCGCCAACAAATTCCGCAACGCCGGGCAGGTGTGCGTCAGCGTTAACCGCTTCTATATCCACAACGCAATATACGACCGCTTTGTGCATCAGCTGGCTGAGGCGGTGGGCAAACTGAAAGTGGGCAATGGCGTGGAGCCGGGCGTGGTGGTCGGGCCGCTGATTGAGCCGTCCGCGGTGGAGAAAGTGGCGGAGCATGTCAAAGATGCGCTGAGCAAAGGCGGGAAACTGCTGGTGGGCGGCGAGCGTCATCCGCTGGGCGGCAACTTCTGGCAGCCGACGGTGATTGCCGATGCGCATGAAGAGATGCAGCTGGCGCAGGAAGAGACCTTCGGTCCGGTGGCCGCCTGCTTCCGCTTTGACGATGAAGCTGAGGTGATCGCGCGCGCCAACAACACCGAATACGGTCTGGCGGCTTACTTCTATACGCAGAATCTGCAGCGCGTGTTCCGCGTTTCGGCGGCGCTGGAAGCCGGCATGATTGGGATCAACGAGTGTGCGGTCTCGACCGAGCTGGCGCCGTTTGGCGGCGTGAAAGAGTCCGGGCTGGGACGCGAAGGATCGGTGCTGGGCATGGAAGAGTATCTGGAAGTCAAAGCGCTGCACCTCGGCGGTCTGGCGTAGCGAGAGGATGTCACCATGAGAACCGAGCGTTTCGACTTCAATGAAATCGTCGATCAGGCTCATTTCTACCGTCAGTTTTGCGAACGTTTCGCGCTGGCGGATCGCACCATTCACGATCTGGACGATCTGTGGGAAATGATCATCGGCGAGCAGATCCCGCTGCCGCTGGAAATTGCGTTCATCAATCTGGGGAAAGGTCAGAAACGCCGCTATGGTGCGCTGATATTGCTATTCGATGAGGCAGAAGAGGAGCTGGAAGGCCAGCTCCGCTTTAATGTTCAGTAGCACAACCAAAAAGGGCCCCGGCAGGCGGGGCCAAAGGGTTCGTCAGAATTGACGAGGAATTATTTGTACAGCTCTGCAGTCAGGTGATAGCTGTCACCGGTGCGCGCTTCAATCACTTTATACGCGCTGGCACCCTGCTCATCGGCTTTCTGAGAAAGCTGAGCGCGGTAATCCATAGGTGAGCCGCCTGTTCCGCTAACGGTAATGGTCTGGCCGGTAGATTGCAGATTCTGCGCGGATTCATCCGTTACCAGTTGGGCAGCCGAAGCGCCAAAAGCGAACAGAGAAAGCAGCGTAGCGGTTGCGATGGTTGTTTTGATTTTCATAATTCGTCTCCTCATTAGAATCAACAACCTGCGGCACGAAGAGGGTAAGCGGGTCGTCGATCTTCTCCCGGCGACTGCATAACGCCGGATCGATAGTTAAAGTTTATTTGTACAGTTCAGCCGTCACGTGGAAGGTGTTGTCCTGATTGTTCTCAATGATGCGGTAATGGCTCGCACCCTGAGCATCGGCTTTCTGGGACAGTTCCTGACGGATATTGGTCTGGTCGCCGTCGACGCCGCTCACGCTAATGGTCTGATTCAGCGGCTGCAGATTTTCAGCCTGGGTGTTGGTTACCAGGGTGGCAGCACTGGCGCCAAAAGACAGAACGGAAGCCAGACTCAGTACAGCAATAGATAATTTGGTTTTCATGATTCACTCTCCTGAAATGGGGTGGGCAACCTGAGAGGCAAACGCCTCTCAAACGGGTCGCCGTTCACACTGCATCTTGTTCCGGCAAACTTATTTATAAAGTTCCGCGGTTGCGTGGTAGCTGTTGTCGTTATAAGCCTCAACAACGCGATAGGCTTTAGCACCTTGCGCTTCAGCTTTGGCGTTCAGCTGCTGATGGATATCCATCGGTGAGCCGCCAATGCCGCTGACGCTGATGGTGCCGACCGGCTGCAGGTTCGCTGCCTGTTCGGCATTGATAGAATCTGCGGCGAAAGCACCAAATGACAGGGCAGATAGAACACTCAGGGTGGCGATAGTAGTTTTAACGTTCATGGTATTTTTCCTCGTCTTCTGTTTTTCTCTTTTTGATTTCGTGTGATTTGCATCACGAAAAGAAGTATAGATCTAATCACCCATGAAATTAATATCCCGCTAATAATGATTGGTTGTAATTCTTTATCCTTATGGCACATTTTTATAACGCAAAGTTATTAAAACCGCCTGGATCTTAACCAGGAGGGTGTATTTCCATGCAAAAACAATGATCTGCATCAAATTATCTTTTTGTGCGAAACAATGTGGTTGATCAAGCTGGCTGCGCGCTAAAAGCAAGAGATAACCGCTAAGCACTAATTGTAAAGCAGCGTAAAATAGCGCAAAGGGTTAAGCAGGCGAAAAGGTCGTACCAATACTTCCCCGCATTGAGAACCCGGCGGAATATGGCTAAGCGGTTATTTTGTAAGGTGTTGGCGATAAAACAGCGGGAGAAACGCGGGTGGGCAGGCAAGGTTACCGGCAGGTGAACCGCCGGTAACATACAGGGTTTTATAGTTCCTGTTCGAATAACACCAGCACGGCGTCATACAGCTGCTTCACCGTAAAGGCGCGCGCTGGCGTAATAAAGATGGTGTCGTCACCGGCGATGGTGCCGAGGATGCCTTCGGCTTTGCCGAGGGAGTCGAGCAGGCGGGCGATCAATTGGGCTGCGCCCGGGCTGGTATGAATCACTACCAGCGCATCGTTATAGTCGATATCCAGCACCAGATTCTTCAGCGGGCTGGTGGTGGTGGGCACGCCCAGTTCGGCAGGCAGGCAGTACACCATCTCCATTTTGGCGTTACGCGTGCGCACCGCGCCAAACTTGGTCAGCATACGAGAAACTTTTGACTGGTTGATGTTGCCGAAGCCGTCTTCCTGCAGCGCCTGGACAATTTCGCCCTGAGAGCTGAACTTTTCTTCTTTCAGTAAGGCTTTGAACGCCTTTATTAGATCGTCTTGTTTAGATGGGTTTCGCATAAGCTACCAATAAAAGAGGGTTGCAGCAGGCAACAGGCCCGTCGCAGATAAATTATTATGCATTTAGATGAATTTTTATGCAATAAGCGGATGCGTGAATTCACGGCATGCGCGTGTGGGGCGGGCATGATAACAGAGTTTTATCCTGCACCAAAATCGCGCGCTGGCGCGCAAAGCGAAGGTTGCAAAGTTGTTATATTATTGAAGTGGTAACAACAAAACGATGATCATTGCCGTCCATAGTCTTCTGGCTGCGACTGGATCATTCAGGCGACTTCTGAAGTGGAGATGTCTCGGGAGCCGATTGCGGCGTAATGTTATTGCGCGACAGGTGTGTCGCTATCGCCTGAGAAGTTGATTAAACTCGTAACCTGATGGATTTCCGGCATATCTCTGCCCCACCTTAATAAGGAGTTCAGGATGAAAGTTGCCGTTCTCGGTGCAGCTGGTGGTATTGGCCAGGCACTCGCTCTGCTGCTCAAGACCCAATTACCCGCAGGTTCAGCCCTCTCACTGTATGACATTGCCCCGGTGACACCAGGCGTCGCGGTTGATCTCAGTCACATTCCTACCGCCGTGAAAGTTGAAGGGTTCAGTGGCGAAGATGCGACGCCGGCTCTGCACGGCGCCGATGTGGTGCTGATCTCGGCCGGTGTGGCACGCAAACCTGGCATGGACCGCGCCGATCTGTTTAACGTCAACGCCGGTATCGTGCGTAACCTGATTGAACAGGTGGCGACCACCGCGCCAAAAGCGCTGATTGGCGTCATCACTAACCCGGTAAATACCACGGTGGCGATTGCCGCCGAAGTGCTGAAAAAAGCCGGTGTGTACGATAAAAACCGGCTGTTTGGCGTCTCGACGCTGGATGTGATTCGCGCCAATACCTTTGTCGCTGCCCTGAAGGGCAAACAGCCTACGGAGATTGAAGTGCCGGTGGTCGGCGGGCATTCAGGCGTGACCATTCTGCCGCTGCTGTCGCAGGTTAAAGGCGTCAGCTTCAGCGAGCAGGAGATCGCCGACCTGACGAAACGTATTCAGAATGCCGGTACCGAAGTGGTGGAAGCCAAAGCCGGTGGCGGCTCGGCGACGCTGTCGATGGGCCAGGCGGCGGCGCGCTTTGGTCTGTCGCTGATTCGTGCACTGCAGGGCGAAGCCAATGTCGTAGAGTGCGCCTATGTGGAAGGCGACGGCGAGTACGCGCGCTTCTTCTCGCAGCCGCTGCTGCTGGGCAAAAACGGTATCGCCGAACGCCGTCCGCTCGGGCCGCTCAGTGATTTCGAACAGCAGGCGCTCAACGGCATGCTGGAGACGCTGAAAAAAGATATCGCGCAGGGCGAAGAGTTTGTGAAGTAACCCGCGCGTAAAGAAAAAACGCCCGGCGCATACCGGGCGTTTTGTTTTACAGGCCACCGGATTTGAAGGTCCGGCTGCCAGGCGAACCGTTGCTGGCCGGCGTTTTGCGCCCCAGCGTTTCCATGCGAACCTGGAACGGCGGGAACGGCATCTCAATGCCATGCTCTTCAAAGCCGCGCAGAATCAGCTGATGCAGCTCATGACGCAGCGGCATACGATGGCCCATCTCCGCCGCGTGCACGCGCAGCTCAAACAGCTGAATGCCCTGCTGCAGGTCCACCAGGAACACATCCGGCGCTGGCATATCCAGCACATAGGTGCAGCGATCGGCCGCCTGCTTCAGGATGGTCGTCACCTCTTCGCTGTTAACGTGGGCCGGTGCCGGAATGGTCAGCACCACGCGCGTCACCGAATCCGACAGCGACCAGTTGACGAACTGCTCGGTGATAAAGGCCTTGTTCGGCACGATAATCTCTTTGCGGTCCCAGTCGGTAATGGTGGTGGCGCGCGTATTGATGCGGGTGATGCTGCCGGTCAAATCGCGAATGGTCACGGTATCGCCGATACGAATGGGTTTCTCAAACAGGATGATCAGACCGGAGATAAAGTTGGCAAAGATCTCCTGCATCCCGAAGCCCAGCCCCAGACCCAGCGCCGCTACCAGCCACTGCAGTTTTGACCACTCCACGCCAATAATCGAAAAGCCAATCAGACCGCCGACCAGCATCAGCGCGTATTTGGTCAGGGTGGTAATGGCGTAACCGGTACCGGGCGACAGGCTGAGGTGTTGCAGCAGCGCCAGCTCCAGCAGCGCCGGCATATTGCGCACCAGCTGGGTGGTAATGATAAAGATCAGGATGGCGATCAGCACGGCACCCAGCGTAATGGGCTGTACGCTCTCGACGCCCTGCACCGTGGTGCTGGCATCCCACAGCGGAATGTTGTCGAGGAAGCTGAACGCGGAGTGAATCTCAGACCACAGCACAATCACTGACACCAGTGCAATCAGCGTCAGAATCGAGCGGACCAGCCGCAGCGACTGCGCGCTGATCGCATCCAGATCGATAATCGGCTCTTCGACTTCCACGGTATCGGTGCTGACGGCAGACTGCTGCTCTTTTTCCTCTTCGCTGCGCGCGCGGTTGGCCAGCATATCGGCACGACGCTGGCGCGCGCGGTCAAAAGCGATGCGGCGGCGCTGAATCAGCATCCAGCGGCGAATGATGTGGTAAATCACCAGCAGGAAGAACCAGATGCCGACCGAGGTTTCCAGACGCGCCAGCAGCGCCTGCGCGGTGGCCAGATAGCCAATGCAGGAGGCCAGCGCCGCCACCAGCGGAATGGCGATCATCAGGTTCCACAGAATCCGGTTAACGAAGTTGTCGCCGTTGCCCTCTTTATCCAAATAGAGCGGGATACCGGCGCGTTTCAGACTGACGGTGACAATGCTCAGCGCCCCGCAGATCAGAATAAAGCACAGGCGCCCCAGCGTGGCGGAGAACTGCGGATCGTCGAGATTGGCGAAAGCAATCAGCAGCATAATCAGCGGTACGATCAGGCCGACCGTCAGCGAGTAATAACGCATGGCGCGCGCGACCCGCGCCTGCGGCCAGCGGAAGTGCACGACAAACAGGCCGTCAGGACGGGCAAACGCCGCGCTGATCATGAACGCCCACAGCAGCGGCAGGGTGGCAGTGATGCCATCGCCAATCGCTACGGCAAACGGGTAAGGCCAGGCGTGCTGCAGGCCAAAGCCGAGCGCGGCCCACAGTACCGGCAGCGGCACCGCGACCAGAATCGACCAGAAGACGGTGCGCAGCGTCAGGCTGAAGCGGTCCTGCGTTACTTTCCCCACGCGGCTGGCCGCGCGCGCCATAAAGGCGTTGTAGTGACGACGCGTGCTGATGCTAAAGCCCACCAGCAGAATGGCGCCGATGATCGGCAGCACCGTTTCGCGGTTAGTGAACATCATCGCCAGCGCTTTGCCCAACTGGCCCAGCGTGTCCAGCGACAGCAGGCGAGTCAGATCGGTGGCCACATCCAGCGGATATTTCAGGCCAACCGGGCTGACGTCGGCGGTCCAGAACAGATAGCGGTGCGTCGCCTCTTTGACTTCACTCAGCGCGTCCTGCAGCTGCGTATTGGAAACCTTCAGCTTGGTGATTTCCAGAATCAGCGTGTCGCAGCCGGAAATCAGTGAGTTCAGCAGTTCACGCTGGGTTTTCAGCTGGGCATCCAGAATGCGCGTCTGTTCACTGGTGAACGGCGTGCCGTCCGCCTGTTTCTCTTTGCGCAGCGCCTGCTGGCGCTCCAGCAGGTCTTCATAATGCAGCCGCTGCACGCGCAGCTGGCCCATTTCACTGTCGATCTGCTGGGATTTCGGCATCTCCGGCAGGCGCGCCACCTGCGCGCGCAGCGCTTCACCCAACAGATTCGACACGCCCAGCCACTGTGACTGCTCGCGCAGCGTGCTCAGCGCCTGGCGCACCTGCAATGTCTGATTGGTGGCGAGACGCTGCTGCGAGGCCACCAGATCCATACGCTGCGCCTGCTGATTCAGATCGGCGGAGAGCTCGCGGTTAACGCGGAACTGATCGCTGATGGAGGCCGGCAGATCGCCGCTGTTTTCCGCCAGCTGTTCGGTGCGCTCCAGCGCCAGTTCGGCTTCGCGCTGACGCTGGTTGTTGAGCTGATTGCGCAGCGCCTGCAGATAGTTATCCAGCTGGGTCGCTTTGCGCTGATGCACTTCCGCGCGCATGCGCGCCAGCTCCTGACGGTTATTGGCCGACAGCTGCGCCAGCTCCAGCTCATCTACCCGCGCTTTACTGGCAGCGCTCTCGGTCTGACGCGCATAAATCTGCGCCTGTGCCAGCGGGGTAGCGGCAGCCGCCACGCCCTGTGCGCGCCGTTCGCTTTCGGTCATGGCGCGCCGCGCATCGGTCTGCTGCTGCGGCAGCTGCGACAGTGAATCGCTGATTTCGCGGGCGCGATCCTGCTCCTGCTGCGCCTGGCGGCTCTCCTCCAGCAGCTGGCTGCTAACCTGCAGGATCTCCTGATCCAGCTCGGCATTGCTCATGTTGCTGCGCACTGGCTTGCTGCTGTCAGTCAGCGTGGCGATTTGCTGACGCAGCTCGCGCGCCAGCCGCGGGAAATCATCGATCACCTGCTGATACTGTTTCGCCCGCTCCAGCGAGTCGTCGCGTTCGGACAGGAAATTAATTGCTGCTTCCAGCGCCTGCACCTGTTCGGCCTGGCTGGGCGAGCTTTTCGCGGATTTCGCCGTTTCCAGATCCTGTTTTAACTGGCTGGCGGGTGGAACGGTGGCGGCAAAGACGGTGCTGCTGAGCACCAGGCTCAGCAGCAGAAAAAGAGAGGCGCGCACGGCGGTGTTTCCCGGAATTAGTCGATGAGCGGAGCACTGTCGCCGGGCTGCGGCAGGGCGATAGCCAGCGGCTGACCCAGGCGGGTTTTGCTTTCGGCTTCAAGGCTTTCAGCCAGCTTAACGCGGTTCGGCGCGAACAGGTTGATCACCGTCGAGCCCAGCTTAAAGCGGCCCATCTCCTGACCTTTCAGCAGCACGACCGCGCCATCATGATCGGCCGATGGGTAGCGCCAGCGTTTGATCACCCCTTCGCGCGGCGGCGTCACGGTGCCGGCCCAGACGGTTTCGATGCTGCCGACAATGGTGGCGCCCACGAGGATCTGCACCATCGGGCCGTGATCGGTATCGAATACGCAGATCACGCGTTCGTTACGGGCAAACAGGTTCGGGATGTTGCGCGCGGTCAGCGGGTTAACCGAGTAGAGGTCGCCCGGCACGTAGATCATTTCGCGCAGGATGCCGTTACACGGCATGTGCACGCGGTGGTAGTCGCGCGGCGCAAGGTACGTGGTAACGAACTCACCGTCGACAAATTTTTCCGCCAGATCGTCATTGCCGGCCAGCAGCGCCTGCAGCGAGTAGGTGTGGCCTTTGGCCTGGAAGATCTGATCGCCAGCAATACGGCCCAGCTGGCTGATGGCGCCATCGGCTGGCAAGGCCAGCAGCGAAGCGTCCGGATCGATAGGGCGCGCACCCTCTTTTAACGGGCGTACAAAGAAGTCATTAAAGGTGCGATAGCTGCCGGTGTGCGGCTTGCTGGCTTCCGCCATATCCACTTTGTAGAACCAGACAAAAATGTCGATGACCGCTTTGGTCAGCCAGCCAGCGCGGCGGCTGGCGCCCCAACCGGCGAGTTCGGTCAGCGCTTTTTTAGGCAGAATGTGATTCAGGCCGAGTTTAAAACGATCAAACACCGTTGCCTCCTGGCTTAATAACGTTTGGTTTACACAAAAGGGGGCGGATTGTAGCAGCGCCCCGGTCAGTTGGCGAATGTGCCGTTGTACCCGTTAATCTTCGCTGGCGGAAAAGTTTTTACGCGTTTTTACCTGCGCCATGCTCTCCAGAATACGGTGGTAGTTATCGAAGCGTGAAATGTCGATGATCCCGTTCTCCACCGCTTCGCGGATGGCGCAGCCTGGGTCGTTGTCGTGCTTGCAGTCACGGAACTTGCAACCGCCGAGAAATTCACGAAATTCGACAAATCCCTGAGTAATTTGTTCCGGCTCCAGATGCCACAAACCGAACTCGCGCACGCCTGGCGAATCGATGACATCGCCGCCGTGCGGGAAGTGATACAGCCGTGAGGCGGTGGTGGTGTGCTGGCCGAGGCCGGACACATCCGACACATCATTGGTCAGGATCTCATCGCCTGCCAGGTCGAGGCCGAGCAGGTTGTTCAGCAGGCTGGATTTGCCCACGCCCGACTGGCCGGCAAAAATGCTGACCCGGCCGGTGAGCGCCGCTTCCAGATCCTTCAGTCCGTCTTTGGCGCGGCTCGACACCATCAGTACGCGATAGCCAATGTGGCGATAGATATCCATCTGCTCATCGACAAACGCCCGCGCGTCGTCATCCAGCAGATCGGTTTTATTCAATACCAGCAGCGGCTCCACGCCGAGCGTTTCGCTGGCCACCAGATAGCGATCGATAATGTTCAGCGACAGCTCCGGCAGGATCGCCGACACAATAATGATCTGATCAATGTTAGCGGCGATCGGTTTTACGCCATCATAGAAGTCCGGGCGCGTCAGCACCGTCTGGCGCGGGTGTACGGCTTCAACAATACCTTTGCCGCCGTTTTCGCCGGCGGCGCGCCACACCACGCGGTCGCCGGTGACCAGCGAGCGAATGGTGCGGCGGATATTACAGCGATGCACCTCGCCGGCGCTGTCTTCCACATCCGCGTGCATGCCAAAGCGGCTGATCACTACGCCCTCAGAGGCTTCACCAAACAGGCTGTCGTCCGGTTCCGGCTTTTCGTTCCGTTGCTGCAGACGACGCTGATGGTTGGCGCTGACGCGACGTTGTTGACCCTTCGACAATTTATTTTTGCTCACGCATCCTCTCACGCTTTCGCCAGGCTTCGCCCCGCTGGGCAAAACGTCTATGATACACCTTAATTCAGGCTAATGACGACTTTGGCAACAGGCGGGAAATGCATGACAGCGGGAAATGAAAACAATCTGATTTGGATCGACCTGGAAATGACCGGACTGGATCCGGAGCGCGATCGCATTATTGAGATCGCCACCATTGTAACGGACGCCAATCTTAATATTCTGGCCGAAGGTCCAGTACTGGCGGTGCATCAGTCCGATGCGCAGCTGGCGCTGATGGATGACTGGAACGTGCGCACCCACACCAATAGCGGGCTGGTTGCGCGCGTGAAAGCCAGCCAGCATGACGATCGTGCGGCGGAGCAGGCGACGATTGCGTTTCTGCAGCAGTGGGTTCCGGCCAACACCTCACCGATTTGCGGCAACAGCATTGGCCAGGATCGCCGCTTCCTGTTTAAGTACATGCCGGCGCTGGAAGCCTATTTCCACTACCGCTATCTGGATGTCAGCACGCTGAAAGAGCTGGCGCGCCGCTGGAAGCCAGAGATTCTGCCAGGCTTTAAAAAGGCCGGTACGCATCAGGCGCTGGACGACATTCGCGAGTCCATTGCCGAGCTGGCCTACTACCGCGAGCACTTCCTGCAGCTGTAAATTAACGCGGGTGCGCAGGAAAGCAGCAGTTTGCCGATTAAAACAGCAAACGCGCGCAAAGCGCAAAATTTTGCTTTGCAACGCTTGCGGCGGGAAGGATTTCTCGTATAATGCGCACCCCGTACCGGTGAAGAATTTACAACAGGTACGGAGCAGTAAAAGTAACAAATGTTCTGAATCAGGTAGTTCAGTTGCGCTAAGGCGGTCAACGCCGCAGCAGATTGAAAGACAATGATGCGGGAATAGCTCAGTTGGTAGAGCACGACCTTGCCAAGGTCGGGGTCGCGAGTTCGAGTCTCGTTTCCCGCTCCAGAACGTGCAGTAAAAAGTAATGCACCAGAATCAAGGATTTCAACTGCGTCCAGGCCGTTAACGCCGCAGCGTAATGAAAGACGAAGATTATGCGGGAATAGCTCAGTTGGTAGAGCACGACCTTGCCAAGGTCGGGGTCGCGAGTTCGAGTCTCGTTTCCCGCTCCAGTCTCTGTTGCAGTACGCCATCCAAATCACGGATTTAGTCTTTTTGCGGTTGTTGTGACTTAAGAATGCCGGTACATAATCGAGTATTTGAGTTTGCAACAAGGCGGCAACTGAGCGAATCCCTGGGAGCTTACACGAGTAAGTGACCTGGGTGAGCGAAGGCAGCCAACGCCGTGGCAGACTAAAATACGAAGATTATGCGGGAATAGCTCAGTTGGTAGAGCACGACCTTGCCAAGGTCGGGGTCGCGAGTTCGAGTCTCGTTTCCCGCTCCAGATTTTCATATTCACTAAAGTTATTTGCCCCCGGGCGCAATCAGACATACAACTGCTGCAGTCGTTTTACCTGTGCGGTTCCGCTTGTTATCTGGAAATTTTGCACGCTGCGTGAGTGCCGAAGATGTCTGCGTCTGTTGCAGTAATCTTACAGGTTATCCACAATGCGCCCGCAACGTGCTGACGGCGTTTTACCCTATCTGCAAAACCGTTTTGAACAGAGTTATCCACAAGCTCTGGACAAGCCCCTGCGCGCAAAACCCGACGTAAATGTTTACAGTAATTATCTAACTCTATGTTTTTTATTAGGTAAATGATATTTCAGACTGTGAATGCCCCTTTTAGACGAAATAACGATCCACGTCACTATTCGGGGAAATAATTTTATTCACAGCATGTGGAAAAGCATAATATCCTGCGCGATTGCTCAATCATGCATCACGCGGTAACCCTTTCTCGACGGCGCGCACCAGCCGCTGCTGCTGTGCCGATTGCACCTCTACCGCCTGCGCCGCGCGCTTTTGCCGCTGCTGCGCTATCGCCCAGTCAATGTGCTCATCCAGCAGCGGATGTTGACCGCGCCGCTGTTCTAATGCCGTGAGATTCTCGGGTGCCCAGGGCGCATTACCCAGCGCCACCGCTACGTTACGCAGCCAGCGCAGATGGCCGATGCGGCGAATGGCAGAGCCTTCCGTGACGCGCAGAAAACGGGCTTCATCCCAGCCGAACAGTTCGACCAGCTGCGGCGCGTGCAGCACCGCGCGCGGCGAAAAATCCTCCTCATCGGTCAGCTGACCATAGCGGTTCCACGGACAGATCAGCTGGCAGTCGTCACAGCCGTAAATGCGGTTGCCGATCAGCGGACGCAGCGCTTCGGGAATGGCGCCTTCCAGTTCAATGGTGAGATAGGAGATGCAGCGGCGCGCATCGACGACATAAGGTTCGACGATGGCGCCGGTCGGGCAGATGGTCATGCAGGCGACGCAGCGGCCGCACTGCTCTTGCTGCGGCTCATCCACCGGCAGCGGTAGATCAATCAGCAGTTCGCCGAGGAAAAACCACGAGCCGGCTTCGCGATTCAGCACCAGCGAATGTTTGCCGGTCCAGCCGAGTCCGGCTTTGACGGCAATCGGCCGCTCCAGAATCGGTGCGGAGTCGACAAACGGACGAAAATTGAGTTCGCCGCAGTGGGCATGGATTTTTTCTCCGAGCTTTTTCAGTCGATTGCGCAATACTTTGTGGTAATCGCGGCCCAGCGCGTAGCGGCTGACATAACCCAGCTGTGGGTTTTTTAACGTGCTGGCAAACGCGGCTTTGGCCGGAAGATAGTTCATGCGTACGCTGATCACGCGCAGCGTGCCGGGCAGCAGTTCATGCGGACGGGCGCGCATCATGCCGTGATGCGCCATCCAGTCCATCTCGCCGTGATACTGTTTCTCCAGCCACTGCTGCAGTTTCGGCTCTTCGGCGCTCAGGTCGGTATCGCAAATCCCCACCTGCTGAAAGCCGAGTTCGCGCCCCCACTGTTTAATCTGTTGAGCGAGCTGTTGAAGATCGAGAGGGTATGACATGAGAGACCAGGCAATTGAAGCAAACGCACGCAGTTTACCACACTCTGTCTGGCCTGCGCAGGCCATGCCGCAACTGGAGTGCGACGCCGCCGATAGCCTGGGACTGACGCTGTATGAACTGATGCAGCGTGCCGGGCAGGCCAGTTATGAACGGATTCGCCAGCAGTGGCCGCAGGCGCAGCACTGGCTGATTTTATGCGGCCACGGTAATAACGGCGGCGATGGCTACGTGGTGGCGCGGCTGGCGCAGGCCGCCGGGCTGAGCGTGACGCTGCTGGCCTGTGACAGCGAACGTCCGCTGCCGGAAGAAGCACAGCAGGCGCGCGACGGCTGGCTGGCGGCGGGCGGCGTGATTCATGCCGCCGACGCTGCCTGGCCGGAACACATCGACGTAATTGTTGATGCGCTGCTGGGCACCGGGCTGAATCGCGCGCCTGCCGCGCCTTATCAGTCGCTGATCGAACAGATCAATGCGCACGCCGCGCCGGTGTTTGCCGTCGATATCCCTTCCGGGCTGGTGGCGGCGACCGGCACCACGCCAGGGGCGGCGGTCGTGGCGGACTGTACGTTAAGTATGATTGCGCTGAAGCCCGGTCAGCTCACCGGCAAAGCGCGTGACCACGTCGGCGTGCTGCATTGCGCGACGCTTGGTCTGGACGCGTTTCTGGCTGGCGAGCCGGCGCCGATTCATCGCTACGCTGCAGCGGATTTACCGCGCTGGCTGAAGCCGCGTAAAGCCACCTCGCACAAAGGCGATCACGGCCGTTTGCTGGTGGTTGGTGGCGACAGCGGCACGGCCGGCGCGATCCGCATGACCGGCGAAGCGGCGCTGCGCAGCGGTGCCGGGCTTGTGCGGGTGTTAACGCATGAAGATAATATTGGTCCGATTCTCAGCGCACGACCGGAGCTGATGGTGGATGCCCTGAGCGACGCGCGGCTGGACGACGCGCTGGCGTGGGCGGATGTCATCGCCATCGGCCCCGGTCTTGGCCAGCGTGAATGGGCTCAGAAGGCACTGAAAAAGGTGGCACTGAGTGAAAAGCCGATGCTTTGGGATGCTGATGCGCTTAACCTGCTGGCAATCAATGCAGATAACCGTCAGAATCGCATCATTACGCCGCATCCCGGCGAGGCAGCACGCCTGCTCGGGGTGAAAACCGCAGAGATTGAGAGTGACCGCTTACACGCCGCGCAGACCCTGGCAAACCGCTACGGCGGCGTGGTGGTGCTGAAAGGTGCTGGTACGGTAATTGCCAGCGCGACGGGCGACATGGCGATTGCGGATGTCGGCAATGCAGGCATGGCGTCCGGCGGTATGGGCGATGTGCTGAGCGGTATTATCGCCGCCCTGCTGGGCCAGCAGGCCACCCTGTTTGACGCCGCCTGTGCGGGCTGTGTCGCGCACGGTGCCGCGGCGGATGCGGTAGCGCGACAGCGCGGGACGCGCGGCATGTTAGCCACTGATTTGTTCGCACTGCTGTGGCAGTTTGTTAATCCAGAGATGATCCAACAATAAAGCATGAAGACCTGTGTTATTCCTTTGCCCGATGAGGCGGCAACCCTGAATCTGGGTGCGCAACTGGCCCGCGTTTGCAGCAGCGCGGTGGTGATCTATCTGTATGGCGATCTGGGTGCCGGTAAAACCACCTTCAGCCGCGGCTTTTTGCAGGCGCTTGGCCATCAGGGCAACGTCAAAAGTCCAACCTATACGCTGGTTGAGCCCTATCAGCTGGGCGACCGCAGTCTGTACCATTTCGATCTCTATCGCCTCGCCGACCCGGAAGAGCTGGAGTTTATGGGCATCCGTGACTACTTCAGCGGCGACGCGCTGTGCCTGGTTGAGTGGCCGCAGCAGGGCGCGGGTGTGCTGCCAGAGCCGGATCTGGCACTGACGCTAAGCTACGTTGCCAGCGCGCGCGCAGCGGAAATCAGCGCGCATTCGCCGCTGGGCGATACGCTGCTGCAGCAGTTTCAGCAGGGCAGGGAACCGGCATGATGTCACGCGTTACCGGGATGATGCTCGCCCTGCTGTGTCTGTTCTCCTCGTCGGCGCTGGCCGCGACACTATCGGATATCAAAGTCGATAACGGCGACAGCCAGGCGACGGTGACCCTGAGCTTCAACGGCCAGCCGGTGTATGGCTTCTTTCCGCTGCACAACCCGAACCGGGTGGTGCTGGATATTCGCCAGAGCGGCAATATTCAGGGGCTGCCGCTCAACTTTAGCGGCGAAAACATCGTTAAACGGATTCGTAATAGCCAGCCGAAGGATAAGCAAAGCATCCGGCTGGTGTTTGAGCTGACCCAGGCGGCGAAAACGCGCGCCAGTACGCAGCGCGACGGCAATCAGTACCGCGTGGTCTTCACCATCAGCGGCACCCAGCCGGCCAGACGCACCACCGCGGCGGCACCGGTGACGCGTGCGCGCCAGAGCGACAGCGCCACAACCAGCCAGGGCAATCCGTTCAACGCCAATCCGGTGACGGCGGTGACCAGCAGCAACACCACGGTACGTCCGGGCGGTGCTGTCAGCCGTAATGATGCGGTGATCGTGGCGATTGATGCCGGACACGGCGGTCAGGATCCTGGCGCGTCGGGCCAGCACGGCTTACATGAAAAGAATGTCACCATCGCCATCGCGCGGAAGCTCAAGGCGCTGATGGATCAGGACCCGATGTTTAAACCGGTGCTGACGCGTAACGGCGACTACTTTATTTCGGTGATGGGCCGTTCCGAGGTGGCGCGTAAAGAGAACGCTAACCTGCTGGTATCGATTCACGCCGACGCCGCACCGAATCACTCTGCTACCGGGGCTTCGGTTTGGGTGCTGTCCAACCGTCGCGCCAACAGCGAAATGGCTAATTGGCTGGAGCAGAAAGAGAAACAGTCTGAGCTGCTGGGCGGCGCGGGCGATCTGCTGGCGAACAGCCAGGCCGATCCCTACCTGAGCCAGGCGGTGCTGGATCTGCAGTTTGGCCATTCACAGCGCGTCGGCTATGACGTGGCGGTTAAAGTGCTGCAGCAGCTGCGCGGCGTAACGCCGTTGCACAAACGTCTGCCGGAACATGCCAGCCTCGGCGTGCTGCGTTCGCCGGACATCCCTTCTTTACTGGTTGAAACCGGCTTTATCAGTAACGCCGGGGAGGAGCGGCTGCTAGGCAGCAGCGCGTATCAGGAAAAGATTGCCCAGTCGATTTACAAAGGACTGCGTAACTATTTCCTCGCGCATCCGCTGCAATCGGTCCCAAAGGAGGAAAACCGGCCGCTGGATCGCGCACCAGCGGTTAGCGTCGCCAGCAACCCGGCGACCGGCACCGTGCAGTACACCGGTGCTACCCAGCGTCATACCGTGACGCGCGGCGAGACGCTGTCCGGCATCGCCGCGCGATACGGGGTCAGCATGGCGACGCTGCGCGAGCTGAATAACCTGAAGCGCGATGTGGTGTGGGTCGGCCAGCGGCTGAAAGTGCCGGCCGGTTCCGTCGTCAGCAGCGCGGCCAGCCGTCCGGCGCGGCACAAAGTGGTGCGCGGTGATTCGCTGACGGCGATTGCCGCGAAGTACGGCGTCAGCCCGAAAGCCATCATGCAGGCGAATAACATGAAGTCGAGCAACGTGATGCTGGGGCAAAATTTAAAGATTCCACAATCCTGATGAGGGGCTGCGCGCAGCCCATACCTGATAAGGATCACCACCATGCCAATACAGATTTTACCGCCTCAGCTGGCGAACCAGATTGCCGCTGGCGAAGTGGTTGAGCGCCCGGCCTCGGTCGTAAAAGAGCTGGTGGAAAACAGCCTTGATGCCGGAGCGACACGCATTGAGGTCGATATTGAGAAAGGCGGTGCAAAGCTGATCCGCATCCGCGACAACGGCTGCGGCATTGCCAGAGATGAACTGGCGATGGCGCTGGCCCGCCACGCCACCAGCAAAATTGCCTCGCTGGATGATCTGGAGGCGATTGTCAGCCTCGGCTTTCGCGGCGAAGCGCTGGCGAGTATCAGCTCGGTGTCGCGCCTGACGCTGACGTCGCGCACCGCCGATCAGCAGGAAGCCTGGCAGGCCTATGCCGAAGGGCGCGATATGGCGGTGACGGTCAAACCCGCCGCCCACCCGGTGGGAACCTCGCTGGAAGTGCTCGATCTGTTCTACAACACGCCTGCCCGCCGTAAATTCATGCGCACCGAAAAGACCGAGTTCACCCATATTGATGAGGTGATTCGCCGCATTGCGCTGGCGCGTTTCGACGTTGCCATTTCGCTGACGCACAACGGCAAGCTGGTGCGTCAGTATCGCGGCGTGACGCAGGAGGCGCAGCGCGAGCGGCGTCTTGGCGCCATCTGCGGGACACCTTTCATGCAGCACGCGCTGCGCATTGACTGGCAGCACGACGATCTGGCGCTGCGCGGCTGGGTGGCCGATCCGGCGGGGTCGCGTCAGGTTACCGACCTGCAATACTGCTACGTTAACGGTCGCATGATGCGCGACAAGCTGATTAATCACGCCATCCGCCAGGCCTATCAAACCCAGCTCGGTGAGGATCAGCAGCCAGCCTATGTGCTGTATCTGGAGATTGACCCGCACCAGGTGGATGTCAACGTGCATCCCGCCAAGCACGAGGTGCGTTTTCATCAGTCGCGGCTGGTACATGACTTTATCTGGCAGGGTGTGATGAGCGTGCTGCAGGCCAGTCGCAGCGCCGAATTGCCGCTGGCCCATGCCGAAGAGCCGCCGCCGCAGTGGCAGCCGGAAAACCGCCAGGCCGCCGGGACAAATCACTTTGCTCAGCCGGCAACCGGCGCGCGCAGCGGTGGCAGTGCGGCATCCGGCGGCACGGGCGGCCAGTGGCAGCCGAAAGAGCCGGGCTATCGCGCGCGTGAAGGGGCGGTTTATCAGCAGCTGATAAAAACACCGGCGGCGGAGACGCCACGCGTACCGGCCGCTGAACCCGCGCCCGCGCCACGCCCGGCACCCGCGCGTGAAGCGCCGCTGGCCGCCCATATGCAAAGTTTTGGCCGGGTGCTCAGCGTGGTGCGCGAGCGCTATGCGCTGCTGGAGCGCGGGGAGACCTTGCAGCTGCTGTCATTAAGCGTAGCGGCGCGCTGGCTCAAACAGGCCCAGCTGCAACCCGGCGATGAGGGGCTCAAACCGCAGCCGCTGCTGATCCCGGTACGGCTGAAAATCGCTCACGAAGAGTTAAGCGTGATTGCTGCCCAGGCGGCGCTGTTAAGCCAGATGGGCATTGATTTACAACGGGAAGGACAGCATGTGACGCTGCGCGCTGTCCCTTTACCGTTACGAACACAAAATTTACAAATCTTGATTCCAGACCTGTTAGGCTATCTCGCCCGGCAGCAAGAGGTTTCTGCTTCCGCACTGGCCCAGTGGCTGGCGCGACGCGACGATGCGGCAGAACCTCACTGGAATCACTCGCAGGCGATCACGCTGCTGGCAGAGCTCGAACGGCTCTGCCCGCATCTGCTGAAATCGCCGCCTTCAGGTCTGTTACAGACCCTTGAGATTGAGAGCGCGCTAAACGCGTTGAAGCATGAGTGAACTGAACCAGGCTAGCCGGCCAAAGGCAATTTTTTTGATGGGACCGACCGCCTCCGGTAAGACGGCATTAGCCATTGCGCTGCGTCAGCAACTTCCGGTGGAACTTATTAGCGTTGACTCTGCCTTAATCTATCGCGGGATGGATATTGGCACGGCGAAACCGTCGGCACAGGAGTTGGCGCAGGCACCCCATCGCTTGCTGGACATTCGCGACCCGGCGGAGAGCTATTCCGCTGCTGAGTTTCGTCGCGATGCGCTGGCAGAAATGGCGGAGATTACCCAAAAAGGTAAGATTCCGCTGCTTGTTGGTGGAACCATGCTTTACTTCAAAGCGTTGCTGGAAGGATTGTCGCCGCTGCCCTCGGCCGATCCGGAAGTGCGTCAGCGAATAGAGCAAATGGCGGCGGAAAAAGGCTGGGAAGCCCTGCACCGCCAGCTGTGTGAAATCGATCCGGTCGCCGGTAGTCGTATTCATCCGAATGATCCGCAGAGACTTTCGCGAGCACTGGAAGTTTTTTTTATTTCGGGTAAAACTTTAACGGAACTGACAAAAACGGCCGGTGAAGCGTTACCCTACGATGTGTACCAGTTTGCTATCGCTCCGGCGAGCCGTGAACTGTTACACCAGCGCATCGCGTTGCGTTACGACCAGATGTTAGCGTCAGGTTTTGAAGCGGAGGCTCGGGCACTGTTTGCACGAGGTGATTTGCATACGGACATGCCTTCCATTCGCTGTGTTGGTTACCGTCAGATGTGGTCTTATCTGTCTGGCGAAATCGATTACGACGAAATGGTTTATCGGGGAATTTGCGCCACCCGGCAGCTCGCTAAACGCCAGATGACCTGGTTACGTGGCTGGCCCGACGTCCACTGGTTAGACAGTGACGCGCCAGAATTAGCGCGTAATGCGGTGCTTCAGGTTGTTAGTGCGTAGCAGGGATGATTGTGTACAATTGGTCCGTTATCGTGCGCAAATTTTTACGCAGTTTTTCTGAACCACGGTTCACAAAGTAACAAACAACAAGCATATAAGGAAAAGATAGAATGGCTAAGGGGCAATCATTACAAGACCCGTTTTTGAACGCATTGCGTCGTGAACGTGTACCGGTTTCGATCTATTTGGTGAATGGTATTAAGCTGCAGGGACAAATTGAATCCTTTGATCAGTTCGTCATTCTGTTGAAAAACACGGTAAGCCAGATGGTGTATAAGCACGCCATCTCTACAGTGGTTCCTTCTCGTCCGGTTTCGCACCACAGCAACAACGCGGGCGGCAGCGGTGGCAGTAACTACCACCATGGCGGAAGCAACCAGGGCGCTCAGTCGCAGCCACAACAAGACGGCGATAACGCAGAGTAATTCTGCACGGCCGTAAAGCCAGGGCTGGGGAGCGAGTGCGTTTTCCCGTCCTGGTTATTTTATTTTAGCGAGGTTATAGCTTGTTTGACCGTTATGATGCCGGTGAGCAGGCCGTACTGGTACACATCTGGTTCTCCCAAGACAAAGAGCTGGAAGATTTGCAGGAGTTTGAAACTCTTGTCTCTTCTGCGGGCGTCGATGCGCTGCAAGTGATTACCGGCAGCCGTAAAGCGCCACATCCCAAATATTTTGTCGGTGAAGGAAAGGCAGTTGAAATTGCCGATGCGGTGAAAGCGAGTGGAGCATCGGTCGTTTTATTCGATCATGCCTTATCCCCTGCTCAGGAACGTAATCTTGAGCGGCTTTGCGAATGTCGCGTAATCGATCGCACCGGCTTAATTCTCGATATTTTTGCCCAGCGCGCCCGCACCCATGAAGGGAAATTGCAGGTCGAGCTGGCACAGTTACGCCATCTTGCCACCCGTCTGGTGCGCGGATGGACTCACCTTGAGCGGCAGAAAGGCGGTATCGGGCTGCGTGGACCGGGTGAAACCCAGCTGGAAACCGACCGTCGCTTACTGCGCGGCCGCATCAGCCAGATTCTGTCCCGCCTTGAACGCGTGGAAAAACAGCGTGAGCAGGGACGTCAGGCGCGTGCGAAAGCCGATGTGCCGACCATCTCCCTGGTGGGCTACACCAACGCCGGCAAATCCACCCTGTTCAACGCCATCACTTCAGCCAACGTGTATGCTGCCGACCAGCTGTTCGCCACGCTGGACCCGACGCTGCGCCGCCTGAATGTGGCCGATGTCGGCGAAGTGGTGCTGGCGGATACGGTAGGCTTTATCCGTCACCTGCCGCATGACTTAGTGGCGGCGTTTAAAGCCACCCTGCAGGAAACCCGTCAGGCGTCGCTGCTGCTGCACGTGATTGACGCCGCGGATTTGCGCGTCAATGACAACATCGACGCCGTAAACGAAGTGCTGGCAGAGATTGAAGCCGATGAGATTCCGGTGCTGCTGGTGATGAACAAGATCGATATGCTGGATGGCTTTGAGCCGCGTATCGATCGCGACGAAGAGAACCGGCCGACGCGCGTGTGGCTGTCGGCGCAGAGCGGTGCCGGTTTGCCGCTGCTGTGGCAGGCGCTGTCCGAGCGCTTAGCCGGTGAAGTGGCGCAGTATGATTTACGTCTGCCGCCGGAAGCGGGCCGCCTGCGCAGCCGCTTCTATCAGCTGCAGGCGATTGAAAAAGAGTGGAATGAAGAAGATGGCTGCGTAGGTTTGCAGGTGCGAATGCCGATTGTTGACTGGCGCCGCTTGTGCAAGCAGGAACCGCAGCTCGCCAGTTATATTGTTTGACCGTTGCCCAACTCATTTACCCCAAGACGTGCCCGGCACGTGGCAGGGTAAACTTATATACAATAAATGGAGTAGAGACATGGCGTGGAATCAGCCCGGAAATAACGGACAGGACCGCGACCCGTGGGGAAGCAGCAATAACCAAGGCGGCAACTCTGGGGGAAATAAAGGAGGTCGCGATCAGGGACCTCCTGATCTGGATGATATCTTCCGTAAGCTGAGTAAAAAACTCGGCGGACTGGGCGGTGGCAAACAGAGCGATAACGGCCAGCGCAGCGGCGGCAGCGGTGGCAAACTGGTTGGCATTGTCGCCGTGGCGGCAGTGGTCATCTGGGCAGCCAGTGGTTTCTACACCATTAAAGAAGCGGAACGCGGGGTCGTGACGCGTTTCGGCAAATTCAGCCATCTGGTTGAGCCTGGCCTCAACTGGAAACCGACCTTTATCGATCAGGTGCGGGCCGTCAACGTCGAAGCGGTGCGTGAGCTGGCGGCGTCGGGCGTGATGCTGACTTCGGACGAGAACGTGGTGCGCGTGGAGATGAACGTGCAGTACCGCGTGACCGATCCGGAGCGCTACCTGTATGCGGTCACCAGTGCCGATGACAGCCTGCGTCAGGCCACTGACAGCGCGCTGCGCGGCGTGATTGGCCGCTCGACCATGGACCGTATCCTCACCGAGGGCCGTACCGTCGTGCGTAGCGATACCCAGCGTGAAATCGACGAAACCATTCGTCCTTACAACATGGGTATTACGCTGCTTGACGTCAACTTCCAGGCGGCGCGTCCACCGGAAGAGGTCAAAGCCGCGTTTGACGATGCGATTGCCGCCCGCGAAAACCGCGAGCAGTACGTGCGTGAAGCTGAAGCGTACGCCAACGAAGTGCAGCCGCGTGCCAACGGTCAGGCACAGCGTATCCTGGAAGAGGCGCGCGCCTACAAAGAGCGTACCGTGCTGGAAGCGCAGGGTGAAGTGGCGCGGTTCGCGCGTCTGCTGCCGGAGTACAAAGCCGCACCGCAGATCACCAAAGAACGTCTTTACATTGAAAGCATGGAGCGCGTGCTCAGCCATACCCGCAAAGTGCTGGTTAACGACCGTGGCAATAGCCTGATGGTGCTGCCGCTGGATCAGCTGATGCGCGGCGGCCAGGCAGGCGGCCAGAGCGGTCAGAACAATGCCAATCTGATGAAGTTACCGTCGTCACCGGGCAGCAATGCCGGCCGCGGCGACACTTCATCCTACAGTCCGGACAGCATCATGGATCAGCGTCGCGCCAATGCGCTGCGTAACGATACCCAGCGCGAAGGGAGGGAGTAATCGATGCGTAAGCCAATCATCGCCGTAATTATTGTTGTTCTGGTGGTGCTGTACGCCTCACTGTTCGTGGTGCAGGAAGGCCAGCGCGGTATCGTGCTGCGCTTTGGTAAAGTGCTGCGTGACGATGAGAACAAGCCGCAGGTGTACGCACCGGGTCTGCACTTCAAGATTCCGTTTATTGAAACCGTGAAGTCGCTGGATGCGCGCATCCAGACCATGGATAACCAGGCCGATCGTTTCGTCACCAAAGAGAAGAAAGACCTGATTGTTGACTCTTACATCAAGTGGCGCATCAGCGATTTCAGCCGTTACTACCTCGCGACCGGCGGTGGCGATGTGTCTCAGGCGGAAGTGCTGCTGAAACGTAAGTTCAGCGACCGTCTGCGTTCAGAAATGGGCCGTCTTGATGTGAAAGACATCGTCACCGACTCGCGTGGCCGTCTGACCACCGACGTGCGCGATGCGCTGAACACCGGCAGTGCCGGCAATGACGACGAAGTGCAGACGCCAGCCGCTGACGATGCGATTGCCAGCGCGGCTGCCCGCGTTGAGCGTGAGACCAACAGCAATGAGCCGGCGCCAAACCCGAACAGTATGGCGGCGCTGGGTATTCAGGTGGTCGACGTGCGCATCAAGCAGATCAACCTGCCGACCGAAGTGTCGGACGCGATCTACAACCGTATGCGCGCCGAGCGTGAAGCAGTAGCACGTAGCCAGCGTTCACAGGGTCAGGAAGAGGCGGAAAAACTGCGCGCCCAGGCCGATTATCAGGTAACCCGTACCCTGGCAGAAGCGCA
The DNA here is from genome assembly GCF_008632015.1 of Pantoea sp. B_9. Lineage (NCBI taxonomy): Bacteria > Pseudomonadati > Pseudomonadota > Gammaproteobacteria > Enterobacterales > Erwiniaceae > Pantoea > Pantoea sp. B_9. The sequence continues at coordinate 252,449 of NZ_VWVL01000006.1, read as the reverse complement.
GCGTCAGGCGCTGATCAGCCGTGGTGAAGGGGATGGTGAAGCGGCCAAGCTGTTCGCCGACGCCTTCAGCCAGGATCCTGATTTCTACGCCTTTATCCGCAGCCTGCGTGCCTATGAGAACAGCTTCGCGGACAATCAGGACGTGATGGTGCTGAGCCCGGATAGCGATTTCTTCCGCTATATGAAGGCGCCAACTAACGTCTCGCGTTAATAACTGTTATAACCTTGAGGCCGACACTGATGTCGGCCTTTTTTTTGGGAAAACAGAATGAACACAACCGTCTGGATGGCGCTGGCTTTGGTGCTGGTGCTGGAGGGATTAGGACCGATGCTGCTGCCGCGCCTGTGGCGTCGCATGATTCTGGCGATGACGCAGTTACCGGACCGTATACTGCACCGTTTTGGCGGCGGGCTGGTGGTGGCGGGCGTGGTGATTTACGCCATGCTGAGCACGCACGCGAATGGCTGAGCAAAAATCTGCGCGCTGCCGCACGGCTAAATTGTGTCTGCTGCAAAGCATTGCCCCCAACATGTTGTAGTGATCAAAACTCAGGCAAAAAACAGCGCAATCGTATGCTAAAAGTGCTGAAAGAGTGAAAATCCGATGGTAGAATCCATTTTTAAGCAATCGGTGATTTTAGAAAATGGGTAAGAACGTCGTCGTACTGGGCACCCAATGGGGTGATGAAGGTAAAGGTAAGATCGTAGACCTTCTGACTGAACGCGCGAAATATGTTGTGCGTTACCAGGGTGGCCACAATGCAGGCCATACACTTGTCATCAACGGTGAGAAAACCGTCCTCCACTTAATTCCCTCTGGCATCCTGCGTGAAAACGTCACCAGCATCATTGGTAATGGTGTTGTGCTGTCACCTGAAGCCCTGATGAAAGAGATGAACGGTCTGGAAGCGCGCGGTGTGCCGGTACGTGAACGTCTGCTGATCTCTGAAGCTTGTCCGCTGATTCTGCAATACCATGTGGCGATGGACCTGGCGCGTGAAAAAGCGCGCGGTGCCAAAGCTATCGGTACCACCGGTCGTGGTATCGGCCCAGCCTACGAAGATAAAGTTGCCCGTCGCGGTCTGCGCGTCAGCGACCTGTTCAACAAAGAAACCTTCGCCGTGAAGCTGAAAGAGATCGTTGATTTCTACAACTTCCAGCTGGTGAACTACTACAAAGAAGATGCTGTAGACTACGATAAAGTGCTGAGCGATGTACTGGCGGTGGCCGACATCCTGACCGGCATGGTCGTTGACGTGTCTGAACTGCTGGACGGCGCGCGTAAGCGTGGCGACCTGATCATGTTCGAAGGCGCACAGGGTACGCTGCTGGATATCGACCACGGTACCTATCCGTACGTGACTTCGTCCAACACCACTGCTGGTGGCGTGGCGACCGGTTCAGGTATCGGTCCACGTTACGTGGATTACGTGCTGGGCATCGTCAAAGCTTACTCGACCCGCGTCGGTGCCGGTCCATTCCCGACCGAACTGTTTGATGAAACCGGCGAATTCCTGTGTAAGAAAGGTAACGAGTTCGGTGCCACCACCGGCCGTCGTCGTCGTACCGGCTGGCTGGATGCGGTAGCTGTGCGCCGCGCGGTGCAGATCAACTCCCTGTCCGGCTTCTGCATGACCAAACTGGACGTGCTGGATGGCCTGAAAGAGGTGAAAATCTGCGTCGGTTACCGTATGCCGGATGGCCGCGAAATGACCACCACGCCGCTGGCGGCAGAAGGCTGGGAAGGCATCGAGCCGATTTATGAAACTCTGCCGGGCTGGAGTGAAAACACCTTTGGTGTTAAAACACTGGAAGGCCTGCCGCAGGCAGCACGTGATTACATCAAACGTGTTGAAGAAGTGACTGGCGTGCCGATTGATATTATTTCAACCGGTCCCGACCGTAGTGAGACCATGATTCTGCGCGATCCGTTCGACGCTTAATCACGTTTTGCAGGCCGGACACTGTCCGGCCTTCGTTTATCTGCTCTTTGACTCCGCTCACTTCATTTTTTCCTGCTGGTTTCGGGAGTTGCAGGAAAAAAGCGCTCCGGGTTTTCCACACTGGTTTATCATCAATGTTAATCGAAGCGCTCACGGGCGTTATAACAACAATATCGATGATTCACTGAGGTACATGTGCAGCTAACAAGTTTTACCGATTTCGGTCTGCGCGCCCTGATTTACATGGCGACATTGCCGCAAGGTCAGCAGACCAACATTACCGAAGTCACCGATACCTACGGGGTATCGCGTAACCATATGGTTAAAATCATCAATCAACTGAGCCGGGCCGGCTTTGTTGCCGCGACACGCGGTAAAAACGGCGGAATTCGTTTAGGCATGGACCCGGAAAAAATCGTCATTGGCGATGTCGTGAGAAAAATGGAGCCTTTGCAGCTGGTAAACTGTAAAGAGTGTGCGATAAATCCCGCCTGTCGCCTGCGTAGCGCGCTGAATAATGCGGTCCAGCTGTTCCTGCAGGAACTGGATAAATATACGCTCGCCGACCTGGTGCAAAACAACGATTCGCTTTACCACATCTTATTGTCCGAACCGCCGGTGGCAATTCCACATAAATGACATCGGAGGAACCGTAATGTCAAAAGATCCCTTTCAGGATAGAGAAGCTGAAAAGTACGAAAATCCTATTCCCAGTCGGGAATTTATCCTCGCGCTATTAGAAAAGCGTGAAAAGCCGGCGAGTCGCGAAGAGATCGCCGAAGAGTTAAACATCACCAGCGAAGATCAGCTTGAAGCGCTGCGTCGCCGCCTCCGCGCCATGGAGCGTGACGGCCAGCTGGTGTTCACCCGTCGCCAGTGCTACGCCCTGCCGGAGCGTCTGGATTTACTGCGCGGCAAAGTGATTGGCCATCGCGATGGCTACGGCTTCCTGCGCGTTGATGGTCAGAAAGATGACTTCTACCTCTCGGCGGAGCAGATGAAGTTCTGCCTGCACGGTGATGTCATCCTCGCCCAGCCGGGCGGCTCCGACCGCAAAGGGCGGCGTGAAGCGCGCGTGGTACGCGTGCTGGAACCGCGCAACAGCCAGATTGTTGGCCGCTACTTCACCGATGCCGGCACCGGCTTCGTGGTACCGGACGACAGCCGTCTGAGTTTTGACATTCTGATCCCGGCGGAAGAGACGCTGAATGCGCGCATGGGATCGGTGGTTGTGGTGGAGATCGTGCAGCGCGCGACGCGCCGCAGCAAAGCTATCGGCAAAATTACAGAAATTCTCGGCGACAACATGGGCACCGGTCTGGCCGTAGATATGGCGCTGCGCACCCATGAAATTCCCCACTCATGGCCGGAAGAAGTTGAGAAAGAGATTTCCAGACTGAAAGAGCAGGTACCGGAATCGGCGAAAAAAGGCCGCGTCGACCTGCGTGAACTGCCGCTGGTAACCATCGACGGTGAAGACGCGCGTGACTTCGATGACGCCGTTTACTGTGAGAAAAAACGCGGCGGCGGCTGGCGCCTGTGGGTGGCGATTGCCGACGTCAGCTATTACGTGCGTCCTGGCACCGCGCTGGATAACGAAGCGCAGCAGCGCGGCACCTCGGTCTACTTCCCATCGCAGGTGATACCGATGCTGCCGGAGATCCTCTCGAACGGCCTGTGCTCTCTCAATCCGCAGGTGGATCGCCTGTGCATGGTGTGCGAGATGACCATCTCGGCCAGCGGTAAACTCACTGGCTTCAAACATTACGAAGCGGTGATGAACTCACATGCGCGTCTGACCTACAACAAAGTGTGGAGCATTCTGCAGGGCAACCCGGAGCTGCGTGAACAGTATGCGGCGCAGGTGAAGCACCTCGAAGAGCTGCACCGTATGTATGAGGTGCTGGAAACCGCCCGCGAACAGCGCGGTGGCATCTCGTTTGAAACCGACGAAGCCAAATTCATCTTCAACGCTGAGCGTCGCATTGAGCGCGTGGAGCGCACCGTACGTAACGATGCGCACAAGCTGATCGAAGAGTGCATGATTCTGGCGAACATCGCCTCCGCGCGTTTCGTTGAGAAACATCAGGAGCCGGCGCTGTTCCGCGATCACGATCGCCCGAGCGAAGACAGCATCACCAGCTTCCGTACCGTGCTGGGCGAGCTGGGCCTCAGCCTGCCGGGTGGGTCGAAACCGCAGCCGATCGATTATGCCGATCTGCTGACGCAGATTGCCGACCGTCCGGATGCTGAAATGCTGCAAACCATGCTGCTGCGTTCGATGAAGCAGGCGGTGTACGATCCGGAAAACCGCGGTCACTTTGGCCTGGCGCTGGCGTCGTATGCGCACTTTACCTCGCCAATCCGTCGCTATCCGGATCTGCTGCTGCACCGTGCCATCAAGTACCTGCTGGCTAAAGAGCAGGGCACGGTAAAAGGCAACACCACGCCAACCGGTGGTTATCACTACGATATGCAGCAGATGCTGCAGCTGGGTCAGCACTGTTCGATGACCGAACGCCGTGCCGACGAAGCGACGCGCGATGTGGCCGACTGGCTGAAGTGTGACTTTATGCAGGATCAGGTGGGTAACGTATTCAACGGCGTGATCTCCAGCGTGACCGGCTTTGGCTTCTTTGTTCGCCTCAACGATCTGTTCATTGATGGTCTGGTGCACGTCTCCACGCTGGACAATGATTACTACCGCTTCGATCCGGTGGGCCAGCGTCTGATTGGCGAATCCGGCGGTCGCACTTACCGTCTGGGTGATGCGGTGGAAGTGCGCGTTGACGCGGTGCACATGGATGAGCGCAAGATCGATTTCGCGCTGATCTCCAGCAAACGCGTACCGCGCGGTGAAGGGAAAACCGCGCGCGAGCGTGAGAAGCGTGGCGGCAAGCCACCGGCGAAGCGGCGTCGCGACGCGGGTCGCAAGGGCAACTTTGAGCCGGACGCCGCTTTCCGCGGTGAGAAGCAGCCGCCTGCGGCGAATAAAAGCGAGAAAAAAAGCAAAAAAGTCTCCGAAAAAACCCGTAAAATCGCCGCCGCAACCAAGGCGAAGCGCGCAGTGAAGAAGAAGGCCAGCGAAGCCTGATGACCTCTTCACCCGCCAGCGGCCAGGTGCGTCAGCGCTGACGCACCTTGCTCAACCTGTTTCGCAGGCTGCGCCCCAACGCGCAGCCTGATTAATGTTCTGTATTCAACGATATACATCCAACCTTGAGCAAAGTAATGAGTGAAATAATTTTTGGCATTCACGCCGTGCAGGCGCTGCTGGAGCGTGATCCCCAGCGTTTTCAGGAAGTCTTTATCCTTAAAGGCCGCGATGACCGCCGCCTGCAGCCGCTGATCGCCGCACTGGAAGCTCAGGGAATAGTGATTCAGCTGGCCAACCGCCAGTGGCTCGACGGCCAGGTCGAAGGCGGCGTGCACCAGGGTATCGTGGCGCGCGTTAAGCCGGGTAAAAACTATCAGGAAGGCGATCTGCCGGATCTGCTGGCTTCACTGGATCAGCCGTTCCTGCTGATTCTGGATGGCGTCACCGATCCGCATAACCTGGGTGCCTGCCTGCGCAGCGCCGATGCGGCCGGTGTGCATGCGGTGATCGTGCCGAAAGACCGTTCGGCACCGCTCAACGCCACGGCGAAAAAAGTCGCCAGCGGGGCGGCGGAAAACGTGCCGCTGATTCGCGTCACCAATCTGGCGCGCACCATGCGTCTGCTGCAGGAGTACAACGTCTGGATCGTCGGCACGGCCGGTGAAGCAGACCACACGGTGTATCAGAGCAAAATGACCGGCGCGATGGCGCTGGTGATGGGTGCGGAAGGAGAAGGCATGCGCCGCCTGACGCGCGAACACTGCGATGAGCTGATCAGCATCCCGATGGCCGGCAGCGTCTCTTCCCTCAACGTTTCGGTGGCCACCGGCGTTTGTCTGTTCGAAGCGGTGCGTCAGCGCCAGGCGTGATCGCCGCCGCAAAACCTCAGCTGTACCAGGCATAACTGCACATCCTCTCCATACTTATAGCCACATCAGTACGGGCAACTGGAGAGGAGAGTGCCATGGCCTGGACCACTCACAGCGTATTCAATCAACCATCTCCGCTCAGCAACAGCAATCTCTTCACCGGCGACAGCGCGCTGTGCGAGGCGGTGGTGCGTGAAGGGGCCGGCTGGGACCGCGAATGGCTGGCGTCCGTTGGCCTGCAGCTCGGCAGCGCGGAGTCACTGGAATTAGGTCGCCTGGCCAATGCACAGCCGCCGGAGCTGCTGCGTTACGACGCGCGCGGTGAGCGGCTCGACGAGGTGCGCTTTCATCCTGCCTGGCATCTGCTGATGCAGGGCGTGTGCGCCAGCCGGTTACATAACCTGAGCTGGCAGCCTGACGTGCAGGGCAGCGCCATGGTGGCACGCGCGGCGCGTTTCATTCTGCATGCGCAGGTGGAAGCCGGTTCGCTCTGCCCGGTAACCATGACTCACGCCGCGATCCCGCTGCTGCAAACCCATCTGCCCGCTCCCTACGCCGACTGGCACGATCGGCTGCTGAGCGATCGGTATGATGCGCATCATCTGCCCGGCAGCCAGAAGCGCGGCCTGCTGATTGGCATGGGCATGACGGAGAAGCAGGGCGGCACCGATGTGCTGAGCAACACCACACGCGCCGAACCGCCTGGCACGCGTGCGCCGGGCGAACCCTGGCGCATCACCGGCCACAAGTGGTTTTTCTCGGTGCCGCAAAGCGACGCGCACCTGATTCTGGCGCAGACCGCCGCGGGGCTGAGCTGCTTCTTTCTGCCGCGCCTGCTGCCGGACGGCACGCGCAACGCCATTCGTCTTGAACGTCTGAAAGACAAGCTGGGCAACCGCGCCAATGCCAGTGCCGAAGTGGAGTTTCAGGATGCCTTCGGCTGGTTGATGGGTGAGGAGGGCGATGGCGTGCGGCTGATCCTGAAAATGGGCGGTATGACGCGCTTTGACTGCGCGCTCGGCAGCCATGGCCAGATGCGACGCGCGCTGGCGATTGCGCTGCATCACGCCGGTCAGCGCCAGGTGATGGGCAAAAACCTTAGCGATCAGCCGCTGATGCGCGCGGTGCTGGCGCAGCAGGCACTGCAGCTGGAGGGACAAACCGCACTGCTGCTGCGTCTGGCGCGCGCCTGGTCAACGCCGGCCAGCGCGCATGAACGGCTGTATGCACGCCTGTTCACTCCGGCGGCCAAATTCGTTATCTGCAAAGCCGGTATGCCGTTTGTGGCTGAAGCCATGGAGGTGCTGGGCGGCATTGGCTACTGCGAAGAGAGTGAACTGCCGCGCCTGTATCGCGAGATGCCGGTGAACAGCATCTGGGAGGGCTCGGGTAACGTGATGTGCCTGGATGTGCTGCGTGTACTGGGACGACATGCAGAAGTGCTTAGCATGCTGCAGGATGAGTTTGATGCGGTGAAGGGCAGCAATCGCCACTTCGATCGCTGCTGGCGTCAGCTGCGGCTGCAGCTCGGCAACCTGCGCGAAGAGCAGGGACGGCAGGTCAGCGACATGCTGATTCGGCTGGCGAGTGCCGCGGTGCTGCTGAAAGCGGCAGAACCGCCGCTGGCGGACAGCTGGTGTGCGCGTTATCTCTCATCGCGCCCGGCACAGGCGCTGAGTGATGATCTGAGCGCACGCTTACTGCAGCGTGCTACTGCCGCCTGAGGGCGCGCCGTACAGAATGGCGGTGGCATACCAGAAGCCAGGCATGGTGGTCTCATCGACCATCAGGATCTGATAGTAAACCGCACCGCTCTGATTGGCGCGTGCAGCGATCGCACGCTGCACATCATCCGGCGAGCCGCGTGAATGGGCGCTGACGGTGCCAAGCTTCGGCAGGCCATAGCTTTGCGCGCGGGTGATCTCCTGCGCCTGAGTGGTGGGCGCTGGCGGGGGTTGTGGCGTGGTGTGCAGTGCGGCACAGCCGCTCAGCAGCAGGCCCAGCAGCAGAATAAGCGTACGCATGGTGGCTCCGGAAAACAGGCAGATGACTCAAGTGTAAGCCATCTGCCCCGGCTCATCAGTCGTTGAGGCGGAAAATACTCACCAGCTGTGTCAGATGATGGCCTTTCTGACTCAGGTGCTGCGCCGTGTGTTCGGACTGGTTAATCATATCGCTGCTCTGATGGGTCGCATGGCTGATGTGGTTCATCGCCAGATTGACCTGACCAATGCCCGCGGCCTGCTCCTGGGCGGCGATATTGATTTCCCCCATCAGGGTTTTCACCTGTTCGATATGGCTGACAATATGGCTCATGGCGTCACGCGTTTGTTCCGAGAGCGCATGGCCAGCGGCCACTTTGTCGATCGAACTGGCAATCAGCCCGTCAATCTCCTTCGCCGCATTGGCGCTGCGCTGCGCCAGTGCACGCACTTCCGCAGCGACGACCGCGAAGCCTTTGCCGTGCTCACCGGCGCGCGCCGCCTCAACCGCAGCGTTGAGCGCCAGAATATTGGTCTGGAAGGCAATCGACTCGATCACGTGGGTAATGTCGGCGATGCTCTGTGAGGCAATGCGAATCTCCGCCATGGTCTCTACCGAGCGCGCCACGGTGCTGCCGCCCTGGCTGACGGTACTGGCGGCTTCACCGACCAGCGCCATCGCCTGACGCACGTTAGCGGCGGTTTGCGCCACGGTTGCGCCAAACTGCTCCATGCTGGCCGAGGTCTCTTCGACGCTGCTCGCCTGGCGGCCAATCTGCTCGCTGATGCTGGAACTGCTGGCCGCAATGGTGTCGGTGCCGTCGCTGATCTCACGCGCGGCGGCGCGTACCTGGCCTACCACTTTCTCCAGGCCGTCGCCAATGCCGTTAATCGCGCTCACCAGCTGGCCGATCTCGTCGCGGCGCGCTGAGTCGAGGTGCGCCTGCAGATTACCCGCCGCGTACTGCTCGGCCAGATGGATCACCTGCTGCAGCGGCCGGGTAATGGCGCGCCGGCTATACAGCACAAAGCCAATGGCAAAGGCGAGCACCAGCGCCAGGCCAATCAGCATGAACAGATTGCGGCTGTGGGTGATCGGTGCCAGCAGACTGGCGCGGCTGACTTCACCGGCGATAATCCAGTTCCAGCCCGGCAGTTGCTGCCATGCCAGCAGGCGGGTTTCGCCCTGATGCGCGATCTCCAGCAGGCCGTGCGGCTGCGTCAGGATCTGCTGCTGTACGCTGCGATCCCAGTCCGGCAGCTTGCCTTCGGACTGACGGGCAAACAGATACTGGCCCTGTGCGCTGCCCGGCGTGCCGTTCAGCACGAAGAAGCTGCCGCTGTCGCCGAGACGTCGCGCCAGCATTTTCTCCCGCATCAGCGCGTACTGTTTATCAATCTGCACGCCAACAAACAGAATGGCGATCACTGCGCCACTGTCGTCCTGCACCGGCTGGTATTGGGTGATATAGCGATGGCCGAACAGCGTCGCCAGGCCGCGATACACTTCGCCCTTATTCACGCTGCGCCACGCCGCGCTGCTGCGATCAAGCTGGGTGCCCACCGCGCGGCTGCCATCCTCTTTCTTCAGTGAGGTCGCGATGCGAATGTAATCCTCGCCGTCGCGCACAAAAATGGTGGAGACTGCACCGGTACGATCGAGAAAATCGTCCACGGCGATCTGATCGAGGTTGAGGGTTTTCAGCCCGGCACGCAGCGTCGGCGTGCTGAACGATCCCACCTGAATGCGTGAGCTGTCGTCACGGCTGAATCGCTTAGGTAAAAAGCTCTGAAACAGCCGGGTATAGTTCGCCACTTCTTCCGATAAGGTCGCGTTAAACATCGTGGCCATTTCATTAATGCCGAGCACCTGGTTTTGCATATCGTCGACAGCCAGCTGCTCCAGCTGGCGCGCGGCGTTATGGCTGAGCGTTAACGTCAGGGCAAACAGCACGATTGCCACACTGAAAGACGTCAATACAGACAGCTTAATTCCGAGACTCATGGCGCTGAGAGAGAGACGCTTCATAAAGTACCTTTAATAAATAACTGGAGGGGTACAGGATCAACGGCAAAATGCGGCAAATGTTTAGGGCAGAAATTAATCGAAATAAATGTGATGTGGCTCGCGTTTTGGCCGGCAGCACGTACACTGAGACCAGTGATAATCATTCTCAACGGAGACGGTATGATTGAGTTGGCAACGGAGAACCTGGCGGGCATTGAGTGTATTCACGCGGCACCGGCCGGACAGCGGCTGGCGCGCCTACCCACCATCCTGTTTTATCACGGATTTACCTCGTCGAAAGAGGTGTACAGCTACTTTGCCGTGGCGCTGGCGCAGGCCGGTTTCCGTGTGGTGATGCCGGATGCAGAGATGCACGGCGCGCGCTACAACGGTGATACCGACGCGCGCATGACGCACTTCTGGGAGATTTTGCGCCAGAACATCGATGAAGTGCCGCTGCTGGAAGCGGTGCTGCGCGACAACGATTGGGTGGCAGATGAGCGTTTCGCTATTGCCGGCGCCTCAATGGGCGGGATGACCGCGTTGGGCGCGATGGCACGCTATCCACACCTGCACAGCGTTGCCTGTCTGATGGGCTCCGGCTACTTCATGCAGCTCAGTCAGACGCTGTTCCCGCCGCTGGTGGCGCACACGCCAGAGCAAAAAGCGGCGTTACAGGCGCGGCTGGCCCCGCTGGCGGCCTACGATCCCTGTCAGCAGCTGGCGCAGCTGGCTAACCGGCCGCTGCTGTTATGGCACGGTGAAGCGGATGAAGTCGTACCGTTTGCCGAAACGGTACGGCTGGAGAAGGCGTTGCGCGAGGCGCAGCTCGACAGCCGGCTCACCTTTCTGGCGGAAAAGCAGATCGGGCACAAAATCACGCCGCCAGCGCTCACCGCGCTGGTCAGTTTCTTTAAACATCATTTGTAAAACGGAACGGGCTAGCGGTGCGGAGCACGCCAGCCCGGGATAACAGGCCGGACTACAGTTGTGACGACAAGCGGTCGGCGGCGCTGGTGTTCGCGCTGACCGGGTTACCGCCTGGCGCATCCAGCCGGTTAACGTAGACATAGCCTGAAGCCGCTTTGCTGCTGTTACTTCTCATCTGCAGCGCCTGGTCAGCGGAGCTGGCAAGAGCGGGGGTAGACAGGAAGAGACCCAGTAAAGTGGCGATAATGACAGCTTTCATAATCGACTCCTCACTCCAGGGATTTCACTCTCAGGCGCGCTGATTAAGCCAAACCGTTGCGCCTGTAGAGAGTTTAGTTCTTCACCAGTACGACGCCAGATCGTCGTGCTGAACGCCTCGTTCAGGGATTTTGAACAATCTCTGACTAACCTGCTGAATCTCAATCCTTAGCACAAAAGGTGTCCCCGCCTGGCACGACAGCGACAATTTGATGAATTGTGCGCTTGAGTTTCCCCGGCGAGGTCAGTATGATTACGCGTCAATTTTTCAGCTGCATTCAGAGGTGTGTTTCATCTTTTGGGTGATTCGCAACCTATAACGTTCCTTGCTTCCGTGGGCCGCAGCTGACCCTGACAGGAGGCTGAATAATCCGTAAGGAGCTATCGATGCGTCATTACGAAATCGTATTTATGGTCCATCCTGACCAGAGCGAGCAGGTTCCGGGCATGATCGAGCGTTACACTGGTGCTATCACTGGTGCACAGGGCACGATCCACCGTCTGGAAGACTGGGGTCGCCGTCAGCTGGCTTACCCGATCAACAAACTGCACAAAGCACACTACGTTCTGCTGAACGTAGAAGCACCGCAGGAAGTGATCGACGAGCTGGAAACTAACTTCCGCTTCAACGACGCCGTTATCCGCAGCATGGTTATGCGCGTTAAGCACGCGGTAACTGAAGCTTCTCCGATGGTTAAAGCGAAAGACGAGCGTCGTGAGCGCCGCGAAGACTTCGCTAACGAATCGGCAGAAGACTCAGATGCTGGGGATTCTGAAGAGTAATCCACGATGACGGCCAATCGGCTGCGCCTGTCTGGTACCGTGTGCAAGACGCCAGTTCGAAAAGTCAGTCCGTCAGGGATTCCTCACTGCCAGTTCGTGCTTGAGCATCGTTCTGTGCAGGAGGAAGCCGGGTTTCACCGGCAAGCCTGGTGTCAGATGCCGGTGATTATCAGCGGCAGCGCCCATCAGGCGATTACTCAACATATAACGGTCGGCACGCAACTCACACTCGAAGGTTTTATTAGCTGCCATCAGGCACGCAATGGCCAGAGCAAACTTGTGTTACATGCCGAGCAGATTGAATTGATAGATTCTGGAGACTAGCCAAATGGCACGTTATTTCCGTCGTCGCAAGTTCTGCCGTTTCACCGCGGAAGGCGTTCAAGAGATCGATTATAAAGATATCGCAACGCTGAAAAACTACATCACTGAAAGCGGCAAGATTGTTCCAAGCCGTATCACCGGTACTCGTGCAAAATACCAGCGTCAGCTGGCTCGTGCTATCAAGCGCGCGCGTTACCTGTCTCTGCTGCCGTACACTGATCGTCATCAGTAATCGGCAACTGTCCATTAACGACTTTAAGAGGATAAGGTAATGCAAGTTATTCTGCTTGATAAAGTAGCAAACCTGGGCAGCCTGGGTGATCAGGTTAACGTTAAAGCGGGCTACGCTCGTAACTTCCTGGTTCCACAGGGTAAAGCTGTTCCTGCTACCAAGAAAAACGTTGAGTTCTTCGAAGCGCGTCGCGCTGAACTGGAAGCCAAACTGGCTGACGTTCTGGCTGCTGCTAACGCACGTGCAGAGAAAATCAATGCACTGGGCACCGTTACTCTCGCGTCTAAAGCAGGCGACGAAGGTAAACTGTTCGGTTCCATCGGTACCCGCGACATCGCTGATGCAGTTACTGCAGCTGGCGTTGAAGTGGCGAAGAGCGAAGTTCGCCTGCCAAACGGCGTTCTGCGCACCACCGGTGAGCACGAAGTTGACTTCCAGGTTCACAGCGAAGTATTCGCGAAACTGGTTGTGAATGTAGTAGCTGAGTAATTTTTTACTTGGTTTGAAAGCGCCGGCCTTGTGCCGGCGTTTTTGTTTCTGTCGCTTACTGTGCGCGGATAAAGCTGCCGTCCGGCTGGCGGGTAAACAACACCGGACCGTTACTGCTCTCGACCGTTAAGCCGGTCACCACGCCCTGCGCGTTCTGACGGATCTTCACCTGCTGACCACTCTGCAGCGCGCTCAGCGGCTGCCCATCGCCTTCCACCCGCGCCATGGCAAACACATCATTGACCGGCAGATTGTTGTCACGGAACAGCTGTGCCAGCGTCTGGCCCGAGGCCACGGTATAGCTGTGCCATTCGCCCTGGGCATCACTCTTTGGCGTCGTATTCTGCGGCGGCTGCGTATTGTTATCGTAGATTTCCGCCTGCATCGGCACCTCTTTGCCACTGCTCTCTGCCGGACGTTCCACCGGATACTGCGGCGTGCTGGCAGGCCAGAGAAACGCCAGCAGCATCACCAGCAGGGCAATAACGATACCGCGTCGGTGCAGCGGCGGCAGCGGATCCATCCAGCGTACGTTATCCAGCAGATGCCAGATGCGCTGCAGCACAGCGGGTATACGCGACGGGGTTTCAGAAGCCATTCTTTCCTCCTCCTCGCTGGCGGTCGTGACGCGCCTGTCAGGCAGCCAGCGTTGCAACCGGGAAAATAAGGTACGCGGTGCGCGCGTCCTGCGACGTCGTGGGGCGATTTGGCCCATGGATGCTCTCTTGTTCTATAGTATGGGCAAAGCGGGCGCGAAGTGCCTGCCAGCATTGAAAAATTTGACCTGCATATTGTTTCTCTTTCCCCGGGAAATGTCATCCGCGGCGCGCGAGATTTTACGCCAGCCGCCTGCGCTGTTATGCTGCCGGTTCTATTTTCTCCGGGATTAAGGAAACAAGATGACGACCCCTTCATTTGACAGCGTCGAATCACAAGCAAGTTACGGTATCGGTTTACAGGTTGGTCAGCAGCTGCAAGAGTCTGGACTGCAGGGTCTGCAGCCAGAAGCGCTGCTTGCGGGCCTGCGCGACGCGCTGGAAGGGAACTCACCGGCAGTTCCGGTTGACGTGGTACACCGTGCGCTGCGTGAAGTCCACGAGCGTGCCGAAGGCGTACGTCGTGAGCGCGTCGAAGCCATGGCGGCCGAAGGTCAGCAGTTCCTCGAGCAGAATGCACAGCGTGAAGGCGTGAGCAGCACCGAATCCGGCCTGCAGTTCAGCGTCATCACCCAGGGCGATGGTCCAATCCCATCACGTCAGGATCGCGTACGCGTGCACTACACCGGTAAGCTGATTGACGGCACCGTGTTTGATAGCTCCGTTGCCCGTGGCGAACCGGCTGAATTCCCGGTCAGCGGCGTGATTGCTGGCTGGATTGAAGCGCTGACCCTGATGCCGGTAGGCTCGAAGTGGGAGCTGGCCATTCCGCACAATCTCGCTTACGGCGAGCGCGGCGCGGGTGCCTCTATCCCGCCATTCAGCACCCTGATTTTCGAAGTCGAGCTGCTGGAAATCCTGTAATAAACAGCGGGCGCCGTGTCTGGCGCCCCTGTCACTACTTCTTCTCTGCCTGCTTCTGTAAATCCACCTGCCAGATTGCAAAGCCCGTTTCATCACTGCCGACGGCTTTCATCGGATAATCAGCATACTTCTCAATAAACTGCGTGGCTTTTGCGCCCGGCGCGGTCTCAAAGCGAATATCCAGTGGCGTTGCGCTGGCGATCGGTGCCAGCCGCCAGTTGTGATCGGCCTGTGGCTGCACCGCGCCGTGGGTGCGGGTTTCTCTGCTGATGTAGGCGGCCACCACCGAGCGGTTCTCATCCGGCGAAGCAAAGGCAACATACTGCTCGCCGGTACCGGCAAATTTGCCGCCCCAGGCACGGTAATTATTGGTGGCAACGAGGAAGGTCGCTTTGGGGTCGATCGGTTTGCCCTGCCAGCGCAGATCCTGAATACGTGATGCCGCCGGGTTAATCAGCTGGCATTCGGCGTCGTAGCGCGCCGGTTGCGTCACATCGATCTGATACTGCACGCCGTCGATCACATCAAAATTGTAGGTGCGGAAATCCCAGTTGATCAGCGACTGCGGCTGACGACGATGCACGTCGATTTGATTAAACTGCGCCGCCGAGCACTCCAGCCACTCTTTCACCTGTGCGCCGCTGATTTTCATCACCACCAGCGTATTCGGGTAGAGATAGAGATCGGCGGCATTACGGAAGGTGAGATCGCCTTTTTCCACTTCAACGTAGCTGGCCGGATCGTTCTTACGGCCGCCGGCTTTAAACGGTGCCGCTGCCGAGAGCACCGGTAAGCGGCCCAGATCGGGATCGCCCTGAATGAAGCGTTCGACGTAAGCACGCTGCGCATTATTGACGATCTGCACGGTGGGATCGTCCTGCACCAGCGACAGGTAGCTGTACATCACATCCGCCGACTTGCCGATCGGTTTTGCCACAAACTCACGCGTGGCGCGATGATCGTCGGCCAGCACTTTGACCAGATCGGCATCTTCCGCCGCCAGCGATTTTTTCGCCACCGCATCGTAAACGGGCCGTGCTTCGGCTTTACCCTGGGTCACCTGCCAGTTGCCGCCGTCATTTTTCAGCACCAGGTCAACCACGCCGAGATGATCGCCCCACATGCCGGGCATCACCGCCGGTACGCCGTTAAGCGTGCCCTGAGCGATATCCGCGCCTTTAATCGCCGCAAACTCTTTGCCGGGAAACACCGCGTGCGCATGGCCGAACATGATGGCATTGATACCTGGCACCTGACTGAGGTAATACACCGAGTTTTCCGCCATGGCATGGTACGGCTCACTGCTCAGACCGGAGTGCGGAATAGCGATGATTATTTCAGCACCTTTTGCGCGCATTTCCGGCACATAGCGCTTCGCTGTCTCGGTGATGTCATCAACGCGCACTTTACCCTGCAGATTGTTGCGATCCCACACCATAATCTGCGGTGGTACGAAGCCGATATAGCCGATTTTCAGCGTATGCGGCTTGCCGTCGCTGTCTTTTACCGCGGTTTCTTTAATTAAATAGGGGGTAAACAGCGGCTTGCCACTGGTTTCATCGATAACGTTGGCGTTGATGTAGGGAAAACGTGCCCCGGCAATCGCCTGCTGCAGATAGGGCAGGCCGTAGTTAAATTCGTGGTTGCCCAGATTGCCCACCGAGTAATCCAGCGTATTAAGGGCTTTATACACCGGATGGATTTCTCCCGGCTGCAGGCCTTTGGCCGCCATGTAATCGCCCAGCGGGCTGCCCTGAATAATGTCGCCGTTATCCACCAGCACGCTGTTTGCTACTTCGCCGCGCGCCTGCTGGATGAGCGTGGCGGTGCGCACCAGACCAAACTTTTCGGTCGGCGTGTCTTTGTAGTAATCGAAATCCATCATGTTGCTGTGCAGATCGGTGGTTTCCAGAATGCGTAAATCCACCGTGGCAGCCTGTACCGTGGCGGCTGCAACGCACAGTGCCAGTAACGACATGCTCGCTTTGAACATGGCTTGCTCCTTGTTCGCTTTAATGGGCCTCTCAAAATAATGTAAAACCATGACGAATTATCATTTCAATTTGTGATGGGGCTCGGGATTTTGCCTCTTTTCTGCGCAAGCTGTCGGAGTGCCGGCCATTCAGCATTGCGCCATAGCCGCCACGAGCGAACTATGATATTGATAATCAAAGCGAATACGCGTAGCTGCGGCTGTCACAGCGCAGCTGCTAAAATATCTGGAGACGGGCTGCCGGGGTTTCAGCGGCAGCATCAGCCGAAATGAGGTGAACAATGTTAGATAAAATTTGCCAGCTGGCGCGAAGCGCGGGCGATGCCATTATGCAGGTCTACGATGGCGCACAACCGCTGGACGTGACGCGTAAATCGGATGATTCACCGGTCACGGCGGCCGATCTGGCGGCACATCAGGTTATCGTGCAGGGCTTAGCAGCGCTGACGCCTGACGTGCCGGTGCTGTCGGAAGAGGATCCACCCGGCTGGGATGTGCGTCAGCACTGGCAGCAATACTGGCTGGTCGATCCGCTCGACGGCACCAAAGAGTTCATCAAGCGTAACGGCGAGTTTACGGTCAATATCGCGCTGATTGAGCACGGCAAACCGGTGCTGGGCGTGGTGTACGCGCCGGCGCTGGGGGTGATGTATTCTGCGGCCGAAGGCAAAGCGTGGAAAGAAGAGGGCGGCCACACCACGCAGATCCACGTACGTGAAGCGCGACCGCTGCTGGTGGTGGTGAGCCGTTCGCACGCCGATAAAGACGAAGAGCTGAAAGAGTATCTGACCCAGCTGGGCGAGCACCAGACCACCGCTATCGGCTCCTCGCTCAAGTTCTGCCTGGTGGCAGAGGGCAAGGCGCAGCTCTATCCGCGCTTCGGGCCGACCAATATATGGGATACCGGTGCCGGCCATGCGGTGGCGATTGCCGCTGGCGCACACGTGCATGACTGGCAGGGCAAAACCCTCGACTACGCGCCGCGCGAGTCGTTCCTGAATCCGGGCTTCCGCGTCTCGCTGTTCTGATACGCTATGCGCGCCACCCGCTGTGGCGCAATCACGCCTGCAGCAGCTGATGGATCAGTTTCATCGCCTGCTGCACTTCATCCTGCGTCAGCGGACCGTCTTTGGCGTAACGCACATGTCCGGTGTTATCCAGAATCACAATCGCCGAACCGCCTTTCTCCAGCTGCCACGCCTTGCGCGCGTTGCCATTGCTGTCGACAATGAACTGCGACCACGGATACTGCTGTTTATTGCTCTCAATGCTGCTGCGCACAAACATCCCGGTGCCGGGAATGGCATCATCGGTATTGACCACCGTGGTGGTCTGATAGCGGTCGTGCGGCAGCTGGGCGGCTTTGATGGCTTCAATCAGCGCGGCGTTCTGTTCTTTGGCTGACGAGCGTCCGGCAATATGCAGGATGACCCGCACTTTGCCGCTCAGCTGGGCGCTGTTCCAGGGCTGGTAGCGAAACTTCTCCTGCTGATACAGCAGTTCTCCTTTGTCGTTAACGCCGACTGCCGGTACGCGCTCGCCAACCTTAAACGCGTGGGCTGAGGCAAGACTGGGCAGCAGCAGCGCCAGGGCTATCACGGAATGTGCCAAACGCATGGTAATGCTCCTTAGTGATCCGACCAGTTATTCATGTTTTTGCAATATTAGGCGTGGATGATGCGCCTGTCGCGATGAGATAGCAGCTTTGTAACCCATGCCACAATTCCTTAACCAATGAAGGTTTATACTGGATTTTGTGATCGTTATGACAGAGTTCTCTGTAATGATGTGTCAATTCAGTAAAAAATCCATTTTTTCGGAACATCGGCAAGGAATCATGTTCTATAGTTATGCCTCATTTGCGCTTCAAGGGCTCGTACCGAATTTGGCAACGGCGAAGCGTATTACATCTGTTCAGGAGTTAAACAGCATGAAGATCTTCCAGCGCTATAATCCGCTGCAAATTGCGAAATATGTAAAGACGCTATTTAAAGGAAGGTTGTACATCAAGGATGTTGGCGCGTTTGAGTTCGACAAAGGCAAAGTCATGTTGCCGCGCGTCAAGGATAAACAGCACCTTAGCGTGATGTCAGAAATCAACCGCCAGGTGCTGCGGCTGCAAGCCGAGTACAACTAAGCAAAAGAAAGGGCGCCGCTGGCGCCCTGAATCTTTCTGTAACCGCACGATCACTGCTACGCGGCAGGCCCTTCAGACTCATCCAGCGTACTCTTCGACACATTCAGCACCGGCGGGCGGTCATCAATGCGCGTCACCAGCAGCTGGTCGATGCGATAGCTGTCGATATCCACCACCTCAAATTTGTAGCCGGAGAATTTGACGAAATCGGTGCGTTTGGGGATCTTACGCAGCATATACATCATAAAGCCGCCGATGGTCTCGTAGTTGCCGGACTGCGGGAACTCGTCGATATCCAGCACGCGCATTACGTCATCAATCGGCGTACCGCCTTCCACCAGCCAGGAGTTCTCGTCACGCGCCACAATCTGCTCTTCCAGCCCCTGGCCGACCAGATCGCCCATCAGCGTGGTCATCACGTCGTTAAGCGTGATAATCCCGACCACCAGCGCATATTCATTCATGATCACCGCGAAGTCTTCGCCGGCGGTTTTAAAACTCTCCAGCGCCTCTGACAGCGTCAGCGTATCCGGCACAATCAGCGCCGAACGAATCTGCACGCCGCTGTTGAGCGTCATGCTCTGGTTGCCCAGCACGCGCAGCAGCAGCTCTTTGGAATCTACGTAACCGACGATATGGTCGATATCGCCGTCGCACACCAGAAACTTCGAATGCGGGTGTTGCGCGATTTTGGTTTTCAGGCTGGTTTCGTCTTCGTGCAGATCGAACCACACGATGTTTTCACGCGAGGTCATGGACGAAGGCACGGTGCGTGATTCCAGCTCAAACACGTTCTCGATCAGCTCGTGCTCCTGCTTGCGCAGCACGCCGGCCAGCGCGCCCGCTTCTACCACCGCGTAAATGTCATCCGAGGTGATGTCATCTTTACGCACCATCGGCAGCTTAAAGATGCGAAAGAACACGTTGGCCAGGCCATTGAACAGCCAGACCAGCGGGCGGAAAACCAGCAGGCAGAAGCGCATCGGATTGATGATGCGCAGCGCGATGGCTTCCGGCGCGATCATGCCGACGCGTTTTGGCGTCAGGTCGGCAAACAGAATAAACAGGCTGGTGACGATGGTGAAGGAGCAGATAAAGCTGAGCTGATCCGCCAGTTCCGGCTCCATAAAACGGTTGAACAGGCTGCTGAAGGCGGGCGAAAACGCCGCATCGCCGACGATACCGCCGAGAATCGCGACGGCGTTGAGGCCAATCTGTACCACGGTGAAGAACATGCCAGGCTGTTCCTGCATCTTCAGCACGCGCTGCGCGTTGATGTTGCCTTCATCGGCCAGCAGTTTCAGTTTGATCTTGCGGGCAGCCGCCAGCGAGATCTCCGACAGAGAAAAAAATGAACTGATTACGATCAGTAAAAGAATGACAAGCAGGCTATCAAGCATAAAAGATCCGTTGGGTTAATCACTTGTCATTTTTGGCCTGGGCAGCGCGAAGAGGCGTACATCCGGTACTTACCCGTCAAACAGGGCTATCCGTGCCAAAAATGTCTGCGCCAGTTCGACAAAGTCACGTTAACGTCGGGGCAGAAATGCGTGCAGGCGAGGCCTGCTGGTCGCTGATTATAGCAGCAGCGCTATTGCTGCCGCCAGCGGCGTGATTGGCCGGCTCGGATTAATCCGAGTGGCGGCTGGCGGTGCGCAGAAGTGCGGCTTCGTTGTTGTATCGGTACGCACATTTACCGACAATAGCAGTCGATTTGGCTTAGCGGCCGTTTTTACGCAGCCGCTCGCAAAAAAGAGCGGCTATGCTGATGGGTATGCAAGGTGTGGTGATACCCTTTCCACCAGAGTTAACGCCCCTGCGGAATAGGGGCAGGCATTATTAACAGGAGTACGCGTGCCGCGATTTCATGCTTATTGCTTGGCCAGTCTGCTGCTTGCCGCACCTGCTGTTGAGGCAGCCAAAGTGCGACTGCAGCTGGAAGGCCTGACCGGGGAGTTACAGAAAAACGTCAGGGCGCGCTTGTCCACTATCGGCAGTGACGAGGTGTCGAACGACGGCCGTTTCCAGGCGCGCGTGGCTGCCGCGATCAAAGAAGGCCTGCGCGCGCTGGGCTATTACGAGCCGCAGATCGACTTTGAATCACGCCCGGCACCGCCGCAGGGGGGCCGTCCGGTGCTGATTGCCCGCGTCACCGCCGGTGAGCCGGTGAAGATTGGCGGCAGCACCATCGTGGTGGAAGGCGCCGCAAAAGACGATCCTGATTATCAGGCGTGGGTGAAGCAGGGCAGGCCGAAAGTCGGCAGCCAGCTCAATCACGGCGACTACGATAAATTCAAAAACGGCTTCTCCAGCCTGGCGCTGCGTAATGGTTACTTCGACGGTGACTTTAAGCAGAGCCAGCTTGGTGTCTCGGTAGAACGGCGCTTAGCGTTCTGGGATATCGACTACGACAGCGGCCCGCGCTATCGCTTCGGCGATGTCAGCTTTGAAGGCTCGCAAATCAATGAAGCCTATCTGCGCAACCTGGTGCCGTTCAAAAAGGGCGATCCCTACAGCTCACGCGATTTGGCCGAACTCAATCGTCGCCTCTCCGCCACCGGCTGGTTTAATTCTGTCGTCGTGGCACCCGAGTTCGATAAAGGGCGCCAGACCAAAGTGCTGCCGCTCAGCGCCGCCGTGTCGCCGCGCGTGGAGAACACCATCGAAGCCGGTGTCGGTTACTCGACGGACGTCGGACCGCGGCTGAAAGGCACGTGGAAAAAGCCGTGGATCAACGACAGCGGCCACAGCCTGACCTCCAGCGCCTATATCTCCGCGCCGGAGCAGCAGCTTGATCTCAGCTATAAAGTGCCGCTGCTGAAAAGTCCGCTGGAGCAGTACTACACCTTCTCCGGCGGCCTGAAACGCACCGATCTCAACGACACCAAATCGGACACCACCACGCTGGCGATGTCGCGTAACTGGGACAGCAGCTCCGGCTGGCAGCGCGCGGTTAACCTGCGCTGGAGTCTCGACCACTTTACTCAGGGCAGCGTCACCAACACCACCATGCTGCTCTATCCGGGCGTCAGCCTGAACCGCACCCGTTCGCGCGGCGGCCTGATGCCGACCTGGGGCGATTCACAGCGCTATTCGGTAGACGTGTCGGACACCACCTGGGGCTCGGACGTCGACTTCCTGATCCTGCAGGCGCAGAACGTGTGGATCCGCACGCTGGGCGAGAAGCATCGCTTTGTGGCGCGCGGTAACCTTGGCTGGATTGAAACCAACGACTTTGAAAAAGTCCCGCCCGATCTGCGCTTCTTCGCCGGCGGTGACCGCAGCATTCGCGGTTACAAATACAAAGATATCTCGCCGCGCGATGACGAAGGCAAACTGACCGGTGCTTCAAAGCTGGCCACCGGCTCGCTTGAGTATCAATACAATGTTTCTGGCAAATGGTGGGGCGCGGTATTCGTCGACTCCGGTGAAGCGGTCAACGACATCAAGCAGAGTAATGTTAAAACCGGTGCAGGCTTCGGCGTGCGCTGGTCTTCTCCGGTAGGGCCGATCAAGTTTGATATCGCGCGCCCGATTGGTGACGACAAGGAGCATGGATTGCAATTTTATGTAGGACTGGGGCCTGAACTATGAAGCTGTGGAAAAAGGTCCTGATCGGTATCGGTATTTTCCTGCTGGTGCTGTTGGCCAGCGTGGCGTTTCTGGTGGGCACCACGCCCGGATTGCATCTGTTGTTTAAAGGTGCCGATCGCTGGGTGCCGGGCCTGTCGATTAACAAGGTGGAAGGCGGCTGGCGCGATCTGACGCTGAGCGGCGTGAAGTACCAGATGCCGGGCGTCAGCGTGGATGCCGGGCGCTTCCATCTGGCGCTCAACCTCAACTGCCTGCTGCACTCCTCGGTGTGCGTGAACGATATCGCGCTGCAGGATGTCAGCGTGGTGGTCGACAGCAAAAAAATGACGCCCGCCAGTGCGCCGCCGCCGGAAGAGGAGAGCGGCAGCAGCAATCTCAGCACGCCATACCCGATTACCCTGAGCCGGGTCAGCCTGCATAACATCAACGTCAAAGTCGATGACACCGCCATTTCGCTGCTCGACTTCACCAGTGGCCTGCAGTGGCAGGATCGCGCGCTGACGCTCAACACCACCCATATCCAGAGCCTGCTGATCGCGCTGCCGAAGGCGGCGAAAGTGGCGGAGGAACAGGTGGTGCAGCCTAAAGTGCAGCAGCCGCAGCCGGATGAGAAACCGCTGGGCGAAACGCTGCAGGCGATGTTTGCCGAGCCGCTGCTGCCGGCACTGCCGGATTTCCAGCTGCCGCTCGACATCGACGTGCAGCAGCTGTTGGGTGAGCAGTTGCGCATCACCGGCGATACGGACGTGGCGATTACGCGTCTGCTGCTGAAAGCCAAAACTACCGACCGGCATGTGCAGCTGGAGACCTTTGACGTCGACTCGCCGCAGGGACAGATCAACGCCAGCGGCGATGCCCGGCTGGCGGATAACTGGCCGGTCAATTTTGTGCTCAACGGCGCGCTGAATCTCGATCCGATTAAAGGCGAGAAGATCAAACTGAACCTCGCCGGGGCGATGCGCGACGAGCTGAAGCTGGGCCTGAACCTCTCTGGGCCGGTGCGTGCCCAGCTGGACGCCGCCGCACAGCCGGCGGTTGCCGGTCTGCCGCTATCGCTCAAACTCACCAGCCCGCAGCTGCGCTGGCCGCTGACCGGTCCGGTGCAGTATCAGGCGGATAATCTCGACTACCAGTTCAGCGGTAAAGCCACCGACTACGTGATGTCGCTGCGCACTGCGGTGAAGGGCGAAGCGATGCCGCCGGCCACCATTACGCTGGACGGTAAAGGCAACGTGCAGCAGTTCAGCCTGGATAAACTGCGCGTGGCGGCGCTGCAGGGCAACATTGACCTCAGCGCGCTGGTGGACTGGAGCAAAGCCATCAGCTGGCGTAGCGAACTGACGCTGGCGGGCATCAATACAGCTAAACAGTATCCTGACTGGCCGGCGAAGCTCGACGGTAAAATCACCACGCGCGGTAGCCTGTACGGCGGTAGCTGGCAGCTCAGCGTGCCGCAGCTGGCGCTGAAGGGCAATGTGAAACAGAACGCGGTGAGCGCCGAAGGCTCGCTGACCGGCAACAGTTACAACCAGTGGAAAATCCCCGGCATTGACATCGCGCTGGGGCGCAACCATCTCGACGTGAAGGGCGAACTGGGCGACGCGCTAAATCTCGACGCCAGTGTCGATGCGCCGCATCTGGATAACGCGCTGCCGGGCCTCGGCGGCGTAGCCAAAGGCACTATAAAGGCGCGCGGTACGCTGCAGGCGCCCCAGCTGCTGGCCGATCTTACCGCCAGCGGCCTGCGCTGGCAGCAGTTGCAGATCCGCCGTGTTACGCTGCAGAGCGATGTGAAATCCAGCGATCAGGTCGCCGGTAAACTGCAGCTGCGCGTAGAGCAGCTACAGCAGGACGCGTTTAAGATCGGCCTGCTGACGCTCAACGCCGACGGTAACGAGAAGCAGCACCAGCTGAAACTCAACGTGCAGGGCGAGCCGGTCTCCGGCCAGCTGGCGCTCAACGGCAGCTTTGACCGCCAGACGCAGCGCTGGCAGGGCAATCTCAACAATACGCGTTTTGACACGCCGGTGGGCGAATGGCGCCTGACGCGCGCGATGACGATTGACTACCTGAACAGCAAACAGAGCGCCACCATCGGGCCGCACTGCTGGCAAAACCCTAACGCGCAGCTGTGCGTGCCAGAGCCGATCGAGGCCGGAGCCAGCGGCCATGCGCATGTGGTGCTGAACCGCTTCGATCTGGCGATGATCAAGCCGTTCCTCACCGATGCCACCCAGCTGAACGGCGTGTTCAGCGGTGATGCGCGCGTGAACTGGACCGCCGACGGCGCGCTGCCGACCGGCACGGTGTCGCTTAAAGGAAACGGCGTAAAAGTGGTGCAGGATGTGCAGGGGAATAACCTGCCGATCGCCTTCGACACGCTCAACCTGAATGCGGCGCTGCGTAACGGACGCGCGCAGCTCGACTGGCTGATTCACATCGTGAATAACGGTCAGCTGAGCGGCAACGTGCAGATCGCCGATCCGGAGAATCGCCGCCAGCTGTCAGGCAACATCGGCATCAGCAACATTTCACTGGCGATGCTCAACCCGGCGCTGATGCAGGGCGAGAAGATCAAAGGCAACCTCAACAGCAATCTGCGTCTCGGCGGCACGCTGCAGCAGCCGCAGATCTTTGGTCAGCTGGGGCTGAGCGATGTTGATGTGGATGGCAGCTTTATGCCGGTCGATCTCACCTCGGCTAATCTCAACCTGGTGTTTAACGGCATGAGTTCCACGCTCAACGGCCTGATCCAGACGCAGCAGGGTAACCTCAATCTGGGCGGCAACGCGGACTGGAGCCAGCTGGATAACTGGCGCGCGCGCGTTACTGCGCAGGGCAGCCGTATTCGCGTTACCGTTCCGCCGATGGTGCGGATGGACGTTTCGCCGGACCTGGCGTTTGAAGCCACACCGGCGGCGTTCAACCTTGACGGCAAGGTTGATATTCCGTGGGCGCGCATCACGGTGCAGGAAGTGCCGGAGAGCGCTACCGGCGTGTCGTCGGATGAGGTGATGCTGGATGAGAACCTCAAGCCGATTCAGCCGAAAACTGCCGCAATCCCAATCAACAGCAATCTGGTGATCCACGTCGGCAACGATGTGCGCCTCTCGGCCTTTGGCCTGAAAGCGCGCCTCAACGGCGATCTCAAACTGGTGCAGGATAAAACCGGCCTGGGCTTAAACGGACAAATCAATATTCCTTCCGGCCGTTTCCACGCGTATGGTCAGGATCTGATTGTGCGTAAAGGCGAGCTGCAGTTCGCCGGTCCGCCGGATCAGCCGTACGTCAACCTGGAGGCGATTCGTAACCCGGAAGCCACCGAGGATGATGTGACAGCCGGTCTGCGCGTCACCGGGCTGGCCGACGAGCCGAAGGTGGAGGTCTTCTCCGACCCGGCGATGTCGCAGCAGGAGGCGCTGTCTTACCTGTTACGCGGTCAGGGACTCAGCAGCGATGGCGACAGCAACGCCTTAACCTCGGCGCTGGTTGGACTGGGGGTTGCACAAAGTGGTCAGGTTATGGGTAAAATCGGCGAGACCTTCGGCGTCAGTAACCTTGCGCTTGATACCACCGGTGTCGGCGACAGCCAGCAGGTGCAGGTGAGTGGTTATGTGCTGCCGGGTCTGCAGGTAAAATACGGTGTTGGCATATTTGATTCACTGGCGACGCTCACTTTGCGTTATCGCCTGATGCCCAAACTCTATTTGGAAGCCGTGTCGGGTCTCGATCAGGCACTGGATTTGCTCTATCAGTTTGAGTTTTAGCAATGCGAATAATTGTCTACGGCAGTTTACGGCGCAAACAGGGAAATAGTCATTGGATGACCAATGCGCAATGGCTCGGCGACCATCAGATTGAAGGGTTTGCGCTCTACAATCTCGGTCACTATCCGGGCGTGGTTGAGGGGGACGGCACGGTGTACTGCGAAGTGTATCGCATCGATGCCAGCACCCTCGGCGAGCTGGATGCCTTGCGCAGCAAGAACGGCGAGTATAAGCGCCAGCTGATCCAGACGCCCTATGGCAGCGCCTGGCTGTACGTGTATCAGCGTTCGATTGCCGGTCGCACCCGCATCGCGAGTGGCGACTGGTTACGGCGCGATGACGCCGCAGAAGCGTAAATAAAAACACCGCCCAGTGGGCGGTGTTTTTTTATCTGCCGATCGCCGTATATAGCGATGCGACAGCGCTGACAGAAAACTTACTTCTTCTGTGCGCGCTCGAAAGAGGAGATGATTTCAGCTTTAGCCGCTTCCGCGTTGTCCCAGCCGTCAACCTTCACCCATTTGCCTTTTTCCAGATCTTTGTAGTGCTCGAAGAAGTGGGTGATCTGCGCTTTCAGCAGTTCTGGCAGGTCGTTCACATCTTTAATGTGATCGTACTCTTTGCTCAGCTTGGTGTGCGGAACCGCTACCAGTTTGGCATCTTCACCTGATTCGTCGGTCATCTTCAGCACGCCCACTGGACGGCAGCGGATCACTGAACCTGGCTGCAGCGGATACGGGGTTGGCACCAGTACGTCAACCGGGTCACCATCCAGAGACAGCGTGTGGTTGATGTAACCGTAGTTGCACGGATAGAACATGGCGGTAGACATGAAACGGTCTACAAACAGGGCGCCAGACTCTTTGTCCACTTCATATTTGATCGGATCGGCGTTGGCCGGGATCTCGATGACGACATAGATATCTTCTGGCAGATCTTTACCTGCAGGCACCTGGTTCAAACTCATCTGGCTTTCCTTCATTAGTCGTAAGTTGAGTGACGGCTATTATAGCCAACTGACTCTGAAAGTATGCCCCCTTTTTGGCGTTTCGGAATGGTCCAGCAGGCTACTTCGTGGTGACAAACAGCGACACAATCCCTGCGGCGATTAGCGGCCCGACCGGCACGCCGCGAAAGAACGCTACACCAATCACCGTGCCAATCAGCAACCCGCCAATCACCGACGGCTGCACGCTCATTAAACTGACGCCGCGACCGCCGAGCCAGGCAACAAATACGCCAACGATAATCGCCACAATGGATTGCCAGTTAGCAAAGGATTTCAGCAGCGACGAGGCCGGCAGCGTGCCGCTTGCCAGCGGTGCCATGACGGCCACGGTGAGAATAATGATACCAATCTGGATGCCTTGCTTTTCGACGTAGGGAAAGAACTGTGCCAGCGGCGTGAGCTTAATCACCAGCAGGATGAGAATCGAAATGGTAACGGCGCTGTTGTGGACGAAGTAGCTCAGGATGGCGAGGCAGATAAGAATGAGGGTCGAGGCGTAGGCAGCCATGGTTTCTCCGTGAATAATGGGCGCGCTGACCGTGGCCAGCGCTAAGCGTGTTTAACGCCCCCATTTATCAACAATCATCGGGATTGGCGCAACTGCCTTTGTTGATTGATTGCAGCATCAGCGCCTGGTTGCGCACCAGACTGACGCCCTGCGCGCCCACTGACAGCGCCGCCATGGAGCCCTGACTGCTGAGGAAATAGCTGCGGCTGGCATCGGTCCAGCTATCACGGTAGGCCAGCCAGGCGCGCTGCGCATTGCGCAGTTTGTCTTTGGGCTCACCGGTTAATTTCTTCATCAGCTGGCTATATTGCGCATTCATCTCTTTGTCCCACGCCTTATTGGCCGTGCTGTAGCACTGCGACATGCCGGTGGTGCTGGACTCTTTATTCAGGCATTGATTGAGCTGCTGATCGATAGGGTTTTGCTGTGCCATTGCCACGCTGGACGCGAACAGACAGGCAAGCGGAAGCCATTTTTTCATCGTTACATTCCTTGCTTTTAGCGCTACGAACTTCAGGAAATCTGAAGCGTAGATGATCGTAATCAGGTTGACCATCAATGAAGGATAAAGTTTCCCCCGGTCACTGCCGATAATCTCTCCGTTTTAGGGCTACTGGATTCTCCCTTTTTTAAAGCGCACGGGAATTATCATGATCACACAGCTATCTATACGCACGGCTTTACTCTCTCTTCTGGCCTTTATGACGCTGCTGCTGCTGGCAGTGAGCGGTATGGGCATCTACGCCATCAATTCCGGCAACCAGTCACTTGACGCCATCAACCGTATTCAGGGCATTGAACTTAACAGCCTGTATCAGAGCAACGCCGATCTGATGCGTGCCCGCGCCAGCGCCGCGCTGGCGGTGCGCAAAATCGAAATCGGCCTGCTGGACGAGGGCGCGACCGTTACCAAACAGGCGCAGGCGGATGTCGCCAGCTCGCAACGCCATCTGACCGCGTTTATTGATGCCGGTACCGTCACCGCGCAGGGCAAAAGTCTCGCCGATGCGGTTGCGGCCGCGTTCAGCGCGTATCAGAAAGGCGCCATGGCACCCATGATGGATGCGCTGCAAAAGCAGTATACCGATGAGTATTACCAGGTGCTGGAAGGCAACCTGTCGCAGCTGGCGGCTAACTATTCCAAGGCAGTGAACGACTTCAGCCTGTATGCCGACGAAGTCTCTGCCGCACGTCTGGCGGCAGCGGCGCACAATGAACTGCAGATGAAGATCATGATTGGCGTCGCCGTCGCGCTGACCCTGTTGCTGATTGCGCTGGCCTGGCTGCTGCTGCGTCGCGCGCTGCTGCGTCCGCTGGACGGAGCGATCCAGCATCTGGAGCAGATTGCAGCTGGCGATTTGTCGCGGCCGCTGCCTGCAGCGGCCAATAACGAAATCGGCCGTCTGAACCAGGCGCTGACGGGAATGCAGCTGGCGCTGCGCAACTCGGTCAGCCAGGTGCGTGAAGCCAGCCTGCAGATTGACGTCGGCAGCCGCGAGCTGTCCGCGGGCACGGTGCATCTGTCGCAGCGTACGGAAGAGTCGGCGGCCTCGCTGGAGCAGACTGCCGCCAGCATGGAGCAGCTCACGGCTACCGTCCGGCTTAACGCCAGCAACGCGCAGCAGGCCAATCAGCTGGCCAGTAGCGTGTCCGATACCGCCGATCGCGGCGCGGAAGTGGTGTGCTACGTGATGGAGAAGATGCGTGAGATCACCCACAGCTCCGATCGGATCGCCGATATTCTCAGCGTGATCGACGGTATTGCGTTCCAGACCAACATCCTGGCGCTCAACGCTTCGGTGGAAGCGGCGCGTGCCGGTGAGCAGGGGCGCGGTTTTGCCGTGGTTGCCAACGAAGTGCGCACCCTGGCCGGGCGCAGCGCCAGCGCCGCCAAAGAGATTCGTGAGTTGATCAGCGAATCACAGACGCGGGTCAAAGAGGGCAGCGACATGGCCACGCGCGCCGGCGAAACCATGGATGAGATCTCCAGCGAAGTGATGCGGGTGACTGCGCTGATGAAGGAGATCTCCATCGCCTCGGAAGAGCAGAGCCGCGGTATTGAACAGGTTAACCAGGCGGTAACGCAGATGGATGAAGCCGCACAGCAAAACGCTGCGCTGGTGGAGCAGGCCAGCGCCGCTACGCAGTCGCTGGAAGCGCAGTCGCAGCAGTTGCAGGCATCCATGGCGCAGTTCCGCGTGGCGACAGCATAATCAGGGTGGGGTCAGGGATGACCGGTAACGTTGCCTACGTTCGCCCTGATGGATGGCGACGCGGGAGAAGATAAAGCGGTAATTTACGCGGTGCGCATAAATGCGCACCCAACATAAACCGTGCCATCAACCTGTAGGGGCGCCATTAATGGCGACCGAAAATCATTTACTGACAGGCTTCACACGCAGGCATTTTAATGCCCGCTTACTTACGCCTGATGTTCGTCCGGGAACTCACGCATAAAGCGTTCAACGTCGTCGACCATCGCATCATTACCGCAGAAGAACGGGCAGCGCTGGTGCAGCGTTTCCGGCTGAATATCGAGGATACGGTTTTTACCGTCGCTGGCTTTACCGCCCGCCTGTTCGGCGAGGAAGGCCATCGGGTTGCACTCGTACAGCAGGCGCAGCTTACCTTTCGGGTGGCTGGCGGTGCTGGGATAGAGATAAATGCCGCCTTTCAGCAGGTTACGGTGGAAATCCGCCACCAGCGAACCGATGTAGCGCGAGGTGTAAGGGCGCTTCGTTGAAACATCTTCTTCCTGGCAGAACTTCAGATACTTTTTCACGCCCTGCGGGAAGCGGATGTAGTTCCCTTCGTTGATTGAGTAGGTGTAGCCTTTTTCCGGGAAGGTCATGCGTTCGTGGCTCAGGCAGAACACACCGAGCGACGGATCGTAAGTGAAGGCATGAACGCCCACGCCGGTGGTGTACACCATCATGGTTGAGGAACCGTACACCACGTAACCTGCGGCAACCTGCTTGTGGCCCGGTTGCATGAAATCGGCTTCAGTGATTGGCGTGCCTGGCTCACTAATACGATGATAAATCGAGAAAATGGTGCCGACGGAAACGTTAACGTCGATGTTCGAGGAACCATCCAGCGGGTCCATCAATACTACGTACTTACCGTTCTCCGAACCTTCAAAGATGACAAACTCATCTTCTTCTTCGGAAGCAATCCCCGCGACCACACCGCGCGCCTTCAGTGCCGCTTTCAGCTTTTCGTTAGCGAACAGATCCAGCTTCATCTGCTGCTCACCCTGCACGTTCTCTACGCCGCTGGCACCAAGAATATCCACCAGACCCGCTTTGTTGATGTCGCGGTGGATGATTTTTGCGCCCAGCTTGATGGAGGAAATCAGCGCCGTCAGTTCACCTGTGGCGTGAGGAAAGTCGTGTTGCTTCTCGACGATGAATTCGCCTAACGTTTTCATAACACATTCCCTGAATCTACGATGGAGTGGCAGCAGCTGTAACAAGCTACCAACGTATGCGTACGCAGTTTAGCCGATTGAACTTCAAAAACCATAGTCCTAATCCGTTTCTTCCCTCCGGACTCGGCGTTACACTGTGCGCCGAACTTTTGAGTAATGGATCTTTTTATGCGCATTCACATCCTTGGGATTTGTGGCACTTTTATGGGCGGACTGGCGATGCTGGCCCGCTCGCTCGGACACGAAGTGACCGGTTCAGATGCCAATGTCTATCCGCCGATGAGCACGCTGCTGCAACAGCAAGGCATTGAATTAACTGAAGGTTACGATGCCTCGCAGCTGGACCCGGCACCGGACCTGGTAATCATCGGGAACGCCATGACGCGCGGCAACCCGTGCGTGGAAGCGGTGCTGGAACGCAACATTCCTTACCTCTCCGGACCGCAATGGCTGCACGATTTCGTGCTGCGCGATCGCTGGGTGCTGGCGGTGGCCGGTACCCATGGCAAAACCACCACAGCCGGCATGGCAGCGTGGATTCTCGAGGCCTGCGGCCTGGAACCGGGCTTTATTATTGGTGGGGTGCCGGGTAATTTCGACGTATCGGCAAAATTAGGAAAAAGTCCATTCTTCGTCATTGAGGCGGATGAGTACGATTGCGCGTTTTTCGACAAGCGTTCCAAGTTTGTACATTACTGCCCGCGTACCCTGATCCTCAACAATCTTGAGTTCGATCATGCCGACATCTTCGACGATCTGCGGGCGATCCAGAAGCAGTTCCACCATCTGGTGCGCATCGTGC
The DNA here is from genome assembly GCF_008632015.1 of Pantoea sp. B_9. Classification (NCBI taxonomy): domain Bacteria; kingdom Pseudomonadati; phylum Pseudomonadota; class Gammaproteobacteria; order Enterobacterales; family Erwiniaceae; genus Pantoea; species Pantoea sp. B_9. The sequence goes on along the minus strand of NZ_VWVL01000006.1, from coordinate 220,774 downwards.
CGGGTCAGGGCAAGATCCTGCTGCCGGAACACGATCACAACATTAAGCAGGTGATGGCGATGGGCTGCTGGAGCGAGCAGGAGAGCGTGGGCGATAACGGTCGCTGGCAGGCGAAGAAGCTGGTGCCGGATGCCTCGCGCTGGGAAGCCTGGCTCGAAGGTGAGAAAGTGGCGGAAGTGAACTGGGCGCTGGTCGGCGAACACAACATGCACAACGGCCTGATGGCGATTGCCGCCGCACGTCACGTTGGCGTGAAGCCGTGCGATGCCGGAGAGGCGCTGAACAGCTTCATTAACGCGCGTCGTCGCCTCGAGCTACGCGGCGAAGTGAACGCGATTAAGGTGTATGACGATTTTGCCCATCACCCAACGGCGATTCTCGCTACGCTGGCGGCGCTGCGCAGTAAAGTCGGCGGCACCGCCCGCATTCTGGCGGTGCTTGAGCCGCGCTCTAATACCATGAAGATGGGCGTGAGCAAGAACGAACTCGCTCCTTCGTTAGGGCGTGCCGATGAGGTATTCCTGTTCCAGCCGCACCACATTCCATGGCAGGTCGCGGACGTTGCGGACGCCTGCATTCAGCCGGCACACTGGAGCGCGGACATTGATACGCTGGTGGAGATGGTGGCTAAAGCGGCGCAGCCGGGTGATTCGATTCTGGTGATGAGCAACGGCGGCTTTGGCGGCATTCATCAGAAACTGCTGGAGCGGTTAGGTAAGTAATGCGTGGCCGGTTCAGGCCGGCCCTGGTCCGAGAGGCGATCTGCCCTCATCCCAGCCTTCTCCCGCAAGCGGGAGAAGGAGCCGTCCGGTGCGGACGTCACATTCAGCGCTCGTCCTCCGCTACCTCAGCACAATGCTTTAGCTACCCCAACACTGCGCTTCAACTACCTCAGCACTGCGCTTTATATCCCCTCTCCCGCTTGCGGGAGAGGGTTAGGGTGAGGGCGGGGCAACCGTCCGCAGTGGACTTACGCTTCAGCCAGCTCGCGCAGGTACTGGAAAATCTGGCGGGCGGCTTTTGGCGGCTTACTGGCGGCTTTCTCTTTCTGAGCGTTGCGGATCATACTGCGCAGCTGCTGACGGTCGGCGTGCGGATAGAGATTCAGCACTTCCGCCACCGCGTCATCACCCTGCTCGATCAGCCGATCGCGCAGCTGCTCCAGCTTATGGAACAGTGCAACCTGCTGGTTGTGGCGGTTCTTCAGCTTATCCAGTGCCAGGCGGATTGGTTCTTCGTCGCGCTGACGCAGCATTTTACCAATCAGCTGCAGCTGGCGGCGGCGGCCTTCCTTCTTAATGCGCTGCGCCAGTTCAATGGCGTCACGCAGCTGTTCATCAAGCGGGATCTTATCCAGGGAGTTTTTCCCTAAATCCACTAACTCGGCGCCCAGGCGTTTCAGCTCCTCGGCGTCGCGTTTAATTTCACTTTTACTGACCCAGATAATCTCTTCGTCTTCTTCTTCCTGATTATCCGGCACATCGTCGAGCCAGTCTTCGGGCTGCTTCGTCATCTGTTGGCTCCCTAAAAAAAGAGGCTAATCCTACCAGTTTATCGGGCGACTGCGAAATTGTTCTCTGAGTCTGATAGACTCAATAAATTCATACTTAAGATTAGACGGCAGGTCGATGAACGTATCTACTCAGGTTGCAGAACAACGTAAAGTGTTGGAACAGGCTGTCGCGCAGGCGCTGGAACTGGCGCAAGCCAGCACCGACGGAGCAGAAGTGGCGGTCACCAAAACCACCGGAATCGGTGTCAGTACCCGCTACGGCGAAGTGGAAAACGTCGAATTCAACAGCGATGGCGCGCTTGGCATCACCGTCTATCACCAAAACCGCAAAGGCAGTGCTTCCTCGACCGATCTCAGCCCGGACGCGATTAAACGCACCGTGCAGGCGGCGATCGATATCGCGCGCTACACCTCGCCCGATCCCTGTGCTGCGCCGGCCGACCGCGATCTGCTGGCGTTTGAGGCGCCGGATCTCGATCTCTATCACCCGTGGGAGATCGACGCCGATCGCGCCATTGAGCTGGCCGCGCAGGCCGAGCAGGCCGCGCTGCAGGCTGATAAGCGCATCACCAATACCGAGGGGGGCAGCTTTAACAGCCACATCGGTATCAAAGTCTTTGGTAACAGTCACGGCATGCTGCAGAGCTACTGCTCGAGCCGGCATTCGCTGTCGAGCTGCGTCATTGCTGAGCACAACGGTGACATGGAGCGTGACTACGCCTACACCATCGGCCGCGCGATGGGCGATCTGCAAAGCGCCGACTGGGTGGGCGCGGAGTGCGCGCGCCGCGTGCTGGCTCGTCTTTCGCCACGTAAGCTGCCGACCATGAAAGCGCCGGTGCTGTTTGCGCCGGAAGTGGCCACCGGCCTGTTCGGCCATCTGGTGGGCATGATCAGCGGCAGCAGCGTTTACCGCAAATCCACCTTCCTGCTCGACGCGCTGGGCCAGCAGATTCTGCCGTCGTGGCTGACGATTGAAGAGAAGCCACACCTGCTGAAAGGGCTGGCCTCGACGCCGTTCGACAGCGAAGGCGTACGCACCGAAGCGCGCGAAATCGTGAAAGATGGCGTGCTGCAGAACTGGCTGCTGACCAGCTATTCGGCGCGTAAGCTCGGCCTGCAAAGCACCGGCCACGCGGGCGGCATTCATAACTGGCGCATCGCCGGTCAGGGCCACAGTTTTGACGATCTGGTGAAGCAGATGGGCCGCGGTTTGATCGTTACCGAGATGATGGGTTCCAGCGTCAGCGCCATGACCGGCGACTACTCGCGCGGTGCGGCGGGCTTCTGGGTTGAAAACGGTGAAATTCAATACCCTGTGAGCGAGATCACAATTGCGGGCAACCTCAAAGATATGTGGCTCAATATGGTAACGGTCGGTAACGACATTGAAACGCGCAGCAATATACAATGCGGATCGGTGCTGCTGCCGGAGATGAAAATCGCCGGACAATAAAGACATCGCTTGATGAAAGCAGCCCACAGCGGCTGCTTTTTTTTCGCCTGATAATAATTAAAGGAAAACGTTATGCGTAAGCATGTGATTGCTGTGTTGTCTTTGTCGTTGCTGTTCTCTTCAGCCAGCCTGTTCGCGGCTGACCTGGAGCAGGATATGGATACTCTGAAAGACGGGCTGAGTGTCGTTAAGAAAACCTCTGACGCGCAGGAAATGCACGCTGCACTGGGCAAGATGCGTGCCGCTGCGCAGGATGCAAAAAAATCCACGCCGGAAAAACTGGAAGGTCAGGGCGCTGACAGCGCACAGATCAAGGATTACCACGCCGGTCTGGACTCACTGATTGCCCAGATCGACGTTGTCGACCAGCTGGCGCAGGCTAACAAGCTGGACGAGGCGAAAACCGAAGCGAAGAAACTGGAAGATATCCGTAACGCCAACCATAAGAAATTCCGCTGATAAACCGGGCCAGCCTGCAGGCTGGCCTTATTCCTGCCGCGGCTTCGCGTCATTCCACCGTTTTTATCCCGCTTTTTACCTCATTTCACGCATTTCGTGAGCAATCTCGCATAGTTCGTGCATCGTGCGATCTGGCGCACAGTCGCCCGTGGGATTTCCACTTTGAGGTGGAAATGTTGCGTCTCCACACCGCCAGGCGGACAGCGTAATTTCTTCTCAACGCGAATTATCTGACATTGTCCGCTGTAAACAGGAGTAACAAGGTGAGGAGTGATGCTGTCCCGCTGAAACCGAGCACGCCGGAGGCAATTCAGGCGCTGGCGGATAAGGTGATGAATCAAATCGCGGCGCTGTATGCCGCGCACCACATTGCAGCTAATGCGGTGCAACAGCAAATGCTGGCCTCACATGTCCGCGCCATGGCGGCACGTTCTCTCACCGGAGAGGCGCTGCCGGACGTCGAAGCCGAACTGTTTGAGGACATCTCGCCTGAGACCATGGCGCTGGCGCAGCAGGTGGTGGATCTGTTTGGCAATTTGCCTGTCGAAGAAGCCTGGCTGCTGTCGGTGCATATCGAAGTGGCGAAATCGAACGAAGCATGAATTGAGAGAGGAACGGAATATGGTAACGGTAGTGATTGGCGATCGTCTGGGTAAAGGGCAGAAAGTGGCAGCTGGCGTGGAAAAAGCCGGCGGCCGGGCAGTAGTGGTGCCGGGCGTGGCGGCGGATATGAAACTGGGCGACGTGATGAAAGCGGAAAACGCTGATTTCGGCATCTCCTTCTGCGGCAGCGGCGGCGCCGGTGCCATCACCGCGCAGAACAAGTACGGCTACAAAGCCAAACACGGCATGCGTTCGGTTGACGAAGGGGTAACCGCCATCAACGAAGGCGCCACCGTGCTCGGTTTTGGCTTCATGGATAAAGAAGAGCTGGGTGAGCGTCTGGTTCAGGCCTGGAATAAAAAACACGGCAGCTAAGCATGAAACAACAGTATGAGACGCAGGTCACGGTGCAGGGCAAAGGCGACAGCAAAGCAAAAGCCTTCGCCGATGCGCTCAGCAAGGTGCAGCAGCAGGTGCTGCGCACCAGCCAGAAAATTCTGTTGCGCATTGAACCGCTCGATGTGCGGGTGCTGCGCGCGCAGGAGAGCGTGCGGAAGGAGAAATTTCTGTTCTTCTTCCTCGCGCGTGAACGGCGGAATTACAGCGTGGAGCTGGAAATTACCGTCAGCGTCACTGTGATCGACACCGAGAGCGTGACCTTCACAGCAACGTAAGAATAACGACAACAAGGGTAACATTATGTTTTTAATCATTTTGTTTAAGTCGTTGATCATAGGTGGATTAGTCGGCGTGGGCGTTGGAGCGGGCGCGGCGCGCATGTTCCACGCGCCTGTCACGCAGGGGATGGGTGCCTTCCGTACGCTGGGCGAGCTCAACTCCTGCGAGGGCGATCCGGCTTCGCACTTCTCCTTTGGTCTCGGCTTCTTCTTTAACGCCTGGGCATCCTCCGTTGCCGCGGGCTCCTTCACGCAGGATGTGGATCACCGCATTCTGCCGAACTGGGGAGCGGCCGCACTGATGGTAAAGAACCGCAACGTCGCGGAAACGCTGCATAACCCGAAACGCATGGCGATTGCCTGCGGCATCATCGGCATGATCGTGGTGGCCTTCCTGAACAGTACCGCTTCTGCCGTACCGGCTGCGCTGCAGGTGACTGCGGTAAAAGTGCTGGTGCCGGCGGCGAATCTGCTGGTGAACACGGTGATGCCGGTGATCTTCTGGCTGGCGGCGATAGATGCCGGTAAGAAATCGGGCTTCTGGGCAACCATTTTTGGTGGTCTGGCGCAGTTGATCATGGGTAACGCCGTGCCGGGTCTGGTGCTGGGCATTCTGATCGGTAAAGGCGTGGAAGAGAGCGGCTGGAACAAAGTCACCAAAGTGATGATGGCTGCGATTGTCCTGCTGTTTGTGCTGAGCGGCTTCTTCCGTGGCTTCGATGTGAAACTGCTGCAATCCTTCCAGCTCGGCATCCCTGGCTGGCTCGACATGATCCACAACAGCCTGAGCGGCAAATAAGGAGCCTTCAGCATGAACGAGAACGAAAACAAAGGGTTCTGGTACGCCGACTGGTCTTTCCCGCTGTTTGTCGGCCTGCTCTCCTCCGGCGTATTCGCCGGGACGCACATGTACTACCTGTACGGCATCGGTGCTTTTAACGAAGTGGCATTCGTTTCGATGCTGCGCTCCGGCATGGAAACCGGCGTGTACGGCGCGGTGGCGGCGTTTGGTGCCAGCTTCCTGTTTGCGCGCATCATTGAAGGCTCGCTGGTAGGGATTCTGGATATCGGCGGCGCGATTCAGACCGGCGTCGGCCTCGGTGTGCCAGCGCTGCTGCTGGGAGCCGGTATCGTGTTTCCGGTGGCGAACTTTGCCGCCTCGCTGGCAACCGGGCTGGTGATTGGCGTGGCGATTGGCTACGTGATTATCCTCGCGCGCAAATTCACCATCAACCAGAGCGATTCCACCTACGGCGCGGACGTAATGATGGGCGCCGGGAATGCCTCCGGTCGCTTCCTTGGTCCACTGATTATTCTGTCTGCCATGGCGGCGTCGATTCCGATCGGCCTCGGTTCGCTGGTCGGTGCGCTGCTGTTTTACCTGTGGAACAAGCCGATTACCGGCGGCGCAATTCTCGGTGCCATGGTGCTCGGCGCTATCTTCCCGGTTTCGCTGTAAGCGCGAAATGGCTGCACAATCCCGTAGCGGCGCGATTTATCGCGCAATAAATTGCGCCGCTACGGCATGTGCGCTCTGTAAATGGGGGTTTTATGTTTGATCTGATTCTGCGCCGCGCGCGTCTGTGTGATGAACAGCTGGTGGACATCGCGATTCACGCCGGCAAAATCGCGGCGGTCGGTAAGGTTGACGGCGCAGCGCAACAGGAGCGCGATCTCGGCGGCCGCTACTACGTCAGCGCGGGCTGGATTGACAGCCACGTACACTGCTATCCCAAATCACCGATTTACCACGACGAAGCCGACGCGATTGGCGTGGCGCAGGGGGTCACCACCGTGGTGGATGCGGGCAGCACCGGTGCCGATCACATCGACGACTTTTATCAGCTGACGCGCAGCGCGAAGACCGAAGTGCGCGCGCTGATCAACATCTCGCGCACCGGCATCGTCACGCAGAACGAACTGGCCGATATGGCGCAGATCGACGGCGAAGCGGTGGTGCAGGCGGTACAGCGTCGCCCGGACTTTATCGTCGGCCTGAAGGCACGCATGAGCAGCAGCGTGGTCGGCGACAACGGCATTCAGCCGCTGGTGCGCGCCAAAGCTATTCAGCAGGCGGCGGGCAATCTGCCGCTGATGGTGCACATCGGTAACAACCCGCCGGTGCTGGAGGAGATCGCCGCGCTGCTCACTTCCGGCGACATCATCACTCACTGCTTCAACGGCAAGCCGAACCGCATTCTGTCACCGCAGGGCGAGCTGAAAGCGGCGGTTAAGCAGGCGATCGCGCGCGGCGTGAAGCTGGATATCGGCCACGGCAGCGCCAGCTTCAGTTTTGCAGTGGCGCGCGAGGCGATTGCCCAGGGCATTCTGCCGGACACCATCAGCTCCGATATCTATTGTCGCAACCGCATCAACGGCCCGGTGCACAGCCTGGCGCACGTGATGTCGAAATTTTTCTCCATCGGCATGACGCTGCCGCAGGTGATCGCCTGCGTCACCGTTAATGCCGCAGCGGGTCTGCGTCTGGCCAGCAAAGGGCATCTGAGCGCCGGTTATGACGCCGATCTGACCATTTTTACCGTCAAAGAGGAAGCCCGCCCGTTCGTCGATGCTGAAGGCGAACGGGTCACGGGTGAGCAACATTTGCTGCCGCTGGCTGTGGTGATCGCAGGCCAGTGGCATCTGACTGAGGAAGGGAAAGCGCATCATGTCTTCGATTTATGAGAAATATGACCTGAAACAGGTGATCAACGCCTCCGGCCGTATGACCATTCTTGGCGTGTCGACGCCGTCCGCCGACGTGGTGGATACCGTCAGCTACGGCCTTAATCACTACTTTGAGATCAAAGATCTGGTCAATAAAACCGGTGCCTACATCGCGCGCCTGCTGGAAGTCGAAAACGCGGTGGTGGTGTCCTGCGCCTCGGCCGGTATTGCCCAGTGCGTAGCGGCGGTGATCGTCAAAGATAACGACTGGCTGCTGGATAACCTGCACGCCGCGCCGCTCAGCGTGCCGCACGACATTGTGGTGCCGAAAGGCCATAACGTGAACTACGGCGCGCCGGTGGGCAGCATGGTGGCGCTGGGCGGCGGACGCCTGATTGAGGCCGGCTACAGCAATGAGTGCTCGCCAGAACAGCTGGCGGCGGCCATCACGCCGACCACCGCGGCGCTGCTGTACGTCAAATCGCATCACTGTGTGCAGAAAAGCCATCTCAGCGTCGAACAGGCGGCAGTAGTCGCGCGCAAACACGGTATTCCGCTGATTGTCGATGCGGCGGCCGAAGAGGATTTGCAGTGCTATTACCAGATGGGGGCCGACCTGGTGATCTACAGCGGTGCCAAAGCGATTGAAGGGCCAACCAGCGGCCTGGTGATTGGCCGCAGCCAGTACGTCGAGTGGGTGAAACGCCAGAGCAACGGCATTGGCCGCGCGATGAAAGTCGGCAAAGAGGGCATTCTCGGTCTGACTCAGGCGATTGAAAACTACCTGCTGCAGAGCAAAACCAGCGGTGCCGACATGGTGGCGAAGATGACGCCCTTTATCGATAACCTCAACACGCTGAACGGCGTCAGCGCACGCGTGGTGTGGGATGCCGCCGGTCGTGATATCGCCCGCGCTGAGATCAAATTTGATGAAGTGGTGACGGGCTGGCCGACCGGCGAGCTGGTGCAGGCGCTGAAAAACGGCGACATCGCCATCTATTTCCGCGGCTATAAAGCCAACGAAGGCATTATCGAAGCGGATGTGCGCAGCGTCAGCGCGGAACAGCTGCACATCATCTTTAGCCGCATCCAGGCGCTGCTCAGCGGAGGAAAACGCGCATGAATCTTAACCCCAATTTCTATCAGGGCCGTCTGTGCCTCAACGTGCTGGCCGGTTCAAAGCAGAATGCGCAGGCGATCTGGCAGGCGGCAGAAGGGCATGTGCTGGTCGGCGTTTTGTCGAAAAACTACGCCTCGAATGAGGCCGCGATTGCCGATATGCGCGAGTACGCGGCGCTGATTGATAATGCGCTGTCGGTCGGGTTGGGCGCGGGCGACCCGAATCAGTCGGCGATGGTCAGTGAAATCTCGGCGGAACTGCAGCCGCAGCACGTTAATCAGGTCTTCACCGGCGTGGCCACCAGCCGCGCGCTGCTCGGACAGCCACACACTATCGTGAACGGTCTGGTTTCACCAACCGGCACGCCGGGCAAGGTGAAAATCTCCACCGGTCCGCGCAGTTCGCAGGCGGCGGACGGTATTGTGCCGATCGCCACGGCGATTACCATGCTGCAGGATATGGGCGGCAGTTCGGTGAAGTATTTCCCGATGGGCGGCCTGAACGCGGTGGAGGAGTATCGCGCGGTGGCGGACGCCTGTGCGCGCCATGATTTCTGGCTGGAGCCGACCGGCGGTATCGATCTCAATAATTTCGAAGAGATCGTGCGGATTGCTCTGGAGGCCGGGGTCAGTAAAGTCATCCCGCACGTTTACAGCTCGATTGTTGATAGCGCCAGCGGCGACACGCGCATTGACGATGTGCGTCAGCTTCTGGCAACGTGCAAGAAACTGCTGTAACAAATGAGTAACAGGTGAGGCTCCGTGAGATTTCCCAATCAGCGTTTAGCTCAACTCTTCGCGGCGCTGCAAAGCGAAACGCTGCCACAGGATGAGCTGGCGCGGCGTTTTTCCGTTTCAACGCGCACGGTGCGCACCGACATCACCGCGCTCAATGCGCTGCTGGAACAGCACGGCGCTCAGTTCGTGCTGGCGCGCGGCGCTGGCTATCAGCTAAAAATCGACGACGCGGTGCGCTTCGGCCGCCTGCAGCAGGAGAGTGCGGCACCGCTGCGGGTGCCGCGCACCTCGCAGGATCGGGTGCGCTATTTGCTGAGCCGCTTTCTCACCGCCGCGTATTCGCTCAAGCTGGAAGATCTGTCGGAAGAGTGGTTCGTCAGCCGCGCCACGCTGCAGAGCGACATGGCGGAAGTGCGCGAGTGGCTGGGCCGCTATCATCTCAACATCGAAACCAAGCCGCGCTACGGTATGAAACTGTTTGGCAGCGAGGCGGCGATTCGCACCTGCCTGACCGATCTGCTGTGGCAAATCGACCAGCAGACGCCGGACAGCCCGCTGCTGACGGTCGAGGCGCTGCACAGCGGCATGCTGGCGCAGCTGCAGCCGCTGCTGGCGCAGTGTTTCACGCAGCATGCCATCCGGCTGAGCGATGAAGGCGAGCGCTATCTGCTGATTTACTGCGCGGTGGCGGTGCGTCGCATCAGCGAAGGCTTCCCGCTCAGCGATCCCGGCGCGGAGGATGTCGGCGAGGAGATACGCGAGGCGGCGCACGATCTGGTTAATCTGATGCGTCCGCTGGTGGGCAAAGGCATCTCGCAGGCCGAAGAGAACTGGCTGCGCGTTAATATTGCGGCGCGGCAGATTCAGGCGCTGGCCCCCAGCACCATCAACGCCGATGACGCGGATGCGCTGGTGGATTACCTGCTTAACTACATCAACACCCATTACAACTACCGGCTGCAGCAGGATGAGCAGCTGCGCGCCGATCTGCTCACGCACATCAAAACCATGATCACCCGCGTGCGCTATCAAATCCACATTCCCAATCCGCTGCTGAGTAACATCAAGCAGCACTATCCGATGGCCTACGATGTAACGCTGGCGGCCGTCACCAGCTGGGGCAAATACACGCCGTATACCATCAGCGAAAACGAGATTGGCTTTCTGGTGCTGCACATCGGCGTCGGGCTGGAGCGACATTACGATGTCGGCTATCAGCGACACCCGCAGGTGTTGCTGGTTTGCGACAGCGGCAACTCCACGCTGCGCATGATCGAGGCGCTGCTGCTGCGCAAATACCCGCAGCTGGTGGTGACGGCGCGTCTGTCGCAGCGTGACTACGAAGTGCGTGCGCACATTGATGAAGATTTTGTTATTTCAACCGCGCGGCTCAGCGAGAAGAACAAGCCGGTAGTGATGATGTCGCCGTTCCCTACGGAGTTTCAGCTGGAACAGCTCGGCAAACTGGTGCTGGTGGATCGCACCCGGCCTTACATGCTGGAGAAGTACTTCGACGCGCAGCATTTCATGGTGCTTGACCGGCCGATGAGCCAGTCGGCGCTGTTCCGCCTGCTGTGCGATCGGCTTGAGGCGGAGGGCTATGTCGATGCTGATTTTTATCCTTCGGTCGAAGAGCGTGAAGCGATTGTCAGTACCATGCTGGGCGAAGGGATCGCGCTGCCACACTCGCTGGGATTACTGGCTAAAAAAACCGTGGTTTATACCGTGCTGGCACCGCACGGCGTGAGCTGGGGCGATGAGACGGCTTCGGTAATTTTTTTGCTGGCGATCAGTAAGAGCGAATACGAGGAGGCGATGGCGATTTACGATCTGTTTGTCACCTTCCTGCGCGAAAGGGCGGTGACAAGACTGCGCGACTGCGCTGATTTCGTCAGCTTTAAAGCGGTGGCGATGGATTGTCTGAGCCGGTTGTGATGGGGATGGGTGCGGTTTGTCCCTCACCCTAACCCTCTCCCGCAAGCGGGCGAGGGGACCGACCCAGCGGCGTGTGAGTTCAGGCGCTGATCCTCAGCGCCCGGTGAATTGACTGAATTCTGGCCCTCAAACCATGCCCGGACGGCTCCCTCTCCCGCGTGCGGGAGAGGGCTGGGGTGAGGGCGAAACGCCGCCAGCACCAGAAATCAGCCGCGTTTCGCCAGCAGTTTCGGAATCTCACGCAGGCACCAGGCTTTGGCTTCACCCATGCTATCGCGGCGCCACGCCATAATAATATCCACCTCACGGGTGTACTCGGCGCTGACAACACGCAGGCGGCCTTCGGCGATATCTTTCTCCACCATCGGATAGGGCATGGTCGCTACGCCGAGACCGGCCAGCAGCGCGCGGCGTTTATCATCCATGCTGCTTACCGTCAGGCGCTGCTGTTTGTCCAGCAGCTGCACCGTCAATACCGGACGTTCGCGCGCGGTGTCCGCCACAGCGATGCCGCGATACTTAACGCGCGTGACCTCGGACAGCGGCTCGGCTTCCTGATGAATCGGGTGATCCGGACTGGCAACATACACGCTCATAATGCTGTACAGCTTGCGTGTGTTGATCTCGGTGGAGGCGCGAAAATGCAAATCCGGCGCGATCACGATGTCGGCGCGGCCCTGCTCCAGTCGCTCCCACGCGCCCGCCAGCACTTCAGTGACCAGCGAAATCTGCGTATTGGCTTTCTCGGCCAGCTTCTCTACCAGCGGGAACAGCAGCTCGGTCGGGATCAGCGCTTCGGCCACGATGGTCAGATGGGTTTCCCAGCCGCGCGCCAGCGCTTCGGCATCGGTGGTGAGTTTATCGGCGGCTTCCAGCAGCACGCGGCCGCGTTCCAGCAGCATTCGCCCGACGTTGGTGAATTTCGTGCGATGGCCGGAGCGGTCAAACAGCACCACATCCAGCTCCTCTTCCAGCTTCTGCATGGTGTAGCTCAGCGCCGATGGCACGCGTCCCAGCTCGTCGGCCGCCGCGGCGAAGCTGCCGCGACGGTCAATAGCATCCATCACACGTAAAGCTTCCAGGGTTAACGCGCGCTCTTTAGCCATGCCGACTCTCTGTCAGTAAATTTGAATATGCCAGGCAGATTAACTGGCTAACAATCCGGCGTCCAGCCTTTTACCATTGACGTATAAAGCCTGTGGTGGATTCTCACCGCAGTGCGTCGGAGGTAAAGCATGATGACAACCCGCTGCGCGTCCGCATGTGGCCAGGCCGATTTCGGTTGGTTGCAGGCGCGCTATAGCTTCTCATTTGGCCACTATTTTGATCCCCAGCTGATGGGCTACGCCTCGCTGCGCGTGCTGAATCAGGAAGTGCTGGCACCTGGTGCGGCATTTCAGCCGCGCACCTATCCGCAGGTGGATGTGCTTAACCTGGTGCTGCAGGGTGAAGCCGAATACCGCGACAGCGAAGGCAATCACCTGGTGGCGCGCGAGGGCGAAGCGATGCTGCTGTCGGCCTGCCAGGGCGTCAATTACAGCGAACACAATATCAGCAAGGATCGCCCACTGACGCGCATGCAGCTATGGCTGGCCGCCTGTCCGGAACGGGAAAATCCGCTGCTGCAAAAACGCGCGCTGCCGCAGCAAACCCATGTGCTGATTGCGTCACCGGATGGCGCGGACGGCAGTTTGCAGCTGCGCCAGCAGGTGTGGGTACATCAGGTCACGCTGGCACCGGGCGAGCAGTACAGCCTGGCGCTGCACGGACCGCGCGCCTATTTGCAGTCGATTCACGGTGCGCTTGAGGTACGGGCCAGCAGTGCGCATCAGGAGCAGCTGCGCTGTGGCGATGGGGCGTTTGTCAGTGAAGAGGCGCAGATTACGCTGCAGGCGGAAACGCCGCTGCGTGCGCTGGTGATTGATATTCCGGTGTAAAAAAGGCGGCCCTGCTGGCCGCCTGTGGCATTATTTCAGAATGGTAAAGGCGGTGGTGACGTGCTTCACACCGCTGACACGGCTGGCGATATCCGCTGCTGCCTTCGCTTCTTCCTGCGTTACCAGACCCAGCAGGAACACTTCCCCGTTCTCAGTGGTGACTTTAACGTTGGACGATTTCACCTGATCGCTGCCCAGCAGCTGCGAGCGGATTTTGGTGGTGATCCACGTATCCGACGAAGACGTGCCGAGGCTCACTTTCTGCCCGGTGCGAATCTCGTTATACACCTCTGTCGCGCCATCAACGCCCATGGCGATCTGTTTCGCCCGGCTGGCGAGATCGGCTGACGGTGCCTGACCGGTCAGCAGTACTTTGCCCTGATACGCAGTCACGACCACGCGCGCCTGATTTTTGATCTGCTCATCTTTTGCCAGCGCGTTAGTGACGCGCAGCTCCAGCGTGCCGTCATCAACCTGCGTGCCCACGGTACGCGGGTCGGTGGCGGTTTTGGTGGCGACCGCAGCGCCGCCGGCGACAACCGCCACGCAGCCCTGCAGCAGCATGGCGGTTAACAGAATGGCGATAGCGTTCAATGCTTTCATTTGAGCTCCTTCAGTCATTCCTGGTGTGGGAACAAGGTGTTATCAATCAAATCGCACAGGCAGTTCAGCGTCAGCATATGCATCTCCTGAATGCGTGCGCTGCGATGTGACGGAATGCGAATTTCCACATCGTGCGGACCGAGCAGGCCCGCCAGCTCACCGCCGTCATGGCCGGTCAGCGCGACGATAGTCATATCGCGGGTAACCGCAGCTTCCACCGCTTTAACAATATCGCGGGTGTTGCCACGGGTGGAGATGGCCAGCAGAACGTCGCCGGCCTGTCCAAGCGCACGAACCTGCTTGGCATAAATTTCGTCGTGCAGACGGTCGTTACCGATTGCCGTCAGCATCACATTGTCCGCACTCAGCGCCAGCGCCGGCAGGCTGGGACGCTCAGTCTCAAAACGGTTAATCATGCTGGCGGCAAAATGCTGGGCGTTAGCCGCCGAAGCGCCGTTACCGCAGCTGAGGATTTTGTTGCCGTTAAGCAATGACTGCACCAGCGTCATCGCGGCGCGGGAAATCGCATCTGGCAGCGCTTCGGCTGCGGCGATTTGCGTCTGAATACTTTCGGTAAAACACGCTTTAATTCTGTCCTGCACAAGACCACCTGGTTCTATCCATCCGCACGAAAGGCATCGGCCAGCCACACCAGTTCGCGCCCGGTGATGGCGATGATGTCAAAACGGCAATTCACCGTATCAAAACTGCCGCCGCGTGCCAGCAACCACAGCGCAGCGGTACGCAGCAGCTTTTGTTGTTTCTGGCGCGTCACGCTGGCAGCCGCGCCGCCAAAACGTGCATCGCGCCGATAGCGCACTTCAACAAACACCCAGCAATCCGCGTCGCGCATAATCAGGTCGATTTCCCCGCTGCGGCAGCGCACATTGCTGGCTTCCCACTGCAGTCCGGCGCGCTCAAGGTAGCGACGCGCCTGCTGCTCCTGCTCAGCGCCGAGGCGCTGGCGGTTTACTGCACCGGAACGATTTGTCCCTGACGATACTGGTTCCATGCCAACTTCCTGTTGATCACGCAATCCGTGTCGGCGCTCAGCTTGCCGGTGTTGCCATCAATGGCGAAGCCCGGTACCTGACGCATCTGGTTAAACTGGTTCGCCAGCGTCCAGGCATCAATGCCCATCGCGTAGAGGCGTACCAGCGAATAGTCGTTGTTAAAACTGCGCGCCGCCTGCTGCATCAGGCCTGGATTGGCACCGGACAGCAGCGGAATATCGCTGAACTGCAGGCCATCCATCTCCAGCCGGAAGTCCGGACCGGCACCGGCCTGCGCACTGCGCGAGCTGGCATACAGGGCGATGTTATTGCGGCTGCTGGTGCGCATGGCAATCATCGGCTTAATCAGCTGCAGTTCGTCCTGAGTGGCAATAATGTAAACCGCATCAACGCTGCCGCTGCTGCTGGCGCTCTCAGGTGCCGGAGCGCTGGTCTGCGGTGCCGGAATCGTCAGACCGGCGACCGCCACGCCCTGCGGCTGGTCCGGCTGTACCGTCAATGGCGTGCCGCTCAGTGCAATACCGGCGCCGCTGTTGATGCCCTGTTTCAGCTCGCCCACACCGCCGAAACGCTGTTGCAGCACGGTTGCGCCGCCCAGCTTCTGCCACTCCTGCGCAAACGCTTTGCCCACGCGGTCGCCATAGCTGCTGCGCGGCATCAGCAGCAACGGCTGGCGTTTGCCCTGATCCCAGATATGGTGCGCGGCATCACGCGCTTCGTCTTCAGGAGAAAGCGCAAAATAGCAAATATTCGGATGGTTCTGGATCTGCTCTGGCTCGTTGAGCGCCAGCACGTTCAGCGGTGTCTGGCTGTTGGCGACCTGTTCCACGTTATTTTTCAGCAGCGGACCGACCACCAGGGTGGCACCATCCTGCTGCGCCTGCTGCATCACCTGAGCAATCGGCTGGCTGCTGGTGTCATACACTTTCACCTGGGCGCTGCTGGCAGGCTGCGCGACAGCTGGCTGTGCGGCGGGCTGCTGCGGCTGTACGCTGTCTGACGGCGTGATGGCCGCGGTCGCCGGACTGACTACCGCGTTGGCATCGCCATTGGCAGGCGTTGCCGTGCTGGCGGGCTGCTGCGTGGAGGCGCTGGCATCGCTGCTGGCCGGTGCGGCAGGTGCCGCCGGCGCAGTCAGCACACCGTTTTTCGCATCGTTAAAGCCTTTCTGGATGGCACTGGCGAACACCTGCGCCTGACCATTAAGCGGCAGCAGCAGCGCGATTGTGCTGGTCGAGGCTTTAGTGAAGTTCTGCACCTGGCTGAGCTGGGTCGGCAGGGTTTTCGCGCCGGGGTTTTGCGGATAGCGCGTCTGCCAGTCGCTAATGGCGGCTTTCAGCATCTGGGCATCCTGGCTGTTGGCGTGCCAGGTATTCAGCAGGTCGAGCCAGCCCTGCAGCGTATTTTCGTCGGCGTTGATCACCACGCTGTTGAGCTGATCCTGGGTAAGCTGGGTCAGCGCCTGCCAGGTGGCGTCAATATTGTTCTGGTGATCGGCGCCTTTCAGCAGCGGTTCCTGAGCAATATAGGCGCGCAGCAGCGCGAGCGACGGACGATTTTGCGCAGCAGCAATCTGCAGCGCGTAGTAGCGCACCTGCTGATCCTGCGACAGGTCAGCGGCTTTTATCTGTCCCAGCAGCTGCTGAGCACCGTTGAAATCCTGCCGGGCAATTTGCAGCTGGGCGCGCAGCAGCAGCAGTTCCTGCTGTTGCACGTCAGAGAGCTGCTGTGGCAGCTGACCGAGCTGATTTTGCGCCTGCGGATACTTTCCTTCCTTCAGCAGGGCACGGATGGCAAGTAATTGCCAGTCGGTCTTGCTATCATCGCTGCTTTGCTGCACCTGCTGCAGATAATAGTCAGAGCGGCCCGTGGCAGGACCCTGCACGTTTACGCTTGAAGTTTGCTGCGGTCCCTGGCCGCTACAGGCGGCCAGAATCAGGCCCGCGAGCAAAACAGGGACCAGGCGTCCTGCTTTATGACGTACGACTTTCGAAGGAAGCATACTGTATCCAGTGATGTTTTTTTCAAGATGCTCAATATTAAATCGGCAATTCGGATGAAACAATGAAACAACTCGATCGGGCAGAGATTTCTGCCAGCACGCTCTATATCGTTCCTACCCCGATCGGTAACCTGGGTGATATCACGCAGCGTGCGCTGACGGTGCTTGCGAGCGTCGATCTGGTCGCTGCGGAAGATACACGTCATACCGGGCTGTTGCTACAACATTTCGCCATCAATGCGCGACTGTTCGCACTTCACGACCACAACGAACAGCAGAAGGCCGACGTGCTGTTAGCGAAGCTGCAGGAGGGCCAGAGCATTGCGCTGGTTTCCGATGCGGGCACGCCGTTAATCAACGATCCGGGCTACCATCTGGTGCGTCGTTGCCGCGAGGCCGGGGTGCGTGTGGTGCCGTTGCCCGGTGCCTGCGCGGCGATCACAGCATTGAGCGCGGCGGGATTACCGTCCGATCGTTTCTGTTACGAAGGGTTTCTGCCGGCCAAAAGTAAAGGGCGTTGCGATGCGCTGCGTGCACTGAGTGACGAGCCGCGCACGCTGATTTTCTACGAATCGACCCATCGCGTGCTGGATACGCTACAGGATATGGTCAGCGTATGGGGCGCGGCGCGCTACGTGGTGCTGGCACGAGAGCTGACCAAAACCTGGGAGTCATTGTACGGTGCGCCGGTCGGTGAATTGCTGGCGTGGGTGCAGGCGGATGAGAATCGCCGCAAGGGCGAGATGGTGCTGATTGTCGAAGGCCATAAAGCGGATGAAGAGACGCTGCCGGCAGAGGCGCTGCGCACGCTGGCGCTGCTGCAGGCTGAGCTGCCGCTGAAAAAGGCGGCGGCGCTGACGGCGGAAATTCATGGAGTTAAGAAAAACGCCCTGTACAAGTACGCGCTGGAGCAGCAAGAGGCGTGACAAACGCGGGCGGATCGCCTATTATCCCGCGCCGAAGCTGACCAGACAGTCGCCGCTTTGTCGTCGTCCCTTTCGGGGGAGACGGGCAGAGGGGAGGAAAGTCCGGGCTCCATAGGGCAGGGTGCCAGGTAACGCCTGGGGGGCGCAAGCCTACGACCAGTGCAACAGAGAGCAAACCGCCGATGGCCCAGTAATGGGATCAGGTAAGGGTGAAAGGGTGCGGTAAGAGCGCACCGCGCGGCTGGCAACAGTCCGTGGCACGGTAAACTCCACCCGGAGCAAGGCCAAATAGGGGTTCACATGGTACGGCCCGTACTGAACCCGGGTAGGCTGCTTGAGCCAGTGAGCGATTGCTGGCCTAGATGAATGACTGTCCACGACAGAACCCGGCTTATCGGTCAGTTTCGACTTTTTTAATGAGCGCCCGCAGGTGAGAATCTGCGGGCGTTTTGTTTTTGGGGGTGTGGTGCGTGCTGTCCCTCATCCTAACCTTCTCCCGCAAGCGGGAGAAGGGACCGATTGTGCGTGTGACGAGTTGAGTATTAGGCCTCCAACACCGCACTCAACTATTCCCTCTCCCCGTGGGAGAGGGTTAGGGTGAGGGCAGAAAACCGCACGAAGCCAGATAAAACCACACAAAACCCCCCTTTCCCTGCGTAAAGAAACGCAAATCCGCAAAAATATTCTTTTCTCTGTGCCAGAATAGGCGCGTGTTCAACTACTGAGGACAATTTTTCATCCACACCGGGAAAAGCAACAACGTGGATAAGTTGTAAAATCATGGATAACCATTTCGTTACACTTTACGTATTAACCTCTTCACCCACCTGCGTTTTCTCCTGCTCACTGAGCGATCGGCACTGGCGCTTCGCGCTGTAGTTTTTTCTCTCCTTCCTGGCTTTTTATCTTTTTCAGCTATCACGCTGCTGTTTGCGCGTGGATGGCGTTTATTTCTCACAGGAGAGAAATCATGCTGTACTGGATTTTATTAGCGTTAGCGATTGCTGCCGAAATTACGGGCACCGTGTCAATGAAATGGGCCAGCGTTAATGGCGGCAGCGCCGGCTATATTTTTATGCTGTTGATGATCGCTCTGTCATACATCTTCCTCACCTTTGCCGTTAAACGTATTGCCCTTGGCGTGGCTTATGCCATGTGGGAAGGCGTGGGTATTCTGTTTATCACCCTGTTCAGCGTGATGCTGTTTGACGAGGCGCTGTCGGTGATGAAGGCGGCGGGTTTGATCACGCTGATCGCGGGTATCGCGCTGATCAAAGCGGGGACATTCAGCCGTAAGGAGCTGCGTCATGACCTCGCTTAACGTCGTGCATCTGGCCTGGCTGGCGCTGGCCATCGTGCTGGAAATTGTGGCGAACATCGCGCTGAAATACGCCAACGGCTTCCGTCGTCCGCTGTATGGCGTGGTATCGCTGGTGGCTGTCCTGGCGGCATTTAGCGCCCTGTCGCAGGCAGTGAAGGGGATCGATCTCTCGGTGGCCTACGCCTTGTGGGGCGGTTTCGGTCTGGTGGCTACCGTAGCGGCAGGCTGGATTCTGTTCGGGCAACGCCTGAACACCCGCGGCTGGCTGGGCGTGGCACTGCTGCTGGCCGGGATGGTGTTGATTAAATTTGCCTGAGGCAGCGCGATACTGCCTGCCTTCCTTTCCCAATGGCGGGAGAGAAGGGCAGGCATGCGTAAGCCAGCCGTTAACCGCGGCCGTGCGGCTCATCCCAGTCAAAAGCCGGTCCCAGCGAAATAACGCCGTTCGGATTGATGGTCTTGTGGCTGCAGTAGTAGTGATGGCGGATGTGCGGCAGGTTCACCGTATCGGCAATGCCCGGCATCTGATAAATATCGCGCAGGAAGCCGTTCAGGTTACGGTAATCGCTGATGCGATGACGATCGCACTTAAAGTGGGTCACGTAGACCGGGTCAAAGCGCACCAGCGTGGTCCACAGGCGCAGATCGGCTTCGGTGAGGCGATCGCCGGTCAGATAGCGATGCTGACCCAGAATCTGCTCCAGCCGTGCCAGAGAATGGAACAGCGCGGTTACGGCTTCATCATAGGCCGACTGTGACGTGGCAAATCCGCTTTTGTAGACGCCATTATTGACGGTATTATAAATCCAGCCGTTGAGTTCGTCGATCTTGTCACGCAGCTCGGGCGGGTAGTAATCGCCGGCGCGAGCGCCCTGCGCGTCGAAGGCGCTGTTGAACATACGGATGATATCGGCGGATTCATTACTGACAATCGTGTGCTGCTTTTTATCCCACAACACCGGCACGGTCACGCGCCCGCTGTACTGCGGATCGGCATGCAGATAGAGCTGATAGAGGAATTCGTTTTGATACAGCGAATCGCCGGTCGCGGCGGGGAAGTCATCGTCGAAGGTCCAGCCGTTCTCCAGCATCAGCGGGTGCACCACTGACACCGAAATCATCTCTTCTAACCCCTTCAGCTGACGCATCAGCAGGGTGCGATGCGCCCACGGGCAGGCCAGCGAAACGTATAAATGGTAACGATCGCGCTCGGCGGCAAAGCCGGCTTTCCCGGTTGGCCCGGCGCTGCCGTCTGCTGTGATCCAGTTACGCCAGACTGCTTCTGTGCGTTTGAAGCGGCCACCGGTTGACTTCGTATCGTACCAGGTGTCATGCCAGACACCGTCAATCAGTTGTCCCATAAGCCCTCCATAAAAAAACGGGGCGAGGAAAATCCCCGCCCCTGCTATTCAGTATATGTGCTGTTGCACGGCTTGTGTGCTTAGCGTGCGGTTGCTGGCATAAAGCGCTGACGAATCAGGCGGTCAATGCTGTAGGCGCCCGGACCCACCAGACCCAGCACCAGGAAACCACCGGCGATGGACAGGTTTTTCATGAACATCAGCTGGTTAACGCCTTCCGCAAAGTTACTGTGGAACAGGAACGCGGTCAGCAGCGTGAAGCCGGCGGTGAACAGCGCGGTGAAGCGCGTCAGGAAACCGAACAGAATCGCCAGACCACCGCCCAGTTCCAGCAGAATCACCAGCGGCAGCAGGAAGCCGGGCACGCCCATCGCCTGCATGTACTGTGCGGTGCCCGCATAAGCGGTGATTTTGCCCCAGCCGGCAGTAATAAACAGGATGGTCATTAATACGCGTGCCAGCAGCAGGCCTGAGTCTTCGAATTTTTTCATCATTTACTCCAACAAGGTTTTTGGCGCAGGTTGTTGGCCTGCCGGGTTATTTTCCCGCTAAACCGCGTTAAACAGTTCGTCGGGCTGATGGAGGGAGATGATAGTCGCGCGCAGCAATAGTTGTAAGCGAGATAAACTGTCGATGTTATTCAGGAATTCTGAAGGAGGAAAACCGAACCTTTTCGATCCGGTTTAAAGTGAGGAAGTTAGCGTGGCGGCATCGCCGATTTGATCATGCGCCAGGTGCTCCACAGGCCGAGTCCGCGTTTGGCCCAGCGCATGATGCGGTTGGGGCTGCGGATCGACCAGATGGCGAGCGCGCTGCTGCCAATCGCCAGATAGCGGCGCAGGCTGAGAAACGTCAGCCAGCCGCGATCGTACTGCGCGGTGCTTTCCAGCCAGTCGCGGCGGGCAGCGCTGAGATCCAGCCGCTGCTGCTGTACCTGATTAAGCAATTCATGAATGCGTGCTTCACGTTCACGCTGACTCATGAGCGATGCTCCTCGAGTAAGGTGCGATCGGTGTCCAGCTCTTTGCGCGTATGGCGCAACAGCGTGGACTGCCGGGATTTACGCAACGTCCATAAACCAAAAATCAGCGCCAGCGCAAATAGCACGCCGGTGGTGATGGCAATCGCCATCAGCCGGTACTGCGCATCCACCGCCCAGATAATCAGCACCATCAGGCTCATCAATCCGAAAGCGGTAAACAGCATGGTCAGACCTATCATGATCAGCATTTGGATCAGATTGGCCTTTTCCTCTTCCAGCTCGGCAACGGCCAGCCGCACGCGTGTCTCGACCATGCCAACCAGCGTTGTCACCACGCGCTGACCTACATTGAAGACCCCTTTGCCTGGGCCGTGGCTCTGATTCTCGCTCATATCAACGACGTGAAATCAGGATGCCGATCAGCACGCCGACTGCTGCGCCGATACCCACGCCGTGCCACGGATTTTCACGCACGTAGACGTCCGCTTTTTCCGCCGCTTCACGCGTGGTCTGCGCGATGCGTTCGCCGGATTCGCCCAGCCGCTCGCGTGAACTCTCAATGGCACCGCGTGCTTTGTGACGCAGTTTATCCAGCTCGCTTTTCGACTTGTCAGCCGAGCTGCTCAGCACTTCTTCCAGGGTGTCGGCAAGGTTTTTCAGTTCCGCACGCAGATGTTCAGATGTGGTGTCTTTAGCCATGGTGTTCTCCATTACATCATTTATTTAAGTCCGATTAATAAGGCTCGGCCTGCAGCTTTTTCAGCTCCTGGCGTGCCTCTTCCAGCTTCCGTTCGCGCTTACCAATCTTCTCCTGGTCTTTGCCTTCCTGGCGATCCTGCTGCAGTTCGTGCTCGCGCTCAGCCACTTTATGCTGCTGGGCTTCAATGCGTTCAGCGTGGGCGGATTTCAGTTTCTCGTCAGTGCAGTTGGCGCGGACTTCAGTCAGCGCGCGTTCCAGTCCGGTGACCCGGCGCTGGTTGTCGTGCTGTTTCGCCATCTCAATTTCGCGCTGAATATCCTGCTGTTTTTGCTGACACAGCGATTCCGCTGCCAGCAGTGAACCCGAGAGAGAGAAAAGAATCGCACCCAGCAGTAGTTGTTGTTTCATCAGGTTTTTACCTTCCATTGTTGACGACCTGTCGCAAACCGGACAGGAGGGGCATCCCAGCTTGTCGTCTGCTCGCGCTTACTTAAGAATAGACAGCAGACGAAAAAATTCAAAAAACACGCGGGGATAGCGAGGATTGAGGTGCCGCCGGGCGGTGAACCCGACGGCGGGGATCAGCTATAGGTGGGGCGATTAGCGTCCACCACCTGCTGTGACGCCTGCGGACCCGCTGCCACGACAAAGCCCTGTGGCAGCAGGCGGCGCAGTACTTTCTGCGCGGCCAGGCTCTGCTCTTCATTCTCAAAATGAATAACCAGCGCATCGCCTGCCGAGGTAATGCTTTTAATCCGCACGCCCTGCGCCGAAAGCTGCTGGTAGAGATAAAAGCCGTCCGGCAGATTGGTGCCGCTGTGTGCCACGCGGATCTTCACCACCGTTTCATGCTGCATCAGTTTGGGCACAATGCCGATAGCCAGCAGCGCCAGCACGCCAGCGCACAGCCAGGGGAGTAAACGCCTGGGGAAATTACGCAACCCTGTCATTACTGTGACTTCCCGTTCTGACCCGCCTGACGTTTACGCCACAGCACTACCAGTGAACCCACCAGACCGATGACCAGCAGCACCAGCGGCAGCAGCATCAGGCAGAACATCAGCTCATCTTCATAGCGGCGGAAAATGGGTGTTTTCCCCAGCGCAAAGCCGAGCACGGTAAGAATCAGCACCCACAGGAAGCCGCTCATCCAGTTAAAGAACTGGAAGCGGGCATTGCTCAGGCCAGAGAGGCCGGCAATGGTTGGCAGCAGGGTACGGACAAAAGCGATAAAGCGGCCAATCAGCAGCGCAGACAAGCCGTGGCGATGGAACAGACTGTGGGCGCGCTGATGATACTGCGCGGGCAGATGGGAGAGCCATTTCTGCACCGTCGGCGTATTACCAAGCCAGCGGCCCTGAATGTAACTGACCCAGCAGCCGAGGCTGGCGCCGGTGGTCAGCACCAGCAGGGTGAGCGGGAAGCTCATGGTGCCTTTCGCGATCAGCACGCCGACCAGAATCAGCAGACTATCACCGGGCAGAAACGCGGCGGGCAGCAGGCCATTTTCGAGAAACAGAATCATGAACAACACGCCATAAATCGCCCACACCAGCGTGGGGTCGGAGAGCATTTCGTAATCCTGCTGCCACAGGGCATGCAGCAATGCTTGCAAAATATCCATCAATCATTCCTGAACATCATTGTTAAACGTGCCCGTGAGGGGCTTAGGCGCAGGCGGGTTAAGTTATACATTTTAGGTATGCCACCTGAGCAGGATTTCCGGATCCATCCAGAATTGATTGTTAAATCAGCGACTTTTTATAGCCCTGTCGCAAAGGGTAAGAAAAGGGCGATAACTGTAACAAAAATCGCGGGATTCAGACAGTGTAAAGTCGCGGTCGCACAGGAGTTTTACCTTTTGACGCAGATGGTCAAAAGGAGCTTTACACGAGCTGACACTATTGCAGATTAACTGACTTTTTAGCCTGAAAATGCAGCGTTTCTGCCATTGCGGCTTCAGGGCAGGATCACCGGATTTTCTGCGAACATGTAGCGGTCGACGTTGAATTCGAAATCATCGGCGGTGGCGTCGAACAGCATCTGTTTAGTATTTTCCAGATGCTGCCACATCGCCAGTTTGCTGGCGGCGGGATCTTTGCGCATTAGCGCTTTTAAAATCTGATCGTGATCGTCGCACCAACTGGTGATATGGCGTGCGTCAATGTGCTCGTGCAGCTTGAGCCAGTAAGGATTATGCAGCCGGTGCCGCCACATTTTCTCTACGATAGCAGCCAGCGCGCTGTTTTGGGTGGCCTGCGCAATGCGCACGTGAAACTCCATATCCCATGTCGAATCGCGCGCGTGATCTTCCTGCCGGGCTTTTTCCTGAATCGCCAGCAGCGCCACGATGTCCTGTGGACGGATCTGCGTGGCGGCAAATTCGGCGACATTGCTCTCAATCAGCTGGCGCGCCTGCAGCAGTTCAAAGGGGCCATAGCTGGCAAACTCCAGCTGATCGGCGGCGCTGTCGCGCGGTTGTGGCTGGTCGCTGATCACATGAATGCCGGACCCTTTGCGCACCTCGACGTAGCCTTCCACCTCCAGCATGATGATCGCTTCCCGCACCACGGTGCGGCTCACCTGGTGCGCCTCCGCAATCATCCGCTCTGCCGGTAACTTTGCCCCCACGGCATAACTGCCCGCTTCGATGCGCTGCTTGAGTTCGCTGGCGAGTTGCTGGTAGAGGCGGCGGGATTCGTTCAGGTCCATGATTTTTCGGTTCTGTGAAAGACGGTAAGTTGTTATACCACTTACCCTGCGATGTCGCAAAGCGCTGAAGCTGTTATACCATCTGGTAAGTTAAGAACCTGTGCGCCTGCTCAGGTTTTATCTTTAATTAATAGAATATACATATATTTAAGTTGATGGAAATAAGCGGCACGCCGGCTTTCGCCGTAGGGCAATGATGGATAATGTGACGCAGTTGGCAAACAAATCTCCCTGTCGCTGAAATTGGTATGATAACTTTTGCGCATTAGCTGACCGATTTCATCTTCAAGGAAGCGACATGTTGCGACTCAACCGCCGCGATTTCCCCGGCGCACGCTATAGCGAACGCGTGATCCAGTTCGGCGAAGGCAACTTTTTGCGTGCCTTTATCGACTGGCAGCTCGACTGGCTCAATGAACATCAGGGCACCGATGCCGGCGTGGTGGTGGTGCGACCGCGCAACCGGATGCAGACGGAGACGCTCAATCAGCAGGATGGCCTCTACACCACGCTGCTGCGCGGCCTGAATGAAGCGGGGCAACCGCTCAGTGAAACCCGGCTGATCCGCAGCCTTAATCGTGAAATCCAGCCTTATCAGCAGTTCGATGAATTCCTGGCTCTGGCACGCGCGCCGCAGATGCGTTTTGTGTTCTCCAACACCACCGAGGCCGGCATCGCGTATGCCGAACAGGATCGGCTGGAGGATCAACCCGCGTCGTCGTTTCCCGGCAAACTGACGCAGCTTTTGTGGGCGCGTTATCAGCACTTTGCCGGTGCCGCCGATAAAGGCTGGCTGATCGTGCCGTGTGAGCTGATCGACCATAACGGCGATACGCTGCGCGCGTTAGTGCTGCGTTACTGCCAGCAGTGGCGGCTGCCAGCGGCCTTTATGCAGTGGGTGACGCAGCACTGCGCCTTTTACAACACGCTGGTGGATCGCATTGTCAGCGGCTATCCGCCGGATGGCGCACAGATTGCAGCCCAACTGGGCTATGACGACCGCTATCTGGTGGCCGGGGAGCGCTATTACCAGCTGGTGCTTCAGGGACCGAATGCGCTGATGCATGAGCTGCAGCTGACGGCGCTGGCGCCTGCCGTCAGGCGGGTGGATGACATCACGCCGTACAAAGCGCAGAAGGTGGCGATCCTCAACGGGGCGCATACTGCGCTGGTGCCGGTGGCGTTTCAGGCCGGGCTGGCGAGCGTGGGTGAGGCCATGAACGATGCGCAGCTGGCCGCTTTTGTCGATGCGCTGCTGCGCGAAGAGGTGATTCCGACGCTGGATTTGCCGCGCGCCGAGCTGCACGCCTTTGCCGATGCGGTGCAGCGCCGCTTTCGCAATCCGTTTATTCACCATGCGCTGCTGGCGATTGCGCTCAACGGCATGACCAAATTCCGCACGCGCCTGCTGCCGGCGCTGTTGCAGGCGCAGCAGCAGGGTGGCGACTGGCCGCCGCGCCTCATCTTTGCCTTTGCCGCGCTGCTGGCGTTTTATCGCGGCCAGCAGGATGACCGGCAGTGGCCACTGCAGGATGACGCGTACTGGCTGCAGCGTTTTGCCCGACTGTGGCCGGCGGTCCTCACCGATCAACTCACCCCGCAGCAGCTGGTGAGCGACGTACTGAGCGACGCGCAGCACTGGGGCGAAGATTTAACCCAGCGGCCCGGTCTGGTTACGGCGGTCAGCCAGCAGCTGCACAACATTCTCGTCCACGGCATGCGGACGGCCCTTAGCCAACTGAGATAACGCGATGCAACAGGCAATCAAAATACATTCACGCGACAACGTCGCCGTCGCGCTGCAGGATCTGGCGGCCGGCACCCAGGTTATCGTCGCAGAACAGCGGATTACGCTGCAGCAGGATATCGGGCGCGGCCACAAGTTTGCGCTGCAACCGCTCAACAGTGGCGAGCAGGTGATTAAGTATGGGTTGCCGATTGCCCATGCCACTCAGCCGATCGCCGTCGGCGAGCTGATTCACTCCAGCAACGCGCGCACCAATCTGAGCGATGTCGATGACTATCACTATCAGCCGGAACACCTTACGCTGCCACCGCAGGCGGCGGATCGTGAGGTACAGATCTATCGTCGCGCCACGGGTGAGGTTGGCATTCGTAACGAGCTGTGGATTTTGCCGACCGTCGGCTGCGTGAACGGCATCGCCCGGCAGATTGTGTCACGCTTCCTCCGGGAGAGTGACGACGCGGCCGGCATCGACGGCGTGCACCTGTTCAGCCATCCCTTCGGCTGTTCACAGCTGGGGCAGGATCACGAAAATACCCGCACCATGCTGCAAAATATGGTGCGTCATCCCAATGCCGGCGCGGTGCTGGTGATTGGACTCGGCTGCGAAAACAATCAGGTCGATATCTTTCGCGACACGCTGGGCGGCTTTGACAGCGAACGTGTGCAGTTTATGGAGTGTCAGCAGCAGGATGATGAAGTGGAAGCCGGCCTGCAGCGGTTGCATGCGCTGTACAACGTGATGCGTCACGACCGTCGCCAGCCGGGCAAACTGAGCGAGCTGAAGTTTGGTCTCGAATGCGGTGGCTCGGACGGCTTTTCCGGCATCACCGCCAATCCGCTGCTCGGCTGTTTCTCTGACCAGATGATCGCCAACGGCGGCACCACGGTGCTGACCGAAGTGCCGGAGATGTTTGGTGCCGAGCGCATCCTGATGAGCCGCTGCCGTGATGCGGCGATTTTCGACAAAACGGTGGCGATGATTAACGACTTCAAGCGCTACTTTATCGATCATCAGCAGCCGATTTATGAAAATCCATCGCCGGGCAACAAGGCGGGCGGCATCACCACGCTGGAGGAGAAGTCGCTGGGCTGTACGCAAAAAGCCGGGCAGAGTCAGGTGGTGGATGTGCTGAAATACGGTGAGCGGCTGCGCACGCCGGGGCTCAATTTGCTCAGCGCGCCCGGTAACGATGCGGTCGCCACCAGCGCGCTGGCCGGAGCCGGCTGCCATATGGTGCTGTTTACCACCGGACGCGGCACGCCGTATGGCGGCTTTGTGCCCACCGTGAAAATCGCCACCAATACGCCGCTGGCGGAGAAAAAGCCGCACTGGATTGATTTCAATGCCGGACGACTGCTGGAGGGTACCAGCATGGAGACGCTGCTGGCGGAGTTTGTTGAGACTATTGTGGCGATTGCGAACGGCCAGCCGGCGCGCAATGAAGCTAATGATTTCCGCGAGCTGGCAATCTTTAAGAGTGGCGTGACGCTTTAAAGCGGCAGCGGTTAAAGCGCGGCACCGGTGGGTGCCGCGGCACGGGTTAACCGGCGGTACGCGGCTGACGTTCCGCTTCTGCCTGACATACGGCGGCGGTAAACAGAATGTCGGTCGAGGAGTTGAGTGCGGTTTCGGCGGAATCCTGCAGTACGCCGATGATAAAACCGACCGCAACCACCTGCATCGCCAGATCGTTAGGAATGCCAAACATGTTGCAGGCAACCGGAATCAGCAGCAGTGAACCGCCCGCCACGCCGGACGCGCCACAGGCACACAGCGAGGCGACAAGGCTCAGCAGAATAGCGGTGGGCACGTCCACGGCAATACCCAGCGTGTGCACCGCAGCCAGCGTCAGTACGGTAATGGTGATTGACGCGCCCGCCATGCTGATGGTCGCGCCGAGCGGAATCGATACCGAATAAGTGTCTTCATCCAGATTCAGGCGTTTGGCCAGCGCCATGTTGACCGGAATATTCGCGGCCGAGCTGCGGGTAAAGAACGCCGTTACGCCGCTTTCGCGCAGGCAGGTAAACACCAGCGGATAAGGATTGCGACGGATTTTCTGAAATACCAGCATCGGGTTGACCACCAGCGCCATAATCAGCATGCAGCCAATCAGCAACGTCAGCAGGTGGGCATATTGCCACAGCGCGCCGAAGCCGGTTGAGGCCAGAATCGATGCCACCAGGCCAAAAATGCCCAGCGGCGCGCAGCGAATCACACAGCGCACCACCCAGGTCGCGGCATTCGACGCGTCATTCAGGAAGGCTTTACTGCTCGGGCTGGCATGACGAAACGCCAGGCCAAGACCAATCGCCCACACCAGAATGCCAATGTAGTTGGCGTTCATCAGCGCTTCAATCGGATTAGCGACCATGCTCATCAGCAGGCCTTGCAGCACTTCGGTGATGCCGGACGGCGGGGTAATTTCGGTCGCGCCGACGTCCATCGACAGCGTCTGCGGGAACAAATGGCTGAAAATCACCGCGACCACCGCCGCGAAGAAGGTACTGAGCAGGTACAGCATGATGATCGGGCGAATATTGGTTTTTTGCCCCTGCTGATGGTTGGCAATGGAAGAGATCACCAGCACCAGTACCAGCAGCGGTGCCACGGCTTTCAGCGCGCGCACGAACAGTTCACCCAGCAGGCCCACGGCCAGCGCGGCATCGCGTGAAAGCCACGCCAGCGCCACGCCGGCAATCAGGCCGATCATGATTTGTTTTACCAGGCTTCCTGAGAACAGCGCACCCAGCGGTCGAAGAAGATTATTTAGCATATTACGGTCTTTTTATCGCGGTATGAGTGTTGTGCGCGGTTGCTCCGCGCCAAACGGTTTGCCCGGCGGAGTATAAGGAAAAGAGCTGACGAGAAAAGAGATAATTCTGCCGGTGCGCGCCAGATCGGTTTTTTGATCTGCTGATGACAGGAAGTGTGACAGAGATATGAAACGCGAAGGTTGGCGCTGGCGAAACAAAGCAGGGGCGATTAGCGCCCCTGCAGAAGATTATCGTGAGATGCCTTTCTGGTCGTTTCTGTGGTTTACCCAGGCGTTAATTAGCAGCGTACCGCCGAGAATTACGCCGACCACCGTCAGCGAGATCGCCACCGGAATGTGATAGAACTCGACGATCAGCATCTTGATACCGATAAACACCAGCACGATCGCCAGACCGTACTTCAGCATCGAGAAGCGATCTGCCACGTTGGCCAGCAGGAAGTACATAGCGCGCAGGCCAAGGATGGCGAACAGGTTAGAGGTCAGCACGATGAACGGGTCGGTAGTGACGGCAAAAATAGCCGGAATACTGTCGACAGCGAAAATTACATCGCTCAGCTCCACCATAATCAGCACCAGCAGCAGCGGTGTGGCAAACAGCACGCCGTTTTTGCGGGTGAAGAACTTTTCGCCATGCAGTTCATCGGCCATGCGCAGATGCTTACGCAGCCAGCGCACCACCGGCTTATCGCCGACGGCAGCGTCATCGCCCTCTTTAGCGAAGGCCATTTTGATGCCGGTGAACAGCAGGAATGCGCCGAAGATGTAGAGGATCCAGCTGAACTGTGTGACCAGCCAGCTGCCGGCAAAGATCATGATGGTACGCAGCACAATCGCGCCCAGCACGCCGTAAATCAGCACGCGGCGCTGAAGATTAGACGGAATGGCGAAGTAGCTGAACAGCATCAGCCAGACGAAGACGTTATCGACCGCCAGCGCTTTTTCCAGTACGTAACCCGTCAGGAAAGCCAGGGTTTGCGCGGTTGCCACTTCGCGCCCGGCGCTGCCGTCGAGATACCACCAGAACGCGGCGGCAAACAGCAGAGAAACGGAGATCCATACCAGCGACCAGACGGCAGCCTGTTTGAATGACATGGTTTGTGCGCCGCGTCGTCCCTGTAAGAAGAGATCGATCGCCAGCATGATGAGCACGACGACAGCGAAGCTGCCCCAGAGTAACGGTGTGCCTACAGAGTGCATAGTCGTATCCTGTCCTGAAAATGAAAAAACGGCTGAGTCAGAAGACGTCAGCCGCTTTATAGAGCTGCAAGCAAACCTCGCCTTCCGGCAAGGTCTCACTTACAACACAGAATCAATTCCGGGTTGCCTGACGACCGGATGCGCTACGCATCGTAATGACGATCGGTCAGCTTACAAGTTACTCCCCTTTGCTGCGGCCAACATACGTGCAACCGCGAGCAGATTCAATGGGGGAACTGTAATATTTTGCAATATTTACACTTCTTTCCGATCCGCCGGAAACACCACGCCGGTCTGGCGACGAATCTCTGTCAGCAACCGGGCGGTAATGCGTGACACCTCCAGCGCAGGGTGCTCCACCTGGCGCGTTTCCACCAGCCGGGCAAAGGTCTCTGCTTCATACAGCATAGTATTGATGTGCTGTGGCTGCGTCAGGTTCTGGCTCTCGCCGCCGCGCGGAATCAGGCGCAGCTGCTGGCACTCGGAAATTTTCTCTATCACCAGCGAGCCGGCTTCGCCCTGGATTTCGCTGGGAATCAGGGAATCACTGACTTTCGAGTGCAGCAGCGTGACGTCGAAATCGCCGTAGTCCAGCACTACCACGCCGTGCGCATCGACGCCGCTTGCCAGCAGCGAGGCCTCAGCTTTCACCTGCTGCGGTGCGCCCCACAGGGTAACGGCAGCCGCGAGACAGTAGTAGCCAATATCCATGATCGAACCGTTGGACCAGCGCGGGTTAAAGGTATTCGGGTTCTCACCGTCGAGATAGCGCTGATAGCGTGACGAGTACTGACAGTAGTTGAACAGCGCTTTGCGCAGCGTGCCCAGCTGCGGCAGCGCCTGTTGCAGGCGCAGGAACGTCGGCAGACTGGCGGTTTTGAACGCCTCAAACAGCACCACCTGATGCTGACGCGCACAGGCAATCATCGCCTCAGCTTCACGCAGGTTAGAGGCCAGCGGTTTTTCGCAGATGACGTGTTTGCCGTGCGACATGAACAGCAGTGCCTGCTCACAGTGCAGCGCATTGGGGCTGGCGATATACACCGCGTCGATTTCCGCACTTGCCGCCAGCGCCTCCAGTGAGGTAAAGGTCAGCGGACAGGGATAATCCGCGACAAAGGCGTCGGCCTGCTGCTGACTGCGTGAATAGACGGCGCTCAGTTTCATTTTGCCGCTCTCGTGCGCGGCGTCGATAAACTGGCGGGTGATCCAGTTGGTTCCCACAATGGCAAAACGTATCACGGCTGGCTCTCCTGCACTCTGAAAGCGGCAGAGTAGCATGTTCCCTGGCGGCGCAGGCAGGCGAAATTTGATCCTGCGATCCGCATTCCAATATGATGATGCTAAACCCTTTTTTAACCGACATGCGGGGACGCCGGGTGAGCGGAAGCAAACACGCACTGAACTGGACCACACTGCTGATCGCCATTCCGGTGGGCCTGGTGGCCTCGCTGGTCACGCTGGCGTTTCGCGGCATCATCGATCTCATCAATCATCTGCTGTTTCATAGCGACAGCGAAATCACGGTCGCGATGCACGTCTGGCCGTGGATCTTCTGGCCGCTGCTGGTGGGTGCGGGCGGGCTGCTGGCCGGCTGGTTCCTGCGCTACGCGGTGGCGATTGAGCAGCAGGAGACGGTGAAAACCGATTACCTTGAAGTGATTAACGCGCGGCTGGATGCGGTGCCCACCAAAACCTCGCTGTTTCGCGCGCTGTCGTCGATTGCCAGTATCGGCAGCGGGGCGTCGATTGGTAAAGAGGGGCCGATGGTGCAGCTGTCGGCGCTGAGCGGCAGCCTGCTGGGGCGCTGGCTACCAGCGTCCCTCAATATGCGCAACAGTGACATCGTCGCGATGGCGGCCGCCGCCGGTCTGTCGTCGGTGTATCACGCCCCGCTGGCGTCGGCGATTTTTGTCGCGGAAATTGCGTTTGGTATCTCTGCGCTACAGCGGCTGATTCCGCTGATTATCGCCTCGGCTGTGGCGGTAATGACCACGTGGTCACTGGGCTTTCGCAGCGCACTCTATCCGCTCTCCGACACGCTGTTTCAAATGGATCTCACCAGCCTGCTGATGACGGTAATCATTGGGTTTGCTGCGGGCGTGGCAGGCTGGCTGTTAATCAAGCTGATTGCGCGCAGCAAAGCGTTGTTCAGCCGCGTGCGCTCGCTGCCGCTCAGGCTGGGCGCAGGCGGCTTTGCGGTTGGCTTACTGGCGCTGATCTCCACTGATATCCTCGGTAACGGCTATGAAGTGATCGTGAAAATCATTGAAGGCAACTATCTGCTGGCCGGTTTACTCGGCCTGCTGGTGCTGAAAATGCTGGCGACCACGCTATCGGTCGGATCCAACGCGGTAGGCGGCCTGTTCACGCCCTCATTATTGATTGGTGCGTTGCTCGGCGTGGCGCTGGCGCAGACTGGCGTGCTGCTGCATCTGCCGGTGGGCAATACGCTGCTGTATGCGGCGGTGGGCATGGCGGCGGTGCTGGCGGCGGTCAGTCAGGCGCCGCTGATGGCGATGCTGATGGTGCTGGAGATGACGCTCAACAGCAGCTTGCTGTTCCCATTGATGATCGCCTCGGTGCTGGCGTCAATGCTGGTCTACCGGCTGCAGTCCGCCAGCACCTATCCGGTGGTAAGCCATCACCTTAATCGCTCAGAAGCGAAATATGATTTTGATAATATGCGGGTTGATCAGCTGATCATCCCCGGCGCGGCGCTGCAGCCGGCGGAATCGGTCGGGCAGGCGCTGGCGGTGAGTTCGCTCAAGCGCGAGCGCTACGTCTACGTCATTAATCAGGCCGGTCAGTTTCTTGGCGTAGTATCAATTCATGACATTTCGCGCAAAGTGCTGGCACATGAGATCACGCTGGATTCGCCGGTCAGCAGCGTGATGGATGATAATTTCCCCTGCATTTACCAGCACCAGAGCATGCGTGAAGGCTGGGAGGCGTTTGCGCGCGTGACGCTGGAGCGTTTACCGGTGCTGAATAATGCGCAGGAGCGTCGCTTCCTCGGCGCATTGACCAAAACCAGTCTGATCCAGAAAGCGCAGGAGTTTCTTTAGGCCGCGTTGCCGCGCAGCGCCTGTTCGGTCATCCACAGGCGCGCGTCGAACTCCAGCTGGTGGTAGTCCGGTTCCATGTGGCAGCACAGCTGATAAAAGGCTTTGCTGTGATCTTTCTCTTTCAGGTGCGCCAGTTCGTGCACCACGATCATGCGCAGAAAGGGTTCCGGCGCGAGGCGGAAAAAGGTCGAGATGCGAATTTCGGCCTTGGCTTTCAGGTTACCGCCCTGTACGCGGGAAATGGCGGTATGCAGGCCAAGTGCATGCTTCATCACTTTGATTTTATTATCCCAGATGACCTTGCTGACCGGCGGCGCGCTGCGCATATAGCGGTTTTTCAGCGCCTGCGTGTAGTCATAAAGCGCCCGGTCGCTGACGACGTCGTGCGTATCGGGATAACGCTGCTGCAAAAAGGCGGCTAATCGCTGATTATCAATCAGCACTTGCACCTGTTCGAGGATGTTTTCAGGGTAACCCTGCAGATAGATTAATGACATTGGGATTCCCGACGAAAGACAGTATACTGCGCCCCCTTTTCAGGGCGAAAATCGCGCAAAGTGTACCACGCCGGAGATTCCATGAGCCAACTTGAACTGACCGATCGCACGCTGACGCTTCAGCGCTTCCCGCCGATGCGCGAAGAGAGCCCGCTACAGGCGTGGGACGCCGCAGATGAATATTTGCTGCAGCAGGCGCTGCCGGCAGGCCCGGTGCTGGTATTCAATGACAGCTTTGGCGCGCTGACCTGCGGGCTGAACGATCGGGAAATCTGGCACGTCAGCGACTCGTGGCTCAGCCAGCAGGCCGCCCGGCAGAATCTGCGTCTCAACGGTCTGGATGAAGCATCGGTACACTTTCTTGATAGCCTGGCGCCGTTGCCGGCTGCCCCGGCGGCGGTACTGATTAAGCTGCCCAAAGCGCTGGCGCTGCTTGAGCACCAGCTGCGCGCGCTGCGGACGGTCGTCACGCCGGATACCCTGATTCTGGCGGCCGGCAAAGCCAAAGATATCCATAATTCCACGCTGCAGCTGTTTGAACGCATTCTCGGTGAGAGCAAAACCTCGCTGGCGTGGAAAAAAGCGCGT
Organism: Pantoea sp. B_9; assembly: GCF_008632015.1. Classification (NCBI taxonomy): domain Bacteria; kingdom Pseudomonadati; phylum Pseudomonadota; class Gammaproteobacteria; order Enterobacterales; family Erwiniaceae; genus Pantoea; species Pantoea sp. B_9. The sequence continues at coordinate 186,173 of NZ_VWVL01000006.1, read as the reverse complement.
CTGATTTACAGCCATTTCAGCGCTCCGGCACTGGCGGACGTGCCGGCGACCACCGTGTGGCCGCTCGACGAGACGCCGTATCACATCCACAATCACGCCAATGTGTTCGCCCGCGCGGCGCTGGATATTGGCGCGCGCTTCTTTCTGCAACATCTGCCGCACAATATTGAAGGCGAAATCGTCGATCTCGGCTGCGGAAACGGCGTGATCGGCCTGCAGGCGCTGGAACAGAATCCGCAGGCCGAGGTGCTGTTCGTCGATGAATCTTACATGGCGGTGGCTTCCAGCCAGCTTAACGTTGAGCTGAACCGGCCACAGGATCTGGCACGCTGCCAGTTTCGGGTTAACAACGTGCTGAGCGGTTTTCCGTCGGACCGATTGCATGCGGTGCTGTGCAATCCGCCGTTCCATCAGCAGCACGCGGTGACCGACCACCTGGCATGGCAGATGCTACGTGACGCCAAACGCTGCCTGCAGTATGGCGGCGAGCTGCGCATCGTCGGCAACCGCCACCTTGGCTATCATCAGAAAATGAAGAAGCTGTTTGGCAACTGCGAGCTGGTGGCCTCTAACGCCAAATTTGTGGTGCTGCGTTCGGTCAAGCTGCGTTAATCACAGGCTGAGCGCCAGCTCAGTGGCCTGAGCAATGGCGCGCCGTGCATCCAGCTCCTGCGCGACGTCGGCACCGCCGATCAGCCGCACGGCTTTGCCGCGTGCGGCCAGCGCCTGCGCCAGCGTACGCAGCGGTTCCTGACCGGCGCAAATCACGATGTTATCTACCGCCAGCGTCAGCGCTTCCCCCTGATGGCGCAGGTGCAGCCCGTCATTATCAATCTTCAGATACTCCACATCGCCCCACATCTGCACGCCGTGCGCCTGCAGGCTGGCGCGATGGATCCAGCCGGTGGTTTTCGCCAGCCCGGCGCCCGGCTTGCCGGATTTACGCTGCAGCAGCCAGATCTGGCGATCGGCAGGAGTCGGCTGTGGACGCACTAAACCGCCGCGCGCCTGCAGGCTGCGATCGATGCCCCAGCTTTGGTAGAAGTCTTCCTCGCGATCGGCGTGCTGCAGCAGAAACTCCGCGGTGTCGAAACCAATACCGCCGGCACCGATAATCGCCACGCGCTGGCCAACCGGTTTTTTGTCGCGTATCACCTCGAGATAGCTCACTACGCTGGGGTGATCGATGCCCGGAATCGCCAGCTGGCGCGGTGTGATGCCGGTCGCGATGATAACTTCATCCGCCTGTTCCAGTTCGTCGGCGCTGACGCGATGATTCAGGCACAGCTCAACGCCTGCGGCTGCCAGCTGATGGCGGAAATAGCGCAGCGTTTCGCTGAACTCCGCCTTGCCGGGGATCTGGCGGGCAATATTGAACTGGCCGCCTATCTGCGCATCGGCTTCGTACAAAGTGACGCGATGGCCGCGCTGCGCCGCCTGCAGCGCGAACGCCATACCGGCCGGACCGGCACCCACCACCGCCAGCCGTTTTGGCTGCGCGGCGGCGATGACCGGCATCAGCGTTTCATGACAGGCGCGCGGATTGACCAGGCAGGAAGTGACCTTACCGGCAAAGATTTGATCGAGACAGGCCTGATTACAGGCGATGCAGGTATTGATGGCGTCGGGCTGGCCCGCCTGCGCTTTGCTGACAAACGCGGCATCGGCAAGAAATGGCCGCGCCATCGACACCATGTCGGCAATACCGTCGCGCACAATCTCTTCCGCCACCTGAGGATGATTAATACGGTTGGTAGCGATAACCGGTACGCTGACGTGCTGGCGCAGATGCTGCGTGACCCAGGCGAAACCGGCACGCGGTACGCAGGTGGCAATGGTGGGAATGCGGGCTTCATGCCAGCCAATGCCGCTGTTGAACAGCGTCACGCCGCGCTGCTCCAGCGCCGTGGCAAGCTGCAGCGTCTCCTGCAGCGAGCTGCCGTTATTCACCAGGTCGAGCATCGACAGGCGAAAAATAATAATAAAGGCATCACCGACAGCGGCGCGCACCGCCTGCGTCACTTCCAGTGCAAAGCGCTGCCGCCGCGCCACATCACCGCCCCAGCCGTCGTCGCGCTGATTGGTATGGGCGACCAGGAACTGATTAATCAGGTAGCCTTCCGAACCCATGATTTCGACGCCGTCGTAACCGGCCAGCTGCGCCAGCCGGGCGCAGCGCGCGAAATCCGCGATGGTTTGTTCAATCTGCGCTTCGCTCAGTGCCTGCGGTGTAAACGGGTTGATGGGCGCCTGTAACGCCGAGGGCGCCACCAGATCGCGCTGATAGCTGTAACGTCCGGCGTGCAGGATCTGCAGCGCAATTTTGCCCCCCTGAGCATGTACCGCATCGGTTATCTGGCGGTGCCAGCCGCACTGGGTTTCGTCTGTGAGCATGGCTCCGCCCTGCGCCACCACACCCTGCGCATTGGGCGCGATGCCGCCGGTCACAATCAGCGCAACGCCTTCCCGGGCGCGCTCGGCATAGAAGGCAGCGAGGCGCTGAGCGCCATCGGCATGCTCTTCCAGACCGGTGTGCATTGAGCCCATCAGGAAACGGTTTTTCAGTTGCGTAAAGCCCAGATCCAGCGGGGCAAACAGATGCGGATAACGCTCAGTCATGATCACTTACTCAGTGAGTGGTCGGATGAGTGAACTCTAGCGGGAAAAGTGCGGGCTGGAAATTTGCGGCGCTCAGCCTGTGAGAAACATCAAAAAAAAGCAGGGCGGCAAGTCGCAGACGAAAGTATCGGACCACTTTCGCCAGGCACGGGAAGAAACCTGCGCGCCCTGTAATGGCATGAAGATTGGGCTAATAAATTAGCTCTGTGGTTATAAATTCCTGTATGACTCAATCTCTATAACAATCCCGGGTGAGGACGAGGTGATGATGCCATGCCTCAGTCGAATTAATCCGCAAGACTGGTCTTGATTTTGGCTTCAGCAGGCACCGTTTCGCCGTGCCAGTTCGATAATATCGACCAGATTCTTTGATTCGAGCTTTTGAAAAATTTTAGTTTTATAAGTACTGATGGTTTTGTTATTTAATCCTAATTCACAGGCAATGATTTTATTGGATTTTCCCTGCGCCAGCTGACGTAAAATAAGCGTTTCCCGCTCGGTCAGGCGCGACAGCATATCCTGTTCATTAACATAGCGCTGGCGCCGGTCAAGAATATCGCCGGGCAGATAATTTACATTATTAAATACGCAGCCAATGGCGGCGATCAGCGTCTGAATCGGATCGTATTTCGACACGAAACCGTTAGCGCCCTGACTAAGCGATTGTATAAGCAGGTGATTGTTACTGCTCTGACTGAGCAGAATGACTTTCATCCAGGTTTTAGATTTTACGATATCGCGTAAAAAGGCGATGCCATTTTTCTCTTTGAAATCAGGATCTAAAATCAGGATGTCGATGTGCTGATGAATAACATCGTCAATACCATCATTAATTGTGTTTGCTGTAGTGACACAATTAAAGCCATTCATTAATAATAAAGCCTGCACCCCAGCCGCAACAAGGCGATGCTCATCAACGATGAGAATTTTTGCATTAAACATAGATCTCCCTTTTACGACACCGACATGATGGCGCTGGCGGACATTATGTCTGGCGGCTTATCCCGGCGAACCGAGAAATGTCTTGATAAGATTATGTTTTTATAAAACCTGCTGATTTTTCAGCCGATATTGTTCAAAGATAATTAATGTTTCATTGACGGTGTTTATCTCGCACGCGATGGCGGCAATCAGCTGCGCGACATCGTGTCCTTCCTGCTGGTGTTTCTCCAGCTTGCGCCCCAGCTCCATCAGCGCGCTGGCATTAAGAATGCTGGCACCGCCTTTCAGCTTATGGCCAAGCTGTGACAGCGCGTGAGCATCAGTGGTTTGCTGCAGTGCCGCCAGCAATTCATCGTGGCTGGTGCGAATACTTTCCAGCAGGGTGATGCAGCTGGCAGGATCGCGCTCAGCCAGTTGCATCAGCAGCGGCGCAAAAGTCGGAACCGCCACAGGGGCCGGCAGCGCGGCGACGGCGGTATCAGCAACAGGTTGCCCGGTCACGGCTGCTGCCTCGCTGTCAGGCGCGTTTGGCGTGCGGCGCGGACAGTGGGTGATTTGCGCCAGCAACGTATCCAGATTCAGCGGCTTGAACAGACAGTCGTTCATGCCAGCCTGCAGGCAGCGCTGCATGATGTGCTGCTCGGCGGAGGCGGTCAGGCCGTATAGCGTGATCGGCGGCAGATGATGGTGGCGTTCATGCTGGCGCAGCGCCTGGGCAAATTCAAACCCGTTCATGCCGGGCATATTGCAGTCGGTAATAATCAGGTCAAAGCGCAGCGGATCCTGCTGCCACAGCTTCAGCGCTTCGACGGCGCTTTCGCTCACCACCACCTGATGGCCCGCCAGCTCCAGCTGTTTACCCAGCAGCAGGCGATTAGGCGCATGATCATCAATCACCAGCACCGACAGCTTGTCGGTGACCAGCGGCTGTGACAAATGCGGTTGGGTTTGATCGCGCGGTTCGCCGGCCGGCGCGCGGAAGTAGAAGGAGAACACCGATCCTTCACCTGGCGTACTCTCCACAATCAGTTCGCCATCCAGCAGCTCTGCCAGATTGCGGCAGATGCTCAGGCCAAGACCGGTGCCAATCTGCTGCTGCTGACGTTCACCGACCTGGACAAACGGCTCAAAGATAGCCTGCTGCTGCTCCTCAGTCATGCCGCAGCCGTCATCGCTCACTTCTATGACGAACTCACAACCTTCCTCTTCCTGGCCAATCCCCTGCATCAGCACCACGGTTACGCTGCCGCGATCGGTAAATTTAATGGTGTTACTCAACAGGTTAGACAGGATCTGGTTGATCATCAGCGGATCGGTCTGTACCCAGTAGGCCGCGATGTCCATTTCTACGCGCAGATCGATCCCTTTGCTTTCGGCCTTGTTGCGAAACAGCGTCACCGCCTGATCGATCACATCCGGCAGGTAGACGGTTTCCGGCGTGGGTTGATACTGACCAGATTCGATCTTCGACAGATCGAGGATATCACCGATCAGCGACAGCAGCGCGCGCGCCGAGCTGTAGGCGACGCGAATATTCTCTGACAGCGTCTCACACGGCTGCGAGCGGGTTTCCAGCTCCAGCAAACCAATGATGGCGTGCAGCGGCGTGCGGATCTCATGGCTCATGCTGGCGAGAAACTCACTTTTGGAGCGGTTGGCTTTGTCTGCGGTGTCCTTGGCCAGCTGCAGCTCCTGCAACAGCGCGTTACGTTCGGTGACATCGACCCAGCCGCCGATCACCCCGGCAACTTCCCCCAGCCGATCGCGAAACGGCAGCGTCCAGTGGTACAGATGGAAGGCCTGCTGGCCAAACATCAGCTGGACGTCGCGCATTACCGCTTCACCATCCTGCAGCGTCTGCTGGTAACCATCTTCAATGGTATGAATGCTGGCGTTATTGGTGTTGAATACGTCCGACAGTCGTTTGCCGATTACCTCGTCGCGTTTGATGTGCAAAAAGCGCAGATAGGCATTGTTACAGTCCACCAGCCGCGTTTGCTTATCGCGGATGTACATTGCCACCGGCGAGTCATTAAACAGCGTGTGGGTAAAATTGAGCTGATTTTTCAGCGCATTCTCTGCCTGCATTCGCTGCTGAATCACTTTGCGCAGATGGTGGTTCCACAGCAGGATCAACAGAATCAATCCCAGCGATACCGAAACAATCAGCAGAATCGTTTGCTTATAGTTCTGCCACGAGCCGCTGAGAAACGGCGGTTCCGCCTGACGCCACTGCGCCATCAGCTTAAACAGCGTTTCCGGCGGGATGGCCAGCAGCGCTTTATCGAGAATGCTGACCAGCGTCTCATTGCCTGGCTCTACGCGCATCACAAAGCGCGCGGGATCGGCGCCCAGCGTACCCTCGACGATCAGCCCGCTGCCAAAATGGTTGCGCAGATGGTAGTCGGCAAAAATTTTCGGCACGATCACCGCATCGACCTTGCGCGCCAGCAGCTGGCGCAGCGCATCCAGCGGACGATCGGTATCGCTGACCGACAGGTGCGGATAGTGCTCCTGCAGCCAGCTTTTCATTAGCGGATTTTTTAGCATCAGCGCCGAACCAAACGGAAAGGTGTCGCGCGCCATAATGTTTCCCGGCTGCTGATTGCGGATGATCACCCAATGCGAAACCAGCCACGGACGCGTAATCAGAGCCGGTTGTGCTTCGAACTGTGGTTCCAGAATTTCCAGCGGAAACAGCTTTGGCAAAGGACGTCCGCCGGGGTGTTCATGGCTGGCGTGCGCCACAAAATTCAGGCCGGTCTGGCTGGTAATCAGCTCCAGCACGTCCGGTGCCATGCCGCGAAACTGCTCTGCCGGCGTCCGGCTACTGAGCGGTGCCTGCGCCAGCGGCAAGGTGGTCTCGATGTGAATGTTGTTTTGCAGCCACTGCTCTTCGTCGGCGGTCAGCGCCAGCGGATTACGTTGCAGTACATGATGGGGATCGAGCTGCCAGCGTTTGGCAATCTGCATGCGGATAGACAGCGGAATCTGCGGCAGCGCCTGGTTGATGGCGTCGGCCAGCGCAGGATATAGCGGACTGATGCCGAAACCGACGTTAAGCGGAATTGTATGCTCGTCGGCCAGAATAGTGAGCGCGTTGGCAAACAGATAGCGATTCAGGTGCGTCAGCGTCGCCGCATTTCCCCAGACGCGCGCCGTCTGACCATAAACGGTGGCGGCGACGGCATCATAGTAGCCCGGGAAACGCACCAGCTGCGCGTTTTCGTACGTCTCTTCCAGATACTGGCGCTGCAGCGGCGTGCCTGACCAGGCAATTTGCTCGGGCATGCCGTTATTGAGAAAAAGGTCGCTGTCGGTCTTCAGCCCCATCACGCTGTAATCCAGCATCCACGGGGCGCTGGCCAGCAGCGGCTGCGACGGTGACGACGGCTGGGCGACGTAAATCGCCAGCATATGCATTTCGCCTTTCAGCACCGCCTGCTGCGCGGCGCTATGACTGGGGAAGTGATAAAGCTCAATGCTGGTCTCCAGCATGCTTTGAATCAGCGACAGGTAGTCGGCGCTCAGGCCTTCGAAGCGGCGCGTATCGGTATCCATATATATCGGTGGCTGTGATTTACCGGCCACTGCGACTTTAATCACTTTATTTCGAAAGGCAGAAGAGATGGGCTCAGCCAGCTGCAGAGCGGGCTGTGCGGTATCGTAACGCGCTAAAAGCTGCAAAGGTTTGACCTGCGCCTGCAGCGCGCCGCAAAAAAAAATAAACAGGACCACGCCCGCCAGACGGATGAAATTAACAGGATTAAACACCGTGCGTTCCTGAAGAAAATAAAGTCATTAATGCCGATAAGGGAAAAGGAGTATAAAGAGATTTTTCCCGCCTGCCTGATCTAATGCCGCATTAAGGATATTTTGCGACCATTCTCGAATGTTTAACTTATTATTAACATTCTCGGTTTTTTTTAGATATTGCTTTTACTTTGATTTCAAAAATTTCAACGGTTTATCCATAAAATGACCTTTCAAGACAATTCTTATGTGGTCCATTCGCAGAGTTACGTCAGAATTTTCGCAGTTTTTCCGGGGCCGCTAACCGCTGCTGTCCATTCATCCGGTAAAACTACCTTTTAATTAGCGGTAATAAGTTAAACGCGTAAGCAAAATTCTAATTTTTGTTAACCTGGTGACGTTTGGTTTAAACCGTTGCAGGCGATTTTCCCGGCAGCGGTCAGCGCATACTTTCAGGTCATTTTCACTGGTGTGGTTATCAGTACTGGACAAAATTGAGACTGTAATAAAGGAATAAAAGAATGGTATATGCACATAATAAACAGGTGCGTGTCGCTGTCCTTGATGATCACCCGATGGTTCGTACCGTTTTCGAGTTATGCCTGAAACACGAACCCGATATTCATCTGGTCGGGACCTGGTCTTCAAGTAATGAACTGTTTAGTCAGCTGCGCAGCACCACGGTGGATGTGCTGGTGCTGGACTTTTTGCTGGGCGAGCGTGAACTGGATGGCCTGGCCCTGGTGAAACAGCTGCGAAATCACTATCCGCAGCAAAAGATTTTGATCTCATCGTCCATGGAGAGTCCGGCGATTGTCAAAATGGTGCTGAGCGCCGGCGTTAAAGGCTTTATTGGAAAGAGCCACAATATGCAGGAGATCGTCCAGGCAATTCGTCAGGTGGCGCAGGGGCGGCTATTCCTGTCGCAGGAAGTGGCGTACGAGGTGGAAAACCTCTACGTGATGAATGAAGACGCCATCAACGAAAACCTCGATCTCTCCAGCAAAGGCAATATGTATGAGAAGGTCAAAACCCTCAGCCCGCGCGAAGTAGAAGTGGTGCGCTGTTTTCTGGATGGGCTCAGCGTGTCGCAAATTGCCGTGAAGTTTAAACGCAGCCGCAAAACCGTCAGCGGACAAAAGCAGTCGGCGCTGAAAAAGCTCGGCCTGCGCTCAGATTCGGAATTGTTCAAATACAGCCACGACCTGATGTCGGGCAGCTAATCCCTGTTTAAGGCGGTCAGGGATGGCCGCCGTCTGCTTTTCCGACTCTCTGCATCACGTTCCCGGTAACAGCCGTTTTGTAACATCGCTTTGAGTGATGTTCGTCACAGTTTCGCCGGCCGTATCCCGCTGTGATAGCCCCCATTGCTACAGCACTGAAGGGGCTACGATGAACATTGAAACGCAATCCTGCGTCATTACCGGCAAAAAACAGGTCAGCGTCGCACAGCAGCAGGTGCAGTGGGACGGCACCGGCACGCTGGTGCGCATCACGCGCGGCGGCATCTGCGGGTCCGATCTGCATTACTATCAGGAAGGTAAAGTCGGCAGCTTCGAAGTGAAGATGCCGATGATCCTCGGTCATGAAGTGATCGGCTACGTGGTGGAGAGCGACGATCCGCAGCTCCAGCCCAATCAAAAAGTGGCGGTCAATCCCTCAAAGCCGTGCGGCAGCTGTAAATACTGCCTGCGCGAGCAGCAAAATCAGTGCACCTCAATGCGCTTTTTCGGCAGCGCCATGTATCTGCCGCACGTGGATGGCGGCTTCACGCAATACAAGGTGGTCGATAGCGCGCAGTGCGTGCCGTTTCCGCAGGAGGCCGATGACAGCGTAATGGTGTTTGCTGAACCGCTGGCTGTGTGCATCCACGCCACGCAGCAGGCGGGCGATCTGAGCGGCAAAACCGTGTTCATTTCCGGCGTCGGGCCGATTGGCTGTCTGATTGCCGCCGCTGCCAAAGCCCGCGGAGCCGCGGAGATTATTTGCAGCGATATCAGCGAACGCTCGCTCAGCCTGGCGCAGCAGATGGGCGCGACCGGGGTGATCCACGCTGCTGACGGTGATTTCACGCCTTACCTTGCAGATAAAGGCTTCTTCGATGTCGCTTTCGAGGCTTCCGGCCATCCGTCTTCGCTGCAGCGCTGTCTCGACGTGGTATGCGCCAAAGGCACGCTGGTACAGGTTGGCATGGGCGGCACGATTCCGGATTTCCCGCTGATGACGCTGATCGCCAAAGAGATCAATCTGGTCGGTTCTTTCCGTTTCACCCACGAATTCAACACGGCGGTTGACTGGCTGGCACGCGGCGTGGTCAATCCGCTGCCGCTGTTCAGCGGAGAATATGACTTACAGGATATCGACGCGGCGCTGCAGTTTGCCGGAGATAAAACCCGGGCGGCGAAAGTCCAGTTAACGTTTTAAGGAGTCAGTATGAGTCAGCTATTTTCCCTGGCGGGCAAGCGTGTGCTGCTCACCGGTTCGGCGCGCGGCATCGGTTTTCTGCTGGCGCGCGGTCTGGCGGAGGCGGGTGCGGAAGTGATCATCAACGCCACTACCGAGGGCGGCGCAGAGCAGGGCGCGGCGAAGCTGCGCGAGCTGGGTTATCACGCACGGGCGAAGGCCTTTGACGTCACGCAGTCGGCGCAGGTTCAGCAGGCGGTGGAGGAGATTGAAAGTCAGTGGGGCGCGATTGATATCCTGGTGAACAATGCCGGCATTCAGCGCCGCCGGCCGTTTCTCGAGTTTCCTGAGCAGGACTGGAACGACGTGATTGCCGTCAACCAGACAGCGGTGTTTCTGGTGTCACAAACCGTGGCGAAAAGAATGGTGCAGCGTCAGCGCGGAAAAATCATCAACATCGGCTCGATGCAGAGCGAACTGGGCCGCGACACCATCACGCCGTATGCCGCCTCCAAGGGCGCGGTCACCATGCTGACGCGCGGCATGTGCGTGGAGCTGGCGCGCCACAATATTCAGGTTAACGCCATTGCGCCGGGCTATTTCGTCACCGAGATGACCCAGACGCTGGCTGACGATCCGGCCTTCACCGGCTGGCTGACCAAACGTACGCCGGCTGCGCGCTGGGGCAAGCCGGAAGAGCTGATTGGCGCGGCGGTGTTCCTGGCATCGGGCGCATCTGATTTCGTCAATGGCCATCTGCTGTTTGTTGATGGCGGTATGCGCGTCGCCGTGTAATGCCGTGCGCGGCTGGCGTAATTGCCGGCGCGCGCCTAAACCTTAAACACCCCTCTGTCTTCCTAAGGATAATAAAAAATGCCAATAACCATAATTGTGCTGGGTGTGATACTGCTGCTGGTTCTGATGATTGTCTTCAAGGTCAACGGCTTCATTGCGTTGGTGTTTGTCTCGGCGGTGGTAGGTATCGCCGAAGGCATGACGCCGCTCAATGTGATGGCCTCGATTCAGAAAGGCATTGGTTCCACGCTCGGCGGCCTGGCGATGATCCTCGGCTTTGGTGCCATGCTCGGGCGGCTGGTGTCCGATACCGGCGCTGCCCAGCGGGTGGCCACCACGCTGATTGCCGCGTTCGGTAAACAGCGGCTGCAGTGGGCGCTGGTGGTCACCGGACTGATCGTCGGTCTGGCGATGTTCTATGAAGTCGGTTTTGTACTGTTGCTCCCGCTGGTGTTCACCATCGTTGCGGCAGCCGGACTGCCGCTGCTGTACGTCGGCGTGCCAATGGTGGCAGCTCTGTCGGTGACGCACTGCTTCCTGCCGCCGCATCCCGGCCCAACCGCCATTGCCACCATCTTTGGTGCCAATCTCGGCACCACGCTGCTGTACGGCTTGATCATTACCATCCCGACGGTGATCATTGCTGGCCCGATTTTTTCAAAATTTCTCAAAAGCTTCGAAAAGTCGCCGCCGGAAGGGCTGTATAACCCTAAAATCTTCACTGAAGAGGAGATGCCGGGCTTCTTTATCAGCATCTTTGCCGCGGTGATTCCGGTGGTGCTGATGGCGATTGCGGCAGTCTGCGAACTGACGATGCCGAAAGAGAATGCGCTGCGCCAGTTCTTTGAATTTATCGGCAACCCGGCGGTGGCGCTGTTTATCGCCGTGGTAATTGCAGTGTTCACCCTCGGTCTGCGTAACGGGCGCAAAATGGAGCAGGTGATGGATATGTGTGGCGATTCGATTGCCGCCATCGCCATGATCGTCTTTATCATTGCCGGCGGCGGCGCCTTTAAGCAGGTGCTGGTGGATAGCGGTGTCGGTAATTACATCGCCGATCTGATGAAAGGATCGTCGCTGTCACCGCTGCTGATGTGCTGGACGGTGGCGGCAATGCTGCGCATCGCGCTGGGATCGGCCACGGTCGCGGCGATCACCACCGCCGGCATCGTGACGCCGATCATTGCCGCTACCCATACCGATCCGGCGCTGATGGTGCTGGCGGTTGGTTCAGGCAGCGTGATCGCTTCGCACGTGAACGATCCGGGTTTCTGGCTGTTCAAAGGCTATTTCAACCTGAGCGTGGTTGAAACCCTGAAAACCTGGACGGTAATGGAAACGCTGATCTCCATCCTCGGCCTCGCCGGTGTGCTGGCGCTTAACGCCATCATTCACTAAGGCCTGCGCTTCACAGGGAGGTGAAGCGTGCTTACGCGCGGCGGCGAATCCACGAGAAACGTGACTGATAGCCGCTGTCAAAATGGGTGTTATAGCGATAGCTCGAACCCGCCTCCGCCATGCAATAAGTACACACCGCCACGCGATCAATCTGCGCCGCCGGGATGCCGCGCTGTAACAGCAGGCTCTGCGCCAGCTGAGGCAAATCAAACCATACTCCCTGATGATGCGCCTGTGCCTGAGGTCGGATCGCCTGCGGATTATGCGGCTGTTGCTGTGACCAGCTTAGCGCCGGCAGGTCCGGGCGCTGCTGCATCTGTGCGATGCGATCAACGCCCAGCTCGTAGCAGCACGGGCCGATCGCCGGACCGATCGCCACCAGCAGGGATGCCGGCGTCGCGCCACCCGCCAGCAGCCGATCGAGGGCACTGCTCAGCACGCCGCCGAGCGTACCCTGCAAGCCGGCATGCACCGCCGCCACCTGATGCGTTTTCACATCGGCAAACAGCACCGGCAGACAGTCAGCGGTGTAAACCGCAACCGGCTGATGATCGTCACTGATCACCCCATCGGATTCACAACTTTTCGGCGGCCGGTTCTGCCCGGCCAGCACCACTTTTGCGCTGTGCCGCTGCTGTCCGTACGCCGCAGCGGCCGGTGCCGGCTGACCGGCAGGCTGAAAGGCATACTCCAGCCAGCGTTGACTCTCCAGCAGCGCCGAGCGCGGCCCGCGATTATCCATAAGTGTCTCCTGTGACCTGACCCCGGTTTTCCTCTGCCCACAGCTTACGTTAACTGCTACATTTTTAAAGCTTTACAAAAACTGACCATAATCACTTAAGGACGACATGATGAAAAACACCTCCTGGCTGGCCGCGGCGGGCCTGATTGCCCTGACGCTCACCGGCTGTGCCCAACCGCAAAAACAGCTGGCTCAGCAGCAACTTGGTCAGCAGTCGGTGCTGGCAGTCAACTGGTTCCAGCAGTCTGGCGAGTATCAGGCGCTGAGCTGGCAGGCGTTCAACACGGCACGCATGGCGTTTGATAACGCTCCTTCGCTCACCGGCAAACCCAAAGCGGTGATTGTTGATCTGGATGAAACCATGATCGATAACAGCGCCTACAGCGCGTGGCAGGCAAAAAATGGCCAGCCGTTCTCCGGGAAAACCTGGTCAGCGTGGACGCAGGCGCGCCAGGCGACCGCAGTGCCCGGTGCCGTCGAATTTGCCAACTACGTGAATAGCCACGGCGGCACCATGTTCTACGTCTCGAACCGCGATCAGAAAGACTACGCGGCCACGGTCGATAACCTCAACAAACTGGGCTTCAGCGGCGTAAGCGACAAAACCGTGCGTCTCAGTACCGGCAACTCCAACAAACAGGCGCGTTTCGACGTAATTAAAAATGCCGGCTACAACGTGGTGCTGTATATCGGCGATAACCTGAATGACTTCGGCGGCGCCACCTGGCATCAGGGCAACGCGCAGCGCCAGCAGTTTGTCACGCTCAACCATCAGCGTTTTGGCACCCAATTCATTGTGCTGCCAAATCCACTGTACGGCGACTGGGAGAGCGGCATGGCTGAAAACTACAATAAGTTAACCCCGGAACAGCAGCTGCAGGTGCGTGAATCCCGCATGAAAGCCTGGAACGGTAAATAATTCGTCAAGCGAAATAGCGCCTGCCCTGGCGGGCGCTTATTACAGGCGGTCAGCGCCAGTGATATTTACGTTTCTTTGTAATTATTATTCTGCTTATCATTTTCCCGATCTCTTACTTAATCCTTCTGCCGCCTTCAGTGAAATATCATCGCGAATAACGTTAAAGCCAGCGGATATCACTATTCATAAATTTAGTAATTAGGATTTTTCTCAGCGAGCAAAGCGTAATCCACCATACCAGCATAAAGGCGCAAAAGTTTTAGGTGTATATATTTGTCAGTGCATCCGAAAGGCGTTTTAAAAAATCATATTAATAGACTGATTATATTTATTTTTAATGAAATTCCTGCTGATTTCGTCACTTGCATTAACTTACTTTGCCATGACATTTGCTGACACTTATTTTACATAAGGTCGCTTCTTCTGCCGGGCTGAAATATTCCTGGTGCAAATCAATTCATAAGCGTCTATAACCAATTTCTGTGAGAAAGCGCCGTATTCACCTGCCACAGAACGCCAAAACCGTGCTGCGCCATGCATTTATTTGCCCGGAAGCGCTATTTGCGGATACAGAGAGAAGATAATTGTGACGACCCTTAAACCCTTATTAGCGAAAAATCGCAGTTGGGCACTCCAGCGCCGCGAGCGTAATCCAGATTACTTTGAACAATATCTGCATCAGCAGAAACCCCACTCCCTGTGGATTGGCTGTTCCGACAGTCGCGTACCAGCAGAAGTACTGACCGGCTCGCATCCGGGCGAGCTATTCGTGCACCGCAATATCGCCAATATGGTACTACCCGATGATGACAACTTTCTCAGCGTGCTGCAGTACGCGATTTTTTATCTCGGCGTCGAGCGCATTGTGCTGTGCGGTCACTACGGCTGCGGCGGCGTGCAGGCGGCGCTGGGTTTGCCTGCCAGCCCGTTAGCGCAGGAGGATTCGGCGCTCGCCAGGCGCATTGCCGCGCTGCGCCGCGCGTTGCAGCAGGGATTAGTGGCGTATCACGCCAGTCCCGCGCAGGAAGAGGAGAGCAGCAAGCTTAACCGGCTGGTTGAAGCCAATGTCATCGCCCAGTTTAGCCAGCTGGTGCGCTGCGAGCCGGTGCAACAGGCCTGGCAGGCCGGACAGCAGCTGGATGTATTTGGCTGCGTTTATGACCTGCAGTCCGGCCATCTGAAAGAGTTAATCCAGCAATCGTCAGAGGAACCCTCATCATGAATCTGCAAACGCTTCGTCAGGATATTCCTGCTGGTCTGGTGGTGTTTCTGGTGGCACTGCCACTGTGTCTGGGCATCGCGCAGGCCAGCGGTCTGCCGCCCTTTGCCGGTCTGCTCACCGGGGTGATCGGCGGTCTGCTGGTTACCGCGCTCAGTCCCTCGCGCTTTGCCGTGAGCGGCCCGGCGGCGGGGCTGGTGACCATTGTTGTGGCCTCAATCCAGACGCTCGGCAGCTTTTCCGCGTTTCTCACCGCGCTGATTCTGGCTGGCGTGCTGCAGTGCATGCTCGGCCTGCTGCGCGCCGGTCGTTTTATCTCACTGGTGCCAGGCAGCGTCATCAAAGGGATGCTGGCGGCCATTGGCCTGCTGTTGATTATGCAGCAGATTCCGGTGGCGCTGGGCGCAGCGAGCGATGCCGGTCTGCAGTCGCTGGTCAGCGGGGAGTTTTCGTTTTCGCTCAGCGCGATGCTGGTGGCCGGTAGCGGGCTGCTGATTCTGTGGCTGTGGACCACGCCCGCGATCAAAGCGGTTAAAGCGCTGAGCTGGATCCCCGGCCCGCTGGTGGCGGTGCTGTTTGGCTGCCTCGCCACGGTGTTAGGCGATCGCCTGTTTCCCAGCCTCGGCGAAGGCCTGCCGCGTATCGTACTGCCGGCGTTTGACAGTATGTCGGCGCTAGTGGCGGAGCTGGAAACTCCTGACTGGCTGGCGTGGCAGAATCCGTCGGTGTGGGTGGTAGCGATTACGCTGGCGCTGGTGGCCAGCCTTGAAACGCTGCTCAGCCAGGAGGCGCTGAAAAAACTGCGTCCGCAGCACCCGGCACCGTCACCGAATAAAGAGATGTTCGCGCAGGGCATCGGTAACCTGACCGCCGGCTTGCTCGGCGCGATGCCCATTACCGCGGTGATTGTGCGCAGTTCGGTCAACGTCAGCGTGGGTGCCCAAACCAAACTGTCGATTCTGCTGCACGGCGTGCTGCTGCTGATTTGTGGCTTGTGGTTCAGCGCCCTGCTTAACGCGATTCCACTCGCCAGCCTGGCCGCGGTGCTGCTGTATACCGGCTATAAGCTGGCAACGCCGCGCCTGTTCATCGAACAGATTCGCATGGGCGCGCAGCAGTACGTGCCGTTTCTTGCCACCATCGGCGGCATCGTTGTGTTTGGCATGCTGGCCGGGATTGGCATCGGTATCGCGACGCAGATTCTGTGCAGCATCTACCAAAGCCACCGCAACGCGCTGCAGCTTACCCGCTATGACGACCATTACGTGCTGCGCTTTCAGCAAAACCTGACCTTTATGCACAACCCGAAATTGCAGGGGCTGCTGGCGGAGATCCCGGAAAATAGCGTGGTGATTGTCGATCACGATAACGCCGAGTATATGGATCCGGATGTGAAAGCGGTGCTGCAGGATTTCGGGGATAGCGCCGGTGAGCGCGGTATCCGGCTGAGCCAGTGGCCGGTAGCGGTGAAATAACGTTCCCGCGCACAGTCATGCAGTTTTTTCGCCAGAATCGGATATCCCGGATATCCGATTTTTTTATTTATACGGCATAATTGCCGCTCACTGCGCCTGCCTGTTTCACATGCTGTCGGCGGGGCTGGTAGCTCGTCTCTGGCTTTCATGGCAGAGTGAGCGCCGCTCAGTCGCAGAGCAGGGCGACGAATACCGGGTTAATTAGCGAATTATCGCACGGATTTTTCAGGTTAAATGATTGCTGATGCCAGCGACGGATGGCAGCGATTTCAGGTTACAGGGTTCAGACGTATGCGCGTTAGGCTGTTTGAAGAGAATAATGTTAAAAAGAATGCTCTTTCGCTGTGTCTTATTACGCTGTTCTTCTGCTTTGTTGGCAGCCACCTGCGTATTCCCGAAGAGTTTTCCCTGTTCTGGCCGGTGAATGCCCTCATCGCCGGTTTGATGGTGCGCAACCCGTTTTTACACACCACCTCCAGTTATCTGGTGTGTTTTGCCGCCATGATTTTCAACGATACGGTTTTTTCCGGCTGGGCACTGCCAGCGGTGACGATTAATTTTGCCAATATCCTGTTTATTCTGGTGTCAGTCAGCATGCTGATTAAGCATCTGCAATCGCCAACCGCAAACAGCCAGGTGTTCAACGCCATGCGCATTTTTCCGGCGTGCCTGCTCGGCGCAGCAGCCTGCGCCACCTGGGGCGCATGGGCGCAGGATATCGATTTCAACGCGCGCTTTGTGGTGGCGTGGGCCGACTGGTTCAGCGAGCAGTTCTCCACCTCGCTGATGCTGCTGCCGGTGATGCTGACGCGTCCGTTGCGCAGCGTGCCGCTGCGGACGCTGATTCATCCGGCCAGGCTGCTGCCGCTGCTCGCCGTGGCGCTGTCGCTCACGGTGGGGGCGCTGATTGGTGGCGCGGGCAGTCTGACCTTCCCGGTGCCGGCGCTGATCTGGTGTGCCATTGTTCTGCCGATTCCGATCACCAGCCTGGTGATTCTGTTCACCGGCATCACCGAGATCGTGCTGGTCTCGCACGGCGTGATGAATATTCAGGGCGATGATTCGCTGCTGCCCATCAGCCATCTCACATCTGCACGGCTCGGCGTGGCCACCGTGGCGCTCAGCCCGCTGCTAGTGGCGGTGAGCATGGACGCCATTCGCCAGCTTAACCATCGCCTGGCATTGCGCGCCAATTACGATTTCCTTACCCAGCTACTGTCGCGCTCCGGCCTGTATGAAAACCTGCGCCAGCAGCCGTTTTCCCTGCAGCGTGAAGCCGGCGTGATTATGCTGGATGTCGACTACTTCAAAGCCATTAATGACAATTTCGGCCATGATGCCGGCGATGGCGTGCTGGAGGAAATTGCGCGCCGTATTCAGCACGTGGTCGGCAGTCGCGGCCTGGTGTGCCGCTTTGGCGGCGAAGAGTTCGTGGTGGTGGTATTTGATTACACCCACAGCCAGCTGTTTCAGCTGGCCGAAGTGATTCGTCAGGCAATGGTGAAAGAGAAGTTCTGGATTCAGGGCAACACCGTGACCGTGACGGTCAGCCTCGGCCTGGCGCGCGGCGGTGCGGTTAACGAACGTGAATGGCCGGGGGTAATCAACCGGCTGGTGTCAGCGGCGGATAAACACCTTTACGTTGCCAAGCGCAACGGCCGCAATCAGACCTCACCGGCAATCGCGCCGCGCAGCATGGCGCATGACGTGGCCTGAGCCACGCCATCGCAGGTTACACGCTGCTTTTCAGCTGGCTGGATTGCTGATGACGCTGCTGCGCCAGCTCAATCAGGCGGGTAATCAGATCGCTGTAGCTCAGGCCGGCCGCCTGCCACAGTTTGGGATACATGCTGATGTTGGTGAAGCCGGGTAAAGTATTCACTTCGTTGACAATAATGTCGCCCGTTTCGGTGAGGAACACATCGACGCGCGCCATGCCAAAGCACTCCAGCGCCTGAAACGCGTTAAGAGCTACAGCCCGAATGGCCTCGCTGGCTTCCGCACTGATGTCAGCCGGTACCACCACCTGCGCGCCGCTCTCGCTGATATATTTGGTGTCATACGAGTAGAAGGCGTCGTGCACCACAATTTCACCGCACGGGCTGGCTTCTGGCGCCTCGTTACCCAGCACCGCACACTCAATCTCACGGCCGCTGATGCCCTGTTCAATCAGCACCTTGCGGTCAAAGCGGAACGCCAGATCCAGCGCCGCGTCGAATTCGTCCGGCTGCGTCACTTTGCTCACCCCAACGGATGATCCCTGATTGGCTGGCTTGATAAACAGCGGCAGGCCAAAGCGCGCGATCACCGCCTGCACATCCAGCGCCGCGCGCTGCGTCTGGGTGACGCTTAGCCACGGCGCCACTTTCAGGCCGGCATCGCGCAGCAGGCGTTTGGTGAAATCTTTGTCCATGCTGACCGCGGAACCCAGCACATCCGACCCGACAAACGGCAGATTGGCCATGCGCAGCAGTCCCTGCAGCGAGCCATCTTCGCCCAGCGTGCCGTGTACAATCGGGAAGATGACATCCAGCTGCGACAGCGGCTGCGCCTGCTGCCGCGTAATCAGCTGCTCCGCGCGGCTGCCGGGCACCAGCGCCACGTTTTCACCGGAGCGGTTCAGGGCAATCAGCGCCGGATTGTCGGCGTTGAGCAGAAAGCCTGAAGCGTCATTGAGATGCCACTCGCCCTGTTTGTCGATCCCCAGCAGAACCACGTCGTATTTGTTTTTATCGATCGCCTCAAGAATATTTTTGGCCGACTGTAACGACACTTCATGTTCGGCCGACTTGCCGCCAAATACGATACCTACCCGCTGTTTTGCCATTGCTCTTTGTCCGGTTGCAGTAAAGCGAGCAGCTAAGATAACACGCCCAGGACAGCGCTCAACAGCGCCGCGATTATTCTGCAGTTGATCGGTCGCCAGACCGCATTCAATCGGGCTTTGCCCACTTTATTCATAAATATTCTCCACAGTTTGAGACAAGTCTTGGACGGCCTGAAAGCTGCCTTCTGTCAGAATTTTCCCAATTCAAAGAAAAGTCTGCGGTGGACGATGCGTCCACCGTTTTTTGTCAGGTTTACAGGAGTCGGGAAATGATGGACCAGAAGCAGAATGCCGTGGAGCAGGATGCGCGTTCTGTTGCTCGTATCGAAACCACCGTGGATGACACGCTGTTAAAAAGCGTGGCGTGGATTTGCAAACACTATAAACGCGAGAAGAGTGAAGAGGCGCTGGTCGCCGGCCTGCCAAAAGCGACGCTGCTGTCGCCGTCGCAGGCGATGACCGCTCTGGAGAACGCTGGCATTACCGGCGGCATGGTTGAACGCCGCCTGCAGGATCTGCCGGAGCAGCTGATGCCGATGATACTGCTGCGGCAGAACGGCGGCGGCTGCATTGTGCTGTCGCGGCGCATTCACACCAATGAGGAGAATCAACGCGAGCTGCGTTTCCAGCTGATCATGCCGGAGGTGAGTGATAAAGCGGTGGAGATGAGCCTGGCGGAGCTCAACGAGATTTACGCCGGCTTTGCGGTGATGGCGAAACCGGCGGCGGTACTGGATGAGCGCGCCAGTGAAATGCTGCCGGAGGTCAAAGGTCACTGGCTGTTCAGCACCCTGTGGCGCTACCGGCGTTACTACCGCAGCGCCGCCATTGCCGCCGTGCTGATCAACGTGCTGGCACTCTCCAGCATCTTCTTCACCATGAACGTCTACGATCGCGTGGTGCCGAATCAGGCCTTTGTTACGCTGTGGTCGCTGGCGATTGGCGTCACCATCGCCATGATCTTCGAAGCCATTACCCGCTTTGTGCGGGCGCATCTGCTGGACATGGCGGGCAAAAAGGCCGACCTGGTGCTGGGCAGCATGCTGTTCCGTCAGGCGTTGTCAATCCAGATGGAGCACAAGCCGGCCTCATCAGGTACTTTCGCCAACCAGATCCGTGAATATGAATCGGTGCGCGATTTTGTTGCTTCGGCGACGCTGGCGGCGATTTCGGATCTGCCGTTTATCCTGATGTTCGTCGGCGTGATCTTCTTTATCAGCGGTCCGCTGGCCATTATCCCGTTGATGATGATCCCGCTGATCATCATCGTCAGCGCCGCGATCCAGTGGCCGCTGGCGCGTATCATGAAGGAGAACCTGCGCGATGCGTCGCTGAAACAGGGCGTGCTGATTGAGTCGGTTGAAGGCATGGAAACGCTGAAAGCCGTGGGCGGTGAAGCGCATATGCAGCGCCGCTGGGAGAACTTCAGCGCGCTGCAGTCGGCTAACTCAATGAAGTCAAAACGCTATTCGACGCTGGCAACCGGCGTGGTGACCTTTCTGCAGCAGTTTCAGACCGTGATGCTGGTGGTGGCCGGGGTTTATCTGATCAACGCCGGCACCTTCACCATGGGTGCGATGATCGCCACCGTGATGCTGGCCAGCCGCGCCACCGGCCCGCTGGGTCAGGTGATTGGTCTGGCGGTGCGTTATCAGCAGGCCAAAGCGGCGCTGACCTCGCTGAATAAGCTGATGGAGATGCCGGTCGATCGCGACAGCAGTAAAACCTACCTGACCGATCCGCCGCTGACCGGCGAGATCTCGCTGAGCAACGTCAGCTTCTCTTATCCGGCACCGCCGATGAAGCCCAATCCGGAAATTCTCAAAGACATCTCGCTGACTATCAAGGCCGGTGAGCGCGTGGCGATTCTTGGCCGCATCGGCAGCGGTAAATCAACGCTGTTACGCGTGATGGCGCGTCTGTATCAGCCGGTGAAAGGCCAGATCTCCGCTGACGGACTCGATGTTAACCAGATCGATCCGGCCGACTGGCGCAAAGCAGTGGGCTTCGTCAGCCAGGATGCGCGCCTGTTCTACGGCACGCTGCGCGAGAACGTGATGATTGGCCGGCCGGATGCCACCGCGAATGAACTGCTGCGTGTGCTGAATTTGACCGGTCTCGATCACGTGGCGGCGCGCCATCCGAGCGGCATCAACCTGTCGGGCGGTCAGCGTCAGTTAGTGTCGCTGGCGCGAACTCTGCTGACGCGGCCCAAAGTGCTGCTGATGGATGAACCGACCAGCGCCATGGACAGCATGACCGAAAGCCAGTTCCTCGCCCATCTGCGTCGCGCCAGTGAAGGCCACACGCTGATCGTCGTGACGCATCGTCCGTCAATTCTGGCGCTGGTCGACCGCATCATCGTGGTTGAGGAAGGAAAAATTGTCGCGGATGGCCCGAAAGAGCAGGTGCTGGCCGCGCTGGAAGGTAAAGGTAAAACCCGCCAGCCGCCGCGTCAGGCGGTAGAGCAGGCGGTGCGCGCACCTGCGCCGGCTAACGATGCTTCGGCAACGTCAGAGCCCGCCGTCGCCGCGGCAGAGGAGGCCGCAGTATGATCAAGTTAATGCCATGGCGCAGCCGCAGCAAAAATCTCTCCGCTGCGGATGCCGAATTCATGAATGACGTGCAGGCGTCACTGCTGTCGCAAACCACGCCGGGATCGAAACTGGTGATGTGGATCATCATCGCAGTGATTGGCATCGGTCTCACCTGGGCAAACTATGCGCGGGTGGAGGAGATCACCAAAGGCGACGGAAAAGTGATTTCCCGCAGCCGCGAGCAGGTGATTCAGAGTCTGGAAGGCGGCATTCTCGCCGAAATGAATGTGCGTGAAGGCACGGTGGTCAACCGGGGCGACGTCCTGCTGAAAATCGATCCGACGCGTGCGCAATCAAGCTATCGTGAGGCGCTGAGCAAGGTGATTGGCCTGAAGGGCAGCATTGCGCGTCTGCGTGCCGAAGCCTACGCGCAGCCATTGACGTTTGACGAGCAGGTGCAGAGCGATCCCGCCGTGGTTGCGCAGGAGACCAAGGCCTATGAATCACGCAAGCGCGCGCTGAATGACAGCATTAACTCACTGCAGCGCAGCTATGCCCTGTCGATGCGTGAAATTCGTCTGGCGGAGCCGCTGGCGGCGAAAGGATTGCTGTCTGAGGTCGAGCTGCTGCGCATGCAGCGCCAGGCGAACGACATCCAGGCGCAGATTGTCGAGCGGCGTAACCGTTACCAGTCTGATGCCAACACCGAACTGGCACGACTGGAGCTGGAACTCAGCCAGGTAAGCGAAAATCTGATTGGCCGCGCGGACGTGGTCGAGCGCACCACCATTACCGCACCGGTGCGCGGCACGGTGAAAAACGTGCGCGTCAACACCATCGGCGGCGTGATTCAGCCCGGTGAGCACATCCTGGAAATCGTGCCGCTGGAAGAGCAACTGCTGGTGGAGGGCAAAATCCGTCCTTCTGATGTCGCCTTCCTGCGTCCGGGGCTGCCGGCCAAAGTGAAAATCACCGCCTACGACTTCGCCATCTACGGCGGACTGGATGGCCATGTGGAATACATCAGTCCGGATACGCTGAAAGACGATCAGAAAGCCGCTTCCGGCCGCCCGGATGACACCTATTACCGCGTGTTGATCCTCACCGATAAAAGCACGCTGCACGCAGGCAACAAAGATCTGCCGATCATTCCCGGCATGGTGGCCACGGTGGAAATCCGCACCGGCGAGAAAACCATCCTTGATTACCTGCTGAAGCCG
The DNA here is from genome assembly GCF_008632015.1 of Pantoea sp. B_9. NCBI lineage: Bacteria > Pseudomonadati > Pseudomonadota > Gammaproteobacteria > Enterobacterales > Erwiniaceae > Pantoea > Pantoea sp. B_9. The sequence goes on along the minus strand of NZ_VWVL01000006.1, from coordinate 163,324 downwards.
GTACTTAAGGCGAAAGAAGCCTTCCGCGAGCGTTAATAACCATGAAAAATAATAATATGCACCGTCGCGCAGCGGCGCGGCGCCTCTCTTTGCTTGCCGGTTGCATTACGGTCATGATGGCTCCGGCCATCAGCGTAATGGCCGATTCGACCAGTGAACTGATGATGTTTGCCGAGATGAGCGGACATCGCCCGGCCGCCCCCGCTGCGGCACCGGTACGCAGCGCGCCGGTGCAGCGCGTGCCCGTTGCGCCAGCCCAGCGCTTTGCAACCGCGCCGGCACCGCAACCGATGTTTACGCAACCTCAGGCCGTGCCGGTTGCGCCACCGGTGGCCACGCCACGCGCTCAGCCGGCACCAGCACCGGCACCTTCACCGGCACCTTCACCGGCACCAGCGCCAGCGCCAGCAGCGCCGATTGCCCCGCCGCCGGTGCAGCCGGTACAGGGCGGCGGTTTTCTGACGGAGGAGCAGCGCCAGCCGGAACCAAAGCAGACGAATCCGCTGCTGAAATCGGTACGCACTTTCAACCCGCAGCAGCCTGCGCCGGTGCCGGTGAATGAAGCAGAAGTAAAAGCGCAGAGCGAGTTCAGCTTTGTCAGCCCGCCGGTAGCGGAAACCAGAACCACCGCCGCCGATGCCGCCGTGGCGCGTTCACCGGTCAGCCTGAGCGGCGCGGTGGATGAAACCGTGGCTGAATCCGAGCTGCGGCAGAAATTCCTCTCGGCCGCACGTATCACCTGGCGCATCAGCCCGGCGCTGAAATCGTCCGTGGCGCAGACCGATGCCGCCGCCGCCAGCGTGGATGAGGCGAAAGGGCAGCGCTGGCCGCAGCTGGATGTCAGCGCCAGCTCGGCGACCAAAGAGTTTGGTGGCGGGGTAAAAAGCGACGGTAGTCAGAGCAACGTGCCGGCGCTCGGCGTGTCGATGGCGACCAACCTGATTGATTTCGGTCAGACCAGCCGCACCATCGAGAGCCGCGAAGAGCGCGTGACCTCGGCGCAGCAGGCGGCGCAGGCGCAGCGTGAAGAGCTGGCGATGCAGGTCAGCAACGCGCTGATTGAGTGGAACAAGCAGCAGCGGATCATTGCCATCAGCCAGCAGTACGTGGCGCGCATGACCGAACTGACCACCATGCTGAGCGGCATTGTGCAGTCAGATACCGGTCGTCGCAGCGAGCTGACGCAGGCCAAAGGCCGATTGCTGCAGGCGCAGAGTTATCTGGAGAATGCCGAGTCGCGCGCGCGCGATGTCGAAATCACGCTGAACCGCCTGATGGGCAACAGTCGCGTGACGCTGCCAGCCAGCGATCGCTGGGCGATGAATTTTGGCGATCTCAACCGCCAGCTGGCCAGCCTGGATTATCATCCGCTGATCCTGCGCGCCAGCGCGGAAACGCGAGCGGCGTTTAAAGAAGCGGAAGCGATTAAAGCTTCCGGCCTGCCAAAACTCAACTGGACGATAAGCAAAAGTACGCGTGAGGATCAGCTCGGTCGCCAGCAGGCGTGGCAAACCGGCATCAACGTTAGCTGGGGCCTGTTCCGCGGTGGTTCAACTAACGCGCAGGAGATTGAGGCGATTAAACGCGCCGAAGCCAGTCGTCAGCAGGTGCAGGAGCAGCGGCGCGACCTGGAAAATCGCGTGCGCGCCGCCAGCCAGGATGCACATTCGATGGCCGATCGCGCCGCGCTGTATAAGAGTCTGATTGTAGAGTCTGACCGCATCCGCAAAGACTTTTTCGATCAGTGGTATCACCTCGGACGCCGCTCGCTGCTGGATGTTCTGAGCGCCGAGAGCGATTTGTATAATAACCAGGTAAGCGAAGTGAGCAATCGCTTTGACAGCTACGCGGCGATCATTCGCGGCTACTCCAGCGCCGGCATCCTCAGCCGCTGGCTCACCACCGGACGTTAAGTATCAGCCCGCTGCGGCGGGTTAGCCGGTACCAGAACCAGCAGCGCAACCGGGATGGCAGCGAACAGCAGCAGGGCTGTGGCGGCGCTGCTGCTGTAGATTTGCGCAAAGAGTATCGCCCCGCCAATTTGCCCAATCGCCAGCGTCAGAAACGCCGCCGCCACGCCAGAGGCCGCATTCTGTGGCGTGGCGGCGGCACCCGCAACCAGCAGAATACCCGACAGCGTGACATATCCCGCGCCGCACAGTGCCGCCGCCGGTACCAGCCAGTAGCTAAAGTGGGTGAGCGCCGCCAGCAACAGCAGCGGAACGGCCATCGCCAGCTGCGCCAGCCAGTACACCTGACGCATACCGATGTAGCGTGCCAGCGGGCCGGTGAGCGCGCCGAGAATGCCGGCCGCGCCGCTAACCAGCCACAGCATACTGGCCTGGCCGTCGTTCAGGTGACTGTGCTGGCGTAACACATCCGGTCCAAAACACCACCACGCCGCGCTGGCGACACCGCTAAGAAAAGCGATGATGATCACCCGCTGCAGCGCGCGGTTGTGCAACCGATCGCGCCAGCCAACCGGCGATCCCGGTGGATCGGCACGACCGGCGGGCAGGCAATAGCGTGCCAGCAACAGGCTGATTAGCGCCAGCGCGGCAAAACAGCAGCAGGCCGCGCGCCAGCCGCCGGGCATCAGCATAAAAATGGGCACTGACACAATAATGCCCGCGCCGGTGCCGGCGTTGATGAGCGTATTAGCGGCGGTTTGCCGCGACGCGTCAATTTGCCGGCTCACGGCACTGGCGAGCGCCGGGGAAGCCAGTCCGGCACCGAGACCGGCGATAAACAGCCCACCGGCAATCAGCCATGCACTGCTGGCAGCGGCCAGCAGCAGTAAGCCGAGCATGGCCGTCAGCGCTGCCAGCATGGCGGTGCTGCGCACGCCCCAGCGCGCCAGCAGCAGCGTGGCGCCGGGCGTGGCCAGGCAGTAAGCCAGATAGCTGCAGGCGGCCAGCATGCCCGACGCGCGTGGGATGAAGCTGATCTGCTGCGCCACCTGCGGCATCATCATTCCCCAGGCAAAACGCGCCAGTCCGTAGGTCACGGCAATCAGCATAAAGCCGCTCAGCGTCAGGCGGAGTGAGGCTTTCATGGCGTATTCGCCAGCAGTTGCTCAGCCGCCAGACGTGCAGTGACCGCGGCCTGCGGGCCGTCAATCAACCCGGCCATAATCGCCCCTTCAAACAGTATCCAGATGGCATCGGCCAGCGCTGACGGCGAATTTCTGTGCGAGTGCGCCACGCAGGCACGGATGTAGCCGCGCTGCCAGTAGCGATAATCCAGCGCCTGCGCCGCCAGCTCAGCATCCTGCTCCGCATACTCGCCGTACGCTTTGGCAAAAAAGCAGCCGAGCGATCCTTCCGCCCGCATCCACTGTTCCAGTACCGAAAACAGCTGGCTGATGGCTGCCGGATCGTCTGGCTGTGACAATAAATCGGCAAAGCGCTGCCGGCGCGCGGTCATCACCGCGGCAGTTAACCGCTCGCGCGACGGAAAGTGCTGATAGAGCGTACGCGTGGAAACCTTCGCCTCACGGCAAATGTAATCGGTGCTGGTGGCATGAAAACCGTTGTTGTAGAACAGCCGCTCGGCAGCGTTCAGGATGTGTTGTTTTTTACGCATACCTTAAAAAGTAAACCGATCGTTTTACTTTTGCAAAGTGGCGGCGCGAAAATCGTGTGCGAGGCGGTTAATCACCGCCTGTTTCGAGGATGCAACTTTGAAGAAATTATCAATCAGGAAAAGCGCTTAGCCTAGTCGGGCGATGCGCGCACGGGCGTCATCCAGATGCTGCTGTAACGCGGCGAGACAGGGCGCAAAACGATCTGAGAAACCATCGCAAATGTTTGCCAGAGACAAAAATTCCTCCGCCAAAGCCAGCGCTTCCCGCCATGTATCGCTACTGACCACTTCCGGTAGTGACGCAGGCCGCAGCGTATTCACGATGGCGCCGCCCGCTCTGGGCGCAAAGCCCATCGGCAGAATGTCATAAGCCGGCGCAAGGTGATAAGGACGGCCATGGCGACTGATGAATGACAGGTTACCGGCGTGCATGTCGGTATTGCCGATCAGCATGCCGAATGCCCAAAGCCGGGCCGTGCTGTGGGCGGCCTCAGGCTGAACACACTTTTCCGCCACAAGCTGGTTGACGAGGACTGGCCAGCTTGCACTGGCATTGCCGACGAACTCCGCATCAAGCGCCCGCAGCGAAAACACGCCGATACGGCCCATTTTGCCCACCCGATCAAAGCGGGGGATTTCGAGGAAGCGCTGCCCTGCAATATCAAACACGTCGGTCTCAACATCCAGTACTTTCAGGGCCAGATGTTCAGCCATCAGCAGATCGCGCCAGCGTTCGCTGACTGGGTTGTCATCTGCTGCGGTGAATTTCACCAGCACATGACCGCGTTCGGTATAGGTGCAGAATTTTGGCTGCTCGCCACCCGCAGATGAGCCCGGCACCTCACCAGCGCCCGCGGCCCGCGCCAGCTCGGGATACGCCGTCTCGCGCTCCACGGGAGTCGGTTCGGGCATTTCCAGGAAACGGCTGCGCGCCTGCTCGCCGATCAGCAGGTTGCCGATCGCATCATGACCTTGCGCCAACAGCGCTCTGACGACATCTGCATCTGCCCATTGTTCGGGATTCGCTGGCAGACCGAGCCCGCTGGCATAAGTCGAGGCACACGCTCTGCCGAGATAGCCCTGCGGTCGCATGTCAAACAGCCACCACGGCAGCCCGTCACTGTGAAAGCTTTTGTGGTCCGCCTGCACCATCACAAACCCTTCCGGACGAACCGGAATCAGCTCGCCGAGAGGTTTGATTTGCCCTTCATCGGTCACACGGTAAATCGGGGCCGAGCGGAATCCGCGAAACGTATCCCGCAGGGCATATTGAATAGATGGACCCGCCCCGATTTTGACGATGTCATCACCCAGTTCTCTAATCGCACGGGAAAGCGTAGGCTGGCTTATACCCATTTTTTCAATGAGTTGCCTTCCTGCCATCGGCCCGCTATAGAGAAGCTGACGTACGGTTTCCGCATGCGTGGACATAGTGTTGAATCACTTTATGAATAGATGGGTAAATGGGTTTTTGAATAGATAATCTAGCAGGTAAGCGGCTGGCAGTCACTGGTATGTGCTGCGCATGGTGTGCAAAATGTGTGGTTCTGGAGAAGGTGAGGCTGCATGCAGGCTTGACGAGGTAGATTCTGGCGTCGTTGTCTGTAATAGACTGTTGTTAACACAATAACAGGATTGGAAAGCATGAGTCTTGAAGGCTTGTAGTTTTAGATTAAAGCGAGCAGGCGGACAGTGAGTTTTAATAGTAACGGGAAAAAGCGCTGCCTCTTCATCGCTATTGTTGAAACTTAAATAAAAAAATTATCTGTTTAAAGCGTGGCTTAAGTCAATGGTGTAATTGAGTAAGTTGGCGGCCTTCGCTAATTTTTTAACCACCGAACAAGTGGTTATGAGTTCCATTTTGAAGCTTGTTAAATCAGTAACTTACTTATTTTTACCTTTTCTTTCGGCCGAACAACGATAGGAAGCATTGAATAGCGTTACGCTCTTCTGCCATTTTTTTCCCATTTGTAGTATCAACTGAAGTCGTGACTACACAGCTTTTTGGATTGTATTGCCAGTCGTCTGAAGTTTCATATATCGTGCCATCGTCGTCCATTACTTTCGCGTTTAGCTTTTGAGATATTAGGAGCATTTTCCGGTAGAGGGGAGTTGGTGGCCATTTAGTATAAATGTTACCTCCAGACCAATCAAGCCAGTCTTCTCCATCCGATCCATCCCCATTCCATATGGCGTGAAACTCTCCGCTTCTTGGATTAAGGCTAAGTTCGGGATCGCTGCTTATTATTTTTAGCCATTCTTCAGAACTGATTTGGTCATCATCGTTTTCAGCCCAGTACTCTGCTCTTGTTATATGAAATTCAACGCCCATCAATATTATTTCCTGCTTCTGCATTTTTAAAGGAATTGCGATGCTTGCCAGATAAAAAGTCGACCCAATCCTGATTGGTAAGGATTCGATAAAACGGTTTTAATCTGTCTCTGACATAGTTAAGTATTTCTAACTCACTCATTTTAGATGCTTTAGAGGGATGGTCTGGTCCCCAATCTTCAAATAATTCTTCGTGTAAATGGTAGTATCGCCAAGTGATTTTGCTAGATAAAAGAGAATCTGGGCCCAGCGGGTACGCAGGGATTTGGTGCAATCTGACTTCGATTTCTTCGGGAGATTCTATATGTAATAAAAACCAAGTTTTAATTCTTAACCACACAACAGAACTTTCACTAAGATTGGGCATGAAAATACCCTCTTGGCGCATGTAATTTGAAAGGTAATGTTTTACCTCATAAGGGTCAGGTTTTTTGTCTAAATTAAGAGAGGCGAGAATCAACATGGTTTGTGATGTGTTCCCCTCTATTATTTCTCTCTCAGCCCATTCTGTAATCTCTTTGTCATAGTCATCAACTCGATAAGCTTCGAATGCTTCGGCATAAGTCCTTAGACAAAGAATTTCATGCAAACTGTATTTGTACTTTATGTTTTCCATTAACATATTCTTTAGTCCATTATACTTAGTGGATTAAGTCTCAAAGCCTCAGACAAGAGATCCGGTACAAAGTGTGCCTATCTCATTGTTACCTTGATATCTGTATGCCCTAATATCCGCTGAAGCACAAGAATGTTGCCACAGTTCATCATGAAATGAGACGCGAAGGTGTGGCGAAAAACATGCGTAAGCTGTCCAGCAGGTGTCTCGATACCGGCGCGTTGCATGGCCTTTCTGAAGGCTGAATAGCACGGTTTAAAGAGCACCTGCGCTTTCCTGCTTGATGAAAGGCCAGCCTGTAATTTTTCAGTTATCGGCACCGCGCGGCTTTTCTTGCCATTAGTTTTCACATATATGATCTGACCGGCGCGGATTTGGTTTCCTTTCAAGCCTTCGGCCTCACTCCATTGTGCGCCAGTTACCGGGCAGATTTTCACAATGGTCGTCAGATCTTTGACCGGCTGTTCTCACATTAGGCTAGATGGCTTCTGATTTCCTCAATGGTGAGATACGCCATCTCCGATTCACTGATTTTAAACGCTCTCACGTTCTCTAACGGGTTTGATGCGGGTCACTCAATTAATCCGCGTAGCTCATTAAACTCGGGTGCGAGTGGGTTTCCCTTCACCTTGCATATGGTTAGATGTTTCTCATCATTAACTGGCACGAAGTCGGCAGGAGTCTGCTGCACCGCGGGTGTGGCTTGGGTACGCACACATTAACGTAGCCCAGCTGATGCTCGATACTGTGGCGCTTGTTGAGCAGCTTGCTAATTAGCTGGCAAGCCATACGCACTGCCATACCGCAAAGAGATCGTAAGCACAGCGTGGCGCTGGCTGCGCCACAGCCCCGGCAAAATAAATGCTTCGCAGACTAAATCGGCGCCACACCGCATCCGCCTGCGGGTTTTGCATCAGGAAAACTTTTCAGTTTTATTTTTCTACAAACCGCCACGCCGGGCTGTGCTGCTGCTGGCTTTGTGCCGGAGTAAGCCAACTGAAATCAGTGAAAAGAATTTCAGCTTTTTTAGTTTTGAGGATCTAAAAAGGATCTAAGAGAAAATTCAATTGCCTGAAATATAATGGAAAACTGGATTTTACGTGAGGGCAGAGGATCGCGCGCTGTGCGTTCGGGGATTTGCCATAAGCGCAGCCAGGCCAATACTGGCTAGGCTTAACGAGCGCAGGGGGATTACGAAACTGAAAATAATACAACCTGTCGGGTCTACTGGTCTGGTCGTTCTGGCAGCATTTTCCCTATGAAATAGACAACCGCAATGGTCAGGCCGATTGCGATCAGCCGCTCATGCCATGTGTCATAATGGAAAAACCAGTAACTGCAAAGCAGGACTAAGAAGCCCCCTATAACAGCACCAGATGCTTCGATGAGGGTAAACAGAATCCGCTTACCGATACTTAATTTGTGAGGTTTATCATTTCGCATTGATTTCATTCTCAACCATGGAAAGAAGTCTTTCAAAGGCCACCTGCCCTTGCGTGTTCCTTATCTTCAAAGCATCAACGAATGGATTTAAAGCAGGCTCAACAAGAAAGTAAAGCAAATCTAAATCCCGGGTACGCAGGCGATTATAAATCTCGGGATTATATTGCTGAAGGCGTTCTGAAGTATAAATACATCTCTCAACCATGCCACCAATCAATAATGTGTTACCAATAAGGCCGCCGCGTAAGGTTATAAGGAATGAGCTTCGTTGTGCAATAATTGTCGCAAGCTTACCTGCTATCAGGGAGTTAGTGATTGTGCGGCCAGCTACCGACGCCATTGTTTTACCGTAAATGGCATTCTGCTTATCTTCAGGAACAGTGTTGTTAAAGATGTCCAGAACCGTCTCTATCGTCTTGATGAAATTATGATTCTCAAGAAGGCCATACTTAATGGCTGTCAGCATCCTGATTTTTTCGGACTCACGCTGATAACGGCTATCGGTATCAATAAACCCAAACGCCAGGTAACCAATATCTTTAGGAACAGATAGCACGCCATCAATGAAGCCTATAGCAGACTCGGGGGATAGAATAATTTTGGCTATACGCCTTGCAATTTCCTGATAGCTACGCAATTAAAAATCCTTTTATAATTGATAGAAATTTTGCAGTTCATTCGATGAAAGATACTAAATCAATGTTTAGTAACCCAGACTGATGTTATCAATCCAAACGGCTCACCACAATGCTGCAACACACAGCGCGGTAGCTTAGCAAGACGCTGGCTTTGTACGTGGTAAAAAATGCACCGCCACTTTACCGCCACTCAAAAAAGCAGATGCAAAAAAAACCGCTTCGATGAGCGGCTTAACTATATGTTTTTTATGATTTAATTTGGTGGCCCCTGCTGGGTTTGAACCAGCGACCAAGCGATTATAAGTGTAAAATCAACAACTTACATAAATATACCCCTCTATACTTTTCAATACCTTCCTAATATAATGACCCCTGTATAAATAACCAGAAGTCATCCCAAATACGCGTTTCGGGAATCCTATAGGTATCCTGGCTGGACCATGCGATTCGCAGGATACCCTGATCGTGTGGTCGAGGAGGTTGAATGGAAACGTTCAAATTCACGAAAACCAGGCTGGAAGAGCTCCCCCCTGCTGCCAGGGGACAGGTGGAGTATGGCGATACGGTTGTAAACGGGCTACGGATCCGTGTCGGCGTCAGCGGCACTAAAAGTTTCTGTGTATCCCGCAAGAAAAACGGCAAGTTTTTCCGGGCTACGCTGGGGCGTTTTCCTGCGCTTTCGGTGGAGAATGCCCGGGCGAAAGCCCTGGAGGTCATGGGCAGCATGGCCCTCAGCGGTCAGAACCCCAATATTCAGAAGCGCATGCACGAACGGGCAGCCGTCACCCTGCAGGACGCCCTGAACACCTATATTCTCAGCCGTGAGCATCGCCTGAAGCCGGCCACATCAAAACAATACCGGAGCATTCTGGGCAACTATTCAGGGGACTGGCTCTCACAGCCTCTGGCTTACATCACCCGCGATCGCGTTGAAGCCCGTCATAAAGCCATCACGCATGGCACGGTCTGGTATGGTGCGGATAAGCGATCCCTGCGACGGGGCACCGGGCAGGGGAGTCATGCGCAGGCGGACTTATGGGCCCGCGCACTCAGGGCGGTTTACCGTTTTGCACACGATCACTACCGGGATGAGGAAGGGCGAACCCTGCTTCCCGATCCACCCACACTGGTGCTTAGCACCAAGCGGAAATGGCATGGCACGGTCAGGAAAAGCGACCGCATCCGTACCCATGATCTTGGTCGCTGGTTATCTGCGATAGAGACGGTGAGGGAACAGGCGGAGCGTGAACGTGATGATTTCGCTGCGACCGTGTGTGATGCCGTGGAGATGGCCACGTTCACGGGCCTGCGGAAGTCCGAAATATTCGGTCTCGCCTGGTCCTGCGTTAACCTGGGAGGCCGCTACTTCTGGATAGATACGACAAAAAACGGCGACCCGCTTGAACTGCCCATCACCCGTACCTTACTGGCGCTGTTCCGCCGGCGCGCTGCGGCGCGGCGCGGAGAGCATCCTCTGGTCTTTCCGGGCATAAAGACCACCATCAAAGAATACCGCCACGTCACCGGGCGCATAAGCCGGTCAACGGTTCCTGAACCCAATCCGGACAATCTGCAGCCCATCCCGTTCAAGTGGCATGACGCGAGGCGAACTTACGGTACCGTGGCGGAGCTGGCCGGGGTAGGAAGCTATATCCTGAAGCGCCTGATGAACCACAGAACGCTGCGCAGTGCCGATGTGACCCAGGGGTATCTGCACTTTGGTGCGGATGAACTGCAGGCACCGTCAGCAAAAATTGAGCATGCCATCCTGGGCTATAGCGGGAGAGCGGATAAGCCCGAAGGCCTGGATGCCCGGCTGAAAGAAGCGCTGGAGCACCTCAATGATGATGAGAAACGAAGACTGCTTTTTTCACTCTCGGAAAAGGTCAATGAGGTCAGAAAATGATTGATGAAATCAAAGCGGAAATGACAAAAAAGCTGGAAGAGCTGGCTATGGCAGAGCCGGTGACAGGTTATATCAATATGTTTTACCAGGCGTTGTCCTTCAGTGATGCAGACCGCAGGACGCATATCACCGAAATTTCAGATCCGCTCTGGTGTATGGACCTCGCGAAAGGCAGCTATGACCGTGCCCGGCTGGCCCTGCTTAAATCCTATCTGCTGCTTCTGCTTGAACAGCACTACCACACAGCCATTTCACTCCTTCCTGTTCTGAAGTCTTTCGACATCCTGGGACAGACCGATACTGCAACGTTTATTGATGTCGCCATGAATAAGCTGCGTCAGTCTGAAGAGTTCCGTCGGGAAGTGTATAGCGGCCATAACAGCAGGAATGCGTCAGGACGGCGTAATAAACATGCAGATGAAGTGATCGCGATAATGTCTGAAACCTGGCGCCATTATCCGCACACCCCTAAAAATGCCATGATCAAAAAAGTATATGGCCATCTGAAAGGACAGGTCAGTGAAGAGACGCTGGCACGCTGGATTAAAGAGGAGAAACTCGGGCCGGCTTCCAAAGTTCGCCCGTATCCGCCTTTTCGGCTGGTCATACCCTCATAACGCGTTATGATCCCCTTATAGCGCGTTGTGATCCGATCACAGCGCGTTGTGGGGCTACACGCAGTATCTCCGGCGATAGATATTCACCATCAGTCTTCAACTGACATTGATGGTGATACTCATGCAATTTCCTCTCAGCCTGAAAACACCCAGCCGTCTGACCCGGTCAGAGGCAGCGTACTATCTGGGGGTTACGCCCCAGACCCTGGCTAACTGGGCCAGCACCGGTAAGGTGCAAATTCCGCATTACAAAGTCGGTCGCAAGGTCATTTATTTTCAGTCAGATTTGGACGCGTATCTGGCGTCCACGCGTCGTACACAGACCATGTGAGATTGACTGTGTTTGATAATAAGAAAATTTTACAACTCAAGATAGGAGCAGGGCTACAGTGTCGAGGCTACCAAATGCTGCTCAGCAAAGTCGTCAGCTGGAAGTATAAAATGTTTTATTACTTGCCGCGCTGTTCCGCTTCCAGTTTTTCTTCACATGCTTGTATTACCCAAGAAGAGAAATTTGTTTGTGGGTTCAGTTTCTTTTCATCGCTAACGATTTTTTCGATCGCATCAATTAACTCGTGCGGGAAACGAATCCCTTTAAAGGTGGATTTGTTGTTCTTATGCCCAGTACTCATTTTTAGTCATAACCTCTGTGGTTCACCGGGTAACAACCTTATCGCAGTTCGTTTGGCACATGAAGTGTTTAAACACAAGACTCTTGACGTGTTTAAACACTCAGAGGTAAGGTGTTTAAACACCAGTGTGAATTGGTGTGGACAAATGAACGAAGCCCCGAAGTGCTGCAACACATCCGAGGCTTCTAACCTGTCGCGTTATTAGGAGTAACGACCATGGCTATGAACAAGCATATCCAAACTCGCCCCAAATATCAGTATCGCTTCCTGGCCGTTTCCCGTCAGGACCGGTCTGTACCCCCGCTCCGTCTCTGCACCGGCGCCGGCTCAGAGCAGGCTGTCCGCTGCCTTCCCCGCTCCTTCGCGGGCCCGCTGCCCGTTCAGGAGGTCCAAAATGCGTGAGCCCATGGATTTAGATCAGGCTGAATTCCAGGCCGAGATGGCCACCTCGCTGTTTGAGGTGATTATGGACAAGGCCTGTCAGGAGTGTTCCCCCCAGCTGCGGCACCTTATCAGCCTGGCCTGCGACATCAACTTTGAGATTTACCGCGCGCTCAGGGCTGACGGAGGAAAGCACCATGATCAGTAACGTGAAGTTTAACGAGCTGGCCAGCCGGGTGGAGGCGCTCACTGCGCGCGTCGGGAACCTGGAGGCCAGCCTGAACGCGCTGGTGGATTCACAGGGCGGCACCATTCCGCCCGGCATGGCGCCGGTCAGCACGCTGGCGGCGGAGTTTGGCATCTCGACCAAAAAGGCGGAGGAGCTGGCAAAAAACGCCGGCGTGATGCTGGTGCGGCACAGGGCCGGAGGCTATCTGGTGCCGGACGAAAAATTCCGTGAGGCGGCCCGTCTGGTGCTGCGTGCGGCCAAACGGAAGTACGGCTCGGCGTACTGGTACCACCCGCTGATTGGCAAATTCCAGATGAGCGGAGGGATACCGAAATGAGCGTGACGGAAACGGAGACGGAAACCCTGTCTGACGCGCTGTTCACCTGCATCTACCTGTGGGTGAATGGGCATCCCGTTGATAAAAAAGCGGCCCGTGAGGCCGCTTCACGGCACCGAGATAAATATTCCTGCTACGGCCGGCTGGCGCAGAAAATGAAAGACTTTGTGCCGGGCAGCGGCATGAGCTATGAAGCCCTGTGTGAGGCAGGCTTCTGCCAGACAGACGCAAAGAAGCAGCGTCAGACGCGGATGAACCTGATTGCCGGTTACACGGGCGGGGAGGCCGTTAAGGCGCTGCTGTGTGATTCAGAACGTATCAACCGCCTTTTTCCCGCCGGTAAAGAGCAGGCGGCAGCTCCCCGCCAGGCGGGGCTGTCCCTTTCCCAGATGGGGCCCAGCCAGCGCGGCGGGGTGCTTCTTGAGCATTACAGCGGGCAGCTGGCGCTGGATGCTGATTCAGACGTGGTGCATCACTATAACGGCATCGTCTGGCAGCCGCTGAGCGACCGGGCGCTGGCGCGCCAGATGGCGGCCATTTTTATCGACAGCGAAACGGCCTATTCCATGCCGGCCATGAAGAATGCCGTCGACGCCATGAAGCTGAGCCTGCCGGTAATGGGAGCGCCGTCCCGCCATCTTGTCGGTTTCCGTAACGGGGTGTTTGACACCCGGCAGGGGATTTTCCGCCCGCACGACCCCGGTGACTGGCTGCTAATCGCCAGCGACGTCACCTTCACGGCGGCGGTGCAGAACGAGACGCTGGCCGGGCACGCGCCTGTTTTTCAGCAGTGGCTGAACGGGTGCGCCGGGCATCATCCGCGCAAGGCCGACCGGATACTGGCCGCCCTCTATATGGTGATGGCCAACCGCTACGACTGGCAGCTGTTCCTTGAGGTCACGGGGGCGGGGGGAAGCGGGAAAAGCGTGATGGCCGAAATCTGCACCATGCTGGCGGGTAAGGGCAACACCGTCTCAGCCAGCATGGCCGCGCTGGAGAACCCGCGCGAGCGCGCGCTCATCGTGGGGTACTCGCTCATCATCATGCCGGACATGACCCGCTACGCCGGTGACGGTGCCGGCATCAAGGCTATTACCGGCGGGGACAAGGTGGCAATTGATCCCAAGCATAAGGCGCCATACTCCACGCGCATCCCGGCCGTTATTCTGGCCGTCAATAATAACGCCATGACCTTCAGCGATCGCAGCGGGGGCATATCGCGGCGCCGGGTTATTTTTAACTTTTCACGGGTCATTCCGGAGAACGAACGTGATCCGCTGATGACGGTAAAAATTGAGGCTGAGCTGCCGGTCATCATCCGCCACCTTCTCACCCGCTTTGCTGACCAGCAGGAGGCTCGTCAGTTGCTTTCTGAACAGCAGACGTCTGACGAGGCTCTGGCTATCAAGCGCGAGTGCGATTCGCTGGTAGATTTCTGCGGTTACCTGACGGCTTCACAACAGTGTGATGGCATGTTTATCGGTAATGCAGAAGTGATTCCGTTCAGCCCGCGACGTTATCTCTATCACGCCTATATGGCTTATATGCGGGCGAACGGGCTGAGCAAGCCGGTGTCTCTGACGCGTTTCGGCACGGACATGCCCGGAGCCATGGCTGAGTATGGTAAAGCGTATCTTCGCAAGAAAAGTACCAAAGGCCATATGCGCTCCAACCTCACACTCAATCAGGAAGCTGAAGCGTGGTTACCTTTCGCTGCTGGTGAGCAGGTAAAATAAATAAATTAAAAAAGTGTCCACTACTCTCCACTTTCAGCAGTTTTTATCTTTATAACAATAACTTAATGGGTGGATAGTTAATTATTAACTATCCACCCATTTTTATATATTTATTGTAAAACAAAGAGTTAATGGGTGGAGAGTTAGAGTGGACAGTCTCCACTTTCCTGCCTGAAAAATGCCAGGAAGAACAGGTGGAGAGTATAAGAGATGGGTGGAGAGTAGTGGACACTTGAATAACAACTCTCCACCCATTAACAATCTGAAATTAAAATAAAAAAAGGCAAAAGTGGAGAGGTGGACAGTTAAAGTACTATTCTTTTTTTTCGGGCGATTAAAAACAGAGTTGCTGCTCTTTATGTGTTCGAAAATTAAGAGGTTCAACAAATCGCCTTGGTACTGGCCTGCACGAAAATGAAGGATGCCGATGAGCCGAAACGCCGGGCGTACGACCTGCAGCCGGTAAAGCCGTTTACGGATGAAGAGGGTGAGGAAATTCATTCGCTGGCCGTGCGGGATGTTTCACGCGACGTGACTGAACTGGCACCTGAGCTCAGTGATATCGCAAAACTTACAGATAATCACATTGCACTCTGGAACCTGATCCGCAGCTGGACAATGAACAACGACATCTGCACGCGTACAGTCATCCGGGATGATATGAATGCGCTGAGGCTTGTCGTTAAAAACTTCAGTCGCTGGATAGCAAAGCTTGAAACTGAAGGGCTGATTGAGGTTGATAGGGAAGTGATTACGCTGATGACCAGATGGCAAAGTGAGGAGTGAAGTGAGGAGACGTGAGGAAAAAGGAAAATTTTCCTCACTTTCCTCACATATACACAGCGGAAGTGAGGAGAGTCTCTGAAACCCTTGATATGACTGGGTTGAGAGCGATTTTTAGAAAATCAGGTGAGGAGAAGTGAGGAATACAGAAAATGAGGAGCATGTGAGGAGCTGCCAGTGCAGGACAACCGGCAACATACGTGCTAATTCTTAACATGGCCTTATTGGTTAAGCAGGAAGCCATATGCCGAACGCCCTCTGTGTGGCAGAGGCAGACGTTGCTGTAACCGAACCCTGTTGATATTTATGCGGTGCAGGGTAATTCTCCTGGATATAACGTCCCCTGTCGCTCTGGCACTACGTTAGACTGGCTGGCCCTGCTTGAGCTAGTTTTTTAATTTAATGCTAAGCGAAATAGTTGATTAAGGTTCTAAAATGTACCGTTCTTTCCGACTCCTTCGCTTGATTCCTTCTAACACCGATTAAAGATGCAATGGTCAAGTAAAAATATCATTATCAATAATGGATGGGAATTTCATGTTTACGACACTGCTCTTGCCTTCGCCGGGTGAGTTTATCCAGTGGTGCCGTAAAGATGAATACAGCGCTGCCGAACTGCTGGACTAGACGAGTACTACGACCTGGAAATGAAATATTGCGCCCGCTGCGAACTGCACATATCAGCCTGAATCTATCCGAGGAAGTGCAAAGCTTGTTTATAGGTGGTCATTAATTTGTACAGCATGAGGCGTACAGGGATTGACTGAGTAGGAGCTACGCGTACATTATCAAGGTTAACTGCTCACCACTCGTAACTAGTCTGGTGAGCAGATTCCCCCGCTCCGTGCGTAGCTGGAAAAGCTTTACATGCTGGCTAGCAATGAAAAATCCATAGGTTACATAGTGCATATAAAGGCGTTTATATATTCGAAAGGAATCCTTCATGGCCTAAGATCCATATCTCATCCCGGCACTTTGGCTCATTGAGCAGGGACGCCAGATGATGTTGGCAATTTTCAGTCTTACTGAAAAGCAGACAGTGATGCCAGAGGAGTTTGGGGATAGGCTGCCTGCAATCACTATGCTAATGCGCAAGGGACACGATACTATTGTTGATGTCAAGTTAGCCCGTTCCGACAAAAGCCGCTGGGATAGAGCCCGCCAGATTGCTGAATCTCGCGCATTTTGGCGATCAGTAGAGAAACAGTTTAGATAAGCGTAGGGGAGTCACAAACTGGCTCAGTGGCTGGTGGGGGGATGATGATGTAAGCTAAGCAGAATGCCACGACGTGAGCTGAACGCTATGTCTGATGCAGGCTGTGCGATTTCAAAGATAAACTAGCGTAGCGTTTAATGCCTCCTGTGAGCGAGAGCAAGAAGTTGGCAAGTGTTCCCACTGATAGTGGTGTTTATGTTAGCATGCGCAAAGGGCAAAATAATGAAAGATATCGGCATGAAAGGAAAAGAGTGAACATTGACGAGCGCCTTTAAAGTTTTATTTTAGTTATAATGCATTGAAATAGGGCTCTCAATATTTTAAGTGTTGATTATGCTCCCTGCTTTGGATTGGTTGTTTCTATCTAAGATAAGGAGGATTTGAAAGTGCTTACTAAATATAGGTGTTCAACGTCTTTTTTTGTTATTCTAATCAAAAGTTCACTTTTAACACTATTGTTTTTTATCGAAATAATAGGTAAAATGTCTCGGCATATCAACAATTGGGGTTCTATAATTGCTAAATAATAATTCAACTAACAGCCCTAATACCTCCCTCGTAAGTGTTCCTGGAGTTGATACTTCACATTTATACTTGTCGCTAGTCGACCGATTCAAAAAAAACCATGGTAAGCCGATATCTGTTGATTTTAGAAAATTATTACCATGGGTTAAGTTAGGCGATCAATTTACACACTTGATTCATCCATATCCTGCAAAATTAATTCCTCATATAGCCAACTTCTTTACTAATGCCTCTATATTAGTAAAGAGAAATGAGGTTGTGTTAGATCCGTTTAGCGGTTCAGGAACTGTAGCCCTTGAAGCCTCTTTAGCTGACCGCATCCCTCATGTTGCAGATGCAAATCCTCTGGCTACTTTGATATCAAAAGTAAAAGGATTTAATTATGATGTTGATGAATTGGCCAAAGAATTAATTGGTATATCATCTAGAGCTAAACGATATAGGACTGCCCCTACGATTGAAGTTGTCAATAGTTCATTTTGGTATGCTGATTTGGTTAAACTTAAACTTGAAATTGTTTTACGAGCAATAATGCAAGTTGAAAACGATGATGTTAGAGATTTTTTTCGTGTTTGTTTTTCTGCGACTGCGAAAAAGTTTAGCAATGCTGACCCTGCTATTTCTGTTCCAGTGCGGCTAAAATGCAAAGATAGTTTCAGTGTTAAAAGAAACAATGAAGTACTTGAAAGATTAAATTGGTTGAAGACTGCTTCAGTTATTGATGAGTTTAACTCGTTATGTTTGATGAATATTCAAAGAGTAAAAAGTGCGAATGAATACAATCCTCAAAGGAAAAATGTTCATGTTATCTCTGATAATGTTAATAATTTAGAAAGTAATTATCGTGGCTTTGAGAAACCTTCGCTCATTATTACTTCCCCCCCTTATGGTAGTGCCCAAAAATATATTCGTTCATCTAGCTTATCGTTAAACTGGTTGGGTTTTTCAGAACCAAAAGATCTTACAAAGCTTGAGAATCTTTCTATTGGTAGGGAGCATGCACCTCAATATCGGAAAAGAGAATATTTCGAGGAACTCCCAAGTTTTATTAACGATTTTCTTGTGCATGTGAATAAATCAAACCAAACTAGATTTGAAATTACTAAACAGTACTTGTGCGAAATGAAAATAGCTTTGAGAGAAATGTCGAAGACTGTTAAAGAAGATGGACACATTGTGATTGTTACAGGTAATAATAGTGTATGTGGAAAGGTTCTCGAAAATGATCTTTTTATTACTACTGTTATGGCTGAATTAGGATTAAAATTACAATTGCACTTGTACGATGCAATTAAGTCACGTGGCTTAATGACTAAAAGAAACAAAACAGCATCAATTATTAATAAAGAGCATGTTTTAGTTTTCCACAAAGAGGCTGGTGATGGAGCGCATTGACATTGAAAGAAAAATTCGTGAGCTAATGAGTCATGCTTGGGATGAAGAAGTCAAATGGAATGAAATCGAAGGATGGCTTGACAATTTCAAAGGTTTTTTTAATCCTGAGGAAGATGAAAAAATGCACGCTGTCTATTCAATTACCGAATATATGTATTTCGGGAAAAGACTAGTACGAGAGATGCTTAAATCATTATATCGAGATTATTTTGCATCACCTTTAAAACAACGTATACGTAGAAATTTTGGTGATACTTTAGATTATGAGTTGATAAAAAAATATTTTGCAATGGAGCTTGCGAGTACAAGGTTTATTGGTGTTGGCAATCCTTCAGAAAGTGGCGCTCACCTATTATACTATTTTCGTCAGGTAAATAATCTAAGTAAAGAATTGTTTTCAGATATTTCTTCCGTAGTGCAAGCTCGGAAAGATAGAAATAATAGTATAATTTATGAGCTGGTCGATAAAAAAATAAACCGCATAGTGTTCTTCGATGACATAGTCGGCTCTGGAACTCAAGCGAGTAGCTATTTGGGAGATTATATCAGGCAGTTGAAAAAGAATGATCCAAAGCTAGATATTAAATTCATGTCTCTTTTTTCAACGACCGATGGTCTTAATAGATTGAATAGCGATAAGGTTTTCAATGGTAATGCAATGTGCCTTTTTGAATTAGATGACTCATATAAATGTTTGAGTGGAAATTCTAGGTATTTTAAAAATCCTCCAAAATGGTTTGATAGCGCTATAATGCAGTCAGTATTGATGGATTATGGAAGTGCTATATTTCCTGAGCAACCTTTAGGCTATAAAAATGGCCAGCTTTTGATCAGTTTTTCACATAATACTCCTGATAATGTTCCGCCCATTTATTGGTGCTCCATGCCAGAATTATGGAGTCCTGCATTTCTTAGGTATCATAAATTATATTCTTAAGAGGTTATATGATAACTGAAAATCCATTTTCATTAGCACATGCTTCAGGGTTTACTGATAAACAAATAAATTCATTTTGGACTGATTTGGGTAGCCCTGACATCATTAACGCTATATTCGAACCTAAGAATAAAGGATCAAAATTAATTTTAGGGGGTAAGGGTACAGGTAAAACACATTTGCTAAGATATTATTCTTATAATGTGACGCGCTTACGCGATCCCGAAAAAGAAGGTTTAAGCATCGTCAAAGGAAATGGTTATTTAGCTGTATTTTTGAGGGCTACTGGGGTCGACGCATCGCGATTTGAAGCAAGCTCAGGAGTAGATATTAACTGGCAAAATTTATTTGGAGTGTATCTAGAGTTAAAATTAATTGAGCAGGTAATAGACGCTTTATGCGATATTGCATCAACTTCAAAAAATGAAGAATTTGATGACTTAGGGTTTTTAAATGAAATCCGTAAGAATTTAAGCCATAATGGTTTAGATCATATCAATTCTTTAATCGAATTCAAAGGGTGGTTGATAAATCAAAGGCGTATTATTGATGAGGCAGTGAATGATGCTGCTTTTACTGGTGATATAACGCTCAAGCCGCCATTTTCGATTGGGTCATTATGCCTAACTATAAGTAATGCTATTGGCTTGTGGCATAGTGCTCTAAATGAAATTACATTATTTTATCTTATTGACGAGATAGAAAATTTTTCTTTTAAGCAACAGCAGGTTATTAATACCTTAATCCGCTATGGTGAGAATAAAGCGACGTTCAGAGTTACTGGAAGACAGTATGCAATCAAAACATACTCAACTCTAGCAGATGGAGAAGAAAATCGTGTTAATTCAGAATTTACAAAAGTAATTTTAGATGAGTTATTATTAAAGTTAGGCTCAAAATTTTATGATTTCGCAGAGCGCCTTATATTTCAAAGGCTTAGCTTGGCTGGAAAGTCAATGTCGCTACCAAATTTGATTCCAAGCAATGGAAGTAAATTAAAAGCGAAAGAGTATTTTGAGGATATCGAAGTCGAATTTTTTTACGAAAGCGCTATTGAAAGATTGAAGATTAATAAAGCAAAGTTAAATTTTGTAGTGTTATTTGAAAAGACACTTAGGCAAGCTTATAAGGATACACCCTATAACGAAGATATAAATTTAATCGTATCTGAGTTAACAAGTGGTTTTCCATTAATAATTGCCAAATTAAATATACTCTTGTTTGTTAAGAAGTTCAAGAAAAAAAACAAGCCTCTTGAATTTGCACATTATATCTCAACTTCAGCTAGAAAATATTTAGAAAAAAAAGAGCCTGGGTTCTACTTCAATGCTTATGGTCATTATGCGTCAGATCTTTTTTCACAATTATGTAGAGATTCCTCAATTGGAATTGGTGTTTGTTACGCAGGTTTTGACACTATAGTTAAAATGACTTCTTCTAATCCGAGAAATCTTTTAATCATCCTAAGTAAAATTTATGATGTCGCGACTTTCAGGGGTATCGACTTCCTTGCTTCTGAAAAAATAAGCCTAGAAATTCAAACTGAAGCTGTTTTAGATTCTGCCCGATTTATGTATGAAGCTGATACTAATTTTGGTTTAGATTCGGACATAGCATTGAGGGCAGTTGACCGATTGGCTAGCTTGCTACGAACAGCAAGGTTTTCCATGAATATTCCTGAGGTTTCTCCTTTGGCATTAAGTTTCTCAGATGATGATCTTTCAAGTTCATCCAAGAAGATATTACAAGATGCTCTTAATTATTCGCTTGTTTTCGAAGTTAATGATGGTAGAGCGGATCGCAATAGCGAAAAGATAATTAGAAAAATTCAGCTTAACCCTATGTTGTCCCCTAAGTGGGCTTTGCCTGTATCCAGACGTGGAGATATAAGTCTCAATAAAGAGATGCTTGCGGTAATTTTTTCTGAGAAAAGAGGTGATGAATTTGACTCATATCTAAAGAAAGTCAGCATCAAATGGAATTCTATAACTAAGCCAATGAACATAGATAACAAACAGAGAGACTTTTTCGAATGATAGACTATTCTGTGTTTTATAAAAGAAATATAAATACTGATAGGATTGAAGAGGAGTTGTCATCGTACGACGTATTTGTCTCTGCTTATAACTCTAGCCATAGAGTCAATAAAGTTTATGAGTCAATTAAGGCGAGAAAAAAAATATGGCTGATTCATCCTGAATATAATTATGGGCCAGATGATTACCCAAAAGAAAATCCAAAGATTTGTCCTGATGATATTAGTGAGACTAACCAAGTTAGGATGTTACTCGAAGAATTAGGTGAACTGAAAGATAAAACAATATGTATAGATACAACAGGATTTATGCGACATGTCATTATTTTCCTTGTAATCTCATTACAAATGAGAGGAGTAAAAAAATTTACAGCCTTGTACTCAGAGCCTTTATTTTATGATAAGCAAGGTGATACGAACTTCAGCACAGCTTCAAGAGGTATGCCCGTAATTGTAAAAGGGACGTACTCGAGTAATTCCGGTGCTGACCATCTCATAATTAACGTTGGGTATGACCATAAACTGATTGGTGAAGTGGTTGATAACAAAGAAGGAGCGAAAATTTACCCCATTTTTTCATTTCCATCTTTGAGCGCAGATATGTATCAGCAGAGTGCTATAAGAGCAGCAAAGGCTGGCAGTGCCGCTCAGACTTCAAGCTGGATAAATAACAGACACTTTTCTCCTGCGAACGATCCTTTCACAAACGCAGCTGTTATCTCAGATATAGTTAAGTCTATTGATTTGCGTAGTAAAGATGCAAACATCTATCTTTCGCCTTTGTCTACAAAAATTCAAGCATTAGGGACTGCTTTATACTGGGTTTTTGAAGGTAAAGCCAGAGGCGGAGTGAGTATATTATTGCCAGAGTGTTTGTCTTATTCTAGAGAAACAAGCCAAGGTTTAAAGCGGCTTTGGTCATATGATATTGAGTTTTTTTAATTTGGATTTTATTTTTTAAGCTAAAAGGGACTTAGATGGAAGATAGTAAATTAGTATTAATGCCTAAGCTAAGTCCTGGGCTGATACATTATTATAAAGTGGAGTGGTGCTAATATCTATCACAGTTATTTCTTTTTATTCAGAATGTGTTTTTGTGGAGGCTTTTATAACTTCAACTCTGTTAATTTTTTCAAAAAAATGGTTTTTATAAAGCTATTGAAATTGAATAAATGCTTTCAAATATTTAAATGAAGATATAGCTATCTCTCGCAGGCGGTAAACTGCATGTCACAAGTGAAATGAACCCTTTTGTTGAAGAAGTTTAGAATTTAGAAAAAAATTTATTTCTTGGTTTTGAAGAATCCAAGGATATGGCTCATTTTGAACCAGTTATTAATTAAAAAGTCGCATGGCCTTTACGCTACCATAGGCGTGCAAAGGGAAAGTCAATCATCCGTTATCTGTACTATACTTGTATAAAATATTAAGTGATATTGTGATGAAAGAGAAAGCTAGCTTTATAGCAGAAAATTATTCCTGAGACTAATCAATTGCTATTAAAGCTTCTCTTGATAATTAATATATATGACGAATGAAAGCTAAGAATAGTACAAAATTAAAATCATGTACAAAATGCCGTCGTGCTAATATTGATTAGAGGGGCTGGTGGACATCCTCAAAATGAGGACTTGTATTGATCTCAATAAGTTACCAACTACAGGCATACTAGCCACGTGAGCAAGAGGCCACTGTATCTCACGTAATAAAATCAGAGCGTTATTCAGCAATCAACCTGACTGCACTCTTTTCATAACGTGGTCAAAGTGACGGCGAATGGAAAATCAATGACTTAAGGTCCAGCAGGCGTTTAAGCGAAATAACAGGTTTTGCCATGCTTGGGGTTTTGCACTTTTCGGGTAAAACCTTATTCAGACAAAGTTATCGACTTCTGAGCAGATAACCAGCCTGATGATGGCTGAGTGCACAAGCGCTGGTAAAGTATTGAACATCCACAATCGCCACAGAGATAAATTCATTGAGAGGATGGCCTGTATCCTCAAAGTGAGGACGGATGAAATAAACAATAGCTTACGCGCTCTGTGCCTGGCCAAAAAGCCGAGTGGTCCTTAAACGAGGGACCGAATTAAGCGTCAGGACGCGGGAGGTCACAGTAGTCTCCTGTCGTAAAATCAGGAAGTAGTTCATCGATCATCTGACTGCCAGCTCTCGTAAGGCAGACAAAGTGACGGTCTCGAACAAATCAAAGACTTAGGCTGTGGCCGAATGTTTGTCCTTATTGGGAAGTCATTGCGACTGCCCTGGAGTTTTGTTCTTCAGGCACGGCTTTCACTTCTGGCCAATCAGCCGGCCAGATGATGGCAGATTATTGTGGCAGTGTCAGGGCAGGGAATAATGAGCGGGTCCTCCCGGAGGGGTACCCTGTCCACGAGGCGGCGGCCCCGCGGAAAACGGCTGATTTTTGCATTTTCATGGTGGCGGCGGCAGGTCACTTAAGTTATTGATAATGATGATTAATTTTCAAGATAACCTGTACACTTTTTTTTTCAGGGGTGTCATTAGACCAGTTTGTAAGCTTATGAAATTAAATAATAAAATTGGTTTTCACCTGCCAGGTTGAGCTGCCTGGTCAAATTTAAATCACTTGTGGTGCCTTTCGCTGGTGCATTTTAAAAATCTCCGAGGACATGGGGATTTTATAACACCACCATAAGTTGACAGGTGAAGTCGAAGAATTACAGGGCGTCAGCGCCTTTGAGTTGCTCCGGACGCAGAGTTTCAGGTGAAGCGTTAAGATGATTACATATCTCTGATACTGGCTGGCCTGCGTCAGGATTATACCAACGAGAGCAAAGCCTCTGCCCAGTATTCAGCCTGAGCAGCGATATGCATTTGCTGAGCCTGAAGTTTACCATCTTTGCGCGCAGCCAGAATTGAATCGCAAAGACCAGCCAATATAGTAGTCGGGTAAGCAGGCCCGACAATATTGCTTGACGGAATTTTGAAGCGGATAGGGGATTGGTGCTTATCCAGTAACTATTTGTTTAATAATGCCTTGTGCGCTTACTGGTCACTAATTTAATAAGTCGCGCTGATGCGCCTGCAGTGTTGAATCCTAACCCTACGCAAGCCGCACCTTCAGCAAACACTTCAGTCGCTGGCTGGCCAGGCTTGAAAGCCAGGGGATGGTTACAATCAACGATGAAGAAATATCAATTATCAGTTGCCGGAAAAGTGAGGGGTAAAGTCAGGAGCGGTGAGGGGGAGATGCGGAATTTAATATCTGCTCCTCACTTTTCGTGTATATATGCGGAAAAAGTGAGGGAAGCGCGGAGTGTCAGCTTAATTACACATTGCTGGCCTGACGTTAAGGCTCATTCAGGAAAGCTCAGGCAGAATGTCCGCTTTGTGCCAGAAGCGGACAGTGAAAGTATCCGTTTGCCAGTCAGCGATCGCAGGAAAAATTGTCATGCCTGTCCACAGAGAGTGAAAGACTATCAGGTTGTCTCTAAGATGGCTGTCTAAAGCGTTCGCGTTAATAAGAGTACAGGCGGGATAATCATAGAAATGGACGACCCCGCTTCGAAAAGTGTTCTTAATATAAAGAGCTTTTATTCTGCAAATTTCAGCAGTGCTTCACCATCAAGTCGATAGCGTACCCATTCAGACTGCGGCAATGCACCAATGCTCAGGTAAAAATCAATGGCGGGCTGGTTCCAGTCCAGCACACTCCATTCAAGGCGGCCGCACTCTCTTTTCACTGCGCATTGCGCAATATTTTTCAGTAACGCTCTCCCCGCACCTTTGCCGCGATAATCAGGGGAAATGTACAAATCTTCCATATAAATACCGTTACGTCCAAGCCATGTGGAATAGCTGGTGAAAAAAACGGCATACCCTACAGTTTTACCTTCAATCTCGCAGATCAACGCTTCGGTTTTACTACCTGCGCCAAACAATGTTTCCTGGATCTCGTCCGGCGTGGTGACGACTTCTTCCGGAGCTTTTTCATACACAGCCAGCTCATAAATCATCCTATAAATTGCCACTGCATCTTCCGGGCGAGCCGGGCGAATCGTGATACTCATTAGTTTTCCTGTCATTGCTGAATGTAGGCGACATTGATGGCGCTAAGCATAAGGGTTATTGTCAGGAGAATTAAGTGCAATGAAATCACTAAATGATGAATATTATGCATCCGGCGCTGAGGCGTCTTGATTTAAACCTGCTGCCTGTTTTTGACGCGATTTATCGTCACTGTTCCGTTCGTCTGGCGGCGGATGAACTGGCGATGAGCACATCGGCACTGAGCCATGCGCTGTCGCGGCTGCGCAACAGGCTTAATGACCCACTATTTTACCGGGAAGGCCACCGTATGTGCCCCAGCGCGTATGCTACGCAGCTCGCGCCTTCTATTGCTTCGGCACTAAAATTCCTCAATCAGGAACTGATTCCACAAACGGAGTTTGACGCCGCCGATAGTACGGAGCGTTTACAAATTGCGATTACGGATTTTACGGCGTTGTGTATTTTCCCTGCTCTGATGCACAAACTGCAGCATGAGGCACCCGGTTTGCGCTTTGAGTTACTCTATTTGCCGCACAGCCCGGCTCTGATGGAACTTCTGGCGGGCGAAGTGGATCTGGCGCTTGGATTCAGCACGTCAGATAATATCCGACATCCGGAACTGGAAGAGATCAACTGGTTTGAAGATGAATATGTCGTCATCAGCAATACAAACCGAACACAGCTGACGCTGGATGATTATGTTGCCGCACGACACCTTGTTGTCACGCCCTGGAATGAGAAGCGGGGTGTTCTGGATTTACAGCTTGAGCAGATGGGATATATACGTCAGATAGCGCTCAAAACGCCGTCTATGCTTAGTGCGCCGTTTATTGTTGAGGAAAGCGACCTGCTGATGGCTATCCCCCGTTTTGCCGCTGAAAAGCTGATTCCGGCAGTGAATATCAAGATTTTTTCATTACCCTTCGCGGTACGCTCGTTTGAAGTGAAGATTTATTCACATAAACGGAGTGGTCAGCGAGGCGCGACTACCTGGCTAAAGGCGAAACTTCAAATGCTGGCAAAAGAGGTTAATTCAGGGCGGTGAATGCAAAAACATCCTGGGGATAGTTCAGGAGAAAATTCGCAGAGCATCGCTATCTGAGGAAGATAGCCGTGGGCTACTTTGTGCCAGAAGCGGACATTGCTTGCATCATGGGGGGCCAGTTTGCGCGAAAGTCAATCGTAGATTTTAGCCCTTTTAAAAACTTTCTTTGCCACAAATAGTTTATGAAAGCTATCAGCTCACTGACACGGACACAGTTACCTCCCCTCTGACAAATGCTATATTTACTGCTGCTTCGTTTATCGGAGGATTTATGGATTCGGGCGAGGATAATAAAAAATCACTGCAGCTCATTGGTAGCATTATCCGCAGACTGCTCTGTCAGAAAGCCACCGTAGGGAAAGACGAAGTGATAGATGCACTGGAACTGCTCAGCAAAAGCACCGCGGATCGGCATGTGCGTGAAAATAGTATAAAAGCGATTCAGATGCTGAATCGCCGGGTACACTGAATGAGTAAGGCAGAACCTAACAGATGCGATAACTACTAGAGCCTAATATTCTGCTGGCAAGGCAATTCTCGCAATAACAGCTTAATTTCAGCACTGTAATTATCGAAACATTGGGATGTGGTAAGAAGTCTTTCGGTCTGCCTGATTGCTTCTCTGATGATTTCACGACGAGCTGCCTCTTTCTCAGCTACAAGCATCTGTTTGAGCTTTTGAGCCAAGATTTGCACGCTGATTACATCGTCGTCCTCAAGCAGCAATAATATGGCTTCTCCAATGACGACATTGACCATTTCTTCTTCACTTCTAAACATATCAATCTTCCTGTTGCCTGGCGGTAAGAGTCCGTCGCGGCGGACAAGCATTATTGCTATTGGGAGTCTACGATCTATGTCTAATTTCAGTAGCAGCACTGATCTGCTGAAGTGTGTAATCATACCTGCCCTGAGTGTAACACAATGGGACCAGCCTGCCTGAAGTTTCGCCAGCCAGGTCACACCTTTTATTCCAGCTCTATTGAGATGATGATGATTCTGCGAGCTCTAGAGTTATGCGTGGGAGTTTCATTAAGCTTCTTTTATGCCAGATGTTGACTGACCTGCTCTCCATTGATTTACTCAGAACACTGTTAGCAACGTCCGTTTTTTGCTCATAGCGGACCCTGCAGCGCGTACGCATGCTCTGTGCCAGTAGCTGACGTTCCTCTAACCGAACTCTGTTGATTTATGTGATGCAGGGCAATTCTCCCGGGTGTAATGTCTCCTGTCGTTCTGTCACTTCGTTAGACCGCCTGATCCCGCTTGATCATGCTTTTTTATACACTCTTTAATTTACTGCGCAGCAAAGTAGTCGGTTAGGATTCTGAAGTGAACCGTTATTTCCGACCCCCTTCGCGCAATTCCTTCCAATACCGAATCCACATGCGATGGTTAAGTAAACCTCTCGTTACTAACAATGGAAGGGAATTTCATGTTTACGACACCGTTCTGGCCTGCTGCTGACTCATATCTTATCCACATGATGGATATCCCTCTACCTGACTCGCTTTCGCCCGCTGCGCTGGATCTTATCCATCAGGCTACGCGTCTTGCAGAGGCGGCCAGTCATATTCACCCGGTTTCTACACGGACCGGGAGTACGCTGCTTCAGTCTGTTGAAGAAAAGCTCAGCATTATTTGTTTCAAGCTTGCTCAGGAATTTGACGATCCGGATACCTGTAAAGCGTTGCAGCTTCGCGCAGAAATCCTCTCTGACGCCAGCACAGCAAAGGAGCTTCTCCCGCAGATAGCTGGACTGGATGAACAGGAACTGGTGCAGGGAATAGGCTATATGTCTACGTGGGTTGGTAAATCTCGCACGCAGCATTATTCCGCCTGGTTTGGGTTACCTGATCGCGGGCTGCAGGAAGTATCGGATGTGGTGGATGAGCTCTTTCCGGACAACCTGAGCTGGCTGCAAAATCATATCGACCAGCGGCTGATTGCGCTACCTGGATGCCGCTACAAAATTGTCGACCTGTTTGCGATTGCTGGCGAAGCTAACAGCTATCCCAAGCACTTCGCCTATTTCTTCCCTGAGGATGAAGGGGTGAAATACGCCCCCCAGAAGCGCACCATTGTGTTTGCAAATACCTATCTGAACCTGTTTGAACGCTTTGCCCGGCCCCAGGCTTCCCTGCTTGGCTGGCAGCATGAAGCTATACCGGACAGCGCCCTCTGTTCCCGCCACCTGATCGCCTGGTTCCGCGGTCATGATCTGGGGCATTCCGTTGTCCTTGAAAAGATGATGTTTGGCAAATTAAGTAAACAGGACAGATGGGGATCAATGGTTGTGCAGGAAGCACTGGCCGATGTCTTTGGGCTGCTGATGTGCCTGACAGAGACTTCCCGGCAGGCTCTACAGCTGAATGAGACGTTGCAGTTAAAAATTTTCCTGCTGGAAATGCTGAGATATTTGCGCCGCGGCCCATGTGATTATCCTGATGCAGGAGCGGCCTACATACAGCTCAAGTGGCTGACTGAACACAAGTGTCTGAACTGGAGTGGGACGCATTATATGGTGGAACTCAGCGCGGTGAAGCCAGCTCTGACGGCACTGGCAACAGCAATGACACGTTCTGTATTGCAGGATGATACAGAGGCAGCCCTGGCATTCCTGCAATGCTATTCACCTCACCATCAGCGTGAAGAGGCGGATCTGTTGCTGAACCGGCTGGGTAAAACTGTCGACATGATCGAGTACGACCAGAAGATTAAAGGCTTTACGTTATGATCGAGTTTTCAAATGGTTTTTTACTGAGCCTTTCGCTATGTCTTGATATCGGAATTGCCAATATCGCCATGATTACCCTTGCCATGCAACGCGGGTATTTTCATGGTTTCTGGCTGGGAATGGGAACCTGTGTGGGTGACCTGGCATATGCATTGCTGGCGCTGGCGGGAATGGCCGTACTGCTGCAGTATGAAGCAGTACGCTGGATACTGTGGATTGGCGGTGGTGCGATGCTTTTATGGTTCGCCGGCAAAATGCTGGTGGCCGCCTTCAGGAAGGCCTCAGAGATTAACGTGAGCGAAACCCATCAGTATCGCCCGCTGCTGCGTGAATTTGGCCGGGGCGTGGTGCTTGCCATGTCCTCTCCCACGGCCATTCTGTGGTTTGCGACAGTGGGCGGTGCGCTGATATCCCGGATGGGCCAGCACAACGTTACGGCAACGTCCTGGTTTCTGAGTGGCTTTTTCATCGCGGGAATGTTCTGGACCTGTGTTTTGTGCCTGGTAGGGAGTTTTGGAGGCAAACTGCTTGGCCATCGCCTGCTTAAATATTCCTACATAGCCTCAGCGCTCATATTTAGCTATTTTGCGCTTTACGTGATTGTGTCAGGTTATCGGGAGTTTATGGTGACCTGATCTGACCTGCGAAGCATAGTGATGGGGTGTTATTCCCATCACTTTGCGAAATGCATTAATGAAATGGCTCTGATCGTAAAATCCCAACATTATCGCCGCATCGAGCGGATGCACGTTTCTGCGAAGCAGGTCGCGGGCATGGTGCAGACGAAGCTGCATATGATACTGCAGAGGCGGCATACCCGTATGCCGGGTGAAGAAGCGAACAAGATGATATTTGCTCATCCCCGCCAGCTGCGCGAGCATCTCCAGCTGAGGTTTTACGCTGAGGTGCTCCTGTAAATACTCGATAACTACACTGATTTTCTGTTCATTACCTTTATGAAGTAGAGCTGGTGTCTCAAGCAGTTCACCACAAAGTAAAATCAGTTGCTGCTCCTCATCTGCCCCCTGCGCCAGTCGGGCTGATGTTGCAAAACGGTACAACGTGTTAAACAGGCGAGTGTTATTGATTATGCCTTCTCGCAGAACAGGGGCTTCATGAGCGCTACTGAGATTGTCCTCATTCGCAAGCATTTTTATCACCGTCTGGGGGATGTGCACGCTGATGAATTCGACGGCTTGAGTATCAAAACGCGACGCCTGAATGGTTCCCGGATTATATAAGGTAACCTGACCACTTTTAACATAGGCGGTTTTCCCCGCCAGCCAGATTTCCTCTACCCCCGTCAGGTTTGCACTGATGACATATTCATCGTGAAGATGCTTCGGAAAGCCCGAATTACGGGCTCTGATCCGAGAACACTCTATGCCATTTCGGCTAAACCATTCTGCAGACTCTAGTGACAACGTATCTGACCTTATGCAGCAATAGTGAATAATTATTTATGAATCATAAAACCATTTACTGAATGCTTTTTCAACTGGTGGTTTGAGGACTCCAGCGAATAAATTATCCTCCGGGCGCAGTCTGCCAGTAATCTTCCAGCCGCTTTGCTGATAGCAGGAATAGCGTCAGTTGCTGTCTGAACAGCAGACTTCTGAGGAGTCTTTAGCTATCAAGCGGCTTTGAAGGTTTTGACGCCCGGCAGGACTATGTGATGAAGCACGTCCTGCCCGCGCAGGCGCTGTGCAGCATCTACGGCCCCAGCGGCTCGTTCAAAAGCTTTCTCGCCGTCTCCTGGGCCTGCCATATTTCGGCGGGCCTCCCCTGGGCAGGCCACAGGGTTAACCGCGGCGCGGTGCTGTATATCGTGGGTGAGGGAGGCATCGGCGTGCCGCGCCGCATCCGCGCCTGGGAGCAGGTTTATCAGCAGCGCGTGGAGAACGTCTGGCTGGTAAACCGCCCCGTCTTTCCGGTGCGGCAGTCAGAGGTGCAGGAGGTCATCCTGGCGGCGAAGCAGATTGAGTCTGATGGGGGGCTGCCGGTACGCCTGATTGTCATCGACACCCTGGCGCGCTGCTTTGGCGGCAACGATGAGAACGACGCCCGCGATATGGGGGCGTTCATTGAGGGCTGTGACGATATCAAGCGGAAGACCGGCGCCACGGTGCTGGTGGTGCACCACTCAGGGAAAGACGAGGCCAGAGGGGCGCGGGGCTCCAGTTCGTTCCGTGCGGCGCTGGACGCTGAGTTTCAGGTGAAGCGCGAGGATGAGAACATCGCCCTGATACTTTCCTGCACCAAAATGAAGGACGCTGAGGAGCCGAAGCGCCGGGCGTACGACCTGCAGCCGGTCAGGCTGTTTACGGACGAAGAGGGAGAGGAAATCCACTCGCTGGCCGTGCGGGACGTCGCCCGTGAAGCTGAGGAAAGCGACCCGGACTTAATTGCCGTGCCAAAGCTCAGTGATAATCATCTGGCCATATGGCAGTCAGTAAGAAGCCGTAATGCGCGCGGTGAGGCCTGTACGAAGGCCATCATCATTGATGACCTGAAAGCCATGGGCATTGATACCCGCAAGCATTTTTCCCGCTGGCTAGGCAAGCTGACTAAGGCAGGGCTCGTTTCTTTAGACGGCGAAAATATTGTCATTCACTCTCAGAGGGATGTGGGGGAATAAGTGGGGGCCTGGTGGGGATGGTGGGGGCGCCCCCCCTTTCGCCCCCACTTTTTCCCTGTATACACACAGAAAGTGGGGGCCATGCTGAAACCCGCAAATTTACCGGGCTGAGAGGGGATTTTCAAAAAACAGGTGGGGGCGTGGTGGGGGCAGACAAAAGTGGGGGCATGGTTGGGGCCGGAAAGGGAAATGGTTGTCTGGAAAACCTGAATGTGGCCAGGTAGAAGCCTTTGAAGTGAAAGGACTGCTATGCTGGTTCGTTGTGTGAAAACTAAGGGTATGGTATGAAAAATTTCCTGTCTGACTACTGCAAAATCGCAAATGAAACCTCTGGCCTGATAGCGCTTGGACTATTACAGTCAGTCGTGATGGCTGCAGTATTGAGGCAACGGGAACTAAAAGGTGTAGACTGGTATCCGATCATATTCTGGAGTCTTTTAGTGGCTTCTACACTGGGCATGGTGTTGACAGCACTCAGCACAGGTAATGCCATCCTGTCGCATTCCTGCCTGGGAAAATTCGAAAGGCTACTGCTGCTGGTACTTTTCGAGCTGGTCTTCATCGGTGTCCTTCTTTCCGCTGTCATCACTGTTAAATCTTTATAGCTTTGTCCATAATTATGGTCAGAGATGCTCTTTTATTCCTTATTAACGAGCGATTATGTCGGCCATGAATCGCCGTATTCTATCTGTATCCCGACAAGTATAGTCGAACGGGATTGTTGCGACTGGCACATCAAGACCAAATAGTGATCACTTATTGTCGCGCAGGTAATGTGATGTCAGGGTGGATACAGGTAAGATAGTTAAAAAATGTAAATTTTCTAATGCGCTGTATGTAATAGTTAGATCTGCCTGATAGCAGGTTTAACATCACGATTACGCATAAAAAATTGGTTATCACATAAATCGTTACGTTAAACTTGTTGAGAAATGTGTGAGGAAAGCATCACGCTGAAAATATTTAAATTAAAAGGTTTAAAGGTAAGTTGCTTATAAATTTTTATGACCGTCCAATGCTTATTACTTTATCAAAACGTTTAGAGCTAATGATTAAAGATAGTCTCTAAAAGATAAATATTTTATTTTCATTGTTAACTTGTATGGCGGGAAGACAACATCGGAAAATGTGATATCTGGCTCTGAAAAATGGTGCGGGTGACTATATATACAGTACTATTAAAAGAGTAATTAGCATCCATGTGGCACAACAGCAAGTCAGTGTTGCTATCCACACTAATGAGCGTAGTTCTCTACGCTGCGCTTTAACACTGCTATAATTAGAGGTTACTATTGCGTTAGGGCTTTTCATCTTAAATTACCAGTCGATATTTTTGAAGGCGTAAATATCTACTTTCAAAGTAAAAAAATAAATAGGATCTTTTTACCTTTTTTGTAGGATAGAGCTTACACTATGTTTAAAAAGGGTCGTTGAGTACATTGATGACAAATCAATTTAACATAAATAATGTTTGTTTTTCACTAGAATCCCTGTGAGACGGAGGCTGTAGTCTGAGGACTACAAGTGCAAGAAAGTCCTCTCTCATTCTGATTGTTCAGCGTGGTATGAGTTGTAAAATTATTTCAATCAAGCCGTCCGCAGATGGGGTAATCATGGCTAACATTTTGATAATTGACGATCACCCGGTTGCTCGCCTAGCGGTGCGCATGCTGCTTGAAAAAGACGGACACGCCATCATTGCTGAAGCAGGTGAGGGGTACGAGGCGCTGAAACTGGTCAGGCAGCTTGAACCGGATATGGTAACGGTGGATCTCGATATTCCGGGACTGGGGGGAATAGAACTCATTGAAAAGCTCAGAATCAGTGGTTACTGCGGAGGAATACTTGTTCTGACCGCCCGTGATGATGAACATTATCTCAGCCGCTGTAAGGCTACCGGCGCAGATGGTTTCGTCGGAAAAAAAAATAATCTGGAAGAACTCGGTGATGCTGCGCGCGCGGTATTGCGGGGCTACGGTTATTTTCCATTAAACCGAGGAGAATCTAATCGGTCTCAGTCTCTTTCTCAGGAAACGCAGATTGTCAGGTCGCTTTCGAACCGGGAAGTACAGGTTTTGCAGTATCTTGCCAGAGGTGAAAAAGTCATTGATATTGCAGCCAAGATGCACATCAGCAACAAAACCGTCAGCACCTACAAAACCCGCATTCTTACTAAACTAAACCTGGTTAATCAGGTTGAACTCATCGACTTTGCGCGCCGGAACAACCTGGACTGAAATTTGAAATTTTTCCTTTTTGTTTTATGGGCTTCAATCGCCTCACTGCCATTGGTCGCAGCGGCTAATCTTTCATCACAGCCACTGCAAATCCTGAGCAGGGAGCAATACGATCCCCGCTCGTTTTCTATCACTGACGAGGACTGGCGATGGCTGGGTCAGAAAAGAGAACTGAAAGTTGCTGTCTGGCAGCCTGAAATACCCCCTATCAGTATGTTTACTCAGGACGGGAAATTTGAGGGTATTGCCTCAGATTATTTAATGCTCACCGCGAGCTACCTTGGTGTGCGAGTAAAGGTCATCAGCTACCCCTCCCAGGATGCCGCCTATAAAGCAATGAGCCACCATGAGGTTGACCTGATGCTTGATGCTTCAGGAAAAAGATGGCCCTTCGATGGAGATTTCATCTATTCGAATCGGTTCGTGAGCGATCACCCGGTATTGGTCCATCCGAAGCTCACAGCCGGTGAAAATTTCACCTATCAGCCAGGTATGCGTCTGGCAATAGCGCGATGGTATGTCGATGACGACTGGATAAGTTCTAATTTTCCCGGAGCCCGCATCGTGCATTTTGATACGGATGAAGAAGCACTGGCATCCGTAGCCTTTAAAAGGAATGATTTTTTTATCGGAAACCTTGTCACTACGTCATATCTACTAGAGCGTAACTATCCCAACCATCTGGAATACCAGACCGTCTATCCCGAACGGGATACGGGAACCCGCTTCATTGTGTCGCGCAATGATAAAATTCTTCTCAGGACATTGAACGCCGCGTTGAACGCAATTCCCTCTGCTCAGTCGCAAATCATTATGCAGCAGTGGAGTGAAGAGGCAGATATTTGGCGTTTACGTAAACACATTGACCTGAACGAACAGGAGCGTAAATGGATCCAGCGTCATCCTCAGGTCAGAGTCTCAGTGAATTCCTTCTATGCTCCTTTCACGATGACCGACGCCGGCGATAACTTTTACGGCGTGACGGCTGACATATTAAAACTGGTCAGCCAGAGAACCGGAATTGAATTCATCCCCGTTGCGGCCAGATCGCTCGAAGCCATGCAGACGCAGCTTGACCGTGGGGAAACCCTCTTTATCGGGGCTCTCAGTTACAGCGACGATCGTAACGACAGGCTCCTGTTTTCCCGCCCCTATTTTAAGTCTCCATTCGTTGAAATCATTCGGGCAAACAGGGATATGCCGGATGATAGATCAGGCCTTCGTATAGCACTGGTAAAGGGCAATCCGCTGCTTTCTACACTTCAGGCGCGTCATCCCGGCATTAAGTTTGTGGAAACCCCTAATGCCAGCGTTGCCATGCAGGACGTGATTGAAGATAAAGCGGATATTGCGATCCATACTTTGTTTGGCGCCAGCTACATGATCAACCGATATTTCGAGGGGCAGTTAAAGATTGCGGGGAGTTTAGATGCAGCCGATGGTCAGATTGGCTTTGCGGTTAACCGTACTCAGCCGGAACTGCTTGGTATACTCAACAAGGCGCTGGAGAATATTTCACCCTCAGACATAAACGACATCATAAAAAAATGGCAGACCCGGCCGGACGTGCGCCTAAATACCTGGGAGCTTTACCGCAAACAGTTCTGGCTCGTTATTGGGGTGGCCACCATTATTCTGCTCACTTCTCTGATATGGATTTTCTATATGCGCAGGGAAATAGTGGCAAGAAAAAAAGCGCAGAGCCGCCTGCATAGTCAGCTGAAATTTAACGAAACCCTTATCGGCACCCTGCCATTACCCGTTTACGTCACTGATCTGGAAGGAAATCTTCGCTTATGTAATAAATCGCTCAGTGACTTTTTTGGTCAGCCAGAACATGCGTTTACCGGACAGACATTAAATCAGGACATTCACCCACTTCATTCACTCTGGAGCAACGTCACCCGTCAGGTCAGCGAATCGGGAGATGCATTTCAGCCGCTTATCAGCCATGAGCGTATCTATGACGGCGAAAGGTTCAGAAACATTCTGCACTACTCCGTGACTTTTACAGATGGTTCCGGGATGCCAGACGGCTTTATCTGCACTTGGCTGGATATGACTGAACAGGAAGAGCTCAACCGTGAATTGTTTGAGGCGCGCGAGCGGGCAGAGCAGGCTAACCGTGCAAAAAGCACTTTTCTCGCCACGATGAGCCATGAGATCAGAACGCCGGTGAGTGCCATTATTGGTCTGCTTGAGCTGGTAGTGAAAACCAGCCAGTCTGAGAGTGATAAAAATGACACGGTGAAAGTAGCATGGGAGTCCGCCAGAAGCTTGATGGGGCTGATTGGTGACATTCTTGACATGGCTCGCATTGAATCCGGCAGGTTGGAACTAACCCCGGAGTGGGTAAGAACCAGTGACCTTCTCCCACCGATCGTCCGTGTATTTGAAGGCCTGGCGAGGCAGAAAAGTCTTCGACTCAGAAGCTCACTGCCTGCACAATTGCCATATGAAGTCTTCATTGATCCGCTCCGCTTCAGGCAGGTGCTGTCAAACCTGGTCAGTAACGCTATCAAGTTCACAGACAGGGGGTATATTGACGTCGATTTGCATATTATTCATGCCGGATATGACGGTGATGCAACCCTCACCATCAGCGTTCGCGATACGGGCAAAGGATTATCGCCTGAGGAGCAGGAGGATATCTTTTCGCCCTGGGTTCAGGCGCGTGCCGGACGCATTCAGAGTGGCTCTGGACTGGGATTGGCCATCTGTTCACAGCTTGTCGACATGATGGGCGGGAATATTCACATGCAGAGTCAACTGGAACGGGGAACAACGGTCACCTTTACCGTCCCTGCAGCAATCCGCATGGAGCGCAGCGAGCCGGAAAACATTCCTCCGCAGGATTTCCCGGACAGACACAGAAGGCTTCGCATACTTGCCGTTGATGACCATCCTGCAAACCGCCTACTGCTCAGACATCAGCTCAGTCATCTGGGGCATGATGTTACGGTGGCAAGTGACGGTGAAGAGGGCTGGAAATGCTGGCAAAAGGATGTATTTGACGTCGTGATTACAGACTGTACTATGCCGGGCATGGATGGTCTTGAACTGACACGATTGATCAGGCAGCATCAAAACCGGAACATCATTGTTCTCGGTCTGACGGCAAATGCGTGGCCAGAGGAACGTGCCCGCTGTATCGCCTCTGGTATGGACGACTGCCTGTTCAAGCCACTGCAACTGCCCCAGTTGCAGATGATTCTAGATGACGCCTCTGAAAACCTTCATCAGATAGCCGATATGGAAAATGACGCTACAACTGTTGCCGAACCGGAACCCTCTCTCGAACATCTGCTTAATATGAATGATTTATACACGCTCACACACAACGACAAGTCCATGTTACGCGAGTTGCTGTCCGTCACGCTCACAAGCAATCGGGAAGATCTTGCGCTGGCTGAAGATTTATTCGAACTTGAAGACTGGCCCGAACTGGCAAAGTGCATGCACCGTATCTCAGGAGCGGCACAAATCATCGGGGCCGTCCGCGCAGAGGGGGACTGCCGTTTGATGGAAAAAAGCTGTCTGCTGAGTGATGCCGCCAATGAAAATATCATTCTGCACTGGGAGGCCGTTCAAGCCTCCGTATGGGAGCTAAACCGGAGTATTGAGGCGTGGATCAACGCCTTTGAGCGGGCGGTACACTGAGGCGGCTTTTACTTAACGTATCGTAGCCAGCCTCAGCATGCGGTTAATTTAGAACCCCGGTGCACGCATCGTCTAATCTCGTATGGTCATGGTCTGGAACAAATAATATCATCAGTCTGAATCCAAAGGGGATAACAGATACGGCCGGATGATACTTTGAAATCTGGTCATCATTTCGCACCAAATGCGGGAAGGATAAATAGCGTGCGGCATATTTTCTCCGGATAACGTAAACCGGTTTGGTTGCTTCCTGATGAGTATGACATCAGGAAGCAACCTTCCGATGACGCTCAGCAGAGAAGCATCCGAAATGCACGTGGACACGATGACTTTCATATCTGCATTGGTTCTGTTCAGACATATTTAAGCCCGCTACTAACGAATCAATACCTTCTCCTCATTAAAAAATTCGGCAATTAAAATCTGTAATGACTCATCTATAGTCATACAGATATTCGGGCAATGTTATTTTATGAATGATCTCTCTCCCGGCATTAGATAGTACGGTATGCAGACTTTTTGTAATGAAAATGTTGCCATTATTAATTATTGTTTTTGCCTTGACCACTCCTTGTAAATTCATGGTAATAATTGGGAACGTAGGAATGATTAACATTCAATTCAGTGTCCTTCTGACTATAAAACTATGATTACATTAATACGTAGGCATGGGACTACATAGTGCAGATTAATCTTACAAGGAAGGAGAAATTCCCTACACCTTCTCACCCGCCATCCGATATTGATTCGACTCTCACCGCATTACTATTTACCCCATCAGACAGAGACCTCAGGAAAAAACATACGGAGCTCAGACTGTCTGAAAATGGAATGAGTTAGTGCTGCCTGCCTCCAGACATCGTTTTCTCTTCCTGATGATAATTTAATTACGGGAATATCTAAGTGAACAACAAATTAAAAACGGCTTACGCTGCGTCAGCGCTCATGTTAATCGCAATCGGAGCGAATGTGCACGCTGCGTCAACTGGCACCATTACTTTCAATGGTGAACTCACCGCCACTACCTGTGACGTTTCAGTTAACGGTTCCGGCCCAAGCGCCACGGTAAAACTGCCAACCATGGCTGTGACGCAACTGGATGCGGCGGGTAAAACCGGCGGCACAACCAAATTCAACATGGCGCTCAGCAACTGTGCGGGAACGCTCACCACGGCGTCCGCCTTCTTTGAAGCAGGCCCGACGGTCGACCTGACCTCAGGTCGCCTGAACAGCTCAGGCACTGCCAGCAATGTGCAGTTGGAGTTACTGGATGGCTCAAGCTCAACGCTGGCTCCTATCAACGTCGGCGACTCTGCACAGGTCAATGACACCACCTATGTCGACGTATCAGGCGGTACCGCGAATCTGCCTTACGCGGTTCGTTATTATGCGACCGATGCGACTGGTGCAGGCACCGTCGTCAGCAACGTCGTGTATTCAATTCAGTACAAATAAAATCCGGGGCTTCGGCCCCTTATTCCACGTGAGGGGAAATCATGTTCAGTCTTACCCGCCGGGCGGTGATACCCGCACTTTTTCTGACACTCTCATCCACTTATTCCACATTCTCATCCGCGAGTATTGTGATCGGTGGCACGCGGGTCATTTTCCCGCAGGCGGAAAAAACTGTTTCGGTGCAGTTAACCAACGAAGGGGACAGCCCCGTGCTGGCACAGAGCTGGATCGATGAGGGCAACAGCGAAGCCAGTCCGGAAACCCTGCAGGTTCCATTCCTGCTGTCGCCACCAATTAACCGCATTGAGCCTAAAAAAGGGCAGACGCTGCGTATCAGTTATACCGGAAAGACTCTGCCAGCAGGGCGTGAAAGCGTGTTCTGGCTCAACGTGCTGGAAATACCCGCTAAAGCGAAAAATGCAGACAACACGCTGCAGATGGCCTTCCGTACGCGTATTAAAGTTTTCTTCCGCCCTTCTGGTCTCAGGGGAACGCCTACGCAGGCTGCTGAACAACTCAGCTGGAGCATGTCTGGAAATCAGGTTAAGGCCATGAACGCTTCACAGTATCACGTTTCGCTTGTCAGGGTCGGCATTAAAGGCGATTCCCGCAAGCCTGCGGAAGGGAAAATGATTGCGCCCGCTGGCTCTGAACTGTTCAGCATTCCAGGCGCTTCAAGCGGTAAGACGCTGAGCGTTCAGTGGGTCAACGATTACGGAGCCATCGTCATAAACGACGTCGTTATCAAATAAATCATTATTTTCGCGATATACGAGACTTTACGGGAGTCAGGGGTAGGTTATGTCAGTTTGTAACATCACACCGCGGGCAGGTCAGCTCGCCCGGGCAGTCAGACTGGCCCTTCTGAGCGCCGCACTTGTCGCAAGCGACAGTGCTCTGGCGGAAGATTCCGAAAAAAACGTCGAGTTTGATCCTGTTTTCCTGCAGGGATTTGGCGGCACCAACAATGACCTGAGCCGCTTCTCGGCCGGATCCAGCGCCACCCCAGGCCGCTATCAGGTCTCCGTTTACCTGGGCGAGGAGTATCTCTCGCTGCAGGAAGTTACTTTTCACCAGACGGAAAAAGGCGTCATACCCTGCCTGTCACCTGAGCTGCTGGCCGCGATTGCCTTCAATGATTCACAGCTGCCTGAGCCTATGCGCCAGGCATTAAATCAGCCTCAGCCCTGCAGTGACCTGTCGGCACTTCTGCCCGACGCCAGAGCGACCTTCGACAGCAACGAGCAGCGACTGACACTGTCTATTCCCCAGCGTTACCTGCGCCAGAATGCCCGTGGCGAGGTTGACCCCCTCCTCTGGGACCGCGGCATAAATAGCGGGTTTTTAAGCTATGGTCTTAACGCGTGGCAGAACAGCTATCGCGGCAGCAGCGACAACTCGCTGTATGCCAGTCTTAATTCGGGGTTGAATATTGAGGGCTGGTACCTGCGTCATAACGGTATCTGGAACCGCGGTTTAGGACAAGACGGTTATGCCGCATTAAATACTTACGTTCAGCGTGACATTACCCCTCTGCGAAGCCGTCTGCTTGCAGGCCAGTCGAATACGTCTGGCGTGCTTTTTGACACGCTGCCGTTTACCGGCGTGCAGATAAGCTCGGATGAAAGGATGCTGCCAGCCTCACAGCGCGGCTACGCACCTGATATTCGCGGCATCGCGCGCACAAACGCCCGTGTTACCGTTCGTCAGGGGGGAAATGTTATCTATGAAACCACGGTCTCTCCCGGTGAATTTCTGATAAATGACCTTTATCCGACCGGTTACGGTGGAGACCTTCAGATTACGGTAACGGAGGCTGACGGCACTCTGCAGCAGTTCAGCGTCCCTTATGCTGCGGTCGCACAGCTGTTACGGCCGGGTAATGCGCAGTTCTCACTGACCGCGGGTCGCTTGCGCAGTGAGCTGGTTGATGATCACCCTGCACTTTTTCAGGGAACTCTCCAGTACGGGTTATCTAACACGCTGACCGGCTACAGCGGCCTGCAGCTGAGTGAAAACTATTACGCCATTCTTGCAGGTGCGGCCGTTTCGACGCCTGCCGGTGCCGTAGCCGCAGACGTGATTCAGGCCGCAACGCAGTTCGGTAAAAATGGCAGCAGCATGAGTGGCCAGAGCTATCGCCTCAGCTGGAACAAAACCCTGACGGATACCGGCAGCAACCTGTCGCTGGCGACGTACCGCTTCTCAACCTCAGGATACATGGATTTCCTGACGGCGATGCAGTCGCGACAGGCCGTTGAGCGCGGCACAGACATTAATCGCCTCTACCGGGCAAAGAACCGTGCAACCCTGACCGCGTCTCAGGCGCTGCCTGAAAATTTTGGCCAGTTTTATGTCAGCGGGTCAGTGCAGAACTACTGGAATCAGCCGGGTAGCGACGTGCAATACCAGCTTGGTTACAACAGTCAGTATAAATCAGTCAGCTGGGGTCTGAGCGCCGGCCGCGCGAAGACAAGAACGGGGTCACAGCAGACTACCTATCTGCTATCCATGAGTTTCCCGCTGGGCCGATCAGACGGCGGCCACCAGCCTTATGTGCGTATGGACTGGAATCGCGACAGCAACGGCGGCAACGTGCAGCAGGCCACCCTGTCAGGGAATTTGGGGAGCAGCAACCAGTATGGCTACAGTGCAACGGCAAGTCATGACGTGCGCGGTGGGGACAGCGGTTCACTTAACGGACAATATCGCTCACCCGTCACCAGCCTTAATGGGGGCATCTCAAAGGGCGCAGGCTATCGCAGCACCTCACTGGGTGCATCCGGCACGTTTGTTGCTCACGCTGGCGGCGTGACGCTATCGCCTTACACCGGCGAAACCATGGCTCTGGTTGAGGCAAAAGGCGCGAAAGGCGCTCAGGTGTCTGGCTATCCGGGTATCGAGATAGATAGCTTCGGTTATGCGGCCGTACCGTATCTCAACCCCTATCAGTTTAACGATATTCAGATTGATCCAAAAAACGCCCCTGAAGATATCGAGCTGGAAAACACACAGCAACGCGTTGCTCCCTGGGCCGGTGCCGTAGTGAAGGTTAACTTCAATAGCCAGAGAGGCACGCCGCTGTTAATCAGCGGAAGCTTCAAAGGGCAACCGCTTCCCTTTGGTGCTGACGTAAAGAACTCACGCGGAGAGCATGTGGGCAACGTTGGCCAGGGTGGGCAGTTGTATGCCCGCGTGAAAGAGGAAAGTGGCAGCCTGACGGTGAGCTGGGCAGAAGGTGCTCTGGGTAAATGTTTGCTGCAGTACCGTATTCCGGCCAGTAAAGGCAAAAAGCCGGGCGTCCTGAATGAAACAACAGGCATCTGCAAATAATTTAGCGGATAGCCCGCAGGAGTTAAGAAATGAAATTTACTGAAAAAGCCGACAAGAACAAGATAAAGAATATTTTTTCATACGGGATAGCGCTGTCTCTCGGGCTGCTGGCCTGCGAAGCTAATGCTGACGACTGTGACTTTGCCACGGGACAGGGTCCACTGGAGCATACCGTCCAATTAACGACGCCGAACATTACGGTAGGCGCCGACGTACCTGTAGATACAGTCATTCACCGGCAGCGGATAACAACAGCCGGAAGCAGGACGCCTTACCTTAGCTGCCACACAACTAATTCTGCACTGCCCTTTGATATTGAACAGTATGTACACGTTACGAACACACCAGGACTGGTCCCCGGCTGGGGAGGAAAGTACGCGGGCAAGCTTTATGTTACGTCTGTGCCGGGTATCGGCGTGGCGGTAGTAAATGATGATGGCACATCGGCAAGCGTAGGGCAGCCGCTCGACTTTACCCCTCTATTTAAATGGTCGTATCCGTCAACACAGTTCGGCGCAGCTCCGGTGATGATCCGCAATAATTTTAGGCTGGATTTCGTCAAGACCGGTCCAATTGCCGGCGGTCGTATAAACGGTGCCCAGTTGCCAACGGTTGTTCTCGACGTTAAAGGCTCAAGAAGCGTAACTGGACTGCCAAGAGAGACCTATCGGGAAGATTTCAGCGGGTCAATTAACGTGATCGCAGGTACGTGTAAAACGCCTGACGTGACAGTTCCTCTGGGCAGTTACAGCATGGACAAATATTTTAACGGAAGTGTGAAAACCACTCCGTGGAAGCCCTTTAATATTACCCTGACGGGCTGCCCGGCTTTTTATGGCACTTACACGGATTTGAGTAATTCGCCAGGTTACAGCGTAGGCGGTGCCCAGACGCCGGGTCTTCGTGGGCTGAACCGGTTCGTGATGAATATTTCACCCACCTTCGGCGCAATCGATGCGCTGCAGGGGATTATTAAACTTGATGGTGCGGCTGATAGCGCCAGAGGAATTGGTATTCAGCTGGCAACTGGAGATGCTTCAGATATTTCACCGGTTCCATACAATCTTAACAATCCGTATGAGACCACAGTCGATAGTGTGGCACCGGGTACACACACGATACCTATGCAAGCACGCTACTATCAGACCGAGTCTCGGGTAACTCCTGGCTCGGCCAATAGCAAGGCAGTTTTTACCATAAACTATCACTGATTCCAGAAAGCGGAATCTGCACGATACAGCTAGTACAGCTTATAAAAAGGCAGAATCAATAGGGTTCAAAAAGATCATGATAATAAAAAAATTGAAATGGCTGGTGGTTTATGAAATGTCTGATATTTCTAATCTACTAAATTACAGTAGCGGTTTGATGTCGATCTGGAAAACTTCTGGACACTAATGCGAACTGTAATCTGAATAAGATAGCAAATAGGAAGTGCGAAGAGACTGGACCGCGCAATAGTGGGCGAGGGCGCTATCCATAGATCCATAAGCTTCGTACGCGCAGATATTACCTGAGCTTTAAGAAAAGTGAGCCTG
This sequence comes from Pantoea sp. B_9, assembly GCF_008632015.1. Lineage (NCBI taxonomy): Bacteria > Pseudomonadati > Pseudomonadota > Gammaproteobacteria > Enterobacterales > Erwiniaceae > Pantoea > Pantoea sp. B_9. The sequence goes on along the minus strand of NZ_VWVL01000006.1, from coordinate 119,309 downwards.
AGAGATCCCGTATAGGTGCGGACCTCTCTGGTGCGGTTTCTCTGTGCGAAATGCTCACTTTTCTGTAGGTATCCGAAATGAATGAACTGACATTTAACAATCACAGTGTCGTGCCATTTGATAACGGTGACGGGAAAATCTGGTTCACAGCTGATCACCTCGCTGAATTGCTAGGATACAACGATGCAAAACAGGTAAACAAAATCTATCAGCGTCATGAAGATGAGCTTACAGGCAGCATTAAAACGCGAACCAAAGTGACGAAGAATGGAATAAACAACAGCTTAGGTGCTCTGTGCCAGGCCTCATAGCCGGGCGGTCCTAAAACGGGGGCCGGATTAAGCGTCAGGACACCGGTGGTCACTGTGACCACTCGTAACAAAATCAGCGAGTTACTCATTAATCTTCTGGCTGCCAGCTCTCGTAAGCCAGACAAAGTGACGGTCCCGAACAAATCAGAGGCTTAGGCTGTGTTTGAAAGTTCGCCCCTACTGAGAAGTCATTGCAACAGCCCGAAGGTTTTGCACTATTTGGGTAAAACCCTTTCGGGCCTGACTTTCATTTTTGAACCGACCACCAGCCTGTTGATGGTCGGTCACTGTAACCGGCAGGACGGGGAAAGATGAGCGGGTCCTCCCGGCGGGGTACCCTGTCCACGAGGCGGCGGCCCCGCAGAAAACGGCTAGTTTTGCGATTTTCATAGGGACACCACCACGTGTCGTAACCAATTGAATTTATGAGTTAAATCGGCTTTTGAGGTGTCCATTCCGCCAAAAACAGGGACAGGTGGGTAGCGGTTAATTACATGATATTAAAAAGGAAATCTGTAACTGAGCTGAGGCGAGGAGGTGGGGATTATACGACACCATTTAAAATATGTAGGTGAAGCTTGAAAATCATAACGCTCCGGCCCATTTTTGGCACCTCTGGATGCAGAAAGGAAATCTGTAACTGAGCTGAGGCGAGGAGGTGGGGATTATACGACACCATTTAAAATATGTAGGTGAAGCTTGAAAATCATAACGCTCCGGCCCATTTTTGGCACCTCTGGATGCAGAATTTTAAGTAAAGTATGACCATGATGGCCAAAGTGACGAAGAATGGAATAAAAAACAGTTTACGTAGCATGTCGATCAGGCTGTATTCTCCTCATAGTACTTATTTCATTCGAAATGTGCTGATGATGAACTCTGTCGGTGGGGTGGGCAGGTCGGCAGCCCCGAATGGTTTAAATCACAATGTAAACACCGCAATTATCTGTTGCTGAAAAGTGAGGAGGGGTTAAGGAGGATAAGTGGCTGCTTGCTTATACGTGGCAGGCCTGACGTTATTAATCGCACATGAAAGCTCATGTCGAACGTCCGCTTTGTGCCAGAAGCGAACATTCTACACATTCTGATAATGTGGCTAAAATCGGTATACCACTACATGTTAGAGTAATAGTAAGGATGCATGGGGAATGTTATATAGTGTTCGTAGCAATAATGTGATTAATTTTCGTGGCTGAGGATGCATTTCCGCTTGGTGGCCCAAGCGGAAATATTGTGTTCCTAGAGAAATTCTCCTGCCACGGCAAAATCTTGTCGATCACTACAGTTCAACCAACCGTATTAAGGGAATCATCATGGCAACTCAAGAAGATGGCAGCCAACCAAAAAGTGATATGGCCACCATGCCTGTAGTGCTGGCAACAGCAGAAGATTTCGCCACTTTTAACTTTAATTCATTGTTGCCACAAACGGTCTCTTATGATTATCGTGAGTTATATCGTCAGTTTGAAGCATTGGCAAAATCCTCCGAAGAGGCTCATAAACGTGTCTATGAGTTGCTAAAGTCGATTTGTTCATTTCATTTTAGAGCGGATGATCCTCTCCAACCATGGGGGCCATTATGGAGTGGTCCAAATGGTCGCTCTTACATACCTAGCGACTTCCGTGGTCAACAAAATGATGTTCTTTCGAGCATAGTCATTCAAATTGAAAACAAACTACTTAGAGCCCGGGTAGCAGATATAATTTGGAGTAATGATAAAAGTAAAAAAGACGCGGCAACAATAGCAATTAATAGCTACTGTGAACTCATAGGCATATATAGTGACCATATTTGCGACGTGAATTCTTATAGAGTTCTTAATCATATAGGAAAGCTTGAACAATTCTTAAGACGTGCGTTTGATATAGTTTCATTGACACAAAAGAAAAAGACACTTCCAAGAAATGTACAATATGCATTTGATATTGTGTATGCAAAGGCATTAGAGCTTAAATTATATATAATATTTGAACGAGTAGCGCGGCATGGGGCAAATAGGAAAGCCATTGATTGGGGGGTTGTTGCCAAGGACGCTAAGAAACTAGCAAGTGAAGCAGAAATCCATTCATATCCAGAGGGTGTCAAAAAAATTTTTTATTTGGCGGCAAATGCATTTGAAAAAAGCGGGGATAATAATTCCAAGCGGGAGTGCCAGGAGAATGCAGTAGAGCAAACACTTAGGATGAGAGACCATGTCAGTCAGGCTTCCGCAAAGGCATACTGGACAAGTATTGCGATAGGAGAACTGCGTTCTATAGGTGGGAATAAAGAGCGAGTAGCAGCCCTTATTGCCGAGTTGCGTGACTTACAGATGTCATCATGCGATGAATTTGCAACATTCACAACTCCCATAATTGCCGATGAAGCAAGAGAAGAAACATCTAAAATTTACTCAGATCTCCCCCTCTCAGCTTGTTTGTATGAATTTACCATAGCCCCATATCTTATTTCCAAGAGCGAACTATGTCAGCACGCTGATTCTGTTCGAAAGGAAAGTTTTTTTAGTAATTTCATAGGTGCTGTTTATACTGATATAGAAGGTAAGGTCTATGCCAAAACTCCTGCAGCTTCCATTGATGAAAATCCCCCAGAAGAATGGTACAAGTCTCAGCATATAAAAAATCTTGATTTATACTATCATTACTTCGTTTCAAGTTATGTAGATCCTGTTCGTTATTGTTTATCGTCCAGATTTTCAATAGAAGAGCGTCATTTCGAATATATTGTCTCATTAAGCCCATTCGTCCCGCGTGGTCATGAACATATATTTGCGTTAGGCTTCTCTCGTTTTTTTCAGGGTGATTATGCTTCTGCGACTTACCTTCTTGTTCCTCAACTTGAAAACTCAATACGGTTTTATATGCATACGCTAAACCGTGAGACCTCTAAATTAGATAATGAACTCCTTCAGGAAGATCGTTCTTTATCTGGAATGCTTGAAAACCTGCGCCCTGAGCTAGAGCAGGTATTTGGTAAGGATTTGATAAATATCATTGATTTACTCTTCAATTACAAACCCGGCCCATCTCTGCGCCATGAAATAGCGCATGGGAAATTGCCTGCGGGTGGATGTTTTAGCGCTTCAGCTATTTATGCTTGCTGGTTGATTTATCGTCTTGTCTGTTGGCCTTTGTTAGATTGCTGGGATGAACATATAGCACCGTCTGTAGAGGAAAACTAAAATTTGTAAGCTTTATGACATATAACTCCTGATTACTTGCAGCAGGAACAACGCGAAGGAGAACTTCCGCTTCTCGCTCAAAGCGGACACTGCATTTGCTCAGCAGCTTTATGCCACAGGTGACCTGAGCATTACGTAGCTTTAAGGCTGAAACAGCTTGGCGTGACGAGAGTGGCTAAAGATGGGGTGGGAGATTGCTACTTTGATCTACTTCTGAACGGTATCCTATAAGTATCCTGGAAAACCAGCTTAACTGTAGCTTCTGAGGTAAGTCGTTGATAATTTGGTGGCCCCTGCTGGGTTTGAACCAGCGACCAAGCGATTATGAGTCGCCTGCTCTAACCACTGAGCTAAGGGGCCAGCGGAGCGGGGATTATAAAGTATCTCGGTGGGGCGATCCAGCGTTGCGCAATCGGTTGGTGAAAATTCCCGCAATCACTGAGTCCTTGATCTCACAGCAAAAAATCCCGCAACCCTGACAGATGCGCGCAATAAGCGCCCACTGCTGTCGCGTTTTTGAGACAAGGCTTGCTGCTGCCTTGTCTCAGGATGCGCAGGTTCAGCGATAGCGCGTGGCGGGCTTATTCAGCGAGATAAACGGCAGGATGGCGCCGCGCGCCTGCTCAAAGCTTTGCCACAGGCCCATATCTTCCACCGAAGGGATAGTGATCGCTTCGCCGTCATCCAGACCGCGCAGCGCGGCGGCGACTAAATCGTCTACCTCCATCACCATCTCTGCCGGCAGGTCATCCACCGAGCGCCCGGTGCGCTGAAAGATTTCGGTGCGCGTCAGGCCCGGCAGCAGCGCCTGCACGCGTACGTTGTGGCCCGCCAGCTCACGCTGCATATTCCGCGTCAGCGAGAGCACAAAAGCTTTCGTCGCATTGTAGGCCCCGTTTGCCTGTTCGTTGACCAGCGCCAGTACCGACGCCACGTTCACGATAGTGCCCGCGTTGCGGCTGCGGAAAACCTGTGCGGCCGTGTGAGAGAGCTGCGTCAGCGCCACCACGTTCAGTGTCAGCATGGTTTGTGTCTGGTCGATGCTGGCGTCGATAAACTCGCCTTCCACCGTCATGCCCGCATTGTTGATCAGAGTGGTAATACGCGTATTGTTTCGCAGCTCGCTATCAATACGCGCCAGATCCTCATGGCGCGTCAGATCCGCAGCCAGCACGCTGACTTCCACGCCGTGCGCTTCGTGCAGCGACTGCGCCAGCGCGCTCAGACGTGCAGCATCGCGCGCCACCAGAATCAGGTCGTTGCCGCGTGCGGCCAGCTGTTTAGCGTAAGTTGCGCCGATACCGCTGGAAGCGCCGGTGATTAAAGCCAGTTGGTGTGACATGGAAAAGCCCTCTGTATGATGGTCGTCATATTGGCGTGCTGATAATATGACGACCATCATATCTATCGTCAAGCTGGAATATGACGATCGTAATAATTACACTGATTGCCATTAACGATGAGCAGGGTAACAACCGATGGAAAAGCTAAGCCATAAGGCGCGCACGCGGCAGCGCATTCTGGAGGAAGCGGCGGTGGTGATGCGCGAATGCGGCACCGAAGGTATTGGCGTGGCAGCGCTGATGAAGCGCGTCGGCCTGACGCACGGTGGATTTTATGCGCACTTTGCCTCGCGTGAAGCGCTGGTCGAAGCGGTGATTAATGAGATGTTTGCCGACTCGGCGCAGCGTTTTGCCGCCGTGCTGGCGATTGAGGATCCGGCTGAACGGCTGAACCAGTGGATCGATCGCTATCTGTCGGACCAGCACTGTGGCGCGCCGGGCGAGGGCTGTCCGATACCGGCGCTGGTCAGCGAAGTGGCGCATTTACCGCCGGATGCGCGGGCGCTGTTTTCGGCGAAGCGCGAAGCGGTGCGGCGTCAGCTGGTACAGGCGCTGCAGCAGCTGGGACATGCGCAGGCGGAGAGCATCGCCAGCAGCATGCAGGCCGAAATGGTCGGTGCGCTGGCGCTGGCGCGCGCCTGCACCGATGAAGCGGAAGCGCGCCAGATGCTGGAGGTGACGCGTCAGGCAGTCAAACTGCGCGCCGGGCTGGTGACAGCATGAGCGATCACGACATCCGCGACATCATCGCACCCGATTTGCAGGTGCTGTTTTGCGGCATCAATCCGGGCAAATCCTCGGCGCATACCGGCTTTCACTTTGCGCATCCCGGCAACCGCTTCTGGAAGGTGATTCATCAGGCCGGATTTACCCGCGAACAGCTGCTGCCGGAGCAGGAACAGCGGCTGCTGGAGACCGGCTGCGGCATCACCATGCTGGTAGAGCGCCCCACCATGCTGGCCAGCGAGCTGGCGGGCGCGGAGCTGCGCGACGGCGGTGCGCGTCTGCAGGAAAAGGTGCTGCGCTTTCAGCCGCGCGCGCTGGCCGTGCTGGGTAAGGATGCGTTTCAGAAGGCGTTTCGTCAGCGCAACGTGGCATGGGGCGAGCAGCCGCAGTTGCTGGGCGAAACCCGCTTATGGGTGCTGCCCAATCCCAGCGGATTAAACCGCGCTTCGCTGGAGGAGATGGTCGCTGCTTATCGCCAGCTTCATGATTGGTTACAGAATAAGGCGTGAGCTGGCTCTGTTTCATCAGGTAATAACGTTGTTCATCGTTTTGTTTCTGGCTACACCGGATGCTCCACGCAAAAAAAGGAGCAGGGAGATGAAGCAACGCACCATGGTTCTGGCGGCACTGCTGCTGGCGGCGCAACCGGGCGTCCAGGCCGCAACGCTGAAGGTATTCAGTTCCGGCGGTATGTACCCGGTAATTGAAAGCCTGAAGCAGGATTATCAGCAGCAGAGCGGTGACAGCATTGAGCTGGAAGCGGCGCCGTCGATGGGTGACACGCCGCAGGCGATTCCTAATCGCCTCAAACGCCATGAAAGCGCCGATGTGCTGGTGATGGTGGATTACGCCATCAAGCCGCTGGAGCAGGCGAAATGGGTGGATAGCGCCAGCCATCAGGTGCTGGCGCACTCGTACATCGCCATGGCGGTGAAGCAGGGCACTACGCCGCCGGATATCAGTACCGTCGCGAAGTTCAAACAGGTACTGACCGCCGCCTCAAGCATCGCCGTGTCTGACAGCGCCAGCGGCAAATATATTCAGAGCAAGATGCTGGATAAGCTGCAGCTGGGGCCGAAAACGGCGGCGAAGATCACCGTAATTCCGGCCACGCCGGTGGGTGAGGCGGTCGCGCAGGGCAAAGCCGAGCTGGGCTTCCAGCAGAACAGCGAGCTGAAGGCGGTGAAAGGCATCACCATTGTGGGATTGATTCCGCCGGCGGCACAGCAGGATACGCTGTACGGTGCGGTAATCACGCGCAGCAGCCAGCAGCAGCAGGCCGCGGCGAAGTTCGTGAAATACCTGCAGAGCGACAAGGCGCGCAGCGTGATGCAGGAGAAAGGGCTGACGCCATACTGAAGACAATAAAAAACCCCGGCTAGCCGGGGTTTTTACTGACCAGGACGATTAATCGTCGAGGAAGCTACGCAACACTTCCGAGCGGCTCGGATGGCGCAGTTTACGCAGCGCTTTGGCTTCAATCTGACGGATACGCTCACGCGTTACGTCAAACTGTTTGCCCACCTCTTCCAGCGTGTGGTCGGTATTCATATCGATACCGAAACGCATACGCAGGACTTTGGCTTCACGCGCGGTCAGGCCAGCCAGCACATCGTGAGTGGCAGAACGCAGGCTTTCCGAAGTCGCGGAATCCAGCGGCAGCTCCAGCGTGGTGTCTTCGATAAAGTCGCCCAGATGCGAATCTTCATCATCACCAATCGGCGTCTCCATGGAGATCGGCTCTTTAGCGATTTTCAGCACCTTACGGATTTTATCTTCCGGCATCAGCATACGCTCAGCCAGCTCTTCCGGCGTTGGCTCGCGGCCCATCTCCTGCAGCATCTGGCGCGAAATACGGTTGAGTTTGTTAATGGTCTCAATCATATGTACCGGAATACGGATGGTACGCGCCTGGTCGGCGATGGAACGGGTGATAGCCTGACGGATCCACCAGGTGGCGTAAGTTGAGAACTTATAGCCACGGCGATATTCAAACTTATCCACCGCTTTCATCAGACCGATGTTGCCTTCCTGAATCAGGTCGAGGAACTGCAGGCCACGGTTGGTGTACTTCTTGGCGATGGAGATCACCAGACGCAGGTTAGCCTCAACCATCTCTTTCTTCGCACGACGCGCTTTGGCTTCGCCGATCGACATACGACGGTTGATGTCTTTCACCTGCTCAATGGTCAGGCCGGTCTCTTCTTCAATCTGCAGCAGTTTCTGCAGCGAACGCATGACGTCTTCTTCCACTTCCTGCAGTTTTTCCGACCACGGTTTGTTCATGGCCAGTGCCGCTTTGAACCAGCTCTCACTGGTTTCATTACCGGTAAACAGGGTGATGAAGTTTTTCTTCGGCATTTTGCACAGTTCAACACACAGCTTCATGATCAGGCGCTCTTGCGTGCGCACGCGCTCCATCATTTCACGCATGTTGTTCACCAGGTAGTCGAACTGCTTCGGTACCAGGCGGAACTGTTTAAACACTTCAGAGAGATTATTAATCTCGGCCACGGCGTCCGCATGGCTGCGGCCTTTGGCTTTGATCACGTTGCGCGTGGTTTCGTACTGCGTACGCAGGTCGTTAAACTTCTCGCGCGCCAGTTCCGGATCGATAGAGTTATCGTCGTCGGAGCTGTCGTCGTCGCTCTCTTCGTCTTCCTCTTCGTCGTCGTCGCGGTCTTCTTCTGACAGCTCAGAACCAACGTGGGTCGCGGTTGGCGCCAGATCTTCCTCGGCGTTCGGATCGACGAAACCGGTGATCAGGTCAGACAGGCGTGACTCGCCCGCTTCAACGCGATCGTACTGATCGAGCAGGTAGGTGATTGCTTCCGGGTATTCGGCGACAGAGCATTGCACCTGGTTGATACCGTCTTCGATACGCTTGGCGATGTCGATTTCGCCTTCGCGCGTCAGCAGTTCAACGGTACCCATTTCACGCATGTACATGCGTACCGGGTCGGTGGTACGGCCAATTTCAGATTCAACGCTGGATAATACCTGAGCGGCAGCTTCCGCGGCATCTTCGTCAGTATCGGTGCTGTTTTCATTCAGCATCAGATCATCGGCATCCGGGGCTTCTTCCACCACCTGAATACCCATATCGTTGATCATTTGGATGATGTCTTCGATCTGATCGGAGTCGACGATATCTTCCGGCAGATGGTCATTGACCTCAGCATAGGTCAGATAGCCCTGCTCCTTACCACGGGTGACAAGCAGCTTAAGCTGTGACTGCGGGTTTTGCTCCATAAGACGGTATCCACACTTCTGTTAATTAGATTGGTGTCGGTCGGCAGCGAGCCAACTATAACAGTGAAGGCGTTGTATTTTTGCCGCTGCCTTCAACGCGGCCAGGGCTTTGGCCCATCGTAAATCGGCACTTAAGCCGCTTAATATTCTGTCCGGCGCTAACTCACTTGCCATTTTCAATGCTGGCAGTGCCTGCAATCCTTACGTACGCCAGTACGCTCCGGTTGCTGCGCGCTGGCAGCCTTGAAACTGACAGCGACGTTAACGCCTCTGGTACGTATGCATTGCTTCCGGTTTCGCTTACAGCGTCCATAAACCAGAAACATCAGGCAAGAACGGTGGCGTTATCAGCCTTCATCATTCTGACCCGGTAAAATCTTATTTTTTGGCTAGTGCCTGGCTTAATGCCCAGAATTCACGGCGTTCGGCGGCGCTCAGGCCTTCAGTCCGGTCGCGCGCAATCAGTGCTTCGAGGCGCTGCTCCAGCGCAGCATCATAGATGCTTGCCAGCGAGTCCTGGAACACTTCTTCCGCTTCGTCATCTACGATCATGTGGTTCCAGGTGGCCAGTGTTTCAAGGGGCTGGCTAAATTCTGTCCCGCGATATAACTCTAGTAGCTGTCCGGTGGTCAGGCCAGGATTCTCAGTACAACGGCGGACTAACTCCACAAACAGTGGCAATCCCGCTAATTTAGACTGCTCCAGCCCGTCTAGGGCAGGCACGATGGCGGCAAATTGCGGATTCTGCACCAGCAACGCAATCAGCACGCGCATGGTGGTGCGTTTCATCGGCGGCGCCACCGGCGCGGTACCGCTTTCCGCCTGCTTCGGCATCAGCTTGTCTAACTGGTTATCGTCCAGAATGCCGAGTTTATTACCCAGCGTCTGACGCATATAAATCCGCAGCGTTTCACCCGGAATCTGGCTAATCAGCGGCAGCGCCAGCGTCGCCAGCTTGGTACGGCCGTCGCGCGTACTCAGATCCACCTGCGGCATCAGGCTGTCGAACAGAAACGTGGAGAGCGGCATGGCCTGCTCCATCCGCGCTTCGAACGCTGCTTTGCCCTCTTTACGCACCAGGGTATCCGGGTCTTCGCCGTCGGGCAAAAACATAAAGCGTAGCTGACGACCGTCATTCATGTAAGGCAATGCGGTTTCCAGCGCACGCCATGCAGCTTCACGACCGGCGCGGTCGCCGTCGTAGCAGCAGATCACGTTATCGGTCGAGCGGAACAAAAGCTGGATATGTTCCGCTGTGGTCGAGGTGCCCAGCGAGGCGACAGCATAATCAATGCCGAACTGCGCCAGCGCAACCACGTCCATATAGCCTTCCACCACCAGCAGACGCGCCGGTTGCGGATGATTTTTTTGCGCTTCATACAGGCCGTACAGCTGGCGGCCTTTATGGAAAATCGGCGTTTCCGGTGAGTTCAGGTACTTGGGCGTATCGTTGCCCAGCACGCGGCCACCAAAACCAATCACGCGTCCGCGTTTGTCGCGAATCGGAAACATCACGCGATCGCGGAAACGATCGTAGGTGCGGCCGCTGTCATTACTGACCAGCATGCCCGCTTCCATCAGCGATTCACGATCTTCTTTCTGCTGACCGAAACGCTTCAGCACGTTGTCCCAGCCGGCTGGCGCATAGCCAATGGCAAAGTGATCGATCACCTGCTGGCTCAGCCCGCGTGTGGCAAGATACTGTTGTGCTGATTTCGCCTGCGGATTGCGCAGGCTCTGCTGATAAAAGCTGTCTAAACCTTCCAGCAGCTGATACAGGCTCTGGCGCTGGTGGCGCTCCATCGGGCTCGGACCGTTGCCCGCTTCGTACGGCACTTCTAAGCCGTGCTGCGTGGCAAGTTCCTCTACGCTCTCGACGAAATCCAGACGATCGTGATTCATCAGGAAGTCGATGGCGTTGCCTTTGGCACCACAGCCAAAGCAGTAGTAGAACTGCTTCTCACCACTTACGGTGAAAGAGGGGGTTTTTTCGTTATGGAAAGGACAGCACGCGTGATAGTTCTTACCCTGCTTTTTCAGCTTAACGCGGGCATCGATAAGATCCACGATGTCCGTGCGGGCAAGTAAATCATTGATAAATACGCGTGGAATTCGTCCAGCCATAAGCCCCGGTTTTTCAGCTCATAAACGGCAACAAGCCGCGCTTCCTTTCGGAAAGCACGGCCTCTTACTTGACTCTGTCTGCGTTTAACACGCGGCGGAAGCGAACTTCCGAAAAGAAATTAGTACAGACGAGTGCGGCGTGCGTTTTCGCGAGCCAGTTTCTTGGCGTGACGCTTAACAGCAGACGCTTTAGCGCGCTTACGTTCAGTCGTTGGTTTTTCATAGAACTCACGACGACGAACTTCAGCCAGAACGCCTGCTTTCTCGCAGGAACGCTTGAAGCGACGCAGTGCTACGTCGAATGGCTCGTTTTCACGTACTTTAATTACCGGCATGTAACTCTCACCTCGATAAAATTCGGTTTTTGCTGCTGACTGCGGCGCCAGCACTTTTCAAAATGGTGCAGCATTTTACTCCAGGCGCGGCTGGCTTGTAAAGCACCATGGACAATTTAGAACCAACAGGAGCGTTTGCCTGTGCGGCTGCCGGTTTTTTCAGGCCGTGGAGTATAGCGCACTCTTTGCGCGACAGAAAAACACTTTTTCGCGTGCGGAAGGGGGCAGGCGTCAGCCGGCCTGTGCTACACTGCGCGCCGCAAGAAGAGGGTGATAAAGCTATGCGAGTTCTGGGTATTGAAACGTCCTGCGATGAAACCGGCATCGCGATTTATGACGATGCGTCCGGTCTGCTGGCGAATCAATTATATAGCCAGGTAAAATTACATGCCGATTACGGCGGCGTGGTGCCGGAACTGGCCTCGCGCGATCACGTGCGGAAAACCGTGCCGCTGATCCAGGCCGCGCTGAAACAGGCGGGCTTACAGGCCGGAGAGATTGACGCCGTGGCGTATACCGCCGGTCCCGGCCTGGTCGGTGCACTGCTGGTTGGCGCCACCATTGGCCGTGCGCTGGCGTTCGCCTGGAACGTGCCGGCGGTGCCGGTGCATCACATGGAAGGCCATCTGCTGGCGCCGATGCTGGAAGACAACCCACCGGCATTCCCGTTCGTGGCACTGCTGGTCTCCGGCGGCCACACGCAGCTGATCAGCGTCACCGGCATTGGTGAATATACGCTGCTGGGTGAATCGATTGACGATGCCGCCGGGGAAGCGTTCGATAAAACCGCCAAGCTGCTGGGGCTGGATTATCCGGGCGGTCCGATGCTGTCGCGCATGGCGCAGCAAGGCACGCCGGATCGCTTTAAGTTCCCGCGTCCGATGACCGATCGTCCGGGGCTGGACTTCAGCTTCTCCGGCCTGAAAACCTTCGCGGCGAATACCATTCGCGAACATGACGGTGACGAACAGGCGCGCGCCGATATCGCCCGCGCCTTTGAAGATGCGGTAGTAGACACGCTGATGATCAAATGCAAGCGTGCGCTGGAGCAGACCGGCTTCAAACGCCTGGTGATTGCCGGCGGCGTGAGCGCCAACCGCACGCTGCGTGAACGCATGGCAACCATGATGAGCGCGCGCGGCGGCGAGGTATTTTATGCCCGTCCGGAGTTCTGCACCGACAACGGCGCAATGATTGCCTATGCCGGCATGGTGCGGCTGAAAGGCGGCACGCGCGGTGAGCTGGGCGTCAGCGTACGGCCACGCTGGCCGCTGGCGGAATTACCGGCCATCTGATGATAAAAAACCGGCTGCGCGCCGGTTTTTTTATTTCTTCTTTTTACGCTTCCACACGCGGTTTTCCTGACCGCGCCACAGGCGCTGAATATTGTCGTGATGGCGCAGCAAAATCAGGCATGACAGCATCGACACCGGAAAGGTGAACTGCGGCTTAAACCACCAGACATAAAACGGGGCAATCAACGCGCTGACGATCGCGCCCAGCGATGAGTAGCCGCTGAGCAGCACCGTCAGCAGCCAGGTGCCGGTCATCAGGCCGGTCAGGTCCCAGCCAATCGGCGCGATGGCCCCAAACGCGGTGGCCACACCTTTGCCGCCGCGAAAGCGGAAAAACACCGGATAGATATGGCCGAGGCAGGCGGCGATGGCCGTGAGGCCAAGATACATCGGCGTGACGTGCAGCCACCAGGCGATCCATACCGGCACCATTCCCTTCGCCACGTCGAAAATCAGTACCGCGGCAGCAGCGGCTTTACCGCCAATACGTAACACGTTGGTGGCGCCTGGATTGCCAGAGCCTGCGCTGCGGGGATCGGGTAAACCAGCGAGTTTACAAACCAGGATCGCACTGGAAATCGAGCCGCAAAGATACGCGAAAATAATCATACCAAGCGCGATAGCACTCATAGCTTCGTACCGTTCCTTTTGGGTCGTTTTGTTCTCGATAAGCGTGGATAATACGCATAATCCGCCGGAAGTGGTATCCGGCTAAGCCAAAAACAGAGAGTGACATCATGGATATCGTATTTATAGAACAACTCACCGTGTTCACCACCATTGGCGTTTACGACTGGGAACAGGGCATGCAGCAGAAGCTGGTGCTCGATGTCGAAATGGCGTGGGACAACCGGCAGGCGGCGGTGAGCGACGATGTGAACCACTGTCTGAGCTACGCCGATGTCACCGAAGCGATCCTCCGTCATCTGCAGGGGCAGCGTTTTGCGCTGGTCGAACGGGTGGCAGAAGAAATCGCCGATCTGTTGATGAATCGTTTCAAAACGCCCGGAGTACGCGTGAAGGTAGGTAAACCGGGGGCTGTCGCCCAGGCGGCGAGCGTGGGCGTGAGAATTGAGCGCGGGACTATTCCTAAATAAATCCTGCGTGATTGCCATCACAATGAAACCAAACCAAATTATGGTGTGTCTCAGTGGAGGCCGCTGCGCTGATGAAGGGGAAGTGACCGAAATCCTTAAGGTTTCCTTCAGCAAGGTGCAGGCATAATTTCAGGCGGTAGCGGTGCGCGACCGCCTTTTTACTGTTTAAAACGGATAGAGGGTAAAATTTGATGGCAGACATTCATCAGCTATGGGTAGCTGCAATCCTGGGGGTTGTGGAAGGCCTGACGGAGTTCCTGCCGGTCTCATCCACAGGCCACATGATTATTGTTGGCCATTTGCTGGGGTTCGAGGGTGAGAAGGCGGAAACCTTTGAAGTGGTGATCCAGCTGGGCTCCATCCTCGCCGTAGTCGTGATGTTCTGGCGCCGGCTGTTTGGCCTGATCGGCATTCACTTCGGCCAGGAGCGCCACGAAGGCGTCGGCAGCGGAAAACTGACGCTGATTCACATTCTGCTGGGTATGGTGCCGGCGGTGGTGATTGGCCTGGTGCTGCATGACCAGATTAAAACCCTGTTTAACCCGATCAACGTGATGTACGCGCTGGTGGTGGGCGGTGTGCTGCTGCTGGCGGCGGAATATCTCAAGCCAAAGCAGCCGAAAGCGGTGGGTATCGATGACATCACCTATCGCCAGGCGTTTATGATTGGCTGCTTCCAGTGTCTGGCGCTGTGGCCGGGCTTCTCGCGTTCCGGCGCCACCATCTCCGGCGGTATGCTGATGGGCGTCAGCCGCTATGCGGCGTCCGAGTTTTCCTTCATCCTCGCGGTACCGATGATGATCGGTGCTACCGGACTCGATCTCTACAAGAGCATGGGCTTCCTGACGATGCAGGATTTCCCGATGTTTGCCGTAGGCTTTGTGACCGCCTTTATTGTCGCGCTGCTGGCGATCAAAGTATTTCTTGAGCTGATCAAACGTATCTCGTTTGTGTCGTTTGCCATCTACCGCTTTATCGTCGCGGCAGCGGTTTACGCCATCTTTATGTGATGCGCGAGGCGCGGCCGGTTACGCTGGCCGCGCCTCGATTAACCCTTCCTGCAACGCCAGCACGCGCCGACGCGTCAGCTCTTCCCGCACCGCCGCGCCTGTGAAACCGGCCTCGACCACCGCTTTGGTGGGCACCGCCTGCGCCAGCGCAAACGCGCGCCGCAGATAATCGCCCTGCGGATAAGCCATGCTCTCCAGCGTCGTGCGCCCGCGAGCGTCGGCTTCGCTGGTCAGTGCCATCTTTTCCACGCGATCGGGCTTGCGCCAGGCGTCGATGCGGTCAAACAGCGCCACCAGCGCGTCAGCCGGCTGGCGTTCAATGGTGTGCACCACATCGTGAAACTCCGTCACCACCAGGGCCAAATCGCGCACCTGGTTCGGCACGCGCAGTCGCTGGCACAGCGCTTCAACAATCGGTACACCGGCCGGGCCGTGGCCATGATGGCTCGGCCACTTCTCTGGTGGCGTCAGCGCTTTACCCACATCGTGGAACAGCGTGGCGAAACGCACGTCAAGCTGGTCGGAGAGCGCTGCGGCCATGGTCAGCGTCATCAGCGCGTGGACGCCGGTATCGATCTCCGGATGCCACTTAACGGGGGCCGGAATGCCGTACAGGTTGTCGATTTCCGGGAACAGCACCTGCAATGCATCGCAGTCGCGCAGCAGCTGGAAATAGACCTGTGGATTGCGCGTCAGCAGCGCTTTTTCCGTCTCTTTCCACACCCGCTCTGCGGTGAGGTGCGCCAGTTCGCCGCTGTGCGCCATCTCGCGCATCAGCGCCTGGGTTTCAGGTGCCACGCGGAAATTGAGGTGGGCGAAACGGGCAGCAAAACGCGCCACGCGCAGCACGCGCAGCGGATCTTCATTAAAAGCTGCCGACACGTGACGCAGGGTGCGCTGCTGCAAATCCTGCTGGCCGTGATAAGGGTCGATCAACGTGCCGTCAGCGGCCTGCGCGATGGCATTGATGGTCAGATCGCGACGCTGTAAATCCTGCTCCAGCGTCACGTCCGGCGCGAACTGGGTCACGAAGCCGGTATAACCGTTGCCGCTTTTGCGCTCGGTGCGCGCCAGCGCATACTCTTCGCGGCTTTCAGGGTGTAAAAAAACCGGAAAATCCCGGCCCACCTGCTGATAGCCCTGCGCCAGCATGCTGTCGGGCGTTGCGCCCACCACCACCCAATCTCTATCTTTTACCGGCAAACGCAGTAAGGCATCACGCACTGCGCCACCGACCAGAAACGTCTTCACTCAACCACTCCAGAGGCAATCCACTTTTGCGTGCCGCGCACGCTTGTTACGTTATTGTTGCATACTTTGGCGAAAAAGCGGGCATGCCAAAAGGGGCATCTTACGATCCCCTCCAGGCAAACCACAAATGGTGTGGCGGCTTTAATTCATCCAGCGATCGTTTTTCTTGCGGCGCGGCACCATGTGCGGCAGCAGCAGACCGAGCAGCAGACCGACGCCGAGCACGCCGCCGCCATACATAAACCACTGCATGATGATGGTGCGCTGTTTGTCATCCAGCTGAACGTTAGCGGCGCTGACCTTCTTCTGCGCCACAATCAGCTCGTTGCGCAGCTTCTGATTCTCTTCTTTCAGGCCGTTGATGGTGCCGTCACTGTTGGCCACCTTGTTCTGCATCTCTGACGTACGCTGATTCCAGCTGTTATCAATGTTCGCCAGTTTGTCGGTCAGCTCTTTGACCTGCTGCTCCAGCTGCGGCACACGGGTGCGCAGGCTGGGAGAGGCGCTGAGCTGCGACAGCGGAATCCAGTTAGTTTTGCCTTCTGCATCGCGGATTTGCGCGTACTGCGAGTCATTATTGGTTTGCAGCAGCGTGACTTCCTCCCCGGCATTCAGCTTGCCAACCAGGCGATACTGATCGCCAGGGCCGCTGCGTACCCAGGTGGATAATTCGTCGGAGATGTAACGTTTTTCATCGGCCGCGTGGGCCGGTGCGATGGCGCTGAAAGCCAGCAAAGAGAGGGCGGCAAGTGTGATTTTTTTCATTCGATATCGTTTTTTCATGATAGGCGTAAATTTACCGGCACAGTCTGGAGTCGCTTCGCATAAATCTGAATGAGAACTATCCTGGTCTCAATGCGGTGCGAAAAGGGTCGTAAAAGCACAAGAAAGCAGAGACAGCAGGCTTGCGGTGCATTACTCTTCGCCAGATTAAACTCGTAAGTGCCAGCAGCGTATTGAATAAAAAATTATGACCATCGAAATCGAATTAAAGTTCATTGCCACCCCGCAAGCCGCCGAAAAACTGGCGCAGACGCTTGCCGCCTGGCCACATCAGCACCACGCCGCGCGTGAGCTGACCAACATCTATTACGAAACCGATGACAACCAGCTGCGCCGCTGGGATATGGGTCTGCGGATTCGCGGCGTGGATCAGCGCTATGAAATGACGCTGAAAACCGCCGGCAAAACGCTGGGCGGTCTGCATCAGCGTCCGGAATACAACGTCGACCTCAGCGAGCCGCAGCTGGACATTGCCCGCCTGCCGGCAGAGATCTGGCCGCAGGGGACCGATGTCGCCGCGCTGCAGCCGCGTTTGCAGCCGCTGTTCAGCACCCATTTCCAGCGTGAAACCTGGCTGGTGAGCGTTGGCGACAGCGAAATTGAAGTGGCTTTCGATTGCGGCAGCGTTGCCGCAGGGGAGCTGAGCGAGCCGCTGTATGAAGTGGAGCTGGAGCTTAAGCGCGGAGCGCGCAGCGATATGCTGACCTTCGCCAGCGCGCTGATCGCTACGGACGGCCTGCGCCTCGGCAGCCTGAGCAAAGCGGCACGCGGTTATCAGCTGGCGCAGGGCAACGCGCCGCGACCATTGCGCGCGCTGCCGCTGCAGAAAATTGCCCCTAAAGCCACGGTGGAGCAGGGCATGGTTCACGCCATGAGCGCGGCGCTCGGCCACTGGCAGTACCATGAAGAAGTCTGGCTGCGCGGTAACGAAGACGCCCGGGCACGGGTAATTGAAGCGCTGGAAACGCTGCGTCAGGCGTTTTCCCTGTTTGGCACGCTGGTGCCGCGCAAGGCCAATAGCGAACTGCGTCAGAAGCTGACCCGGCTGGAAGAGCTGCTGGCGGACAGCGAGGCCAGCGCAGAAACCGTCTGCTTCTCACCGACCTCGGTCGAAGCTCAGTTAGCACTTACTCACTGGCTGGTGGAGTCGCAGTGGCAGCCGTGGCTGGACGAGAAGAACAAAAGCAAGCTACAGGGCTCGTTTAAACGCTTCAGCGACATCATGCTGGGGCGCATCGGCGCGGATCTGCGTGAAACCTTCGTCGACGTGCAGCTGTTCAATGAATTTCAGGACAAAGCTACGCGCCTGAACCGCCAGTTGCTGGCGGTGCATCTGCTGGCGGGGGCGTATCCGGCTGAAGAAGTCAGCCAGTGGCTGGCGGGCTGGCAGGAGTTGCAGCACGCCATTCGTGAAAAACAGGAGCGCGGTCTGATTCAGCTGGTCAATCTGGCGATCCGTCAACCGCCGTTCTGGCTGAATAACGGTGTGAAACGCTAAGGCTACGGCACCATCAATTATCAGGGAGGGAAGATGTCGTTACCGTTACCGACGCTGATGCAGGCGCAGCTCGCCAGCGTGGCAGAACGTCTGGGCCTGCCGCTGACGGCGATCACGCCGCAGCAGGCTGGCGCACTGACCTTTAGTGACTTTATCGTGGACAACCTGCAGCAGCATCCAGCGTGGTGGCAACAGCTACAGCAGCAACCGCCGCAGCCCGAAGAGTGGCAGCACTATGCGGCCTGGCTGGCAGCGGCATTGCAGCCGGTGGATAACGAAGCCTCCCTGATGCGCGAACTGCGCCTGTTTCGCCGCCATATGCTGGTGCGCATCGCGTGGATGCAGGCGCTTGAGCAGGCCAGCACCGGGCAGAGCCTGACGCAGCTCAGCACGCTGGCGGAAGTGCTGATTACCGCCGCGCGCGACTGGGTGTGGCAGGATTGCTGCCGCGATTTCGGCACGCCGTGCAACGCCGCCGGCGAAGCGCAGCCGATGCTGATTCTGGGTATGGGCAAGCTGGGCGGCGGTGAACTTAACTTCTCTTCCGATATTGACCTGATCTTTGCCTGGCCGGAAAACGGCGTCACCCACGGCGGCCGGCGCGAACTCGACAACGCGCAGTTCTTTACCCGCATGGGGCAGCGGCTGATTAAGGTGCTGGATCAACCCACCGTCGATGGCTTTGTTTATCGCGTGGATATGCGCCTGCGCCCGTTCGGCGACAGCGGTCCGCTGGTGCTGAGCTTTGCCGCGCTGGAGGATTACTACCAGGAGCAGGGCCGCGACTGGGAGCGCTACGCGATGGTGAAAGCGCGCCTGATGGGCGACGATGGCGGCCACTGGAGCCAGGAGCTGCAGCAGATGTTGCGCCCGTTCGTCTATCGCCGCTACATCGATTTCAGCGTGATCCAGTCGCTGCGTAACATGAAAGGCATGATTGCCCGCGAAGTACGGCGGCGCGGCCTGAAGGACAACATCAAACTCGGCGCTGGCGGCATTCGCGAAACCGAATTCATCGTTCAGGTGTTCCAGCTGATTCGAGGTGGACGTGAGCGCTCACTTCAGCTGCGTTCGCTGCTGCCCACGCTGCAGGCCATCGGTGAGCTGGCACTGTTAACGCCGGAGCAGGTTGATCATCTGCGCGCCGCCTACCTGTTTTTACGCCGGGTGGAGAATCTGCTGCAGAGCATCAACGATGAACAGACGCAGACGCTGCCGGAAAATCCGCTCGACCGCCAGCGCCTGGCCTGGGCGATGGGCATGGCGGACTGGGCGATGCTGCTGGCACAGCTGGAACAGCACATGGCCGGCGTGCGCCATATTTTCGACGAGCTGATAGGCGATGATGCGCCGGATGTCGACGATCAGCCGCAGCTGGCGGAGTTTGCCAGCCTGTGGCAGGACGCGCTGGAAGAGAGCGATTTGCTGCCGGTGGTACCGCAGCTGCAGGCGGAACAGCGCCATGCGCTGTATCGGGCGCTGAATGATTTCCGTCAGGATGTCAGTCGCCGCACCATCGGTCCGCGCGGCCGGCTGGCGCTCGATCAATTAATGCCGCGCCTGCTAAGCGAAGTGTGCGCGCGTGACGACGCCGATGTGGTGCTGGCACGCCTGACGCCGCTGCTGCTCGGCGTATTAACGCGCAGCACCTATCTCGAGTTGCTGACTGAGTACCACGGCGCGCTGCGCCATCTGATTCGCCTGTGTGGCGCTTCGCCGATGATTGCCAGCCAGCTGGCGCGCTATCCGCTGCTGCTGGATGAACTGCTTGATCCGGCCACGCTGTATCAGCCCACCGCCACCGACGCCTATCGTGACGAACTGCGCCAGTATCTGCTGCGCATTCCCACCGATGATGAAGAGCAGCAACTGGAAGCGCTGCGCCAGTTCAAGCAGGCACAGCATCTGCGTATCGCCGCCGCCGACATCGCCGGAACCCTGCCGGTGATGAAAGTGAGCGATCACTTAACGTGGCTGGCGGAAGCGATCATTGAATCGGTGGTGCAGCAGGCGTGGCAGATGATGGTGCAACGCTATGGTCGCCCTTCGCATCTCACCAGCGACAGCGAGCGCGGCTTTGCCGTGGTCGGCTACGGCAAACTGGGCGGCTGGGAACTGGGTTACAGCTCGGATCTCGATCTGGTGTTTCTGCATGACTGTCCGGACGATGCCGAAACTGACGGTGAACGCGTTATCGACGGGCGTCAGTTTTACCTGCGTCTCGCCCAGCGCGTCATGCATCTGTTCAGCACCCGCACCTCGTCCGGCATTTTGTATGAGGTGGACGCGCGCCTGCGCCCCTCTGGCGCGGCCGGCATGCTGGTCAGCACCTTTGCTGCCTTTGACGACTATCAGCGCCATGAAGCCTGGACGTGGGAACATCAGGCGCTGGTGCGCGCGCGCATCGTGTTTGGCGAACCCGCGCTGTGTGAGCGCTTCGATGCGATCCGGCGCGGTATTCTGTGCCTGCCGCGTGAAGGCGCGAAGCTGCAAACCGAAGTGCGGGAGATGCGTGAGAAAATGCGCGCGCACCTCAGTAATAAGCACAAAGGCCGCTGGGAGATTAAAACCGATGAGGGCGGTATCACCGATATTGAATTCATCGCGCAGTATCTGGTCTTAGGTTACGCCGCCAGCCAGCCGGCGCTGACGCGCTGGTCGGATAACGTGCGCATTTTCGAACTGATGGCGCGCCACGGCATCATGGCTGATGAGGAAGCGCAGGCGCTGACGCACGCTTACGTCACGCTGCGCGATGCGCTGCACCATCTGGCGCTGCAGGAACTGCCGGGTCATGTCGATCCGGCATCGTTCGCTGACGAACGCGCCGTGGTGCACGCCAGCTGGCAGCGCTGGCTGGCCGCGAGCGACGCGGATGACACGGAGCAGTGAGCCTGGCGGCTTCTATGCTATTATCCGCGCATTATTTTGACTGAACGTTGAAGTCTGGAGTCTCTGCATGAAAGTAACACTGCCCGCGTTTGGCAAGGCCGCTGTGCTGGTTGTCGGCGATGTGATGTTAGACCGCTACTGGTACGGCCCGACCAGCCGGATCTCACCGGAAGCCCCGGTGCCGGTGGTTAAAGTGGATACCATTGAAGAGCGTCCGGGCGGCGCGGCCAACGTGGCGATGAATATCGCTGCACTCGGTGCGGACTCGCGCCTTATCGGCCTGACCGGTGCAGATGACGCTGCGCGCGTGCTGCGCGAAACGCTGGCGCAGGTGAAGGTTGAGTGCGATTTCGTCGCCCTCGATAGCCATCCGACCATCACCAAACTGCGCGTGCTGTCGCGCAACCAGCAGCTGATTCGCCTCGACTTTGAAGAGGGCTTTGAGCAGGTTGATCCGCAGCCGATTCACGATCGCCTGCGTCAGTCGCTGGCACAGGCGGGCGCGCTGGTGCTGTCTGATTATGCCAAAGGCGCGCTGAGCAGCGTGCAGACCATGATTCAGCTGGCGCGTGCGGCGCAGGTGCCGGTACTGATCGACCCGAAAGGTACCGATTTTGAACGCTATCGCGGCGCGACGCTGCTGACGCCCAATCTGTCCGAGTTCGAAGCGGTGGTCGGCAAGTGCAAAAGCGAAGAGGAGATTGTCAGCCGCGGTATGCAGCTGATCGCTGATTACGATCTCTCCGCGCTGCTGGTGACGCGTTCGGAAAACGGGATGACCCTGCTGCAGCCGGGCAAAGCGCCGCTGCATCTGCCCACTCAGGCGCAGGAAGTGTATGACGTCACCGGTGCCGGCGATACGGTGATCGGCGTGCTGGCCGCAGTGCTGGCTGCCGGTGAAAGTCTGGAAGATGCCTGCTTCCTCGCCAACGCTGCGGCTGGCGTGGTGGTCGGCAAGCTCGGGACTTCAACCGTCAGTACCGTGGAGCTGGAGAATGCGATTCACGCGCGGCCGGACAGCGGCTTTGGCGTGATGACCGAAGCCGAGCTGAAAGTGGCGGTGGCGCAGGCGCGCCAGCGCGGTGAGAAAGTGGTGATGACCAACGGCGTGTTCGACATTCTGCACGCCGGCCATGTCTCTTATCTGGCCAACGCGCGCAAACTGGGCGATCGCCTGATCGTGGCGGTCAACAGCGATGCTTCCACCAAACGTCTTAAGGGCGAAACCCGCCCGGTGAACCCGCAGGAAAACCGCATGATCGTGCTGGGTGCGCTGGAAGCCGTAGACTGGGTGGTGCTGTTTGAAGAGGATACGCCACAGCGGCTGATTGCCGAAGTGCTGCCGGATCTGCTGGTGAAAGGCGGTGATTATAAGCCGGAAGATATCGCGGGCAGTAAAGAGGTGTGGGCCAACGGCGGTGACGTGCGCGTGCTCAACTTTGAAGACGGTATCTCCACCACCAACATCATCAAAACCATTCGCAATCAGTAAACACGTAGCCGGCGGGAGCGAACTCCCGCCGCGTAAACCTTACTGAGGCGTATCGATTTTGCCTGCCGGATCTGGCGTGATCACCGCCGGAGCCGGGGCCGCCGGACTTTCACTCTCCAGCTTCGCCAGACGCTGCTCCAGCGCCGCCAGTTTTTCACGCGTGCGCAGCAGCACCTGGGTCTGCACGTCAAACTCTTCACGATTAACCAGATCCATGCGGGTTAACTGCGCCTGCAATACCTGACGAATTTTCTTTTCCACATCGTCGCCAAAGTCGCGAATACCTTTTGGCATCGCTTCGTGCACCTGGCGCGCCAGTTGTTCAATTTTTTTCGTGTCGATCATGGTTGTTTCCTGGTTACGGTGGCTGATAACAGCGCGTGTTCCGACTCATCAAACATTAAGTGTAATGCCAGAAACGAAAAGGTTAAACCCGAAATCCGCAACGCATGAAGTGCAAAAGCATTTGCACTTTTGTTGATTGCCCGACCAGGTGATTGGCGCTATAGTAATTTCGCTTATTCTCAGGGCGGGGCGAAATTCCCCACCGGCGGTAAATCAGCTTCGGCTGAAAGCCCGCGAGCGCTTTCGCTTACAGTGAAAGGTCAGCAGATCCGGTGTAATTCCGGGGCCGACGGTTAAAGTCCGGATGGGAGAGGGTAACGACATCAGCCGGGCTGCGCCCGCGTCACGTTATTGCCATGTGTTTTCTACGCACTCCTAAGCTCGCCCTGGTTCTGGTAACTCATATTTTATTAATAAGGTTTTTTACCATGAATCAGACGCTTCTTTCTGAATTTGGCACGCCGGAACAGCGTGTAGAACGCGCCATCGATGCGCTGCGCAACGGGCGCGGCGTGATGGTGCTGGACGATGAAAATCGCGAAAACGAAGGCGATATGATCTTCGCTGCCGAAACCATGACCGTTGAACAGATGGCGCTGAGCATTCGTCACGGCAGCGGCATTGTCTGCCTGTGCATTAACGAAGCGCGCCGCCAGCAGCTGGATCTGCCAATGATGGTAGAGAACAACACCAGCTCTTACGGCACCGGTTTTACCGTGACTATTGAAGCGGCCAGCGGCGTGACGACCGGCGTATCGGCCTCCGACCGTATTACCACCATCCGCGCGGCGATTGCCGATGACGCTAAACCGTCCGATCTGAATCGTCCCGGCCACGTATTCCCGCTGCGCGCGCGCGACGGCGGCGTACTGGCGCGCGGCGGCCACACCGAAGCGACGCTCGATCTGGTGACGCTGGCGGGCTTCAAACCTGCGGGTGTGCTGTGCGAACTGACCAATGATGACGGCAGCATGGCGCACGCGCCGGAAGTGATTGCGTTTGCGAAGCAGCACGCCATGCCGGTGGTGACCATTGAAGACCTGGTGGCCTGGCGCCGCCAGCATGAAACCCGTCAGGCCAGCTAAGCCGACGTGAATTAAATAAGGCCGGATGTAATGCATCCGGCCTTTTTTTATGATTAACGGCTGGCGTAAAAAACGTGATTGCCTATCACCACGGTACGCTGGAAGGCGTGGCGCCACGCGGGTCTGGCGCTGTGTGCATGAAAGAAGGTCGCGCCCTTTGTCACATCCGCCAGCTTACCCTCGACATTCCGCTGGGCCAGGCGCTGCGCGCGCTGCCAGCTTTTGTCATGCTGTGGCGGATGGCGATGGGGATGTTTGTGCAGAGACGTCCAGGAGAACTGTTTGGGTGCGTACACCACCGGACAGATCTCTTTGACGTCCCAGTTAGCCCGGTTCATGGTGACAGTGCCGACGGCAATCTGTCCCTTTACCGGTTCGCCGCGCGCTTCATGATAGATATTCATCGCCAGGCATAAAATGGCTCCCTGAATTAACATAACACTCCACTGCTTTCTAAGAGTCGCGTGGAGTGTAATGAGCCCGCCGCCGGGTGTTAACAAGACCCGTCTCGACTACGCCTTAACAAGCATAAGGCATTGATAAACAGCCTTAAGCTGTTGTGAATGAGACAAATCCCGCGTCAGCCTACCCCGCTGGTTTGCAGCAACGTCAGGCTCAGGCCCATCACCGTCATGCCGCACAGCACGCCGTAGCTGGGGTTGTTATGCGGGTCGATTTCGCGCGCCAGCGGCATCAGTTCATCCACGGACAGCGCCACCATAATGCCCGCCACCGCCGCCATGATGGCCGCAATCATCACCGGTGAGACCGCCGGCCCCAGCAGCAGAAAGGCGATGATGCCACCAAGAATCTCCGCCATACCGGACAAGCAGGCCCAGAACAGCGCTTTGGCTTTCGAGCCGGTGGCGGCGTACATCGGTCCGGCCACCGCCAGCCCTTCCGGAATATTGTGGATCGCGACGGCCAGTGCGATGCCCAGCCCCAGCTCCATATCGCTGCTGGCGGTGACAAAGGTGGCAATGCCTTCGGGAAAGTTATGCAGGCTGATACCGAGCGTCAGCAGGATCGCGGTACGTTTCAGGTTGGTGGGGCGGCGATTGACCGCCATCAGATCCTGCGGATGCTGGTGCGGCAGCAGGCGATCCATGGCGAAATAACCCAGTAAGCCGAGCATGAACATGCCGTAGCCAAGCACCGGCGACATCCCTTCCGCATGCAGCGCGGCAGGCAGCATTTCCATCAGGGAAATCAGCAGCATGATGCCGGCGGCAAAGCCGAGCGCAAAGGCCAGTACGCGGTTCGACGGCTTCTGACCGAGCACGCCAAAAATCGCGCCGACGAAGGTGGCACCGCCAGCCAGGATGGTTAGCAGCAAAGGTACTGACATGATGGGCTCCTTAATGATAATGATTACCAGTTACAATATAGTTAACCCCATAAAATATCGAGTTATTTAGCGTAAAGTTATGTCGGCAAAATCTTGTTCAAATTTGCTGATAAACATCATCACGCTTATCAGCGTTTTTCCCCTGGCGAAAGCGCGTATCGTGACAGTCATTAACGCGATCCCGACGCCAGAGGATAAATAATGACCCGCATGCCCGCTCTGTTTCTCGGCCACGGCAGCCCGATGAACGTATTAGAAGACAACCGTTATACCCGCGTATGGCAGCAGCTGGGTGAAACCCTGCCGCGTCCGCGCGCTATTCTCGCCATCTCGGCGCACTGGTACACGCGCGGCACGGCGGTGACGGCGATGAGCAATCCGCGCACCATCCATGATTTTGGTGGCTTCCCGCAGGCGCTGTTCGACGTGCGCTATCCGGCGCCAGGTTCGCCTGCGCTGGCGCAGCGCGTTATCGATCTGCTGGCACCGGTGGCGGTGCAGGCCGATCAGCAGTGGGGCTTTGATCACGGCTCGTGGGGCGTGCTGGCGAAGATGTATCCACAGGCGGACATTCCGCTGATTCAGCTCAGTATTGATGGCATCCAGCCGGCGGCGTGGCATTTTGCGCTGGGACGTAAACTGGCGGCGCTGCGTGACGAAGGCGTGATGCTGGTAGCCAGCGGCAACGTGGTGCATAACCTGCGCATGATTCGCTGGCAGGGCGCGGAAAGTGCTTATCCGTGGGCGGAGAGCTTCAACCAGTTCGTGCGCGATAATCTGGGCTACGAGGGCGAGGCGGCGCAGCATCCGCTGGTGAATTATCAGCAGCATGAAGGCGCGCAGCTGGCTAACCCGACGCCGGAGCACTATCTGCCGCTGCTGTATATTCTCGGCGCGCGAGCTGAAGGTGAGGCGGTGAGCATCCCGGTGGAAGGCATGGCGATGGGTTCAATCAGTATGCTGTCAGTGCAGGTTGGCTGACACCTGTGCCGCCCGCAGACCGGGCGGCACGTGCATTACTCAATAAATGTGTGCGGATAGAAACGTGACAGATCCTGGGTGATCAGCGCACGATCCTCCCGCAGACCGATACCGGCAGGCTGATCGTCAATCAGCCAGCTGCCAATCAGCGTGTAGCTGTCGCCAAATTTCGGCAGCGGCCAGAACTGCTGGACGATCATGCCCTCTTCGCCATAGGGGCCGTCGGCGCGCGCGATTTCCTGACCGTTTTCCACGATGGTGATATTGGCACCTTCGCGGGAAAACAGCGGTTTCACCACATATTTGTCCATCTGCGGCGCGCTGGCATCGTCGGCAAACCAGGCGGGCAGCAGGTTAGGATGGTTGGGGAACATCTCCCACAGCAGCGGCAGCAGCGCTTTGTTGGAGAGAATGCTTTTCCACGCCGGCTCCAGCCAGCGCACGCCGGCATCGGCCAGCTTGGTCGAGAACATCTCGCGCAGCATGAATTCCCACGGATAGAGCTTGAACAGGTTGCTGATCACCTGATCGTGCTGATCGGTAAACTGACCTTTTTCGCCCAGCCCGATCTCATCAATGTAGAGAAATTCACTCGGCAGACCGGCTTCAGTGGCGCAATCCTGCAGATACTGTACCGTGGCGCGATCCTCTTCCGTATCGCGACAGCAGGCAAAGTGCAGCCAGTTAAAACCGTGCTGCTGGTGCAGCGTGGCGAAGCGCTCAATCAACTGCTCCTGCAGGCTGTTGAATTGATCGCTGCCCTGCGGCAGGTTGCCGGCGTTGAGCTGATCCTCCAGCCAGATCCACTGGAAAAACGCCGCTTCGTACAGCGAGGTTGGCGTATCGGCGTTGTTCTCCAGCAGCTTGATCTCGCCTGTGCCATCCCACGCCAGATCGAGGCGTGAATAGAGCGACGGCTGACGCTGCTGCCAGGATTCGCGCACAAAATCCCAGGTGTGTTTCGGAATGCAGAAACGGGTGAGCAGCGCTTCGCTGTTCACCACTTTTTCTACCGCCTGCAGGCACATCTGGTGCAGTTCAGCGGTGGCCGCTTCCAGCTGTTCAATTTGCGCCAGCGTAAACTGGTAATAAGCGTCTTCGCACCAGTAGGGTTCGCCATACATGGTGTGAAACTGAAAGCCGTACTCGGTCGCCTTTTCGCGCCAGTTCGGACGTTCGCTGATAGCAATTCGTTGCATGCGCGGGCTTAGCCTCCCAGCGAGCGGCTGCCGGTGCTGGTGGCACTGCTGCGCTGCATGGTGTTCTGTTTGGCTACCGTCTCACCAAAGCCGCCACGGGTGATGGTGGACGTAGTGGCCGGTTTTGGCGCCAGCGCGGTTTTCGGCACGTTTACCGTCCGGCCCGAGGTGGCCGCACCGTAGTTCTTACCGGAAGCATCAACAAACTGGCCGTTAGCCGGGCTATTAGGGGTTTTTGGCGAGAACAGCGGTTGCTGCGCAAAGCCGGCACCGCCGCCCATCAGACGACCCATCATGTAGCCGGCCATCAGAGGCATCCAGAAGCTGCCGCTCTGCTGCGCTTCAGCGTTGTTCGCCGTGGTACCGACGCCCGCCTGTGCCGGGGTTTGCTGACACTGGTTTTCGCCGAATTCCGCGACGCAATCTTCACGCGTGGCGTATTTTGGCGCGGTGCGCTCAGCCTCTTTCAGCGCGTTGTTGTAAGCGGTGGTGCACTGAGCGCTCTGGCCCGGATTGGCTTTCGCACAATCATCGGCGTTCTGGTACATCGAAACCGTTTCATCGCTCTGTTCGCAGCCTGCCAGCATAAACACGGCGGTGACCGCCAGTGCGACCGGCGTTAAATGGCGTGCCTGCCAGCTTTTACGGAAAGCGGCATGACGAATATTTTTTGTCCGTTTCATTATCTTCATCCTGTGCCCAAAGGTGGGGCTTAGGATAGGTGATGAGTGGTGGAAAATGAAGCGGGAAGCCGGGTGGCAAGGGGATCTTTACGTTGTTATACGTTTGAATGCGAAAGGGGCCGCAAGCGGCCCCTTGAAGGCTTAATTAGCGAAAGGATTGGCACTGTTACGTGCCGCGGCCGGACGGGCCTGAGCGGCGGCGGAAGCGGAGGTCGCTTTCGGACCGTTATCCACGCGCGCGGCCTGCTGGCTGTTTTCCGGCGCGACCACTTCTGGCGAGGTCGTCACTTCTTTGCCCAGCGTACTGTTCAGCTGCTGCAGATCCTGCTCGTTCAGCGTGCCCAGCGCATATTTGATGTTCAGCTGGTTGATCAGGTAGCTGTAACGCGCATTCGACAGCTGCTGTTTAGCGTTAAACAGCGTGGTAGTCGCGTCTAACACATCAACGATGGTACGCGTACCCACCTGATAACCGGCTTCCGAGGCATCTAATGAGCTCTGCGCTGAGATTACCGACTGTTTGTAAGCGTCGATGCTGCTGATCGAAGCGTTCACGTTATTGAACGAAGAACGGACGGTCTGAATCGCGCTACGATGCGCGCCTTCCAGCTGCTCGCTGGCGGCGACAAAGTTGTACTGCGCCTGTTTCACCTGCGAGGTCACTGAACCGCCGCTGTACAGAGGCAGTGAGAAGCTCAGGCCAACCTGGTTGGAGCCGGTGATCGAGTCGGTGGTACCGGCGCTCTGATTAGCGCGGCTGCCGCCATATTTGCTGTTCGACAGACCGGTAGAAGCGGTCAGATCCAGCGTCGGCATGTGGCCGGACTCGGCGGAGCGAATCTGCTCACGCGCCAGATCCTGGCTCAGGCGGGCAGACAGCAGGTTGAGGTTACGGCTCTCAGCCTGTTTCAGCAAATTGGACACCGCTTCCGGACGCGCCGTTTTGAAACGATCGATATTCAGTGACGCCAGCGACAGATAATCCATACCGGTGATCTGACGCAGCGATTCTACCGCGTTATCCAGGTCGTTACGCGCGGTCACTTCGTTGGCCAGCACGCTGTCGTATTGAGCACGGGCGTTCTGCACATCGGTGATGGCCACCAGACCGACGTTAAAACGCTGAGTGGTCTGATCCAGCTCGCGGTAGATCGACTGTTTCTGCGCTTCAGTGTAAGAAAGCGTATCAATGGCCTTCAGCACGTTGAAATAGGCGGTTGCGGTGTTCAGGATCAGATCCTGCTGCGCTACCTGATAAGTAACGTCCTGAATGCCGGCCGTTTTTTCCTGCAGCGTCAGCGCACGCCATTTCGACATGTCGAAAATCGTCTGCGTTAATTGCAGCGAGGCGCTGGTCGTGTTGGAATGGAGACCGCTGTTGTCGCGATAGCCGCTGTTATAGGTATAATCTGCACCCAGACCCAGCTGCGGCAGCAACGGGCTACGCGCTTCGTTAATTTTCTCAAAAGCAGCGTCGCGATCGGCGGCTGAAGCACGCAGATCCGGGTTGCTGAGGCGCGCCTGCTGGTAGACCTGCAACAGGTTTTCTGCCTGGCTGGCAAGGCTGAAACCGCCCAGGCTCAGTCCAATAAAAAGTGGGAGCAGTTTTTTCATTTGCATTCCTTGTGTTGCAGCAAATGCACAGAGAGTGTGCTGCAGGTAAGCCAAAAAATAATCGCCGATTCTACAGAGGCGGCGTCAGAGATAAGTTGGCTGAACGTGCCTTCTCCCCCTAATTTACGTAAATAATTCAGAAAGAACCACTCGGACGGAGCACAAGGGTTGGCTTTTCTTCGCTCCATCCCAATCTGCATAAGGAACCAGATGATGGCGGGTGAAAAAAAATCCCCTGTGACTTTCACAAAAAACGATGTAGAAATTATTGCACGCGATACTCGCTACGACGGTTTTTTTTCCATCGTCAGTTACCGCTTCCGCCACCGCCGTTTCAATGGCGACATGAGCGGTGAAGTGGTGCGCGAAGTTTTTGAGCGCGGACACGCTGCCGTGCTGCTACCCTATGATCCCCTGCGCGACGAAGTAGTGCTGATCGAACAGATCCGCATTCCGGCCTATGATTCCAGCGCCACGCCCTGGCTGTTGGAGATGGTGGCCGGCATTATTGAACCGGGCGAAACGCCGGAAGATGTGGTGCGTCGTGAAGCGGTCGAAGAGGCTGGCCTCAAGGTTGGCCGCGTCAAACCGATAGTGAATTACTTAGCCAGCCCCGGCGGAACCTCTGAGCGTTTGTCGGTGCTGGTGGGCGAAGTGGATGCCAGCCAGGCAGAGGGAAATCACGGGCTGGAGGAAGAGAATGAGGATATTCTTGTGCATGTGGTAAGCCGCGAACAGGCTTACCGCTGGGTGGAAGAGGGGATTATTGATAACGCGGCATCTGTCATCGCTCTGCAATGGCTGGCGTTGCACCATGAGAAACTAAGAGAAGAGTGGAAGCCAACATGAAACAGCGCTATACCCCTGATTTCCCCGAAATGATGCGTCTGTGCGAAACCAATTTCGCTCAGCTGCGCCGCCTGCTGCCGCGCAGTGACGAGGCAGGTGCGTCGGTGATGTATCAGGTGAACGGCGCCAGTTATCAGCTGACTATTGAAGAGTCGACGCGCTACACCACGCTGGTGGAGATCCGCCAGGTGGCACCCGCAGTGAGCTACTGGAGCCTGCCATCCATGTCGGTGCGGCTCTACCATGATGCGATGGTGGCTGAAGTGTGTTCCACTCAGCAGATCTATCGCTTCAAAGCGCGCTATGATTATCCTAATAAAAAATTGCATCAGCGCGATGAAAAACATCAGATTAACCAGTTCCTTGCCGACTGGTTGCGGTACTGCCTGGCGCACGGCGCGATGGCCGTGCCGGTGTGCTGATAGCGATACCCTGAATCCGCACGGGTATATAACGCAACGATAGCGTGGAGAGAAAGGAAACGCTTTGGATAGCCTGCTAACTCTTCCTGCGGCAAATGGGTCCGATATCAGGATTTTACAAATTACGGATACCCATCTTTTCGCGGGAAAACATCAATCGCTGCTTGGAGTGAATACCTGGTCGAGTTTTGATGCGGTGCTGGACGCCATCGCGGCGCAACAGCGCGATTACGATCTGATTATCGCCACCGGCGATCTCGCCCAGGATCACACCGTCGAAGCTTATCAGCATTTTGTTGCGGGCATTGCACGTCTGCCGAAGCCGTGCGTCTGGCTGCCGGGCAATCACGATTTTCAGCCGGCGATGGTGGATACGCTGGCGCAGGCCGGCATCGCTGCGGACAAGCATGTGCTGCTCGGCGAGCACTGGCAGCTGGTGCTGCTGGACAGCCAGGTTTTTGGCGTGCCGCACGGCATGCTGAGCGACTATCAGCTGGAGTGGCTGGACCGCACGCTGCGTCAGTTCCCCGATCGCTACACGCTGGTGCTGCTGCACCATCATCCGCTGGCCTCCGGCTGTACCTGGCTTGACCAGCACAGCCTGCGCAATCCGCATCAGCTGGATGCGGTGCTGCAAAACTTCCCGCTGGCGCGCCACCTGGTGTGCGGCCACATTCATCAGGAGCTGGATCTCGACTGGCACGGCCGCCGCGTACTGGCGTCGCCTTCGACCTGCGTCCAGTTCAAACCGCACTGCACCAACTTCACCATTGATACCGTAGCGCCCGGCTGGCGCTGGCTGACGCTGCAGGCGGATGGCACGCTGCACACCGAAGTGAATCGTCTGCAGAGCGATCTGTTCCGTCCGGATCTGGATTCCGAGGGCTACTAAACCATGGCGGCGCTGATTTATCTGCACGGATTCAACAGCTCACCGCAGTCGGCTAAAGCGACGCAGTTACAGCAGTGGTGTCAGGCGCAGCATCCGCACATTGAGGTGCTGGTGCCGCAGCTGCCGACTTTTCCCGCTGAGGCTGCCGCGCTGCTGGAAGAGTTGGTGATGCAGTATGCCGGTGAACCGCTCGGGCTGGTGGGGTCATCGCTCGGTGGCTATTTTGCCACCTGGCTGTCGCAGTGTTTCATGCTGCCGGCGGTGGTGGTGAATCCGGCGGTGCGGCCGTTTGAACTGCTGGTGGATTATCTGGGTGAAAACCGGAATCCCTACACCGGCCAGCAATATGTGTTAGAGTCTCGCCACATTTACGATCTGAAAGTGATGCAGATTGACCCTCTGGAAGCGCCCGATCTACTCTGGCTGCTGCAACAAACCGGCGATGAAGTGCTCGACTATCGCCAGGCGCTGGATTACTACAGCGCGTGCCGTCAGACGGTAGAAGAGGGCGGCAATCATGCCTATATCGGATTCGAACGCCATTTTGCGCAGATGATTGATTTTCTGGGACTGAATACTCCCTGATGCTGCGGGATGGGCCCATTTTCCTATTGCTAATCAGACTGTTACGATGAGCCAATCTAGCTATAATGCTGACGCCATTGAGGTTTTAACCGGCCTCGAACCGGTACGTCGCCGTCCGGGCATGTACACCGATACCACACGCCCTAACCATCTGGGCCAGGAAGTGATCGATAACAGCGTCGATGAGGCGCTGGCTGGTCACGCCAAACGCGTGGAAGTCATCCTGCACGCCGATCAGTCGCTGGAAGTGATTGATGATGGCCGTGGTATGCCCGTCGATATCCACCCGGAAGAGGGCGTGCCAGCGGTCGAACTGATTCTCTGTCGCCTGCACGCCGGCGGTAAATTCTCCAACAAAAACTACCAGTTCTCCGGCGGCCTGCACGGCGTGGGGATTTCGGTGGTGAACGCCCTGTCGAAGCGTGTGGAAGTCACGGTGCGCCGCAACGGTGAGATTTACCAGATCGCCTTCGAAAACGGCGATAAAGTGCAGGATCTGGCGGTGATTGGTACGGTAGGCAAACGTAACACCGGCACCAGCGTTCACTTCTGGCCAGACGAAAGCTTCTTTGACAGCCCGCGCTTCTCGGTCTCCCGCCTAAAGCATCTGCTGAAAGCCAAAGCGGTGCTGTGCCCGGGCGTTGAAATTGTCTTTAAAGACAAGGTGAACGATACCGAGCAAACCTGGCTGTATCAGGATGGCCTGACGGATTACCTGAGCGAAGCGGTGAACGGCCTGCCAACGCTGCCGGAAAAACCGTTTGTCGGCAGCTTTGCCGGTGATGTGGAGGCAGTCGACTGGGCGCTGCTGTGGCTGCCGGAGGGCGGCGAGCTGCTGACCGAAAGCTACGTCAACCTGATCCCGACCATGCAGGGCGGAACGCACGTTAACGGCCTGCGTCAGGGCTTGCTCGACGCGATGCGCGAATTCTGTGAATACCGCAATATTCTGCCGCGCGGCGTGAAGCTGTCGGCGGAGGATATCTGGGATCGCTGCGCCTACGTGCTGTCGGTCAAAATGCAGGATCCGCAGTTTGCCGGACAGACTAAAGAGCGTCTCTCCTCACGCCAGTGCGCGGCGTTTGTCTCGGCGGTAGTGAAAGATGCCTTCAGCCTGTGGCTCAACCAGAACGTGCAGGCCGCCGAAATGCTGGCCGAGCTGGCGATCTCCAGCGCACAGCGCCGTATGCGCGCGGCGAAAAAGGTGGTGCGTAAAAAGCTGACCAGCGGACCGGCGCTGCCGGGCAAGCTGGCCGACTGTACCGCGCAGGATCTGAATAAAACCGAACTGTTCCTGGTGGAAGGGGATTCTGCGGGCGGCTCCGCCAAGCAGGCGCGCGACCGTGAATATCAGGCGATAATGCCGCTGAAAGGCAAGATCCTCAACACCTGGGAAGTGTCGTCGGACGAAGTGCTGGCGTCGCAGGAAGTGCATGATATTTCGGTGGCGATCGGTATCGATCCGGACAGTGAAGATCTCAGCCAGCTGCGCTACGGCAAAATCTGTATCCTCGCGGATGCGGACTCCGACGGCCTGCACATTGCCACGCTGCTGTGCGCGCTGTTTGTGAGGCACTTCCGCTCGCTGGTGCAGCAGGGCCACGTCTATGTGGCGATGCCGCCGCTGTACCGCATCGACCTCGGTAAAGAGGTGTATTACGCGCTCGATGAAGACGAAAAAGAGGGCGTGCTGGAGCAGCTGAAGCGGAAAAAAGGCAAGCCGAACGTGCAGCGCTTTAAAGGTCTGGGTGAGATGAACCCGCTGCAGCTGCGCGAAACCACGCTCGATCCCAACACCCGTCGTCTGGTGCAACTGACGGTCGACGAAGAAGACGTCGAGCAGACGTTACGGATGATGGACATGCTGCTGGCGAAGAAACGCTCGGAAGACCGTCGCAACTGGCTACAGGAAAAAGGTGACCTCGCCGACCTCGAAGTGTGATGCAAACGGGACGCTGCGGCGTCCCTTTTTTATGCCTGCAAGGCGTGCCATCGCTGCCCGTCCCAATCTGTCCCATCGCCACATGTCCGTTAATGAAAACCGCGCTGTGCGCGGCACCCATATGCCGCCTGCTGCCCCGGGTCAGCGATAATCCCTGCGTTTTGCTGCATTGTGGTATCCTGCCGCTGCTGAACGTGGAGCAATCTACCTCAGCAGCCGTGAGAACGAGGCTAAGACCGGTCTCGAAGTAGCAATGCGCTGAGGTAGGAAGAGTGAAAATCACACTGGAAGAGTTACGCGCCTGGGTCGCGGTGGTGGACACCGGTTCGATTACCGCCGCCGCGGAACAGCTGGATCAAACCAGCTCCGGCATCAGCCGGGCGCTGAGCCGCCTCGAAAGCAAACTGCAAACCACGCTGCTGCACCGCACCACGCGTCGCCTGGCGCTGACCGAAGAGGGGCTGATTTTTCTCGATCACGCGCGGCAAATCCTTGCGTCGGTGGAGCAGGCCGAAGAGCATATTGCGCAGCGGCGCGACATTCCCTCCGGACGGCTGCGCGTCAACGCCAATACACCGTTTACCCTGCATGTTATCGTGCCGCTGGTTGCCGAATTTTGCGCGCGCTATCCGCAAATTCAGCTGGAGCTGAACACCGATGACATTGTCATCGACCTGCTTGAGCAGCAAACCGATATCGCTATTCGCATTGGCGAACTGCGCGACTCCACGCTGCGCGCCCGCGTGCTGGGCAGCAGCGCGATTCGCCTGCTGGCCAGTCCGGCCTATCTGGAAAAAGCCGGCGCGCCGCAGAGCGTGGAAGATCTGCTGACGCACCAGCTGCTGGGATTCAGCCAGCTGGACGCGCACAATGTCTGGCCGGTGTGGCAGCGCGAAGGCGAGTTTTTGCGCATCAAACCCACGCTTTGCGCGTCGAGCGGTGAAACCCTGCGCCAGCTGGCGCTGGCCGGCCAGGGCATTGTGCGGCTATCGGATTTTGTCAGCCGCGAGGATCGCGCCAGCGGCCGGCTGGTACAGGTGCTGGAAAATGACACGCGCGAACTGCGCCTGCCGATTCACGCAGTGTACTATCGCAACCAGTCGCTCAGTTCCCGCATCACCTGTTTTCTGGATTTTTTACGGGAAAAAATTCAGGAAAATCATCTGTTATAGTCCGGTTCTGTTTGAATAACCTTTCCTGTTATGTTCTGCCTTCACTGATAAAAACGCTTTAATTCAATCGGTTAATGATTTAGCTATCTTTCGGTCGCCCATTTAAGAATTTTTTCCTAACGGGACATTTCTTATGTCTCGGATTTATCTCTTTCCGGATTATGTCGCAACTTTGAGCCCACCCAAGGGCAGAGCCAGGGAGATTGCGGCGCTTGCCTGCAAACGCGCAGTCAAAATTAATCGACGGAAGGAAGAATCATGAACGTTTCACCCGTAAGTGTGGCGGTTATCGATAAGAAAACCATAACAAAAGCGGAAGTGCTGCGCGCCGGTAAAGATGGCAAAGCAGTGAAGATTCAGGCAATTACCAACGGTAAATATCTGCTGACGCAGAATCAGGACGGCACCGCGCCTGAAAACATCACCGTTAAACGCGTGGGGAAAAACCTGCTGGTGATGCTGGAAGGCTCAGACGCCAGCAAACCGGATCTGATTATCGAAGATTTCTTCGCTAAATCCGGCACCTTAGTGGGTAAAGCGGAAGACGGCGAAATGCACGCTTACGTCGCGACGGACGGTAATGCCGACCACGAAGCGGCCGCGCTGGCCGACGGCGAAACTACCGCGCTGGCGCTGGGTGAAGGCAGCGTTGATGATAATTCCGGTTACGCACTGGCCAGCGGCTTTGAATGGTCGCCGGCGCTGATTGCGCTCGGCGGTCTGGCGGCTATCGCGGCAGCGGCGGGTCTTGGCTATGTCGCGGCGAAACACCATTACGACAATAACGACGGCAGCCACAGCGGCAAAGGTGAAGGCGGCGGTGGCAGCGGCGGCGGCGATATCAGCAAGCCCACCATCAGCGATGTGATTGATGATATCGGCGACGTAACCGGTTCGGTAGCGAACGGCGGCCGCACCGATGACACCATGCCCACCTTCAACGGCACCGGCACGCCGGGCAACACCATTGAAATATGGGATGGTGAGACGCTGCTGGGTGAAGTGCTGGTGGATGACGAGGGTAACTGGACCTTTACGCCGGAAAAACCGCTGGCGGCAGGCAATCACAGCATCGTTACCGCCGAGCGTAACGCCGAAGGCGTGGTGGGTGAAGAGAGCGATCCGTGGGAATTCATCATCGATCTGACGGCGCCAGCCAAAAGCACCATTGGCAGCGTGATGGACGATATGCAGGATCCGCCGGTGCTGATCGAAAAAGGTGGCGTGACGAAAGACAATACGCCGACGCTGACCGGTAAAGCTGAAGCGGGCTCGACGGTAGAAATCTGGAACGATGGCGTGAAGCTGGGCACCGCCAGGGTAGACGCCGAAGGCAACTGGACCTTTACGGCTCCGGCACTGCAGGATGGGCGACACGAGCTGAGCATCGTGGTGGTCGATCAGGTGGGTAATAAATCACTGCCATCCGATCCGTTCATCGTTGATGTGGACACCGTGGCGCCGGAAAATCCGGGCATCGGCGTGATTAAAGACAGCGAAGGTAATCCGCTGGAAGACGGTTCCACCACAAAAGATCTGCGTCCGACGCTGGAAGGCAGCGGCAACGACGGCGATATCGTGGTGATTATCGACAACGGCAAGCCCATTGGTTCGGTGATTGTGGAAGACGGCAAGTGGACCTTCACGCCAGAAAACAATCTGCAACCGGGTGAGCACGAGCTGGAGATCGTAGTGCGCGATCCGGCCGGTAACGAATCGCCGGCCTCTGACAAGGTCACGATTGGGTTTGAAGGCGACACGCAAGTGCCGGTCGATCCTGAACCTGTCGATGGCCTGCCCGATCCGGACGTTCCGGTTTCCGGCGTGATTGAGCATATCTTTAAAGACAATAACGACGCCGGCGTGCGTACGCCAATCGAAAACGGCGGCGCGATGAACGATCCGAGCATCATCGTGGCCGGTAAGGGCGTGCCGGGCGAGCTGGTTACCATCTACATTGTCGGTCTGGAGAACAGCTACAGCTTCACTACCACGATTGGGGCTGACGGCAAATGGGAGCTGACGACGACGGATCTGGCAGACGATATCTATCAGCTACGCGGCGTGTTCTCCAGCGATGGCGAAGTGACCGGCAAAACGGACATTTATGAAGTGGAAGTCGACACCATTCCACCGCCGCCGCCAGAAATTAATGCGCTTGAGCTGGCCGGTCTCGATCTTTCGGCTCTGCTTTCGCTGGACAATCATGAACTGTTCAATGAGGCCGACGAGCAGCAGCAGCCGATTAATGCGGAATTAGTGCAGCTTAATAACGATGCGTTTAATGACTGGAATAATCAGGAAAGCCAGAGTGGTGTAATGGCTGAAAATAATTCCCAATCAGATGCGCTGTTCTTACAGAACGAAATCGAACAATTCTAATTTATCTGGAGCATACAGGTGCAATTTATTGCACCTGTGAAACTTAAATGAAAATTGCAAAAAAATTACTTTTAGCTTCACTGGTGTGTGCGCCAGTATTAACGACTTTTTCAACCCAGGCGCAAAATTCATTTGGTGCCGCATGGCGCAGTTTATCGCCAGTATCGGCAGAGCAGGCGAGGGTGGTTTATTATCGTCCGGCTTCATTAACCGGAGAAAAACCGGCGAATATTTATGTCGACGGTGAATTTCAGACGTCATTACTGGCCGGTGGCTATACGGTGTTTTGTGTCGCGCCGGGCACGCATTCGCTGGGCAGTTATGTCAACGATGCGCCAGATTATCAGGGTAAACGCGCGCAATCGTGGAGTGATAAACTGGCTGCCGGTAAAACCTACTACATTCGCGCTAACCTCGATGACAGCGGTCGTCCGCTGGTGGTCAGCCAGCAGCAGGCGCAGCAGGAATTGCTGAGCACCAAACGGCAGGCTCATCTGCTGTCGCGCGCCTCGTCGGTAAAGCGCTGTCAGGAAGGAACGACTGAAGCTTATGATAACTATGCATTTTCATCTGACCTGCTGTTCCGCTTTGGCAGCGCCAACAGCAACGACATCTCCGCACAGGGGCGCGAAGCACTCAGCAGTTTTGCCGGCATGCTGAAAAAGGAAAATGCCGCTCAACGCCACATCATCGTCACCGGCTTTACCGATCCTATTGGTAGCGACAGCAGTAATATGGCGCTCGGCCAGCGTCGCGCCGAGGCGGTGAAAGCACTGCTGATCGCCCAGGGAATGAAGGCGGCCAATATCACCGCGCAAAGCATGGGGGAATCTCAGGTTAATACTAACTGTTCAGGCAACCTGCAGGAGCAGAAAGCATGCTATGCCAGCGAGCGCCGGGTTATTATCAGCGTTGAAAATAAGTGATCTGATTTAATTATTTTAGTAGCACATTCTCACATCTCATATTGATGAGGTGTGAGGCACTGTGCCTCGATAAAGTTATTAATGGTTCATATAACTTAATCAATTAAGACGTTTCTCGTATTGTCTGCAGACATAAAAAGCGAAATTAAACCTGTATTCGGCTGGAAATCCCGAAACATTATTTAACGTAAAAGGAATGCACATCATGGCTAATATTCAAGGTAAATTAGAGAACGCCCGCGTTATCTCGACCAAAGATCAGTTTTATCAATGGATCGATAAGGAAGTAAAAAATGCCAACGGCGGCAAGCTGGAGATCACAATCGATGGTACAGCGCACATTGTTGATATCAGCGAGGACGGCAAATGGTCATTCGACCCGAAAACCAGCTGGTTAGACGGCACCCATGTCATTCAGCTGGTATCAATTGATAAAGCGACTAACCCGAGTAATCCGACTATCTTCATTCTTGATATGGATACTACGCCTCCGGCGAAACCGGAAATCTGGCGCGTGATTGATGACGCTGCGGCGGAAGATCGCTACCTGACGCCGGGTGACGCCACCAGCGATAAAACGCCGGCGCTGTCCGGTGTGGCCGAGCCTGGCACGATTGTTACCCTGTACGATAACGGTAAAGAGATCGGTTCGGTGGTAGCAGACAAAATGGGTGCATGGAGCATCACGCCGGAGCTGGCAGACGGCGAGCACAAACTGACCGTGATGGCGAAAGATAAGGTTGGCCATGAAAGCCCGATTTCTGATGCTTTCAACCTGACAATTGCCGACGGTGTAGTCACTCAGGCAGTGAACGAAGCGGTATCTGAAACGCCGGCAGAAGCAGCCATCGTGGATGCGGCTAATTCTGCGGGTGAACCGGTCAGAACCATCAACACAAAAGTAATTACGATCAGCGGTGGAAACGCGGAACCCAATGCATTAGTACAGATTGTTATTGATGAAACAGTTTACACTACCCGCGCTGATGCCAGTGGCAAATGGCAGTTTGAGTCGCCGGAGCTGAAAGAGGGTTTGCACGTCGCGGGCATTCGTTATCTGGACCGTGCGGGCAACTGGGGATCATCAACTCCG
This sequence comes from Pantoea sp. B_9, assembly GCF_008632015.1. Lineage (NCBI taxonomy): Bacteria > Pseudomonadati > Pseudomonadota > Gammaproteobacteria > Enterobacterales > Erwiniaceae > Pantoea > Pantoea sp. B_9. Next base: position 79,200 of record NZ_VWVL01000006.1, on the reverse strand, counting down.
CGTATTTACAATATCGACACTTCTGCACCGGAAGCACCGCAGATTATGCGCGTGATTGATAATGAAGGCAGCGCGGATACCTATCTGACGCCGGGCAACTATACCAATGACAAAACCCCAACCCTGTACGGTGTTGCTCAGCCGGACAGCCTGGTTAAAATCTACGATATTTACTCCAAAGCGATTGGCAGCGTGAAAGCCGGTGCCGATGGCCGCTGGAGCTTCACGCCGGAACTGACCACCGACGGCACCCACGTGTTCAGCGCCAGCTACACCGATCGCTTCGGCGTCGAGAGCCCGCGCTCTGACAACTTCGCGCTGACGCTGGATACCAAAGTGCCGGACGCGCCATCACTGAATGAGGTGTTCGATGACGAAGGCCGCGTTACCGGTCCGCTGAAGTCAGGTGACATTACCGATGACAAAACTCCAACCCTGTCGGGCAGGGGAGATGCGGGCGTGATCGTGCGCGTGTGGGACGGCGATAAACTGATCGGTTCAACCGTGGTGGACTCACGCGGTGAATGGAAACTGGAGGTTGAGCTGGGTGAGGGCGAGCACTCGCTGGTTGTGGATTCCATCAGCAAAGGCGGCACCGTCTCTGAGAAAACCGATCCGTTCAGACTGGTTGTCGACAGCAACATTCTGCCGGCCCCGGTGGTGGATGAGATGGTCGCTAACAACGGTGATGAAGAGCGCGTACTGCAGCCAGGCGATTCCACCAACGACACCACGCCAGTGCTGCGCGGTGAAGGCAACAATGGCGACGTCATTTCCGTGATCGTTGATGGCGAGCCGGTGGCAAGCGCAATTGTTAGAGATGGCAAGTGGGAAATTGAATTGCCAGAACTGGCAGAGGGTTCGCATGATATTGAACTGATCGCCAAAGATCCGTCCACCGGCAAAGAGTCACCGACCTCTGATCCAATCAACGTGATTATCGATATTACGCCACCGGATCAGCCAAAACCACCGACGATCATCGATAACGAAGGTGATAAAAACGGTCCGGTTGAGCCAGGTCAGCCCATTGATGACAACCGTCCTGGCTTCGGCGGCGACGGCGGCAACCCGGGCGACAAAGTGGAAGTCATTATCGAAGACGGTACCGGTAATAAAGTGGTGATCGGCACCGGCATTGTCGGCGAAGACGGCAAGTGGGAAGTGAAACCGGAGAACCCAATCGATGACGGTAACTATCAGGTTATCATCGGGATCACCGATCCGGCTGGCAACGAATCGCAGCCCTCCGATCCTATCGATCTGATCATCGACACCAAAAAGCCAGGCTCGATGGAAGGCTCATACGTACTGGAGGATAACGTCGGTCCTATTCAGGGTAACATCGAAAATGGCATGGTTACCGATGATAAACAGCCAACCCTGAAGGGTACCTCACCAGATCTGTCGCAGGTGATCATTTACATCGACGATCTGGAGCCGATTGTAGTTGACGTTATTGACGGCAAGTGGAGCTATGAGCTGCCAGAACTGGGCGAGGGCAACCATAAAGTTGAAGTTCAGCCGGTGAGCCAGTCCGGTGTGAAAGGCGACAAAGAAGCCGCCATCAACTTTGACGTGGATACCACCAAGCCGGAGCCAGTTGAAGGTGGCGCTAAGGCTAACTTCGAAGGCGTATTCGCGGATAAAACCGGCATTGAAATCCCGGTGCGTCCGGACACCAACGATGACACCCTGATTTTCAAAGGTAAGGGGTCAGAAAACGGTTCTATCGTGATGATTTGGGCCGACGAAGCGCGTGAGAATCTGATCGGCTCTACCGTGGTGCAAAACGGCGTGTGGCGCTATGAGTCTGACAAACTGGCAGAAGGCGATTATGCCTTTAACGTCACGATACGCGATGCGGCCGGTAACGAGCTGGTCATTGACCATACCGTTAAAACCAACGTTGACGTCACCCCGCCGCCGCCGCCGCCAGAGATCGACTTCTTCTCTGTGGCTGGTATGACAGATGTAGAAGGACTGATGAGCATGTCGCTCAACGACATCATGGCGCAGGGCCAGGACTCTCTGTTCATCGACAACGGCAAGTCTCAGCTGGTGGTGAATGCCAAGCAGGGCGAGGCGCTGACGCTGGAAGACATCCTGCCAGCCGGTGAAGATGCCAGCTCCTGGCAGCAGGCCACCGGTACCGTCACCGTCGGTGGCAACGAGTACAACGTCTACAGCAACGGTGATGCGGAACTGCTGGTGCAGAACCTGCACAACGAACAGCACTGATCGTTGATTAGCCGCTAAACAAAAGCCCCGGTCGCAAAACCGGGGCTTTTTTTATGCACGCAGCGGAAAAATCAGGCGGTCGGTTCCAGCACCAGAATTTTCACGTCCACCACGTCATCTTTGATGGTGGCGCGATGCGCATCCATGTGCGGCATCTGCTGATGCTGCTCCAGATGGCGCAGCGATTCCCACTGCTCGAGCATAAAGATCGAGTCTGGCGAGTTCTGCTTCCACGGCACCTGCGCCTGGTGATCGACCAGCGCATCGTACTGATGGCAACCCTCTTCTTCCAGCACGACAGGGATCAGTTTATTAATCGCCTCCAGCACCTCCTGACGGCGGCCCGGCTTAACGCAAATTTCTGCAACCACAGTTAACATAACGCTTCCTTCTGTTTTTTCCCGGTGTGCTTACAGTTAAGCAAAGATCTGGCTGAGATGAGTCCGATAACGTGCGATATCGCGCGGCACGTCCGGCTGTTTAATCACGTCGTTACAGATAAAGGTCGGCAGACTTTCCATACCGAGGAACTGATTGGCTTTATGGAAGTGCAGGTACAGGCCGTCCACGCCGACGCCTTCAAAGAACTGGTCGGGATCGGTAAAGGCTTCCAGCGGGGCGTTCCAGGTCAGCGACAGCATGTATTTTTTGCCCTGAATCAGGCCGCCGGAACCGTACTTTTTGCCGGCATCGCTGCGCGAACGGCCATCGCTGGCGTACAGCGCGCCGTGGCCCAGAGTAAACACCTCATCGATGTACTTTTTCACCGTCCACGGCTCGCCCATCCACCAGCCCGGCATCTGATAAATCACCACGTCGCTGTCGAGGTATTTCTGCACTTCGTCTGCCACGTTGTAGTCGCTATCGGCAACGGTCACCTGAACCTCATGGCCCAGATCGCGCAACTGGCTGGCCGCCACTTCGGTCAGGGTATGGTTCAGTTCGCCTTTGGAATGGGCAAAGGTCTTGCCGCCGTCGATAATCAAAATCTTGCTCATGGATAATTCGCTCCGTTTCTCATAGATGCCGCCCACTCTACGCGCGCGCGCGGGGCAAAAAAATGCGTGATTGATCACAAGACTTTTGCTCTCAAAGCAATAATGCCGTTACTTATGCAACAATCCGCACGCAAACCAACATCCACTTAAAAAGAACACACCATGAAAACTGTGATACTGAGTGCTTTACTTCTGGTGGCCGGCGCGGCTCAGGCGCAATCCCACCTTGATGACATTCGCCAGAGCAAAACCCTGAAGGTCTGCACCACCGGCGATTACAAGCCTTACACCTTTTTGCGCAGCGACGGCCAGTACGAAGGGCTGGACATCAGCATGGCGCAGTCGCTGGCCGCCAGCCTCGGCGCAAAAGTAGAGTGGGTGCCAACCACGTGGAAAACCCTGAGCGAAGATTTTGTGGCGAAACAGTGTGATATCGCGCTGGGCGGCGTCTCCGTGACGCTTAAACGTCAGCAGATCGCCTGGTTCGCACAGCCGCTGGGCGTCGATGGCAAAATTCCGCTGGTGCGCTGCGCGGATAAAGCGAAGTACCAGACGGTTGAGCAGATCAACCAACCGCAGGTGCGGGTAATCGAGCCGGCTGGCGGCACCAACGAAGCATTTGTGCACCGTCATCTGCCGCAGGCCAGCCTGCAACTGGCGGAGAACACCGGCATTTTCCAGCAGCTGGTGGATAACAAAGCCGACGTAATGATTACCGATGCTTCCGAAGCGCTGTTCCAGCAGCAGCACTATCCGTCGCTGTGTGCCATCAATCCGCAACAGCCGATGCAATATGGCGAGAAGGCTTACATGATCCCGCGTGATGATATGAGCTGGAAGCTTTATGTCGATCAGTGGCTGCACCTCAGCACTGCCACCGACGAATATGCGCAGATCGCCAGACAGTGGCTGGGGGTGGTGAAGTAATCGTTTCGCGACAGGCGTTACCGTCCCGTAGCGGCGCAATTTATTGCGCAATCAGCAGCAGTGCGGCGGGTGAATACGTATGATAAATCGCGCCGCTACGGCATGGGCAACTGACATCCCGCACTTCCGTAGCGGCCCTATTTATTGTTTTGGAATCAACGATACAACCCGGCTTTACCCAGCCCGCCAAACAGATTCATCTTGTAGCGAATCACCGCTTTCGCGGCGGCGATGGCGTCCGGATAAATCACATTCGGATCCCACCAGCTCTCCCGCGCGAGGATCTCGCGCAGTCTGGCGAAATAGGCGAACTTCATGTCGCTGGAGATATTAATCTTGCCCACGCCCAGCGTCACCGCCTCGGCAATCTCCGCGTCCGGGTTGGCCGAACCGCCGTGCAGCACCAGCGGAATATCTACGCGCTGCGAGATATCCTTCAGAATGTGCATCTGCAGCTCCGGTTTCATATCTTTGGGATAGATACCGTGCGCGGTGCCAATCGCTACTGCCAGCGTATCGACGCCGGTGCGCTGCACAAAATCCTCCGCCTGCGCCGGTTCGGTGTAGATCACCTTACTCACGCCACCTTCCACCGTAGTGCCGGTATCGCCGATGGTGCCGAGTTCGCCTTCCACCGACACGCCCACCGCGTGCGCCAGCTTCACCACCTCTTTGGTCAGCGCCACGTTCTCTTCGTACGGCAGCAGCGAGCCGTCAATCATTACCGAGGTAAAGCCGCACTGAATAGCGCGCAGCACCTGCGCAATTGAAGCGCCGTGATCGAGGTGAATAGTAAACGGCACGCGGCTTTTTAAGGTGCGTTCGCGCACGTAGCCAAAAAATTCATCGGTGACAAATTCCAGTTCGCTCGGATGGATAGAAATAATGGCGGGCGTATTGGTGGCTTCGGCTTCTTCCACCACGGCCCGGATAAAGCAGCTGTCAGCGACGTTAAATGCGCCGATGGCGAAGCGATGTTCACGGGTCGGGGCCAGCATCTCTTTCATTGAAATCAACATGTTTATGTTTCCTTAGCGTGAGTTTTACCAGAGCCGGCGCACGCGCCGACCCGATGAGGGATAAAAAGAAACAGTTGGAAATTGCGCCGCGATCGGGGCGTCAGTAGCGGTTTGCCGACCCTGACCAGCTCAGATATTCAATAACCACTTCGCGACAGGCGGACTCCATCAGCGCCAGCACATCGGCCAGCTCGGCCTGCGGATGCTGGCGCAGCGCCTGCTGCACTGCGTGCTTACCGGCGTCGAACACCGCAGCGCCGACATTGATTTTGGCGACGCCACAGGCGCTGACGCGGCGTATATCCTCGGCCGGGGTGCCCGAGCCGCCGTGCAGTGCCAGCGGCCGCGTCGTCACCGCGTGCAGCTGCTGCAGCCGTTCGAAGTCGATCTTCGGCTTTACGCCCGGCGGATAAAGCCCGTGCGCGGTACCGACCGAAATCGCCAGCAGATCGATGCCGGTCTGCTCAATAAACGGCAGCACGTCTTCTACCCGGGTCATCTTCACGGCGGCATCGGCCAGTTCATATGTGGGCGCATCGGCGATATGCCCCAGTTCGCCTTCAACGCACACGCCAGCGGTATGCGCCATCTTCACTACCGCTGCGGTCTGACGAATATTGTCCGCCAGCGGTTCGGCCGATGCGTCAATCATCAGACCGGTAAAGCCGGCGCGAAACGCCTGACCAATCAGCGGGAAGGCTTTGCCGTGGTCGAGCGCCAGCGCCACCGGCACCGCAGCCTGAGCCGCCAGCGCCTGTACCAGCGGCGCCGCCACCGCTGGCGGAAAATGCGCGCTGTGTCCCTGATACACATTGAGGATCAGTGGCGCGCGCTGCTGTTCCGCCGCCTGAATCGCCGCGCGGGCGGTTTCGAGGTTGAAGCAATTGATCGCCAGCACCGCGTACTTGTGCTGGTAGGCGTCCTGAATCAGGTCATTCATCATGGCAAACATGCGGGCTCCTTATTCCAGAGTGAATTTGATCTCTTCATCGCGGACGCCGGGTGCTTCCACGTCATCGAACTCTTCATCCTGCTGCGTGACCGGTTTTTTCATCACCGACAGCATCACGCCGCACACCACGGTGCCAATGCCGAGCGCCAGGCAGAACAGCCACGGTTTGGTGAACAGCGGCACCACGAACATGCCACCGTGCGGCACCGGCGCTTCCACGCCCCACACCATAATCAGTCCGCCGGCCAGCGCTGAGGCCACCACGCAGCTGGCCACTACGCGCAGCAGGTCGCGTGCCGCAATCGGAATCACACCTTCGGTAATCATGCAGATGCCCATCGGGAAGGCGGCTTTCAGCGCCTCTTTCTCTGCTTTGGTGTATTTGTGGCGCGTCAGCAGATAAGAGAGGGTGATGCCGAACGGCGGAATGATGGAGCCGACAAATTTCACCGCTTCCGGACCGTAAATGCCGTCGACCAGCATGCCGTCGGCGAACAGCGACATGGTCTTATTGATCGGCCCGCCAAAGTCGAAGGTGGCCATCGCGCCGAGGATGGCGCCCATCACGAACTTTGAGCCGCCCTGCATGGACTCCAGCAGATGAATCAGCGTCTTTTGCAGCCAGACGATCGGCTGGCCGATAAAGGTCATCATCAGCAGCCCGGCGATAATGGTGCTGAGCAGCGGCAGCACCATGATCGGCATCAGCCCCTGCATCGACTGCGGCAGCCTGATCACCCGGCGCAGCAGCAGCACGGTATAGCCGACGAGGAAACCGCCCAGAATGCCGCCGATAAAGCCGGTGCCGATCTGGCCGCAGATAAAGCCGACGATCAGGCCAGGCGCAAAGCCGGGACGATCGGCAATGGAGTAGGCGATGGCGGCGCTGATCAGCGGCACAATCAGCCCCATGCCCCAGCCGCCGATCTGGTTCAGCATCCACGCAATGCTGCCGGTCTGCTTGCCGACGTCCGGCCCGCCAATCACCTGGCCGAGCGCAATGCAGATGCCGGCGGCGACGATCAGCGGGATCATCCATGAGATGCCGGTGAGCAGATGGCCTTTGATCTCCTGGCCGTACTGACGTTTGTGATCGCTCATGATCAATCTCCTCAGGCGCGCGCCAGTGAATCCGCCACTTTTTCGAGGAATTTCACCGGTGACTTGATCACCACTTCGGTTTTCACTCGCACGATGGGTTTGCCCTGAAAGCGCTCTTCGCCGTTGATCTTGACGTCAACCGCGAGGATCACCACGTCAGCGGCGTCGATCTGCTCACGCGTCAGCGGCGTTTCAGTGCCGATGGTGCCCTGGGTTTCAACGTGGATGGTGTGGCCCAGCGCGTGAGCCCCCTTAATCAGTTTTTCGCGCGCAATGTAGGTATGCGCGATGCCTGCGGTGCAGGCCGCTACACAGACGATATTCATGTGGCACCTCAAGGTGTTGGGTGTTAACAGAGGTCGGTTTCGGCGTACTGACTAAACAGCCGGATGATATTGCCGGGGTCATTCTCCGCCAGCAGTCGGGCTATCACCTCATCATCGGCCAGCGCGCTGGCCACCTGCGACAACAGGCGAATATGGGTGGTATTCTGATCTTCCAGCCGCACGGCGAACAGGATGATGCAGCGCACCTGGCTGCCATCCAGCGTTTCCCACGGAATGTCCTGCTGGGTGCGGCCGATGGCGAGCGTGGTTTGTTTGACCGCCGACGATTTGCCGTGCGGAATCGCGATATGGTTTTCGAAGCCGGTCGAGCCTTCCGCTTCACGCAGCCAGACATCGGCAATAAACGCGGCGCGATCGCTGATGGCGCCGTCACTCACCAGCAGATCGGTGAGTTCGTTGATCGCCTCTTCTTTACTGGTGGCGCTAAGCGCCAGGTTAACGCGGCGCGGCGTCAGAATGCGGGAAATGTCCATGGTTGCTCCTCATTCAATCAGTGTGCGGCCAACGCGCAGGGCGTGCCGTTGGGCAGCTGGCTGCCAATCATGGCGTCAGTGACCCGCCGGATATCGTCATCATTAAAAAAAGCGCTGACATACACGGCCGGAATGGCACCGGCGTCGAGGTGGATGGTGGTGATCACCAAATCCACCGCGTGGTGCTGACAAAACGCCGCCTGATTGCTGGCTGACACCACGCCAGCAATTTCCCAGTCCGGAAAGGCCCGTAAAATGCGGCTCTTGAGCAGGTGTGAGGTGCCCACGCCGCTGGAGCACACCACCAGGATGCGTTTGTGGGCGATCTGCCGCTCCAGTGCCGCCTGGAAATGGACGCACAGATAACCAATTTCATCCTCAGCCACCGGCGACAGGGCGAAGGTGCGCGCGGTCAGCTGCATTGCCTGCTGGGTCAGAGAAAATATCTCTTTCATTTCCTGTTTAATATCATCCAGCAGCGGATTGCGAATATGAATGTGATATTTAAGCCGATTTAATAATGGCTTTATATGCACCAGTAAACCGTCAAATAATAAACGGTCCTGAGATAAATCCTGCTGAATAAACGCCGAGAAACGATCAATTAATTCGCAGGTTATTTTAACCGACTCGGCAGTGGAAAATTGATTATGCAGCGTCACCTGATCGCCACGCTCTTCCACCACAATGCCGGAGGAGACGATATATTGATAAATAAAACCGACTTCATCGGCCGGCAACGCACAGCCGATGCGCTGCTCAATGCGCACTACCATCTGCCGGGCAATGGTGAGAATCGACTGATCCAGATCGTGCGCGGTGGTGAGAATGTCCAGCGCCAGCGCGTTGCCCTGCGCCATGCGGTGCATCATGATCAGGATGTGCGTGCACAGATTGAGATACCAGGCATCGCCCAGCGGATAACTCAGCTGCTGCTCCATCTGTTGCAGCAGCGCCTGCACAAAGGCCACATCCTCTTCGCCAAAATAGTGCACCAGCGCCTGCTGGCTGCCGGGATCGAGCCGCGGCAGCAGCGGCGTACCGGCGACCTGTTGCTGCATCACATCGTTGATCAGCGACACCATCGCCTGACGCAGCGCCTGCTCATGGCCCTCTATATGCGTACCGCCCGGGCCGCGTTGCAGCGTTAATCCCAGCGGCTGCAGCCACTCTTCAATCACTTTCAGGTCATTCACAATCGAGGCGTGGCTGATAAAGTAGCGCTCGGACAGCTTGCTGATTGACGTAGCACGCGGCGCATCGCTCAGGAGCTGGGAGGCGATTTTTATCCGCCGGCTGTTATGACTGAGCGCGTCGCCGGCCTCGTCGCCGTTCAGCTGCTGCTCCAGCTGCAAACGCTGCTGCATATCCTCAACCCGCAGCCGCACACCGCGGCCAGGAGTTTTCTCCAGCGTCAGCGCCCAGTTGCTGAGCCAGCTCTCCAGCCACTGCAGGTCGCGCTGAATGGTCTTTCCGGAGACACCGAGCTGTAACGCCAGCTGACCAATCGGCTGCGGCGCCGCCTGTTGCAACAGCAATTTCACTAACCGGTGTTGTCGCGAAGTCAGTATTTGCATTCGGTCACCCTTTATTTTGGTAAAACCTAATGGGATTTTTCCTTGTGGCATTTATTTCATTGCCAGCAAGCCGTCGCGAAAAAGGTGTGTCGTATGGAGTATGAATTTAGGAAAGGATGGCGGCAGCAACAATACTAAATGTTGTCCCGTCAGGCGGACAGCATTAATACACCGCGATGACGGGAAATTAAATGCGAGTCTGCTCACACAATAATGCGCTAAATAAGTGTGATGATGCTCCCAATCCTTTTTATTTTTCCAACCGGCGTCACGTTATTTAAGGCCGGGAGATTCTTTCTGCCCTCAACGGCTTCCCTGTGACTAAATCCCACGAATAAGGTACTATCCTCGCCAAATGACCGCCGGATGACCCGCCGTTGCGGGCCACGAAGTGAGGATGCCAGCTTAATGAGTGAAATGACACAGGATGGCGCAGAGCGTCTTGCCCTGCACAAGTTTACTGAAAACGCGTACCTGAACTACTCCATGTACGTGATCATGGACCGTGCGCTGCCGTACATCGGTGACGGTCTCAAGCCGGTGCAGCGCCGCATTGTTTATGCCATGTCCGAGCTGGGGCTTAACGCCAGCGCAAAATTCAAGAAATCGGCGCGTACCGTGGGTGACGTGCTGGGTAAATACCATCCGCACGGCGACAGCGCCTGCTATGAAGCCATGGTGCTGATGGCGCAGCCGTTCTCCTACCGTTATCCGCTGGTGGATGGTCAGGGCAACTGGGGTGCGCCGGACGATCCGAAATCCTTTGCGGCGATGCGTTACACCGAATCGCGCCTGTCGAAATATGCCGAAGTGCTGCTCAGCGAGCTGGGGCAGGGCACGGTGGATTACATCCCGAACTTCGACGGCACGCTGCAGGAGCCGAAAATGCTGCCGGCGCGCCTGCCGAACATCCTGCTCAACGGCACCACCGGCATCGCCGTGGGTATGGCGACCGACATTCCGCCGCACAACCTGCGCGAAGTGGCCGAAGCCGCCGTGCGCCTGATCGACAAGCCCAACACCACGCTGGATGAGCTGCTGGAGATCGTGCAGGGGCCGGACTTCCCGACCGAAGCTGAGATCATCACGCCGCGCGACGAGATCCGCAAGATCTACCAGAACGGCCGTGGTTCAATCCGCCAGCGTGCGGTGTGGAAAAAAGAGGATGGCGAGGTGGTGATCACCGCGCTGCCGCATCAGGTGTCGGGTGCGCGCGTGCTGGAGCAGATCGCCAGCCAGATGCGCAATAAAAAGCTGCCGATGGTGGAGGATCTGCGCGATGAATCGGATCATGAAAACCCGACGCGGCTGGTGATTGTGCCGCGCTCCAATCGGGTGGATCTCGATCAGGTAATGAACCACCTGTTTGCCACCACCGATCTGGAGAAGAGCTACCGCGTTAACCTCAACATGATCGGGCTGGATAACCGTCCGGCGGTGAAAAACCTGCTGGAGATCCTCTCGGAATGGCTGGTGTACCGCCGCGATACCGTGACGCGCCGTCTCAATCATCGTCTGGAACGCGTGCTGCGTCGTTTGCATATCCTTGAAGGTTTGCTGGTAGCGTTCCTCAATATTGATGAGGTGATTCACATCATCCGCAGCGAGGATGAGCCGAAGCCAGTGCTGATGTCGCGCTTTGACATCAGCGAAACCCAGGCCGAAGCGATTCTGGAACTGAAACTGCGCCATCTCGCCAAACTGGAAGAGATGAAGATTCGCGGTGAACAGGCCGAGCTGGAAAAAGAGCGCGATCAGCTGCAGGCGATCCTCGCCTCTGATCGCAAAATGAGTAACCTGCTGAAGAAAGAACTGCTGGCGGATAGCCAGACCTACGGCGACGACCGCCGTTCACCGCTGCACGAACGTGAAGAAGCGAAAGCGCTGAGCGAGAATGAGCTGGTGAGCGCTGAGCCGGTCACCATTGTGCTGTCGCAGATGGGCTGGGTGCGCAGCGCCAAAGGTCACGATATCGATCCGGCAGGATTAAGCTACAAAGCCGGCGACAGCTACCGTGCCGCCGCGCGCGGCAAGAGCAACCAGCCGGTGGCGTTTATTGACTCCACCGGCCGCAGCTATACGCTGGATCCGACCTCGCTGCCGTCGGCGCGCGGGCAGGGCGAGCCGCTCACCGGCAAGCTGACGCCACCGCCGGGCGCGGTGATTGAGCAGGTGCTGATGGAAGCGGACGATCAGAAGCTGCTGATGGCCTCCGATGCCGGCTACGGTTTCATCTGTACCTTTGCCGATCTGGTGTCGCGCAACCGCGCCGGTAAAGCGCTGCTGACGCTGCCGGAAAACGCCAAAGTGATGACGCCGCTGGCGGTGCACTCTGGCGACGACATGCTGCTGGCCATCACCCAGGCGGGGCGGATGCTGATGTTCCCGGTGGCCGATCTGCCGCAGATGTCGAAAGGCAAGGGCAACAAGATTATCTCGATTCCGTCGGCGGACGCCGCCGCGGGCGTGGACAAGCTGCAGTGGCTGCTGATTCTGCCGCCGGGCAGTTCCATCACTATCTATGTCGGCAAGCGTAAGCTGATCATGCGTGATGAAGATCTGCAGAAAGTGCGTGCTGAGCGCGGCCGTCGCGGTAGCGTATCGCGCGGACTGCAGCGGATCGATAGCGTGGAAGTGAATGCGCCAGCGCGGCCAAAAAGTGACGCGAATAGCGAAGAGTAAGACTGAAAAGGCGAAGGACTGCCACATTTGAGGAAGCTATGTTACTAATTTTACGCACGTTGATCGTTGTGATTTATTCGATTCTGGTTTGTGTGTTTGGCAGCATCTGGTGTCTGTTTTCACCGCGTAATCCGCGCCACGTGGCGACCTTTGGTCACATGTTTGGTCGTCTGTCGACGGTGTTTGGCGTCAAAGTCGAACTGCGTAAACCGGCGGATGCCGAAAGCTACGGCAACGCGATTTACATCGCTAACCATCAGAACAACTACGACATGATCACCGCTGCCAATATCGTACAGCCGACCACGGTCACGGTGGGCAAGAAAAGCCTGCTGTGGATCCCGTTCTTCGGCCAGCTCTACTGGCTGACCGGTAACCTGCTGATTGACCGCGATAACCGCGCCAAAGCGCACGGCACCATCGGCGAGCTGGTGGCGCAGTTTAAAAAGAAGAAAATTTCCTTCTGGATGTTCCCGGAAGGGACGCGCAGCCGCGGACGCGGTCTGCTGCCGTTCAAGACCGGTGCCTTCCATGCGGCGGTGGCGGCGGGCGTGCCGATCATTCCGGTGGTGGTCTCTAACACCCACGGCAAAATCAAACTGAATCGCTGGAACAATGGCTTAGTGATCGTGGAAATGCTGCCGCCAGTGGATACCACGCAGTTTGAAACCACGTCGGTACGTAAACTGGCGACCCACTGCCGTGAATTAATGTCTGCTAAGCTGGAAGAGTTGAACGCTGAAGTCGCCGAACGCGAAAAAAACGGTAAAATCTAGCCGGCAAAAAATGGCTCACCCGCAGCGCGTGCTATGACTCGATCTGTCGGGTGCATTGATTTGTTGCGGATCCCGCCATTTGTAGGGTGCGCATTCATGCGCACCGGGTCCCGGATGCGCATTGACCTAACCCGGACACACAGCCGCGCCTTTCGGGCGCTTCACAACACGATTAAAAATAACAACATGGACACGGCGTCTTCACGCCACGCTCAAAAGGTCTGAAGTTTTATGTCTTGCAGCAGACGTCAGTTTATTCAGCTTTCTGCCGGTATGGCGCTGGCTTCCAGCGTTATGCCTTACGCCGCCCGCGCCGCCGCGCCACTGGGCGATGTGCCTTTGCCGGTGCCGCCGCTGATCGAATCACGCCGCGGTCAGCCGCTGTTCCTCACGCTGCAGCGCAGCCACTGGTCCTTTAACGGCAACAGCAACAAAGTGCCGGTATGGGGCATTAACGGCCTGTACCTTGGCCCGACGGTGCGCGTTTACAGCGGCGACGATGTCAAACTGATCTACAGCAACCGCCTCAATGAACCGGTGGCGATGACCGTCAGCGGTTTGCAGGTGCCGGGCGCGTTGATGGGCGGTGCGCCGCGCATGATGTCCGCCGGCGTAGACTGGGCGCCGGTGCTGCCGATTCGTCAGGGCGCAGCCACGCTGTGGTATCACGCCAACACGCCGAATCGCATGGCACCGCACGTCTATAACGGCCTGGCAGGCATGTGGCTGATTGAAGATGACATCAGCAAAGCGCTGCCGCTGCCGAAGCATTACGGCGTCGATGATTTCCCGCTGATTATTCAGGACAAGCGCCTCGATAACTTTGCCACGCCGGTTTATAACCCACCGTCGGACGGCGGGTTTCTCGGCGATACGCTGCTGGTTAACGGCGTGCAAAACCCGTATGTCGAAGTGTCGCGCGGCTGGGTGCGTTTGCGCCTGCTGAATGCGGCCAACGCGCGCCGTTTCGATCTCAGCTTTAGCGATAACCGGCCGTTTACGGTGATCGCCAGCGATCAGGGCTTCCTGCCGGCGCCGGTAGCGGTGCAGACGCTGTCGCTCGCGCCGGGTGAACGTCGCGAAGTGCTGGTGGATATGTCGCAGGGCGATGAAGTGTCGATCACCGCAGGCACGGCGGCAGGCATTATGGATCGTCTGCGCGGGCTGTTTGAGCCGTCATCGATTCTGACCAATACGCTGGTGCTGACGCTGCGCCCGACCGGCCTGCTGCCGCTGGTGACCGACAACCTGCCGATGCGCCTGCTGGCGGATCAGATTCTTGATGGCGTGGCGGTGCGCACGCGCGAATTTCGCCTCGGCGATGGCACACCGGGCATTAACGGTGTGCTGTGGGACATGAATCGCATCGATACGACGGTGCAGCAGGGCACCTTTGAGCGCTGGATCATTCACGCCGACCGACCGCAGTCGCTGCATATTCAGGGCGTGATGTTCCTGATTAAGAGCGTCAACGGCGCGCAGTCCATGGGAGAGGATCGCGGCTGGAAAGATACGGTCTGGGTGGATGGCGATGTCGAACTGCTGGTGAGTTTCCCGCAGAGTTCGTCAGAGCATTTCCCGTTTGTCTATTACAGCCAGACGCTGGAACTCGCCGATCGCGGCACGGCAGGACAGATGGTGGTGAATCCGGTCGGGTGAGGTGCGTGGTTCCCCTCACCCTAACCCTCTCCCGCTGGCGGGAGAGGGGACCGTTTTGTGCCGTATTACACACTGGTATACCGCTTCAGAGTCGCGCGGACACCTCCCTCTCCCGCGTGCGGGAGAGGGCCGGGGTGAGGGGGCAAACCGCACCCTTCACCCATGGCATCCTTCAACCACGTCACCCATTAAACTCTTCCGGATCCGGTCCCAGCCGCTTGCCTTTATCCAGCTTCGCGATCTCGCTCACTTCTGACTTATCCAGCCGGAAATCAAAAACCTGGAAGTTCTCCTGAATGCGTGCCGGCGTTACCGACTTCGGAATCACCACCAGGCCGCTGTCCAGATGCCAGCGAATCACAATCTGCGCTGGCGTCTTGCTGTACTTCTTCGCCAGCTCGCGAATGATCTCCTGATCAAACACGCCTTCACCGCCCTGCGCCAGCGGGCTCCACGACTCGGTCTGAATCTGATGCAGTGCATTCCACGCATGCAGCGTGCGCTGCTGCAGCATCGGATGCAGTTCAATCTGATTCACCACCGGCGACACGCCGGTTTCATCAATCAGCCGCTTGAGGTGCGCTTCATGGAAGTTACACACGCCGATGCTTTTCGCCAGGCCCTGCTGTTGCAGTTCTACCATTTTCTTCCACGCATCGACGTAGTGGTCTTTCTGCGGGCACGGCCAGTGCATCAGATACAGATCCACCTGCTCCAGCTGCAGCTTCTTTAGGCTGGTCTCCATCGCCTGTTCAACATTCTGCTGGTCATCATTCCACAGTTTGGTGGTGATAAAGATTTCATCGCGCGCTACGTCGGTTTCCTGCAGCGCCTGGCCAATCGCCTCTTCATTTTTATACGCGGCGGCGGTATCGATGGAGCGATAGCCGACCTTCAGCGCTTCCAGCACCGCATTGCGCGCTTCATCAATGCTGGCCTGCCAGACGCCAAGGCCGAGTTGCGGCATCATGTTGCCGTCGTGCAGTTTAATCCGGGGTTGCTCTGCCATAGTGACTCCTTATCGGTTGCAGTGACTTACCGTAGAAACGATGTGCTTAAGTCTAGTCAACAAACCTGACCTGAGGATCATTGTGGCAACCGAACGGCACTTTCGCCCGGTGCAATCCTGCAAAAATCTTGCCTGATTCTCCAGCCATCTGGAGCTTTATGCAGCAATGCGGCACACTGCGTTTTTTGCTGCCCGAGAGAGTGCCATGCCGAACGATGCCCTTTGCCGCCAGCTGGCGCAGCGCGTGATCACGCTGATGCGCGAGCCACAAAAGCCGCTGTGTGCGGTGGAAAACGTACGGTTGATCTACGCTGAGGAACCGCTGCCGCGCACGCCGATGTTGTATCCGGCGGGCATCGTGATCCTGTTTCAGGGACACAAAACCGGCTACCTCGGCAGCACGGTGTTTCGCTACGACGCCACCAAATATCTGATGCTCACGGTCACGCTGCCGGTGGAGTGCGAAACCGACGCCACGCCGCAGCAGCCGCTGGCCGGCATGAGTCTCACCGTGGATCCGGCCAGTTTGCAGGATCTGCTGTTAAGCATTGGCGATGACGAGCAGTTTCAGCCGCAGCCGCAAACCTCCGGCATTCACTCTGCGTTCCTGAGCGAGGAGATGCTGTGCGCCGCGGAACGGCTGCTGGATGTGATGGATAAACCGCGTGACGCCCGCGTGCTCGGCCCGCAGCTGGTGCGTGAAATCATCTATTACGTACTGACCGGGCCGATTGGCGGCGCGCTGCTGTCACTGGTCAATCGCCAGACGCAGTTCAGCCAGGTGGCCCGGGCGCTGCGCCGCATCGAGAACCACTTTGCCGAAAGCCTGAGCGTGGAAATGCTGGCGGCGGAGGTCAACATGAGCGTCTCGGCGTTTCACCATAACTTTAAGGCGGTGACCCAGACCTCGCCGCTGCAGTATCTCAAGCGTTACCGGCTGCATCAGGCACGGTTAATGATGCTGCAGGATGGGCTGAAGGCCAGCGCCGCCGCCGTGCGCGTCGGCTATGAAAGCCCGTCACAGTTTTCGCGGGAGTTTAAACGGTACTTTGGCGTGACGCCGGGAGAAGAGGCGAGCCGTGCGCGTCAGACCGGGGCGCTGCAGCCGTTTGACGCCGCCTGAAACGGCGGCGCTTTACAGAGGTCAGGCTTTCTGGCGACGCTTTTTCCAGATCACCACAATGCTGCCGCCGAGGCCGAGAAACAGCAGCACAATAGGCAGCACCATCAGGATCGCCATCACCTGATCTTCGTGGCGCTTGATAAACGGCACCTGGCTGATGCCGTAGCCCATCGCCACTACAATCCCGACCCACAGCGCGCCGCTCAGCCAGTTGAAGAACTGAAAACGCCCGTTCTGCAAACCCGAAATGCCCGCCATGGTGGGCAGCAGCGTGCGCACGAAGGCCAGAAAGCGGCCAACCAGCAGTGCCATCAGGCCGTGGCGATTGAACAGGTGCCAGGCGCGCTGATGGTACTGCGCTGGCAAATGCATCAGCCAGCTTTTGACGATTTTAGTATTACCAAGCCAGCGCCCCTGCAGATAGCTCAGCCAGCAGCCGAGGCTGGCGGCGGTGGTCAGAATCACCATGGTCGGCACAAAATCCATCACGCCTTTGGCGATCATCGCCCCTGCCAGCAGCAGCAGGCTGTCGCCGGGCAGGAACGAGGCAGGCAGCAAACCGTTTTCCAGGAACAGCGTCAGAAACATCACGCCGTAGACAATCCACACCACATCCGGATTGGCCAGCGCGGCAAAATCCTGATGCCACAGCGCCTGGACAATCTCATGTAAAACACCCATCAGCTATCCCATCGAGTCACAAGGCTTGTATTTTAACCGTCCGGGACGGCGTAATCGTTGATCTCCGCTACGCCGCACCGGATGGTTTAAGTTTGGTTTATCTTTTTACGCATGCAGGCGGGCAAAGCCGGCTTTCAGGTCATCCAGCAGATCGTCAACGTGCTCGAGACCGATATGCAGACGCACCAGCGTGCCGTCAAAATCCACGCCGCCCGCCGGACGAATTGCCGCCAGCTCTTCCGGCTGGTTCGCCAGAATCAGCGATTCAAAGCCGCCCCACGAGTAGGCCATACTGAAATGGTGGAAGCGATCGAGATAATTTGCCAGCTGCGCCGGGGTGAGTTTTTCATGCAGGATGAATGAGAACAGCCCGCTGCTGCCGCTGAAGTCGCGCCGCCAGAACTCGTGGCCTTTGCACTGCGCCAGCGCCGGATGGTTGACGCGCGCCACTTCCGGCTGCGCCGCCAGCCACTCGGCCACGCGCAGGCCGCTCTCTTCGTGCTGACGCAGACGCGTAGCCAGCGTGCGCAGGCCGCGGCTGGCCATGTACGCGGTGTCTGCATCCACCATCTGGCCCATCAGGTAGGAGTTTTCGCGCAGCTGCGCCCAGCAGCGTTCGTTGGCGACCGCAGTGCCGATCATCGCATCGCTGTGGCCGATGATGTATTTAGTGCCGGCCTGGATAGAAATGTCGATACCATGCTCCAGCGCGTTAAACAGCACGCCCGCCGCCCAGGTATTATCAATCATGATCACCGCGTCTGGTGCTTTGGCGCGCACCGCCGCGACAATCGCCGGAATATCCTGCACTTCCATGGTGATGGAAGCCGGTGATTCGAGGAACACCACGCGGGTATTCGGCTGCACCAGCTCGCCGATTTCACTGCCGATGCAGTGATCGAACCAGGTGGTGGTGACGTCAAGCTTCGCGAGAATTTTGGTGCAGAAATCCTGGGTGGGTTCGTACACCGCGCCGCTGACCAGAATGTGATCGCCGCTGGTGACAAACGCGAGGATGGCATTGGCGACAGCGGCCGCACCGCACGGATAGAGCACGCAGCCGGCGCCGCCTTCCAGTTCGGTCATCGCATCCTGGAAGGAAAAATGGGTGAGGGTGCCGCGCCGGCCATAAAACAGTTCACCGCTGGCGCGTCCGGCGGTGGCGCGTTGTTTGTCCGCGACGGAGTCAAAAACCAGTGAGGATGCGCGCTGAATGACGCTGTTAACCGAGCCCTGAGTGTAACGTTTGCTGCGTCCCGCGGTGACAAGCCGGGTATCAATTTTTTTCGTTGCCATCACTGCCTTTCCTGACACGTCTCACAAAGCATCCAACTTACCACGAATCGCGGCGCGGGGTTGAGCCCGTTTGCCGAATATCAGAGTGACGCCAGCACAATCGCGGAAAGAGACTGGTTGTGGCTTTTATTACGTGGCGGAAAAGCAAAGCGCAATAAATTGCGCCGCTACGACCCGTGCGGGATGTTCGTCCGCGCCAGTTGCTCCAGTCCGCAAACCGCACTAAACCGTAGCGGCGCGATTTATCGCGCAACTGTGCCTGTTACTCCCTTCCGCAAACCGCAACCAACCGTAGCGACGCGATTTATCGCGCAACCGTGCCTGTTGCTCTATTCCGCAAGTCGCACCCAACCGTAGCGGCGCGATTCATCGCGCAACCGTGCCTGTTGCTCCCTTCCGCAAACCGCACCCAACCGTAGCGGCGCGATTTATCGCGCTAAACATTGCGCCGTATCAATTCAGCGGGTTACAGCTTTGTAAATAGTAATGAGAACCACTATCACTTCGGTCGGTTTTTTTGCTATGATCCGCGCTTCAATCGTGAACGGTGCAACAGAAGTCGGAGACGCAGCGTGGTAGCCAGTGACTTGATGCAAACGGACCTCTCCGTTTGGGGCATGTATCAGCATGCCGATATCGTGGTAAAAATTGTGATGATCGGCCTGTTGCTGGCCTCGGTCGTTACCTGGGCGATTTTCTTTGGCAAATATGCAGAGCTGAGCGGGGCGAAACGTCGCCTGAAGCGTGAACAGCTGGCGCTGGGCGAAGCGCGCTCATTGAATGACGCGTATCGCGCGGCCGAAAACTTCAAAGCCAACAGCCACAGTGCCGTGCTGCTCGCCGACACGCGTAACGAACTGGAACTCTCCGCCGGCAGCGAAGACCTTGACGGCATCAAAGAGCGAACCAGCTTCCGCCTTGAGCGTCGCGTCGCGGGGTTCAGCCGCCACGCCGGTCGCGGTAACGGCTTCCTCGCCACCATCGGTTCCGTCGCGCCGTTTATCGGTCTGTTCGGCACCGTGTGGGGCATCATGAACAGCTTTATCGGTATCGCGAAAACCCAGACCACCAATCTCGCGGTGGTGGCACCGGGCATCGCGGAAGCGCTGCTGGCGACGGCGATTGGCCTGGTGGCGGCAATTCCGGCGGTGGTGATCTATAACGTCTTCGCCCGCATGATTGCCAGCTACAAAGCTTCGCTCGGCGACGTGGCGGCGCAGGTGCTGCTGCTGCAGAGCCGCGATCTGGACCTCGGCAACGTCGATACTGCAAAAGAAGTTAACCGTCCGGCGGCGGCCCAGAAACTGCGCGTAGGATAAGTATTATGGCGATGCGTTTAAACGATGATGCGGTCGGCGATGGCGAAATGCACGAAATCAACGTGACGCCGTTTATCGACGTTATGCTGGTGCTGCTGATCATCTTCATGGTCGCCGCGCCGCTCGCCACGGTGGATGTGCGCGTCAATCTGCCTGCTTCCACCAGCGCGCCACAGCCGCGTCCGGAGAAGCCGGTTTATCTGTCGATCAAAGCCGATAAACAGATCTACATTGGTAACGATGCGGTGACCAAAGAGACGCTGGTGAACGCGCTCACCGCGCAAACCGAAGGCAACAAAGAGACCACCATCTTCTTCCAGGCGGATAAGTCAGTGGATTATGAAACGCTGATGTCGGTGATGGATCAGCTGCGTGAAGCGGGTTATCTGAAGATTGGTTTGATGGGCATGGAGACGGTGAAGAAATAGTTTCACCGGCGTAAACCCAGCCAGCTTATCTGTAAGGTCGTCAATTATGACGACCTTTTTTATTGCGGCGGCCGGAGCAGGCCGCCATGTCAGGATGCGGTGCCGAACCGCGGTTAAACCAGATTCACCGTTACGCCGTCCTGTACCAGCAGTTCCGCGTCGCCGTGGCTGAACACGTGATACTGGTTCCCGGCGATGGTCACGGTGCCGGTTTGCTCGGTCCATCCCTCCTGCTCGCTGCCTTCAGGCAGGATATCTTCCAGGCGTACGGTGTCGCCCTGATTGCCGTTGACCATCAGCTGGGTTTTGCCGTCGTCGATGAAGAGATCTTTGGTTCCTTTTGAGAACACTTCTTCAGCAGTTATATTTTCTAAGGCACTAAACATATCGGCATCTAATGTGGAAATTTCATTCACAGATAAATCAGTGGATTTGATCACATTATCCTTTATACCCCAATCGAAATTGTCTAACGAAAAAATGTCATAGTATGATTTACCATAAGAGTCAGTATAAAAACTATTGGATGCCGATACTTTACTTATTAATTCTCCTTCCGGGGCAATAAACTCATAAGCATGATAGCCATATTTTTTATCAACTACAATTGACCCTATACGCTCATTTTTTTCATTGTAAAAAGATACTGTGTTATATTGACTGTATCCAAAAGAAGCATCAAACTTAAAGTAGTTTGATTTCTCAATATAAAAATGAACGGCCGATTGTTTGTTAGTGGCAAAGTTAGAGTTATGAAAATCATTACCGATCGTTAATTTATCCTTTTGATAGGCGAGCCCATACTGATGGTATACTTTGATGCCAGATGCTAAAGTGACTGTGTTACCTGGTATAAGTATAAATGCTCCATTACTAAAATCTTCGCGACTGCTGGTAAAGTCGGTTTCTCTGACGTTTATTTCAAATGTACTCTGTGCTTTTTCGTTTGTATAAGCATTGAAAGTCCAGTTCCCATAATTAAGTCTTGGCGGGGAAAATGTCCATTCTCCATATATATTAGCAGTCACTGAGGCGATGTTTTTACTGCTGTTTCCAAGATAGTATTCTATATAGACAGTGCTGTTGGCTTCGGCATGGCCTTGTAGCTCGGGAGTTGTATCGTCAGTTATACTACCAGATGCTAATTTTCCTTGTGTTTTACCCACATTATCCAGGGCGAAATCAATAGTTGGAGCAAGATTATTATCAATCACATTGAGTTTGAACTTGGGTGTGAATGCGCCACTATTACCACTTTTTGCCCGGAACTCCCAGTTACCATTACCTAATTCGATAGGTAGTGTAAATTCCCAGTTACCATCAGCACCAACCTGAACTGAATAACCTGGAATCCAGGGGGCTCCAGCTTTGCCATATTCAATATAAACAATACTGTTTGCTTCGGCGCGCCCATGTAACGTAGGTGTGCGGTCATCTGTCCGGGCGGAATTCCCTAACATGCCAGTGGCAAGACCATAATTATCCCAGGCGTAAGCAATCGTGGTCTCGCTTGCAGGCACCAAATCAATATTAAGGGTGAATTCGTTACTCCACTCGTCGCCGGCATTTGCTCTGAATTGCCAGTTGCCTTCGGTTAGCGCCGGATTCGGTGTCCAGCTCCAGCTGGTGCCGTTCATTACTGCATTACCGCCATCTACCCATTCACCCTGAGCATTCCGGTACTGAATCCGCACTACGCTGCCTGCTGGCGCGCTGCCGCGCAGTTCTGGCGTGGTATCATCGGTGATACCATCGCTCTTCAATGAGCCGGTCACGTTGCCGACGTTATCAACGGCATCAATGATTTTCGCCACGCCGCCCGGATCGACCGGTACTTCGCCGTCTTTACCTATAATAATTGTGAACTCATCCGACGGCTCACCCTCGCGCACCTTGTCCGCAAAGGTTTCACTCGCCACCAGCGTCAAATCATGCTGACCGTCGGTGAGGTCAATCTCCGGCTCGATCTTCCACATCCCGGTATGTTCATCCGCCTTCGCGCTGCCGATAACCGTATCGCCTTCCTTCAGATAAACAATCACGCCTTTCTCCGCGATGCCGGTCAGGGTCGGACGGCGGTCGTCGGTCATCTTGCCAGAATCGAAGCTGCCGGTGATGTCACCCTGATCGTCATACATGTTCAGCAGCGTCGGTGCTGCCGGCGGCGTGGTATCAACAATCAGCGTACGCAGCGTTGGCGCGCTCGGGTTGCCGGCCTTATCAACCGACTGGAAAGACATGTTGTAGTAACCATCCTCCAGCGGCGTGGATGGCGTCCAGCTCCAGTAGCCGTCGGCGGGATTGATATCAACCGTAAAGGTCTCTTTGCCGACGGTAATCAGCATGGTACCGCCCTTACCAATTTCAGACCTTGCGTAGCCAAAAAACGTGGGGGTATTGGTGTCGCGCTCGAGGTATTTCGCCTCTTCGTAATTGAACAGTTCCATGGAAAATATTCCTGTGTTGGTCGTCGGTTTATTGCAGCGAGGGCCGCCGCGCCTTGTTATAGAGAGCGCATTTTGTAATAGATGACGTAACACGCCGTATCAGACACGTCCCGAAGGGAGAAAAGTCCGAGCAGAGAAAAAGCAGGGGAAAGGGCAGGATGATGCCGTGCTGCGTGCACGGCATCGGAGGATTACACCAGCTCGATTTTCACGCCGTCCTGCACCAGCAACTCGGCGTCGCCGTGGCTGAACACGTGATACTGGCTGCCAGCGATGGTCACGGTGCCGGTTTGCTGCGTCCAGCCGCTGACCGCTTCGCCTTCCGGCAGGATGTCGCTGAGCTGCACGCTGTCGCCGGCCTGGCCGCTGACGCGCAGCTGGGTTTTGCCGTCGTCAATGAACAGGCCCTGCTGACCGGCTTCCACCACGTCGCTGAGCGTCAGACCGAGCGGGGCGAGCGCGTTGATTTCCACCTCGCCCGGCGGCGTGGTGTCCACGACGATGCTGTACGCCGGCAGGCCAGCGTCGTAAGCGCCGTAGCTCACGCTGAGGCTGTGCGAGTCGTCGCTGAGCGCCGGCGTGATAAAGCGCCAGTTGCCGTCTGCGCCGACCTGCACGCTGCCGATCAGCGTGCTGCCGTCATAGACGTTGAGCACGCTGTTAGCTTCGGCGACGCCGCTCAGCTCCGGCTGGCGGTCGTTAGTGATGCCGCCGTTGCTGATTTCGCCGATATACAGCGCCACGTCGTCGTACACGCTGAGGATCTCCGGCTTGTGCTGGCCGCCCGGCATCAGGACCAGCTCGAAGGTATCGCTCCACTGGCTGTCGCCCTGCGCCTGCGCGGCAAACGACCAGACGCCGTACTCCAGCGCCGGCGGCGTGAAGCTCCAGTTGCTGTCCGCGCCTACGGTCACCACTACGGAATGGGTGAACTCGCCGGCAATGCCGTAGCGCACCACCACGTTGCTGTTGGCTTCGCCGCGCCCGCTCAGGGTTGGCGTGGTGTCATCGGTGAGCGCACCACTCAGCAGAGTGCCGGTGACCGGGCCGAAATCGTCGGTGGCGTGGGTCAGCGTGGCGTGCAGCGCGTCGCTGCCGGCGAAGGCGATGTCGAGCGTAAAGCTGTCGCTCCAGCTGCCTTCCTGACCGGCGCGGAACTCCCAGCTGCCGGCCTCCAGCTCAGCCGGTGGCGTCCAGCTCCAGCGGGTACCGTCCATCTGCGCCGCGCCGCCGTCAACCCATTCACCGCTGGCGTTACGGTACTGCACAAAAACCGTGCTGCCCGCCGGGGCGCTGCCGTGCAGCTGCGGCGTGGCATCGTCGGTGAGCGCGCCGCTCAGCAGCGAGCCGGTGACCGGACCGGCGTCATCCACCGCGTGGGAAATCACCGTGGCGGCAGAACCGTCGCGGCCAATCAGCAGCTCAAACGGCGCAGACGGTTCGCCCTCGCGCAGCTTGCCGTTGAAGGTTTCGACCGCTACCAGTGTCAGCTGATGGGTGCCGTCGCTCAGATCGGCGTCCGGCTCCAGCGTCCAGATACCGGTGATGGCGTCGGCCTGCGCGCTGCCGATCACCGTATCGCCCTCTTTCAGGTACACCACAGTGCCTTTTTCGGCGACGCCGGTCAGGGTAGGGCGACGTTCATCGGTCATGCGCCCGGCGTCGAAGCTGCCGGTGATGTCGCCCTGGTCATCGTACATATTGAGCAGGCGCGGCGCGTCCGGCGCCGTGTAGTCGACCACCTGAATGAACTGGGTGGGATTACCGATGTTGCCGGCCGCGTCGATCATGCGCACCGACACGATGTGCTCGCCTGGCGTCCAGTCGGCGGGCGGCGTCCAGCTCCAGCGGCCATCCGGGCCCACCTTGACGGTATACGGCTCGTTGCCGTCAATAGCGATTTCCGCGAAGCCGTTGCGCGCCTGCGCTGCAGTTCCGCCGTAGCCGCGGCGCGGATCGTCGGTGTAGCGGTAGGATGCATTAAGAATCTGATTCATGATGGATCTCCCTTACACCAGCTCGGTTTTCACGCCGTCCTGCACCAGCAGCTCAGCGTCGCCGTTGCTCCAGACGTGGTACTGGGTGCCGGCGATGGTCACGGTGCCAGCCTGCTCAGCCCAGCCATTTTGCTCGCTGCCTTCAGGCAGGATGTCTTCGAGGCGCACGGTGTCGCCGTGGTTGCCGTTGACCATCAGCTGGGTTTTGCCGTCGTCGATGAAGAGGTCTTTTTGGCCATTATCGAGAATATCTTCAATAGATATAACCTCTAAGACGTTAATATTTTCAACATTGAGTTGATGTGACGATTCATCGAAAATTTTATTTGAAGGAACATCGACTCCCCACGCAATATCATCAATATACAATAGATCCCAATACGGCTTGGCATCTTTTATATATTGACCGTTTTCAACGATTACTTTATGGATAAGTTCGTTTTCAGGTGCAGTAAATGTATGGTCGACTAGGCCTTTATTGCTACCATTGAAACTTTTGATAACCTCCTGTTCAATTAGTTTTCCATCCTTATCAAAATATGATACTTTAACTTCAGAATTTCTTTGAGTGTTAAACAAGAATTTGAAATATTTCGACTGTTCTACGAGAAATTCAATTTTTGAATATACACAGTCGTACCCCACAGGGTTGAACTTCCCTATGAATAATCTTCTATCGAGATTGCTTTCATTTTCTTCCCAATAAGTGTTGCGGACAGCTCCATCTAGGGTGTTAATTGTTAGGCCGGAATCCAAAGTTATAGATTGATGTTTTATTAAATTAAACAATCCACGTTCAGAAAATATTTCTTTCGACGATATAAAGTCACTTTCTTTGATTGTTAAATTAAAAATGCTTTTTTTCGAATTTATAGAGTAGGCTTCAAACTTCCAGTCACCATAAGATAAAGATGGTGGGGTTAAAGACCAATCTCCGGAAAGGGTTGCTGTAACTGAATATAGAAAACTCTCAGAACCGTTGGTGTATTCAATATAAACCACACTATTTGATTCGGCCTTTCCCTTTATTTCGGGAGTGGTGTCATCAGTAACATCGCCAGAAGATTTATTACCCTGGCGTGGCCCAGTATTATCTATGGCTGCTTCAATCGTTGGAGTGAAAGAATCAGGAGCAACGATTTGCAGGCTGAAGATTTGCCCATTAACATTTCGTGTTGGTGTGCTGCTTGCCTGGAATTCATAACTCGCAACAGGCAGGCGATCAGTATTATATTCCCAGTGGCCATCGGCACCTGTCATAACGGTATCAAGGTAATCCCAATCCCCTAAAATGTTACGATAAAAAAGATATACTGTACTATTAGATTCCGCCCGTCCATGTAATGTAGGGATGCGGTCATCAGTGATAGCACCATTACCTAACATGCCTGTCAATTTACCAGAATCATCCCATGCATGAGTAATTTCTGTCAGCAGGGTGGGGTTGGAATCTATTTTTAGTTTAAACTCATCACTCCAGCCGAAACCAGCATTTGCTCGAAACTCCCAATTGCCTGCTTGTAACGCAGGATTCGGTGTCCAGGTCCAGGTATCTCCTTCAATGCTAGCTTTGCCACCATCAATCCATTGTCCATTGTTATTACGGTACTGAATTAAGACATCATGGCCTTCTGATGAGGAACCATAAAGTTTTGGTGAGGTTTCATCGGTAATGCCACCACTTTTTAATAATCCGGTATTCTCTCCGACGTAATCAATTGCATGTCTAATTTCTACATTGACACCCGGTTTTGGCTGATTGTCGCCATCCTTGCCAATCACGATAATAAACTCATCCGAGGGCTTACCCTCGCGCAGCTTATCCGCAAAGGTTTCAGCCGCCACCAGCGTCAGGTTGTGGCGCCCATCCGCCAGATCCACCGTCGGTTCCAGCGTCCACAGGCCGGTTTTCTCGTCGGCTTTGGCGCTGCCAATAACGGTGTTGCCCTCTTTCAGGTACACCACGGTGCCTTTTTCGGCGATGCCGGTCAGGGTCGGGCGGCGGTCGTCGGTCATTTTGCCCGCATCGAAGCTGCCGGTGATGGCGCCCTGATCGTCATACAGGTTAAGCAGGGTTGGTGCGACCGGCGGCATGGTGTCAATGATCAGCGTGCGCTGCGTCGGCGTACTGACGTTACCGGCGGTGTCGATGGTCATAAAGGAGATGCTGTATTCACCATCGGCCAGCGCTTCCGGTGGCGTCCACTTCCAGCTGCCGTCCTGCGGGTTGATATCGACAAAGAAATTCCTGTCGCCGAGGGTAATCATTACCTGGCCGCCTTTACCCGCTTCTGACTTGATTTCACCGAGAAAGGTTGGGGTGTTGGTGTCGCGCTCGAGGTACTTCACCTCTTTAAAATCAAACAGATCCATGGAGGTTATTCCTGTATTTTACGTTGGGTCCATTGCAGCGAGGGCCGCTGCGCCTTGTTATAAAGGGCGCATTTTGTAATAGATGACGTAAAACGCTGTATGAGACCTGTCCCGAAGGGAGAAAAGTCCGAGCAGGTGAAAAATCGGGGAAAGAGGGCAGGATGATGCCGTGCTGCGCGCACGGCATCGGGGGGTTACACCAGTTGCAATTGCACGCCGTCCTGCACCAGCAGTTCGGCGTCGCCATGGCTCCAGACGTGATATTGCGTACCGGCGATGGTCAGCGTGCCGGTCTGCTGCGTCCAGCCGTCGACCGCTTCACCTGCCGGCAGAATATCCTGCAGCTGCACGCTGTCGCCCGGCTTGCCGTTCACCAGCAGCTGGGTGCTGTCATCCTTAACGAACAGGCCTTTGCCACCTTCGCTCAGCAGCTGGTGCAGCGTCAGCGCATCCGGCTGGGCTTCATCCTGCGCCAGCTGATCGAACGCGGCGTCCGGGCTGACGTCGAGCACGAATTTGCTGCTCCAGTTGCTCTTCATCTCGCCGGTTGAGGCGCGCGCCTGATATTCCCACACGCCAGGCTGATGCAGATACGGCGAGGTAAAGCTCCACTTGCCGTCGGCATCGACCAGCACGCTGCCGGCGTGGCGCAGACCTTCGCCCTGCACGCCATACTCGATCTCAATCACCTGACCCGGCGTGCCGCTGCCGTGCAGCGTTGGCGTGGTGTCATCGGTTGAGTCGTGCTGATAAACCGGCCCCTGCAGCGGGCCCGCGTTGTCCCAGGCGTAGTCGATGGTCGGTTCCAGCGGCGCGCCGGGGATCACCAGCAGCTCGAATTTATCGCTCCACGCGCTGGCTTTGCCATCGGCCACGCCGCGCGAGCGGAAACCCCATTCGCCAAAGTAGGTCAGTTCGAAGCCGGCGAACTGCCAGTTGCCCTGCGCATCGACTATCACGCTGCCCGCGCTGTGCCAGCCGCTGTTACTCAGGTTGTACTCAATTTCAACGATGCTGCCCGGCGCACCGCGACCTTCCAGCACCGGCGTTTTATCGTCAGTGGTGCCGCGATGGTACACCAGGCCGGTATGGGCGCCGGTATCGTCACGCGCAAAGTCGATAGCCGGACGCAGATTCTCCAGCGCCGACATATTAAGGCTGAAATCCGGGCGGTAGTCGTCTTTGCTGTTCTCGTAAGAAGCATAGAAGGTGTAGATGCCGTCACCGCTGATCATCGCGCGCGACTGAATCACCCAGTCGCCGTTGGCATCGGTTTTAACGCTGCCTTTATAGCCGATTCCGCCGTGATCGTTCTGCGCGAACAGATAAACGATGCTGTTCGGCTCCGCGCGGCCCACGATCAGCGGCGAGAAGTCGTCGGTGGTGGAACCGCTGGCGAGCTGGCCCTGCACGGTGCCGACATCGTCAATGGCGTAGCTGATGGTTGGCGGCACCGGTCCGCTGTCAACCACAGTGATGTCGAAGTGGTCAGAAGGTTCGCTGACGCGACCAAACTCGTCGGTGGCGGTGACGGTTAGCTGATGCCCGCCCGCGCCCAGCAGCGGCTTCAGCGACCATTCGCCGCTTTTACTGGCCACGGTGCTGCCAATCAGCCTGCCGTGATCGTACAGCCGCACCATGCTGCCCGGCAGCGCATAGCCCTGCACTTTGGGTGTGGTGTCATCAATGGTGTGTCCGCGTCCGACCGGGCCGGTTTCACTGCCGACGTCGTCAAACAGCGCGGTGATCGCCGGTTTGTCCGGCACCGAGAGCGCGACGTCAACAGAGAACGGATGCGGTTCGCTGTTGTCGCCGATGCGCGCCACCATGTCGTGGCTGCCTTCGCTCAGTGAGAACGGCGGCTGAAATGACCAGCTGCCGTCTGCGGCAATCGGCGTGCTGTAGCGGTGATCGTTGATAATGAATTCAATGATTTCACCGGCCTGCGCCGGCAGGCTGCCGCTCAGCAGCGGATAAGGTGTGCCCACTCGCAAGGTATTAATGGATGAAAAGGGGTCAAAGCTGAGAGGTGTTAGCATAAGTATTCTCCACCAAAATCATCAACGGCGTGATTACCGTTGCCTGCCCAGCTTAACGGGGGAGGGGATAGCGCCATGTACCAGAATCGTCTCGTTTCTAAGACTGATCTTAATAAGTTATGCTAATGAAAAAGGCATTAAAAAGAGCAGGATAAAGCTCATGACATGGCTTGCTTAGGCCTGATGGTGCTGAAGTTATGTCACCGGAAAGGTCGATAGTCTGTCCCGCGCCAGCCAGCGCAAAAGCCCAGAATTATTAACTTTCCTCATAAGCTGATTGGTGCGTCTTGTTAATCATTTGTTACCTTTGTTTGTGCTTTTGTAAAGTGCAATGGTGAACAGGATCACATCTATTCACGCGCCGGCAGGCTAAAACAGGAGAAAAACCAGGAAGGACGATATGAGCTCAAGTCACACTTTACAAAAGTCATCGCAGGGCGGTGCCAAAACCATCTTTAGCGTTACCAGCGGTAACTTTCTTGAGATGTACGATTTTATGGTGTTTGGCTACTACGCCACCGCCATTGCAAAAACCTTTTTCCCGGGCGACGATCCGTTTGCTTCGCTGATGCTGACGTTGATGACCTTTGGCGCCGGCTTCCTGATGCGTCCGCTCGGGGCGATTATACTGGGGGCCTACATTGACCATCACGGCCGGCGCAAAGGGCTGCTGCTGACGCTCGGCCTGATGGCGCTCGGTACGCTGACTATCGCGCTGGTGCCAGGCTACGCCACGCTGGGCGCGGCGGCACCGATTCTGATTCTGCTGGGCCGCCTGCTGCAGGGCTTCTCGGCGGGCGTGGAGCTGGGTGGCGTTTCGGTTTATCTGTCTGAAGTGGCCCCCAAAGGCCGCAAAGGCTTTTACGTCAGCTGGCAGTCGGGCAGCCAGCAGGTAGCGGTGATCTTCGCCGCGCTGCTGGGGCTGGGGCTTAATCATCTGCTGGCGAAGGACGCGGTGACCGAATGGGGCTGGCGTATTCCGTTTGTGGTCGGCTGTCTGATTGTGCCGTTCCTGTTCTGGATTCGCCGCATGCTCGAAGAGACCGAAGCCTTCAGTCAGCGCAAATCACACCCGTCGATGGGCCAGATTGTGCGTTCCGTGGGACAAAACTGGGCGCTGGTGCTGGCCGGCATGCTGATGGTGGTCACCACCACGGTGATGTTCTACATGATCACCGCGTTTACCCCGACCTTTGGTAAAACCGTGCTGATGATGAGTGACAAACAGAGCTTCCTCGTGACGCTGTTTGTTGGCATCTCTAACCTGTTCTGGCTGCCGGTGATGGGCGCGCTGTCGGACCGCGTTGGGCGGCGACCGCTGCTGATTACCTTTACCGTGTTGATGATCCTGACGACCTGGCCGGTGCTGCACGGGCTGGTGGGATCGCCGACCTTTGCGCACCTGGTGGAAGCGGAGCTGTGGTTATCGTTCCTGTACGCCAGCTATAACGGCGCGATGGTGGTGTATCTGGCGGAGATCATGCCCGCTGAAGTGCGTGCTTCGGGCTTTTCGCTGGCCTACAGCCTGGCGACCGCGCTGTTTGGTGGTTTTACGCCGGCGATTTCGAGCTATCTGATTCATGCTACAGGCGATAAAGCGATGCCGGGCGTCTGGCTGTCGTTTGCCGCGGTGTGCGGTCTGGTGGGCACGCTGCTGATCGGCCGCATGGTTAAACAGTACCAGGCACGGCACAGCGCAACAGTAGTGGGCGCGTCGCTGTAGTTAGAGTGCGCGCGCTGGACTCACCCTGCGTTTCTCTCACTGGCCCTCACCCTGACCCTCTCCCGCACGCGGGAGAGGGAACCGTTCGGTGCGGTTTCGCAGACCTGCGATTCACCTCAACATCCGCGCGATCGGCTCCTTCTCCTGCCAGTGGGAGAAGGCGGGGGATGAGGGGGCCAGCGAGCTCCTGCTCTGCCTGCTGGCCCTCACCCTGACCCTCTCCCGCACGCGGGAGAGGGAACCGCTCGGTGCGGTTTCGCAGACCTGCACTTTACCTCAACATCCACTTGGTCGGCCCCTTCTCCCGCCAGCGGGAGAAGGCGGGGGATGAGGGTGCCAGCCAGCACCCGTCTGCGCGCTGGCCCTCACCCTGACCCTCTCCCGCACGCGGGAGAGGGAACCGCTCAGGGCGGTTTCGCAAACCTGCACTTCACCTCAACACTCGCTCGATCGGCCCCTTCTCCCGCGTGCGGGAGAGGGAACCGCTCAGTGCGGTTTTGCAGACCTGCACTTCACCTCAACGCCCGCGCGATCAGCCCCTTCTCCCGCTGGCGGGAGAAGGCGGGGGATGAGGGTGCCAGCCAGCTCCTGCTCTGCCTGCTGGCCCTCACCCTAACCCTCTCCCGCACGCGGGAGAGGGAACCGTTCAGTGCGGTTTTGCAAACCTGCACTTCACCTCAACGCCCGCGCGATCAGCCCCTTCTCCCGCTGGCGGGAGAAGGCGGGGGATGAGGGTGCCAGCGAGCTCCTGCTCTGCCTGCAGGCCCTCACCCTAACCCTCTCCCGCATGCGGGAGAGGGAACCGCTCGGTGCGGTTTCGCAGACCTGTGCTTCACCTCAACGCCCGCGCGATCGGCCCACTCCTGACCCCACCCCGCTAAAACGCCACATCCACCACCACGCTATCGCTGTAATTCCCCGCTGCGGGCGTATTTTGCGTAGTCATGATCTGCGCCGTATAGGTAAAGTTGCGCGTCACGGTATCCGCGTTGAGCGATGTCGAGGTCGCGCTGCTCCAGCGGTCGCTGCCGCTCGGGCCCCAGCGATTGGTGGTGGTGGTGCCTTTATAAATATCGTACGCCAGCCGGTTGGTGCCGCTCGCCATCTGGCGCGTGGTGCCGCTGAAATAGCTGCCGTTGCTCAGTCCCACCGTATACGTGCTGCCCTTTGAACACACCACGTTAATCGTCTGCTGCACGGTAGAAAAACTACCGACCAGCGGCGCACTGCCGAAGCTGACGTTCGGTGCCGTAATCGTGGTGCAGTCGTTGGTGATCACCATATTCACGGTGATCGGCATCGCCGTCCCGCTGCTGCTCTGCACCGTGCCGACGCACACGCCGGCCACGTTCAACCCGGCGCACACGTTATAACTCACCGTCAGCGTGATGGTGGTGGTGTAACTGCCGGCGGCAATCACCTGGCCAGGCACGGTGCGGAAATAGAGTGGAATGACAAAATTGAGGCTGTTGCCGAGCGCCAGCAGCGCGGAAGAGTTCCAGCGATAGCTGCCGCCCTGGCGCAGTTCGGTGGCACAGGCGCTGTCGATGCACAGCTGAATCGGCACGTTATCGGTGCCGCTGGCAGACGCCTTCATGGTGGCGCGCGTGCCGCTCAGGTAGTTGGCGGTGGTAAACGCATAGGCGACGTAATCGCTGCCCAGCAGGTTGAGCGTGCCGGTGCCGCAGTTAACGTTGGTGTTACTGGAGGTATTGACCGCCGTCGACTGCACGTAAAACGTGGTTTGCGTGCCAAAGCTGGCGCTGGGGGCCGAAAGCGAACAGAGCGCGTAGCTGCTGGCCGGCAGCAGCCACAGCAGCAAGAACAGAAATTTCCTCATGGCGAGATCCCTGACTGTGAGTTGTTGGCGGCATTCACTGCCGTACCGGGCGCGGCAGGCGGCAGCGGGCAGGTGAGTGGACCGTAAGTCTGCAGCGCTTTAGGCTGACCCTCAGCGATAGCCAGTGTGGTCTCGCACTGACGACCGTCCGGCGTCACCACGCGCATCGGGTTGCTGGCGCTGAGATCTTCCATCCACACGAGGCCATCCCAGCCGACATATTCGGTGGCGCGATCGCGGCGCAATACCTGGCTGGAGACCGGCAGCGGCTGGCCGTCGCTGTCGTGCAGGATCACGCTGGCGGCGCGCAGACGCTCCACCGGGAAATTCAGCAGATAGCCACTTTTGCGCTTCACCGCGAAACGCTGCTCCACTTTGGGCGCGGTCATGTCAGCCGGCAGATCGAGGGTATCGATATCGTACTTCGCGCCGTAGTAGCTGCTGATGGACGGCACCAGCAAATAGCCGGCGTCATCGGTGCGGCCCATCGCCTGGTTCTCGTAGCGCACCGTCACGTCCGGATAGCGGGTTTTCACCACCACAAAGGCATCGTTGATGTTGTTGGCGGCGAACACATGGTTGTCCATCAGCACCAGCGAGCCGGTGAAATCGGCCCACTGCGTGGTGTTGTCATCGTCGCCGTAAAAGCCAGCGGAAGTATCAATCTTGTTGTTGCGATAGCGCAGGCTGCCCTGACGATAATCGCCGCTGTCGCCGCCCTGATGCGCCCATGACGCATCGTAAGCAAAACCGCCGTCGCTCGGCATGGCGCGCGACACGTACAGGCGCTGATTGCTTTGTCCCTGCTGATCGCGCTCGACGCTGATCGATGCGCTGCTCTGTTCGCCAAACGGAATCACCAGCGAAATCGCGCCGCTCCAGTCGCCCTGCTGCTGGTCGCGGCTGGCGGAGATGTACAGGCTGCTGTTGCCCCACAGGTTTTTACTCCACGATAAATTCCACAGGCGGGTGCGATCGCCGCTGCCGCCGGCGATGTCCAGATACGCCAGACCGAGGCTGCCGTACTGGTTGAGCGACAGGCTGGCGGTGTACTGCGCGCTGCGTCTGGCGAGCGAATAGCTGGTATTGGCGCTGTCGCCGCGGCTGCCGACCAGCGCCAGGTTGCCGAAATCCGCGCTGCGCAGCGTGTGCTGGGTGCCGAGGCTGAACCAGTTGTTGTTGTACTGGTAACCCCAGCTGTACTGGGTGCCGGGCCTGCCGTCCAGCTGGCTCTGCGCCAGCGCGGCGTTGATGACGCCCAGGCTGCCCAGCTTCACCAGCGCGCCGGCACCGCCCATCGCCACGTCACTGCTGCCTTCGGCGTGCGATTCCAGCGTCAGCCAGTCGCGCAGGCCGTAGCGATAGGATCCGCTGGCCGCCGCCGCGCCGTAATCAAAGTTTTTGATGCCGTAGTTTTCGCGAATTGCCCCGGCGGAGAAGGCGTAATCGGACAGGCCGGTTTTCAGCAGGCTGCTGGAGACGTAGAACGGCAGCGTCGTCGTCACCTGACGACCGACCGCGTCGGTGGTGGTGATCACCGCATCGCCCGCCCCGTTCACGAATGGCACATTGGTCAGCGACCACGGCCCCGGCTGCACGTTGGCCTGCGCGCTGCGGTAACCATTGATAAACAGATCGACTGACGACGGCACCGCCGCCTGGCCGCTAAAGGCCGGCAGCGGGTAAGTGACCAGATCCGGTCGCACGCTGAAGTCACGCGCGATCTGCACGCCGCCAAGGCGCACGCTGTTGCTCCAGCCCAGCGCATCCGTAATCAAATCCCCGGCGCGCCAGCTCAGCGCGGCATTCTCGTTCTCGTTGCTGTACCAGGTGTCGTAGCGAATGTAACCCTGCTGCTGGCCGCGGGTGTCGCCCGCAAGCTGCTGAATATAGACACCGTTAGTGGAGAACTGGCCGGCCGGGCCGAACAGGCGCAGCTCATTCCAGCTGGAGAGGCGCGAACCGGCGTTGTCGGTGCGCGTGGCGTAAAGGTCGTAGTTGAGCAGCGCGCCGTTGCTGGCCTGGCCGGGATAGCGCGGGCCATTTTGCGGCTGACCGAGCGTCTGCTCTGGCAGCCAGGCGGGCGGTACCGTCAGCAGCAGGCGCTGGCGGCGTTCATCGTATTCCACTTTGACCTCCCCCAACTGACCGGGAGCGACCTGTTCGCCAGCCAGCTTCGCCGCCGGAATGCCGGCACGCTGCAGATCGCCGCTGCGCAGCCAGAACTCACCGTCGCGCCGCTCGACCGGCACAATCTCGCCCCGTTCGCGCTGGTTCACCACCAGTTCCAGCATGTATTGCTGGCCGCTGGCGCTGTGGCTGACGGCAGGCGGCGGTGGCAGCTCAGAGAAAGTCTCTGCGCTGCTCAGCGGGGAAAAGCACAGCACGCTGGTCACCGCCAGCGCGCAGGGAGGCGGCGTCAGCTTCATCAGCGCGCGGCAGCGCTGCGCCAGTGAGTTTTATTCACCTCGGCCGCGAGTTCACCGCTCACCGGGCTGTTCAGCGGCCAGCGGTGGCTGCTGTTAGCCAGCACATAGCCAAACAGGCCGTTGCCGAGCGCGCGACCGCCGACGGTGACGTTGCTCAGGCGCGCGTGGCCGTTGCCGCGATTGGTCAGCTCCAGCCAGCGTTTGCCGTCGCGGCTGACCTGACGCCAGCTGAGATCGGCTTTGGCGCTGTCGCGCGTCAGGCCATCGCCATAGACAAACAGCGGCACCGAGTAGCGCATCTGAAACGTCAGCCCGGCCTGATTCTCGCCCGGCGAGCGCGGCGTCGGGATCTCATCCAGCACCACGCGATAGGCTTGCTCCACGCCGG
Organism: Pantoea sp. B_9; assembly: GCF_008632015.1. NCBI lineage: Bacteria > Pseudomonadati > Pseudomonadota > Gammaproteobacteria > Enterobacterales > Erwiniaceae > Pantoea > Pantoea sp. B_9. The sequence continues at coordinate 43,356 of NZ_VWVL01000006.1, read as the reverse complement.
CGGGCGGCGCGCTCTGGCGAATCAGACGCACCAGCTGCTTCTGCCCCGGTTCCAGCCGCACCATCGGCGGGCTGGCGACCACCTGCTGCTGCGTTTGATACTGTTCCTGGCCGTCAATCTGCTGCCAGTTGAAGATGCGCACCTGCATGATGGTGGTGGCGTTACCGCGATTCTCCAGCCACAGTTCACTGGCTTTTTCCTGCGGATTGATGGCGGGATCGATCGGCCAGATCATCAGCGAGTTGGCCGCGAAGCTGGCGGGCGACAGGGCCAGAAGAAACCACAGAAGCAGGGCGCGCAGGCTCATCATCTTTCATCCTTTTTATGCTGCCGTCACCAGCTCAGGGTGACGGTTAACGTATCGGTATAAGTCCCGGCGCGCGTCGGGCCGGGCAGGGTTAACAGGCCATAAATCGGCAGCACGATGTTATTGGCGTTGCTGTAACTCAGCGCCACCGGCGAGTTAACCGGAATCGCCGTGGTGTGCGCTGCGTTGGTGTACAGGCTGTAGGCCACGGTATCGGTGTTACTGGTGTGTTTGAGATTGCGGCTGCTGGTGTAATTGCTGCCGCCATTGATGCTCATGCTGAGGGCGGTACCCGGCGTGCAGGCGAGGGTGAGGGTGGTGCTTTGCACGTAACTGGCGCTGACGCTGCTGCTCGCCACGCCCGACTGGGTGCCAAAATTCAGCGTGCCAAACACGCCGGTATTGGTACCGGAAATCACGCAGCCTGCCACCACTGACGCAGAGACCTGGAAGGTGGCCGTCGGCAAACCCCAGGCCGGGACGCTCCCTATCAGCAGGGCCAGGCTGCCAGCGCGCAGCAGCCAGACCATCCTTCTTAACCCACCGCTGGCGTCAGTAGTTCACCGCCACGTTAATAGTATCGGTGTAGGTACCGGCCGGAATCAGTGGGTTAAAGCCGCCGCCGACTACCCGACCGTAAATGGCATAGTTGGTGCCGAGCGTCGGATCGGTGGTGCCGCTGGCGGCAATGTTGGTGTTGTTGGCGATGGCGGTGGTAAACGCGGCGTCGCTGTACAGCGTGTAAGCAATGCCCTGCGTATTGTTGGAGCCGAGGATCAGGTAACGCGGCTGGCCGCTCACCGTACCGTAAATGGTGGCCGGTGCCGGATTACTGCTGGTGACCTGCACATTGAAGGTTTGACCGGTGGTGCAGCGGACAAAAATGCCGTTCCCGGATGCACCCACCAGGGTGGCGTTTAAGGTATCAAAGGTTGCAGCGCTGCTACCAAAGTTCAGTGTACCGAAGTTAACCCCGCTGGTGGCGGACTGACCGTTCACCAGACAGCCGGTGGTGAGCGTCAATGTGGCATTGATGGTTCCCGTTGTGGTGGCAGCAAAAACCGTTGCAGGGGCGAGCGCGGCGCTCAGGCTGGTAGCCAAAAGAAAAAGCTTGAGTTTCATAATCAATCCTTACTGATTATCCAAGGTCAGTGCTTTTTCGCCTGGTGATTTATTAATGAAACGAACCCGTAAATAACAAGACGCCGCGATCGGCAAACGAACTTAATGCCCTGCCACCTAAGAAAATTCTTAAAGGCTGAGTTAGTGATTTATATCAGTTTTATTTACTATAGAACACCCTTTTGCCGCTTGTACAACGCACCGGAGAATTTTCGCTAATCAATTCTCCCTTTTCGCCGATAACGCAGTCATAACAAGGGCTGTCGGCCCGTTAAAAAAACCAAACGGCGAGTGTTTTCCCCCTCTACCGCGACTTCAGGTTCAATGCTATGTTCATGCATTAATCAGATATCATTACTTTTCCCGGCCGCGACAGACGATGAGAATAAAAAATAGCCGTGTAATACCTCCAGTTATTTATGGACCTGTTTTTGTGTCGCCACAGCGCGGGTGGTCATTAGCTATCTCTCATTGATGTTTTCACTTTTTCTGTTGTTAATTGACGATACCGCACCTGCGCCGCCGCGGGTTGAGTTGAGGAGCGCACATGTTGCTGGTTACCTGGGATAGCGTTCTGGTTGCCGTTTCGCTGATTGTGGCATTTATCGCGGCGTTTACGGCGCTGGATACCGCCGGGCGCGTCGCCGTGTCGCGCGGCCTGCTGGCGAAACTGTGGCTGGTGGCCGGCGGTACGGCGATGGGCATTGGCATCTGGGCGATGCACTTCATTGGCATGCTGGCGATGATGATGCCGATGACCATGCGCTATGACATTCCGCTCACCGCCTTCTCGCTGCTGCTGGCAATTCTCACCAGCATCTTCGCCTTTGCGCAGGGCCTGCAGGGCAGCCATCTGACGCGCCGCCGGCTGCTGCGCGGCACGGTGATCCTCGGCAGCGGCGTGGTTGCCATGCACTATCTCGGCATGCTGGCGCTGCTGATCGAACCCGCCATTCACTGGGATTTGCGCCTGGTGGCGTTGTCGGTACTGATTGCCTACGGCGCATCCGGTGCCGCGCTGTGGCTGGCATTCCATCTGCGCCATGGCGAGAGCCTGCTGCTGATGCGCGCCTGTGCGGCGCTGGCGATGGGGGTGGCGATTGCCGGCATGCACTACACCGGCATGGCGGCCGCGCAGTTCAGCGCGCCCGGCAGCATGCAGCACCACGGCATGGGGCAGGAGGGGCTGGCGGTGTGGGTAACCATCATCACGCTCACCATTCTCGGTCTGACGCTGCTGATCTCTATGCTGGACGCCCAGCTGCGCGCGGCGCGTCTTGCCGCCCGGCTGCGGCGCGCCAACAGCGAGCTGCGCCAGCTGGCGCTGCACGATAATCTCACTGCACTGCCCAATCGCGTCATGCTGGACCAGCAGCTCAGCACGCAAATCAAACACGCGACGCTGTATGACCAGCCCTTTGCCCTGATGTTTATGGATCTCGACGGCTTCAAAGCGGTGAACGATACCTGGGGGCATCACGTCGGCGATCGTTTGCTGGTCGCCGTGGCCGAACGGCTGCGCACCCAGCTGGATGCGGATATTTTGCTGGCGCGCCTCGGCGGCGATGAGTTTGTCATGCTGTGTCCGCAGTACGCGGCAACCCAGGCTGAAGCGCTGGCGCAGCGGCTGGTGCACAGCATTGATGCACCGTTTGAGCTGGATCGCTACTCGCTGCGCGTCTCGCTCAGCATCGGCATTGTGATCTTCCCGCAGCATGGCCGCAACCCGCAGGAGATGATGTTCAACGCTGACTCGGCCATGTACCACACCAAGCACAGCGGGCGTAACGGCTGGAGCCTGTTTGAACCGGTGATGAGCGCGGTGGCGCAGCATCAGCTGGCGCTGGCCAACGATTTATGGAACGCGCTGGAGTGCCAGGAGATGCGCCTGTTCTACCAGCCGAAGTTTCGCGCGGGCGGGACCATTCTGATGGGTTTTGAGGCGTTACTGCGCTGGCAGCATCCGCGCCGCGGCTTGCTGATGCCGGATATGTTTCTGGCGCGCGCCGAGAAAACCGGCCAGATTGTGGCGCTCGGCAACTGGGTGATCAACGAAGCCTGCCGCCAGCTGCGACAGTGGCAGGATGAGGGCAACCGCGACTGGAGCGTCTCGGTTAACCTGTCCGCACTGCAGTTTCATCAGCGCGATCTGATCGACACGCTGCGCCAGACGCTGCAGCGCTACCAGCTGCCGGAAGGCGCGCTGATGCTGGAAATCACGGAAAACATCGCCATGCGCGATCCGCAGTTCAGCCAGCAGCGCATCGCCGAACTACAGCGGCTTGGCATCAAAGTGGCCATCGACAACTTTGGCATTGGCTACGCCAATCTGCTGCATCTCAAGCATCTTGAGGCCAGCGAACTAAAGATTGATCGCGCCTTCATTAACAGCCTGCGTGCCGACAGCGAGGATGCAACCGTGGTGACCGCCATGCTGACGCTGGCGCAAAGCCTTAACCTGCGCATGGTGGCGGAGGGCGTGGAGACCGAAGAGCAGCAGCGCCTGCTGACCGGTCTCGGCTTTGACACGCTGCAGGGGTATCTGCTGGGCAAACCAACGCCGGCGGAGCGCATCGGCGAATTCACTGCATCAACGCAGATTGCGCCGCACTTTCCTGATAACGTGCTGCCGCTCACCGGCGCCTGACCAGCAATTTTTGTTCTCCTTCACATCGGAAGCTTTCATCGTTCAGTGACTCATATCGGCAGCCGGTCTGCCGATAATTTCAATTATAAAACCAACATTTTCTTTTTCATTTCAACAACACCACAGCTGACTTAACACAGCTTTTTTATATGGGAAATCACTATGTTAGTGACTTCGTACGATGCGTTTACCGTTATCGTTTCGATACTGGTAGCGATGCTGGCCTCGTTTACCGCGCTGGATATGGCGGGGCGCGTCGCTTCCTCCACCGGCCGGGTGGCGCTGGTCTGGCTGCTGGGCGGCGGTTTCGCCATGGGCGTTGGCATCTGGGCCATGCACTTTATCGGCATGCTGTCGATGAGCCTGGATATGGTGATGAGCTACGATCCGCTGCTTACCGCCGCCTCAATGGTGGTGGCGGTTCTCGCCTCCATCTTTGCCCTGTGGCTGGTGTGCTCGTCCGGCGACTTGCCGTGGCGACGGCTGCTGGGCGGCGCGCTGGTACTGGGTTCCGGCGTGGTGGCGATGCACTACACCGGCATGGCGGCGCTGATGTTTGAGCCGGGCATCAGCTGGAACTGGGGCTGGATTGCGGTTTCGGTGCTGATTGCGCTGGTGGCTTCCGGTGCCGCGCTGTGGCTGGCGTTCAACCTGCGCGAAGGACATGGCCGCGTTACGCTACTGCGCGTCGGGGCGGCCGTGGTGATGGGCTGCGCCATTGCCGGCATGCACTATACCGGCATGGCGGCGGCGAACTTCCCGATGCACAGTCACGCCACGCATCACGGCGTGAACAGCGACTGGCTGGCGATGCTGGTCACGGTGGTGACGCTGGCGATTCTCGGCATTACGCTGTTGGTTTCGATGCTCGACGCGCGTATGCAGGCGCGCACCTCGATCCTCGCGCGCTCGCTGGCAGAGGCCAACCGCGAGCTGGCGCAGCTGGCGCTGCACGATAACCTGACGCGACTGCCGAACCGCATCCTGCTGGAAGATCGCCTCGAGCAGGCGATCAACAAGGCCAACCGCGAGCGCTCGCAGTTTGCGCTGATGTTTATGGATCTCGACAGTTTCAAAGCGGTCAACGATGCCTTTGGTCACCACGTCGGCGATAACCTGCTGATTGCGGTAACCGAACGCATGACCGACCAGATGAAAGGGCATTACACGCTGGCGCGACTGGGCGGTGATGAGTTCGTGCTGCTGATTGAGATCGGCGATCCCAACGATGCGGCGGCGGTGGCGGATGCGCTGGTAAAAGCCGTGGATCGCCCGTTTAGCGTGTCACGCTACGAGCTGATGGTGTCGCTGAGTATCGGCATCGCCGTTTATCCCGGTGACGGCAAGGACGAGCGCGAGCTGATGTTTAACGCCGACGCCGCGATGTATCACACCAAGAACAACGGCCGCAACGGCTACAACTTCTTCCAGCCGTCCATGAACACGCTGGCGCAGTCGCAGCTGCAACTTAATAATGACCTGTGGCAGGCGCTGGATAGCAACGAACTGCGTCTGTTCTATCAGCCTAAGTACTGCGCGCCGAGCGGGCCGATCATTGGCTTCGAAGCGCTGCTGCGCTGGCAGCACCCGACGCGCGGCCTGCTGACGCCGGACAAGTTTTTACCGATCGCCGAGAAGACCGGCATGATCATTAATATCGGCAACTGGGTGATCAACGAGGCCTGTCGCCAGCTGCACATCTGGCACCAGCAGGGCCATCCGCACTGGTCGGTGGCGGTGAACCTCTCTGCCTTGCAGTTTGAGCAGTGCAACCTGGTCGACACCGTGACGCAGGCGCTGGAACAGCACCAGATCCCGGCGGAGCTGCTGACGCTGGAGGTCACCGAAACCACGGCGATGCGCGATCCGGAAGAGAGCGTGCGCATCCTCACCGAGCTGACCAGCATGGGGGTAAAAGCCTCGATTGATGACTTCGGCACCGGCTACTCCAGCCTGCTGTATCTCAAGCGCTTACCGGCCAGCGAGCTGAAAATCGACCGCGCCTTTGTTAACGAGCTGCAGGCGAAATCGGAAGACGCCACCATCGTCTCCGCCATCGTCGCGCTGGCGCAGTCGCTGGATCTCAAAGTGGTGGCCGAAGGCGTCGAAACCCAGGATCAGCAGGCGTTCCTCACCGGGCTCGGCTGCGACACCCTGCAGGGTTTCCTGCTGGGCAAACCGCTACCGCCAGAGCGCATCAGCGAGCTACCGGACTTTGTTAAGGACAAACCCGCGGCGCTGATGGCGGAGTAGGGGCTGGTTTCTGCCGCCTGGAGCTCCTCTCTTCCGCGTGCGCGCGGTATGTCTTTTCTCTCTCTCCCACGTGCACGCTGTGTGTCTTTTCACCCTCTCCCGCGAGCACGCTGTGTGTCTCTTCTCCCTCTCCCACGTGCACGCTGTGTGTCTTTTCTCCCTCTCCCGCGTGCGCGCTGTATGTCTTTTCTCCTTCTCCCGTGTGCACGCTGTATGTCTTTTCTCCCTCTCCCGCGAGCGGGAGAGGGCCGGGGTGAGGGCCAGACCGCAACTAACCCAACAAAAAAAGCCGCAGCATCCCTGCTACGGCTTTTACCTCAAGCTCACCTAAAAAGGAGGAGAAAAAACTCACACCAGCTCGACTTTCACCCCTTCCTGCACCAGCAGTTCAGCATCATTACCGTTGTGGGAATAGACTTCATACTGCACGCCAGCGATGGTGACGGTGCCGGTTTGTTGGGTCCAGTTCGTAAGCAATTGTTCATCTGGAAGAATATCTTCGAGATGCACAGTGGATCCTTTATCACCATGCACCACTATTTGCGAGTGATCATCATCAATAAAGAGATTTTTCATTCCCTTATTTAATATATCTTCAACACTTAAATTTACCTTTTTGTCATAATTATCGATAAGAATTTCCGATGAATGACAAAGCGAACTGACAACTACATCGCTTTGAATATGTCCGCTTTCGTCATTATTAATGTTGGATTCATTTATAGAGTTATTTTTGTAATCTAAAGCGGTGTATTTAATATTGTCAATATCCAGTCCCGAACCCTCATTTTTTATTATTATTTCAACATGATCGATAATTTTTCCATCTGGTGCAGTATAACTGGTTGTTTTCCATGGACGATCTTGGGTATGTGTCGTAGTATAAATGACATTGTTATATTGATCATAAACCTTGATGGTCGCTGGATTCGATGAGTACTCAATTCCTAACAGATCTACGGAAAATGACTTGGCATAATAGTCAAAAACAATGTCAATCGTTGCTGAAACATTCGTTCCAGCCGGACCCGCGTACAGGTGTCGAGAACTATGTGTGTCAGCAATCACTAACGAATTTGGATTGCTCATGTTAGAAAACTTAATCACTGCTCCGTCAATCTGTAGTCCTGATGGAGATACTTTCCCTAAGGGTATTGAAGCGAATGTTTCTGAAAATGTTTTTCCTGTAATATCTGCCTGAATATTGAGATTGAATAGTGAAGATTCTTCACCTGATTCACTCGTTCTGGCTATAAATTGCCATTTGCCACGATGCAAATCTTCTTCAGGAATAAATGACCAGTTGCCTGCGTGATCTGTTTTAACTGAGTGGCTTGTATTCCAGTTGCCATCCTGAGAACGATATTCGACGTATACCACTGAGTTGGCTTCAGCCACACCTCTAATTTCTGGTGTCGGATCGTCAGTTGTCGCGCCGGATTTTAACGCGCCGGTTAATTTACCAAAGTTATCAAACGCACTGGTGATCTGTGGTGTTAAACCCGTATCACTGGCTATCGTCAATGCAAAATCACTGTTGCTGTTGTGCGCCTTAGCATTATCACTGGCCGAGAACTGATAGCTTCCCGGTGAGATACGGTCGGTTTCATACACCCAACTGCCATCCGCGCCAGCCTGCACGCTGCCCAGGACTTCCCAGTCGCTCAACGCGTTACGGAAGTGAATATAGACAATGCTGTTAGCCTCAGCGCGACCGTTCAGTGTTGGCGTACGGTCATCGGTGATTGCGCCACTGTGTAACAGACCGGTATTGATGCCAAAATCATCCCACGCATGCGTGATTGCGAGTTCGCTCTCCGGCGTCAAATCGATCTCCAGTGTGAACTCGTCGGTCCAGCCGCTGCCGGCGTAAGCGCGGAACTCCCATTTGCCTTCACCCAGCGCCTGATCCGGTGTCCAGCTCCACTGGGTGCCGATCAGCGTAGCGTAACCGCCGTCAACCCACTGGCCGTTCACGTCCCGGTACTGAATCAGCACGTGGCTGCCGGCTGGCGCAGTACCGTGCAGCGTTGGCGTGGTGTCATCGGTCAGCGCGCCGTCCAGCAGCTTGCCCTGTGCGGCACCGGCGTCATCCTGCGCGTGGGTGATTTCCACCTTGCCGGGAACCGGGACTACAGAGTCATCGGCAACGGTCAGCGTAAATACCTCCGATGCCTGACTGACGTAGCCACGGCCATCGGTGGCGGTGACATACAGTGAATGCTCACCGTCAGCCAGCGTCGGGGTAATTTCCCAGTAGCCGTTGCTGCTGGCTTTAACGCTGCCAATCAGCTGGTTCTGCGCATTGTACAGGCGCACAATGCTGTCCGGCTCGGCCACGCCTTTCAGGGTCGGCGTACGGTCATCCGTCTGCTGGCCGGAACTGACCAGGCCGGTTTTATCGCCGAAATCATCCCCGGCACCAATAATCAGCGGCTGGTCCGGCGCGGTAAGGTCAACGTTAACGATTAATAGCGATGGAGCACCAATATTTCCGGCGCGATCGATGGTGCGCACGGAGAGGTTATGCGGGCCTTCAGCCAGCGGAAACGGCGGCTGCCAGCTCCAGCTGCCGTCAGCGGCGATGGAGACGGTATAGACGGTGCTGTCCATCACAATTTCCATGATACCGCCGGCTTCGGCTGGTGAGGAGCCGCTAAAGGTGCGCTGCGGATCGGTGGTCCAGAGTTGTCTTGCGTTGGTGAGTGCTGTGCTCATGAGGTTTTCCTGTTAAGTAATAATCAGTGTCCTGGTGGATCTGGCCGCATCAAACGGCAGGTGGCGATTATTAGTGGATCGGATAATTCTCCCAACGAGAAAGGTCTTGAAGGAAAACTGGCGGCGCGCGGGAAAAGAACACGGATTTTTAGCCGCAGCAATGGCTGGCAGGCTATACTGGCGCGCACGCAGGTCGCAGGGAATGGAGCCATGGCCAAATACCAGCAGCTGGTAGATCAGCTACGTACGCAAATCGAAGCACGCATCTGGCCGCCGGGTGAAAAGCTGCCGTCGCTGCGCCAGCAGGCGGAGCAGAGCGGGTTAAGCCTGATGACGGTGATGCACGCTTACGAGGTGCTGGAGAGCCAGGGCTGGATTGTGTCGAAGCCGCAGTCGGGCTACTACGTGGCACCGCGCGCGGCGGAGAGCCGTCCGCGTTTGCCGACCCAGGCAATCGCTAAAACCGACCAGGCCGATACCAACAGCTTCGTGTTTGATGTGCTGCAGGCGACGCGCGATCCGGCCATCATGCCGTTTGGTTCTGCCTTCCCCGATCCGGAACTGTTTCCCCAGCGCCAGCTGATGCGCTCGCTGGTGAAGGTCTCGCACAATCTTAAACCCACCGATGCCCTGAATAATCTGCCGCCCGGTAATGAAGCGCTGCGAAAAATCCTCGCCCAGCGTTATGCGCAGCAGGGCATTACGCTGTCGCCGGATGACATCGTCATTACTAACGGTGCGATGGAAGCGCTTAACCTCAGTCTGCAGGCGGTGACCGAACCGGGCGACTGGGTGGTGATTGAGAACCCTTCCTTCTATGGCGCGTTGCAGGCGATTGAACGGCTTAAGCTGAACGCGATTGCTATCGCCAGCGATGTGGAGCAGGGCATCGATCTGGATGAGCTGGAGCAGGCGCTGCAGCGCTGGCCGGTGAAAGCCTGCTGGCTGATGACCAACCGGCAGAATCCGCTCGGCTTTACCCTCAGCGCCGAGCGCAAACAGCAGCTGGTGGCGCTGCTGACGCGTTATCAGGTGGCGATGATAGAGGACGACGTCTACAGCGACCTGTATCACGGCCACGATAAGCCGTTGCCGGCCAGAGCGTTCGACCGCGAGGGTTACGTGCTGCACTGCGGCAGCTTTTCGAAAAATCTGGTGGCGGGATTTCGCGTGGGCTGGGTCGCGGCGGGGCGCTATGCGCAGCGCGTGCAGCGTATTCAGATGATGAGTACGCTCTCGACCAGCGCGCCGATGCAGCTGGCGCTGGCGGATTTTCTTAGCACCCGCAGCTACGATACGCATCTGAAAAAGCTGCGACAGACGCTGGCGAAGCGCAAACAGCTGGCACAGCAGGCGCTGCGCCGCGTGCTGCCCGCCGAGGCGCACATCAGCGATACGCCCGGTGGCTACTTTTTGTGGATTACCTTGCCGGAGCAGATTAACGCCACGCAGCTGTATCATCTGGCGCTGCAGCAGGGCATCAGTATTGCGCCGGGCCAGCTGTTTTCCAGCAGCGAGAGTTTCAGCCACTGCTTCCGCTTCAACACCGCCTGGCCATGGGATGCACGCGCCGAGGCGGCGGTGGAGACGCTGGGAGCGTTAATTGGTCAGCTGGCGCAGGGCGTTGCGGTAGAGAAGTGAGTGGTTTTTCCCTCACAACACCCGCAGCATTCTCACTTCGCAATCCACGTGGCCGGTACAGCCCATCGCATCCGCAATCTGTTCAAAGCCCAGCGACTGATAGAGCTTAATGGCGCGCGTCAGGCTGCCGGTGGTCTCCAGGTAGCAGCGCCGGAACCCGTGCTGGCGGGCAAAATCCATCGCGCGCAGCGCCAGTTCGCGCGCTAACCCCAGTCCGCGCACCGACGGCAGGAAATACATCTTCTGCAACTCACAGATATCCGGTGCGCTGCAGGCCAGCGGTGCCACGCCGCCGCCACCGACCACCTGACCTTCATGCTCCACGATCCAGTAAGCGCTGTCCGCGGCACTGTACAGCTCAAATAACCGATCGAGCTGCGGGTCGGACACGGTATAACCTTTATCCGCCGTCAGGCCGAACTCGGCGGAGACATCGCGGATCACCTGGGCAATCCGCGGATTATCGGCGGCGACAATCGGGCGCACCTGCAGGTTAAGTGGCGTGGCGGTGGTCATCATAATCTTCCGATAGAAAAAAGCCGGGCAGTGCCCGGCTTCGATTAAGCGTCAGGACTGAAGCGCTTACAATGCCGCAATCACGCCCTGCTGTTCAATCAGTTTTGCTTTTGATTGCTCCAGCTCGGCTACGCGCTCGCGCTCTTTCGCCACCACCGCTTCCGGTGCGCGCGATACAAAGCCTTCGTTAGCCAGTTTGGTCTGAATCTTCTCGATCTCGACATCCAGCTTCACCAGCTCTTTTGCCAGACGCTCCAGCTCGGCTTCCTTGTTGACCAGATCTGCCATCGGGATCAGCAGCTCTGCGCCATCAACAATCTTGGTCACCGAGACCGGACCTTTCTCGCCGGCTGGCAGAATGGTCAGGCTCTCCAGACGCGCCAGGCGCGACAGGAAGTTGCGGTTCTCTTCAACACGACGCTGCGCCGCCGGCGAGCAGTCGCGCAGCAGCACGTCGAGCGGCTTGCTCGGCGCGATGTTCATTTCGGCACGGATATTACGCACCGCCACAATTGCCTGCTTCATCCACTCGATATCGGCCTTCGCTTCCGCGTCTTCCTTCGCCGCGTCATACTGCGGGAACGGCTGCAGCATGATGGTATCGTGGTCGATGTTCTTCAGCACTTTTACGCGCTGCCAGATGGTCTCGGTAATGAACGGGATGATTGGATGCGCCAGGCGCAGCAACGCTTCCAGCACCGTCACCAGCGTGTTGCGCGTGCCGCGCAGCTCCGCTTCGCTGCCGCTGTTCATCACCGGCTTGGTCAGCTCCAGATACCAGTCACAGAACTGGTTCCAGGTGAAGTCGTACAAAATGTTGGCAGCGATATCAAAGCGATAGCTATCCAGCGCTTCACGGTACGCTTTCACGGTGCTGTTGAATTCCGTCAGAATCCAGCGATCCGCCAGCGACAGCTTCAGCTCGCCGCCGTTCTGGCCGCAATCCTGATCTTCGGTGTTCATCAGCACGAAGCGGCTGGCGTTCCACAGCTTGTTACAGAAGTTGCGGTAGCCTTCCAGTCGCTTCATATCCCAGTTGATGTCACGACCGGTGGACGCCAGCGCGGCGAGGGTGAAGCGCAGCGCATCGGTGCCGGAAGGCACGATACCGTCCGGGAACTGCTTCTCGGTGCGTTTGCGAATCTTCTCGGCCAGCTGCGGCTGCATCATGTTGCCGGTGCGTTTCTCCAGCAGATCTTCCAGCGAAATGCCGTCCACCATATCCAGCGGATCGATGACGTTGCCTTTCGACTTAGACATCTTCTGGCCTTCTTCATCGCGGATCAAACCGGTCATGTAGACGGTTTTAAACGGAACCTGCGGCTTGCCGTTTTCATCTTTGATGAAGTGCATGGTCAGCATGATCATGCGCGCAATCCAGAAGAAGATGATGTCGAAGCCGCTCACCAGCACGCTGGTAGGATGGAAGGTGCGCAGCGCTTCGGTATTCTCCGGCCAGCCCAGCGTAGAGAATGTCCACAGGCCGGAAGAGAACCAGGTATCAAGCACGTCGTCATCCTGGCGCAGCGTCACGTCGGCGGTCAGATTGTTTTCCTGGCGCACTTCTTCTTCGCTGCGGCCGACATAGACGTTACCGTTGTTGTCGTACCAGGCCGGAATGCGGTGGCCCCACCACAGCTGACGCGAGATGCACCAGTCCTGGATGTCGCGCATCCACGAGAAGTACATGTTTTCATACTGCTTCGGCACAAACTGAATGTCGCCGTTTTCTACCGCTTCCACCGCGACTTTCGCCAGCGGGGCCGTGCGCACGTACCACTGATCGGTCAGCATCGGCTCGATCACCACGCCGCCGCGGTCGCCGTAGGGCACCGTCAGATCGTGTGGTTTGATTTCGTCGAGCAGGCCGAGCTCGTCAACGGCGGCGACAATCGCTTTACGCGCGGCAAAACGCTCCATCTTCTGGAACTGCGGCGGAATTTCATCGGAACAGGCATCGCTGACTTCACCGTTGGTGTCGAACACTTCCGCACGCTCGCGGATATCGCCATCAAAGGTCAGGATGTTGATCATCGGCAGCTTGTGACGACGGCCCACTTCGTAGTCGTTGAAGTCGTGCGCCGGGGTGATCTTCACGCAGCCGGTACCTTTCTCCATATCGGCGTGTTCGTCGCCGACGATCGGAATACGACGGTTCACCAGCGGCAGGATCACCTCTTTGCCGATCAGATCTTTATAACGTGGATCTTCCGGGTTGACCGCCACGCCGGTATCGCCCAGCAGGGTTTCCGGACGGGTGGTGGCCACCACCAGGTAATCTTTGCCTTCGGCGGTTTTCACGCCGTCAGCCAGCGGATAGCGAATGTGCCACATTGAGCCTTTGCTCTCGCGGTTTTCCACTTCGAGATCAGAGATCGCCGTGCGCAGTTTCGGGTCCCAGTTCACCAGGCGCTTGCCACGGTAAATCAGGTTTTCTTTGTACAGACGGACGAAGACTTCTTTCACCGCGTTGGACAGGCCTTCATCCATGGTGAAGCGCTCGCGCTCCCAGTCAACCGAGTTGCCGAGGCGACGCATCTGGCGGGTGATGGTGCCGCCGGATTCAGCCTTCCACTGCCAGATTTTTTCGATGAAGGCGTCACGACCGTAATCCTGACGCGTTTTGCCCTCTTCAGCGGCGATCTTGCGCTCAACCACCATCTGCGTGGCGATACCGGCGTGGTCCGTACCTGCCTGCCACAGGGTGTTTTTACCCTGCATGCGCTGGTAGCGGATCATGGTATCCATGATGGTTTGCTGGAAGGCGTGACCCATATGCAAGCTACCGGTGACGTTCGGCGGCGGGATCATGATGCAAAAGCTTTCCTGGCTGGTATCGCCATTCGGTTTGAAGTAGCCCTGCTGTTCCCAGTGCTCGTAGAGCGGCTGCTCGATATCTTGCGGGTTATATGTCTTTTCCATATCTGCTATGTCGTTTGCGGCGGGGGTGGCGTCGCCGTATTCAATTGGAAACCAACGCTGCGATACGCTTTATAGCGGTCGCGCGCCAGTTGTTTCAGGGATTCTTCATAAGGTACGAAGTCTATCACTTCATGGAAACCGGTAGCAAAATCTGCAAACTGTGGCAGCAGGCTGATCAGCAGATCGCGCGGCGCACTGCCGCGTCGCTGCGGCCAGGCCAGCTCAACCGGCGCGCCGTAGCGCGGGCCTTCGCCGGCCAGGTTGTGCGGCACAAAGGCGTTGGCCGGACGCTGCCACAGCGCTTCATCCAGCCGATTGGCCTGCTGTTCATCTTCGCAGGCAATCAGGATGCGCTTACCGTCTCGCCAGCGGCTGGCGGCCAAATCGCACACCAGCGCTTCGATGGCGCTTAAGCCGTCGCTGGCGCTTTCAGACTCCATCACGAAGAAGGTGGCGTTTTTCATGGCAGGTTATTTCCATCAATGACAGTGGGGCGCATTGTGCGACAGTAAGATTGCGGCGTCCAATAATAAGGTCGCCATTAATGGCGACCCTGTAAACCGTGCGGCTGATAATCAGGTCGCCGTGAACGGCGACCCTACACCGTAGGGTGCGCAGTGATACGTATCATTACACCCGTAGGGTGCGCATTCATGCGCACCGTTCCAATGGCCGCACGGTATTTAACGCATTCATGAGCACCGTCGCAGCATTCGCCCTGGCTCTTAATCGTCGCCGTTCAGGCCAGCGCGGTTCAGCAGGAACTGCGACAGCAGCGGTACCGGACGTCCGGTCGCGCCCTTGGCTTTACCGGAGCGCCAGGCGGTACCAGCGATATCCAGGTGCGCCCAGTTAAACTTACGCGCAAAGCGTGCCAGGAAGCAGGCGGCGGTAATTGCGCCGCCCGGACGGCCACCGATGTTGGCCATATCGGCAAAGTTAGATTCCAGCTGCTCCTGATACTCGTCGGCCATCGGCAGACGCCACGCGCGGTCGCCCGACTGCTCTGATGCGCTAATCAGCTCGTGCGCCAGCGGATTGTGGTTCGACATCAACCCGCTGACGTGATGGCCCAGCGCAATCACGCAGGCGCCGGTCAGGGTGGCGACGTCAATCACCACTTCCGGATCGAAGCGCTCAACGTAGGTCAGCGCATCGCACAGCACCAGGCGGCCCTCGGCATCGGTATTCAGCACTTCAACCGTCTGGCCGGACATGGTGGTCAGCACGTCGCCCGGACGCATCGCGCGCCCGTCCGGCATGTTCTCACAGCCCACCAGCACGCCGACCACGTTCAGCGGCAGATTCAGCTCCGCCACCATGCGCATCACGCCGTACACCGACGCCGCGCCGCACATGTCATATTTCATCTCATCCATCGCCTCGGCAGGCTTGATGGAGATGCCACCGGAGTCAAAGGTCAGCCCTTTACCTACCAGCACGATAGGGCGCGCATCGGCGTCGCTGCTGCCTTTGTACTCAATCACCGACATCAGCGACTCATTGTGCGAACCGGCACCGACCGCCAGATAGGCGTTCATGCCCAGCTCTTTCATCTGCTGTTCGCCAATCACGCGGGTGGTGACGTTTTTGCTGTACGCATCGGCCAGCTGACGTGCCTGCGACGCCAGATACGCGGCGTTACAAATATTCGGCGGCATATTGCTCAGGTCTTTCGCCGCTTTGACGCCGGCGGCAACGGCCAGACCGTGCTGAATAGCGCGCTCACCGCTGGTCAGCTCACGGCGGGTCGGCACGTTGAACACCAGCTTGCGCAGCGGACGGCGCGGCTCAACTTTGTTGCTTTTCAGCTGGTCGAAGTTGTACAGCGTCTCTTTAGAGGTTTCTACCGCCTGGCGCACTTTCCAGTAGGTATTGCGCCCTTTAACGTGCAGTTCGGTCAGAAAGCACACCGCTTCCATCGAACCGGTATCGTTCAGGGTATTGATGGTTTTCTGAATCACCTGTTTGTACTGGCGCTCATCCAGCTCGCGCTCTTTACCACAGCCGATCAGCAGGATACGTTCGGACAGGATATTTGGCACATGGTGCAGCAGCAGCGTCTGGCCCACTTTGCCCTCCAGCTCACCGCGGCGCAGCAGCGCGCTGATGTAGCCATCGCTGATCTTATCCAGCTGCTCGGCAATCGGTGACAGACGACGCGGTTCGAAAACGCCAACCACAATGCAGGCGCTGCGCTGTTTTTCCGGGCTACCGCTTTTTACACTGAACTCCATGCACTCTCCTGAATCTTAAAGACAACGGCCTTAGCTGTCGTTAGAATGTAGCGCGTTCGTAACCCATTAATTTGTTGCGACGCCATGACAATTTAACGCCGGCGGCCATAATGAGTGGGGTGACAATGTGTTGTTTTTTCACCACCCTAACGCGTTCGTCATACTATTTTAGCTACCATGACGGCCATTGATGAAGAAAAATGGCTGATAAGCGTTGAAACTAGCGATTTTCCTGCAAAAAGACAAGTTTTCACAGGCGTACTAAGCGTGATCATCATTAGATATCTGGTTCGGGAAACGCTCAAAAGCCAGCTGGCTATCCTGTTCATCCTGCTACTTATCTTCTTTTGCCAGAAGTTAGTCAGGATTTTGGGTGCGGCGGTGGATGGCGAAATCCCAACAAATCTGGTTCTGACATTGTTAGGACTTGGCGTGCCTGAAATGGCACAACTTATCCTGCCCCTAAGCTTGTTTCTGGCGATTTTAATGACCCTTGGGCGGCTGTACACCGAAAGTGAAATTACGGTGATGCACGCCTGCGGGCTGGGTAAAGGCGTCCTGATTAAAGCGGCGATGATCCTGATGCTGTTCACCTCGCTGGTGGCGGCGGTCAACGTGATCTGGCTTGGCCCGTGGTCCTCGCGCTATCAGGATGAAGTGACACAAAATGCCAAAGCCAACCCGGGAGCGGCGGCGCTGGCGGCGGGGCAGTTCCAGACCTCCAGCGACGGCAATACCGTGCTGTTCGTCGAAGACGTGAAAGGCAACAAGTTCGGCAGCGTGTTCCTGGCGCAGCTGCGACCGAAGGGCAATGCACGGCCATCGGTGGTGCTGGCCGACAGCGGTCACATGGAGCAGCACAAAGATGGCTCGCAGACGGTGACGCTGGATAAAGGCACGCGCTTCGAAGGCACGGCATTGCTGCGTGACTTCCGCATAACCGACTTCGTCAATTATCAGGCGCTGGTGGGATACAAAGAGGCGGTGCTCGATCCTAACGATGCCGATCAGGCCGATATCAGCACGCTGATAAAAACCAAAACGCCGCAGTTCCAGGCGGAGCTGCACTGGCGTCTGACGCTGGTGTTCGCTGTGCTGGTGATGGCGCTGATGGTGGTGCCGCTCAGCGTGGTTAACCCGCGGCAGGGCCGCGTGCTGTCGATGCTGCCGGCAATGCTGCTCTACCTGATCTTCTTCCTGCTGCAGAGCTCACTGCGCTCCAACGCGGCGAAAGGCCGGTTTGATCCGGCGATCTGGATGTGGGTGGTCAACCTGGCGTATCTGGCGCTGGCGGTGGCGCTCAACGTATGGGATACCGTGCCGATGCGCCGTTTCCGCGCGCGCTTTAGCCGTGGAGGATCCATGTGATGTTTAAGGTCCTTGACCGCTATATCGGCAAAACTATCTTCAACACCATCATGATGACGTTGTTCATGCTGGTGTCGCTGTCGGGCATCATTAAGTTCGTCGATCAGCTGCGTAAAACCGGGCAGGGCGCGTATACCGCGCTGGATGCCGGTTACTACACGCTGCTCAGCGTGCCGAAAGATATCGAGATCTTCTTCCCGATGGCGGCGCTGCTGGGCGCGCTGCTGGGGCTGGGCACGCTGGCGCAGCGCAGCGAACTGGTGGTGATGCAGGCCTCCGGCTTTACCCGTCTGCAGGTGGCGCTGGCGGTAATGAAAACCGCGATTCCGCTGGTGCTGCTGACCATGGCAGTGGGCGAGTTTGTCGCCCCGCAGGGCGAGCAGATGGCGCGTAACTACCGGGCGCAGCAGCTGTACGGCGGCTCGCTGGTCTCGACGCAAAACGGCCTGTGGGCGAAAGACGGCAACGACTTTATCTACATTGAGCGCATTAAAGGCGACAACGAGATCGACGGCGTCAGTATCTATCGCTTCACCGACCAGCGACGTCTGCTGAGCGTGCGCTATGCCGCCACCGCGGTCTGGAATAAAGATCGCAAACTGTGGGAGCTGTCGCAGGTGGATGAGTCGGACCTGAAAGATCCGAAGCAGATTACCGGTTCACAGAGCCTGAGCGGCGAATGGAAAACCAATCTGACGCCAGACAAGCTGGGCGTGGTGGCGCTGGACCCGGACGCGCTGTCGATCAGCGGTCTGTATAACTACAGTAAATATCTCAAACAGAGCGGCCAGGAATCCGGGCGCTATCTGCTGAATATGTGGGGCAAAATCTTCCAGCCGCTGTCGGTGGCGGTGATGATGCTGATGGCGCTGTCGTTTATCTTTGGTCCGCTGAGAAGCGTATCGATGGGCGTGCGCGTGGTCACCGGCATCAGCTTTGGCTTCCTGTTCTACGTGCTGGATCAGATCTTCGGGCCACTGAGTCTGGTGTACGGTTTACCGCCGGTGCTGGGCGCGATTCTGCCGAGCGGCGCATTCTTTGCCATCAGTTTGTATCTGTTGCTGAAGCGGCGGTAATAATGGTTGCAGGGGCGCGATTCAGGGCGCCCCTGTCATTCCCGCACCGTTACCGTAGGGTCGCCATTCATGGCGACCTTTTTTATTCATGGTAACCAGGTCGATGCCCGCACCGTTAGCGCAACGTCTGCACCCAGCCCGGCAGCTGCGACAGCAAAAACAGCACCAGACCAATGGTACCGCCCACCAGCGTGCCGTTGATGCGGATAAACTGCAAATCACGGCCAATGTTCAGCTCAATCTGTTGCGACATCTCGCGCGCATCCCAGCTCTTCACCGTATCGCTGATGTGACGGGTGAGAAACGCCGCAAACTCCGGCGCGACGCTGCGCGCAGCGTCTTCCAGATGCTGATTCATTGAGGTACGCAGTGCTTCATCGGCAGCCAGCGTTTCGCCCAGCCACAGCGCCGCCAGCCGCACCCGCTCCTGCACGCGCGAATCATCACTGTTGAGGTCGCTCTTCAGCCAGCGGCGCAGGTCCTGCCACAGCTCGCTGATATAACGGTTAAACGACTCATCCTCTTTCAGCCAGTGTTTGATGGTCTCAGCGCGTTCAGCCATCTCCGGATCGCTTTTCAGTCGATCTATCAGGCGCTGTACCGCGCGGTTAAAACCGAGGCGGAATTCGTGGCCCTGGTCGCGCGCCACTTCATCCAGAATCGAATCCACCGCATTGGCGACCAGCTCGGCGCTGTGTTCGCCCAGCCATTCGGTTGGCAGCACTTTGGCTTTGATCGGATGTTCGCGTTTCAGCCAGCGCACAATCTGCAGCGCGATAAACTCGCGCGTGCCGGGTTTGTGCAGCAGACGCAGCAGCTGTTGCACTGCAGCGTCCAGCAGTTCCTGATGGCGATTGTTTTTGGTCAGGCTGTCCAGCAGCAGCGCGCTGGACTGGGTCAGATCGACCTTATCCAGCGCGCGATGCACCGCGCGGCGCAAAAAGCGCTGAATACGCTGATCGTCAGTAAGATCGAGGAAACCGCGCATCACCTGCAGCAGATGGCGACCAATGCGATCGGCGTTGCCCGGCGTATTGAGCCACTGCGCCAGCAGCTGTGACGGATCGTGGCAGCGAATCAGTGCCAGCAGCGAATCGGTATCGAGAAACTTCTCCTGCACGAAGCGGCCAAGATTCTCGCCGATGCGATCTTTGTTGCGTGGAATGATTGCCGTATGGCGCGAGATAAACGGCACCGGCACGCGACGAAACAGCGCCACCACCGCAAACCAGTCGGCCAGCGCACCGACCATCGCCGCTTCGGCAATAGCCTTCAGCCCCAGCACCCAGAACGTGGGCGGCAGAAACAGCGTCACGACAAAGGTCGCCGCGGCAATCAGCAGCAGCGACAGGGCCAGACGCTTGCTCCGTTTTAATTGTTGATATTTATCCATACCACGATCATAGCAGAGGGCGATTAACGGCGGCGTCCACCGAGCAGACTGCCCAGCACGCCGCGGATGATCTGATTGGTCACCTGGCGCGCCGCGCTTTTCGCCACGCTCTGCACTACGCCGTCGCGCTTGCCGCCGCGCGGCCCGGTGCTGCCGAACAGAATCTCTTTCAGCCCACCCAGAATGCCGTCATCCACCGCCACGCTATTGCCTTTGCTGGGCGGCGCATCGGCCTGCTGCGGCGCGGCCTGTACGCCTCGCTGCAACATTTCGAACGCCGATTCGCGATCGACGGCACTGTCGTATTTGCCGTACAGCGGCGAATGGTTGATCAGGCTGTTGCGTTCATCAGGAGTGGCCGGCCCCATGCGCGAGCCCGGCGCGATCACCATGGCGCGCTGCACCATCGACGGGCTGCCTTTCTCATCGAGGAAAGAGATCAGCGCCTCGCCGGTGCCCAGCGCCTGAATCGCCTCCACGGTATTAAACGCCGGGTTGGCGCGCATCGTTTCGGCGGCGCTTTTCACCGCTTTCTGGTCTTTCGGCGTGAAGGCACGCAGCGCATGCTGCACGCGGTTACCCAGCTGACCCAGCACATTATCCGGAATGTCCGCCGGATTCTGCGTAACAAAGTACACGCCAAGGCCTTTCGAGCGAATCAGGCGAATCACCTGTTCCACTTTCTCCAGCAGCACCGGCGGCGCGTCGTTAAACAGCAGATGCGCTTCGTCAAAGAAGAACACCATCTTTGGTTTGTCAAGATCGCCGGCTTCCGGCAGCTGTTCATACAGTTCCGCCAGCAGCCACAGCAGGCTGGTGGCGTAGAGTTTCGGCTGCTGATAAAGCTTTTCCGCTGCCAGGATATTGATGAAGCCTTTGCCGTCAGCGTCGCAGCGCATCCAGTCACGGATATCCAGCATTGGCTCGCCAAAGAAGTGTTCGGCACCTTGCTGCTCCAGCGCCAGCAGGCCGCGCTGAATGGCGCCCACCGAGGCGCTGCTGATATTGCCGTACTGCGTCTGAAACGCTTTGGCGTTATCACCGATGTATTGCGTCATGGCGCGCAAATCTTTGAAGTCCAGCAGCAGCAGGCCCTGATCGTCGGCAATACGGAAGATAATTTGCAGCACGCCGGACTGCACCTCGTTGAGGCTGAGCAGTCGCGCCAGCAGCAGCGGGCCGAGATCGGACACCGTTGCGCGCACCGGATGGCCCTGCTGGCCGAAAATATCCCACAGCATCACCGGATTTTTCTGCGCCTGCCAGTCGGTGACGCCAATCTTCGCCAGCCGCGCCAGCAGCTTTTCCGAGCCATCGCCCGCGGCCGCAATGCCGGAAAGATCGCCTTTGACATCGGCCATAAACACCGGCACGCCGATGGCGGAGAAGGATTCCGCCAGCTTTTGCAGCGTCACGGTTTTACCGGTGCCGGTCGCGCCGGTTATCAGTCCGTGACGGTTAGCCATGGCGGGCAGCAGATGCAGTTGAAGGTCAGGCGTCTGGGCGATCAGCAGTGGGGTAGTCATGATGTTTGCGCTCTCCGGCATTGCGTAATGACTCAAAGAATAGCAAGCGGTGCGCGGGAGAGAGAGGGATATTTGGGTGAAAAATAAGGGGAGTTCCGGTTGCTGCCCACGCGATCGGCCCTTCTCCCGCAGGCGGGAGAAGGCTGGAATGAGGAGCAGCGCGCAGCTACCTACCTCTTCTCTACCGCATCGAAAAACAGCAGGCTCACGCCGATGCCCTGCTGCACGTGGCTGACATTATTGCGCACCGCCACCTGCTGCGCGCCCTGCAGCATTACCACAAACGGCGAATCCTGCTGTACGCGCTGTTGCAGCGCGGTATACAGCGCGCGGCGCTGGCTGGCGTCGCTCTCACCGGCTGCGGTGCGCGTCTGCGCGCTCAGTTCGGGAATTTCCCAGCCGACGCGCCACGCCAGCGTTTTAGAACCGCCCGGCACGTTATAGGCAAAGGCGCTGGCGTTGGTATTCGGATCCACATAGTCGGCGCCCCAGTAAATAAAGATCGACTGGAAATCACGGCCGCGCATTTTGCCCCACAGTTCCGATTCCGCCACCGGCTGCAGCTCAATCTGCACGTCGGCTTTGGCAAAGCTGGCCTGCAGCGCCTGCGCCACGTCGATGTACGGCGGCTGATTGATCACCGTCAGCGAGAATTTGCTGCCGGGCCTGATACCGCCCTGTGCCAGGATCGCTTTAGCTTTGGCCACATCATAATGGAACGGCTGATTCTCCAGCGCGCCATCAAAGCCCTGCGGCAGGAAGCTCTGGTGAATACGGTACTGGCCTTTCAGCAGATCGCGTGAAATGGCGTTGTAATCCACCAGCCAGCGCGCCGCCTGCCACAGCGCCGGATTACCCAGCGCCGGCTGCGCTTTGTTTTGCGTATTAAATGCCAGGTAATAGACCAGGCTCGACGGGAAGGCCTCAATGCGCAGCTGCTGGTCGTTTTTCAGCGCATCGATCTGGTCCGGGCCCAGCTGGTACGCCACATCGACATCGCCCTGCTGAATCAGCAGGCGGCGCGCACCGGCATCGGCCACGCCTTTTAGCAGGATGCGTTTCAGCTGCGGCTGCGGGCTGGCGTGCGGATTTGCGCTCAGCACCAGCGCCTGCTGCGGCACATATTGCTGGATGCTGAATGCGCCGCTGCCCGCGGAGTGAGTGTGCAGCCAGCCGTTGCCGCTGTCGTTGGCGGTAATGTGCTGCTGCACGGTTTTGCTGTCCACCACCGAGGCCACCGGCGCGGTCAGCAGGCGCAGCGCCAGGTCCTGACCAATCTGCGCCGGCCACTGAATCTCCAGCTGATGATCGTTCACCGCCCGCAGCTGGCTGGCGATGTTGTCCGCCGTCCAGCCAAACTCAGCGAGAATAAACGACGGGGCTTTATTGAGCTGCACCGCGCGCGTCAGCGAAAACACCACGTCCTGCGCGGTCACCGGGTTACCGCTAACGAAATGCGCATCCGGTTTCAGATTGAACACCAGGCTGTGCGGCGTGCTGCCGGGCTGCCATGAGGTGGCGAGCAGCGGCGCGAGTTTTTGTGGCGCATCGCGATCGGCCTCTACCAGAGTCTGATAAATATTGCGCTGCACGCTGTTACTGACGGTCTCAAAACTTTCTGCCGGGTCGAAGCTGATAATGCCGTCGAGCGGCACGGCCACCACCAGCGTGTCTTTTGGCGTGGCGGCCTGCAGGGCAAAGGCGCTGCTGAATAAGGTGAAGAACAATAAGAGTGCTCGCATCATGATTATCCTGAGTAATTGATGCGACGACTTTATCGCTGTCGTGCTGCAGGCTAAATGCCGGTTTGTTCTGAGCTGTGCCGGAAATAACAATTAATACCGGCAATTAACTAATCGGATATTTTGTGCGCGCGCTGTCATATTCAGGAAATAAACCGCTCAGACGTTGCGCATTGAGCCAATAAGCGGTTATTGATAAGAATAAGCTCTGGTATGGAAGTATGATTTTTTCTGATTAATTAAGCTGAGCGACTATTTCTCGCGCCGATGTGTTTCAGTCATTTGCCCAGTCTCTGGCTCTAATCTCCTGGCATTTGTACGGTTAAAAGCGCAATTCCCGCTGCGAAAGCGCGTCCACAGCGTATGGCAACTTTTCGTAAGGTTGATGGTTTCTCATCAAAACACATTTCTAATTTAATGCTTACATCCTGAAATATTTGTATCCATAAGATTGCCAGCTTGTTTGCCGATTTATAAATCTATTAACAAAAATAATTCCCTTTCTTAGCAAGTGAGAGTCGTCGCGCCATGCTTTTAGAAAAACCGACCACCAGACGTAAGTTTTTACTTGGGTCGTTGCTGGCTTTGCCATTAAGCGACCTGGTTTTAAAAGGACTGACTGCAGCCCAGGCTGCGGAAATGGCAGCACCGGACCTTGCCGACTATAAACCGATCTTTTTTAGCGCTGAGGAGTGGCAATTTATTCTGGCCGCGACCGATCGCCTGATCCCCGCCGGTGGCAACGGCAAAGCGCCGGGTGCGCTGGAAACCAACGTGCCGATCTTCATTGACCAGCAGCTGCACAGCCCGGAGTTCGGCGCAGAGATCTACCTGCAGGGGCCGTTTGATGTGCACGCGCCCGCCACCATGGGCTATCAGATCCCGTTCACGCCGCAGCAGATATATCGCACCGGCATCAAACTGGTGGAGCAGTGGACGCAGAGCACCTACCACAAAGCGTTCTCTCAGCTGACGCTGGTTGAGAAAGACGCGGTGCTGACCAAAGTGAATAAAAACGACGGTATCGACTTCGCCGCGCTGGGCGAACCGAACCTGAAAGCTTCGCAGTTCTTCAGCCAGCTGCTTTCCGATACCAAACACGGCTACCTCGCTGACCCGATGTACGGCGGCAACAAAGGCATGAAAGCCTGGATCGCCATCGGCTTCCCGGGGGCACGCGCCAGCTTCACCGAATGGGTGAAGCAGCACAACGTGCCGTATCCGCTCGGACCGGTCAGCCTGATGGGCGAACGCGCCTGAATCCCCGTATTTGGTATGTGAGACAGAAAAACATGGCACAGATTACAAAGAAAGAAGTCGACGTCGTGGTGTGCGGCCTCGGCTGGGCCGGCTCGCTGATGAGTATTGAACTGGCAATGGCCGGACTGGACGTGCGCGCCCTTGAGCGCGGCGGCGAGCGCGACTACCCGGATTTCGCTTACCCGAAACCGGCCGATGAGTACGCCTATAACGTGCGCAACAAAGTGTTCGCCACGCCAAAAGAAGTGGCGGTCACCGTGCGTTACAACATGGACCAGACGGCGCTGCCAACCCGCAAATGGGGCGCATTTGCCCCGGGTACCGGCGTCGGCGGCGCGGGCATGCACTGGACGGCGGTACTGATTCGCCCCACGCCCACCGATATCAAACTGAAAACCTACGTCGATCAGGCCTATAAGCCCGGCATCCTGCAGGATGACATGCGCGTGATGGACTTCCCGTTCACCTGGGATGAGATCGAGCCGTATTTCTACAAGTTTGAGCTGATTTGCGGCCAGTCGGGCACCACCGGCAACCTGCGCGGGCAAATTCTGGAAGGCGGCGATCCGTTTGAAGGCCCGCGTTCTGAGCCGTATCCGCTGCCGGCGCTGGACGATACGCTAAACAACGTGATGTTCAAAGAGGCGGCGAAGAAGCTGGGCTATCATCCGTTCCCGAACCCGTCAGCCTGCGTCTCGCGCGCGTGGAAAAACCCGTACGGCAACCAGATCGCTCCCTGCAACTACTGCGGCTACTGCTCGAAATATCCGTGCCTGAACTACTCAAAAGCCTCACCGCAGACGGCGGTGATGGACGCGCTGAAGCGCATGCCGAACTTCTCCTATGAAGTGCACGCGGAAGTGTACAAAGTGGTGCTGCACGACGACGGCAAAACCGCGAAGGGCGTACTCTATTTTGACGCTGACGGCAACGAAGTGTTCCAGCCGGCGAAGATTGTGGTGCTCTCCAGCTTCCAGCTGTACAACGTGCGCCTGATGCTGCTGTCCGGCATCGGCAAGCCCTACAACCCGATCACCGAAGAGGGCGTCGTCGGGCGTAACTATGCGTTTCTGTCCAACGGCGGCGCCACGCTGTTCTTCAAAGACAAAAACTTCAACGCCTTCGCCACCGCTGGCGCGACCGGTCAGATGTTTAATGACATCTCGCCTGGCAACTTCGACGGTCCGGGACTCGGCTTCCTCGGCGGCGCCAAAATCCACAGTTCACAGGCGACCGGTACGCCGATTGGCACCGCGCTGCCGAAAGGCACACCGAGCTGGGGCATGGGGTACAAAGAGGGGCTGGAGCAGTGGTACAACCATTCGATGAAGATCAGTATTACCACCACCTGCCAGTCGTACCGCGATATCTATCTGGATCTGGATCCGCACTACACCGACCATCGCGGTCAGCCGCTGCTGCGCATGACCTTTAACTGGAAACAGAACGAGCTCAAGCTGCAGCAGCACCTGAAAGGCATCGTTGGCGATATCGCCAAAGAGCTGAATCCGGACAGCATGAGCATGAGCTTCCTGCCGATGGGCGCTGATTTTGACCTGACCAAATACGTCTCTACCCACAACGTGGGCGGCGCGGTGATGGGCGACAACCCGAAAACCTCGGCGCTGAACAAGTACCTGCAAAGCTGGGATGTGCACAACGTATTTGTGCCGGGCGGTAACGCCTTCCCGCAGAACTTCCAGGCGAACCCGACCGACACCATCGGCGCGATTACCCTGATGGCGGCGCAGGCTATTAAAGAGCACTATTTGCAGAATCCCGGCCCACTGGTACAGGCATAAGCACATGAAATTAAAATCATTGTTAATCGCTCACGCGGTGCTGCTGGGCAGCTGTGCGGTGCAGGCGCAGGCAGCAGATGACGCATCACTGATTAAAAAAGGCGAGTATCTGGCGCGCCTTGGCGACTGTATGGCGTGCCATACCGTAGCCGGCAAAGCGGATTACGCTGGCGGGCTGGCGATTGAGTCGAACCTCGGCACCATTTACTCCACCAACATCACGCCGGATAAACAGCACGGCATCGGCAACTACAGCGAGCAGCAGTTCTCGGACGCGGTGCGCAAAGGCGTGCTGCCGGACGGCTCGCGCCTTTACCCGGCGATGCCGTACCCGGATTACGCCAAAATCAGCGATGAAGACCTGCACGCGCTGTACGTCTACTTCATGCAGGGCGTGAAGCCAGATAGCGCGCAGCCGCCGGAAACCAAGCTGAGCTTCCCGTTCAGCCAGCGCTGGGGCATGCGTTTCTGGAACTGGGCGTTTACCTCAGATAAGCCGTTCCAGCCGATTGGCGGCGCGTCAGCGCAGGTTAATCGCGGTGCTTACATCGTGGAAAGCCTCGGCCACTGCGGTAGCTGCCACACGCCGCGCGGCCTCGGCATGAACGAGAAGGCGCTGGACAGCAGCGACGATCGCTTCCTCGCCGGCGGCAGCCTGAATAACTGGGAGGTGCCGTCGCTGCGCGGTGTGCCACGCTGGAGCGAGCAGGAGATTGTCGATTATCTGCAAACCGGACGTAACGATAAAGCCGCGGTGGGCGGCGAGATGACGTCCGTGGTGGAGCACTCCAGCTCGCACATGACGGATGCCGATCTGCATGCGATTGCCGCTTACCTGAAGTTCCTCGGCGGCAATCCGCCGCTGCAGGCGTACGACGTGCAGGCGCAGCAGAAGACCGAGGCGAAGCTGACGGCGGCGAAGAATCTGAGCGAAGGCGAGCGTTTGTATCTCGACAACTGCGGTGCCTGTCACTTTGTCACCGGCAAAGGCGCACCGGGGATCTTCCCGGAGCTGGATCAGGCCACTATCGTCAATGCGCAGGATCCCAGCGGCTTGATTCACACCATTCTGGCCGGTGCGCAGCAGCCCTCAACGGAGAAAGCGCCGTCGACGCTGGCCATGCCGCCGTTTGCGTATCGTCTGACCGATGATGAAGTGGCGCAGCTGGCCACCTTTATTCGTCAGGGCTGGAGCAACCACGCGCCGGCAGTGACGAAAGAACAGGTGGCGGATGTGCGGAAAACGCTGCACTAAAACGTAGCGGCGCGATCTGGCGCGCTGTCCTGATGGCAATGCCCGGCGTCGCGAGATGGCGGGCATTGCGCGATGAATCGCGCCGCTACCGTAGGGTGCGATTTTTTATTGTTTAATGAAACGTGTGCGCCACTTCCAGCACGCCGTTGATGACAAACTGCACGCCCATACACACCAGTAAAAACCCCATCAGGCGCGAAATCGCTTCGATGCCGCCTTTGCCGACCAGCTTCATGATGGCGCCGGAGCTGCGCAGCGAAATCCATAAAATCACCGCCACCGCCAGGAACGTCAGCACCGGCGCGATGGCCACCACCCACGCTGGGAAATCGACGCCGGCTTTCACCGTCGAGGCCGAACTGATGATCATCGCGATGGTGCCCGGTCCGGCGGTGCTCGGCATTGCCAGCGGCACAAAGGCGATATTCACCGTTTCGCGCGGATCGTCGCTGGCGTCGAGTTCGTCCAGCTTGTGTTTGGCCTCAACCGAATGCCCGACCGGTTTGGCGGGGAACAGCATGCGAAAGCCGATAAAGGCGACAATCAGCCCGCCGGCCATGCGCAGGCCGGGAATGGAGATACCAAAGGTGTGCAGCACCGCGTTCCCGGCATACCAGGCGACCATCATAATCAGGAACACGTAGATCGACGCCTGCAGCGCCTGGCGATTGCGTTCCTGAAAGTTCATGTCACCCGCGAGGCCGAGAAACAGCGCTACGGTGGTTAACGGGTTAGCAAGCGGCAAAATCACCACCAGGCCGAGCCCGATGGCTTTGAACAGTTCCAGCATGATTTATTCCCTGGTTAATATCAGGCGCGCAGCTTCCAGCGCAACGGTCGCCATGAATGGCGACCCTACAGTATCCTGTGCACCGATTTTTTCGTAGGGTGCGCATTTATGCGCGCAGCTGCCAGCGCAACGGTCGCCATGAATGGCGACCCTACAGTACCCTGTACACCGGTTTTTTCGTAGGGTGCGCATTTATGCGCACCTGGACAGCATCAATGCTTCGGCGTTTCCATCGCTTCCAGCAGCTCGGGGAAAAAATCTTCCAGCAGATCCGGCGTCATCAGCTCGGGGTAATGAATCAAATGCTCGCGAATGCGTTCATTCACGTCTGGCAACAGGCGCTGGGCGGCGTCGCTGGCGCTGATTTTCTTCTGCTTCATCAGGCGCAGCACGTTATCCGGCAGGTTATCCTCATCTTCCTCGCTCTCTACGCCTTCCAGATCGTCCAGCTCATCCAGCAACTCCATCAGCGCTTCAATCTGCGGCGTGCGTGACTGATACTCTGCCGGCTTCTCATTCTCCAGATAGCGCAGCAGCGCGCGCACCGGCGAGCCGTCCGGCGTGGCGGGCGGTTCACTGGCGAACCAGCTAAGCAGCGCATGCTGGCTCACCTGATGTACGTGATAACCGTTGTCCACCAGCTCATCGGCGAGGATATCGGCGGTGTCGTGCTCAATCAGGCAAATGTGGGTGCGACCCGGCGTGAACTGCTCCAGCCACTGATAAATCTCCTCAATCACGCTGTCGGCGTAATGAAACGTCTGGCTGAGGTAGCTGTCATCCGGCTGGTGAACGCAGATGCGAATCAGGTCGGGATCGAAGTAAATCGCAATGTTGATGCCTTTCATGCGCGGTGTCCTGTGTGGTGCAAAACCTCACTATAGCGTCAGGGCGCGCAGAAAAACATGCTATCGCCAGCAGCCGCAGCCACTGGCGATAAAAATTACCGCAAATCAGCACGATCCAGCCCGTAAGCGCTGTCGAGCGCGCCGGGTGCCATCTGCGACAGGATCATCAGCCGGTTCCAGGTATTGATCACCGCGATCTTAAAGGTCAGCTCGCTGATCTCCACCTCGGAGAAGTGCGCGCGCAGCTCACCGTACAGCGCCTCGTCAACGCCGTGCTCGCCAATGCGCGTCAGCGCTTCGGTCAGGGCAAAGGCGGTTTTCTCGCGCGCGCTGAACAGCGGCGATTCGCGCCAGATCGCCACATGGTGCAGCCGCAGCTCATGCTCGCCGTCAATCGCCGCCTGCTTGATGTGCATGTCAAGGCAGAACGCGCAGTGGTTGAGCTGCGAGGCGCGGATATCCACCAGATGCCTGAGCGACTTCTCCAGCGACGCGCTGGCGACGCTATTCGACAAATCCGACATCGCTTTGGCCAGCGCCGGGGTGGTTTTGAAATGGTTAACGCGTTGAGTCATGATTTTCCTCCGTCAGAACAGACGTTCAATGGTTTCGAGTGCTTCGGGTAACGCGCGGGCACGGCTGAGCGGGTCGTGCGTGCCGTCGACGCGGATAAACTGCACATCGCTGATGCCGATGTACGCCAGCGCCGCGCGCACGTACGGCGTGAACTGGTCATCCTGCATAAAGGGCCCGTGGGCAAACACGCTGCCGCTGGCCATCACGCAGTAAACTTTTTTGCCGCTCACCAGCCCGACTTTGGTGCCTTCGGGGGTAAAGGCGAAGGTGCGGCCGGCGCGGGTAATATGATCGAACCAGGCTTTCAGCACCGACGGCAGCCCGAGGCTCCACATCGGCGATGAGATAACCAGGGTGTCGCAGGCAAACAGCTGATCCACCAGCCGTTCCGAGGTGCGAATGGCGTTACGCTGCGCTTCATCACGCGCCTCCGGTGGGGTAAAAAAAGCCCTGATGGTGAAAGCATCGAGATGCGGCAGCGGCTGTTGCGCCAGATCCAGCACCGTCTCGTGCAGATCGTGATGGCGGCTGCGCAGCTTTTCGATCAGACGCGCTGAGGCGATGCGCGACGCCGATCCCGCCAGATCCGGGCTGACTTTAATGTGCAGCACATTCATGCAGTGGTTCCTCATACGATAGAGCGATAAAAATGCAGGCCGAGCGCCTGATAGCCGCAGCGCTGATAAAACGCCTGCGCCCGGGTGTTACTGATTGCGGTATCCAGCACCATGCGGCTGCAGCCGTACTCACGCGCCAGCACCGCTAAGCCGTCGAGCAGCGCGGCGCCGAAGCCCTGACCGCGCAGCGCGGGATCGCTCACCAGGTCATCGACGTAGCAGAAGCTGCCATGGATAAAATTCTCCAGCAGGCGATAACCGGCCAGCACCGTCGGCTGTCCCTGATGTTCGATACCAGCGAGGCGATAACCCTGCGCCTGCTGACGCTGCGCCTGGGCGATAAACTGCGCCTCATCCGCCAGCCGCCCGCGCAGTGCACGCATCAGCGGGTAGCAGCGCGCGAGTTGTTCTGCGGTGGCGTAATGCACAATCTTCATGGCTGTCATCCGTATTGCGGGGGGAATGCCTGCATCTTAAACTGCTATGTCTGAGCGAACAGGGCCATTACGCGTAAAAACAGGTAGGACATAGCGCCGTGGCTGAGGAAGGAGTGACGCGTGGGTTACAAAGAGATTTACCAGCGTTTCCGGCAGCAGATTATTGCCGGACAGCTCCGGCCGGGCGATCGCGTACCGGCGATCCGCGTGCTGGCGGGCGAACTGCAGGTGGCGCGTAAAACGGTGGAGGCCGCCTATGAGATCCTCATCGGTGAAGGCTATTTTGTCAGCCAGGGCGCGAAGGGTACGCGCGTTAATCCACAGCTGAAGCTGGCGAGCGCAGCCACGCCACCGCGCGCACCGGCGACGACGCCCGCGCTGCTGCCGGTGACCGAGGGCAAAGGCGAGCTGCGGCTCGGCATCCCGGCGCTGGACGAGTTTCCGCACAAAAAGTGGCGGCTGATGTCGGCGAAAGCGGCGCGCAGCCTGCGGCCGGACGAGATGATGATACCGCCGGTGATGGGATATGCGCCGCTGCGGGCGGCCATCGCCAGCTACCTGAACATTTCACGCGGCCTCAACTGCCAGCCGGAGCAGATCTTTATCACCAGCGGCTACCGCGCCAACCTGCGGCTGATTCTGGCGGTGCTGGCGCAGCCGGGCGACAAAGTGCTGTTTGAAGATCCCGGCTACTTCTTCGGCCAGCAGCTGCTGAAGCGCATCGCACCCAACCTGCACTATGTGCCGGTGGATGGGCAGGGCGTCGACGTGGAGTATCTGCTGCGCTATCACGCCGACGCACGCTTTGCGGTGGTGACGCCGACGCACCAGAGCCCGCTGGCGGTCAGCCTGTCGCTGCCGCGCAAACATCAGCTGCTGACATGGGCGCAGCAGCATGACAGCTGGATTATTGAGGATGATTACGACGGCGAATTTCACTACACGCGTAAGGTGATTCCGGCGCTGAAAAGCCTGGATGTGCACGACCGGGTGATCTACACCGGCACCTTCAGCAAAACCATGATGCCGGCGATGCGCATCGGCTATCTGGTGATGCCGCAGCACACGCTGGCGCAGTTCGGCGAGCTGGGCGAGATTCTGGAAACCGGCCTGCCGCTGCTGCCACAGAAGATCCTCGCGCAGTTCCTCAGCGAAGGACATTTTTATCGCCATATCAAAAAGATGCGCATCCTGTATCAGCAGCGCCGCCGCATGATGCTGGAGGCCATCGAAGCCAGCTTTCCGGGGCTGTTTACCTTTGAGCTGACCGACGGCGGTATGCACATCGTGGCGTTTCTGCGGCGCGGCACCCAGGACGTGGCGCTGGCGACGCTGTGGGCGCAGCAGGCGCTATACGTGCGGCCGCTGTCGGGCTGGTACGCGCAGACGCAAAAGCGCTATGGCCTGGTGATTGGCTACACCAATATTCAGTCGTTTGAACAGGCGAGGACGCTGCTGGCGCGCGTGGCGAATGAGACGCGGACATTGCTGGCGGTATAGCGGCAGCGTGGGGAGAAGAGGGCGCGGGGGACAGCCCGCGCCGGCTGGCATAAGGTGAGTGGCGATTCAGACGGCAGGAAGGCGGCCCCTGAACCCGCGCGAAGGAATCACATGCCGATGTATTTTTTGCCCTGCTTAAGCACCACATCGCAGGCTTTGGTTTTCAGCTTCTCACCCATTGGCGAGTTGCTCAGGCTCTGCAGATTCAGCTGCTGACCGTTGCCGGTGTTCAGCAGGCCCTGCAGCCCCTGCTGGTAATCGGTTTTCTGCTGCTGCGCAGTGGTGCTGCTCAGGCCCAGCTTGCTCAGCACCTGATCCTTCACCGACTTCACGTTGTTATCCACCACGTTGTGCTGCACGCAATACTCCATCACGCCGGCGGCATTGGTCATGCTGTTGGCGCTCACCGCTTTATCGCCGCCGTTCAGCAGGCCGCTGAGCGAAGAGAGCGACAGTCCGCCGTTCTGCGTATTGCTGGTGGTGGTGTTGCCGCTGTTCTGCTGCGACAGCTGCGATGCGGCGCTGCTCAGCTGATCCTGCCAGCTCGCCGCCGATGCGCTACCGGCCACCAGTGCCGCCGCGATACCCCATCCCCAAACTAACCGTTGTGTTGCTTTTTTCATCTCAACCTCGTTGTGCTTATACGTCTGACTGCGTCAGTTGTGGTTAAGAGGCATGTGGCGGCAGAAAGTTCCGGAGAAGTGGCCGCCGCGCGCGAGTTTGGGAGTGTTCCGGAGGCGACTGCCGGGGTTTTGCGCAGCGTTTTTGGCAGCGCTGCTTTTTTCGACGCTTAGCGCACATCCCCATCGATTCCGGTTGCGCCGCAAGCGCGTAACGGTATAATCGCCCACGTTTTCCGCATCCTCTTCAGTGCCGAAGTGGCGAAATCGGTAGACGCAGTTGATTCAAAATCAACCGTAGAAATACGTGCCGGTTCGAGTCCGGCCTTCGGCACCATCGGAACATCAATAGACGTCAACGGACGTCTTTTTTTGTGCCTGAAATCCAATATCCGCAAGGCTTTCCTCGCTTTTTCACTCAACCTAAGTCAACCTGATTCAATCTACATCAACTTACTGATGCGGGTACAGCTGCGGGTATATCGCGGTTCGATAATGTTTGTACCCACACAGAACCCTTGAAAGGATACTCATCATGGCTCTGAGTGATGTGAAGGTTCGTTCGACAAAGCCTGAAGCAAAAGCCTACAAACTGACTGACGGCGATGGCATGGTTTTGCTGGTTCACCCCAACGGCTAAAAAACTGGCGGCTTCGTTATCGTTTTGGCGGTAAGGAGAAGATGCTGGCGCTTGGGAAATACCCTGAAGTGTCGCTGGCGGATGCCCGGGCACGCCGGGATGAAGCCCGTAAGCTGCTAGCTAATGGAGTCGATCCCAGTGAGAATAAGAAAGCCGTTAAGGTAGAGCAGGAGCAAGAGGCGATAACGTTTGAAGTGGTTGCCAGAGACTGGCATGCCAGCAATCAGAAGTGGTCTGAGTCGCACAGTGCTCGTGTGTTAAAAAGTTTGGAAGATAATCTCTTTGCTGCCATTGGTAAGCGGAACATTGCAGAACTGAAAACGCGAGACCTACTTGTACCCATCAAAGCTGTCGAGTCATCCGGACGACTCGAAATCGCTGCCCGTTTACAGCAGCGAACTACCGCAATTATGCGCTTTGCCGTTCAGAGCGGCTTAATCGATTACAACCCCGCGCAAGAGATTGCCGGTGCAGTTGCTACGGCGAAAAGACAGCATCGTGCTGCTCTCGAACTCAATCGCATTCCTGAACTACTTCATCGTATCGATCACTACTCCGGCAGGCCGTTAACCCGGTTGGCCGTTGAACTCACCTTGTTGGTTTTCATCCGTTCAAGCGAGCTGCGTTTTGCCCGCTGGTCAGAAGTAGATTTTGAAACGGCTATGTGGACGATTCCTGGTGAGCGTGAACTGCTGGAAGGCGTTAAACACTCTCAGCGTGGATCCAAGATGAAGACTCCACATCTTGTTCCTTTATCGCAGCAGGCTCTGGCTATTTTGGAAAAGATCAAAAGCATGAATGGGAACCGTGACCTGATCTTCGTAGGAGATCACGATCCGCGTAAACCCATGAGTGAGAACACGGTGAACAAGGCTCTACGATTGATGGGCTATGACACGAAAACGGAAATTTGTGGGCATGGATTCAGGACTATGGCGTGTAGTTCACTTATTGAATCAGGATTGTGGTCGAGGGATGCGGTGGAGAGGCAGATGAGCCATCAGGAGCGTAGCTCTGTTCGGGCAGCTTACATCCATAAGGCGGAGCATTTGGGAGAGAGGAGGCTGATGCTGCAGTGGTGGGCGGATTACTTAGATGCGAATAGGGTAAAGGAGGTTAGTCCATTTGATTTTGCTAAAATTAGTAACCCTTTGAAATAATTTACAACCTTATTTAGTTGAGTGTGTAGTGGTCATTATCTGCATTTGGATTGAAGATGAGCAGTGCTGCTAATTACTTTTTGTTAGTCATCATTTAGTAAACTCCCCAGCTTACGGCAGGTCTCTTTGGTTTGATCGTAAGCTGGTGTGTAATGAACTGAAATTATTATGTATTATATTCATGGCAATTGTTTATTTAGTCAAAATGAACTCATGGAGTACAGTAGCATTGCAATGCAAAATGCATTACATTTACAGGCTCTAGCATTGAGGGTTCCGCCTATGACTCGCCTTAAAGACGAAACACTTTGTATACGCACATCTGCCGATATTAAACAACTCCTTCGCTTGGCTGCTGATCGTGAACGCCGCTCTGTCGCTTCATTGATTGAGATTTTGATTGTGAATTATGCGAAGGCGCACGGACTAACGCCGGAGCAATCTAAAAATAAAACTGCCGAATAGCTCACTTTTAAATGCCTCATTCAACGAAAACTGCAGCTTAGTCAAGCACAAAAGAAAAGTGATATTGAGGGGAGGAACTCACTAATGAGTACGACTGAAAACCAAATTGAACTAGACCTTCTTGCCAGGCTGGCTGATTTAAAATATACACTTCGACCTGACATTCGTGATCGTGCTTCCCTCGAAAAAAACTTCCGGGCGAAGTTCGAAGCTCTTAATAGGGTGCATCTGACCGATAATGAGTTTCAGCGTTTGCTTGATACCATTATTACCCCTGATGTATACAGTGCCGCTCAGAAACTACGTAATATTAGTAGCTTCGAGCGAGATGATGGAACTCCACTTAACTACAGCCTAGTTAACATTCGAGACTGGTGTAAGAACGATTTTGAGGTCGTGAACCAGTTGCGTATCAACACTGAAAACAGCCATCACCGCTATGATGTTATGCTTCTTATAAACGGCATACCAGCGGTGCAGATCGAGCTTAAAACACTGTCCGTTAGCCCACGCCGTGCTATGCAGCAAATCGTGGATTACAAAACCGATCCTGGCAATGGTTACGGAAAGACACTGCTGTGTTTCATACAGCTCTTCATCGTCAGCAACCGTACTGATACTTGGTACTTCGCTAACAATAATGCGCGACATTTTAGCTTTAATGCCGATGAACGCTTTCTGCCAGTCTACCAGTTTGCCAGCGAAGATAACAAAAAGATTACCCTGCTAGAGAGCTTCGCCGATAAGTTCTTAGCCAAATGTACGCTGGGACAAATGATCAGCCGTTATATGGTTTTGGTTGCTAGCGAACAGAAACTTTTGATGATGCGCCCGTACCAGATCTACGCGGTTAAAGCTATCGTCGAGTGCATTCATCAAAATTGCGGAAATGGCTACATCTGGCATACCACAGGTTCAGGTAAGACGCTGACTTCGTTCAAAGCATCCACTTTGCTCAAGGATAATCCAGACATCGAAAAATGCCTTTTTGTAGTGGATCGTAAAGACTTGGATCGCCAAACCCGTGAAGAGTTTAACCGCTTTCAGGAAGGCTGTGTAGAAGAGAATACTAACACGGAAACACTGGTGCGCCGACTTTTGTCCGACGACTATTCTGATAAAGTTATTGTCACGACTATCCAGAAGTTGGGTCTGGCGCTGGATGGCACAAATAAACGTAACTACAAAGAGCGTTTGGAGCCGTTGCGAGACGCTCGTATAGCGTTCATCTTCGATGAATGCCACAGATCGCAATTTGGGGAAAATCATAAAGCTATAAAAGAATTCTTCCCCAACGCCCAGCTTTTTGGCTTCACAGGGACGCCCATCTTTGAGTCGAATGCTAGCTACCAGCAAATCGAAGGCCAGCAAGCCAGCCTACGTACCACTAAAGACTTATTTGATCGGTGTTTGCACCAGTACACCATCACTCATGCTATTGAAGATCGCAATGTTCTACGCTTTCACATAGACTATTTCAAACCCGAAGGAAAGAATCCACCTAAGCCCGGCGAAGGGATAGCTAAATCTAAGGTTATCGAAACCATTCTTTCCAAGCACGATTCTGCTACCAACCGACGCAAATTTAACGCTGTTCTGGCGACAGCCAGCATCAACGACGCCATCGAATATTTTGAGTTATTTTCCAGTATTCAGATACAAAATGCGGAAAAAGATGCTGAATTCCGACCATTGAACATAGCATGCGTGTTTTCCCCACCGTCTGAAGGTAACAAAGACGTTCAGCAGATACAGGAAGATCTGCCTCAGGAGAAAGAAGATAACCAGCAAGATCCTGAAGGTAAGAAAGCTGCACTTACCCGTATCATTGCCGATTACAATGCCCGTTTCGGGACCAATCATCGCATAAGCGAATTTGATTCTTACTATCAAGACGTGCAAAAGCGCATCAAGGATCAGCAGTATCCCAATACAGACTTATCTGCCGCGCAAAAAATTGACATCATCATCGTAGTGGACATGTTGCTTACAGGATTTGACTCCAAATATCTTAATACATTATACGTGGACAAAAATCTCAAACACCATGGCTTAATTCAAGCATTCTCTCGAACTAACCGTGTACTCAACGATACCAAGCCATACGGCAACATTCTCGATTTTCGTCAGCAACAGAAATCGGTAGAAGGTGCCATTGCGCTCTTTTCTGGTGAGAAAATCGATAACCCGCGTGAGATCTGGCTGGTAGATGACGCGCCTAAAGTGATTGGTAATCTGCAAAATGCCACGCAAAAGCTGGCCGAGTTTATGCAGTCACAGGGACTGGCTAATGCGCCGGAAGAAGTAGCCAACCTTAAAGGGGATGCTGCCAGAGCGCAATTCGTAAACCTTTTCAAGGATATTCAGAGACTCAAAACTCAGCTTGACCAATATACCGATCTTTCTGAAGAGCAGAAGCAGCAGATTGAAAACATTGTACCGCCAGATCAATTGCAAGGATTCAAGAGCGTGTATCTAGAAACTGCCAAACGATTGAAGGAACAACAGGACAAAGACCATACGCCGCCAGAAGTGCAACAACTCGATTTTGAATTTGTACTCTTTGCCTCTGCGATTATTGATTACGATTTTATCATGGGCCTTATTGCTAATCTGACTCAGCAGAAGCCAGGCAAGCTTACACTGAACCGTGAAGAACTCATTGGTCTGATCCAGTCTGATGCCAATTTTATCGACGAGCGTGAAGATATTACTGAGTACATTCGTAGCCTGCCGGTAAATGAAGCATTTACCGAAAAACAGATTCGTTCGGGTTTTGAACACTTCAAGGCAGAGAGGGAGGCTAAAGAACTCAATGACATCGCCGCCCGGCACGAACTTGCATCCGATGCTTTACTGATTTTTGTTAATGAAATTTTGCGCCGCCGTATCTTCGATGGCGAACGTCTTTCCGAATTAATGGCTCCGCTGAATCTAGGCTGGAAAGCACGCACGCAGAAAGAACTAGCTCTGATGGATGAACTGGCACCGTTGTTACACAAACTGGCCCAGGGGCGTGAGATCGCGGGCTTATCAGCCTATGAAGATAGGAAATAATGAGATTACCTTGGGAGCAAGCTGTATGAGTAGCAATGAAAAAAAAACGTTGGTGCCGCGATTGCGGTTTCCTAAATTTCGAAAAGATCCGGAATGGGAAAAGGATAAGCTGGAGAAACTTGTTACAACAATTAGTCCACCTGCGAAACTGCAGTCGACCAGTTATCGTACGCAAGGTAAATTCCCCATAATTGATCAATCTCAGGGACTTATTTGTGGCTGGACTGATGATGAAAGTTCTGTAATCACTGAGCCATTACCGCTCATCGTATTTGGTGACCATACCTGCGTCCTAAAGTTTGTTAACGAACCTTTTGCACAAGGCGCTGATGGTATAAAAATACTTAAAGCAAAACCAACTGTCTCTTCTAAATACTTGTTCTATTCTCTCAGCCATCGCCCGTTGGAGATGGAGGACTACAAGCGTCATTTTTCGACCCTAAAAGAGCGGGTAGTCGTTTTCCCAGACATTGAGTCAGGAGAACAACAAAAAATCGCCGATTCTCTGTCTTCGTTAGATGAATATCTCAATGCAGAAGTGCAGAAACTAGATGCGTTAAAGAAATATAAAAAGGGCCTAATGCATAAGCTTTTTCCTCGCGAGGGTGAAACTGTGCCACGGCTACGTTTTCCGGAGTTTCAGGATATGGGAGAATGGAAGGATAAATCGATTGGTGATTTCGGTGAAATTATTACCGGTAGTACCCCTAGTACGGCCCATGCAGAGTTCTACGGAGGTGATATCATGTTTGTCTCCCCTGCCGATATTTCTGATCTGGGATGGGTTTGCGAAACCAAGACTACTTTGAGTGCTTTGGGGTTTGAAAAAACTCGTCCGGTCAAAGCGAACAGTGTTTTGTTTGTGTGTATTGGATCAACCATCGGGAAAGTTGCTCAAAATGTACGGGACTGCGCAACGAATCAACAGATAAACTCTGTAGTTTCAAATAGTGAACATTCAGGCGGATTCGTCTATTACATTCTTAGCTTGAACGCAAAACGCATCGCCAAACTAGCAGGCATTCAGGCCGTTCCTATCATCAACAAAACCCAGTTTTCAGCAATTAAATTGCTTGTTCCAGAATTTCCAGAGCAAGAGCGTATCGCCAAGTGTTTGTCTTCCCTTGATGAGCTCATAACTGCCCAAGATCAGAAAATCAATGCTCTGAAAACCTACAAAAGGGGCCTGATGCAGCAATTGTTCCCGGTGCTAGACGAGATTCCCGCATG
Organism: Pantoea sp. B_9; assembly: GCF_008632015.1. Lineage (NCBI taxonomy): Bacteria > Pseudomonadati > Pseudomonadota > Gammaproteobacteria > Enterobacterales > Erwiniaceae > Pantoea > Pantoea sp. B_9. The sequence continues at coordinate 3,631 of NZ_VWVL01000006.1, read as the reverse complement.
ACTTGGCAGACTTCTTACCAGTCAGAGCAAGACTGCATTTTCAGACAGGAGCATTGCGCGCAGGAAGATAATACGTTCGATGATTTCCTACAAGAGCCAGTGGCTGCTTGTCCGAATGATACGAGAGGTCATAACGCGTTGACCGAACATCTGCGTGGGATTAGTCTTACCGGCCTGGGACTGGATGCATTGGAAAAAGTCCCGATAGCTGAGGCACTGGAAACCCGTGATTGGACCCTCGATGAAGCGTTGATCGAAGCCATGCAATTACGCGGGAGGATTAGCTACCTGCTATTTGCCAACGTCTGGATAAGTTGCCGGAGCAAATTTGGGGTGAGGCCTTAGGTAGATGTCTACCGTAAGGCTTGGATGATTATGGATGGGGAACAATGATGAGGCAGAATACTCCGCCTGTATTTCCTGAGCTTGCCGCGCTGGCAGTCCATTTACGCGGTGAACTGGAAACTAAAAAGGTCATCTTACTTTATGCTTATAATGGCACAGGTAAGACGCGATTATCCATGGCTTTCAAGAACATCGGTAAGCAGGAGGAGGCTCGTGATACGCTGTATTTCAATGCCTTTACCGAAGATCTATTTCACTGGAACAACGATTTAGAAGGCGATGAAGACCGACGTTTGCTGCTCAACAAGGAATCAATGTTTTTCCAAGGGCTATTTGATCTTGAAATGGATAACCGTATCCGCCCACTGCTGCGGCGTTATGCAGATTTCGATTTTCGTATCGATTCACAAGGTGAAGAGTGGACTGTGCGTTTCTCACGCATAGTAGTTGTTAAGGAAGAAAATGGCGAAGGCGAAAAAACGGAAATAATTGAAAACATCAAGGTATCGCGCGGCGAGGAAAACATCTTTATCTGGTGTTTTTTCATGGCTGTGATTGAACTCGCGATGGATTCAGAAATCGAGGCTTACCAGTGGGTAAAGTACCTCTACATCGACGACCCCATTTCGTCGCTGGATGAACACAACGCCATTGCTGTCGCCAATCACCTGGCGCAGCTGCTGAAACGGCAGGACAACAAACTAAAAACAGTTATTTCGACGCACCACACCTTGTTTTTCAATGTGTTATGTAATGAGTTGGGTAAAGCTCGTCGGTACGTTGTCAACAAGCATACGACCAGCGGCGGCTTTCTGCTGCGGCCCGAGGAAGGCGACACTCCTTTCTTCCACCACGTTGCAGCTTTAGTTGAACTCTATCAAGCCGTGCAGGAAGATCGCTTATTCACTCATCACTTCAACATGCTTCGCACGATACTTGAGAAGACAGCGAGCTTTCACGGGCACAGGAACTTCTCGGCCTGTATCAAGCAGGGGGATGACGACCCAGACGGTATTCTCCATGCACGCCTGATAAACATCCTGAGTCATGGAAATTATTCGTTGTATGAACCACAGCTAATGCTCGATGAGAACAAGGCTTATTTCAAAAAAATTCTGAACAATTTCCTTAGTAGTTATCCCTTTAATCCCAATTTATTCCCTCAGGTCACTGAGGTGGAAATAGCAGGTACACCATGACCGAATTCGAAAAACAAAAACTGGGTAAGACCCTATGGTCTATCGCTGATCAACTGCGAGGTGCAATGAATGCGGACGATTTCCGTGATTACATGCTTGCCTTCCTGTTCCTGCGGTATTTGTCAGATAATTATGAAACTGCGGCACAAAAAGAGTTGGGACCAGACTATCCTAAACAGAATGAGGGTGAACGACTCCTACCACTGACTCTGTGGTATGAACAAAATGAGCAGGATGTTCCTGAGTTTGAAAAATTGATGCGCCGTAAAGTGCATTATGTAATCGAACCTCAGTATCTCTGGGGCAGTATTGCTGAGATGGCGCGAACCCAAGATGTGAAACTGCTTAATACATTACAAGCAGGTTTCAAGTACATTGAGGAAGAGTCCTTCGCCAGTGTTTTCCGGGGCTTGTTTTCGGAAATCAATCTTGCCTCAGAAAAACTTGGCAAAACATACAGTGACAGAAATGACCGTCTTTGTAAGATAATAAAAGAGCTTGCTGAGGGGCTGAAACAGTTTTCGACAGACAGCGATACATTAGGTGATGCTTACGAATATCTGATTGGTCAATTTGCAGCAGGCTCCGGCAAAAAAGCCGGGGAGTTCTACACGCCACAGCGTATTTCCGACATTCTATCAGCCATCGTCACTCTGGACAGCCAAGAGCCAGCTATGGGAAAACGCTCACACCTAGATAGTGTTTTCGACTTTGCCTGCGGTTCAGGCTCGCTGCTTCTCAACGTGCGTCGCCTGATGGGCCCACACGGAATCGGCAAAATTTTCGGACAAGAGAAGAATATCACCACCTACAATCTCGCACGCATGAACATGCTTTTGCATGGAGTGAAAGATTCTGAGTTTGATATTTTCCACGGTGATACACTGCTCAACGATTGGGATATGCTACGGGAAACTAACCCGGCCAAGATACCCCGGTTTGATGCTGTGGTAGCTAATCCGCCATTCAGCTATCGGTGGGAACCGACAGAGATATTAGCCGATGACGTACGCTTTAAAAATCACGGTCTGGCACCTAAATCTGCTGCCGATTTTGCTTTCCTTCTGCATGGCTTCCATTTTTTAAAAGAAGATGGCGTAATGGCGATTATTCTTCCTCATGGCGTACTAACCCGAGGGGGCGCTGAAGCTCGCATCCGAACGAAGCTATTAAAGGATGGTCATATCGATACAGTAATTGGTCTACCTGCGAACCTGTTCTTTTCTACGGGTATCCCAGTATGTATTCTGGTACTGAAAAAATGCAAAAAGGCAGACGATGTATTGTTCATCAATGCTGCTGAATACTTCGATAAAGGTAAGCGGCAAAACCAGCTGCTTAGGGCAGACGAAATGCCTGACGGTGAAATCGGGCATATAGAAAAGATTATTAATACATATCAGTTCCGTAAGGAAGAACCGCGCTACGCACGTCGTGTTAGCATGGAAGAGATCGAGAAGAAAGAGTTTAATCTGAACATTTCACGTTATGTGAGTACGGCTGAGGCTGAAGAAGAAATCGACCTTGCGTTAGAACATGATAAGCTGGTTTATCTTGATAGCCAGATCAAATTAGCAACCAGAAAACATAACGAATTTCTCAAAGAGTTAGGGTTACCTCTTTTACCATAACTCCCACCGAGTGATTTTTATCAAAATACAATGTCCTTCCCTTACAGGGGAAGGACATTTCATCTTTCCATAAACGTCCCTTTTCATCAAAGGGAGGCAGAGATTGGCCTGCCCCAGTTTTCTTATTTAATAGCCCGACAATTCACATGCTTAAAAGTAATATCCAGTAAATTTTATAAAATCGGTACACTCCTACCTGCTAATCGACTAAATTTCCCGCCAGCGAATAAATCTCCTTATATGTGGAAGTGTTGCGTTTTATCCAGTCATTAATGCGTAATGCCAATTCTTCTGCGCTGCCAGCCCTAGATTTACTGGTTATCTCTCCTTGAATCGCCACGGATAATCTAGACACTTTCGAGCCGTTGATAATATTTGTTTTCGTATTCAGTTGGTGGCATCTGATCGCTCGAGCCATGCCGACGCTTACTGTTATAAAACATTTCGATGTAATCA
>NZ_VWVL01000005.1:0-359174 GCF_008632015.1 Pantoea sp. B_9 | reverse complement strand
CTCGTGTATTGACTGCCCTGATCAGAATGAACCAGTACCTGTTTTTGAGGATTACGCCTCCACACCGCCATTAATAATGCGTTCAGGACAATCTCTTTTGTCATGCGGGGTTGCATTGACCAGCCGACAACTTTCCGGGAGAACAGGTCAACCACCACGGCCAGATACAGCCAGCCTTCGTGAGTTCGGATGTAGGTTATGTCCGTCACCCAACGCTCATCTGGTGAGTCCGGATTGAACTGCCGCTGGAGCCTGTTCGGTACCACGATGCTGGCTTCGCCTTTACGTGCCCGTGGGCTACGGTACCCAACCTGAGCTTTTATACCGGCACGCTTCATCAGCCGCCAGACCCGGTTCACTCCGCACTGCTGCCCGCTATCCCGCAGGTCCAGATGGATCTTGCGATAACCATAGACGCAGCCAGACGCAAGCCAGAACTGTTTGATCTGCCCGGTCAGCATCTGGTCTGCCTGGTGACGCTGTGAATGTGGCTGCTGAAGCCAGACATAAAATCCACTCGGATGGACGTCCAGAACCCGACAGAGCAAACGAACAGGCCAGCAACGGCGGTTGTCGCGGATAAAGGCGTACCTCAGTCGGACAGTTTTGCGAAGTACGCCGCGGCTTTTTTTAGTATGTCTCTCTCGTCGGTAACCCGCTTCAGCTCTTTCTGGAGTCGGCGGATCTCGGCCTGAGCATCTGACTGTTCTTTATTAGTGGATGAGTCCGGGCCATACTTCTTTATCCAGGCGTAAAGACTGTGGGTGGTGATATCGAGATGTGTTGCAACGCTGGAAACAGAATGACCGCGATCAACAACCTGTTTGACTGCTTCGATTTTAAACTCTTCGGGATAACGCTTACCGCTCATGGGCACCTCTCTTTAAGCCATCTTAAATGACTCCGAGGTGTCTGTTAAAGCCGTGGCGATTCAAGTAGCAGCCAAATTGGGGCTGGCGCAAGCGATCAGCGCGGCCTTAAACAAGCCATTGACCGCTGTTTTTCCTGATAGTAATAAGTTGCTGAATAAACTACTTAGTCAAGGTAGCCGCAGCGACGATGAGCTGGGAAAAATCGCGGCTAATGGCATTGAAATGGATGGCGGTATTTGGACTGTGAAACTCTTTCTACGAGGGCAACAAGATTTTTTGCTGTTACCTATTTCCCCGGCTGATAAGCGTCGTTTTTACTCACACCTTCAGGAAAGTGTAGTGCCAGATCGTGAGCTTTTTTTTGTTTTTGACTCTGAGCGGCATCGTTACGCCTTAAATGCCCGAGAGGTGACTTTTCATCAATTCTTATTTGACTGCTTTCCACTTGTTCCCGATGATGAGGATGCTGTGGCAAGTGAAGCAAGACATGGAAATGTCCATATCACCATGGTGAACGGTGGTCCAGTTATTGAGCTGCACTGTGACCCGGAGGTTTAGAAGATGATGAAACCGAAGATATTGGTCAATTAAATGCATTTTTTGACACTCTTGAATCAGAGCCGGAATCAACAGAAAGATATCAGTTAACCGATGAAGATGGAGAGGATGCTTTCATCCGTATTGGTTCTATTGCGATGGTCCGGATAGATCTTGATGCTTTGGAGTTTGTCGAGGAAGATGATATGTAACAGATTTCGGTATCATGATTCGATTGTATTAGCTCAGACTTGATTTGACGGTTTTCGCTGTTAGCTCACAATCGAATCTGACAGGTGTGCTTTGAGCGATCTGCGGATATTGGTAACAGCATTCCATGTGAATCAACGGGGAGTAAGTAAGGAGAAGGTCACGCATTCTGATCACCGGTTAAGCACGACTTGTGCCTGGCTGATAAAAACACTGCGTCATGCATACCCGACATAAGCTCGTGGCAAATTGTCCGGTCAGATAACTGGCGAGATCACGCTTTATCGCTGGTTTTAAAACTTCATTTCAATGACGACTTTGAAGAGGGCTGTTTGGATAAAGAAAATTATTGTACGTTAAAGTGATTTTTTGTACCTACGAGCGATGATAAGGGAACCTGACCATGTTGACAGTTAGCATTGAGTACGTAACTGGCTTCGATTTAAATAAGTTATAAGAGTTTCAAATGCTACCGGTCCAATTTATCTGGGATATATGTATTATTTTTTAAAGGTGTTTTATGAGTAATGGAATGCAATCATTTTTTGGTCAATTGGTAATTTCCATAATTTCTATATCTTTAGGGTCATTTCTTTTTGCTGGGTTTTTAGAAAGCTACAAAAAAGACCAAGGTCTTCAAGAAGAGCTTATAAAGGATTACTTCAGGCCGATGATGGAATTACAGGGTTCTTGTTCATCTTCACATAATGAACTATTTCTAAAGTATGGAGATTTATCTGGTTCTTATCAGATCATGTCTAATGAAATAGTACATATGACAGTGACCCCTGATTCAAAATTAGGCCAGTATTTTGAAGCTCTTCCAATATCTATCATTAAGGAAAATGCAGAGTTAAAAAAAGAAATTGAAGACCTTGAAATGGCGGTGAAAAAATGCAAGGCCAATTTATTCCTGAAGTATGAAGAGCTTGCTTTAGTTACTGGTTCCTATCCAGAGTTTAGGAGCTTAGCAAAAAAATATACAAATGCGGTCAATACCATCTATTCAGAAAGACAAAAAAAAGCTAAGGAAAATACAAAAAATACAGATCCTAATCAGCTAATACCATTAATGCGGAAATTTATCGCTATGGATCTATCAACAAATGAAAATAAATCCATGCTTATCAGTGAAATGGAGAAGATATCCAAAGTAACAACACAGCATAGTTTGATAATGGCAGAATATGAGGAATTAATGTTCAAAGAAGACAACGATTTCTTCCTAAGTCTTCATGATCTTTATGCAGTCAAAATTAGTGAAAAGTATTCGGGGGGATTTATCAGGTGGGTATTTTAAAACATGGTAATTCATCAACTACGACGTTTAATGTGTAGAACGCGTAAACCAGGGAAGATAATTAATGTGTTAGGTAATGTCCGCTTATGTTACAGAGCGGGTAAGTTATCAGAGCTGAAGGTTCGCTGTAAGCGAGGAGCAGAAGTTGACCTTTAGTGATAATGTTTTTTCTTTGAGATAAGTGTGGATGATTGATAATTTTGCTGGCACGCAGCAGACATTTCAGCCTTACCGTATCTTTAAGTTGCTTGAAAACATGAAGCCAAAATCCGCCAGGCCTCAAATAATCGCGCAACATAAGCGCATAATCATCCCCGCCCATTCACAGCAAAAACCATCATCGCCCTTTACTCTCCCTCAAAACTCCGCAAGATCCATCAGGCCCACTCCCCGCCACACGGGCATACTCATTCCCCAGAGAGGATGCTATGCCAGTAAACAAAAACCATCACCGCGAGACCTACCGCAAGCGCTTTGACAAAGTGTTCGATTACATCGAACGCCATCTTGATGAAGCGCTGCTGCTGGAGCAACTGAGTGAAGTGGCGCATTTTTCGCCGTACCACTTTCACCGCCAGTTCAGCGCCTGGTGCGGCATGCCGCCGGGGCGTTACATCCAGTTGATGCGGCTCAAACGGGCGTCGTACCGGCTGGCATTCAATCCGCACGAGAAAATCATTGAGATTGCGCTCGATGCCGGTTTTCAGCATGCCGAATCATTCAGTCGCGCCTTTAAACAGGTATTTGACGTGACGCCGAGTGAATTTCGTCAGCAGCCGGTGTGGATTACCTGGCATCAGCGCATGCCTCAGCCACCCGTCAAACGGAGAGAGAGTATGTCAGTTGAGATTAAAATGTTTCCCACCACGCCGGTGGCGATGCTCACGCATCACGGCGATCCGCAGCGTATCAACGAAACGGCGGCGCAGTTTATTGCCTGGCGCAAAAGCAGCGGTGCATCGCCGGTGCGCAGCAGCCAGACGTTCGGCGTCGCGCCGCACGATCCGGCCAGCACGCCAGCCGCGGATTTTCAGTATCACCTCTGCGGTTCGGTGAGTGCGCCGATTAACGAAGACAACGCCTTTGGCGTCGTTAACAGCACCATTCCCGGCGGACGCTGCGCGGTGCTGCGTCATCACGGCTCGCACAGCGCGCTGACCGAGCTGGCGCGTTCGCTCTATAGCGAATGGTTGCCGGCCAGCGGCGAAGAGCTGCGCGATTTCCCGTTGTTCTTCCACTATCACAACTTCGTGCATGAAGTGGCGGAACACGAGTTGCTGACGGATATCTATCTGCCGCTTAAGTGATAAGGGTCCCGGTAGCAATGGCTATCGGGATTTTTATGCAGGATTGCGATACGTATTCACGGCTGACATTTTTTTCCTCCTGCCTCACGGCAAGGCATGGCAAAATGCCCTGCGATCCAATCAGCACAGGCGAAGAGGCGACGATGACAGAGCAACTCGAACAGCGTATCTATGAACTGGTGCGGCGCTATGACGGCGTGTATCTGTTCAAGCAGAAAACGCTCACGCCGCAGATTGATATCGACAGCGATCTCAACTTCGAGCGCGACGAAGCCGCCGCGCTGATGGATGAGTTTTTCAGCGAGTTCGCGGTCGAGCGCGCGAATTTCGCTATTGAAACCTACTACCCGGACGAACCGTCGCTGGTGCAAATCCTCAACCCGTTCAACAAACGTGAAGTGCCGGTGGTGCCGGATTTCACGCTGGGCATGCTGATTGCGTCGGCGCAGGCGGGGCGCTGGTTGTTTGAATAATACGGCAGCGCGCCGCTGCGGTTTGGCGGCCTGGGGCTCAGCGCGCCACGTGCACGCCAAATCCGCGCTCGCCTTCCGCAAGATCCTCGCGCAGCGTCAGCGCCGGAATCACATATTCACCGCCGTTCTGGCGACGGAAGGCAATCGGTTGATCCTGCGCTAAGCGATCCAGCCGTTGCGCCAGCGCGGTGCACCAGCTATCAAAGCGTTCCTGCGCCGACTTCTGCACGCGATACAGCACCAGCGGTGGCAACACGCTGAAGCCGGGATAGAACAGCATGCCGTGCTGGATCGGAAACAGCAGATCCTCAATCGGGCCGTTGATGCCGCGCGGCGCGTAGTGCGACTCCCAGCCGCCGGTGGTCACCACCAGCATGGCGCGCTTGCCAGCGAGGGTGCCTTCGCCGTAGCGATCGCCCCAGTGATGATCGTTGTGCTCGCCGAGGCCATAGGCAAAACCGTTGGCATAAACGCGGTCAAACCAGCCTTTCATGATTGCTGGCATCGAAAACCACCACAGCGGAAACTGAAAAATCACCGTGTCGGCCCAGCGCAGCTTCTCCTGCTCGTCGGCAATGTCCGTTGCCTGCAGCTGGTTGTCGTAGGCGAAACGCGAATCCAGCGTGGCATCAAAATGCGCGCCCACCGGGGGCGCCAGCGTGTCGGCGGCATCCAGCTGCGCTTTCCACTGCATGGCGTACAGATCTGACACCTGCACCTGATGGCCCGCCTGCTGCAGATGATTCACGGCAAAGTCTTTCAGCGATCCGTTCAGCGAGCGCGGTTCCGGATGGGCATACACAATCAAAACATTCATGGCGGTATCCTGTGAGATGAAAACCGCTGCAGGTTAAGCCAGTGCTGGCTATAGTAGAAATCAATTACTGATATCTCAGGTATAGACAACATGAATATGCACTCGCTGGATTTGAATCTGCTGCAAACCTTAGACGTGCTGCTGGTGGAACAGAACGTGACGCGCGCGGCGCAGCGCCTCAATCTGTCGCAGCCGTCGGTAAGCGCTCAGCTGGCGCGCCTGCGGGTGCTGTTTGACGATCCGCTGCTGTTGCCCGGTCCGCGCGGCATGTTGCCCACCGCCCGCGCCGAGGCCCTGCGCGAACCGCTGCGTCTGGCGCTGGAAGCGCTGGAGCGCGCGGTGGCACCGCCGGCAGCGTTCGATCCGGCACGCGCGGAGCTCACCTGGCGCATTGCCGCCACCGATTACATGTCATCGGCGCTGATCCTGCCGGCGCTGAAACTCATTCGTGAGGCGGCACCGCGCAGCCGCATGGCGGTATTCGCACTCAATCCGCCGCAGGTGGCGCAGCAGCTGGAGAAGGGCGAGCTGGATATGGTGTTTCACACCGGCGACAACGCGCCGCCGACGCTGCATCAGCGCCGCTTGTTCAGCGAGCGCTACGTGCTGGCCGGCCGGCACGATCATCCGCAGCTGCAGCAGCCCCTGACGCTGGATCGCTTTTGTCAGCTGGAGTTTGTCATGGTTTCGCCGGATGGCGGCGGCTTCAGTGCGGCCACCGATCGCGCGCTGGCCAGGCTCGGCCGCACGCGCCGCGTCGCGCTCTCGGTGCCGCATTTTCTGTTTATGCTCGACACGCTGGCCAGCAGTGATTTGGTCGCCGTACTGCCGGAGCGCCTGGTGCGAAACGCGCCGCAGCTCCGCGTGGTTGCACCACCGCTGCAGATTGAAGGGTTTGACATCCTGATGCTGTGGCACGAGCGCCTGCATCGCGATCCCGCCCAGCAATGGCTGCGCCAGCAGATTGTCGCGGCGCTGTAAACCTGAACTCTCGCCGAATAAGTCGCGGTCTTCATGCCCTCAGGCCTTATCCGACAAGGCTTGCTCCTGCATTGCTGATGCGATTAGCGCCACCGCTCCACAGCACGCATCATATCAACACGACGAAACACTCGCGTTTTAACGTGCAGGAGAGAAGACCATGCAGATATTTGTCACCGGGGCCACTGGCTGGGTAGGTTCAGCGGTAGTGGAAGAGTTGATCGCGGCGGGCCATCAGGTAACAGGGCTGGCGCGTTCTGCGGAGAAAGCTGAGGCGCTGGCCGTCACTGGCGCACAGGTTATTCGCGGTTCGCTGGAGGATGCTGACGTGCTGCGTGACGCCGCGCAATCCGCAGACGCCATCATTCATACCGCGTTTAACCACGATTTCTCGCGCTTCGTGCAGAACTGCGAGCAGGACCGTCAGGTGATCGAGCTGCTCGGCGAGGCGATTGCCGGATCGGATCGCATGCTGCTGGTGACGTCCGGCCTGTCCGGTATGGCGCGCGGGGCGACGGAGCTGGATCAGCCGCAGCCGGTGTCACCGCGTCAGTCGGAAGCGGCGGCGCAGGCGCTATCACAGCGCGGCGTGCACGTGGCGACAGTGCGGCTGGCGCCGTCGGTACATGGCCTCGGCGACCACGGTTTCGTGCCGATTCTGGTGCGGCTGGCGCGTGAGAGCGGGATTTCCGCCTGGTGCGGCAGCGGTGAGAACTGCTGGTCCGGCGTGCACCGTCGCGATGCGGCGCGCGTCTATCGGCTGGCGCTGGAGCAGGGCGTCACCGAACGCGTTTATCACGCGGTGGCCGATGAGGCGGTGCCGTTCCGCGCAATCGCGGAGACGATTGGACGCCAGCTCGGATTACCCAGCGGCGAGCGCGACCGGGCACACTTTGGCTGGTTCGCCAACATGGCGGCGGGCAACATGGCGGTCTCCAGCCAGCGCACGCGCACGCTGCTGGACTGGTCTGCAACCCGCCCGGACCTGCTGAGCGAGCTCGATACGCCTGCCTATTACACCCATCTCTGATATCACGCTGCCGCTGCGCGCGGCAGTTTTTCTGGATTATATCGATGAAAAATAATGTATTTATCACCTTGCTGCCGGTGACGCTGGCGGTGTTTATCGCTTTTCTCACCATGGGGATGCAGCTGCCGGTGCTGCCGCTGCATCTGCAGCAGAACCTCGGCATGGATACGCTGGCGATCGGCACGGTCATCGGCGCGCAGTTTATCGCATCGCTGCTGACGCGTTCGTGGGCGGGCAACTTCGCCGATATGCGCGGCGCGAAACGCGCGGTGCTGACCGGGCTGTTAGTGGTGGCGAGTTCCGGCGTGATCTATCTGATTTCGCTGCTGTTCATTGATCGGCCTGCCAGCTCGGTGGCCATTCTGCTGCTGGGGCGTGTGGTGCTGGCGCTGGGCGAGAGCCTGCTGGCCACTGGCGCGCTCGGCTGGGGACTCGGGCTGGTGGGGCCGGCCAATGCCGGTAAAGTGATGGCGTGGATCGGTATCGCGATTTACGGCGCCTGGGCGCTGGGTGCGCCGCTGGGCGTGGCGATTTATCACGGCTGGCACTTCACCGGCATCGCCATGGCGATCATCTTGGTACCGCTGCTGCCGCTGATGTTTATCACCCAGGTGCGCGCCGTCGCGCCGACCTCGACCAAACGCACGCCGTTCTACAAAGTCATGGGCGCGGTGTGGCGGCCGGGACTGGGTCTGGCGCTCGCCAGCGTCGGCTTTGGCATGATCACCGCGTTTATCGCGCTGCTGTTTGCGGCCAGGGCCTGGGGCAACGCGTCGCTGGCGTTCACCGCGTTTGGCGTGGCGTTTATCGCGGCGCGCCTGTTCTTTGCCCATCTGCCGGATAAGCTGGGCGGCGCGCGCGTCGCGCTGGTATGCGTGCTGATTGAAGCCTGCGGTCAGCTGCTGATTTGGCGCGCTGATGACGCGACGCTGGTTTATCTCGGCGCGGCGCTGACCGGTTTTGGCTATTCGCTGGCCTTTCCGGCGTTCGGCGTGGAAGCGGTACGCCGTGCGCCGCCGCACACCCGCAGCCTGGCGATGGGGGCTTACGTGGCGTTTCTCGATATCGCGCTGGCAGTCACCAGTCCGCTGGCGGGCGCGCTGGCCGCCCACCGCGGCGTGGCTTCGGTGTATCTCGCTGGCGCGATTGCCGTGGCGCTGGCGATGCTGGTGGCGCTGAGCCTGATGGCGCGTCAGCCACAACCACAGGCAGCGATGGAATAAGACCCGCCGCAAAAAATTCACTTCTCCCGCGCCGCAAAAGTCATCACACTAGCCACCTTTACCATTAGGGAGAGATGGCATGAAAAGCCGATTGCTGCTGGCGCTGACGCTGTTCGCCAGCCTGAGCACGCCGTTGTGGGCCGACGAAGGCGTCTCGTTTAGCCATAAAGACTGGGAGCTGGCTTGTGATAATACGCTGACCTGCCGCGCCGCTGGCTACAGCGCCGAAGAGGGCGCGGGCGGATCGGTACTGCTGACGCGCGCCGGCGGGCCAGACAGCCTGACGCACGGGCGCGTGGTGCTGGCCGATACCGGCGACGATGATGCGCAGCAGGTGAATGCGCTGGCGCTGTGGATTGACGATCGCGCGCTGGGCGAAGTCAGCAAAGCGGAGAACGATGAGTGGACGCTAAGCGACGCGCAGACCCAGGCGCTGATCGCCGCCATCAAAGGCAGCGCCAGAGTGGAGTTTCGCGGTGCGGCCGAGCCGTTTGAGCTCTCCGGCAACGGGGCCTTTGCCACGCTGTTAAAAATGGATGAGGCGCAGGGACGGCTGAACACGCCGGGCGCGCTGGTGCGCAAGGGCAACCAGCCGGAAGCCAGCGTGCCGGCGGCAGTGGCGATGCCGGTGATTCAGCAGGTCCATGTGCTGAAAGCCGCGCCGCGCCCGCTGACGCCAGATGAACTGGCACAGGTCAAGCCAAAGCTGATTGCCTCGCTGACTGACGACGACAGCTGTGACAATCTCGCGCCGTCCGACGATCAGCCAGAAGAGGGCGCAGAACCGCCTACGCTGACGCCGGTAGATGCGCAGCACGTGCTGATCGCCGCGCTGTGCTGGCGCGGGGCTTACAACGAAGGCTATGGTTTCTGGCTGCTGGATAACGCGCTGCAGGGCACGCCGCAGCTGATCACCGATTCCGGATCTGATTATCACGACGGCGTGATCAGCGAAGCGCAGAAAGGGCGCGGCATTGGTGACTGCTGGAGCACCGCTGCATGGGTGTGGGATGGCCGCCAGTTCGTGCAGAGCAGCGAGGCCACCACCGGCATGTGCCGTGCCATCCGCGCCGGCGGCGCATGGCAGCTGCCAACGCTGGTCACCGAAGTCAAACCGGCGGGGTAATGTTCAGCGTGCGTCGCCAGGCGGCTGGGGCACTTAATCCGTCACGGATTTTGCCGCGTCCCAGACGGCCATGACATGGGCGATGGCGTTATCGATCTGCGCACCGTTGACGCCGTCGCGCACCAGCACCGACACGCCCAGCAGAAAAGCGTCGAGGGCGATGGCGAGGGCGGCGGCATCGGTGTCGGCGCGCAGTTCGCCGCTGTCGATGCCGCGCTGCACGCAGGCCGTCATACCTGCCAGCGTGCGGGCGCGTGAGCGCGCCAGCGGCTGGGTGACATCCGCGTGTTCGGCGGAAGGCGCACTCATCACGCCCAGGCCGACCATACAACCCAGCGGATGGCCGGACTCACACTGCATGCTGGCCGAGCGCCGCAGCGCGGTCTCCATTGCGGTACGGGGCGGCAGGCTGTTATCCCACAGCGGCTCCACCACCTGCGCGTAAGTCGACAGATAGCGCTGTACACACTCCTGAAACAGTGCCTGCTTTGAGCCAAAAGCCGCGTAAAAGCTCGGTGCAGAAATACCGCCGGCAATTCCCGCCTTCAGCTGCGTTAACGATGTCGACTCATAGCCGTGCTGCCAGAAAATCTTCATCGCCTGTTCAATGGCCGCATCACGATCGAACGTACGCGGCCGTCCCATAGTGGCCATCTCAGTGCTCCATTAATCTCAATGCTTAAATACTAATCGATACATAAGTCGTTGACAATGGTCTCGCACGTCAACTAATGTATCGATTAGTATATATTTGTGCCTGCGGGCGGCGGATAGCGTATCCGCGGTAGTGTGTTCTTAAGCCGTAACAGGTTATCGCACTTCGCCAATTTATATACTGATCGGTACATATAATTTCAACGAGCGGCGCGCGCCTTACCTGCACGCTGATGACATCGGGAACGCTGATTGTGACGACTTTGAATACCGCCGCGGATAAAACCCGGCCGCTACCGCTGGGCGCGCTGCTGGCGCTGGCCATGACCGGTTTTATCTGCATCATCACCGAAACCTTACCGGCCGGACTGCTGCCGCAGATGGCGGCGGGCCTCGGTATTTCCACCGCGCTGGCCGGGCAGACCGTAACCGTTTATGCGCTTGGCTCGCTGCTGGCGGCGATTCCGCTGACCATCGCCACCCAGGGCTGGCGCCGCCGTAACGTGCTGTTGCTGGCTATCGTCGGTTTCCTGATTTTCAACTCCATCACCACGTTTTCGACCCACTTCGCACTGACGCTGGTGGCGCGCTTTTTCGCCGGCGCAGCGGCGGGACTCGCCTGGAGCCTGCTGGCCGGCTATGCGCGGCGCATGGTGCCGGTCCATCAGCAGGGCAAAGCGCTCGCCGTGGCGATGGTCGGCACACCGATTGCGCTGGCGCTGGGCGTTCCCGTCGGCACCTGGCTGGGCACGGCGGTGGGCTGGCGCACGGCGTTCGGCATCATGTCGGCGCTGACGCTGCTGCTGATCGGCTGGGTGCTGCTGCGGGTACCTGACTATCCGGGGCAAAGCAGCGATCAGCGTCTGCCGCTGCGCACGGTGTTCATGACGCCAGGCGTGCGTCCGGTGCTGGGCGTGGTGCTGGCGTGGATGACGGCGCACAACATTCTCTACACCTACATTGCGCCGTTCGTTAGCCAGGCGGGTCTCGCCGGGCAGGTAGACAGCGTGCTGCTGGTGTTTGGCATCGCGGCGCTGGCGGCTATCGGCCTGGCCGGTCGCCTCGTCGATCACCACCTGCGCGTCGCCGTGCTCGGTAGTCTGGCGCTGTTTGCGCTGGTCTCGCTGCTGTTCATCTGGCTGGCGCGCTTGCCGCTGCTGGTTTATGTCGGCGTGGCGCTGTGGGGGCTGACGTTTGGCGGGGCGGCCACGCTGCTACAAACGGCGCTGGCGGATGCGGCAGGCGAGGGCGCGGATGTGGCGCTGTCGATGAATGTGGTGGTGTGGAACAGCGCGATTGCCGGCGGCGGTCTGGCCGGTGGCGTGTTGCTTACCCATTGGGGCGTGGCGTCTTTCCCGCTGGCGCTGCTGTTGCTGCTGGCGGTTGGCTTCCTCATCGCACTGCAGGCGCGTCAGCACGGTTTCCAGGCCGGCGCGCGGCACCAGCGCGTACAAGGTCACTGACCTGCCGGGCTGACTTAAAAAATTTAACCCACTGTTTTAAATGGCATTATGACAAAATGGAGATCAATCACGTGTTCAAAAAATTACTGTTAACCCTGCTGCTTGCCTCGGCCGCGCTGTTTTCCGCCGCCAGCACCGCCGCGGATGAATTCCCGCTGCCCGCCGGTTTCACCAGCAGCTATCAAACTGTGGATGGCGTGCGCCTGCATTATGTGAAGGGCGGCAGCGGACCGCTGGTGTATCTGGTGCACGGTTTCGGACAGACGTGGTATGAATGGCATCAGCTGATGCCGGAACTGGCAAAAAACCACACCGTCGTGGCGGTGGATCTGCCGGGGCTGGGGCAGTCTGACGTGCCGCATTCGTATCGCGCCACCGATGTCGCGCCGCTGCTTTATCAGCTGGCAGAACAGTTCGCCGGCGGCAAAAAGTTCGACCTGGTGGCGCACGATATTGGCATCTGGAATACCTATCCGCTGCTGGTGAAACATCAGGACAACATCCGCCGGGCCATCTTTATGGAAGCGCCGATCCCGGATGAAAGCATCTATCAGTTCCCGGCCTTTACGCCCGAAGGCGAATCCCTGGTGTGGCACTTCAGCTTCTTTGCGGCGCAGGGACAGCTCGCTGAACAGCTGATCGCCGGTAAAGAGCGCCTGTTCTTCGAGCATTTCATCAAAGAACATGCCGCCAACAAAGGGGTGTTCACGCCAGCGCTGCTGGATATGTACAGCAAATCCTATGCAAAACCGCACAGCCTGAATGCCGCCTTTGAATATTACCGGGTGCTGAATCAGGGAGTGGCGGACAATAAAGTGCTCTCCCGCGAGAAAATTGCTGTGCCGATGCTGGCGATTGGCGGTGGCGGTCACGGCGGACTGGGTGCCTATGAGCAGCAGGTGGTCAGCCGCTACGCCTCGCAGGTCACCGGCAAAGTGTTACCTGGCTGCGGTCACTGGTTACCTGAAGAGTGCCCCGCGCCGCTGAATGCGGCGGTGATGGAGTTTCTCGCGTCAGGGAAATAACGCGGTGCGCAGGCCAGTTTTAGCGCTGGCCTGCGTTGAGGTGAGCATCTCAGGTTTTATTCAGGCAGCACTGCTTAAATTTTTTGCCGCTGCCGCACGGGCAGGGATCGTTGCGACCGGTTTTTTCACCGGCAAAATGCGGCAGCTGCGGGGCCGGATCGGGCTGCGCCATGCGCTGTTCCTGCCAGTATTCGTGCAGTTCCAGCGCCGCCGGACGAATCGCCTCGATGCTGGCCTCAAACGCGTCCGGGGTGAAGGCTTCACGCTGCGCCAGCTGCGCTTCACTGCCGTGCAGCGCAATCGCCTGCAGCGCCGGTTGCTGTGCCGCCGGCAGCTGCGACCAGTCTGCATCCAGCGCCACTCCGCGCATATAGCCGTAGCACCAGTCTTCCACCACGGTAAACAGCTGGCCTTCCATCTCCTGCTCGCCGAACAGCGGATCGAACTGTTCCGGATACTCCGCCAGCCGCTCGGCGATGTCGTTAAAGTGCTGGAAGGTCAGCGCCATGAAGCGGTCCATTTCGCGCGCGTTCGCCCACTGAGGAATCTTCTTCTCACCGCCCCAAATCGCCACCAGCCATTCGCTCGGTTCGATATCGTTCGGGCCGGAGAGCAGGGCGGTCAGCATGCCGTCCAGTTCGGCGGTGTCCACCACGGAGTGTTCGTTGCCATATTTTTCCAGCATGTCATCAAGCCAGTTCAGCTCTTTTTCGGTTAACGGACCCTGATTCATCCGGCGTCTCCTGCGGTGTGCATTGGTGGGCAAAAATTGCTGGGCGCGATTATAGCGGCAGCGCGCCTGATTTACCGCTTTTTGCATATCGATAGCCGAAGTGCGCCTAAAAAGGAATCGCCATAACTTATCGCGCAACAGTATTGGCGGGAAACGGCGGCGAATGTCAGCGTAAACGCAGGATTTACCGATAGCGAGGAGACAACATCATGGCGGATACCCTGCCAGTACTGGATCTGGCCCTGCTGGAACTACCGGACGCAGAGCAGGCAGCTTACCTGGCGCAGCTGCGGGAGACCGCGCGTGACGTCGGTTTCTTCTATCTGGTTAATCACGGCATCAACCCGCAACTGCTGCACAACGTGCAGAGTATCACGCGGGCGTTTTTTGCCCTGCCACAGGCGGAGAAGCAGCGCGTGGCAATGATCCACTCGCCGCATTTTCGCGGCTACAACCATGCCGGCGTGGAATACACCCGCGACCAGCGCGATCAGCGTGAACAGTTTGATATCGGTGCCGAACGCGCGGCGCTGACGCTGCAGCCGGGCGATCCGGCGTGGAAACGGCTGCAGGGGCCTAACTTATGGCCGGAGGCGTTACCGCAATTGCGTCCGGTAATGCACGCCTGGCAGCAGGCGATGACCGCCATCGCGCTGCGCCTGCTGCGGGCCTTTGCCAAAGCGCTGGCGCTGCCGCCGGATGCGTTCGACGCGCTGTATGGCACCCAGCCCAATGAGCACATCAAGCTGATTCGTTATCCCGGTCAGGCAGCAGAAGCCAGCCAGCAGGGCGTAGGCGCGCACAAAGACTCCGGCTTCCTCACCTTTTTGCTGCAGGACGATCAGCCCGGTTTGCAGGTGGAAGTGTCACCCGGTCACTGGGTGGATGCGCTGCCGAAGCCGGGCGCGTTTGTGGTCAACATCGGTGAACTGCTGGAGATTGCCAGCAATGGGTATCTGCGCGCCACCGTGCACCGCGTGGTGTCGCCGCCGGCTAATCGTGAACGCGTGTCGATCGCTTTTTTCCTCGGTGCGCAGCTGGACGCCGAAGTACCGCTGTATCAGCTGCCGCCGCAGCTGGCGGCAGAAGCCCACGGCCCGACCAGCGATCCTGACAATCCGCTGCTGCGTGAAGTGGGCTGGAACTACCTCAAAGGGCGTCTGCGTTCCCATCGCGATGTGGCGCAGCGCTATTACGCTGATGCATTAAGCACAGTGAAATCATAAGAAACCTAAGGAAAGCCCATGCAGAAAACGATGATAGCGTCACTGGCCCTGATGGCCCTGTTCAGCAGCGTGGCGTCCGCCGCGGCACTGCACGTGGCCGCCGATCCGGTGCCGCACAGTGAGATTCTCAACTACATCAAACAAACCGACAAACAGCTCGACCTGAAGGTGATCGAGCTTAACGGCAATTTAAACGCCAACGAGCTGCTGGCGCGTGGCGACGTCGATGCCAACTATTTCCAGCATGTGCCTTATCTGCGCGATCAGGAAAAAGCGCTGGGCGAAAAATTTGCCGTGGTGGCGACCGTGCATATTGAGCCACTCGGGATTTATTCGCACAAAGTGAAATCCCTGAAAGATCTACCGGATGGCGCGCAGGTGGCGGTGCCCAACAACGTCACTAACCTGAGCCGCGCGCTCTATCTGCTGCAGGCCAACGGCCTGATTACGCTGAAAAGCCGCAGCGCCAGTACGCTGGTGACCACGGCGGACATTAGCGACAACCCGCACCAGCTGAAGATCATTGAAGTTGAAGCGCCGCAGCTGCCGCGCGCGCTGGATGATGCGCAGCTGGCGATTATTAACGGTAACTATGCCCTGCAGGCCGGGCTGGTGCCGTCAAAAGACGCGCTGGCGCTGGAACAGGCAAAGGATAATCCCTATGCCAACGTGCTGGTCACCACGCCAAAGCTGGCCAGCGACCCGCGCATTCTCGCGTTAGCGAAAGATCTCGAATCAAAGCAAACTGCTGAATTTATCAACCAGCACTACAAAGGATCGGTTATCCCGGTTAATCAATAATGCGTGGCGCCACCTGCGGCTGACAGGTGGCGCACCCGCTGTTCTGTGGTATATTTCGCCACCAACACCAGTGGCACCTGCTGCATAACATAAAAAATAACTTATCAATTGATGGCTATTTCCCGCTTCGTCAGGCTTCAGCGGCTGACGCTTTCTCGCGCCTGGTTGCACCTGCGGCTGTCAGCCCTGTGTCTGCTGCTCAGCGGCTGCGGAACGCTGTCGCAAACGTCCGCGCCGGTGGGCGATCGCGTCTATCTTTCCCACGCCTCCTTCCATGAAAACGTCGATGACATTGTGCGCCACTACATGCAGCAAAAGCAGGTGACCGGCATCAGCATCGCCATTATTCATCAGCGCGGCGCGCCGCAGTTTTACAGCTATGGCGTCACCGATGCGCGCCAGCGTTATCCCATCACGCCGGATACGCTGTTTGCGCTGGGATCGCTGAGCAAAGGCGTTACCGCGGAGGTCATTATCGGGCTGGTGGATCGCGGCGAGCTGCACTGGAACGACACGCTGGCCACGCTGCTGCCGCGCGGCGTGCCGCTGAGTGAGGATGCAAAACGCATTACGCTGCTACAGCTGGTTACCCACACCTCGGGGCTGCCGCGTCAGGATATGGATCTGCCGATGTTCCTGAAATTTATGGCTTACCTGCGCAGCGGCGAAAATTTTTACGGCAATCTGGATAGCGATGCCGTGCTGAGTTATCTGGCGGATTTCAGCGCCCCCGCGCACCCGGCGGCGCAGTACTCCAATCTCGGCTATGCGCTGCTGGGCTATATTCTGCAGCATCGCCTGCATCAGGACATTGAAACGCTGGCGCAGCATCAGCTGTTTGGTCCGCTTGGCATGACCAGCAGCAGCTTCCATCCGCAAATCCTGCGCGGCTATCCGTGGCGCGCGCTGGGCCACGCCGGCGATCAGCCGAAACTGATCGCGCGTGGTCAGCTGACGCCAGACTGGGCCTTTCGCGGCAATATGGTGGCGGCCGCCAGCCTGTACAGCAACGCGCGCGATCTGATTCGCTACCTCGATGCGCATCTGCACAGCGATGCACACGGCGCGCTCGGTCAGGCGCTGGCGCAGGTCAATCATCCTTATGAGCAGCATGGCAATCAGGCGCAGAATATCGCCTGGGTAACCGATACCTATGGTCAGCAGCAGATCACTTATCAGGTGGGGTATATTGGCGGTTATGCCAGTTTTATCGGCTACGATCGCGCCCACGGCAATGCCATCGTGGTGCTGCAGAATGCCTTCAACTGGAGCAACTATCTCGGCATTGCGCTGCTGCGTGATTTGGCGCGTAAAGATCGCCGGGATATGAACACGGTTGCTTGCAATTTTGCTGCTCAGCAAAGCGCGCCGCCTGAGGTATGCTGTGGAGCGAAATTTGACGCGCTAAGCGCGGCGCGGGAACCTTCCGCACGTGGCGCTTGTCAGTAAATGGGACAGTTAAATAATTAACCAGAGTGGAAATCACCAATGCGCAGGACACACGTCACCCTTCTTTCAGCAGGAATTTTTCTGGGCGCTTTAAGCCTGACGCCAGCAGCACTGGCAGAAGGTGAGCAAACCGATAGCGTACCGATGCCGCCGCAGGTGCAGCAAACCGCACCGGACGCCTCAGCGCCAGCGGCCACCAGCGATGCGCCCGCCAGCAGTGAACCGGCAGAATCCAGTGGCGATGTCGCGCCGATTCGCCCGTCACAAAACGGTCCGGGTGAAGCGCCATCCGCCGCCAATAATTACGATCTGCACACCATCATCATCGATTACAAAGAGTATAAAGTCGGTGACGTCGTGCCGGATGAGTACCGTAAAAAGCAGTACACCATCGTTGAGTGGCAGCCGCGCCACCTGCCTGCACCGCAGGAAGGCACGCACTGGGCTTACATCAACGCTAACTACATCCTGATCACCGACGACAGCGGCAAGATCGTGATGGGCAAATCCGGCGACATTTTCTTCAAGGGTTAATGCCCGGCAGCAGGCGCGCTAACTGCGCCACGCCTGCCATTATCTGACTGGTGCTGGTATTACCGTATCCCAGCACCAGTCCCTGCTGTTTTTGCCCGCCCAGATAAAAGCCGGACAGCGCGCCAGGCGCATAGCCATGGCGAAATAGCTGCGCCGTCAGCGCCACATCATCCACCGTATCCGCCAGCGGCAACACCAGATGCATACCGCACTCACCGCCCAGCAGCGGCACCTGAGTACCAAATGTCTCCTGTAGCGCAGCCCGCAGCGTGGCCTGCCGCTGACGGTACAGACGGCGCATTTTGCTCAGGTGGCGATTGAAATCCCCGCTGCGTAAAAACAGCGCCAGCGCCTGCTGTTCCGGCCGGTTACCGCCGCGTAACAGCTCATGCAAGGCCGGCCGCAGCCGCGGCAGTAGTGGGGCAGGCAGCACCATGTAGCCGATGCGCAGCGCCGGAAACAGGGTTTTGCTGAAGGAGCCGATGTAAATCACCGGCGTCGGCTGCGCCATGCCCTGCATCGCGGCGATGGGCTCGCCGCTGTAGCGAAAATCGCTGTCGTAATCATCTTCAATAATCCACGCCTGATGCCGCTGTGCCGCCGCCAGCAGCGCCAGCCGGCGCGCGGCGCTCATGATCGCGCCGGTGGGATACTGATGCGTCGGCGTGGTGTAAATCAGCCGCGGCGGGCGCTGCTGCCAGTCCTGCGCTGTCGGTGCCAGTCCCTGCGCATCCACCGCAATCGGCTCGATCTGCAGATCGCCGAGGCGCATCGCCGCTTTGGCGCCGCGATAGCCCGGCTCCTCCACCCAGCCGGTGTCACCACGATTGGTGAGCAGCGCGACGCACAGCGTCAGCGCCTGCTGCGCGCCTTCGGTAATCACAATCTGCTGCGGCGCACAGCGCACGCCGCGCGCCAGCGCCAGATGCTGCGCCAGTGCCTCACGCAGCGCCAGCTCACCCAGCGGATCGCCGTAGCCCAGCAGCTGTGCCTGCTGCGCGGTTTGATTGAGCGTGCGACGCCACTGCGCCAGCGGGAAATGCGCCAGCGCCGGCGTGCTCGGGCGCAGCGCCAGCTCCTGACTGGAGAGGCGATGCAGCGAGTGCAATCCGGCAGCGCGCGCGGAAACCGGCCAGTCGGTGCTGTCGTCGGACGCCTGCGCGGGCAGCGGCGTGTGCGCCAGCCGGCTGACGCGGCTTCCCTGGCGGTCGCTGAGGATAAATCCTTCCGCCTGCAGCTGTGACCAGACGGCGATCACCGTATTGCGCGACACCTGCAGTTCAGCCGCCAGCTGGCGGGTCGCCGGCAGGCGCGTGCCCGCCGCCAGCTGACCATTCAGTATCGCCTGGCGCAGCCGCTGATACAGCTGCTGTTGCAGTGTCAGGCTGCCGTCGGCCTCTGGCGGTGCCAGCAGCAGCGATTGCCGGTTTAATGCACGCATCGGCGCCTCCGTGGATCTATCGATTTGTCACATTGTGGCGCTTTTTCCTGAACCAGCAAAGTGGCACGCTGCACGCTGTCACTCTCACACAGAAGGAATCGCCGTATGTCATCGCAGACCAATCGTTATGGACAACCCATCGGCCCGGTGCTGGAGGCGTGGCAGCCGCGCCCGCTGCCGCAGGGGCAGATTTTCACCGGCCAGTATTGCCGGCTGGAGCCGCTGGATGCCGCACGTCACGGTCGCGAGCTGTATGCGGCTTATGCGCTGGCGGAAGATGACCGCGACTGGACCTGGCTGCCGGTCGGGCGCTTTGACGATGAAGCGTCTTATCTGGCGTTTGCGCAGCAGTGCCAGCAGAGTCCGGATTACCTGCACTTCGCGGTTATTGACCGGCAGAGCGGGCGGGCGGTCGGCTCGCTGGCGCTGATGCGCATTGAACCGCAGCACGGTGTGATGGAGGTCGGCTTTGTGGTGTTCTCTCCGTTGCTGAAGCAAACCCGCATGGCCACCGAAGCCCACTATCTGCTGATGCGTTACGCCTTCGAACAACTCGGCTATCGTCGCTACGAGTGGAAATGCGACAGCTGTAACCAGCCGTCGTACAACGCCGCACTGCGGCTGGGCTTCCGTTATGAAGGCACGTTTCGTCAGGTGGTGGTGTATAAAAATCGCAGCCGGGATACCGCCTGGTTCTCTATCATCGACAGCGAATGGCCGCAGGTGAAGCTGGGCTTTGAGCGCTGGCTGGCGGCAGACAATTTCGACGCCCGTGGGCAACAACGCGCCAGGCTGGAGACATTACGTCAGGCCTGACGCGCGCGCCGGGCTGGCTACCCGGCTAACCGGCAAAAATATATTTGGCGGCTGACAACACAAAGGCGCTGGCCATCGCCATCATCAGCCGCCGATGCCAGAGATTATCGCGTTTGAGCTCATTGAAACCGAGCTGCATGCGATGGTCGAGATCCAGCAGGCGCTCATCCACTTTTTCAAAGCGTTTATCAATTTGCCTGAATCGCTCATCGATTTGTTCAAAACGCTGATCGATTTTCCTGAATTGTTCATCGATTTGTTCAAAACGTTGATCGATTTTCCTGAATTGCTCATCCATCTTTTCAAAGCGTTGATCGATTTTCCTGAATTGCTCATCCATCTTTTCAAAGCGTTGATCAATTTTCCTGAATTGTTCATCGATTTGTTCAAAACGCTGATCGATTGTCCTGAATTGCGCATCCACTTTTTCAAAGCGTTTATCGATTTGCCTGAATTGCGCATCCATCTTTTCGAAGCGTTGATCGATTTGTTCAAAGCGTTGATCAATTTTCCGGAATTGCTCATCGACGTTATCAAACCGCAGCTCAATGGCTTTAAACGTATGGCGGACCTCATTTTCAAAATGCCTGAGGCTCTGTGCCAGTTTATCGACACGTTGCGAGGTGGCGTGATTTGCCCGCATCACGCCTTCCATGGCCTGCGAAAGGTGCGTTTTGGTCAGGCTGTTTTCCTGCTGCATTTCGGCAAAAATGTCGACCATCACTTCGGCCTGGTGATCGGCCACGCCCGCCTGCTGCAGCGCTTTAAATGCCTTATGGGTGTTCATCATCGTCGGTATCATCCCTGTTGCTCCTGGTCGCCTTTCCTGTTGCCTGCAAGGTTATCCAGGTGGTGATAGTTTCACCATGTGATGATGTGGATTTTGCGCGACGTCTCGAAAAATATCAATTCGTACAAAGAGTAACGCTAAGCGGCAATAAAAAGGGCCTGCACGCTGGCAGGCCCTGGTCTGGCACGCATTTTTATCAATTTTCGGGCTGCGGAATTATTTTTATCTCCGCCATGCCGATACCGAGTTTGCGTGGATCCTGACCGGTAATGTTGCCGAGATTAGACAGCTGTGGTTCTGGCGGCGTGATGATGAGGTTGCGGCTGGCGCCGGGGTTGGTGAAATGCAGCGTCTGCGTGGAGAACGCGTCACCCAGATTGAGCTGCTGCACTTGCTCGCCGACGCGCACCGGAATCGGTCGATGGGCGTTAGCCCCATAGGCGCGTGCGGTGATCACCACGTCAAAGCGCGCCGGCAGCGGATCGATATATTCAATGTTCACCTCCGGCGCGAGGTTGGCGTTCGACCAGCGCCCCCAGCTTTCTGGCCGTGAAATACCGCTAAAGCGCTTCACGCTGGCCGGCGCGCCCGGCACGGTCAGCAGGAAGCTGTCCGCCTGGTAGCGAATGGCATTATCCTCGATGCGCATTTGCTGCTCGTTGAGCTGGTAGGTCGCCGCACTGACCTTCACCTGCGGGAACTGCGCTTTGCCCTGCCACACCGGCTGGTCGATGCGCGTCACCGTGGGTTGTCCGCCGGTCTGGCCCATCGCCAGACAGAGATCGGTCGACAGCGCCAGCGCCGGCTGCCACAGCCGGCCCATTTTGAAGCAGCGATCGACCCAGACAAACTTATCGCTGGCGGCAAAATCGGCCAGCTGGAAGCGCAGCGGCGCGGCGTATTCGCCTTCCGGCAGCGGCTCTACCTGATGATCGGATACGCGGAACAGGATCGGCAGCCTGAACGTCGCGCCCGAGAAGCTAAAGGTATTTTTGGGCTGGTCGATGGTGAACGTCTTCATCTGGCTGGGGAAATTCCACAGCTGAATGATATCGGCTTTCCACGCCGTCACCTTCTTCGCCATGTCATCGAACTGGCTGGAGAGCGAGGCCGAAGACAGCCCGCTGCGGCCAAGGCCAATCGCGTTATCCCCGCCGAGAATATCCAGCACCGTGGCGCCGTTATCCAGCGTGCTGCGCTTGCCGTCCAGCACCTCGGCCTGCGGCTGATCGCCACGGATCACCATAAACAGATCGCGGCGCGGCTGCTTGATCAGATACTGATGCGCCGTGTTATTCATCGCCAGATGATCGGAACTCACCACAATCACGGTGTTTTTAAACCACGGCGAGGCTTTGATGCGGGCAATCAGGCGCGCCACGTGCTCCTGGGAACAGGCCACCGCGCTAAACGACTGGTTGGGTTTGCCGTCATAGCTGTAACTTTTGCGCTGACAGCTGCGCGAAATAAAGCCGTCCGGATGATGGGTGTCCACGGTGAGTGTAAACAGCGCAAAGCGTTTCTGCTGACGCGACAGCTCCTCATACTTTTCAAACACTTCATCCATCACCGTATCGTCGTAAAAGCCCCAGTTGTTACGGTAGCTGGGGTCGGCGACGCGGCTCTTCAGCTCCTGCGAGCCGTACATGTTGGCGGCGTCAAAACCGTGTGACAGCAAAAAAGTGTCTTTACCGGCAAAGCGCAGGTCTGCGCCCTGAATAAACCAGTTCTCATAGCCGGAGTGTTTGAGAATATCGCCGAGGCAGATATTTTGCGGATAGAAGCTGGAAAGTGAAGCCGAGGCGTTGCCGTCGAACGGCGCAA
Source organism: Pantoea sp. B_9 (assembly GCF_008632015.1). NCBI lineage: Bacteria > Pseudomonadati > Pseudomonadota > Gammaproteobacteria > Enterobacterales > Erwiniaceae > Pantoea > Pantoea sp. B_9. The sequence goes on along the minus strand of NZ_VWVL01000005.1, from coordinate 336,542 downwards.
ACAGCGGAATACCGCACTGTGACGCCACCATGCCGGCGATGGTGTAATCGGTGCCGGGCAGTTGTTCGGTATTGCTGAAGTCAATGCTGTGATCTTTTTCGCGGCTCAGCTCTGGTGCCAGTCCAGGAAAAGCCTGTTGATCGAAGTAGGTGCGCTCAAGGCTTTCGCCGTAGATATACACCAGGTTGAGCTTCGGCGCGTTAATCTGCTTGTTCGGCGTTTTATAATAAGTTTCGAAATCCGAGCCAGCCTGGCGCGCGTGGGAGGCGATCAGCTCTTTCACCTGGCGAAACGCCGGCGTGGTTTGCACCGAGCCGGCAGCACAGGCGATCGCCAGCAGGCTCCAGCCGAGATGATGCGGACGTTTATGCCGGCGCAACACCCAGGAGAGAAAACAAAACAGTAAAAACAGGCCGATGATCAAGCCAAGCGCCGGTACCACATATTTGCTCACGCCCGCGCCGGTCAGGCTGTTGGTCAGGGTATAGAGCACCGCATCGTTGATGCCATCGCCGGTAAAATAGTTGCTGGCATACAGCGTAGCGTTGAGCACGATGAACAGGGTGAGCAGCAGCAAGATCAGGATAAACCAGAATTTATTTCGCCCGGCTTTATACGAATAGACTGCGATCGCAGCCAAAAAGAGCACTATTGAAAGCAACTCCAACGGCAGATCCTCACATTAAGTAAAAAGAACGCGTTACCTGCGTCTGCGGCCCTCTGCGGGGGTTTTGCGTCAATCTATATTGGCTGTCACAGGGCTGCAACACATCCAACCAGATTTGTGCGATGCATTGCGAATCGTTTAAGGCGGGTTTAGGCGGAGTCTGATTTAGTCTGGCAGCAACCGGCGCGCTGCTGCCAGCCAGGGCGGGCGCGGGCGTTACAACTTACCGGTGAGATACTGCGCTTCGCCGTCGGCAAAGCTCCAGTCACCTTTGCTGTTGGTGATAAAACTGATCATCAGATCGTTGCCCTGCACGCCACAATTCTCCCGCAGCTCGCGCGCTAACTCTGCCATGAAGTGCGTTTTCTGTTCTTCACTTCTTGGGCTGGTGTACACGCGCACCATCACCAGATTGTCGCTGCGCGCAAAGCCCAGCCCGGTATCCTGAAAGACCATCTGATAACGCTTGTTTTCATGAACAATCTGGTAACGATCGCGCGCCGGAACCTTAAATGCCGTGAGTACTGCGCGATGCGCTGCGTCGAGTAAGGTACGAATCTCTGCTTCAGAACGGCCCTGAATAACATCAAAAGTCAGTAACGGCATCAATAAATCCTCGTTTTTGCCCACGCGGAAAGAGTAGGATGAAACGCTATGCTGCCGCTTGCTGCCGGAAAGAAAAAGCGCGCTGATTAAAATTATTATTTATTATTTTGAACAATCCTGATGAAAGAAATTAAAACCGATGCACTCTGGGTGCATTTGCACTGGCTGACGGTGCTGGCGGAACAGGGCAGTTTTACCCGCGCGGCTGAACGCCTGGATGTCAGTAAAGCGGCGATGAGCCAGAAAATCAAAGAACTGGAGCAGATGGCGGGCGTGGCGCTGGTGCAGCGCACCACGCGCAGCGTGCGGCTGACGTCGGCCGGTGAAAAGCTGGTGGACGACCTGCGTGAGCCGTTTGCGCGCATCGCGCAGAGCTTCTTTAGCGTGCGTGACGAAGCCGGGCCGGTGCGCGGTCTGGTGCGCATCAGCGCGCCGGTGGCGTTTGCCCGGCAGCAGCTGGTGCCGATTATCGGCGACTTTCTGCGCGACTATCCGCAGGTGCGGTTGCAGCTCAACGTCAGCGATCGGCTGGTGTCGCTGGGCAGCGAAGGATTCGATCTCGCCATTCGCCACAGTCAGCAGCTGCCGGAAACGCACGTCGCGCTGCCGCTGTGTGAAACGCGCACGCTGCTGGTGGCCGCGCCGGACTATCTGACCCGTCACGGTACGCCGCATACGCCGCAGGCGCTGCAGCAGCATAACTGCCTCTATTATCCGCGCGGGCTGGAGTCGCCGCAGTGGCGCTTTCGTCTCCACAGCGATGACAGCGAAACGGTGCAGGTGAAGATTCAGGGGAATTTCGCCACTAATAACAGCGAGTCGATTCGTGACGCTGCGCTGCAGGGGCTGGGCATTGCTATGCTGCCGGACTTCAGCGCCAGCGCGGCGCTGACCAGCGGCACGCTGCAGCAGGTGCTGCCGGAGTGGCAGGCGGTCGATGCCTTTGCCGACCGCCTGTGGGTGGTGCGGCCCTACGCAGCGCAGGTGCCGCGTGCCGTCACCACCTTTATCCACTGGCTACGCACGCGCTTTGTTGATGGGTGAGGCCAGCGACGCGCTGAGCGGTGCGCTGGGCTGCATCATCGCCCCCAGCAGGCTGCGACGGTTGTAGTTACCGAGGCGCAGATTGAAGTCGAGATGCAGCTGCTCAATGCCGCTCAGCTTGATCACCGGCGGCGGCGTATGCGGGCGCTGATGGAACAGCACCGTGTGCGCAAAGGCGTCACTTTGCCAGTTGTTCAGCCGCTGATAGTAATAGGCGTTGGCCTCACATTTACGCAGATACAGGTTCACGCGGCGATGTTCGCGCATCGCCGCCTGCTGCGCCAGCGAACCCAGCTGCTGTGCCGGCTCGGCGATTTTCTGCGTCAGCAGGGCAAAATCATCGCGCTTTGCCAGCTCATTAAAATAGTTGTGCGCCCCCAGATGCTTGATCGGCGCGTACTGTTTTTGCCACTCACGAATAAAAGGATTATTGGGCGCAGCGGCGAGAAACCAGTTTTCAATCACCGGTGCCAGATAGTTGACGGTGGCAATTTCGCGGTAATAGCCAATCACATCCATGCGGCGTTCCTGATGCGCACGGTGCACCCAGCTCAGGTCTTCAAATAACAGCGTGCTGCAGTCAATCGCAATACCGCCGTAGCGTAATAATAATTCGAGGCGAATGACTTCACTTTTTTGCTGCTCGATTAATTGTGTCGAGGTAAAAATAAAATCCGGCAGGACTTCTTTAAGCGTTAAACGGTTTAATACATACACCTGATGATCGGGATTATCCTGACGCAGCTGCTGGATATTTAACGCCATCGATTTCGGTAAATATTCATTGTCCCAGTACATCCAGATTTTTTTGGGTATTTCCGGCAGCGCTTTCTCACCCGAAAGCAACACGATATTGTCCTCTTCGCTGGGATCATATTCCGGCGCGCAGAGCGCAGTATGCTGTTTTTTCTGCAGTAATGTCTGGCCGGTAAAGGCGATTCTCTGCCAGTGTTGCCAGAGCGTAAGGGCTGGCTGGAGACGTTTTTTTATCATGATGCACCTGATTATTGTGATTATGGGGAGCAAGGATTCCCTGATGCTGGCGGCTTGAGCGCGCTTATGTGTCCTGACGGCTGTGTGTAAAAAGACTACCCTTGCTTAATAATCGATCCGCAGCGGCAAGGCTACGAATTTTTTTCGCTTTCAGATTTACCGGAAATGCCGGGATCCGGGATGGCTAAAAAGAGGTATCAATAAAATGATGAGGGAGTGCGTTTTTTATTTTTGCTCGATTAAGACTATTCCTAATAAAATAACCCTCTACAGGCGCAGGCTGCGGCACGGAATAAAAATGAGCGATCGGCGGTCCGTTAACCGCGCTGTATTTTCCCCTGGCCTGGCCGCCGCTTGCCCAACGCGGAGGCAGGTTAGCTACGCTTAGAGCAGGCAACGAAAAAAAGGAGACACTATGCAGCCACACAAGCGTGGGTTACTGGCGGTTGATAAGCAGGGCAACCGCGTGCTGTTTCTCAATCCCGACAGCTTCGCCGTTGAGCAGGAGCTGAATGCCTTACCGCCGCGACCGCATGAGCTGCTGATGCTGCCCGCGCTGGAGAAGGCGTATGTGCCGATCTACGGTGATGGCGTCCACGGCGACAATCCGCATCCGGGGCACAAGGTGGCAATTATCGATTTGCGCCGCCGGCAGATTCGCGGCTTTATCGATCTGTCACCGCTCAAGGCGCCGCACAGCGGCCAGCTGGGACGCGATGGCAAAGTGTATCTGTGCTGTGAACACAGTGCCGCGGTGGCGGTGATCGATCCGCACAGCGACACGCTGGAGAAAACCATCCGGCTGCCGTCGCACAACGCGCACCGGCTGACGCTGTCGCCCAGCGGCCGCAAGCTGTTTACTGAAAACGAAGAGGATGCCAGCATCACGGTGGTAGATCTGTGCGAGGCGGAAGGGCGCATCATTGATAACATCCTGCTGCCGGGACCGATTGCCGGCATTGCCGCCTCGCCAAAGCACCCTTACCTGGTGGCCAGCGCGGCAGACGCGCCGCTGCTGTACGTGGTGGATCGTCAGAGTCACCGTATCCGCCAGCGCATCACGCTGCCCGGCCATCAGCAGCCGTGCCAGGTGGTGCGCTTCAGCGCCAGCGGTGAGCGGCTGGTGGCAATTGGCGACGGGGAAGGGGTGGTGACGCTGTTTGACGACTTGCTTAATCCGTTGGGGGACGTTGCGGTCGGCAATCAGCCGATGGATGGCTGTTTTAGCGCCGATAACCGCAGTCTGCTGATCGCTAATCAGGGTGACGGTTCGCTTAGCCTGATCGATCTGACGCAGATGAAGGTCATCGCCACGCCGCAGGCTGGCACCGGCTGCGAAGTCCTGAGCTACTTTCAGCTGTCGTCCTGAGTGCGAAAGCCGCCATCAAATAAACGGCCGGTGATAAATCGCGCTGCTCCAGTGGCGGCTGCTGGCGTGTTTTTCTGCCTGCCAGCCGCGCTTGCGCAGTTGGCGCGCAATCAGTTTGTTCATAATACCGTGGCCCACCAGCAGCACCGTGCCCTGTTGCGACAGGGCAATCAGTTTGTCTGCCGCCCGCTGCGCGCGCTGCCGGGCATGCTGCACTGATTCCACGCGCCCGGCGTAACCGCATAGCCACAGCAGGCGCAGCAGCGCCAGCCACAGCGTCAGCGGCAGATGCAGGCGCGCGAACGGCAGCAGCGGCATCGCCACTTCACTGAACACCTCATCCACGTCCTGCGCCTGCAGGCCAAGCCGCGCCAGCGACGAACGCGCGCGCGGCAACGGACTACAGGCAATCACGCTGGCCATGCGCGCAATCGCCATACTGCGCGGCGGCGGCGCATCACAAATCACCGCCTGGTCGTAGCCTTCACACCAGTCCGCCAGCGCCCGCGCCGTAAAGCGCCCGCTTACCGGATGGTCTGGCTTGCCGTGTCGCATGAGGATAATGGTCATAATGCTCCTGAGTGAAGGTCATCCAGTCTACTGCAGGCACGCAGGATTTCGCGCGGCCCGGGCGGTTTTAAGAATAATGCCCGGGTGTCATCAAAACTTAACTGAAATGTGCGAAAACGGCGCGGTGAAAGTTTGGTCGCCGTTTTTGCCAATGATAAGCAATAGTCGTTAATCACGCAGCGTGCGTGGATTTTTTAATGACGCTGGCTGTAATGTAATGTCATGAATTAACGCCGTTTTTATCTTTTTCTCCTGCACCATTGTGAAGATAAGTTAATTATTTTCCTGTTGATCACTTGATTTATCTACGCGCGTAGATAGACTGTCTTCACAGTGACAACTCACGGTGCCAGAGACGAAGTTGGCCTTGAGATGACCCAGTTACATTTGCCGTGCTAATGCGATCGATGAAAAAAACATCGGCGAAATCAGGCAAATAGATGAATTCCAACACCAGGGGATTCTTTACTGACCTTTCATCCAGGTTTGCCTACTGAACGTCGCCACCGGGGAGTTCCGCTTGTTGCCAGGGAACCGACCCACGGATGGGCGTTTACTGTTTTCACCTCTTTCAGGGAAATGGTTATGACGGTACATCACTCCGTTACGCAACAAGGTTCACATGCTTCCGCCGCCGATGCGCGGCTGGAAACCACCTCCGGGCGCAAAGATTTCTGGCGCGCCACCTTCTCCTGCTGGCTGGGCACCGCGATGGAATACGCGGATTTCGCCCTGTATGGCCTCGCTGCCGGCATCATTTTTGGCGATGTGTTCTTCCCCGAAGCCACCCCGGCGATGGCGCTGCTCTCCAGCTTTGCCACCTGGTCGGTCGGCTTTATTGCACGCCCGATCGGGGCGCTGCTGTTTGGCTGGATTGGCGATCGCAAGGGCCGCAAGGTGGTGATGATCAGCACCATCATTCTGATGGGCGCTTCGACCACGCTGATCGGCCTGATTCCTTCCTATGCAACGATTGGCCTGTGGGCGCCGGCCTGCCTGGTGCTGCTGCGTTTCACGCAGGGGCTGGGCGCCGGCGCAGAGCTCTCGGGCGGCACGGTGATGCTGGGTGAATACGCGCCGGTTGAGCGCCGTGGCCTGGTGTCGTCGGTGATTGCGCTTGGTTCCAACAGCGGCACGCTGATTGCGTCGCTGGTGTGGCTGGCGGTGATTCAGATGGATAAAGCCACGCTGCTCGACTGGGGCTGGCGTATCCCGTTCCTCAGCAGTGTGTTGATTGCTGCGGTCGCGCTGTGGATTCGCCGTCATCTGCGTGAAACGCCGGTGTTTGAGCGTCAGCAGGCGGAACTGCAGGCGCAGCGCCATGAAACGCTGGCGCAAAGCGCGACGCAACCCGACAGCCGCAGCTTCTGGCAGCGCAGCCGCGCCTTCTGGACCATGGTGGGCCTGCGCATCGGTGAGAACGGCCCGTCCTATCTGGCACAGGGCTTTATCGTCGGCTACGTCGCCAAAGTGCTGATGCTGGACAAATCGGTGCCGACCACCGCGGTGTTCATCGCCTCGCTGCTCGGTTTCCTGATCATCCCGTTTGCCGGCTGGCTGTCGGACCGCTTTGGCCGACGCATCACCTATCGCGGCTTCTGCCTGTTACTGATGGTTTACGCCTGGCCCGCCTTTAGCCTGATGGACAGCCGCGAGCCGGCCATCGTGATTCCGGTAATTGTAGTGGGCATGGCGCTGGCGTCGCTGGGCATCTTTGGCGTGCAGGCGGCGTGGGGCGTGGAGATGTTTGGCGTTAAACACCGTTACACCAAAATGGCGGTTGCCAAAGAGCTGGGGTCTATCCTTTCAGGAGGCACCGCACCGCTGGTGGCGGCGGCGCTGCTGTCGTTTACCGGCCACTGGTGGCCGATTGCCGTGTACTTCTCGGCCATGGCGACCATCGGTTTCCTCACCACCTTCGTGGCACCGGAAACGCGCGGACGCGATCTGAATCTGCCGGAGGATGCTATCTGACGCGCAGGATGGTGCAACATTCTTTGATTACGCTGGCCGGTACTCCCGGCCAGCGGCATTAACACAGAGGCAATATTGGCGAAATCCCCAACCGGAAATGTGACACGCAGTGACGTTGCCAAAGCCGCCGGAACCTCGGTGGCGGTGGTCAGCTATGTGATCAACAACGGACCGCGTCCGGTGGCCGAAGCCACGCGTCAGCGCGTGCTGGCCGCCATCCAGCAAACCGGCTATCGCCCGAATGCGGTGGCGCGCGCGCTGGCTTCCGGCAGTACCAAAACCTTTGGCCTGATCGTGCCCAATATCGCAAACCCGTTTGTCGCCTCGATGGCGCACGTGCTGCTGCAGGAGTCGCTGAACCACGGCCACGTGATGCTGCTGGGCGATGCCGGTGACGATCGCCAGCGCGAGCTGGAGCTGATCCAGGGTTTGCTGAATCGTCAGGTGGATGGCCTGTTTTACACCAGCGTCGATCGCCATCCCTATATTGATGTCATCCAGGCGAGCGGAACGCCGCTGGTGATGCTGGACCGCATCGAACCGCGCCCCGGCGTCAGCATGCTGTGCGTGAACGAACGTGAAGCGGCGCGTCAGGTCACGGCGCATCTGCTCAGCCACGGCTATCAGCAGGTCGGCATGATCAGCGGTCCGCGCGAGATGCTTAACGCGCAGGATCGTATTCAGGGCTGGCGCGACGCCATGGCGCAGCACGGGCTGACGGTAGATGAAGCGCTGATTTTTCCGGCCGGCTATTCGCGCCAGGGCGGTTACGACGCCGGGCAGCGCATGATTGCCAGCGGCCGGGTGCCGCGCGCGCTGTTTACCAGTAACGAAGGGCAGGCGATTGGCTGTATCCGCGCGCTGTCCGAACACGGTCTGCGCGTGCCGCACGATGTCGCGCTGGTGTGTTTCAACGGTACCGAGCAGTCGGCCTTTCATGTGCCCACGCTCACCACCGTGCGCCAGCCGCTGCGCGAAATGGCACGCAGCGCCATCGCCATGCTGAAAAACGGTCATGGCGAGGCGCAGCTGGCCGAATTTCCTCACCATCTGGAGATCGGTGAGTCCTGTGGCTGCCAGCTATCTCAACAAAAATAAATATATAACACCATGAAAAGACTAATTATTGATTGTGATCCGGGGAATGGTATTGCTGGCGCTAACACCGATGACGGGCTGGCGCTGGCCTTAGCGCTGGCGTCACGCGCGCTGGCCGTTGAGCTGATCACCACCGTGAGCGGCAACACACCGAGCGCGGTGGGAGCGCGGGTGGCTAAAGATCTGCTGCAGCGGCTCGGACTGAACATTCCGGTGGTGCAGGGCGCGCTGCAGGCGCTGCGCGAAGATCCGGCGCCGTGGCGCGCGCGGCTGGATAACGTCGCCGACCCGGCGCTGGGCGAACTGTGGCGCGGCGTGCGTCAGCCGCAGACGGTGTCAGCGGACGGCAACGATGCGGCGGGCGTGATGGGCCAGCTGATTTGTGACAATCCCGGCGAGTTTACGCTGGTGGCGATCGGCCCGCTGACCAACGTGGCGCAGGCGCTGCAGCGCTATCCGCAGATGGCGGATTCCGTAGCGGAGATCGTCATCATGGGCGGCGTATTCGCGCTGGATGACTACATCAAAGACACCAATTTTGGCCTCGATCCGGAAGCGGCGCATCAGGTGCTGCACAGCGGCGCCACCATCACGCTGGTGCCAATGGATGCCACCACGCAGACGCTGCTGACCCATCAGGATCTCACGCGCCTGACCGCCTGCGATCATCCACTGCCGCAGTTTGTGCGCGAAACGCTGCGACCGTGGATTGATTACTCCATCCGCACCCGCCATCTGCCGGGCTGCTGGATCCACGATGCGCTGGTCATTGCCTGGCTGCTCAACCAGCGCGTGGCGGACGGCGTGGATTATCACGTCGATATCGAGCTGCGTCCCGGTGCCACGCGCGGCAAGACCTGGCGCTACCGCACGCCGCTGCGACTGGACGTCGGCGTGCCGGCGGACGCTGGCGCGCTGGTGCATGTGATGCAGAACGTAAACAATCCGCTGCTGCTGGAAGTGATTGAGCAGACGTTCAACGGATTGAAACGCTGAGATTTTGCCACGGCGCGCGGTCTCCCGGCCGGAGTACCGTGCGCCGCTTTCCTGCCGACACGCTTCCTTACATCGCGAATCACTCGCTGACAATTCCCCGCCGCGCGGCGCCTTTCTGACATGCTATATACAAATGGTTAACACAATAATAACCAGTGCAACCATTCGCTGGATAACGTTCCAATAAAAATCTGGCCGCGAGCCGGAAGCAATCAGACAGGATACCCTTATGTTTAACTGGACTGCGACCCAGCGCAACGTGGCTTTCGCCAGTTTCGCCAGCTGGACGCTGGATGCGTTCGACTTCTTTATTCTGGTGTTTGTGCTCAGCGATCTTGCGCGCTACTTCAACACCAGCGTCTCCGATGTTTCCGTTGCCATTATGCTGACGCTGGCCGTACGACCGGTGGGCGCATTGATCTTTGGCCGGCTGGCGGAAAAATATGGCCGCCGGCCGATCCTGATGCTCAACATCGTGCTGTTTTCGCTGTTTGAGTTGCTGTCGGCATGGTCGCCCAACTTTGCTGCCTTCCTGACCTTCCGCGTGATTTACGGCGTGGCGATGGGTGGCGTCTGGGGCGTGGCCTCTTCGCTGGCGATGGAAACCATTCCCGACCGTTCGCGCGGCCTGATGTCCGGCATCTTCCAAGCCGGTTATCCGTGCGGCTATCTGCTGGCGTCGATAGTGTTTGGCCTGTTCTTCGAACAGGTGGGCTGGCGCGGCATGTTCCTGATTGGCGCGTTGCCGATTCTGCTGCTGCCGTTTATCTATTTTAAAGTGCCGGAATCGCCGGTATGGCTGGCGGCACGCGAGCGTAAAGAGAATCACGCGTTGCTGCCCATCATCCGCCAGCACTGGAAAATTTGTATTTACATGGTGCTGCTGATGGCCTGTTTTAACTTCTTCAGCCACGGCACGCAGGATCTCTACCCGACGTTCCTGAAAGTGCAGCACCAGTTTGACGCCCACACGGTGAGCATTATCGCCATCGGCTATAACATCGCGGCGATGCTCGGCGGCATTACGTTCGGCTCGCTGTCCGAGCGTATCGGGCGTAAAAAAGCCATCATGCTGGCGTCGTTTCTGGCGCTGCCGGTGCTGCCGCTGTGGGCGTTCTCCAGCGGTTCCTGGGCGATTGGTATCGGCGCGTTCCTGATGCAGTTTATGGTGCAGGGCGCATGGGGCGTGGTGCCGACCTACCTGACCGAGCTGGTGCCGGCCAATGCGCGTGCGGTACTGCCGGGCTTCGTTTACCAGCTGGGGAATTTAATTGCTTCGGTCAACGCCACGCTGCAGTCCCGCATTGCCGAAGCCCATGGCGGTAACTACGGACTGGGCATGGCGATTGTCGCCGGCACGGTGGCGGTGCTGATTTGCGTGTTCGTGGCGTTTGGCCGCGAGACGCGCGGCATCGAAATATCCGGGGCGGTGGCGAAAGAGACGCGTTAACGCGCCTCGCAGACGTCAATCCATTTCGCCGCCGTGAGTTCAGCCATGCGCTGCGGCGAAATGCGCACCGCGCTGTGAATCGAACCGGCCGCAGGTAACACTTCATCGAAACTGCGCAGCGACACATCGCAATAGACGGTCAGCGGATTTTCCAGCCCGAACGGGCACACGCCGCCGACCGGATGGCCGGTCCAGTTCACCACTTCATCCACGCTCAGCATGCGCGCTTTTGCCCCGAGCGCCGCCTTCAGCTTGCGGTTATCCAGCCGGGCGTCACCGCGCGTGACAATCAGCACCACGCTCTCTTTTACTTTCAGCGACAGGGTTTTGGCGATTTGTCCCGGCGTCACGCCATGTACGCGTGCGGCCAGTTCTACGGTGGCAGTGCTTTCCGGCATCTCGATGATGTCGATATCCGGTGCGTGTTCGGCAAAGAAGTGCCGTACCGACTCCAGGCTCATTTTTTTCTCCGGTAAAAACAGAGCGTAAAAGCTGCCATAAGGCGGGAAAGCTGTAAACGGGAGAAACGGAGAATCTGTAACAGAATACGCCGCGCTTACACGGCATTTAACGTGCAGTTACCGCAGCGTTCGACGTCCGGAATGCGATAGCGCTGGCAGCAGCTGCGCCGCTCCATCGCGCCGTTACGCGGGATCATGGTGCGATACAGCGGATTATCACTGCCGTCGGACAGGGATTTGCTGAAAAACAGCGCCTGTTCGAGTTGATGCCGGGTAGCCGCAGGCAGCTGCTGCTGCAGTTCGCCAAGGAACCAGTAAAACGAGAAGCCTAAGTTGTTCCAGATTAGCCGCGCGTTGATGTCACCGTGCTGCGCCATGCCGTTAACGGCGGGGATCAGGCTATATTGAATCAGGCGTTCGATACGCTGCTGCGGAGTGAGATAGCGCGCATCCTCATCCTCCTGCACATCAATCCAGAAGGCACACGGATGGCCGTTTTCGTGGAACTCAACGTGGATACGCTGCGGCGAGCAGTCGAGCGCACGCGGCTCCTGCAGCAGCGCCAGCATTAATGGCGGCAGCAGCAGGCCAAAATACCACTGGGCCCACAGTGACTGCAGCGGTTTGGCTTCCTGCGGAACATCGGGATGGTGGCGATAGAGATAGTCGCTGTAGCGCTGCGTCAGGCGGCGATAGTGAAACGGCGTGGACCATTCGGCCAGCGTCAGGGTTCCTGCGGGGGCCGGCTGGCCCAGCTTCACGTTTTCCCGCATGTAGCTACGCTGGTCGCACATCAGATCTTCCAGCGCGCTGGCTAAGCTGCGATCGCTCTGCATAAAGATCAGCGGATGCGCGCTAAAGCGATGATCCTGAAGCGTGATAATGGCCATGCGGCTCCTGAGTGAAAACGGGAAGCGAAAAACAAATGATAATCGTTCCCGATTCACTGAGCAAGATGCCAGCAGCGCTCACTGTCTGGCCGCCGCGCATTTTGCGTGAAATTTCCCGGAGAGGGCGCGGCGTTGTCGCCGCACCGCTTACACCAGATCGCTGCTTACCGGCGCCAGCTTCGGTAAATCCTCCCACGCCAGAATGGTGTTACGTCCCTGATTCTTCGCCACATACAGCGCGCGGTCGGCGTTGGCCACCGCCTGGTCGAAGTCTTCTGCGAAAATCGGCGCGATACCGGCGCTGATGGTCACGTGGGTCGAGACTTTATCATTGAAGCGGTGGGGAATTTCCAGATCAACCACGTACTGACGGATGCGTTCGGCCAGCTTCATGGCAATCGAGGCGTTAACGTTGGTCATCAGCACCAGAAACTCTTCGCCGCCGTAGCGCGTCACCACATCGCGCGAGCGCACCGCATCGCGAATGGCAACCGACACCCGCGCCAGCGCCTGATCGCCCATGGCATGACCGTAGTTATCGTTGTAGGCCTTGAAGTGATCGATATCCAGCAGCAGCACAAAGTGGCTGCCGGCATGATTTTCCATGATGGTATCCAGCCGGTTCTTCAGCCCGCGCCGGTTATACAGGCCAGTGAGCGGATCGAGCATGCTCAAATCGCTAAAACTTTGCTTCTCCTCATACAGCTGGCGCACCAGCCGCAGGGTGAAGGTGTCGAAGCGGCGGCGCATCAAATGGTGCAGCGAGAAGCCGATCAGCGGCAGCGTAATGGTGAACAGAATGGTCATTAAATGCTGACCATCGTCCAGTAAAAGTACGGTTAATACCGGTGGCGTAATATGTAAACAGAACGCAAGCAAATAATCACTCAGGGCAATCGCGCTGATAAAAAATACGCTCAGCAGACTGATTATTAAAAAGCTACCGTCAAAATAAAACACCAGATGGTAACGATGATTGATATGCCAGGCCCACAGCGCGCCTAATAGCAATGCGACAGGATTTAATAACGGGAATTTTAGATTCGGCGCGATTAAACATAGCGCCAGCAGCGTGGTGCTAAAGCCCGCCACCAGTGTTACCGGCAGCGAATTGATGGGATTATCTGTGCCGAAAAACGGCAGCAGACAAAAAAGCGAAACGGCGACATTTAAAAACAAAAATAGCATCAGCGACAGCCGATACTTGCTGTGTTTCAACTCATCATAAGATTGTAATTTCATTATTATTACTCGTGACAGCCCTGAAATATCAAAGCGCTACCCGCAGGAAATAATCCCACAACGCGGATAGTGAGCACGTTTTTGCTGTGTTATCAAAATAGTTATCGGCGGCAATCTATCATTTTCCAGTAATTCTGTCATCCGGCGCGGGCAGGGCAAAAAATTCGCTGCAAGATGAGAAGTATTGTCATATGATAATAGGAATATTTATCATTTGAAGGGTTGCGCGATGATCATGGCGATGATGGCCGCCTGCGGCTTGTGGGGCGTAAGCTGGGTGATGGGAAAACGTCTGGACAGCGGCTGGGGCGTATTGCTGCCCTGCGCGGCCATGCCGGTATTTGCACTGTGGGAGCCGAGTTTCAGCCAGTGGCGCTTAGTGATGATCGTCGCGCTGCTGCTCACCGTGGTAATGCTGTTTCACCATCGTCTGCGTCATTATCTGCTGCTGCCTTCCTGCCTGGCGCTGGCTGGCGGTCTGGCGGCTATCTCGGTGAATTTTCACGTTATTTAACGGCGAGCAGAAACGACAATATCACGCAAAGGCGTGATAGCAGCGGCAACAATCAAGGGGGGATGTACTGCAGAAGAAGTGTGACAACGTTGGTGCGAAGAGAGGGACTTGAACCCTCACGTCCGTAAGAACACTAACACCTGAAGCTAGCGCGTCTACCAATTCCGCCACCTTCGCATCGTAGTTGTCTGTTTATATCACCGCATGGTGCGAAGAGAGGGACTTGAACCCTCACGTCCGTAAGAACACTAACACCTGAAGCTAGCGCGTCTACCAATTCCGCCACCTTCGCGCAGTGCACGCGATATAAACTCTGTGATTATTGGTGCGAAGAGAGGGACTTGAACCCTCACGTCCGTAAGGACACTAACACCTGAAGCTAGCGCGTCTACCAATTCCGCCACCTTCGCCTGCCTGCAATACGGTACAGTATTGCTAACCACGGAGGCGCATTTTAGAGATTTTACTCATTGCGTCAACACATATTTTGCGACGGTGAAACGACTGCTGCAAAAAGCAACGTTTTCCCCGTCGCATCGCGAGTTTTACTACGCTTAGCGCGCTTTCGCGCCGCGGCCATATACGGCGCGATACACTTTGAAGCGGCCGGTCTGCGCCAGCACTTCATGGTTACCGAAGGTTTCATCCAGCACCTGCGGATAAGGCAGGAAGGCGTTGGCCACGATGCGCAGCTCGCCGCCGCTGTTGAGATGCTTCACCGCACCGCGAATCAGCGTGTGGGCGGCATCAAGGCTGGTTTGCAGACCGTCATGGAACGGCGGGTTAGAGATGATCAGATCAAAACGGCCGCTGACGTCTGAGAACACGTTACTGGCAAACACTTCGCCTTCCAGACCGTTAGCGGCCAGCGTGGCTTTACTCGCCTCGATGGCGGCGGCGTGCACATCGCACAGCCACAGCCGGACTTTCGGCGAATGCTGCGCCAGCGCGGCGGCTAATACGCCACTGCCACAGCCGATATCCAGCACTTTGCCTTTGGTGTGCGGCGTAAGAGTGGAAAGCAGCAGATCGCTGCCGATATCCAGCCCGTCGCGGCTGAACACGCCTGGCAGGGTATGAATGGTGAGATCGTCCAGCTGATAGTGATTGCCGAACGCGCTGGCGTCAAAGCTGGCCTGCTGCGTCAGCTGGCCGTGATACAGCCCGCAGCGGCGCGCGCTGTCGATCTTCTCCAGCGTCGCCCAGTTCTCCAGCATGCCTTCGGCGCTGCGCACGCCGCTGCGGTTTTCACCGACGACAAAAATATCGCAGCCCAGCGGCAGCAGCGACAGCAGGTTTTGCAGCTGGAACTGCGCTTCCGGTTTGTTCTTCGGCCAGAAATAGACCAGCGTGTCGCAACCGGCTACGTCGGCCGCACCGGCCACCAGCCCGTACACTGCCCGTTCACCGAGGCGGCGGCTGAGGTTCTGCCAGTGATGGTACTGCTGAGTGTGCACGCGGCTCGACGCGGTCTCCAACTGGGCGGGCAGGTCATCCTGCAGGTAGCCGGCGAACAGTACGTGGCGGGCGGTAAATTCATCACTGTGGCGCAGAATCACTTCGCTGGCCGGGGTAAAAGCAGACATGGAACGCTCCTGTTAAATCAGAGCGGCGATTATAGTGCTTTGTTGGCGCATGTTCGATGGGTTTGCTAGCATAGCGTCGCATTCTGGCAGGATTACAGGTAACAGCATGAGCACAAGGCGCGACTGGCTTCTACAGCAAATGGGGATTACGCAGTATCAGCTGCGACGTCCGCGCGTGCTGCAAGGTGAAATTGCCGTTACGCTGACGCCGGACACGCGGTTGGTACTGGTTGCTGAGCAGGCGCCGGATCTGCAGGAGCCGCTGGTGCGCGACGTACTACGGACGCTGAGCATTCAGCCGGGGCAGGTAATGACGCTGACGCCAGAACAGCTGCCGATGCTGCCGGAGCAGGTCGACTGTGCTGGCTGGCTGCTGGGTGTGACCAGCGATCATCCTTTTAACGGCATCACGTTCACCAGCGCCGTTTTCAATGAATTAATCAGCAGCGGCGCGGCCAAACGCGCGCTGTGGCAACAGATGTGTAACCATGACAGCCATCTCTTTCATCACCCCTGATTTACAGCCGCGGCTGCTGGAGATCGAGCGCCGCGCGCATGCGTTTCCGTGGAGCGAGCAGACCTTTGCCAGCAATCAGGGCGAACGTTACGTCAATCTTTGCCTGCACGCGGACGGCCAGCTGGCCGGCTTCGCCATCACCCAGGTGGTGCTGGATGAAGCGTCGCTGTTCAACATCGCGGTCGATCCCGCGTTCCAGCGCCGCGGCTATGCGCGTCAGCTGCTACAGCAGCTGATTGCCGAACTGGAGCAGCGTGCGGTAATGACGCTGTGGCTGGAGGTGCGCGCCTCCAATCAGCCCGCCATTGCGCTGTATCAGCAGCTGGATTTTCATCAGGTCAGCGTGCGGCCAAACTACTATCCCACCGCCAGCGGGCGCGAGGATGCCATCATCATGGCGCTCACGCTCTGACGTTATTCAAAAGGGGCACTATGTTAAACGACTGGGACTGCATCCTGTTCGATGCGGATGACACACTTTTCCACTTTGACGCCTTCGCCGGCCTGCAGCGCATGTTTGCCAGCTACGACGTGCACTTCAGCGATCAGGATTACGCTGATTATCAGGCCGTCAACAAACCGCTGTGGGTCGATTACCAGAACGGCACCATTTCAGCGTTACAGCTTCAGACGCGCCGCTTCACGCTGTGGGGCGAAAAACTGCGCGTGGCGCCGGAAGTGCTTAACAGCGACTTTCTTAATGCGATGGCCGAGATCTGCCTGCCGCTGGATGGCGCAGCCCGCCTGCTGGATACGCTCAAGGGCAAGGTAAAAATCGCCATCATCACCAACGGTTTTACGGCGCTGCAGCAGGCGCGCCTTGAACGCACCGGCTTCCGTGACTACTTTGACGCGCTGGTGATCTCCGAACAGGTGGGCGTACCCAAGCCGGACGCGGCGATTTTTGACCATACGCTGCAGCTGCTGGGCAATCCCGATCGCCGCCGGGTATTAATGGTCGGCGACACGCCGGAATCGGATATTCTCGGTGGTATGAATGCCGGCGTGAAAACCTGCTGGATCGATCACGGCACGCGTCCGCTGCCGGCGCACATCACGCCCACCTGGCAGGTGAAAACCTTGCCTGAGCTGCAATCTATTCTGACTGCTTAACAATCCCGATACCCGCTATTTTAGCGTATTAAACCAGCCTGGTCCGCCTGGCTGGTTTTTTTCACTGTCAGTTTGTCTTTATCACCCCTTTTTTATCGCCTGCCTGGATTTTATCGCGCGCAGACAAAATGCGTGCCGCTCAGCGCCATTTTTTTTATGACAATTTTTAATGATCGCGCGAGTAAATTTTCATCTTTCATTTACAATCTTTCACAGTTTTAATGGATTGCTAAGAATAGTCTTAGGTTTATGGGCAAAAGTGACGCAAATTTGCATTAAAAATATTTGTTAACCTTTACTGAACTAATTTCCTCTGCTAGCGGCGCGTTGAAATTTTGTCAGGCTTCTGTAAACTTCCGTCAGACATTAACAAATGGATTGTGATTGCATGCTCACGGGCAGGTTTTACCTGGCTCGTGCGGTAGCTATGATGTTTCCAGTCTTTTATATGTTGTTGATATATCTCAATAAATAGCAATGCTGCCAGCGAATGCCGTAAGTTGTTGCTGTTATCATCTTAATCGTTACCGATTAACCAGATTCATTGAACGTGATAGTTTTTATACCAGGGATGGCATAAGAGAAACCGAGGTTTGGCTGTGGCCGACCCCTTCGCTTAGCAAAAATTGATCATGTTGCTGATCGTTTGTGAAACGATCAGAATTCTTCCGACATCATCCCTGTCACTAATGTTGCATTTTTAATACTTAATTCAGACTGATCAATTTTTGCTTCGCTGGCGCGATGCGTTAGCCGCACTCATTAAAGGGTCAACTTTTTAACTGGTACTGAATCGACGCCGGCTCCCGCCGTGCGCACGGTTCATTTTGCTCTTAACCGGCCTCTGGCCACTTTTTAGGCGTTAATGGAACTAAACATGAAGAAAATGGTGAATCTCCGTATGGCGTTGGGCCTGATGTTTGTTTTCGCAGTGGCTGGCTGTAAAGCACCGCCAAAGATGACAGACGACACTATTGTCAGCAGCACTGTTGACGGCGTCACGCTGTCGCACCGTTATGCCGTCCAGCCGCCGGCACAGTTCAGCCCGGTGAACGAGGCTTATCGCGCGCTCTATCCGGCTTCGATCATGACCCGCCCGAGCTTCGGCGGCAAAGTGGTGGATACGCTGAAAAGCGGTGAAACCTACACCGTGATTGGCCAGGTTGAAAACAACTGGCTGGCACTTGGCGAGTCGGCGCAGGCCGCAGACGAAGCGCAGCCTGAGACTGCACCGGCCGATGACAAAAAAGCGCAGCAGCCGGCGGCTCAGCCTGCGGTACAGCTGATCGGTTATGTCCCGTTCCGCGCGGTGGTGAAAAGCGCGCTGTATGAGCAGACCATCAAAGCGGACCAGCCGAAGCGTCGCGCCCGCGCCAGCAGCAAGAAAAAGACCTGCGTCGCGGTGGATGGCGACAGCAAAGCGTGCCAGAACAGCAACAGCGGCACCTGGATCATCAACTAACACGGTAAGCAGGGAGGGCTGAATGATGACGATGATTTCTCTCCGCCGCGCCGGATTACTGCTGCTGGCTTGCCTGCTGGCCGCCTGCAGCAGCAACAGTCCGGCGCCGGTTGCACGCTACAATCTCGACTTTCAGGCGCATCCGCAGATCAACGCGGGTGCGCCGCTTAAAGTCCGGGTGATGTTGCTGACCTCCGATGCGGAATTCATGTCCGCTGATTTCTACTCCCTGCAGAACCAGCCCGCCACCGCGTTGGGCAGCACGCTGCTCAACAATCAGCAGTTCTTCCTGATGTCAGGTCAGCTGAGTAAAACCCTCAGCGCGAAAAGCCTGCCGGAAGCGCGCTTCATCGGCATCATGGCCGAGTATCAGGCGCTGGACGGTAAAGTCTGGCGTCTCGCGCTGCCCTTCCCGGATGGCGACGACAGCGCATTCTGGCAGTTCTGGAAAAATAACGATGGTGAGTTGAATGCCCGCGTCGTGGCGGATATCAACGGCCTGCGCGTGGTTAAGCAGTAAGGATGCCTATGAACCGAGCCGAAAAGGTTGTCTGGACCGAGGGGATGTTCCTGCGCCCTCACCATTTCCAGCAGTCGGAAAATTTTCTACACAGCACCCTGCGCGAGTGGGGGCAGTCGCAGCGCGCCTACACCTGGGGTTTTTTTGATCTCGAATTTGATGAAGCGCTGTTGCGCCAGGGAAAACTGGCGCTGAGTGCCGCCAGCGGATGTCTGCCTGACGGCACCTTCTTCTCTTTCAGCCAGCCACAGCACGGTCCGGCTCCGCTGGATCTGCCGGCGAATGTCGATCGCAGCAAAGTGGTACTGGCGATCCCGGCCCGGCGCAACGGGCGCGAAGCGGTGGCGTTTCAGGAGACGCAGGATTCACTGGCGCGCTATCTGGCGTGGGAAGCCGAAGTCGAAGATGACAACGCTCAGGCGGTCGGCGCTGCCACCGTTCAGTTCGGCAAACTGCGCCTGCGCCTGATGCTGGAACAGGATCTCACCGCGGAATGGACGGCGATGGGCGTGGCGCAGGTGATTGAAAAACGCAGCGATAACCACGTGCGCCTCGATACCGATTACATTCCGCCGATGCTGACGCTCAACGCCAGCCGGCCGCTGCAGAGCATGCTCAATGACCTGCACGGCCTGATTCAGCAGCGCAGCCAGCAGCTGAGCCAGCGCACGCCGGGTACCGGCCGCTTTAACAGTGCCGACATGGTCGATTTTATGCTGCTGACCTTACTCAACCGTCAGCTTGGCCTGCACGCGCACCTACAGCATCTGCCGCTGCTGCACCCGGAAACGCTCTACAGTCACTGGCTGCAGCTGGCCGCTGAATTGAGCAGCTGGATGCCGGCGCGCACCCCGGACGCGCTGCCGCTGTATGACCATGACGATCTGTACAGCTGTTTTGCCCGCTTAACGCTGCTGCTGCGCCAGGGACTGTCGCAGGTGATGGAAGAGAGCGCCATCCAGTTGCCGCTGACGCAGCGCTCGCACGGCCTCAACGTGGCCACGGTGCCGGAAAGCAGCATGGTGCGCGAGTTCGGCTTTGTGCTGGCGGTCAAAGCCAGCGTGCCGGCCGAGGCGCTGAAAACCCACTTCCCGGCGCAGATGAAAGTCGCGCCCGTTACCAAAATCCGCGATCTGGTACAGCTGCAGCTGCCGGGACTGGCGCTGAAAGCCATGCCGGGCGCGCCGCCGCAAATCCCGTGGCATGCCGGCTACAGCTATTTCGAGCTCGATAAGAACAGCGAGCTGTGGCAGGAGATGGAGCGCTCAGGTGCCTTTGCGCTGCATCTGGCCGGTGAGTTTCCGGGCCTGAACATGGAGTTCTGGGCCATTCGTAGTCAGTCAGAATAATCAAAACTGAGCACGCCGCATGATGCAGGAACAACAGAAACCGAACAGTGACGTCACACAGCAGGATGTCAGCCATCAGAATGTGCTGGTCGCCGCGGCGAATCCGCTGATTAACGCGATCCCGCAGATTCGCCACTCCGTCTCGCACGACGATCCGGCGCGGCTGCGCCAGCAGCTGATCGATCAGATCCGTCGCTTTGAGCTCAGCTGCCAGCAGTCGGGGCTGAGTTATGAAGTGATCGTCGGCGCGCGCTACTGCCTGTGCACCGCGCTGGATGAAGCGGCGGCGCTGACGCCGTGGGGCAGCCGCGGCGTGTGGACCAGCAACGGCCTGCTGGTAACGTTTCACAATGAAACCTGGGGCGGTGAGAAGTTCTTTCAGTTGCTGGCCAAGCTGTCGCAAAACCCGCGTCAGCACATCCTGCTGCTGGAGCTGATCTACTTCTGCCTGCTGCTCGGCTTTGAAGGGCGCTACCGCGTGCTGGATAATGGGCGTTCGCAGCTGGAAACCATCAAACAGCGTCTGCTGCAGATGATCAAAAGCGTGCGCGGCAGTTACCCGGCGGCGCTGTCACCGCATCCCACCGATCAGCCGGTGCTGCGCAAGCTGTGGCGGCCGATGATTCCACTATGGGCCTGTGCGGCGGTGGCCGGCTTTGCTGCCTGCCTGTTCTACATTGTCCTGAACTGGCGTCTCGGCGATTACACCTCGCCGGTGCTGGCCAGCATCTATCAGACCGCGCTGCCGGAAGTCAAAATCAGCAATCCGGCACCGCCGCCGCCCGCCACGCTGAACCTGAAAGCGTTCCTCAAGCCGGAAATTGATGCCGGCCTGGTGGCGGTGCGCGATGAAGCCGACCAGAGCGTGGTCACCCTGAAGGGCGATGGCCTGTTCGCCTCGGCATCCACCGAAGTGCGTGGTCGCTACGATGCGGTGATTCAGCGCATTGCCGCCGCGATGAATAACGTCAGCGGGAAGATTCTGGTGATTGGCTACAGCGACAACGTGCCGATTCGCAGTGCCCGCTTCGCCTCCAACTATGAACTCTCGCTGGCGCGCGCGCAGTCGGTGCAAACCCTGCTGCAGCAGCAGCTGGCACAACCGTCGCGGGTTAAAGCCGAAGGGCGTGGCGAAAGCCATCCGCTGGTGCCGAACACCAGCGCGGAGAATCGCGCCCGCAACCGTCGCGTAGAAATTACTCTGCTGGTCGCGCCGGATGCGACGCAAGCGGAACTCAACGGCCTGGCGAGAGGGAACTAATCCATGCTGAATATGCTTTTTGCGGTGCTGACCAGCCGCCTCGCCTGGGGTTTTGTCGGCATTACCGCGCTCTCCTTTATCATCTGGGTGATTGGCCCGGTGTTTTCCATTGTCGACTCGCGGCCGCTGGAGCCAGAGCAGAACCGCATCATCAGCATTACGCTGCTCTATCTGGTGTGGGGGCTGAGCCAGGCGATTCCGCGCCTGTATAACTTCTGGCTCAACCGCAAACTGATGTCGAGCCTCGAAACCAGCAAAAGCGATGCGCCGGAGCAGGACCGCAAACGCCTGACCAATGAAGAGCAGGTGCTGGCGAGCCGTTTCTCCGAAGCCACCGACATGCTGAAAAAAGCGCACTTCCAGCGCGCCAGCAGTAAGGGCGCGCCTTTCTGGGCGCAGCGCTTTAGCCATCAATACCTCTACCAGCTGCCGTGGTACATGATCATTGGCGCACCGGGTGCCGGTAAAACCACCGCGCTGGTCAACTCCGGGCTGCAGTTCCCGCTGGCGGACAAGTTCGGCAAAGCGGCGCTGCGCGGCATTGGCGGCACGCGCAACTGCGACTGGTGGTTCACCAACGAAGCGGTGCTGCTGGATACCGCTGGCCGCTATACCACCCAGGAGAGTCAGCAGGAGCGCGACGCCAGCGAGTGGCATCACTTTCTCGACCTGCTGCGCAAATATCGCGGCCGTCAGCCCGTCAATGGCGTGATTGTCACGCTCAGCGTGTCTGATTTACTGACGCAATCGCCGGAAGCGCAGCGCAATCAGGCGATCGCACTGCGTCAGCGGCTGATGGAGCTGCACGATCGCCTTGGCATTCGCTTCCCGGTTTATGTGCTGGTCACCAAAACCGACCTGCTCAAAGGTTTCCGCAGCTACTTCGCTTCGCTGGATAAAACCCAGCGCGAGCAAATCTGGGGCTTTACCTTCCCGTGGGCGCAGGCGTCGACCGCAGAGTTTGAGCTCAACAGCCAGTTTCAGCAGGAGTATTCACTGCTGCAGCAGCGTCTGGATGCCGGCCTGGCCGATACGCTGCTGGCGGAGAGCGATGCGCAGGCGCGGGCGGAGAGCTATCTGTTCCCGCAGGAGTTCGCCGCGCTGCGTCCGCTGCTGGCGGATGCGCTGGATACGCTGTTTGCCCGCTCTGATTTCGAAACCCAGTTCGCGCCGCGCGGTATCTATTTCGCCAGCGGTACTCAGGAAGGGCTGCCGTTTGACCGCGTGATGGGCGAGCTGAGCCGCGCCCTGCATCTGCCGGGACAGCGCAGCGGCGAATCCGGCAGCTGGGACCAGGTCGACAAAGAGTCACCGATCCCGCCGAACAAAGGTCAGAGCTTCTTCCTGAAAGGCGTGCTGGAAAATGTCATCTTCCAGGAGTCGGGCCTAGCGGGCAGTAACCGCTGGTGGGAGCTGCGCAATCGCGCCGGATTGTGGTCCGGCTATCTGGCGCTGCTGGTGCTGGTACTGATTGCCGGAGCGCTGTGGCTCACCAGCTACAGCAAAAACAAAGCCTATTTGCAGGAGATGGCGGGTAAAACGTTGCAGGTGGAACAGCTGGGGCAACAGCTGGAACGCCAGGGCAATGGCGATCTGTTTGCGCTGGTGCCGTATCTCAACACGCTACTGCAGCTGCCAAAAAGCGCCGACTTCTCGCTGGAAGATCCCCCGCTGACGCGCCGCATGGGGCTGTATCGCGGTACCGAAGTCAGCGACGCCACGCGCACCCTGTATGACAAAGCGCTGAAACAGCTGCTGCTGCCGCAGGTGGCGCAAAACATCACCCGCTGGCTGCGCAACGACAACGGCAGCGATGCGGATTACAGCTACGAAGCGCTGAAAGCTTACCAGATGCTGTATCAGCCAAAACATTATGACGGCAAATTCCTGCATGCCTGGCTGATGCTGAATATTAGCCGCGAACTGCCACAAAATGTGACGCAGCAGGAAGTGAAACAGCTGGCGTGGCATCTGCAGCAGCTGCTGGAGACACAGATTCAGTCCTCGCCGTACGCGAAGGATGACGCGCTGGTAAAGCGCGAGCAGGCGCTGATTAACCAAATGCCGCTGTCGCAGCGCGTCTACGGACGTCTGAAGCGCCTGCTGCAGCGTGACGGCAGCCTGCAACCGGTCACCCTCGCGGCGCTGGGCGGGCCGCAGAGTGAGCTGGTGTTTTCACGCAAAAGCGGCAAATCGGTCAATGACGGCGTGGCCGGCCTGTTCACACCTGACGGTTACTGGCAGCACGTTGATAAACAAATCGCACCGGTCACGCAGGCGCTGTTTCAGGATGATGTCTGGGTGCTGGGCGGCGTTGCCTCGCCGGAGAACAGTCAGCAGACCGATCTCGCGGTGCGCCAGCTCTACGTGCAGGATTACATCAGCCAGTGGGAGCAGTTCCTCAGCGATATCCAGCTCAACAGCAGCGCGGATTTGTCGCAGCGCATCAACACCGCACGTCTGCTGTCGGGCAACCACTCGCCGCTGCGCCAGCTGGTGGTTAACCTCAGTAAGCTGCTGACGCTGAACCGCGCACAGCCGGATGAGCAAAATACCCAGGCACAGCCGGCGACGGGCAACAGCGCCACGCGCACTTTAGAAGCGCTGTTCAGTTCCTCCAAAGCCAGCGCGGCGCCGGGCCAGGGCGCCGCCCAGCAGGCACCGGAGCAGGCGGTGGCGGTGCACTTCGCGCCTGTGCTGGAGCTGGCACAGCCGCTGCAGCAGGGCAGTAAAGTGCTGGCGGTGGATGATTTTCTGCATCAGATCGACGATCTCTACCGCTACCTGACGGCGGTGCAGGACGCCGCCAATAGCGGCATGCCGCCGCCGTCCGGCGATGCCATCAGTCGTCTGCAGGCCAGCGCCGGTCGCTTACCGGGTTCGCTGCAGAATATGGTTTCCAGCATGGCTGTGGGCGCCAGCAGCGATGCACAGCGCCGCGATATGGATAACGTGCGCAAGCGCATCACCATGGAAGTGGGCAGCTTCTGCCGCCAGGCGATTGCCGGCCGTTACCCGCTGGTGCGCAATGCGCGCAGCGAAGTAACGCCGGACGATCTGGCGCGCATGTTCGCGCCGGGCAGTGGGCTGATGGACAGCTTCTTCCGCGACAATCTGGCCAGCAAAGTGGATACCACCAACGCGGCGTGGCGTTTCACGCCAGGCATCGACGGCAAAACGCTGCCGGGCGGTGAGGCGCTGCTGCGTCCGTTCCAGCAGGCGCAGTCGATTCGTGATGCCTTCTTTGCTAACGGGGCGACCACGCCGTCGTTCCGCGTCACGCTGCGTACGGTGAAAATGGATAACGACATTCTCAACCTGACGCTCGACGTCGATGGCCAGATTCTGCGTTACAGCCACGGCCCGCAGGCGGTGCAGATGGTGAGCTGGCCCGGACCGGGCGGCACCAGCCAGGTGCGGATGCAGCTTGGCCTGACCAACGGCACCACCTCAACACTGGTGACCAGCGGTCCGTGGGCGCTGAACCGCTTCTTCGATCGCGCTCGCTTAACCGCGGTCGGTGGCCTGACCCGCGAGGCCAGTTTTAACGTCGATGGCCATCAGGTCACGTTGTCGTTCACCCCTGGCAGTATTCGTAACCCGTTCCAGCTTCCCGGCTTTAGCTGCCCCTGAAACAGGACCTGATAATGACTCATTACGCAGCACCCGGCTGGTACGGCAAATTGCCCAGCTCGGGTGACTTTGTGAAGCGACGCTTCCCCGATGTGCTGTACCGGCAGTGGTCGAACTGGTTTCAGGTCGGACTGCATCACTGGCAAACCAGTGAAGAGAGTAAAAACGCCCCGTCGCGCGCCTTTCTCAAAGCGCCGGTGTGGAATTTTGTCGTGCCGCCGATGCTCGGCAGTCAGCTGATCCAGATGGGCTGCCTGATTGCCGCCCGCGACAGCGTCGGCCGCAACTATCCGCTGTGCGCGCTGCGCCATTTTACTCCTGCCGAGTGGTCACCGGCGCTGCTGGCCCGCTCGGGCGAGTGGTATCAGCAGGTCGGCAATATGCTGCTGCGCGTGGTGCAAAACGGCGGTACGCCAGAGCAGCTCGACCAGGCGCTGCTGAGTATTCCGCAGCCCCAGCAGCCGCAAACTGACGGCGAACAATCGGACATTTTACAGGTGATTGGCGACGGCGAGCCGTCAACGCTCAACTGGAAACTGCCGGGTGACAGCTTCGACCCGCAGTTTTACACCAGCTTCTGGTGGACAAACCAGAGCGACGGTTTCCCGCTTTACACCCAGGTGCACAGCGGCAACTTCACCGCACAGCTGTTCTCACTGCTGTTTGACCCGGCCGGCGGGGCAAAACCCGGACGAAACGGACTTTATCCTCCGATGTTTGAATCCTGAGGCCAACCGCTATGACGATGAATATTGACGCGCTGCTGGCGCCGGTCAGCAGTGATAACCCCTGCGGCGACAACCTGGAGTATCACGCGGATTACCAGGCGATGGAGCAGGCCAGTACCGGTAAAGCCGAACAGCAATTTGGTGAGACCATTATCCCGGCTGAATCAGCCGACTGGAATAAAGTCGAAAAGCTGGCGATTGACTTGCTCAGCCGCAGCAAAGACCTGCGAGTGATGTTAGCGCTTACTCACGCCTGGACCGAGTTGAAAGGGCTGCCGGGCTATGCGCAGGGACTGAAGCTGATTGAGCAGGCGCTGCTGCTGTACTGGGAGCCGCTGTGGCCGCGACTGGAAGAGTACGGCGAACAGGATCCGTTTTACCGCATCAACGCGGTGGCGCTGCTGGGCGATAAATCAGCGCTGAGCAGCGCGGTACGCCAGAGCTGGCTGCTGCGCTACGCCTCGGATGGCATCACGCTGCGCGATGCCGCAGCGCTGTGCGACGGCAGCAAGACCGAAGTCGCGGACTATCCTGGCGGTCTGCCGCGCCTGACCGATGAGCTGGCGCGCGGTGAGCAGCCCGGTATTGAAGCGGTGCTACAGATAAGTGAGCGTTTGCAAACTATTACCGAAACTCTGACCGAACAGCTGGGTGAAGCGGCGGTGCCGGAGCTGTCGCAGCTGCGCAGGCAGATCGCCATGATCGCCGAACGCTGTCAGGCCACTGACCTCAGCACGCTGCAGCCGGCCGTGGTAACAGAGCCGCCGCCGGAACCGAGCGTCGCCGCGCCCGCCGCAGCGGTTCGCACGGCTGACTGGCGCAGCGTGCAAATCAGTTCGCGCGCCGATGCGCAGCTGATGCTGGAGAAGGTGAAGCACTACTTTGCTCAGCACGAACCCAGCCATCCGGCACCGCTAATGATCGACCGCGTACAGCGGCTTATTGAACTCGATTTTATGGACATCATCCGCGATCTGGCGCCAGACGGCGTGCATCAGCTGGAAAATATCTTTGGACGCCGCGACTAAGCGAGCGTAACAACTCAACGCAGCGAGACCTGCGCGCCTCCTGCGAAATTTTACCCGCGCACCCTTAATGGAGAAAACCATGGCACCAACGAAATCCAGTGGGCAGAAGTTCATTGCCCGCAATCGCGCGCCTCGCGTTCAGATTGAATATGACGTGGAAATTTATGGCGCGGAACGCAAAATTCAGCTGCCGTTTGTGATGGGCGTCATGGCGGACCTGGTCGGTAAACCACTCGAGCCGCAGGCGAGCCTTGATGAGCGTAAATTCCTGGAAATTGATATCGATAACTTCGATGAGCGCATGAAAGCGCTGAAGCCGCGTGCGGCGTTTCAGGTGGATAACACGCTCAACGGCGAAGGCAAACTTAACGTCGAACTGACCTTTGAGAGCATGGACGATTTCTCACCGGATGCGATTGCCCGCAAAGTTGAACCGCTGAGCAACCTGCTGGAAGCGCGTACCCAGCTTTCGAATCTGCTGACCTACATGGACGGCAAAAACGGTGCGGAAGAGCTGATCGGTAAGATTCTGCAGGATCCAACGCTGTTGAAAGCGCTGACCCATCTGCCGAAGCAGGATGAAAGCGCTGAAGGTAAGGAGGAGTAATCATGACCCAGTCTTCGCATCAGCAGCAACAGGGCGCCGCGCACTACAGCGAGAATGAACTCAGCGCCCTGCTGAACAAAGAATTTCGTCCAACCAGCGATCAGGCGCGTGCAGCCGTCGAAAGTGCTGTGAAGACGCTGGCGCAGCAGGCGCTGGAAAACACCGTCACCATCTCGAATGATACCTATCGCACCATCCAGGCGCTGATCGCTGAGATTGACGACAAGCTGTCACAGCAGATCAACCAGATTATTCATCATGAAGAGTTTCAGCAGCTGGAGAGCGCGTGGCGCGGTCTGAGCTACCTGGTGAACAATACCGAAACCGACGAGATGCTGAAAATCCGTTTCATGAGCATCTCCAAGCAGGAGCTGGGACGCAGCCTGAAGCGTTTTAAAGGCGCTGGCTGGGATCAGAGTCCGCTGTTTAAGAA
The DNA here is from genome assembly GCF_008632015.1 of Pantoea sp. B_9. Classification (NCBI taxonomy): domain Bacteria; kingdom Pseudomonadati; phylum Pseudomonadota; class Gammaproteobacteria; order Enterobacterales; family Erwiniaceae; genus Pantoea; species Pantoea sp. B_9. The sequence continues at coordinate 308,431 of NZ_VWVL01000005.1, read as the reverse complement.
AATTTATGAGCAGGAGTACGGTCAGTTCGGTGGTGAACCGTTTGGCTGCCTGGTGGGCGATTACTATTTCGATCACAGCCCGCAGGACGTGGAGCTGCTGGGCGAAATGGCGCGTATCAGCGCGGCGGCACACTGCCCGTTCATCACCGGTACCGCGCCAACCGTCATGCAGATGGAATCATGGCAGGAGCTGGCGAACCCGCGCGATCTGACCAAAATCTTCCAGAACACCGAATATGCCGCCTGGCGCAGCCTGCGTGAATCGGAAGATGCTCGTTATCTCGGCCTGGTCATGCCGCGCTTCCTGGCGCGCCTGCCGTATGGCATTCGCACCAATCCGGTGGATAGCTTTGATTTTGAAGAGCAGACCGACGGCTCAAATCACAACGGCTACACCTGGAGCAACGCCGCCTACGCCATGGCAGCCAACATCAACCGTTCGTTCAAAGAGTACGGCTGGTGCACCGCCATCCGCGGCGTCGAGTCTGGCGGTGCGGTTGAAAACCTGCCGTGCCACACCTTCCCGAGTGATGACGGCGGCGTAGACATGAAATGCCCGACGGAGATTGCCATCAGCGATCGTCGTGAAGCCGAGCTTGCGAAAAACGGCTTCATGCCATTGGTGCACCGCAAAAACTCCGACTTTGCTGCCTTTATTGGTGCGCAGTCACTGCAAAAGCCTGCGGAATACCATGATGCCGATGCGACCGCCAACGCACGTCTGGCTGCACGCCTGCCGTATCTGTTTGCCTGCTGCCGCTTCGCGCACTACCTCAAGTGTATCGTGCGCGACAAGATCGGTTCATTCCGCGAGCGTGATGAAATGGAGCGCTGGCTGAATGATTGGGTGATGAGCTACGTCGACGGCGACCCGGCGAACTCGTCACAGGAAACCAAATCGCGTAAGCCGCTGGCTGCCGCCGAGGTGAGCGTGGAAGAGCAGGAAGATAACCCGGGCTACTACGCCGCGAAATTCTTCCTGCGTCCGCACTACCAGCTGGAAGGCCTGACGGTGTCACTGCGTCTGGTATCGAAACTGCCTTCACTCAAATCGAATGAGAATTGATTAACTGCATCAGGCCGTCATGTATGGCGGTCTCAATGCTCACAAAGCTTTGCAGTTACCGTGCAGACGCAAAACGCTTATTGCGAGCCGGCTCCGCGTTTCGATATTAATATCGAGGAACTAAAGGATTCACTATTTTTTATTGCTCCATCCAGTGGGACAATAAAAACACTCTCTGAATAAACCATGTAGCAATATTCAGAAAACGAGGCAGAGGTAAAATATGGACTGTTTTATTCAGCCCCATGCTTTCCTGTTTGCCATAACGATGCTTTATCAAAGCAGAACGTAAATCAAGCAAGAGAAGATAATTATGGCTATTGATATGTTTTTAAAAGTTGATGGTGTGACCGGCGAGTCTAAAGACTCCAACCACACCGGCTGGACTGATATTACCTCTTTCAACTGGGGTGCTAACCAGCCGGGTAATATGTCTGTTGGCGGCGGTGGCGGTGCAGGTAAAGTGAATTTTGCTGACCTGAGCGTAAATGCACTGATTGACAAATCCACCACTGCAATCCTGAAAAATTGCGCCAGCGGTAAGCATATCAGCAAAGTAGAGCTGTCCGTATGCAAAGCAGGCGGCACACAGATTGAATACGCACGTATCACACTGGAAGATGTGCTGGTGTCAAAAGTTGATTATACCGGTGCTGCTAATGGCGATACCCTGAGCGTGACTTACGCGTTCCAGGCTGCCAAAGTGAAGCAGCAATACTGGGAGCAGAGCTCTTCAGGTGGTAAAGGCGCTGAAAGCAGCGCTGGCTGGAACATCAAAGAAAATAAAGAAGCGTAATTGCTTTATTAAGCGGCCCTGTGGGGCCGCTATAAATATTTCAGAATACTTATCTGAAAATATAATTGAGCGGGATACAACTTACAGAAGAGATGTTAATAAGATTATCTTTTAACTAAATAAATATTTAACTGCAAAAGGAGATTGTGATGACAGGTAAAACTTCCATCGAACCGGGATTTTGTGTAGTGCAACGCCCTGGAAGCCTCACCGAGCAAGCGATGTGGCTGTACGGTACGCGCAACATGCCGGCGGCAAATTACTTTTTGCAGTTAAATGCTGATGTCGCATGGGCTAAACCGGGACAAATCCTGATCGTTGCTGATCCGGAAGGAAACAATCATCCTGCGGCAATGAGTGCCCTGGCAACGGCAAAAGCGACAACCAACAATAGTCTGGCGCATCTATCCGTTGATGAGGCTGACTTTTTCAACCGGCATTATGCTTCGATCGCTGCTATTACCAATTATATGGATCAAGCTTCGGGTCTGATCGGTGATGCAGGCGAGAAATACTTCTCAGAAATAGCAAATAAACTTACTGCCATTGAAAATGCCTATCGCAACCAGTACCTAACGGCAGGCACACTATTTGGTGAGCAGTTTTTTGTTGAGCGTCGCCGTCTGTTTGGCGAACTCGAACAGCTGCTCAATCGCGTTTCGCGATTGATTCTGAATTTGAGACCCTACGATAAAATTAAACATGCATTGAATTTGTCCAGTTCATCCATTGTGCACGACTGGCAAACCGCTGGAGTGGGAGCAATTCGTGGCTACTCAACCTACGTAGATGGTGCAGCGAAAGCAGCTAAGTTTATGAAAGCCGGGGGGTTGGTAGCTGTAGGATTTGGTGCCTTAAATACGACGAATGAGGTCTATCAGGCTTGTACGGTGGACCGGAAAAATGAGTGTGCTAAAGTTGCCGTAACCGAATACGCTAAATTTGCAGCGAGTACAATGGCAAGCGTTTATGGTGGTGCATTTGGTGCAGCCTCAGGTCAGTTTGTTTGCGTTGCTTTGGGAATAGGTACTGGACCGATAGGTTATCTTACATGCTCACTGGTTGGAGCTGCTGTAGGTGGATATGTTGCTGGCGAGGTAGGTGGTTGGCTGACAGGATTTACAATGGATAAAATTTTATGAATTTTCCTGATGCTTTAATTTTTCTATCTGTATTTTCTTTTCTTTTATCGATCGTTTTACAAATTTCTGGCTATGTGATTTTTAGAAGAAATATCAAGAAATTCGAAGTTATTTTGTCTGAATTTCGACAGAGAAATCTTCAGCTTGACATCACGACGAATATTTCCTCTTACTTTAGCGCATCCTTTCATCCGCTTAAAATAGCTTATTTTGCTTATCTTTATAAAGGTGTCATGCTTTATCATAAAAGGAATGAAAGGGTAAACAAGGAAACCTATGATTTCATTCAGTCCCTGCCTAAAGAAAAAATAAACTGGTTGCTGCGTCTGCATACTTTAAATCTGGTTACTGCCTTTTTCATGATTGGCGGAGGCGTGGGGTTTATAATCTGGAGGCACTATTATAGTTAATCAGTCGCAGCATCTGTGATGGACATAGCTCCTGAAGCTGGGGCAGTCATGATTATGGAAAACTACTGTGGACCTATTACTATCAATATCAGCTGCTTTGATAGGCTCGGGTTGCATTTTGCAAGTATGGGCATTTATCCTGTTCAAGAGTAATCAGCGGAAATTTGATTTTATAATGAGTGAGTTTCAGCGTATTAACCTGCAGAACGATATTATCACGCAGGTTGCTAATCATTTTCCATCATTATTTCATCATAACAAGGTCTCATATTTCGCACGGCTTTATAAAGGTGTGACCATGTATCATAAGAAAAATGAGCGGGTGAGTGCTGAAACATATAATTTTGTTCAAAATTTCCCATCTGAAAAGATAAAATGGTTGCTCATAGTGCATAACCTAAACTTAATCAGTGCGCTGCTATTATTTTTAGGTGCCGTAACTATTTGAATTTATAAGCGGATGCACTGATTTCTTCAGTATACTGAATGAAGTTTTCAGAATCATATATGTCTGCTTTCATTGTTTATATTGAATAAATCAGTTGTCGCTACATCCCGGCTAATCGTCTTGATCCGGTGTACTGACACTGCGCCACGCACATATTGTAGCGGCGCGATTCATCGCGCAATAAATGGTGCTGCTACAAAATTGCAATCATTTCTAAGCCAACGAAAATTCTAAATGGCAAATATGACACAACGCATCGCGTTTTAAAGCACAGCATCATTCACCTGATATCGCTCGCAGCATCGTATCACCCGCTTCCTATATTCCGCGTCTTTCCCGGAGAGCCGCGCAATATAGATGCCGAACCGCTAACCGCAGGAACCCGTTATGCGCTTTACGATAATAACGACTAAACCCGGCCACCAGCCGCCGCAAACCCGCTGTGACTTTATGCCGCCCGGCGGCACCATTGGCCGCGGAGTAGACAACAATCTGGTGCTGCCGGATGACGATCGCACCATTTCTCGCCTGCAGGCGATTGTGCATATCACCGCCGCTGGCGAATGCCGCCTCACCAACCGGGGCAACGTGACGCGCGTGCTGCTCAATGACATCCCGCTGGAGCGCGGGCGTCAGGTGGAATTACAGGATGGCGACGTGCTGGGCATCGATGATTACCAGCTGCTGGTCAACGATCTCAACGGCGCGCAGCAGCCGCAGGCCGCCACGCTGGCACCGCAGCCGGTGGTGCAGGCGCCGGTAATGGCTGATGCACCACCGGCGGAAAAGGATGCCAGCACCGCCACGATCCCCAGCGAGATCTGGGACAGTCTCGCCAAAGAGTTCTCGATCTCCGATGATCTGTCGAAGCGCAAAGCAGCGGCCGAGGTGCTGCCGGAGGCCAATCCGCTCACCGCGCCGGCCAGCCTCGATCGCAACCCGGAGGATCCGCTGGCTCAGCTGGTGAACGATGCGCCGCTGGATATTGGCCAGCAGCCGAAAAACACCAGCCTGTTCGATGAAGGCGATGCGCTATTCGCGCAGGAAAGTATCTTCGACGATCGCACCCCCAGCACGCTGTCGGCGCAGCAGAATGCCGCCGCGCAGCCGCAGGTCGAGAGTGCCACCGAGCTCGATCCGCTCAGCCTGTTTGGCAGCCAGAGCAGCAGCGACGTGCGCAACCACGACGATCCGCTCGGCCTGATGATGGGCAATGCGGTTCCGCTGGCGCAGCCGGAGATCGCGCCTGCACAGACGGTTCAACCGCAGCCCGTCGCCCAGCCGGAAACGCCCAGTGAACCCTCGCCGGAGACGGCACCGGTCGAGCTGGCGGATCTCAGCAGTTCGCCACTGTTTGATGACACCGAAACCCAGGCCACGCCGCCGCTGATCGAACCGCAGGCGGAGCAGCCGGAGACGGTCGCGCCGCAGATGGATTACGGCGGCATTACGCTGCCCACGCCGCAGGCGGTGCAACGTGTACCGTCGCCGACGCCGAAAGGGCGGCTGCGTATCGATCCGGTGGCTTCCAGCCATCAGAACGCAGCACCCGCCAGCCAGGCGACTGCCAGCCACAGCAGCGGCGACGCGCTGAAAGGCGAACTGCTGGATGCACTGCTGGAAGGCATGGGGCTGCGCGATCTGCAGCCCACGCCGCAGTTCGACCGCGAGCAGATGCTGCAGTTTGGCCAGATGCTGAGCATGTTCTCGCAGGGCACCGTTGCGCTGCTGTCGTCACGCTCGATTCTTAAGCGTGGCGTCAAAGCGGATATGACGGTGATCCTCGATGACGCCAACAACCCGTTCAAACTGCTGCCGTCCGGCAAAACCGTGCTGATGCAGATGTTTGGCAGCCGCATGCCGGGCTTCATGCCGCCGCGTCAGGCGGTGCGTGATGCGCTGATCGATCTGCAGGCGCATCAGCTCGGCATGATCGCCGGGATCCGCGCCATCATCGCTTCGATGCTGCAATCCTTTAATCCGGATCAGCTGGAAGAGGAAGCCCGCCAGGCGGGATCGCTGTCGCGCCTCGGCCTGCCGGGCAGCCGCAAAGCTGCGCTGTGGGAGCATTTTGTTGAGCGCTACGGCGAGACGGCGGGCGAGATTGAGGACGATTTCCATACCCTGTTCGGCGAAGCTTTCCTGCATGCCTACGACCTGGAAGTTAATCAGTACAAAGATTCACAAACCCACACGGATGACGCATGAATATCACCATTGCTTCCACGTCGAATCAGGGCGACCGCGCCAGCAATCAGGATCAAACCGGTGAGGTAATCGGCGAACGCTCAGCCTGCTTCGTGGTGTGCGACGGCGTAGCAGGATTTCCCGGCGGCGACGTGGCCGCCCGCATCGCGCGCAGCAGCCTGATGGAGGCGTTCGACGGTAATGCGCACCTGGATGCGCAGTCGATTCGCAACTACGTCAACCACGCGAATCACGCGATTCGCCAGCAGCAGAAAGCCAGCAGCGAGCACAGCCGCATGGGCACCACGCTGGTCAGCCTGTTTGTCGACCGCGACTACGAGCTGGCCTACTGGGCGCACGCGGGCGACAGCCGGCTGTATCTGTTTCGCCGCGGCTACCTCTATCACGTGACTACCGACCACAGCCTGGTGCAGCAGATGAAAGATGCCGGCCACCAGACCGAAGGTATCAACAGTAACCTGCTCTATTTTGCCCTCGGCATGGGCGATGAGCAGCGCGACGCCAGCTACAGCGATGTGGTGGAAATAGAAGACGGCGACGCCTTTTTGCTGTGCACCGATGGCTTCTGGCACGGCGTGACGCTGGAGCAGATGCAGCAGTCGCTGCACATGGTCAATACGCCGGAAGAGTGGCTGACGCTGATGCAGCAAATCATCCGCAACGGTCAGCCGGATAACGGTCAGCAGGATAACTTCAGCGCGCTGGCCGTCTGGATTGGCTCACCGCAGGACACCACCTTACTGCACTCGCTGTCCGAAGCGGCGCAGTTTTTCCCTCTTCGAGATTGAGAACGCCAACATGAAACATGGATTACTGGGTCTGGCTGCGCTGCTGCTCAGCACGCACGCATTTGCTGAGAACTATCGCATCGTGCAGTCCCCGGCACAGAAACTGGATGTCTGGATTGATGACGTGAAAGATAACCAGCTGGCGAGCTGGTGTAAGCGCAATGTTGATCTGCGCATCGTCACCCACGGCGCGAAAAACGTCGCGGCGCTGGAGGATTTTCTGCCGCGCGTCGCCGGGCTGATGGCATCGCAGTGTAAAGCGCTGCAGCAGCTCAACTGGGCGCTCAACGATGATAATGGCAACCCGATCGCCAGCGGTAGCGCTGCCAAAGCGCAGCAGTGGCAAACGGTGGTAACGCCGCCGCCCGCGCCCGTGCAGCAGCCAGAGACCGCTGCGGTTGCCCCTGCCGCGCCGGTGCTCAACTCGCCGCAGGCCGATACCACGCCGTGGCTGCAGTTCAGCCTGCTCGACGGCTGTCACTTCCGCACCTGGTGGCAGCATCCGGCGCAGACCAGCGCGCTGTTCGTGCCGTCCAAACAGGGTCTGAGCTGCGGTCAGGATGGCTGGCTGAGCGGCCGCAGCAGCCTGACGCAGATGGGCAACGGTGCGGCGAAAAGCGTAGTGGTGACGTTCCTGCAGGGCTTCCCGATTGCCGGCCTGAATAACAAACAGCAGAGCGCTGAGCTGAGCATCACTACCGTCAACAGCGAACGCATGGTGCTGAGCAACGAGAAGTCGCCAGACAGCTGGCTGGTGCTGCCGTTCAGCAGCCAGTTCAATGGCTGGCAGGCACCGGATCAGGTGGTGGTGCAGATGCCCGCCAGCGATGCCGCCGATGAGAGCGCACTGCGCGCACGGCTGCAGGAAGTACGCAAAGTGTGGTCGCCGTGGCTGAGCGCCAGTGCACCGCTGAAAGTCCAGCTGGTAGAGCAGCTGCATCCGGAGCTGAAAGATCCCGCCGCCGCGGTTTACCGCACCATCAACTAACGCAAAAGGAGCTTGCATGGAGTCGTTACAATCGCGCCTGGCCAGTGCCTCACTGGCCGATAACCTCGCCGATATCACCCGCCAGATTCAGGCCAGCCCGGCCAATGCCGACCTGCGCGCGGCGTTTGTGCAGCTGCTGTGCCTGGCGGGCAACTGGGCGCGCGCGCAAACCCAGCTGCAATCGTGGCTGGCGCTGACGCCCCAGGCGCAGCCGACCGTCACCTTACTGCAGCAGGCCATTGCCGGTGAGCAGCAGCGTGAAGCGGTACTGCGCGGCGAGGCGCAGCCGCAACTGCCGGGCAGCGCGTGGGCGTGGTGTGAAACCCTGCTGGCTGCGCTGACCGCCGACATCCGCGGTGACTTCGCGCAGGGTGCGGAGCAACGTGCCGCCGCGCTGGCGCAGGCCGAAGCCAATCCGGGCCAGCTGCAGCAGCAGGAACAGACGGCAGACTTCGCGTGGCTGATGGACGGCGACAGCCGCTTCGGGCCGGTGTGCGAAGCCATCGCCAACGGCCGCTACTACTGGATTCCGTTCGCCGCGATCCGCGAGATGGAATTTCAGGCACCCGCCAGCGTGACCGATTTGGTCTGGCGCCATACGCGCGTGCAGCTGGTGGATGGCAGCGAGCAGATTTGCCAGATCCCGGTGCGCTATCCGCTGCTGCCGGGGGCGGATGAGCGTTATCTGCGCGCCAGCGTCACGGAATGGCAGCCGCTGGGCCACGATGACAGCCAGTTTACCGGCCATGGCCAGAAGCTGTGGCTGAGCGACAGCGGCGAGTATCCGCTGCTGACGCTGCAGCAGCTGACGTTCCAGGCAGGCGGCAGCGATGAGCCGTGATAACAGCTCGCATAACGACGGCTATGCCCAGCTGCATGGCGGTTTCCGCGCGCGTAAAAATCGCGATGCGCTAACCGCGCGCGACAAGCTGCAATCCTCGTTACTCGATCGTCTGACTGACAACGCGCCGGACAAGCAGAGCGAAGCCAGCAATACCACGCTGATTTCCCACAGCACGCTGCGCCGCCACGTGCTGCGCGATCTGCAGTGGCTGTTTAACACCATCAACAACGAAGCCCAGCAGGATCTCAGCGCCTTTGGTGAAGTGCAGCGCTCGGTGTGGAATTTTGGCGTGGCACCGCTGGCCGGACAGAACATCTCCGACATCGAATGGCAGGATATGCAGCGCAAAATGACCGATGCCATTCTGCACTTTGAGCCGCGCATTCTGCCGCAGGGGCTGCAGGTACGCTGCGTCAGCGATCTGAAGTCGCTCAGCCTGCACAACGTGTTATCGATTGAAATAAAAGGCCGCCTGTGGTGCGTGCCTTATCCGCTGGAGTTTCTGTTCCGCACCCAGGTTGATCTGGAAAGCGGTCATTTTGAACTACTGGATGCAGGTTAATCATGGACAGCAAACTGCTCGACTACTACAACCGCGAACTGGCCTATCTGCGTGAGCTGGGCGCGGAGTTCGCTGCGCGCTATCCGAAAGTCGCCGGGCGGCTGGGAATGCGCGGCATCGAAGTCGCCGATCCTTACGTTGAGCGGCTGATGGAGGGCTTTGCTTTCCTCACGTCGCGCGTGCAGCTCAAAATGGACGCCGAGTTCCCGCGCTTTTCGCAGCGGCTGCTGGAGATGATTGCGCCGTCTTATCTGTCACCTACGCCGTCGATGGCGATTGCACAGCTCACGCCGGACAGCCGCAAAGGCGACATCAGCAATGGCTTCCACGTGCCGCGCGGCACCATGATGGAGAGCCAGCACCTGAAAAAAAGCGGCGTCACCTGCAGTTACACCACGGCGCACGATGTCACGCTGCATCCGCTGCGCATCAGCGACGTTTCACTCGGCGGCGTGCCGGGCGATCTGCCGCTGGGCGAACTGAAGCTCAGCGGTCGCGGTGCCGCCAGCGCGCTGCGCGTGCGTATCGCCTGCGAAGGCATCTCGTCGCTCAGCCAGCTGAATGTCGCCGATTTAATGCTGTATCTCAGCGGTCCGGACATTCAGGCGCAGAAACTGCTGGAGCTGCTGATGCAGCACCGCGTCGGCATCGTGCTGCAATCGGTCGAACAGAAACCGCTGCGCCAGGTGCTGCCGGATGACGCGTTACAGCAGGAAGGCTTTGCGCCAGAGCAGGCGCTGCTGCCGGACGATCTGCGTAACTTCGACGGCTACCGGCTGCTGCAGGAGTATTTTGCCTTTCCGGCGCGCTTCCAGTTCATCAGCCTGAGCCAGTTGGCACCGTTTCTGCGCCGCTGCGATAACGCGCAGGAATTCGACATTATCATCCTGCTGGATAAGGCTGACAGCGCGCTGGAAAGCGTGGTGGACAGCAGCCATCTGGCGCTGCACTGCACGCCGGTGATCAACCTGTTTCCCAAAACGGCCGAGCGCCTGAAGGTCAGCGACAGCCAGCACGAATATCATCTGGTGGTGGATAACATCCGGCCGCTGGACTACGAAGTGCACTCGGTGCAGCGGCTGTTCGCCACCGTTGAGGGCAAGCGCGAAGAGCAGTTATTCCGCCCGTTCTGGAGCACCTTCAGCGGCGACGACGGCGATTACGGTGCCTATTTCTCGCTGCGCCGCGAGCAGCGCACGCTGTCTGAGCAGGCGCAGCGTTACGGCACGCGCACCGGCTATATCGGCTCGGAAGTGTTTTTGTCGCTGGTGGATGAGCATCACACGCCGTGGCGCGACGACATGCGCTACCTGTCGGCAGACGTGCTCTGCACCAGCCGCGACCTGCCGCTGATGCTGTTGCAGCAGGAGCAGGGCAATTTCGTCATGCCGGATTCGATCCCGGTCGGTCAGCTGAAGTTGTGTAAAGGCCCGACGCCGCCGCGTCCGGCGCTGGCCGAAGGGCTCTCCGCGTGGCGTCTGATCAGCCACCTGCAGATGAACTACCTGAGCCTGATGGACAGTAGCGACGGCCAGGGCGCCGCCGCGCTGCGCCAGCTGCTGAGCCTGTACGCTAATCTCGCCGAAGCGGCGGTGGCGCGCCAGATTGACGGTATTCGCCACTGCCAGCTTAGCGCGGTCAATCGCCGGGTGCCGGAACCGGGCCCGGTGGTGTTTGCGCGCGGCGTCAGCATCACGCTGGAGGTCGACGAACAGGCGTTCTCCGGTGCCAGCCCGTGGCTGATCGGCAGCGTGCTGGAACGCGTGTGCAGCCGGCTGGTCGCACTGAATAGCTTTACCGAATTCACTCTCAACAGCCAGCAGCGCGGCGAGGTGGGCTACTGGCCGCCGCGCATGGGCAGGAAGGCGCTGCTATGAGCGAGGCGCAGATCATTCCGCTGCAGCGCGCCCAGCGGCTGCCGGACGATTTCTGGCAGGCAGTGATGGCGGCACCGTGGCGCTACGATCTGTTTCAGCTGCTGCGCCGGCTGGATGCACAGGGCGGCCAGCGCTATCCGCTGGGACGTGCGCCGCTGCCGAAGTTCGAAGCGCTGCGCATTGGTCAGAAACCGTCGCTGGCGTTTGCCCCGGCAACGCTGGCCAGCGTGCAGCCGCGCGCAGAGGACGCGCGCCATGACGTGGCGATTTACAGCTTTGGCCTGTTTGGCCCCAACGGTCCGCTGCCGACCCATCTGACGGAATATGTGCACGAGCGCATCGTGCACCATCAGGATCACAGCCTGGCGGCATTTGCCGACATCTTTCACCATCGCGCCACGCTGCTGTTTTATCGCGCCTGGGCCGATGCGCAGCCGGCCGTCTCGCTGGATCGCGCCGATAACCGCCGCTTTGTCGATTACCTTGCCTGTCTGGCCGGCATCGGTTTACCGGCGCAGCAGCAGGCCAGTTCGCTCAGCCTGCATGCGCGGCTGATGCTGGTCGGCCATCTTAGCCGCCACGGTCACGACGCTGAAGGGCTGGTACGCATTCTTCGTCACTACTTTGGCGTACCGGTGCAGCTGGCACAGAACGTGCCGCAGTGGCTGACGCTGGACGCGCGCGATCAGGCGCGGCTGGGAGCCGGACGCCAGATGCCGCGGCTGGGCGAATCGGCGTTCCTTGGCGTGGCGGTGCGCGATGTGCAGCACCGTTTTCGCCTGCGGCTCGGTCCGCTGAGCGCGCAGCAGTATGCCCACTTTCTGCCGGATGCGCCGGGCGCACGCGAAGTGCGCGACTGGGTGCGTCACTATCTCGGCATCGAGATGCAGTGGGACCTCAGCCTGATCCTGGCGGCGGAAGAGGTGCAAAGCGTCACGCTGGGAGGCAATGCCCGGCTGGGCTACACCAGCTGGCTGGGACACGCGCCACAGCCGCAGGATCGCGAAGATTTCATGTTTGAGGTTGAGGCAGCCGCAAGCTAGCCCAATCGCTTTTCCCTGTTACACAGCCTGCTTCTTTCATTAAAGAGACCCGATATGTCAGAAATCAGCCGTGCCGTGTTATTCGGCAAACTGGATACGCTGTTATTTACCTCGCTGGAAAGCGCCACCGCCTTTTGTAAACTGCGCGGTAATCCTTATGTTGAACTGGTGCACTGGCTGCACCAGCTGATGCAGCAGCAGGATGGCGACTTACAGCGGGTGATCAGCCATTTTTCACTGGATGAAAACGCGCTGACGCGGGATATCGTCGCGGCGCTCGACCGCCTGCCGCGCGGTGCGAGCGCGGTTTCCGATCTCGCCGAACACATCGACAGCGCCGTCGAGCGCGCCTGGGTCTACGCCTCGCTGAAGTACGGTGCGACGCGCATTCGCGGCGGCCATCTGCTGATTGGCATGCTCAAAACCTTCAACCTCGCCAGCGTGCTGAAAGGCATCTCCGGCCAGTTTGGCCGTATCAATGCTGATGCGCTGCTGGAGCAGTTCGACACGCTGCTCGCCAGCAGTAAAGAGGCACAGCAGGCGCTGGTGGCACAGCCGGGCACCGAGAGTGCCGCACCGGCAGCCAGCACCAGCACGCTGGCGCAGTACGCGCAGGATCTCACCGCGCGCGCACGCGAAGGACGCATCGATCCGGTCACCGGCCGTGATGAAGAGATCCGCCAGATGGTGGATATTCTGATGCGTCGCCGGCAGAACAACCCGCTGCTGACCGGCGAAGCGGGTGTTGGCAAAACCGCGGTGGTTGAAGGCCTGGCGCTGCGTATTGCCGCTGGCGACGTACCGGCTCCGCTGCGCGATGTGCAGCTGTGGCTGCTGGATATCGGCATGCTGCAGGCCGGTGCCGGCATGAAAGGCGAATTTGAAGCGCGCCTGCAGGCGCTGATTAATGAAGTGCAGTCCAGCCCGACGCCGATTGTGCTGTTCGTTGACGAGATCCACACGCTGGTCGGTGCCGGCGGCCAGCAGGGCACCGGCGATGCCGCCAACCTGCTGAAACCGGCACTGGCGCGCGGCCAGCTGCGCACCATCGGTGCCACCACCTGGGCCGAATACAAAAAGTACATTGAGAAAGATCCGGCGCTGACGCGTCGTTTCCAGACCGTGCAGGTGCAGGAGCCGGATGAAGCCAAAGCGATTCTGATGCTGCGTAGCACCGTCAGCGCGCTGGAGAAGCACCATCAGGTACTGCTGCTGGATGAGGCAGTCAGCGCGGCGGTGAAGCTGTCGCATCGTTACATTCCGGCGCGCCAGCTGCCGGACAAAGCGGTGGCGCTGCTGGATACCGCCTGCGCACGCGTAGCGGTGAGCCAGGGCGCACAGCCTGCGGCACTGGAAGATTGCCTGCACCGTCTGGCCGCGCTGGAGATTGAAGCGGAGATCATTGCGCGCGAAAGCAAAGTCGGGCTGGGCGATGCGGCGCGTTCGCAGGCGGTTGCCGCGCAGCGCGCGACGCTGGAAACCGAGCGCGATGCGCTGCAGCAGCGCTGGCAGCAGGAGCGTGAACTGGTCGATCAGCTGATTGCGCTGCGGGCGCGCTGCGTGACGGAGGGCGAAGCCGCGCTGCGCGATGAGCTGGACGCAACGCAACAGCAGCTGCAGCAGGTGCAGGGCGAAGCGCCGCTGCTGTTTGCCGCCGTGGATGCCAGCGTGGTGGCCGCCGTGGTCGCAGACTGGACCGGGATTCCGCTGGGGCGCATGGTGAAAAACGAAATCGACGCGGTGCTCAATCTCGCCGATACGCTCAACCAGCGCGTGATTGGCCAGCGGCACGGTCTCGATCTGATCGCCAAACGCGTGCGCACCTCACGCGCGCGCCTCGACAATCCGAACAAACCGGTCGGCGTCTTTATGCTGTGCGGTCCTTCCGGCGTCGGCAAAACCGAAACCGCGCTGGCGCTGGCCGAGTCGCTGTACGGCGGCGAGCAGAACATCATCACCATCAACATGAGTGAGTTTCAGGAAGCCCACACCGTTTCCACCCTGAAAGGCGCACCGCCGGGCTACGTGGGCTATGGCGAAGGCGGCGTGCTGACCGAAGCGGTGCGGCGTCGTCCCTACAGTGTGGTGCTACTGGATGAGATTGAGAAGGCGCATCCGGATGTGCACGAACTGTTCTTCCAGGTGTTCGATAAAGGCTGGATGGAGGATGGCGAAGGGCGCCATATCGACTTCCGTAACACCATCATTATTCTGACCTCCAACGTCGGTACGCAGCTGATCAGCGCGATGTGTGCCGATCCGGAGCTGATGCCGGATCCGGAAGCGCTGAGCACCGCGCTGCGCAAACCGCTGCTGGAGGTGTTCCCGCCAGCGCTGCTGGGTCGCCTGCTGGTGGTGCCGTATTACCCCCTGAGCGACGCGATGCTGGCGGAAATCGTCCGGCTGCAGCTGGGCCGGATTGTTCAGCGTCTCGCCGACAACCACGGCATCAGCGCGCAGATTGACGATTCGGTCATCAGCCAGATCGTGCAGCGCTGCACGGAAGTGGAGTCCGGTGGCCGCATGGTCGACGCCATCCTTACCAATACCCTGTTGCCGCAGATGAGCCAGATGCTGCTCAGCGCCCACGCCCGCGATGAACGCTATCGTCGCGTGCAGGTACGCTGTGAGCAGGGCGAGTTTGTTTGCCAGTTCGATGTCTAAAGCCGTTAGTGATCAGAGAGTTTTCGAAAATGTCGGAACACGATAATCCCCTCAACGTACCCAACGCTCTGCCGGTGGGTTACCGTTTCAATGAGTTTGAAATTAAAGAAGTGATCGGTGGTGGCGGCTTTGGCATTGTTTATCGTGCCTGGGATCATCAGCTGGAGCGTGATATCGCTATCAAAGAGTTTATGCCGGCTTCGCTGGCGGTGCGCAGCGATGATCTGAATCTGGTGCTGCGCAGCGAACGCTTCAGCAAAACCTTTCATGCCGGGCTGAACAGCTTTATTCAGGAGGCGCGCCTGCTGGCCCGCTTCAACCATCCAAATCTGTTGCACGTGCTGCGTTTCTGGGTGCAGAACGACACCGCTTATATGGGCACGGTGTTTTACAGCGGCACCACCTTATCGAACCTGCGCGAGCGCAATCCGCAGCTGGTGGATGAAGCCTGGATTCGTCGCCTGCTGCCACCGCTGCTGGGTGCGATCAAAACCATCCACGACGCCGGATACCTGCACCGCGATATCTCGCTGGATAACATCCAGATTCAGAGCAGCGGCGAGCCGGTGCTGCTGGATTTTGGCTCCGCGCGTAAAACCATTGGTAACCTGTCGGATGAGAGCGAAACCATGCTGCGTCCGGGCTATGCGCCCATCGAGCAATACAGCGATAACGATGAAAGCGAACAGGGCGCGTGGACGGATATTTACGCGCTGGGCGCGGTGCTGCACACGCTTATCACCGGGGCGCCACCGCCGGTGAGCGTGGTGCGCAGCATCGAAGATAACTACCAGCCGCTGGCCGCGCGCCGCCTGCCGGGCTACACCCAGGCCTTGCTGACGGCGGTAGACAGCGCGCTGGCGCTCAAACCAGAAGATCGGCCGCAGGATATTGATGCTTTTGCCGGGCTGATGGCGCTGCCAGAGCGCGAACCGGAACCGCTGCTGAGCGCCAAAATCAGCGGCCCGGGCACCATGCTGGTGCCGGTGGAAGAGGCGAACGAAGCCGAAACGCTTTCGCCGGTGAAATCGCTGCTGCGCCATCGCTTTGCGCTGCCGGGGCTGGTGGCCGCGGGCGTGCTGGTGGGATTGTGCGTGGGGCTGCTGATGTCCGGGGGCGATGAGCCTGCGGCGCCGGCAGAGACGGTGCAAAACAGCGCGCCAGCTGCTGATCCTGCAGTTTCACCTTCAGCGTCGTCAGCGCCAGCCGCAACGGCAGCGGTAACGCCGGAAAAACCGCGCGAAGCGGAGCCGCAGCCTGCACCGCCGCCGGAGCCGGTCGCGCAGGTTTACATCAAGCTGCAGCAGGGCGAACGCGTCCAGGTGAATGGCAAACCGCAGGCGCTGGTGCCTGCCGCCAACGGTTTTGCCGCGCTGCAGCTGGCGCCAGGCAATTATACCTTTGCCATCAGCGGCCAGGGCGGCACGCGCGAGCAAACGCTGACCATCAGCGAAGAAGGCGTCTGGTTGCTCGATCCACACAGTTAATCATCAGGGATTTATTATGTTCTCACGCATCACCGCGCAGCTGCCGATGGACGGCCTGCTGTTCTGGAAACTCACCGGCGCCGAGGCGCTGTCGCAGTCGTTTGAGCTGAACGCCGAGCTGCTGGCCACGGACGCGCGCATCGACCGGCACGCGCTGCTGGGGCAGCCGGTCACGTTCACGCTGCCGACGCAGAGCCTGCTGTCGCCGCGCTACCTCAACGGCAAAATCACGCGGGTGGCGGTGCGCAGCGAGGAGCTGAGCGGGACGCGCTACGCGGTGTACCAGCTGCGGGTGGAGC
The DNA here is from genome assembly GCF_008632015.1 of Pantoea sp. B_9. Classification (NCBI taxonomy): domain Bacteria; kingdom Pseudomonadati; phylum Pseudomonadota; class Gammaproteobacteria; order Enterobacterales; family Erwiniaceae; genus Pantoea; species Pantoea sp. B_9. The sequence goes on along the minus strand of NZ_VWVL01000005.1, from coordinate 291,809 downwards.
CGGACCTGTGGCCGATGCGCCGGGACCGCAACCTGCGGATATTCCAGGGTCAGACGGTGCCGCAGATAGTGCAGACGCTGCTGCAGGAGAACGGGGTGAACGTGGAGACGCGGCTGGGCAGCAGCTACCGGGTGTGGGAGTACTGCGTGCAGTACCAGGAGAGCAGCTTCGACTTCATCAGCCGGCTGATGGAGCTGGAGGGAATTTACTACTGGTTCCGCCACGAGGCGGAGCGCCACGTGATGGTGCTGTGCGACGGGGCGGACCAGCACGAGGCGTTCGCGGGCTACGAGACGATACCGTACCACGTGACGGCGTCGGGGGGGAGCGTGACGGAGGAGGGCATCAGCCAGTGGTCGCTGTGCGAGAGCGTGACGCCGGGGATGTACAGCACGGACGACTACGACTTCCGCAAGCCGAACGCGTGGATGCTGCAGGCGCGGCAGAACCCGGTGTCGCCGGTGCCGGGGGCGGTGGACGTGTACGACTGGCCGGGCCATTTTGTCGACCACAGCCACGGGGAGTTTTACACGCGCATCCGCCAGGAGGTGTGGCAGGTGGCGCACCACAGCGTGAGCGGAACGGGAACGGCGACGGGCATCGCGCCGGGGTACCGGTTCGGCATCGTGAACGCGCCGCACTTCAGCGACAACGGTGAGTACCTGGTGACGTCGGCGCGGTACGACTTCGAGGAGAACGAATACGCGAGCGGCGGCGGCGGTGCGCGGCACAACATCGCGTTCACGGTGCTGCCGTCGTCGGTGACGTACCGCGCGGAGCCGGCGACGGCGTGGCCGAAGACGCACGGTCCGCAGACGGCGAAGGTGGTGGGCCCGGCGGGTGAGTCAATCTGGACGGACCGCTACGGCCGGGTGAAGGTGAAGTTCCACTGGGACCGACTGGCGAAGGGCGACGACACGAGCTCGTGCTGGGTGCGGGTGTCGAGCGCGTGGGCGGGCCAGGGGTTCGGCGGCGTGCAGATCCCGCGGGTGAACGACGAGGTGGTGGTGGACTTCATCAACGGCGACCCGGACCGGCCGCTGATCATCGGTCGCGTGTACAACGAGGCGAGCATGCCGCCGTGGGCGCTGCCGGCGGCGGCGACGCAGATGGGGTTTTTAAGCCGTTCGAAGGACGGCACGGCGGACACGGCAAACGCGCTGCGCTTCGAGGACAAGGCGGGCGAGGAGCAGGTGTGGCTGCATGCTGAGAAAAATATGGACACCGAGGTGGAAAATGATGAAACCCACTCGGTTGGTAGTAATCGCACCAAAACCATCGGCGGCAACGAAACCACTGAGGTCAAAAAGAACCGCACTGAAACCGTCGATCAGAACGAAACCATTACCATTCACCAAAATCGTACGGAAACAGTGGACGGCAATGAAACCATCACCGTGCACAGTAACCGCACTGAAACGGTTGATCAGAATGAAAATGTGCGTATTGGTCAGAATCAGTCAGTGACCATCAATGGCAACCAAACGCTGAAAGTCGATCAGACGAAAACTGAAACGGTCGCATTAGCCTCGATGTTAAATGTCGGGCTGGCGCAGAATACCAACATTGGTGCTGCTTATGTACTCAATGTGGGGGCCGGCTGGATGACTAACGTGGGTGCGATGCAAATGCACAACGTTGGCATGAAATATTCACTTAATACCGGGCGGGACATTGGACTTTCAGCAGGAACATCGGCGGAGTTTAGTGCGGAAGACAAGATTACCCTGGTTTGTGGCGAATCGATGATCGTGCTCGAACAGAACGGCACCATTACCATCAGTGCAAACAAAATTAAGCTGGTTGGTGAGAAGGTGATAGACATTGACGGAACGCAGATAGATATCAACTAACTATGGAAAATTTTGTCAACTATAGTGCTTTCCCGGCACAGCTTTTTGAGTCGATAGACCAGCACGATCATGGATTTAGTGTGCTGGTGACACGCGTCAGTTACGATCTGGATATTCACAGCGGCCAACTTACGTTATGCGAAGATCAGGGTGAATTGGTTGAACAGGATGAATATTACGATGAGCCGGGCAGAAGCAGTGTTCGATTCGAGAGCGATCTGGCACCCTATAAGCCGCGTTTGGATGTCATTATCAACGGTAGTGCTCACGCTCCGGAAGGTAAGCCGGCGCGTCATTTCACCGTCGGAGCGCGTATTGGCGATTTTACCCGTTTACTAAATGTGTATGGCCCACGCGAGTGGCGCAAAATGGTGGCTAGCTGGCAATTAAGCGAGGCCAAAGCGATAACGGCTCTCGAATTACGTTACGAGCATGCGCAGGGTGGAATGTTCCGCTTAGAGCATGGCGACGAGATTGCATCCGCCACTAACAGCGTCGGTGTTGGCTGGCTACCCGCCAGGGCGCAGAAACAGCTTAAGCTACAGCGTATCGCAGCGCCACAGTTTGAATTACTGCCCCAGCCGATCAAAAACATTGATGATGAAACCTTACCTGCCGGTTTTGGTTTTTATGGTCGTGGCTGGAAACCGCGTATTGGCTTTGCCGGTACTTATGACGAGGCGTGGAAGCAGCAGCGTCATCCTTTTCTGCCGCAGGATTTTCGCTTTGATTACTGGTGTGGCGCTCATCCGTGGATGCAGTTTCCATTACCCAAGCCGCTGTCACATATTCCGGTTACGCTAAAAAATCTTATCTCACAACAGGATAAGCCCGGACAGGAAATCAGTTTTTCAGTACCGGTTGAAACCTTATTTGCCTTTGTCACCACACAACTGGGGGCTGGAGTAAGCTACGATTTGCAGCTGGACACGCTGGTGATTGATTTGCCCGAGCGCAAAGTGCACTGTACTTATCGCACAGTTTTTTCTGAATTGCTTGAGGCAGCAGTAACAGAGTTACGCTTCATCACTGCAAAGGAACGTAAGGCAATAGTGCAGAAGGCACAACAACAGATCACGGATACCAATGACGATAGTTTTACCCCGCTGCCGCCTTCACTGGTAGGGCTCATCTCGCAGGAGTCAGGTCATGGCTGATAATTACGCTGCACGCAAAGATGGTGTGTATAAAGTGGTGGGATTACTACCCGATTTGTGTTTCACCCCCGGCATTCAGCCGCCAGTGCCATATCCGGTTACTGCCACACTGGCACCCTCGAAAAGTACGGTGGAAAGCGTACGCTTTAATGGCCACCCGGCATTCGTCTATGACATTAGCTTTGTGCCGACGACGATTGGAGATGCGGCCGGGCGTAACAAGGGCGTAGTCAGCGGTACAGTTGAGGGTGACTGCTGGTCAATTGAGCACAGTCCGGATACCTATATCGGTGGTTTTCCCCTCAACCGCGTACAGGATATCTTTGCCATGAACGGCAAGGCCAAGGGAGGGCGCGGCGGTAATCTGACCAAAAAAGAAACCTGGGAGCGACGCAAGGCGCTGATAGCAAAAGGTAAGCAGAGCAGTGACCCAAAAGTTCGGGCAGCCGCTGAAAGGCTGGAACTGAATAATACGGGGATGGAAAAAGCGAGACTTGCCGACTATGTTTATGAACCACGTGATCCCACTAAGCCTATGCCAGAAATACCTGAAGGCTGGAGTGACATTAGTAATGATCCTGAAGCTCTAACCAAATATGGTTTGTCACCGCGTGACTTAAATGCGCCCGGTGCACCGCAATTCAAAGCTAAAGTCTATGCTCCAGATAAAGAAGTATTTGGAGATGATATGTCTGCTTCAGTGGTTTTTCGGGGTACTCAGTCTGGACCTGACTGGGCAGCCAATGCGCAGCAAGCATTAAATCTTCCCACCCCATACTATAAGCAGTCAGTGGAAATTGCGTCTCAGTTGGAAAACACCACGGCTAAGATTGACTGCGTTGGGCATTCACTTGGAGGAGGCATGGCTTCAGCTTGCTCTAGGGGAAGCGGAAAACCAGGCTGGACATTCAATGCGGCAGGATTAAACAAAAATACTGTTAATAAATATGGTGGTAGCGTAATAGATCGCACCGTTGAAAATGAAAACATAAACGCTTATCGCGTTAAAGGTGAGGTATTAACGTCGGCTCAAGAGCCTGGCTTGTGGGGAGGCGCGCTGGTCGCTACTTTAGGTGGTGTAGGGGCATTACTGGGAGGTGTTGTAGGAGCTGCTATTGGTTCAACTTTAGGGATGATCATAGTTGCTCTGCCTGCTGCACTTGGATTAAAACACGATATGGATGGTGGCGTAGGAAATCCAGTCAATAGGCACTTCATGAGTCAGGTTATCCCGTGCATAGAAGCAGAAAAACAGGCTGATGAAGAAACATTAAGTACATTATGAGGCTTGTATGGTCAAAAATATAAAAAATATCAAAAGTATCATGAGGTTATTTTTATTTGTTCCTTTTGCTATAATGTCTAATATAGGATGTGCAAGTATGAAAGTGTCTGAGCCAGAGGCTTATTTTAGCGGCGAGCAGCTGCAATTGGCCCAAGCGATTAAAGAAGGGAATATTAAAGAAGTTGAAGCCTTATCTTCTAATGTGAATTTAAATAAGCCAGGTGGTGAGGACATGACTATACTGGTTTATTCATTGCTCGTAGCAAGTAGTAATGATACAAAAACGGGCTTTGATATCATCTCTTTACTAGTTAAGTCCGGGGCAGATCCACTATTTAATATACCAAATTACGGAAGTGCGGCTGAGGTGATGGCGACTTCAGACGATCCTCGTTACCTGAAGGCATTAATTGATGGCGGTCTGGATAAAAATGCAGTGAGCAATTATCGTCCGCTAATTATTAATGCAACTTCCCACCATTCAAGAAAAGTGCTGGAATATCTGGTCGGTATCGGTGCTGATGTAGATCAACCTGACTCAGCTGGCAAAACTGCACTGATGGTGGGATTGGGGAGGTATGATTTAGATGAAGTTGATTTCCTGTTACAACATGGTGCAAATCCTAACGTAAAAAATAAAGCAGGCTGGGGTTTTAGAGAAATGCTACAGAAAAAAATTGAAAAAGGCGACAATGATACTACAATGAAAAAACTTCTCGAAATCAAAAAAATAGCCGAAAGTAAAGGCATGAGGACCTTTTAAGAAGGAAAGGGAGTGCTAAAAATTATTACAGGGACGTACTGCATAAAGTTCTTTGCTTTCGTATTCATTCTTCTTGTTGTGAATAAATGTCTGGCTAAGGCTGTTTCAGCTGAAAATAATTCTCAGGTTATGCTTTGAAAGCCGCTGTTGCTATCAGAGAGGGAAACGCTTTTGCAGTGGATACCTTAGCTAAGGTCGATATCCTGAATATGTCAGGCAAGAAGGGAATGACACTTTTGATGTACGCGCTTTTAACCGCAACAAACAAAAAAACAGATGCCAGTTTTCAAATCGTAACCGAACTGGTAAAGAAAGGCGCGGATCCGTTGTACATTATTCCTCAATATGGCAGTGCTGCAGATGCTATGGCCCGCTCAAACTTAAGGCATTGATTGCGGGAGGTCTTGATAAAAATGCTGTTAGTAGTGCACGTCCATTGATCATGAACGCAACGTCAGAAAACTCAATGCCTGTGCTGGAATATCTTGTCAGTATAGGTGCCGATGTTAATAAGCCCGATACCGCTGGTAAAACGGCGCTTATTTTTGCTTTGACAAGAATGGACCTCGATCAGGTTGAATACCTCTTACATCATGGCGCCAACCCAAACGCAGTGACGAATGCTGGATGGGGGTTTAGCAATTTACTCGAAGACATGCTTAAGAAGGAAGGTAAAAACAATGATGCTACGGCACTTAAATTAATGGAAATCAAAAGACTTGCTGTTGCTAAAGGCATGCGGATTTGAGTTTTAATTTTACTGTTGTTACCTCTTAATTTATGGGGTTCTATGATTTCTCCACAAAAGATATTGCCTTCAGCCTGAAACCTCAACCTATAGATTAGCTAGTCGCCATTTTAAATGGCGGCTGCGTCAACGTTACTTTATCTTTTATTAATCTGAAAGTACCCGCACATATCCTTACTCATTAATACCTGAATTTCCTGCACGGAGCTCCAATGGCAACCGGAAACACGATTGGTAAATTACAATATGCGCCTGCGCCCCAGGGCCACGTTACGGCGGGCAGTGCCAACCCGCCTAAAAAGAAAAGCTGGTGGAGCGATTATGGCGACTGGGTACACACCGGCCTTGATGTCCTTGGCGCAGTCCCCGTCATTGGTGCCGTAGCAGACGGCGCTAACGCTGCTATTTATACCGCTGAGGGAGATTATGGCAACGCGGCACTTTCAGCTGCCTCTGCTGCAGCCAACTTTGTGCCTGGCGGTGGGGCAGCTTTTAAAGCGGGTAAGCTGGCAGCGAAAGCTGGCAAAGCGGTTGAGGCAGCAAAAGTCGGGAAAACCGTCGCCAAAGAAAGCACAGCACTGGCTGAAAAGGCTGCAGTGAAGGCAGAAAGTTCTGCTGCCAGAGCAGAAACTAAAGCAGCAAAAAAAGAAGCTGACGAAGTTATTAAAGCGAAAAAGGCCGGCAGTAATAAAGGCGGAAATGATAAAGGGCATGGGCAGAAAAAAACTGAGCCCTGCAAAATTCCGCAGAGGCCGTTGCCAGAGGTTGAGATGGCAATCGGTAGTCCGGTAAATCCTTTGCTGGGTATTAAATTACTTTTTGACGATCAAGATAAAGATTTTTCTTTTCCCGCTGCGGTACCGCTTAACTGGCAGCGTTTGTATTTCTCTGATGAAACAGGTAACGGCTGGTTAGGTCAGGGGTGGTCTTTACCTTTTGCTCAGGAATTACGCAAAGACAACGAACTGCTGATTCTGGTTGATGAACAGGGTCGAGAAATTGATTTTCCCTGGCCACAGTCGGGTCGGGAGCCGCAGTTGCATCGCTATGAGCAGCTATTACTTTCCCAGCCACAGCCGGGCGAGTTTTGCATTTCTGCGCCTGATGAAAGCCAGAACTGGCACTTCACTCATCAGGCAGGAGAGGGCCGCTGGCTACTTTCGGCAATCAGCGATCGCCACGGTAACCGCCTTACTCTGCAGTACAACGCGCAACATCAGCCGATATTAATTACTGACAGTGCAGGACGACGCTTCAATATTACATTTACCCGACTGATGCTTGATGAAGATCGAAGCGTAGAACGTATCACTGCCGTAAGCGTTTGTTATCCGTCTGCCCCCCTGAGTGCCGAAAAGCTCTGCAGCTATGATTATTCTTCTGAAGGAGATTTAAGTGCTGTTCGCAATGAGCATGATGAGGTGCTGCGTGAATTTCGTTATCGAAATCACGTAATGGTGGCACATCGTCGAGCGGGCGAACTTGAGTGTTTCTATCACTACGATAAACACGCACCGGATGGCAAAGTACTGGCGCATCGTGACAGCCTTGGCGGTGAATGGCGTTTCGAGTACGCCAGTAACAGTACAACCGTCACTGACGCATTGGGCCGCGTCACGCGCTATGACTTTGACGATAACCACGAGTTAACCGGTTTTCGTGATGCTTCGGGCGGCTATATCCGCATTCGCCGTAACGCGCGTGGACAGATAATACAGCTTACTGATCAGGCTGGCCGTGTGACGCGTTATCGCTATGATGAGCGCGGTAACTGCACTGCTGTTATCGAACCGGATGGCCAGACGACACGCTTTGACTACCATGCTCGCTGGAACCTGCCAGTGCGGGTTACAAACATGCTGGGCGGTATTCGCGAATACCATTATGACGTTGCAGGCAGCCTGATTCGTTTCACTGATGAGATTGGCCGCATTACCGAATATAACCATGACGATCAGGGTAACCTGGTTCGTATCCGCGACGCGGCAGCAGGTGTTCAAAAGCTGAGCTGGAACAGTGCCGGCTTTTTAACTAGCCATACCGATTGTTCCGGACGCACCACATGCTTTGATTATGACAAGTACGGCTGGATCAGGCAGCAAACTGATGCCGCAGGCAACGTTACCACTCTTTATAACCGTCGTGATGGTCTGCCACAGCGCATTGTGCATGCGGATGGCGGTGTCGAGCGCTTCGAGTTTGACCGCTGGCAGCGCCTGACAGCCTGGTATGACGCACAGAATCAGGCAACACGCTGGACGCTGGCGGGGGACGGTCTGCCGTTGACGCGAACAGATGCGCTCGGTAACCCTATTAGCTATGAATACGATCGCGCACGTCGTCTGGTTGCTCTCATCAATGAAAATGGCACGCGCTATAGCTTCAGTTACGATGCGCATAACAACCTGATCGGTGAACAGAGGTTCGATGGTTCTGCCACCTATTATGAATATGATGCCAGTGGAAATGCGCTGACGCGTACCGAGCGAGGCGACGGCAGCGGCCCGGAAATTCGCACGCATTATCGGCGCGATAACTGCGGCAGGCTGCTTGAGAAGCTGGTGGCACGCGGCGGAGATGCAAAGTGGCAGCGTACCCGCTTCAGTTACGATGCGCTGGGACGTCTGACAACTGGCGTCAATCACGGCGGACGTGTGGAGCTAGAGTGGGATGATGCCAGCCAGTTGCTGGTGGAGCGCAGCCTGATTCGTGGTATTAATTACGAGCTGCGCCATCAGTATGACGAGCTGGGTAACCGTACTCATACCAGGCTACCGGACGGTCGTGAGCTGAGTAACCTTTATTATGGCAGCGGTCACCGCGTGCAGGTCAATTTTGGCGGTCGCGTCATCAGCGAAAGCGAACGTGACATGCTGCACCGTGAGGTGCGCCGTACCCAGGGAGCGCTGGCCAGCGAGTATGTTCATGATGAGATGAGCCGGCTGGTGAGCCAGCGCGCTATGCGCGGTGACAGCACGGCGGTGGCACGTGATTATGTATGGCAACGCAACGGCCAGCTAATGCAGATGGTCGATCACTACACCGGTGACCACCGCTACGAATATGACGCACTGGGCCGACTCACGCGAGCGCAGGATGAGCGGTTTGCTTTTGACCCCGCACATAATTTGCTGAATGAGGTCGGCGCGCCGCCGTTGAAGGATAACCGTCTAAGGGTGCACGAAGACCGGCGCTGGGCGTATGACAGCTTTGGCAACGTGGCTGAGAAGCGCATTGGTCGGCATACGGTGCAACAGTTTTCCTGGAACGCCGAGCACCAGCTGACAGAGGCGGTAAGCACGCGTAACGGCACAGAACAGCGCACTACTTACGGCTACGATGCGTTCGGTCGACGCAGCTGGAAACGTGACGCCTTTGGCGTGACGTGCTTTATCTGGGACGGCAACCGTCTGCTGAGCGAAGTGCGTGGCTCGCGCCAGCACATCTGGATTTATGAAGACGAGAGCTTTGCACCACTGGCACAGATCAGTCTGCAGCAGGGTGAAACGGAGCACGCAGCGCAGGTACACTGGTATCACAATGACGTTGCGGGCATGCCGCGTGAGCTGACCAGTGCGGATGGTAGTGTAGCGTGGCGGGCAGAGTACCGGGCGTGGGGCAACACGGTGCGGGTAGAGCATGCGCAGGTGCGCCATGCTGAGCCGTTACACCAGCCGTTGCGCTATCAGGGCCAGTACTACGATGCAGAAACGGGTTTGCACTATAACCGGTTCCGCTACTATGATCCGGATACGGGTCGGTTCATCAGTCAGGACCCGATAGGGCTGGCGGGTGGGCTGAATCTTTATCATTATGCGCCGAACCCGCTGGCATGGATTGATCCCCTGGGTCTTTCAAAATGCCACTTAGATAATCCTAAGAAAAAAGTAAACAGTGCTGAAATAGGCGATATAGTAAGGACTCCATCATCACATCCTGAAGATTTTGTTAAAGTAAAAGGTGGGAATTATAAGAATAATCATACAAATGAAATATGGAGTAAAAGTAATACATCGCATAGTGATAAACAAGGTGAATGGAAAGTTGGTATAGGTAAAGCGGAACCAAAGCCAAGGCATAAAATAACTATAGGTATGAGTGATGGAAAGATCATTAAAATCGATAAGTAGCCTCTCACTAAATGAAATTAATTTCTCTGGATTTAGATTGTCTAAAAGTTGGGTCGGTTTTTTTGAAAAAAAAGATTCTTTTTCATACCCTCTAATTGACGAGGCTATTTCTTTATTCGAAGGGTTTTTTGGTAAAGAAGATGAAGGTGTAATTGTTATTGCAGCTCTTTCATTTAATGATGAAAGAGAGGGTGATAAAGAAACGATTGATAATTATCAGGCTTTATATGAGGAGATGAAAGATAAAAAATTACTTTTGCCAATGACCGAAGAGTTTGAAAGTTATCTTTATGGTGATTCTTGTTTGCCGGCTTTTTCACTCAGCTTAAGTAAAAAAAGTCATGACTTCAGAGGCCTATCAAGATTGATGATGTGTCATGCTGGAGTTGTTGGTCAGGTTTGTTTTTATATTAATCTGGATTTAAATGTGGCCATTTATCCACATGATGATGTCGGATTTGGGTGTATTGCTCTTAACGAGGAATATAAAAAATGTGAAGAGTTTCTGCATTATTGTGCGAAAAATGAATCGTTTAATGTTTTTATTGATAGCGATAATGGATTGGTAAAGTTATGATTGTTGATGTGTTTGCAAACTTATTCTTAACTTGCTTGTCCAGAACTTTATGGATAATTGGCTGTGAGTGTAAATAATAACGCCAGGGCGCCATTGATTAAGCTAATATAACTCGTGCGAGGCTAGTGGTATTATAAAGGTGTGAGGGATATAAAGTAATGCCATTGTAGTGACGAGGCTGGTTTTGGTCTTGATGTTTTACAGTGATCTTTATTTAATTAAGTAATAAATATTGTAACTTTCATTAGTTGGTTGTTTTTTCGTTGGCTTTTTTTAGTGCGTTTTTATCATCATTGATAAATGGTTTTTACGGGTTTTTAGTCTTTAGGGTCATTGTCTAACCGATATTTTATTGAAACACATGCCCCAACCTTAAGCCACAATAAATTCGTAATCAACGGTTTCATTCTGATTAATTAACTGTTGTTGACAATATTAAAATTTATAATCACATAATAATTAAAGGGGGTGGTGGTGTCGAGAAATAAAAAGAAAATATATTTAACAGAGGCTGAGGCAATTGATTTATATAAGGAGGTTTATTATATATTGGTGTCATTAAATAATATAGCTCATTATTATTATAACGAATCAACAATCAATGAGGAGAAGCGAAGAGCGTATGAGCGAGAAACTACCAATTTCATTGATGATAATGATGTTACTACATTGTTATCGAAGATGAGAGGAATGATTGGAGGTAAATTTGACCGTGAGCCTGGAGAGGATGATATGGACGATTTGGAGAGAGCTACTGAAAACACTAAATATTGGGAAGGTCCATAATTATCAGAGCATTAGCATAAAATTTAATTCAAACTATCCTTATGTCGATACATTGCTATATCTTTTCGGGTAAGGATAGTGCTACAACTTTCCATAAATTTCAAGAATAGTAGATGACCATTAGGGATAACTGGTGGTTTAAACATTTAAACATGTGTGCCTGATTATTAAAGCTTGAACGATTCGCGGACTTTACCAAATAAACGCCACGAAAAGAACATAGTTTTAACAATTCGATCTATTAATAGAAGTTTAAAGATTATTATACTTAGCGTGATAAATTAGCGCTGATGTCATAAGATGATTGCAAAATAGTCGTCACAGTTGTTATTGCGATAATAAATTTCCCTATTGTGCCAAAAACTAACAATCCGTCATGACTGGAGAGTAATCATAATTAATCTATTGGAACTTAAAGCCCCGAAGTGAAGATCCTGCAGCTGCTCAGGGCGCTGGATATCCTGGCTTAAGATATCAAGCTGTGGTTTCAAATCTCCCCCTGAACATAGGTTGTTAAAACTATGAGGGTTCGCTGGTGAATGCTTTAAATGATTTAATGAGATCGCTCGAAAAAATGATAGTTGAGCTTAATGCGAATGGTAAAATTGAGTCAGCGATTTTTTTCACTAATTGGTATAATGAAATAATCAAGTGTGGTGATAAAGTTTCTCTTGAAATATTAGAAAAACTATCAACATGCAGAGCTATGTCTCAATATGCTAATTTCTCCCAGAAAGAAGAAATGCTGCTTGATGATGTCGTAGATAATGCAATAGCGGTTAAAAATAAGGTCCCATAATAGTAGCCGGACGCAATCTTAACGATCCTTCCGGCTTTTTCTCTTAAGCTGCCAGTCGTCAGAATCAGGCTGTCCTGTCCAACTTTCACCGTCACTCTGTATCCCATCTCAGCCAGCCACCTCCCGGCAATATTAACCTGCGACGTGCTTCTATAGAGAGCTATCTGCCTCAACCCTCTTTCCTCTCCGTCTCCACACTCTCCGCCGCCGTCTCTTCCTCTTTATCTTCTTTCACCGTTCTGCTGGCCGTCAGCAGGAACGGTGATTGCTGCCAGCGGGTACGGCGATCGCGCAGCAGGGTACGGGTCAGGATAATGCCGATCGCCAGCGCCAGCAGCATCATCAGGCGCAGAATATTAGTGGTGTTATCCACCTGACGCGATTCCGTCACCAGCACATGGGTATCCAGCGTAATACGCAGAAAACCCTGCGGACCCTCTTTCCCTTCCAGCGGCTGGACAATCTGATGATTGAAATAGCTACCGGCACGTTTACCGTCGAGCGCCAGGCGGTCGCGCACATTAATACTCTCACCGCTGTGGGCCACCAGGCTGCCGTCGTCGGCATAGACCGAAGCATCCAGCACGCGGCTGTTATCCGTCATCTGATTCAGGATGGCTTCAATCTGCGTGCGGTTATCGTCGCTGTTATCCATGAGCGGTTTCAGGCTGAACGCCACCTGGCGCGTCAGCGTGTGCGCCAGCTCCTCGACCTGTTCGGAACGGGCCATCTGATGGCCAAGACTAAACCATGACGCGCCCTGCATCAGCACCACTAACAGCGCCAGCGAGATAAGAACGATCACCGTGCGATGCAGGCGAAATTTCAGTGTGGTTTTGACCATCAGAAACCCGTGTGACGTAACAGCAGAAAGGCTGGCAATTATGTTGCCAGAACCCGCGCAGACAAGGTAGCCTCTTGCGTGGTTTTGTTGTCCCTACAGGAGCTGTAATGCCAAATCGTCTTACCTGGTGCGATCTGCCCGCCGATGTCTCTCTTTGGCCGGGTTTACCCCTTTCCCTGAGCGGTGATGAAGTGATGCCGCTGGATTACCGTGCCGGTCGGACTGGCTGGTTACTGTATGGGCGCGGGCTCGATAAACAAAAACTGACCGATTATCAGCATCAGCTGGGCGCGGCGATGGTGATCGTCAGCGCGTGGAATGTCGATGAGTATCAGGTAATCCGGCTGGCGGGCTCGCTGACACCGCGTGCCAGCAAGCTGGCGCATGAGGCTGGCTTTGATGTGGCGCCGCTCGGCAAAATCCCTCATCTGAAAACGCCAGGGCTGCTGGTAATGGACATGGATTCCACCGCCATCCAGATCGAGTGCATCGATGAGATCGCCAAACTGGCGGGCTGTGGCGAACAGGTGGCGGAAGTGACGGAACGCGCGATGCGCGGCGAGCTGGATTTTAAAGCCAGCCTGCGTGAGCGCGTGGCGAAGCTGGCCGGCGCTGACGCCAACATCCTGAAGCAGGTGCGCGACACGCTGCCGCTGATGCCGGGCCTGACCACGCTGGTGCACAAGTTGCAGGCGCTGGGCTGGCAGGTGGCGATTGCCTCGGGCGGGTTCACCTTCTATGCCGATCACCTGCGGCAGACGCTGCATCTGGCCGCTGCGGTGGCCAACGAACTGGAAATGCGTGACGGTAAGCTGACCGGCGAAGTGCTGGGGCAAATCGTCGACGCGCAATTTAAAGCCGATACCCTGAACAGTCTGGCCCAGCGCTTTGACATCGCACCGGAACAAACCGTGGCGATTGGCGATGGTGCTAACGATCTGCCGATGATTAAAACGGCGGCGCTGGGTATCGCCTATCATGCTAAACCCAAAGTGAATGAGCAGACGGAAGTGATTATCCGCCACGCTGACCTGATGGGGGTGTTCTGCATTCTCACCGGCAGCCTGATTCACGAAGAGCGTTAACTGAGGATTTGATTTGGCCAAAGCGGCAAAACGCGCCTTCGTCTGTAACGAATGCGGCGCTGACTATCCGCGCTGGCAGGGGCAATGCAGCGCCTGTCACGCCTGGAATACCATTACCGAGGTGCGCATTGCCGCCTCGCCTGCGGCCGCGCGCAACGAGCGCCTGAGCGGCTATGCCGGTAGCGCCGGTACCAGCCGGGTGCAGAAGCTGTCGGAGATCAGTCTGGAAGCGCTGCCGCGTTTCTCGACCAGTTTTAAAGAGTTTGACCGCGTGCTGGGCGGCGGCGTGGTGCCGGGCAGCGCGATACTAATTGGCGGTAACCCTGGTGCCGGTAAATCGACGCTGCTGTTGCAGGTGATGTGTAAGCTGGCGGAAGGGATGAAAACCCTGTACGTCACCGGCGAAGAGTCGCTGCAGCAGGTGGCGATGCGCGCCCATCGTCTGGGATTGCCGACGGAAAACCTCAATATGTTGTCGGAAACCAGCATCGAGCAGATCTGCCTGATCGCCGAGCAGGAGCAGCCGAAGTTGATGGTGATCGACTCGATCCAGGTGATGCACATGGCGGAGATCCAGTCATCGCCGGGCAGCGTGGCGCAGGTGCGGGAAACCGCCGCTTACCTGACGCGCTTCGCCAAAACGCGCGGCGTGGCGATCATCATGGTCGGTCACGTCACCAAAGATGGCTCGCTGGCCGGGCCGAAGGTGCTGGAGCACTGCATCGACTGTTCGGTGCTGCTGGACGGCGATGCCGATTCGCGCTTCCGCACGCTGCGCAGCCACAAAAACCGCTTTGGTGCGGTGAATGAGCTGGGCGTCTTTGCCATGACCGAGCAGGGCATGCGCGAAGTCAGTAACCCGTCTGCTATCTTTTTGTCACGCGGCGATGAGATCACCTCCGGCAGTTCGGTGATGGTGGTCTGGGAGGGCACGCGCCCGCTGCTGGTTGAGATTCAGGCGCTGGTGGACCATTCGATGATGGGCAACCCGCGCCGCGTGGCGGTTGGACTGGAGCAGAACCGTCTGGCGATTCTGCTGGCGGTGCTGCACCGTCACGGCGGTCTGCAGATGGCCGATCAGGATGTATTTGTGAACGTGGTCGGCGGCGTCAAAGTCACCGAGACCAGTGCAGACCTGGCGCTGCTGCTGGCGATGGTGTCGAGCCTGCGCGATCGCCCGCTGCCGCAGGATCTGGTGATTTTTGGCGAAGTCGGACTGGCCGGGGAGATTCGTCCGGTGCCGAGCGGCCAGGAGCGCATTTCCGAAGCGGCCAAGCACGGCTTTAAGCGCGCCATTGTGCCGGCAGGGAATGCGCCGAAGAAGGCGATTGACGGTATGAAGGTGTATAGCGCGAAGAAACTGGCGGACGCGCTGGCGATTCTGGACGAGCTGTAAGGTGAGTTGTTGGGGGGAGGTTGGGCTTGTGCTCCACCTTTTCCCTCACCCTAACCCTCTCCCGCTTACGGGAGAGGGAACCGTTCGCAGGGGCGGGAAGTACGGTACCAATCTGTTGTTAACCGCTCTGTTCAGGATTTTCCTCCTCGCCCGCTTACGGGAGAGGGAACCGATCGGAGCGGCGGGAAGTACGGTACCGATCTGTTGTTAACCGCTCTGTTCAGGATTTTCCCCCTCTCCCGCGGGCGGGAGAGGGCCGGGGTGAGGGCCCGCGCGCACCATCCCTCTAATTCCATGCAGGAGGCACCACATGTCATCGTTTGACTATCTGAAAACCGCGATTCGCCAGCAGGGACACACATTGCAGCAGGTGGCTGATGCCAGCGGGATGACCAAAGGCTATCTGAGCCAGTTGCTGAATGCCAAAATCAAAAGCCCGAGCGCGCAGAAGCTGGAAGCGCTGCACCGTTTTCTCGGGCTGGAATTCCCGCGTCGCGACAAAACCGTGGGCGTGGTGTTCGGGAAGTTCTATCCGCTGCACACCGGTCACATCTACCTGATCCAGCGCGCCTGTAGCCAGGTCGATGAGCTGCACATCATCATGGGCCATGACGATCCGCGCGATCGCCAGCTGTTTGAGAACAGCGCCATGTCGCAGCAGCCCACCATCAGCGATCGTCTGCGCTGGCTGCTGCAGACCTTCAAGTACCAGAAAAACATCCGCATCCATTCGTTCAACGAAGAGGGCATCGAGCCCTATCCGCACGGCTGGGATGTGTGGAGCGCCGGTGTGAAAACCTTCCTCGCGGAGCAGGGTATTGAGCCCGACTGCGTATATACCAGCGAAGAACCGGATGCGCCGATGTATCAGCAGCATCTGGGTATTCCGGCGGTGGTGATCGATCCGCATCGATCGTTTATGAACATCAGCGGCAGCCAGATTCGTCAGGATCCGTTCCGCTACTGGGAATACATCCCGACTGAAGTGAAGCCGTTCTTCGTGCGCACCGTGGCGGTGCTCGGCGGTGAATCGAGCGGCAAATCGACGCTGGTCAACAAGCTGGCCAACATCTTCAACACCACCAGCGCGTGGGAGTATGGCCGCGATTATGTCTTCTCGCACCTCGGCGGCGACGAGATGGCGCTGCAATACTCCGACTACGACAAAATCGCGCTCGGCCAGGCGCAATACATCGATTTCGCCGTCAAATACGCCAACAAAGTGGCGTTTATCGACACTGACTTCATCACTACCCAGGCGTTCTGCCTTAAGTATGAAGGGCGCGAGCACCCGTTCGTGCAGGCGCTGATCGATGAGTACCGCTTTGACCTGGTGATTCTGCTGGAAAATAATGTGCCGTGGGTGGCCGACGGCCTGCGCAGCCTCGGCAGTTCGATGGATCGCCGTGAGTTCCAGTCGATGCTGGTCACCATGCTGCGTGAAAATCACATTGAATATGTGCACGTCAAAGAGGATGACTACGACACACGCTTCCTGCGCTGCGTCGAGCTGGTGAAGCAGATGCTGGGCAGCTAGCGCAGCACAACAAAAAAGGCGCCGCGGCGCCTTTTTGTTATCACAGCGATTACTTCGCCATGCGCTTGTACTTGATACGCTTCGGCTCCAGCGCTTCGGCGCCGAGGGTGCGTTTCTTGTACTCTTCGTACTCGGTAAAGTTACCTTCGAAGAACTCCACCTTACCTTCATCCTGATAGTCGATGATGTGGGTGGCGATACGGTCGAGGAACCAGCGGTCGTGCGAGATCACCATCGCGCAGCCCGGGAACTCCAGCAGGGCGTTTTCCAGTGCGCGCAGGGTTTCGATGTCCAGGTCGTTGGTTGGTTCGTCGAGCAGCAGCAGGTTGCCGCCCACCTGCAGCAGTTTCGCCAGGTGCAGACGACCACGCTCACCACCAGACAGTTCGCCGACGCGTTTGCCCTGATCGGTGCCCTTGAAGTTAAAGCGACCAACATAAGCGCGGCTCGGCATCTCGGTATTGCCGATGCGCATAATGTCCTGACCGCCAGAAACTTCTTCCCACACGGTTTTTGAATTATCCATCGCATCGCGGAACTGGTCGACCGACGCCAGCTTCACGGTTTCGCCCAGCTCGATGCTGCCGGAATCCGGCTGCTCCTGGCCTGACATCATGCGGAACAGCGTCGATTTACCGGCGCCGTTAGGACCGATGATGCCGACGATGGCGCCTTTCGGCAGCGAGAACGACAGATCGTCAATCAGCACGCGATCGCCATACGCTTTGCTCAGATTCTTCACTTCCAGCACTTTGTCGCCGAGGCGCGCGCCAGGTGGAATGAACAGTTCGTTGGTCTCGTTACGTTTCTGATAATCGGTGTTGTTGAGCTCTTCAAAGCGCGCCAGACGGGCTTTGCCCTTAGACTGACGGCCTTTCGCGCCCTGGCGCACCCACTCCAGCTCTTTCTCGATCGATTTACGACGCGCCGCTTCCTGAGAAGCCTCCTGCGCCAGACGCTGATCTTTCTGCTCCAGCCATGAAGAGTAGTTGCCTTCCCATGGAATGCCTTCACCACGGTCCAGCTCCAGAATCCAGCCGGCAACGTTATCGAGGAAGTAACGGTCGTGGGTGATGGCTACCACGGTGCCTTCGAAGTCGTGCAGGAAACGCTCCAGCCACGCGACGGATTCGGCATCCAGGTGGTTGGTCGGTTCGTCGAGCAGCAGCATGTCTGGCTTTTCCAGCAGCAGACGGCACAGCGCGACGCGGCGGCGTTCACCACCGGACAGGTTGGCGATTTTGGCATCCCACTCCGGCAGACGCATGGCATCGGCGGCGCGGTTCAGCTGGGTTTCCAGGTTGTGCCCGTCGTGTGCCTGGATCACTTCTTCCAGACGACCCTGCTCAGCGGCCAGCTTGTCGAAGTCGGCATCCGGATCGGCGTACAGCGCGTACACTTCGTCGAGACGCTTCAGCGCGCCAACCACTTCCGCGACGGCTTCTTCCACCGACTCACGCACGGTGTGTTCCGGGTTCAGCTGAGGTTCCTGCGGCAGATAGCCGACTTTGATGCCCGGCTGCGGGCGAGCTTCCCCTTCGATATCTTTATCAATGCCGGCCATGATGCGCAGCAGGGTCGATTTACCCGCGCCGTTCAGGCCGAGTACGCCAATTTTGGCGCCAGGGAAAAAGCTAAGGGAGATATTCTTCAGAATGTGACGCTTCGGCGGAACCACTTTGCCGACGCGATGCATGCTATAGACGAATTGAGCCACGTTGTGATGAGCCTCTTGGTCTGTAATGGGTGGAACGTCAGATGCTGAAGTTTAGCCGTTTTCACCCGGCAATCACAGCCGCATTGCGCGCAATCTTCCGCAGCGGCGGAATAATGCTAGCCGCAATGCAGGGTGAGCCTGGCCGCCTGCAGCACGGCAAGCAGCGCGGGCGGAGGCGGGCTGTCGCTGACCAGCATATCAAACAGCGAGAAGTCACCAATGCGCGCCGGCAGTACCTTGCCGTACTTGCTGCTGTCGCCGACCACGATTTTGGTCTGCGCCCGCTGCAGCGCCAGATGCTTGATGGGCAGTTCATTGAGGTTATAACAGGTGGCACCCTGCGCGGCGTCCATGCCGGCGGCAGAGATAAAGGCTTTATTGGGGCAGAGCGCATCCAGCACCGTGACCTGCTCGAGCGGGGTAAACACGGCGTTATCGGCGTGGAATTCGCCGCCGCACAGAATCACTCGACAGTGCGGCTTCTCTTTTAACGCCAGAAAGGTGTTGATCGCGCTGCAGATGGCGGTGAAGGGCAGATCATTATCAATCGCTTCGATCACCAGCGGCAACGTGGTGCCGCAGTCGAAAAACACCGTGTCGTTGGCCTGTACCAGCGCGGCAGCCCGCTGTGCCAGCAGACGTTTCTTGCTGACGTTGAGGTTTTGCTGGTCGCTGACAAAATAGTGCGCCACGTTCTGCCGCGGGTCGCGCATCACATAGCCACCCAGCAGCACCACGCCCTGCGTCGCGCCGGTTAAATCGCGGCGGATGGTCATTTCTGACACGCCCAGCAGTTGCGCGGCCTGTTTTAAGTGCAGGGTGTCGCTGTGTTTCAGCGCCTGCGCCAGCTTATTGATTCGTTCGTCGCGGCGGGTTTCCATCAGTAACTGTTCGCTCAACCTTCGCTGCGGCCGGAATGGCCGGGTGGAGGGTAAACATAAGTTTTTTCTTGCAGATTAACAACCTGTCTTCTGCCTGCCCGCCCGCCGCGCGGCTAAATCGCCACCAGCCCGCGCACGCCCTCGCTCTCCATATTCACCCCTGCGCCGCGCTGCACAATTTCGCCGCGCGACATCACCAGATAACTGTCGGCCAGTTCGGCGGCGAAATCATAAAACTGCTCAACCAGCAGGATCGCCATGTCACCGCGCTGCGCCAGCTGGCGGATCACCGCACCGATCTCTTTGATCACCGACGGCTGGATCCCTTCGGTCGGCTCATCGAGGATCAACAGCTGCGGCTGGCAGGCCAGCGCCCGGCCGATCGCCAGTTGCTGCTGCTGGCCGCCTGACAGATCGCCACCGCGCCGCGTTTTCATCTCGCGCAGCACCGGAAACAGCTGGTAGATCTCCTCCGGTACCCGGCTGGCCTGGGCGCCGGAGAAGCGCGCCAGCCCCATCAGCAGGTTCTCTTCCACCGTCAGACGCGGAAAAATTTCGCGTCCCTGCGGCACATAAGCAATGCCGGCCTGCACGCGCTGGTGTGGCTTGCGCGTGTTAATCAGCTGGTTTTGCCAGCGAACCTCGCCGGATTTGACCGGAATCAGCCCCATCAGACACTTCAGCAGCGTGGTTTTGCCCACGCCGTTGCGCCCCAGCAGGCAGGTTATCTCGCCCGGGCGAGCCTCAAACGACAGACCGCGCAGGATATGGCTGCCGCCGTAATATTGATGCAGTTCTGCTACCTGTAACATCTCAGCGCCCCAGATATACGTCGATAACCCGATCGTCCGCCTGTACCTCGCGCAGCGATCCCTCAGCCAGCACCTGGCCCTGATGCAGCACCGTCACGTGGTCGGCAATGGTTTCCACAAAGCCCATGTCATGTTCCACCACCATCAGTGAGTGCTTGCCCGCCAGGCTGCGGAACAGCTCGGCGGTGTAGTCGGTTTCGGCATCGGTCATGCCGGCTGCCGGTTCGTCCAGCAGCAGCAGGTGCGGCTCCTGCACCAGCAGCATGCCGATTTCGAGAAACTGCTTCTGCCCGTGCGACAGCAGACCCGCCTGCCGCTGGCGTTCGCCGCCGAGTCGCAGCAGTTTCAGCACCTCGTCGATGCGATCGCGCTGCTCGCCGCTAAGCCGGGCGCGCAGGCTGGCCCACACCGATTTATCGTTTTTCAGCGCGATTTCGAGGTTTTCAAACACCGTCAGCGCTTCAAACACCGTGGGTTTTTGAAACTTGCGGCCAATGCCGGCGCGGGCGATTTCGACCGGCGACAGCTGGCGCAGATCGGTATCCTGGTCGTAGATCACCTGGCCGCTGTCCGGCCGGGTTTTGCCGGTGATCACGTCCATCAGCGTGGTTTTTCCCGCGCCGTTCGGGCCAATCACGCAGCGCAGTTCGCCGACGCCGATCTGCAATGACAGATCGGTCAGCGCGCGGAAGCCGTCAAACGAGACGTTGATGTTCTCCAGCTGCAGCACCGGATCGGTTTGCTGACGATGGCGATCCGCCGGGTGCGGTTGGGTAAACAGTTGCTCAGTCATGACGCCTCCGGCGCAGCAGGCCAATTACGCCACGCGGCAGAAAAAGCGTGACCAGGATGAACATCAGGCCCAGGAAAAACAGCCAGTATTCCGGGAAGGCGACGGTGAACCAGCTTTTGGCACCGTTGACGATGGCCGCACCCAGCAGCGGGCCAATCAGCGTGCCGCGTCCGCCGAGCGCCACCCAAATCGCCGCTTCAATCGAGTTGGTCGGCGACATTTCACTCGGGTTGATGATGCCGACCTGCGGCACGTACAGCGCACCAGCCAGCCCGCACAGCACGGCGGAGAGCGTCCAGACGAACAGCTTGAAGCCCTTCGGATCGTAACCAATAAACATCAGGCGGTTTTCCGCATCGCGCACCGCCGTCAGCACGCGACCAAACTTACTGCGCGCCAGAGCAAAGCCCAGCGCCAGGCTGAACAGCAGCAACAGCACGGTCGCGATAAACAGTGCGATACGCGTGCCGGTGGCGGTGACGCTGACACCGAGCAGGGTAGTAAAACCGGTAAAGCCGTTGTTGCCGCCAAAGCCGGTTTCGTTGCGGAAAAACAGCAGCATGCCAGCGTAAGTCAGCGCCTGCGTCATGATGGAAAAGTAGACGCCTTTGATTCTGGAGCGAAAGGCGAAGAAGCCAAACAGCAGCGCCAGCAGGCCCGGAACCAGTACAATCAGGCACAGCGCCCAGAGAAAGTACTGGCTGCCGGCCCAGAACCACGGTAGCTCATTCCACGACAGAAACGACATAAACGCCGGCAAACCGCTGCCTGCAGCCTGGCGCATCAGGTACATGCCCATGGCATAGCCGCCGAGGGCAAAAAACAGCCCGTGGCCGAGCGACAGCAGCCCGGCGTAGCCCCACACCAGATCCAGCGCCACCGCGACAATCGCATAGCAGAGGATTTTGCCCACCAGCGTCAGCGTATAGGTGGAGATCGCCAGCGGATGGCTGGCGGGCAGCAGGGCGCAGAACGGCAGCACCAGCAGCAGCGCGATCACGATGACGCCGAGAATCAGGCTCAGGCGCGGCGCTTTGCGCACCGCGCGTAAGGTCAGTGGCTGGCTCATCAGTCAATCACCCTCCCTTTAACGGCAAACAGACCCTGGGGACGTTTCTGGATAAACAGCACAATCAGCACGAGGATCAGGATTTTGCCGAGCACCGCGCCAATCTGCGGCTCCAGCACTTTGTTGAGGATGCCGAGACCAAAAGCCGCCACCACGGTGCCGGCCAGCTGACCGACGCCGCCGAGCACCACCACGAGGAATGAGTCGATGATGTAGCCCTGACCCAGTTCCGGTCCGACGTTGCCCAGCTGCGACAGCGCGACGCCGCCGAGTCCGGCAATGCCGGAACCGAGTCCAAACGCCAGCATGTCGATGCGCCCGGTCGGCACGCCGCAGCAGTCGGCCATGGCGCGGTTCTGCGTGACCGCCCGCACATTCAGCCCCAGCCGGGTTTTATTCAGCAGCAGCCAGGTGAGCGCCAGCACCGCGATGACAAACAGGATCACCGCGATGCGGTTATACGGCAGCACCAGATTCGGCAGCAGCTGCCAGCCGCCGGACAGCCAGCCCGGGTTGGCCACTTCGAGGTTCTGCGCGCCAAACAGCATGCGCACCAGCTGAATCAGCATCAGGCTGATGCCCCAGGTGGCGAGCAGCGTCTCCAGCGGACGACCGTATAAGTGGCGGATGATGGTGCGTTCCAGCAGCATGCCCATTACGGCGGTGACGGCGAAGGCCACCGGCAGCGCCAGCAGCGGGTACCACGCCAGCCACTGCGGCGCAAACTGCTGGAACAGATTCTGCACCAGCCAGGTGGCGTAGGCGCCGAGCATCAGCATCTCGCCGTGCGCCATGTTGATTACGCCCAGCAGGCCGTAGGTGATCGCCAGGCCAAGCGCGGCCAGCAGCAGAATGGAGCCGAGCGACAGGCCGGTAAACGCCTGCCCGAGCCAGTCGCCCCACATCAGGCGCTGCTGTATGTGCTGCAGGCTGGCGGCCGCAGCGGCGCGCACCTGCGCATCGGGTTCGTTGCTGGCTTGGGTTAGGCGCGTCAGGCTGGCCTGCATCGCCGGATCGCCCGATTCTCCGAGCAGCGTGACCGCTTTCAGGCGCAGAGCGGCGTCCGGGCTGGCGAGCTGCAGATTCGCGGCGGCCATCGCCAGCACCGCGCGTACTTTGCTGTCCTGTTCGGCGGCAAGGCGCTGTTCAATCAGCGGCAGCTGGTCAGGCGCGGCATCGTTTTGTAACTGCTGCGCTGCGCGCAGGCGAGTCGCCGCATCGTCACTCACCAGCTGGTGGGCGGCGAGGGCGCTGGCAATCAGCACGCGCAGCCGGTTGTTCATGAAGAGTTTTTTGGTTTCGCCGTCCGGCTGCCGGGCGCTGTCGAGCGGCAGAAGCTGGTCAGCCTGTTTGCTGAACGGCTGTTTGTTCTGGTCGATAACCACGCTTTCATTGCGCAGCGCCTGCAGCAGCGGCAAGCGGCTGGCCTGCGGCGCCGCAGCCCACTGCTGCAGCAATGTCGCCTGCTGCGTGCGGCTGGCAGCGGCGAAATCAGCGCCATCACCGGCCTGCGCCAGCCATGGCAGCAGTAACAGCAGGCAGCTGAGAATACGGCGGAGTGTCATGGTGAGCATCCTGTTATGGTTACGTTGGGTGCGGTGTGGCCCTCATCAGGGTTAGGGCGTTGTCTGGCCCTCACCCTAACCCTCTCCCGCAAGCGGGAGAGGGAACCGATCGAGCGAATGAAGAGCGCCTCACTCACATGCAGCAGCGCCTCACTCACATGCAGCAGCCCTCACATGCAGCAGCGTCTCCCTCTCCCCCTGGGAGAGGGCCGGGGTGAGGGCCAGCGGGCCAGAGGGCGAGGACCATCAGCCTCCCCTTACTGCGCCGACTTCACCGGATAGTCCGGCTTCTTATCATTCCCGGCGATATACGGGCTCCACGGCTGGGCGCGCACCGGCTGTTCGGTCTGCCACACCACGTTGAACTGGCCGTTCTCCTCCACTTCACCAATCATCACCGGCTTGTGCAGATGGTGGTTGGTTTTGTCCATGGTCAGCGTGAAGCCGTCCGGCGCTTTAAAAGTCTGTCCGGCCATCGCGGCGCGCACTTTATCCACATCGGTGGTGCCGGCTTTCTCTACCGCCTGCGCCCACATGTGCAGGCCAACGTAGGTGGCTTCCATCGGATCGTTGGTCACTACGGTGCTGGCGTTCGGCAGGTTGTGCGCTTTGGCGTAAGCGCGGTAGTCGGTCACGAACTTCGCATTAGTCGGGTTATCCACTGACTCAAAGTAGTTCCACGCCGCCAGCTGACCGACCAGCGGTTTGGTATCGATGCCGCGCAGCTCTTCTTCCCCCACCGAGAAGGCGATCACCGGAATGTCGGTTGCTTTAATGCCCTGGTTCGCCAGCTCTTTGTAGAACGGTACATTGGAATCACCGTTGATGGTGGAGATCACCGCAGTTTTGCCACCGGCGGAGAATTTTTTGATATTGGACACGATGGTCTGGTAATCGCTGTAACCAAACGGCGTGTACACCTCTTCGATATCCTTATCCTGCACGCCTTTGCTATGCAGGAAGGCACGCAGAATCTTGTTGGTGGTGCGCGGATAGACGTAGTCGGTGCCGAGCAGGAAGAAGCGTTTGGCGCTGCCGCCATCTTCGCTCATCAGATACTGCACCGCCGGGATCGCCTGCTGGTTCGGCGCGGCGCCGGTGTAGAACACGTTCGGCGACATCTCTTCGCCTTCGTACTGCACCGGATAGAACAGCAGGCCGTTCAGCTCTTCAAACACCGGCAGCACCGATTTGCGCGAGACCGACGTCCAGCAGCCAAACACCACCGCCACTTTGTCCTGAGTCAGCAGCTGGCGCGCTTTTTCGGCGAACAGCGGCCAGTTAGAGGCCGGATCGACCACCACCGGTTCCAGCTTCTTGCCCAGCACACCGCCTTTGGCATTGATCTCATCAATGGTCATCAGCGCCACATCTTTCAGCGGCGTTTCGGAAATCGCCATGGTGCCGGACAGCGAATGCATAATGCCGACTTTGATGGTGTCTGCCGCCTGTGCGGTAAAGGCGAAGCCCATGCTGGCAACGGTAGCGGAGAGCGCGAAAGCTTTAAGCAACGAACGTCGTTTCATCATTTAAACCCCTAACTGTGTTATCTGTTGTTATTCAATGGGTTGAAGCCGAGCCTGCTGTAACATATGCAACGTAATCTTCCTGACCTCGGCCTTACTGACGGCAATGTGGTCGGTTAAAATGCGCTGTGCCTCCTCGGTGTGTTGCTGAAAAATCGCCCGTAAGATCTGAGCGTGCTCGCGGTACGTGGCATCGACCCGGTCATCCCGCGTGAAATCGAGACGGCGAATGATGCGGATTTTTTCTGTCAGCTCGGCGTGGATGCGCGCCATCTCCTGATTGCCCGCCGCGGCCACCAGCGCCATGTGAAACGCTTCGTCGTGCGCTGATACCGCTTTGCCATCTTCCAGCCGGGCATCGTCGATCCAGAAGGTTTTCAGCGCGGTCAGGGTTTCCGCGCAGGCCAGCGGCGGCAGCGCGCACAGGCGGCGCACCGCTTCGCGTTCCAGCACGGTGCGGAAGTCGTACAGCTCCTCGAAGTAGGCGAAATCGAACGGCCGCACCTGCCAGCCGCTGCGAAACCACACCTCGACGTAGCCTTCGCGCTCCAGCCAGAACAGCGCCTGACGCACCGGCGTGCGGCTCACCGCCAGCCGCTCGGCGATTTCGTTTTCGCTGAAGCGGTCACCCGGCATCAGACGGAATTCAAAGATGTCCTGCTTCAGCGCCTGATAAACCTTTTCGGCCAGCGCTTCGGGACGGCCTTTGCTGCGGGGCGCGCTACTGTTCATACCTGCTCCTTAAGCCAGCCACAGCAGGGTGTCGCCCGGACTTACCGGACGGCCCGCCTGGCAGGCAATGCGTTTCACCGTGCCGGCCTGCGGCGCGACAATCGCCAGCTCCATCTTCATCGCTTCCACGATGATCAGCGTCTGGCCGGCCTGCACCGTATCGCCCGGCGCAACCAGCACTTTCCAGATGTTGCCGTTCATGTCAGCGCACACGGCCAGCGCATCGTCCTCTGCGTCGGCGACCACCAGCGTCTCTTCACGGGTGAGCGGCGCTTCCTGCTCTTCCTGCGCCCACAGCGTGACTTCCTGCTCAAACGCTGCGGCCTGACGTTTGCGGAAGGCACTGATTTCCGGCGCGTTGTCGGCGAGGAACTGCTGATGGGCCGCGAAATCAAACTCGCTCTGCTCGATGCGGATGCGGGCGCGGCCGGCGCGGAAATCGTCGCGCAGTTGCGTCAGTTCTGCTTCGCTCACCGGATAGAAACGCACCTGGTCAAAGAAGCGCAGCAGCCAGGGTTCGCCGGCGGCAAACTGATCGTTTTGCAGGAACTTGTTCCAGATGGGCAGCGTGCGCCCCACCAGCTGATAGCCGCCCGGTGAATCCATGCCGTAGATGCACATGTACATGCCGCCAATGCCCACCGTGCCTTCGGCGGTAAAGGTGCGCGCCGGGCTGTATTTCGAACTCAGCAGGCGATGGCGCGGATCGATCGGTACCGCGCACGGCGCGCCGAGATAGACATCGCCGAGACCGAGAATCAGATAGCTGGCGGCAAACAGGGTGTCGCGTACCGCTTCGCGGCTCGCCAGTCCATTGATGCGCTGAATGAAGTCAACGTTATTCGGCAGCCACGGCGCGCTGGCGCGAACCGTCTCTTTGTAACGCTCCACCGCGCCGAGCGTGGCGCTGTCTTCAAACGCCATCGGCAGCCAGACGATGCGCGACGGCACTTTCAGCGCGCTGACGTCGCCCAGCCCGGCTTCCAGCTCCAGCAGCAGCGTCATCAGCTGCTGCTGACCGATCACCAGACTGTCATAGCGCACCTGCAGCGAGCGCACGCCGGGCGACAGCTCTTCGATGCCGGGCTCTGCACGCTGGCGCAGCGCCTGCATCAGCAGGTGTACGCGCAGGCGCAGCGCCAGATCCAGCACGTTATCGCCGTACTCAATCAGCACATATTTGTCGCCCGCCTGGCGGTAGACCGCCGCAGGCGTGGTGGCGGTCGCCGGCAGCGCCGCTAACAGGGTGGCAGAACCGATGTCGCTCGCCGCCAGCGACGGCACCGCGAAGGCCGGCGCGTGCTGGCTGCGCAGCGTGGTCACGCTGTGCGCCTGGGCTTTCTCCAGCGCGACCGCTTCGTCGGCGCTGATCGGGTGGAAGCGGATGCGATCGCCCGGTTTGACCTGGCCGACTTTCCACAGCTCGGCTTTGGCGATGGTGACCGGGCAGACGAAGCCACCAAGGCTCGGACCGTCGTGCGTCAGGATCACCGGGAAGTCACCGGTAAAGTTCACCGCGCCGATCGCGTATTCGCAGTCGTGTACGTTAGACGGATGCAGCCCGGCTTCACCGCCATTGGCGCGCGTCCAGCTGGGTTTAGGCCCGACCAGACGGACGCCCAGCCGGTTGGAGTTGTAATGCACCTGCCAGTCGCTGGCAAAGAACTCATCGATGGCGGCCTGGGTGAAGAAATCCGGTGCGCCGTGCGGGCCGTACAGCACGCCAATGCGCCATTCGCTGCCGTAGTGCGGCACCAGCGCGCGATCCAGCGCTTCAGGTTCGCTGACCGGGGCTGGCGTGGTGCAGGCGGCGAGCGTCGGCTGAGAGATCGGCAGCATGTCGGCGACGCGCAGCGTGCGTCCGGCGTGGCCGCCAAACTGGCCCAGCGAGAAGGTGGCGCGGCTGCCAAGATACTCCGGCACATCGAAACCATTACGCACCGCTAAATAGGTGCGGCAGCCGCTCTGCGCGCGGCCCAGCGTCAGGGTTTGTCCGGCTTTCACCGCCACCGGCTGCCAGTAGTCGACCGCGCTGCCGTCGAGATCGGCCGGACAGTCGGCACCGGTCAGCGCAATCATTGCATCGCTGTGGAAACGCAGCGTCGGGCCCTGCAGGGTGAACTCCAGCCCGGCGGCGCTGGCGTGGTTGCCGACGATACGGTTGGCCAGGCGGAAGGCGAAGTCATCCATCGGGCCGGACGGCGGCACGCCGATGTCCCAGTAGCCCAGGCGGCCGGGAAAGTCCTGAATGCTGCTGAACGTCCCCGGCTGCAGCACTTCGATGACGCTGGCCGCCGGCGTAAAGCCGTCAAGGAAGCGCGTCCAGACGTGGCCGCTGCGGAAGGCGTCGGTCGCCACGATCTGACGCAGATAATCGAGATTGGTGGCGATGCCGTGCAGTTGGGTGGCGTCGAGCGCCTGCTGCAGCTTCGCCAGCGCGGCGTCGCGCGTTTCGCCATGCACGATCAGTTTGGCTACCATCGGATCGTAAAACGCCGTCACTTCGCTGCCGGTCTCGATCCAGCCGTCGACGCGCACCCCCGGCGGGAAGCTGACGTGGGTTAACACGCCCGGGCTCGGCTGGAAGTTTTTCAGCGGATCTTCGGCGTACAGCCGCACCTCAATCGATGCGCCGTGCGGTGGCTGCTGCAGACGATCCCAGTCGATGGCATCGTCCGCCGCCACCTGCAGCATGCACTCCACCAGGTCAAGGCCGGTGACGCACTCGGTCACCGGATGCTCCACCTGCAGGCGGGTGTTCACTTCGAGGAAATAAAACGCGTCCTGCGCGGCGTCATAGATGTACTCCACGGTGCCGGCGCTGCGGTAATTGACCAGCTCGCCCAGCCGCACCGCTGAAGCCAGCAGCGCTTCACGCGTGGCCTGCGGCAGATTAGGAGCCGGCGTCTCTTCCACCACCTTCTGATTGCGGCGCTGCAGCGAACAGTCGCGTTCGCCCAGCGCAATCACCTTGCCCTTGCCGTCGCCAAAAATCTGTACTTCCACGTGGCGCGCACGATCGATGCAGCGTTCAAGAAACACGCCGGCATCGCTGAAAAACTGCTCGCCCAGACGGCGCACGCTCTCCCACGCGTTCTCCAGTGCCGTGGCGTCGGCGCAGCGGGTCAGACCGATGCCGCCGCCGCCGGCGGTGCTTTTCAGCATCACCGGATAGCCAATGTCTTCCGCCGCGCTGAGTGCGTCCTGCAGCGAACTGAGCAGCGGCGTGCCCGGTGTCATCGGCACGCCGGCGCTGGCCGCCAGTTCACGGGCGCGATGCTTGAGACCAAATTCGCCGATCTGCTGTGCGGTCGGGCCGACAAACGCGATGCCGGCCTCTTCGCAGGCGGCGGCAAACGGCAGGCTCTCGGAGAGAAAACCGTAGCCGGGCCAGATGGCCTGCGCGCCGCTTTGCTGCGCAGCGGCCAGAATTTTGTCGATGCGCAGATAGCTGTCGCTGGCTTTTTCACCGCCAAGGGCGATAGCCACATCGGCTTCGGTAACGTGACGCGCATTGCGGTCGGCATCCGAATAGACCGCCACGCTGGTTACGCCGAGGCGCTTCAGGGTGCGGATGGCACGACAGGCGATTTCGCCACGGTTAGCAATCAGAACGGTGCTGAACATGATTAGTGATTCCCCTGTGACGTCAGCCAGTTGCGCCAGCCGCCGAATTCAGTGATTTCCAGCGCCTGCGTCAGCGCTGCCGGTTCGCAGATAAAGCCTTTC
Organism: Pantoea sp. B_9; assembly: GCF_008632015.1. Taxonomy (NCBI): domain Bacteria; kingdom Pseudomonadati; phylum Pseudomonadota; class Gammaproteobacteria; order Enterobacterales; family Erwiniaceae; genus Pantoea; species Pantoea sp. B_9. Next base: position 262,025 of record NZ_VWVL01000005.1, on the reverse strand, counting down.
ACGATGCGTCCATCCGCCAGCGTCAGCGAACCGATGCCGAGCGGCGCCGGGATTTCCGCGACGAATTCGCCAAAACGCGCCAGCGGGATGTCCCACAGTTCGACGGTGATGGCGGCACCGCTGTCGCCGCGCAGCAGGCCGGGCTTTTTGATCGGGCCATCAAGCAGGGCGAACAGGCGATAGTGGCTGGCGGTTTGCGTCTCTTCGACCCACACCGCCTGACGCGTGGTGAGCTGGAAATTCAGCGGCATGCCGGTGAGATGGGCACCGACCACCGCCACGCGCACGTGGTCAGGCGACGGCGGCAGCGCGGCGGGCTGCGGCGGCAGCGCTTTGCCGGTGGCCCCGAGCGGCAGCGCCAGCTGCTGCTGCCAGCGCAGGCCAAACGTCGCCAGCGCGCGGTCGTGCCACGCCGGGGCGATCAGCGTGATGCCCGCAGGCAGCCCATCGGCGCGGAACGGGCCAGGCAGCGCCAGCGCGCTGAGGTCAGCCAGGTTCGTGAAGTTGGTATAGGTGCCGAACTGCGAGTTGTAGTGCACCGGCTCCTGCTGCATCTCTTCCAGCGTATGGATGGTGGGCGAGGTCGGCACCACCAGTGCATCGAACCGGGCCAGCGTCTGCTGGATCTGGCGCGTCAGTTCGGCACGCAGGTATTCGGCCTGATACGCCTCGACGGCGCTGTACTGGCGGCCGCTGCTGACGATGCCGTACACCACCGGATCCATCTCTTCCGGGCGGTCGAGCATCTCGCCGACCGCCACGGTGCGCTCGGCGACCCACGGGCCGTAATAGAGCTGCTCTGCCAGCTGGTGGAAAGGGGCGAAGTCGATAGGGTGCAGCGTCGCACCGCTCGCCGTGAGCTGCTCCAGCGCGCTGAGCCACGCCGCTTCCGCCTGCTGGTCACCGTAAAACTGCGGCGCGGCAGGGATCGCCAGCGAGGGCTGCGGCTGGAAACTGGCCGGTGCGCTGCGTGGCGACTGGCGCGCATAGGCGTCATCGGCGTCGTAGCCGCCCGCGATGCTGGCGACGCTAAAGGCATCGGCAACCGTCAGGGCGAACACCGAGATGGTGTCATTGAGACGGCAGGCCGGTACCACGCCGCTGGCCGAGAACCAGCCTTTGGTCGGCTTCAGCCCGACGATATTGTTAAAACCTGCCGGCACGCGGCCGGAGCCGGCGGTATCGGTGCCGAGCGAGAAGCCGACCAGGCCGCGCGCCAGCACTGACGCGGAGCCGGAGCTGGAACCGCCGCTGACGTAGGCCGGATTAAAGGTGTTGCTCACCGCGCCATACGGCGAGCGGGTGCCAACCAGACCGGTCGCGTACTGATCGAGGTTGGTTTTACCGATGACGATAGCGCCTGCCGCTTTCAGCCTGGCCACCACGAAGGCATCGGCTGCGGCCTGATACGTCAGCGCCGGGCAGGCGGCGGTGGTCGGCCAGCCTGCTACGTCAATATTGTCTTTGACGGCAAACGGCACGCCAAACAGCGGCAGGGCGGCCGGATTGCGCTGATACGCCGCCAGCAGCGGTTCAACCTGCGCCAGCAGCTGGGCCGGCGAAGCGAGGTACAGCCAGGCATTATCCTGGTTATCGAGTGCGTCGAGATGTGCGGCCAGCAGTGCAGGGATCTGCTGTGCATCCTGCTGTGCGCAACGTTGCCAGTCCTGAAGCGTAAAACCGAAGGTCGATGCCATGAGTGAATTCCAGCTGGTATACAAGATGGCATTCAACAGAGCAAAGCACGTGCCAGAGTTGTAACTGAATGAAAACGCGTAGCTATTTGATGGGTAATAAGTTTTTCTGATGATTATTTGCACAATTGCGGCGCAGGCGCTGAACAATCACGGTGCGCCTGGGTAAATTTTGTGAAGAACGTGGCAAGAGCCGGTTGGCCTGGTTAGCATGAAGGGAGTCCGGCATAAGCTGGAGCGCAGCAATGAGGAGAGCGGAGTGGAGAAGTGGCGTAACTGGATGATAGGGATCTGTCTGGTCAGCACGGCCGGCAGCGTGTGGGCCGATTCGCTGGATCAGCAACGACAGCGCTATGCGCAAATCAAACAGGCCTGGGACAACAAACAGATGGACCAGGTTGAGCAGCTGATGCCAACGCTGCAGGATTATCCGCTCTATCCGTACCTGCAGTACCGCCTGCTGGCGCAGGATCTCGATCAGGAGACCGGGCTGGCGGTGAAAAACTTTATTCAGCAATATCCGACGCTGCCGCCGGCGCGCTCGCTGCAGACGCGCTTTGTTAACGTGCTGGCGCACCGTCAGGACTGGCCGGGCGTGCTCAGCTTCAGCCCGGATGAGCCGAAGCCGGTGCAGGCGCGCTGTAACTGGTACTACGCCAAATGGGCGACCGGTCAGCAGCAGGCGGCGTTTGACGGGGCCAAAGCCATCTGGCTGCGCGGGACCGCGTTACCGAACGACTGCGATAAGCTGTTCTCGGTGTGGCAGGCTTCAGGGCAGCTGTCGCCGATCACCATCCTCGAACGCATCCGCCTGGCGATGAAAGCCGGCAACGACAGCCTGGTTAATTACCTGGCGAAAATGCTGCCGGCGGATTATCAAACCACCGCCAGCGCGCTGATTGCGCTGCAGCAAAATCCCCAGACCGTCACCACCTTTGCCAGCACCCTCGGCCCGACCGATTTTACCCGCATGGCCACCAGCTACGCCTTTGCCCGCGTGGCGCGTCAGGATATGGACAACGCGCGCATGATGATCCCGCAGCTGGTTCAGGCGCAGAAGATGAGTCCGGCGGAAGAGCAGGATCTGAAAGAGACGGTGGTGTGGCGCATGATGGGCGCCGATCTCACCTCGGAGCAGGCGCGCTGGCGCGATGCGGTGGTGATGAACAGCGAATCCACCGCGCTGATTGAGCGGCGCGTGCGGCTGGCGCTGAGTGAAAACGACCGTCGCGGCCTGAACACCTGGATTGCCCGTCTGCCGGTGGAAGCCAAAGAGAAAGATGAGTGGCAGTACTGGCAGGCCGATTTACTGATGGCGCAGGGGCGCAAAGAGGAAGCGGAAGAGATTCTGCGTAAGCTGATGCAGCAGCGCGGCTTCTATCCGATGGTGGCGGCACAGCGGCTGGGCGTAGAGTATCCGCTGCAGGTGGATCAGGCACCGGCGGCGGACAATAGCGTGGTGCAGGGGCCGGAGATGGCGCGCGTGCGCGAGCTGATGTACTGGGGGCTGGATAACCTGGCGCGCAGCGAGTGGGCCAACCTGATCAGCAGTAAAACCCGCACCCAGCAGCAGATGCTGGCGCGCTACGCCAATGAACAGGACTGGTGGGATCTCAGCGTGCAGGCCACCATCACCGCGAAAATGTGGGACAGCCTGAAAGAGCGTTTCCCGCTGGCGTGGCGCAATCTGTATCAGCAATACACCAGTGATAAAGGCATCACGCCAAGCTACGCCATGGCGATTTCCCGCCAGGAGAGCGCGTGGAACCCGAAAGCGCGCTCACCAGTTGGCGCCAGTGGCCTGATGCAGGTGATGCCGGGCACCGCCAGCCATACCGTGAAGATGTATAACATTCCGGGTTACGTTAACAGCAGCCAGCTGCTCGATCCGCAGACCAATATTCAGATTGGTACGCAGTATCTGGAGTATGTCTATCAGCAGTTTGGTCAGAACCGCATCTTCTCTTCTGCCGCCTATAATGCCGGCCCGGGGCGGGTGCGCAGCTGGCTGAATACCAGCGGCGGCAAACTGGATGCGGTGGCGTTTATCGAAACCATTCCCTTCTCGGAAACCCGCGGCTACGTGAAAAACGTGCTGGCCTACGATGCCTATTACCGCTACTTCATGGGCAAGCCGGATAAGATTCTCGCCGACGGCGAGTGGAATCGCCGTTACTGACTGTGTTATGCTTCCGTACTCGTTAATGAGTACGGAAGCCTTCATGAGCCAACCCCTTTCCCCGCAGCCGGTTGAAGACAACTGGCTGCGTTTCATCGACCTGATGCACAACGCGTTTTCCGATGACGTAGCGCTGCCCCTGCTGCAGCTGATGATGACGCCGGATGAGCGCGAAGCCTTAGGCACGCGCCTGCGCATTATCGAAGCGTTGATCAACGGTGATATCAGTCAGCGCGAGCTGAAAAACGAATTGGGCGTCGGGATTGCCACCATCACCCGCGGATCCAATAGCCTGAAAGAGGCGCCGCCCGAGCTGAAACGCTGGCTGGAAGCGCGCCTCGGGCGCAGCTGATCACTGCTGATACAGCGGGTGAGTGAACGGACAGAGCGCCAGAATCAGGGCCTGATGATAGACGCTGGAGCGGCTCAGCAGGCCGTGGGTGAAGGCGCCAATCGCACCGCCCTTGTGTTTGATATTCTCCACGCCGGTTAAGCGCGCCATTTCGTCACCGAGCTCATGCCCGGCAGCCAGACCGGCCATCACCACCGGCGGCAGCGTAAAGCTGGCAGAGCGGGATTCACCGCGTTGCTGCGCATTCTCCACCACCATCCAGGCAAAGGCGCAGTCGCCCTCAATGCCCGCTTCAATCGCCACCCAGTAATCCGCCTGTGGCCGCACATGACGCGCATTCGCCACGCGCTGGCGTGCGCCAGTTCGCGTTTCGGCATCGCTTAAGGGCTGCGCGGCGACGCCGCTCTCGACCTCGACCCCTTCAATATGGCAGGATCCTTCGCCGAAAACGTCGTTGAACGCCTGAGCAATTGCGCGGATTTTTGCCGGATTGATGGTGGCTGCGACAACATGGTACATAATTACCTGAACCCTCAAGACAAATTTGTCGCAGTATAACGGAAATTAAGCATGTTACAGGTCTATCTTGTTCGTCACGGTGAAACGGTTTGGAATGCGGCCCGACGCATTCAGGGGCAGTCCGACAGTCCGCTGACGGATAAAGGTGAGCAGCAGGCGCATCAGGTAGGCGAGCGCGTGAAATCGCTGGGCATTACTCACGTGATTGCCAGCGATTTAGGACGTACCCGGCGCACCGCGGAGATTATCGCTGATGCCTGCGGTTGTACGGTGACGCTCGATGCCCGCCTGCGCGAGCTCAATATGGGCTGTCTGGAGCAGCGTCCGCTCGACGGCCTGACGGCGGAAGAGGAGAGCTGGCGTAAAGCGCTGGTGGATGGCACCGAAGGCGGCCGGATTCCGGGCGGCGAATCGATGGAAGAGATGGCGACGCGCATGCATGCCGCGCTCAATGCCTGTCTCGATCTGCCGGCGGGTAGCCGTCCGCTGCTGGTGAGTCACGGCATGGCGCTGGGCGTGCTGGTGAGTACCATTCTCGGGCTGCCGGCCCATGCGGAGCGCCGTTTGCGTCTGCGTAACTGCTCGATTTCGCGCGTCGATCATCAGCAAAGCGCCTGGCTCGCCGCCGGCTGGGTGGTGGAGACGGCAGGCGATGTGTCGCATCTGGATGCCCCGGCGCTGGATGAGCTGCAGCGTTAAGCGCGGTAGCACATGACGCAGAATGACCGCGTATCGGTGCGTATCAATGATCGCGTATCGGTGCGCATCAATGCGCACCCTACGAGGGCATGGGCAATGCGCATCAACAACAAACGGTGGGGGTTGTTGCTGCGGTTGAATCGGTGCGCATGAATGCGCACCCTACGGGAGCATGGGCAATGCGCATCGGCGACAAACGGTAGGGGTTGTTGCTGCGGTTGAATCGGTGCGCATGAATGCGCGCCCTACGGGAGCACGGTCAGTACGCATCGGCGACAAACGGTGATGCTTCTGTAGGGTCGCCATTCATGGCGACCGTCGACAACGCCCGTTACTGCTGCGGACGAATTGGAATCAGATATTCGCAGCGAATCTCCATTGGCGGCTCGCTGCGCTTCTTGCCACCGTGCGTATAGAAACGCTCAATATCCTGGCCCTGACGGCGCACCAGGCCGAGGGTTGGCATACAGGTGCCGTACAGCAGCAGAATAAACTCCTGCAGCGCAGTGCGCGGTCCCTGATAGCTGAACTGCACATAATCCCCGGCTTCCAGAATCACGCTCTGGTTTGACTGCATGCTCAGCGCCTGCTGGTCGGCCGGCACCGCCGTGGTGTACAGAATCTCCTGCTCATCATCCTTCTCATGGCTGGCGCGTACCTGATGCAGGCCGTACAGCACCGGCGGCACGGTATCGGTCTCCAGCAGGAACTGCTTCCAGAAGTGGATGCGCATCTCGTCGCGGTAGCTGGAGATCTGCTCCAGCGTACAGGTATAGCTCTGCGTTTGCCCCACCAGCACCGTTTCCGGCAGCGTGACGAACTGCGCCTGCGGCATCGGGTAATCATCGAGGCGAATCGGCGGGCGAATGCCGTACGAATTCCACTCCGACGAGCGGCGATACCACGCAGGTGTCTGATTGAACTGCTTTTTAAACGCGCGGGTAAAGGTTTGCTGCGAATCGAAGCGATACTGCAGCGCAATGTCGAGGATCGGCCGGCTGGTGAGACGCAGCGCGACGGCGGCCTTGGACAGCCGGCGGGCGCGGATATACGCGCCGATGGCGTGGCCAGTAACTTCCTTGAACATTCGCTGCAGGTGCCACTTGGAATAGCCCGCTTTTAGCGCAACGTTATCGAGCGAAAGGGGTTGATCCAGATGGCTTTCCAGCCAGACAAGCAAATCGCGAATGATACCGGCTTGGTCCATAAAACATCCTCATAACTCTCTGGTGGCGCAACGATGAAGTCACCGAATAGTAGCACGAATTGCACAACGGCGCGGGGGTGGTTTGCCAGTTAACTGTGCTACATCAATGCGGGTTGAAACCCGTTAGGTTTGGTTCTCGGTTCGATTAACAGTACATTACATTCACATCTATTCCGTTTGCAATGGTAACTCAATGACAATAGCTCGCAATCTTATAGTCACGCTGGCAACATTTATGTTGAGTCAGAGCGTGCTGGCCGAGGAGATCGGCTCCGTTGACACCGTATTCAAGATGTTTGGCCCCGATCATAAGATCGTGGTGGAAGCCTTCGATGACCCCGACGTTAAAAATGTAACCTGTTATATCAGCCGGGCAAAAACCGGCGGTATTAAGGGCGGACTGGGTCTGGCGGAAGATACTTCCGACGCGGCCATCTCCTGTCAGCAGGTGGGACCGATAGAGCTTAGCGATAAAATCGCGCAGGGCAAGGCGCAGGGTGAAGTGGTGTTCCGCAAACGCACTTCGCTGGTGTTTAAAAAGCTGCAGGTGGTGCGCTTCTTTGACCAGAAACGTCATGCGCTGGTGTACCTGAGCTATTCGGATAAAGTAGTTGATGGCTCACCGAAAAATGCGCTGAGCGCGGTGCCGATTATGCCGTGGCACTGAGCCGATAAAAAAACGCCCTGACGGGCGTTTTTTTGTTTCGCGACGGACGCTTAATCCTGCAGCTCGCCGCAGAAGCGGTAGCCTTCGCCGTGGATAGTGGCGATGATTTCCGGCGTATCCGGCGTCGACTCAAAGTGTTTGCGGATGCGGCGAATAGTGACATCCACCGTGCGGTCATGCGGCTTCAGCTCGCGACCGGTCATTTTCTTCAGCAGGTCAGCACGCGTCTGGATTTTGCCTGGGTTTTCACAGAAGTGCAGCATGGCGCGGAACTCACTGCGCGGCAGCTTGTACTGATCGCCGTTCGGGCTGATCAGCGAGCGGCTGTTAATATCCAGTTCCCAGCCGTTGAAGCGATAGCTCTCGACCTGACGGCGCTCTTCGCTCGGCATCGCCAGATTCATGGTACGCGACAGCAGGTTGCGCGCACGAATCGTCAGCTCACGTGGATTAAATGGCTTGGTGATGTAGTCGTCGGCACCGATCTCCAGACCGAGGATTTTATCCACTTCGTTATCACGGCCAGTGAGGAACATCAGGGCGACGTTAGCCTGTTCGCGCAGTTCACGCGCCAGCAGTAAACCGTTTTTGCCCGGCAGGTTGATATCCATAATCACCAGATTGACGTCGTTATCGGTCAAAACCTGATGCATCTCGGCGCCGTCGGTGGCTTCATAGACCACGTAACCTTCGGCCTCAAAGATACTTTTGAGGGTGTTACGCGTGACCAGTTCGTCTTCAACGATAAGAATGTGCGGGGTCTGCATGTTTCGCTACCTAAAATTTGCCAACAAATCGAAAACAGGGCGTACGGCGGTTGCCATAACTGTTCCACTGAACAGTGGGCCGTTCGCAACCGGTGTACGAAATGATCTTCGGAATACACCATCCATCTACGTCAACTTCAGTGTTAGCTCAGCCAGTCAGGATGAATATTTGCGTGCCCCGTGGGTATCGGACTGGCGCTTATCCTAACCGTATTAACAGCAACCTAACAGCACCAACAACAACCGATAAGCATAAAAACAACGCTTCGTTGACTTATATCAAATGCAAGTGTAGCACGTTAACACTTTTATGAAAAACTTCTACTGGAATGCCAGCTTAGCTCACAAAAAGCAGCATTTTCGCTACATTTCAGCTGCATCAGCGCAAAAGTAAAACCTGCAGGTAATAACTTTTCAATTGTATGAAAAATAATGTTTTAATATGGGTTTAGTGCATAAATTTTGCTTATTACGCATAATTACGCCTTCCCGGCATTTTTGCCCTGTTTTAACATCCTTAACATCTTATTTTCTCAGGCCCGTGCGGTTGGTATTTTGTCGCCTGCATGCCAACATAGGTCGGGTTATTAACCGTTCGATGGAAAAATCATGCATTTCCCCCTGATCCTTGTCTCACCCGCTCGCCCGGAGAATATCGGCGCGGCCGCCCGCGCCATGAAAACCATGGGATTTAGCGAGTTGCGTATTGTCGCCAGTGACGCCTGGCAGGATCCGGCCGCGCGGCGTGTGGCCCACGGCGCCGGTGAGATTCTTGACCACGTGAAAACCTATGACACGCTGAGCGCCGCGCTGGCGGATGTCGATTTTTCCGTGGCCACTACCGCCCGCAGCCGGGCGAAGTTTCGCTATTACGCCACGCCGGCGCAGGTCGAAACCATCCTGCAGGAGAAGCGTCAGTGGCTGAATCGCATCGCGCTGGTGTTTGGCCGCGAAGACAGCGGGCTGACTAATGAGGAGCTGGAACAGGTTGATCTGCTGACCGGCATTCCGATGGCGCAGGACTATCCTTCGCTGAATCTCGGCCAGGCGGTGATGGTGTACTGCTATCAGCTGTCGGCGCTGCATCAGGTGGCGGCCGCGCCGGTTGAGGCGGCTAACGCGCAGCAGCTGCAGGCGCTGCGCCAGCGTTTTCATCAGCTGCTGGTGACGCTGGACGTCAGCAATGATGCCAAGCTGGCGGACTGGATCGATCAGCGCATTGGTCTGCTTGAGCAGCGCGACAGCGCCATGCTGCACCGTTTGCTGCACGACGTAGAAAAAAAACTTATAGATAATTGCTCGGGAAAACCGGCTCCGGACAGTGAGTGATCGGGCGTCTGTGACGCTGCCTGAACGATCGCAATCCGTTTCGGCGTCTGCGGCGCAGCACTGCGCAGCAGCACCATTCGGGTGCAAAGACAAATTCGTTGACTTAACGTGCGCTTTGCTTTACTTCTGGAAGGCAGACGGACAAGACAAAGACAGACAGAAAAAATCTCAATGCGTAACCACAGCCTGAACACCACCATTATTATTACCACCACCATTACCACAGGTAACGGTGCGGGCTGACGCATACAGGAAAAACAAAAGAAAGAAGCCCGCACCTCAACAGTGCGGGCTTTTTTTTCGGCAAAAATTCAGGAGAGCTTCAATCATGCGAGTGCTGAAATTCGGCGGAACCTCGGTAGCCAATGCGGAACGTTTTCTCCGCGTGGCAGATATTCTGGAAAGCAATGCGCAACAGGGACAGGTTGCCACCGTGCTCTCTGCGCCAGCGAAAATCACCAATCATCTGGTAGCGATGATTGAGAAAACCATCAGCGGTCAGGATGCACTGCCGAATATCAGCGATGCCGAACGCATTTTTGCCGAACTGCTGCAGGGGCTGGCCGACGCTCAGCCAGGTTTCGATTACGATGGCCTGAAAACCCGCGTTGAGCTGGAGTTTGCCCAGCTGAAACAGGTGCTGCACGGCATCAGCCTGCTGGGCCAGTGCCCGGATGCCGTCAACGCCGCCATTATCTGTCGTGGTGAGAAGCTGTCTATTGCCATCATGGAAGCGCTGCTGCAGGCGCGCGGCCACAAAGTGACGGTGATCGATCCGGTCGAAAAACTGCTGGCGGTGGGCCACTATCTTGAATCGACCGTGGATATCGCCGAATCCACCCGGCGTATCGCGGCCAGCCAGATCCCGACCGATCATATGATCCTGATGGCGGGCTTCACCGCCGGCAATGAGAAGGGCGAGCTGGTGGTGCTGGGGCGTAACGGCTCCGACTACTCAGCGGCCGTGCTGGCGGCGTGTCTGCGCGCGGACTGCTGTGAAATCTGGACCGATGTCGATGGCGTTTACACCTGCGATCCGCGTCAGGTACCGGATGCGCGTCTGCTGAAGTCGATGTCCTATCAGGAGGCGATGGAGCTCTCCTACTTTGGTGCCAAAGTGCTGCACCCGCGCACCATCGCGCCGATTGCTCAGTTCCAGATTCCGTGCTTAATCAAAAATACCGCCAATCCTCAGGCGCCGGGCACTCTGATTGGCGGCGAAGGCGAAGTGGATGAAAATCCGGTAAAAGGCATCACCAATCTGAATAACATGGCGATGTTTAACGTCTCCGGTCCGGGCATGAAAGGGATGGTGGGCATGGCGGCGCGCGTGTTTGCCGCGATGTCGCGCACCGGCATTTCCGTGGTGCTGATTACTCAATCCTCCTCCGAATACAGCATCAGCTTCTGCGTGCCGCAGAGCGAGCAGGCGCGCGCACGTCGCGTACTGGAAGAGGAATTCTACCTCGAACTGAAAGATGGCCTGCTCGATCCGCTCGACGTGCTGGAGCAGCTGGCGGTGATTTCGGTGGTGGGCGACGGCATGCGCACGCTGCGCGGCATCTCCGCTAAATTTTTCTCGGCGCTGGCACGCGCCAACATCAATATCGTGGCGATTGCTCAGGGCTCCTCTGAGCGTTCTATCTCGGTCGTGGTCAGCAACGATGACGTCACCACTGGTGTACGCGTGGTGCATCAGATGCTGTTCGCCACCGATCAGGTGATCGAAGTGTTTGTGGTGGGCGTCGGCGGTGTCGGCGGCGCGCTGCTTGAGCAGCTGCACCGTCAGCAGGCGTGGCTGAAGGGCAAGCATATCGATCTGCGCGTGTGCGGCATCGCCAATTCGCATGCGCTGCTGACCAACGTGCACGGCATCGACCTCAGCAACTGGAAGGCGGCGCTGGCGGAAGCCAAAGAGCCGTTTAACCTCGGCCGGCTGATTCGTCTGGTGAAAGAGTACCATCTGCTCAACCCGGTGATCGTCGACTGTACCTCCAGCCAGGCGGTGGCCGATCAGTACGCAGACTTCCTCGCCGAAGGTTTCCACGTGGTCACGCCGAATAAAAAGGCCAATACCTCGTCGTGGAATTACTACCAGCAGATGCGTGCGGCGGCGGCGAAATCGCGCCGTAAGTTCCTTTACGACACCAACGTCGGTGCCGGTCTGCCGGTGATTGAAAACCTGCAGAACCTGCTGAACGCCGGCGATGAGCTGATCAAATTCTCCGGCATCCTGTCGGGCTCGCTGTCGTTTATCTTCGGCAAGTTGGATGAGGGCGTGACGCTGTCCGAAGCCACCCGCATGGCGCGCGAGCTGGGCTTTACCGAGCCGGATCCGCGTGACGACCTGTCCGGTACTGACGTGGCGCGTAAGCTGCTGATTCTGGCGCGTGAAGCGGGTCACCAGCTGGAGCTGAGCGACATCGACATCGAACCGCTGCTGCCCGCCAGCCTGACGGACATCGCCGACGTCGATCAGTTTATGGCGCGGCTGCCGGAGCTGGACAACGCCTTTGCCGCGCGCGTTGCCAAAGCGCGTGATGAGGGTAAAGTGTTACGCTTCGTCGGCGCGATTGAAGAGGGCGGCGCCTGCAAAGTTAAAATCGATGCGGTGGACGGCAACGATCCGCTGTACAAAGTGAAGAACGGCGAGAACGCCCTGGCGTTTTACAGCCGCTATTATCAGCCGATCCCGCTGGTTCTGCGCGGATATGGCGCGGGGAATGATGTCACCGCGGCGGGTGTGTTTGCCGATTTGCTGCGCACGCTGACGTGGAAGTTGGGAGTTTAATGATGGTAAAAATTTATGCACCGGCCTCGATAGGTAACGTCAGCGTCGGCTTTGATGTGCTGGGCGCGGCGGTTTCGCCGGTGGATGGCTCGCTGCTGGGCGACTGCGTGTCGGTCGAAGCGGCAGACCAGTTTAGCCTGCAGAATAAAGGGCGCTTTGTCAGCAAACTGCCCGCCGATCCGCAGGACAACATCGTTTACCAGTGCTGGCAGCGTTTCTGCCAGGCGATTGGTAAAGACGTTCCGGTGGCGATGACGCTGGAGAAAAACATGCCGATTGGTTCAGGCCTCGGTTCCAGCGCCTGCTCGGTAGTGGCCGGCCTGATGGCGATGAATGAGTTCTGCGGCCAGCCGCTTAACGACACCGAGTTGCTGGCGCTGATGGGCGAGCTGGAAGGGCGCATCTCCGGCAGCGTGCACTATGACAACGTCGCGCCGTGCTTCCTCGGCGGCGTACAGCTGATGATTGAAGAGAACGGGATCATCAGCCAGGAGGTGCCGTGCTTTGATGACTGGCTATGGGTAATGGCTTATCCGGGCATCAAAGTCTCCACGGCGGAAGCACGCGCCATCCTGCCGGCGCAGTATCGCAAGCAGGATGCCATCAAACATGGTCGTCTGCTGGCCGGCTTTATTCACGCCTGCCACACCCGTCAGCCGCTGCTGGCGGCTAAACTGATGCAGGATGTGATCGCCGAGCCGTATCGCACCAAACTGCTGCCGGGCTTTGCTGAGGCGCGGCAGGCGGCCAGCGACATTGGCGCGCTGGCCTGCGGTATTTCGGGCTCTGGCCCGACACTTTTCGCCGTTTGCAACGAGATGGCAACGGCACAGCGGATGGCAGACTGGCTGAGCCAGCACTATCTGCAGAATGAGGAAGGCTTCGTCCATATCTGCCGTCTTGATACGGCTGGCGCACGTAAACTGGGATAACGCATGAAACTCTACAACCTTAAGGATCATAACGAGCAGGTTAGCTTCGCGCAGGCCGTGAAACAGGGCCTCGGCTCGCAGCAGGGGCTGTTTTTCCCGCTGGAACTGCCGGAATTCGAGCTGACCGACATTGATGCGATGCTGGAGATGGATTTCGTCAGCCGCAGCAGCAAGATTCTCTCTGCTTACATCGGCGATGAAATTGCCGCGCACCAGCTGGCCGAGCGCGTGAAGAACGCCTTTGCTTTCCCGGCACCGGTGAGCCAGGTGAGCGACGATGTGGCCTGTCTCGAACTGTTCCACGGTCCGACGCTGGCGTTTAAAGATTTCGGCGGGCGCTTTATGGCGCAGATGCTGTCGTACGTGTCTGGCGCGGATGAGCAGATCACCATTCTGACCGCGACCTCCGGCGATACCGGCGCAGCGGTGGCGCACGCGTTCTACGGCATGGAAAACGTGCGCGTGGTCATCCTGTATCCGCAGGGCAAAATCAGTCCGCTGCAGGAGAAGCTGTTCTGTACGCTGGGCGGCAACATTGAAACCATCGCGATCGACGGCGACTTCGATGCCTGCCAGGCGCTGGTTAAGCAGGCGTTTGATGACGAAGAGTTGAAGAAAGCCATCGGCCTGAACTCGGCTAACTCCATCAATATCAGCCGTCTGCTGGCACAGATTTGCTATTACTTCGAGGCGGTGGCGCAGCTGCCGCAGGAGAAACGTAATCAGCTGGTGGTGTCGGTGCCAAGCGGTAACTTTGGCGATCTCACGGCCGGTCTGCTGGCGAAATCGCTCGGTCTGCCGATCAAGCGCTTTATCGCCGCGACCAACGCCAACGATACCGTGCCGCGCTTCCTTGCCGACGGTCAGTGGCAGCCGAACGCGACCGTGGCAACGCTGTCGAACGCGATGGATGTCAGCCAGCCTAACAACTGGCCGCGTGTGGAAGAGCTGTTCCGCCGCAAAACCTGGCGCCTGACCGATCTGGCCTACGGCGCGGTGTCGGATGAGACCACCAAAGCCACCATGCGCGAGCTGGCAGAGCTGGGTTACCTGTCAGAACCGCACGCGGCGATTGCCTATCGTCTGCTGCGCGATCAGCTGCAGGAAGGGGAGTTTGGCCTGTTCCTCGGCACCGCGCATCCGGCGAAGTTTAAGGAGAGCGTGGAAGAGATTCTCGGCCAGCCGCTGCCGCTGCCGGAAGCGCTGGCCGCGCGCGCCGATTTGCCGCTGCTGTCGCATGCCATGAAGGCGGATTTCGCCGCGCTGCGGGCGTTTTTGCTGAAGTAAATATCTTACGGGCCGGTCACATCGGCCCGTTATGCATTTTTCTGGCGGCGCGATTTAACGCGCGGGTTTTTAACAGACGCGCAATGATTTGCGCCGCTACGATTCAGGTGAAGCTGGCGTTATTGCTCGCGGCGCTTAAATACCAGCTCGTTACCCTTACTCTCCGCCGCATCAAAGAAATAACCGTCAACATCAAACTTCTTCAGCTGCGTCGGTTTCGTCAGGCGCTTCTCAATCACATAACGGCTCATCAGGCCACGCGCCTTCTTGGCGTAGAAACTGATCACCTTGAACTTACCGTTTTTCTCATCGAGGAACACCGGCTTAACCAGCTCGGCATTCAGCTGCTTCGGCTTGATGGCTTTAAAATACTCATCGGAGGCGAGGTTGATCAGCACGTCATCGCCCTGTTCCGCCAGCGCGTCGTTGAGCTTTTGCGTCAGCAGGTCGCCCCAGAAGCTGTAGAGATCTTTGCCGGCCGGATTCGCCAGTTTGATGCCCATCTCTAAGCGGTACGGCTGCATCAAATCCAGCGGGCGCAGCAGGCCGTACAGGCCCGAAAGCATGCGCAGGTGTTTTTGGGCAAAATCAAAGTCGGCTTCGCTGAAGGTCTCTGCCTGCAAACCGGTATAAACATCACCTTTGAAGGCCAGAATTGCCTGCCGCGCATTATCGGGTGAGAAGGGCGGCTGCCACTGGCTGAAACGGTCGGCGTTGAGGTGCGCCAGTTTGTCGCTGATGCCCATCAGCGAAGCGATTTGCGCCGGGGAAAGATCGCGCGCCACGTCAATCAGCTGCTGTGATTTTTCTAACAGCGCCGGTTGGGTAAACCGTGACGTTGCCAGCGGGCTTTCATAATCCAGTGTCTTGGCTGGCGAGATAACCATCAGCATTGTGTCTGTCCTCGTTGACCCGCTGTTTTCAGGGGATGGATGGGAAAAATGTCGCGACGAGTGTAGCAAAAAAGCTGCACGGATCGGCAAATCGCTCCCATTTGTTAGCGCTATCGTAAAGGGCACGCGGCGATGTTGCGCCGCTTAGCCTGCGTGATATTATCGCAACAGCCTTTTACACCCTGACAGTCAACTTAAGAGAAAAGAGAACCATGACGGACAAACTTACTTCCTTGCGTCAGCTGACTACTGTGGTCGCCGACACCGGTGATATCGCGGCAATGAAACTCTACCAACCGCAGGATGCCACCACTAACCCTTCTTTGATCCTCAACGCTGCGCAAATCCCTGAATACCGCAAACTGATTGACGAAGCCATTAGCTGGGCACGTCAGCAGAGCAGCAACAAAGAAGAGCAGCTGGCGCTGGTTTCTGACAAGCTGGCCGTTAACATTGGTCTGGAAATTCTCAAACTGATCCCGGGACGTATCTCTACTGAAGTTGACGCGCGTCTCTCTTACGACACCGAAGCGAGCATCGCGAAAGCACGCAGCCTGATCAAACTGTACAACGATGCCGGCATCAGCAACGATCGTATCCTGATCAAACTGGCCTCAACCTGGCAGGGCATCCGCGCGGCGGAGCAGCTGGAGAAAGAAGGCATCAACTGTAACCTGACGCTGCTGTTCTCCTTCGCCCAGGCGCGTGCCTGTGCCGAAGCGGGCGTGTTCCTGATTTCGCCATTTGTTGGCCGTATCCTCGACTGGTACAAGCAGAACACCGACAAGAAAGAGTACGCAGCGCATGAAGATCCAGGCGTGGTATCCGTGTCTGAGATCTACAACTACTACAAGCAGCACGGCTATGAAACCGTGGTGATGGGCGCCAGCTTCCGTAACGTCGGCGAAATCATCGAGCTGGCCGGTTGCGACCGCCTGACTATCTCTCCGGGCCTGCTGAAAGAGCTGGCCGAGAGCGAAGGCAGCGTAGAGCGTAAACTGAGCTACAGCGGCGAAGTGAAAGCGCGTCCGGCTAAAATGACCGAAGCGGAATTCCTGTGGCAGCACAACCAGGATCCAATGGCGGTGACCAAACTGGCCGAAGGTATCCGCAACTTTGCCATCGACCAGGGCAAACTTGAGAAGATGATCGCCGAACTGCTGTAAGGTGATGTGCCGTGGCGGCTGCCGGTCGCCACGGTTTTCGCGTTTCCCTCGCTGATGCTTTGTATTATCCTTTCTGCCATTCCCCTTTTTCTCACCGCCCCGCGGTCAACACAGCGATAACTCTATGGATACTTTACGTATTGGCTTAATTTCCGTGTCCGATCGGGCCGCTAACGGCATCTATCAGGATCAGGGCATTCCGGCGCTGGAAAGCTGGCTTAGCGCTGCGCTGGCGACACCGTTTGAGATTGAAACCCGCCTGGTTCCGGATGAACAGCCGATGATTGAGCAGGCGATTTGCGAGCTGGTCGACGAACGTTTTTGCCACCTGGTGCTGACCACCGGCGGTACCGGTCCGGCCCGGCGCGACGTCACGCCGGATGCGACTCTGGCGGTAGCCGACCGCGAGATGCCCGGCTTTGGCGAGCAGATGCGGCAGATCAGCCTGCAGTTTGTGCCGACCGCGATTCTGTCACGCCAGGTGGGCGTGATCCGCAAGCAGTCGCTGATCCTCAATCTGCCAGGACAGCCGAAATCGATTAAAGAGACGCTGGAAGGGTTGAAAGCGGATGACGGTACGGTGAAAGTGCCAGGGATTTTCGCGGCTGTACCCTATTGTTTACAGCTGCTGGAAGGGCCTTACGTCGAAACCCACCCGGAGGTGGTAGCAGCTTTTCGCCCGAAAAGCGCACGGCGTGAGACAAACGTCTGAAAATTGCCGTTTTCAGGCATAAAATGCAGAGTGACTGGTGTGGCAAAATATTGACGGTATAGTAACCGCAGCTTTACAACTATACTGACATGGCCTCTGGATACCGCACTCTTATGGATTCGCTGACAACGCGTCGACTCAACCGCCAGGACTACAAAACCCTGGCGCTGGCTGCCCTGGGCGGGGCGCTGGAATTCTACGATTTTATCATCTTCGTCTTCTTCGCTGCGGTAATTGGCGAGCTGTTCTTTCCGCCAGACATCCCGGAATGGCTGCGTCAGGTGCAGACCTTTGCCATCTTCGCCGCCGGTTATCTGGCGCGCCCGCTGGGCGGCATCATCATGGCGCACTTTGGCGACAAAGTCGGGCGCAAGAAGATGTTCAGTCTGAGTATTCTGCTGATGGCGCTGCCGACGCTGGCGATGGGCGCGCTGCCCACCTACGCCAGCATTGGCATTGCCGCACCGTTACTGATGCTGCTGATGCGCGTGCTGCAGGGCGCGGCCATTGGCGGCGAGGTGCCGGGCGCGTGGGTGTTTGTTGCGGAGCATGTGCCGGAGAAGCGCATCGGTTTTGCCTGCGGCACGCTGACTGCAGGCTTAACCGCCGGCATTCTGCTCGGTTCGCTGGTGGCGACGGTGCTGAATACTTCGCTCTCGCCGGCGGTGATACGCGATCACGGCTGGCGCATTCCTTTCTTCCTCGGCGGCCTGTTTGGCCTGCTGGCGATGTATCTGCGTCGTTGGCTGCATGAAACCCCGGTATTTCGTCAGATGCAGCAGCGCAAAGCGCTGGCGGAAAAACTGCCGCTACAGACCATTCTCGCCAGCCATAAGCGCGGTATTGCGGTGTCGATGCTGCTTACCTGGCTATTATCAGCCTGTATTGTGGTGGTGATTCTGATGGCGCCGACGCTGATGCAGAAGCAGCATGGCGTGCCGGCGGCGCTCAGTCTGCAGGCCAACAGTTTCGCGACCGTGATGCTGCTGATCGGCTGCGTGCTGGCGGGCTGGATTGTCGATCGCTACGGTGCGGCGCGTACCTTACTGATTGGTTCGCTGCTGCTGGCGCTGTGCAGCTGGAGCTTTTTCCAGCAGCTTGGCGGCACGCCGCAGATGCTGTTCATCTGGTACGGTCTGGCGGGACTGAGCGTGGGCGTGGTCGGCGTGGTGCCGTTTGTTATGGTGCGGGCGTTTCCAGCGGCGGTGCGCTTCACCGGCATTTCCTTCTCTTACAACGTGTCGTATGCCATCTTTGGCGGCCTGACGCCGATCAGCGTGACGCTGATGATGTCGCTGACGCCGATGGCGCCGGCATGGTACGTGCTGGCGCTGGCGCTGATCGGTATGCTGGTGGCGCTGTGGTTATGGCATGACAGCCGCCAGGCTAATGCGCAGCTGGATGTCTCGCTGCATTCATCGTAATGACAGCGCGCGGAGCGGCACGGCTCCGCGCGCCGTTGATTACTCGCCAATCGGCAACACGCTGCGCTCAAACTTCTCGTTCAGCACTTCGCCCATCGCCAGATAAAAGGCGCTGGCACCACAGACGATGCCCACCCAGCCAGCGATACGCAGCAGCGCCGCGTGATCCAGCAGATGACCGATAGCCAGCAGCGCAAACAGCAGCGTCAGGCTGGCAAACACAAACTGCAGCATCTTCGCGGCCCGCAGCGTGCCAAAGAACAGAAACAGCGTGAAGAGTCCCCACAGCGCCAGATAAGCGCCGAGGAAATGGCCATCGGCGGCCGCGGCCAGTCCCATTTTTGGCAGCAGCAGAATCGCCACCAGCGTCAGCCAGAAGCTACCGTACGAGGTAAAGGCGGTCAGGCCGAAGGTGTTGCCTTTTTTATACTCCAGCAGCCCGGCAAGGATTTGCGCGATGCCGCCATAAAAGAGGCCCATCGCCAGGATAATCACATCCATTTCAAACAGACCGGTATTGTGTAAGTTGAGCAGGATGGTGGTCA
This sequence comes from Pantoea sp. B_9, assembly GCF_008632015.1. Lineage (NCBI taxonomy): Bacteria > Pseudomonadati > Pseudomonadota > Gammaproteobacteria > Enterobacterales > Erwiniaceae > Pantoea > Pantoea sp. B_9. The sequence continues at coordinate 242,862 of NZ_VWVL01000005.1, read as the reverse complement.
TACCAAAACCCATCAGGCCCAGTGGGGCGGGATTCGCCAGCGTGGTGTTGCCCATAATTCCTCAGCAGCAGCGTTATTGTTTATTGGTTTAACGCCCGCGCCAACAGCGGTGGGGCGCGGGGCGCTGCATCATAATCAGGTGGCTTTTGCCGCACTTTGATCTCACGCGGTAAGCGAATCTAAATTTTTTTTAGTTTTAACCCTTGATGCGCTTCGAAGCGGCCCCATTTAGTTGTCATCAAGCATTGTGAGGCAGCAAAAAAATCTGCCGCAGCAGTTGAAAGTGGTCAGCGTGACCGCATCTCTGCTTCACAACCCAATTTGGCAAAGAATTTAAGTGGGAGACGTTTAGATGGGTAAGATTATTGGTATTGACCTGGGTACAACCAACTCATGTGTGGCGATTATGGACGGTGGCAAAGCACGCGTGCTTGAAAACGCCGAAGGCGATCGCACCACACCGTCAATCATTGCATATACCGGGGATGGCGAAACTCTGGTCGGTCAACCGGCTAAACGTCAGGCGGTGACCAACCCGCAGAACACCCTGTTTGCAATCAAGCGCCTGATCGGCCGTCGTTTCCAGGACGAAGAAGTGCAGCGTGATATCAAAATCATGCCGTACAAAATCATCGGTTCTGACAACGGTGACGCATGGCTGGACGTGAAAGGCCAGAAAATGGCACCGCCGCAGATCTCTGCAGAAGTGCTGAAAAAAATGAAGAAAACCGCGGAAGATTTCCTCGGTGAGCCGGTAACCGAAGCGGTTATCACCGTTCCAGCTTACTTCAACGATGCGCAGCGTCAGGCGACCAAAGACGCCGGCCGTATCGCGGGTCTGGACGTAAAACGTATCATCAACGAACCGACCGCAGCGGCACTGGCTTACGGCCTGGATAAAGGCCAGGGCAACCGCACCATCGCGGTATATGACCTGGGTGGCGGTACCTTCGATATCTCTATCATTGAGATCGACGAAGTCGACGGCGAAAAAACCTTTGAAGTACTGGCGACCAACGGTGATACCCACCTGGGTGGTGAAGACTTCGACAGCCGTCTGATCAACTACCTGGTTGCCGAATTCAAGAAAGATCAGGGCATCGATCTGCACAACGATCCGCTGGCGATGCAGCGCCTGAAAGAAGCCGCAGAGAAAGCGAAAATTGAGCTCTCTTCTGCGCAGCAGACCGACGTTAACCTGCCGTACATCACGGCGGATGCGACGGGTCCTAAGCACCTGAACATCAAAGTGACCCGCGCGAAGCTGGAATCACTGGTAGAAGATCTGGTTACCCGTTCAATTGAGCCGCTGAAAGTGGCGCTGAACGACGCTGGCCTGTCGGTTTCTGACATCAACGACGTTATCCTGGTTGGTGGTCAGACGCGTATGCCAATGGTGCAGGCGAAAGTGGCGGAGTTCTTCGGTAAAGAGCCACGTAAAGACGTGAACCCGGACGAAGCGGTCGCTGTGGGTGCTGCGGTACAGGGCGGCGTGCTGGCCGGTGAAGTAAAAGACGTTCTGCTGCTGGACGTGACCCCGCTGTCGCTGGGTATCGAAACCATGGGTGGCGTGATGACGTCGCTGATCAGCAAGAACACCACGATCCCAACCAAGCACAGCCAGGTGTTCTCGACTGCTGAAGACAACCAGTCTGCCGTGACCATTCACGTGCTGCAGGGTGAGCGTAAGCGTTCAGCGGATAACAAATCGCTGGGCCAGTTTAACCTCGACGGTATTCAGCCTGCGCCGCGCGGTATGCCACAGATCGAAGTGACCTTCGACATCGATGCTGACGGTATTCTGCACGTGTCTGCGAAGGACAAAAACAGCGGGAAAGAGCAGAAGATCACCATCAAAGCTTCTTCTGGCCTGAACGAGGAAGAGATCGAAAAAATGGTTCGTGACGCGGAAGCTAACGCCGAGTCAGACCGTAAATTCGAAGAGCTGGTGCAGACGCGTAACCAGGGTGACCAGATTGCGCACAGCACGCGTAAGCAGCTGGACGAAGCCGGTGACAAACTGTCAGCGGAAGACAAAGCACCGATCGAGTCTGCCCTGAACGAGCTGAACACCGCGCTGAAAGGCGAAGATAAAGCAGAAATCGAAGCCAAAATGCAGGCGCTGATGGAAGTGTCCAGCAAGCTGATGGAACTGGCGCAGCAACAGGCTCAGGCCGGCGCAGCGGATGCCGGCGACGCTTCGGCGAAGAAAGATGACGACGTTGTCGACGCTGAATTCGAAGAAGTGAAAGATAAAAAATAATTGCCCCTGACCGGGCGCGACGGCTGGCCTGACAGCCGTTGAAACCAGCACGGGCGTCGGAGATTTCTCCACGCCCGTGCGATCATGTTAAGGGCAGAGAAAAATGGCTAAGAGTGATTTTTACGAGATCTTAGGCGTCTCAAAATCCGCCGATGAGCGCGAAATCAAAAAGGCCTATAAGCGCCTGGCGATGAAGTATCACCCGGACCGTAATCCGGGCGATAAAGAGGCCGAGACGAAATTCAAAGAGGTCAAGGAAGCCTACGAGATCCTCACCGATGCGCAGAAGCGTGCAGCTTACGATCAGTACGGTCATGCGGCGTTTGAGCAGGGCGGTGGTGGCGGCTTCGGCGGCGGCTTTGGTGGCGGCGGTGCCGACTTCAGCGATATCTTTGGCGACGTGTTCGGCGATATCTTTGGTGGTGGTCGCCGTCAGCGCGCCTCACGTGGCGCCGATTTACGCTACAACATGGAACTGACGCTGGAAGAAGCGGTACGCGGCGTGACCAAAGAGATCCGCATTCCAACGCTGGAAGAGTGTGATGTCTGCCACGGCAGCGGCGCCAAAGCGGGCACCCAGCCGCAGACCTGTCCGACCTGTCACGGTGCGGGCCAGGTACAGATGCGTCAGGGCTTCTTTACCGTGCAGCAAGCCTGTCCGACCTGTCACGGTCGCGGCTCGGTGATTAAAGATCCGTGCAACGCCTGTCACGGCCATGGCCGCGTTGAGCGCCAGAAAACGCTGTCGGTGAAAATCCCGGCCGGCGTCGATACCGGCGACCGTATCCGCCTCAGCGGAGAAGGTGAAGCGGGTGAGCATGGCGCACCGGCTGGCGATCTGTACGTGCAGGTTTCGGTGAAGAAACACCCGATCTTTGAGCGTGAAGATAACAACCTGTACTGCGAAGTACCGATCAACTTTGCCATGGCAGCGCTGGGCGGCGAGATTGAAGTGCCGACGCTCGACGGTCGCGTGAAGCTGAAAGTGCCGGCAGAAACCCAGACCGGCAAGCTGTTCCGCATGCGCGGCAAAGGCGTGAAGTCGGTGCGCGGCGGTGCGGTCGGCGATCTGCTGTGTCGCGTGGTGGTGGAAACCCCGGTCAGCCTCAACGACAAGCAAAAAGCGCTGCTGCGCGAGCTGGAAGAGAGCTTCGGCGGACCCACCGGCGAGAAAAACAGCCCGCGTTCGAAAAGCTTCTTCGATGGCGTAAAGAAGTTCTTTGACGATCTGACCCGCTAATCGGGTGCGCAGACAGTAACAAGCGGAGAGGCGACTCTCCGCTTTTTTTATGCGCAGTTCTGCCGTGCAGATATTCAACGGCATTGTTTTTCGTCATTCACATCCCCGACAGCCGTTACCTTTCAAAAATACGCGGACACGCTGTAGGGTCGCCATTTATGGCGACCTCAAGCCGTGAAAATCCTCGCCAAAAAACGCTTCCTCACCTTGCAAAAACCGGTTCCGTTTTCGCCAATAGCATTTTTCGGCATTGCGTCGAAAATATATCATAGGTATCTTGCAAGGCGTTTAATGAGAATGATTTTCGATAACATGCACCATCAGCGGTGTGCGGCAGCGCAGTAGCGCGGGACCGTCGCTGCAGGGAGAGAAACGTTGCCAAACCCGACTCACCACCGCGCTCCACAACGCGTGCGCAATGAATTACGCTTCCGTCACATCACCATCGCCAGCAAAACGCGGGTGGCCGATGCCTTCTGGCGCATCGTCTTTAGCGGCAGCGATCTGGCGGGTTTCCACTCGCCCTCTTTTGACGACCACATCAAAGTGTTTTTCCCGGATACGCCGGGCGGTGCGCTGGCGCTGCCACACATGACCGACGAAGGCATCGTCTGGCCTGACGGCGTGCGCCCGGCGGCGCGCGACTATACGCCGCTGGCCTTTAACGGCAGCGATTCGCTGACGCTGGATTTTTACATCCACGACGGCGGCGTCGCCAGCAGCTGGGCGAGTGCCGCTCAGCCGGGCGATCGCATTGCGATGGGCGGCCCGCGCGGCTCATGCGTCGTGCCGGTGGATTATGCCTGTCAGATTTATGTGTGCGATGAGACCGGTCTGCCGGCGTTTAAGCGCCGCTATCAGGAAATGCAGGCACAGCAGATTCATCTGCTGGCCTGTGTTGATGAGCCAATCGGCCGCGCGTATCTTGGCGACCTGCCGGACGTCACGGTGAGCTGGCTCGGCAGCGGCAACATGCAGGCTGAGGCGCTGACGCCGCTGCTGGACCCGATTATGCTGCCTGCTGATGACTACTTCATCTGGCTGACCGGCGAAGGCGCGGCGGTGAAACAGCTGAGCGATTACTTTACTCAGCAGCGCGCGGCGCACAGCGACCTGGTGCGCGCCGTCGCTTACTGGCATCAGAAATAACCGGCGCCCGCCCGCTGCCGCCTGTGTTGAATTTTACCAGGCACCAGACTACTATCAACCTCCCTCAACTGACCCCGGGAAGGCGATGAAACAGCAGCGGGATGTTCCAGAGCACGCCGATGCGGCACAGCGTGCCAGCTGTGCCGGCGCACGCAGAAAGCGGCGCGAAAGGATGCTGGATGGCAGTGATATTCGCCTGCTGATGCTGCACTTTCTGGCCAGCGGCGCGGCGCACGGTTATGAGCTGATCAAGTCGGTGGAAGAGTTGTCGAAAGGCGAATATTCCCCCAGCCCCGGCATTATTTATCCCAACCTGACGCTGCTGGAAGAGATGGACGCCATTCGCGTGGTGGATGCCCAGGCCACGCGCAAAGCCTACGCGCTTAACGATGCGGGCCGCGCGCTGCTGGCGGAAAATGGCGAAAACGTGGCGGTGATTATCGGGCGGCTTACTTCGCTGGCGATTCTGGTCAACAACCGCAGCATTCCACAGGTGGAGCAGGCGATCCATACGCTTCGCTATACGCTCAATCATCGGTTATCGCAGGAGCAGATTTCACCGGCCACGGTGGAGATTGTCGTGGCGGCGCTGCAGGACGCGGCAGAGAAGATCGCCAACAGCTAAGCGCGTTACGGTTTCTTCTTGTCCACGTGCCCCAGTTCGCGATCCGGCCAGCAGACATCGCGCACCCGCTGCTTCAGTGCTGCCGCATCGGGAAAGCCGCCTTCCTGTTTGCGTTCCCAAATTACCTGACCATCAATGCTGATTTCGAACACGCCGCCGCTGCCGGGCTGGAGCGTGACCGCGCTGAGATCGCCGGCAAAGGTATGCAGCAACTCCTGCGCCATCCATGCCGAACGCAGCAGCCAGTTACATTGGGTACAGTAGTGAATGGTTACTGCCGGTTTATCTGCCATCCTATCCCTCCTGTTAGTGCTTGATTAATCATGGGTTAACAAATTGTGCGCACAAAGATACATCTTGATGCAAATGATATTGATAATGATTACCAATTGCATTAAATTGTTTTCGCCATCATTTTACTCTCTATAAATACCACAGGCATCCCTGCGGCACCGCGGCCAGTTATATACGGCAGCTGTGCACTGAAGCGCGCATGACACTGTGCCACAGGTGCCGGGATCGATAACATTATCTGGCCAGCGTGACGCGCTGTTTCACGGTTTTTAGCATAGAGCCGTGGTTTTCTGGCAGCAAATAAGTGAGCGAATACTAACAATTAACCAGGTATTTCGCGCATGTCTTTCAACCTTCAGGGAACTGTTCAGCAGCGTCTGTGTAAAGTCGCTGTTCTTGCTTCAGCCATTCACGCAGCCTGCAGCTATGCCGCCAGCGACAGCAGTACGCTGGCGCGTTCCGCAGAGAACAACAGCAGCAATGAACCGGTAATGACCGTTACCGCACCTAAGCAGCAGGCCGGCAGCAAAACCACGCTCACCGCCAGCGATCTGCAAAATCGCGGCGCCAATGACTTCGGTTCGATTATGCGTTATGAGCCGCTGGTCAGCGCCACTGGCGCGGCGGGCGGTTCGTCAGCCGGTAAAAGCGGCTTTGACCGTGCAGGCTATACCGGCTACAACATTCGCGGTCTGGAAAGTAACCGTGTCGGTCTGGATATTGATGGCATTCCGGTACCGGACGCCACCGGTCGTCCGTACGTCAGTCGCGCCGGTAACAATACCTTCGGTATCGGTCGCGACTACATCGACCCGTATATGTTTGGCAGCGTCGAAATTGAGAAGGGCGCTACATCGGTGGAACAACCTAACACCGCCATCGGCGGTAACGTATCGTTTCATAACAAGTCGCCGGACGACTACCTCAGCAGCGATAAAACCCACTATTTCGGTTATCAGAGCGACTACAGTTCGGCAGATCGCAGCTGGCACAACGGCATCACCGCGGCGGCAGGGGATGATGAACTGCGCGGCCTGTTTGTCTACAGCCGCCGCGACGGCCAGCAGACGCGCAACAACAGCGGCGTAAAAGACGCCTACCCGGCCAACTGGCACTCGGATGCCTTTATGACGTCGGGCATCTGGCAGCCAAACGATCAGCACAAGCTGAGCGCCACCTTCGACTACTACCACAAAACTAATCACACCCACTACGATACCTGGGACAGCAGCAGCGGCAACACTATTTGGGGCACTGCGCAACAGCAGAGCGATTCGCGCCGCTGGGGCATTAATCTTGCCGATGAGTGGACGCCGTACAACGAGATGATCGATACGCTGACCACGCGGGTTTACTGGCAGCAAACCGAGGCGCACGACACCACCTGGTTACCGACCAGCGCCAGTCAGTACGGCTTCGTCTACTCTGACTACAACGTCGATACCTTAGGGTTTGACACGCGCGCCAGCAAAACCCTCGGCCGCCACGAGCTGAGCGGCGGCGTCAACGCGCGCGTGGAGAACAGCGAGCGTCCGTTCCGCCAGGCGCCGAACCCGGGCACCTTCGGCACCATTACCCAGCCGCAGTCAGACAGCCGTTCCTGGACCGTGGCCGGTTATCTGCAGGATAAAATCAATTTCGATCTCGATAGCCACAATTTCGCGGTGATTCCCGGCGTGCGCGTTATTCATCAAAGCACCAAACCGAAGAACCTCGGCGATCTGACCAACGGCAGCACGGTGCTGACCGAAGAGCAGGTGGAAAAACTGTACGGCAAGACCAATTCAGACACCGAAGTGCTGCCGTCACTGACCTTCCAGTACGATATCAATCCGGCGCTCACCACCTGGCTGCAATATAAGCGCGGCGTGGAGTTCCCGACCACCAGCCAGCTGTACGGCTCGTGGAACCTTGGTTCAAGCTACGCCGGCAGCGCGCAGTATGCGCTGATTGGTAATGCCGATCTGAAAACCGAGACCAGCAACAATTTTGAGTGGGGTCTGAAAGGACAGCCGACCGACGGCATCACCCTCAATACCTCGGTGTTCTACAACACCTATAAAAACTTTATTGCCTACACCCGCTATCGCCGCGCCACCAACCCGGCGATGTTCGTCAATGTTCCGGCCAACATCTACACCAGCTATCAGGCTGAGAACCGCGACAAAGCCTACATTTATGGGGCGGAGATCAGCACCCGCGTCAACTACGGCAGCTGGTTCCCGACCGTGGATGGCCTGAGCAGCACGTTCGCGCTCGGCTACAGCGAGGGGAAAGCGAAATCCCGCTATCTGGGCGACAAATACATCGATCTCGACAGTGTCGCGCCGCTGAAAGCGATTGTCGGCGTCGCGTGGGACGACAAAGCGCGCGGTTACGGCGCGGCGCTCACCGCCACCTTCGTCAAAGGCAAACAGGCCAGCGCCACCAACCGTGAGAGCTACAGCAACAGCGGGGCGGCCATCAGCGACGCCAGCAGCGAATACATGCGCGTGCCGGGCTATGGCCTGATCGATGCCACCGCTTACTGGCAGCTGACAAAAAACGTCAGGCTGAGCGGCGGTGTCTACAACATTACCGATCGTAAATACTGGGATTACCTCAGCAGCCGCACGCTGACCAGCGCCAGCGCGCAGGAGCGCAACGACATCAATCTGGCCGTGATGCCGGGACGCACCTGGCAACTGGGCGTGAACGTCGACTTCTAATCACTTTTCGCCCTGCGGTGGCGCAGGGCATTTTCACGGGAGCAAGCGCAATGCATCAACGCTATCAACACTATCTGGCGCTGAAAGGCCAGCAGCCAAAAATGTACGCGCGTGATTTAGCCGCGCTGATGGGCATAGGGGAAGCACAGCTGTGCGAAGCGCGCGTGGGCCACGACGCGCAGCCGCTGCGCGCCGATTTTCCGGCGCTGCTGACGGCGCTGGCGGCAGTGGGTGAGACCAAAAGTATTACGCGCAATGCCTGGGCGGTGCACGAACAGGTGGGAACCTACAGCAATCTGCATCTCGGCGAACATGGCGGGCTGGTGCTTAATCCGCGTGCGCTCGACCAGCGTCTGTTTCCCGCGCAGTGGCACAGTGCTTTCTTCCTGCACGAGCAGACCGCGCACGGCGAACGGCAGAGCATACAGATTTTCGATCGTCACGCTGATGTGGTGCTGAAAATCTACACCACCGCGCAAACGGAGATGCCGGCGTGGCAGGCGTTAATTGAACGCTTCCGGCTGGCGCACGCGCCTCAGCTGCAGCCGCAGCCGGTCAGTGCCACGCCGTTCAGCGACAGGGTGGATGCCGGCACTGTCGAAGCGGAGTGGCGTGCCATGACCGATGTGCATCAGTTCTTTGGCCTGCTGAAGCGTCACCATCTCTCGCGGTCGCAGGCGTTTCGCGCGGTGCCGGATGATTTAGCGCGTCAGGTGAGCAACACCGCGCTGGCAACGCTGCTGGCCCAGGTACAGCAGGATGGCAATGAAATCATGATTTTCGTCGGCAATCGCGGCTGTACCCAGATCTTTACCGGCACTATCGGGAAAGTGGTGCCGCTGGATAACTGGATTAACGTTTTTAACCCCACGTTCACGCTGCATCTGATGGCGAATCGCATTCACGAGAGCTGGGTGACGCGCAAGCCGGGCGGCGATGGCTTCGTCACCAGTCTGGAGCTGTTTGCTGCCGATGGCACGCAGATTGCCCAGCTGTACGGCCAGCGCAGCGAGGGCACGCCGGAACAGGCACGCTGGCGCGAGCAGGTGATGGCGCTGACGCCGACAGGAGCCGCCGCATGAAAGCGCTGATCCTGACACTGCTTGCTCTGCTGACGCTGCCGGCGTGGGCGGCGCAGCGCATCATTACTATCGGGGGCGATGTAACGCAGATCGTCTACGCGCTGGATGCGCAGGCGCAGCTGGTGGCGCGCGACAGCACCAGCCAGCATCCGGCGGCGGCCACCAGGCTGCCGGATGTCGGCTACATGCGCCAGCTCAACGCGGAAGGCATTCTGGCGCTGAAACCGACGCTGGTACTGGCCAGCGCGCTGGCTAAACCATCGCTGGTGTTGCAGCAGGTGGCGGACGCCGGGGTAACGGTGGTGGAGGTCAGTGGGGATAACCGCCTCGACGCCATCACGGACAAAATCGCCACTATTGGCAAAGCGCTGCAGCGTGAACAGGCGGCCCGCGCGTTGATCGACAAGGTCAACAAACAGCGTGCGCAGCTACCGCAGCAGCCGCTGTCGGTGAAAGTGCTGTTTATCATGGCGCACGGCGGTTTACGCACCCAGGCGGCTGGTGCGCAGACCGGCGCTGACGGCGCAATTCGCGCTGCCGGCCTGATTAATGCCATGGGCGCGGTGCCGCATTATCAGCAGCTGTCGCAGGAGGGCGTCGTGGCGGCGGCACCGGATTTGGTGGTGGTCGGCGAAGAGGGGCTGCGCACGCTGGGAGGCGAGCAGGCGATGTGGGCGCTGCCGGGCCTGCAGCTGACGCCGGCCGGCCAGCATCACGCGCTGCTGGTGATTGATGAGATGGCGCTGCTGAGTTTCGGCCTCGATACGCCGGACGCGATTTTGCGCCTGCGCCATGCGGCGGAAGCCGTGCAGCATGATTAACCGCCTGATGATGCGCTGGCTGATGTTAATGAGTATCAGCATGCTGGTGTGCATGCTGCTGGCGGCCAACCTCGGCGCGATGCCGCTGTCGCTGCGCACGCTGTGGCAGGCGCCGCTCAGCGATCTGGCCTGGCAAATCTGGCTCACAATTCGCCTGCCGCGCGTATTGCTGGCGGTGCTGACTGGCATGGCGCTGGCGGTGTCCGGTGCGGTGATGCAGGGGCTGTTTCGTAATCCGCTGGCCGATCCCGGACTGCTGGGTATCAGCAGCGGTGCCGGGCTGGCGGTGGCGCTCTCAGTGGTGTTGCCGCTCAGCCTGCCGCCGCTGCTGGCGCTGTGGCTGCCCTCGCTGGCAGCGTTTGCCGGCAGCCTGGTAGTGACGCTGCTGATCTTCAGCTTTAGCCGGCTGGCGCAGGGCCAGCTGGCGCGCCTGCTGCTGGTGGGCATTGCGATTAATGCGCTATGCGGCGCGGCGGTTGGCGTGCTGTCGTGGCTGAGCAACGACCAGCAGCTGCGTCAGCTGTCGCTGTGGGGCATGGGCAGCCTGACGGGTGCCCAGTGGCCGAGCCTGCTGGTGTGTGCGCTGCTGATCGTCCCGGCGCTGCTGCTGGTGCAGACGCGCGCGCGTCGCCTCAATCTGCTGCAGCTGGGCGAAGAGGACGCGCACTATATGGGCGTCGATGTTAAACGCACGCAGCGCCAGCTGCTGGTGCTGAGTGCGCTGCTGGTGGGCACGGCGGTGGCGGTCAGCGGCATTATCGGTTTTGTCGGGCTGGTGGTGCCGCACGTGATGCGTTTTTGTCTCGGCAGTGACCACCGCTGGCTGCTGCCGGGCGCGGCGCTGGCGGGAGCGATTCTGCTGTTGCTGGCGGATACGCTGGCGCGCACCGTGGTGATTCCGGCCGAAATGCCGGTCGGGCTGCTAACCAGTCTGCTGGGCGGGCCGTGGTTCCTGTGGCAGATTCTGCGCCAGCAAAGGGGGCTGAATGAGTGAGCAGTTGCAGGCGCGCGGACTGCGGTTTTGCCGGGGAACGCGTACCTTAATCGATGATGTTTCCCTGACGCTGCCGCCGGGCGAAATGGTTGCCCTGATCGGCCCTAACGGTGCCGGTAAGTCGACGCTGCTGCGGCTGCTGACCGGCTTTCTGCACGCGGACGCCGGCGAATGCTGGCTGGGCGATCGTCCACTGGCGGCCTGGCCGCGCGAACCGCTGGCGCAGCGCCGCGCGGTGATGCGCCAGCAAAACAGCGTCACCTTTCCGCTGCCGGCTGCCGACGTGGTGGCGATGGGGCGCGCACCCTGGCCGACCGGTAACTGCCAGGCGGTGGTGCAGGAGGTGATGCAGTTAACCGGCAGCGCGCCGCTGGCGCAGCGCGACTATCGGTCGCTGTCGGGCGGGGAGCAGCAGCGCGTGCAGCTGGCCCGGGTGCTGGCGCAGCTGTGGCATGACGACGGCCCGCGCGGCTGGCTGCTGCTGGATGAACCCACCTCCGCGCTCGATCTCTACTGGCAGCAGTCTACTCTGCGCCTGCTGCACCGGCTGACGCGCAATGGCCATTTTAGCGTCTGCGCGGTGCTGCACGATTTGAATCTGGCCTCACTGTGGTCGGATCGGGTGTTGTTATTACACCACGGCCAGCTGGTGGCGCAGGGCGCGCCGCACGCGGTGATGACCGAACCGATCCTGACACGCTGGTATCAGGCCGACCTGCAGGTGGTTACGCCGCCAGCGCAGGATCGGCCGCAGATACAGCTGCGGCCATAACGGCACCCTGCACCGGGTCAGGGCGCCTGGCGGCAATCGACAATCAGCCGACCACGCACCTGGCCCGCCAGCAGCTGTTCTGCGCCTGCGCGCGCCTCACTCAGTGGAATCACTTTGGTCATCTGCTCCAGCAGCGCGCCGTCAACCAGCTCCGCCAGACGCTGCCACGCCTGCTGACGCAGCGGTTTGGCGCACATCACGCTGTCCACGCCGGCCAGCGTAACGCCGCGCAGAATAAACGGCGCGACGCTGGTGGGCAGATCGAGGCCCTGCGCCATGCCGCAGGCGGCGACCACGCCGTCGCGCTGGATCCCGGCTAACACATTGGCCAGCGTGTGGCTGCCGACGCTATCGATCGCGGCGGCCCAGCGCTCTTTCGCCAGCGGTTTGCCGGGCGCGCTCAGTTCGTTACGGTCGATAATCGCGGAGGCGCCGAGCGTATCGAGCAGGTAGGCGCTGTCGCTGGCGCGGCCGCTGGATGCCACGACCTCATAGCCGAGACGTGCCAGCAGGCTCACGCTGAAGCTGCCCACGCCGCCGCTGGCACCGGTAACCAGCACCGGACCGTGCTGCGGTGTGATGCCCTGTTTTTCCAGCGCCAGCACGCACAGCATCGCGGTAAAGCCGGCGGTGCCAATCGCCATGGTTTGCAGCGGGCTGAGCGCCGCCGGGACCTTGACCAGCCAGTCGCCGGAGACGCTGGCTTTCTGCGCCAGCCCGCCCCAGTGTTTTTCACCCACGCCCCAGCCGGTGAGCAGCGCAACATCGTCCTGCTGCCACTCCGGATGACGGCTGTGGATCACCCGGCCAACAAAATCGATGCCTGGCACCATAGGAAACTGGCGCACAATCGGCCCTTTATTACAGATGGCCAGCGCGTCTTTGTAGTTGAGGGTGGAGTAGCTTACTTCGAGGGTAACATCCTGATCAGGCAATTGTTGCTCTGACAGATCCTGCAGGGATGTGCGGTATCCCTGTTCATCATTTTCAATGACCAGTGCCTTGAACATGCAGCCTCCGGCTGGTTGGGAGAAGTGCGCTCCATAGTACGCTTCTGCCGCAGGGAGCGCCAGGCGGATGGGCGCGGCAGGCGGTCGCTATCGCACCTGCGTTACATTCTGCATAACTTTGCATAACCTTCGACTATTCAGGCAGTTAAAAATAGATGCTTTAACTATTATTCATGTAAATCAATGAAGTAGCGCGTTGGTGTTCTGCATCAAAATTCCGCCCTGATTGGTTGTTCCCGGTAAAAAAAGATGCCATCATGTCGCCCGAATTTCTTCCCCATCTTCATCGCTGAGGACGCCGCCATGTCCGGTACAATGCACATCTGCACTTGTCGCCGTGCGCTTCATGACAAGCGCGCCTCTGTCATCTGTTGTTCGCATTTCCCGCTCACCATGCGGTGAGGCTACGCCCCGTTCGCTGTTGGATATGAGTAAAGACAGACGCGATCTGGCTTTACTGATGTCTATCGGTTGCGGCCGCCGGACGTTATTCGCCGGGGAAATTTCCTCATTGCTGTGCCACTGGCACCCACTCATCCTTCATTACGGGGATTTGTGTTATGAACCCATTGAAAATTGCTGCCAGCGTAGCGGTAGCGCCAAGCCTGAGTCTCAACACCGCGCGCGACGTGGTGACGCTGGATAATACCGATTTCACCGACGTGGCCGCGGTAGTGGTCTCGCTGGCCGATACACGCAGCGGCGTGCTGACGCTGCTGCGCCAGACTGGCTTCAATCTGCCGGTGTTTGTCGCGAACGCCTTTGATGACGCGGTGCTGACGCTGCCGGGCGTGACCGGAGAGATCAACGGCGCAGCGGAAGAGTGGCAGGCGCTGGAGCAGGCGGCGCAGGCGTACGAGGCGGAACTGCTGCCGCCGTTTTTCGACACCCTGACGCGCTATGTCGATATGCAGAACAGCACCTTTGCCTGTCCGGGCCATCAGGGCGGGGCGTTTTTCCGCCGCCATCCGGCCGGACGTCAGTTTTATGAGTTCTACGGCGAGAACGTCTTTCGCTCCGATATGTGTAACGCGGACGTCAAGCTGGGCGATTTACTGATCCACGAAGGCTCGGCCAAGGATGCTCAGAAATATGCCGCGCGCGTGTTCAACGCCGATAAAACCTACTTCGTGCTGAACGGCACCTCCAGCGCCAACAAAGTGGTGACCAATGCGCTGCTGACGCGCGGCGATCTGGTGCTGTTTGACCGCAATAACCATAAATCTAACCACCACGGTGCGCTGATTCAGGCGGGCGCCACGCCGGTTTATCTGGAAGCGGCGCGTAACCCGTTTGGCTTTATTGGCGGCATCGATGCGCACTGTTTCGACGAGACGTATCTGCGCGAGCAGGTGCGCCAGGTCACGCCACAGCGCGCGGATCAGCCGCGCCCGTTCCGGCTGGCGATCATCCAGCTTGGTACCTACGATGGCACGGTATACAACGCGCGCCAGGTGGTGGATCGCATCGGGCATCTGTGTGACTACATCCTGTTTGATTCGGCATGGCTGGGTTATGAGCAGTTTATTCCGCTGATGGCCGGCTGCTCGCCGCTGACGCTGGAGCTTAACGAGAACGATCCGGGGATCTTTGTCACCCAGTCGGTGCATAAGCAGCTGGCGGGCTTCTCGCAGACTTCGCAGATTCACAAGAAAGATAACCATATTCGCGGCCAGAAACGCTTCTGCCCACACAAGCGGCTGAACAACGCGTTTATGCTGCACGCCTCAACCAGCCCGTTCTATCCGCTGTTCGCTGCGCTGGATATCAACGCCAGAATGCATCAGGGCGAAGCGGGGCGCAGCATGTGGCACGACTGCGTCACGCTGGGCATTGAGGCACGCAAAGCGATCCTCGAGCGCTGCAGCCTGATTCAGCCCTTCCTGCCGGAGCAGGTGCACGGCAAGCCATGGCAGGCGGCAGAAACCGCCACCATCGCCGCCGATCCGGCGTATTTCAGCTTCGAACCGGGCGCGAAGTGGCACGGTTTTGCCGGTTACGATGCCGGACAGTATCTGGTGGACCCGTGCAAACTGCTGCTCACCACGCCAGGCATCGATGCCACCAGCGGCGAATACACCCGCTTTGGCATTCCGGCTACCATCCTCGCCAACTATCTGCGCGAGAACGGTATCGTGCCGGAGAAGTGCGATCTCAACTCAATCCTGTTCCTGCTGACCCCAGCGGAAACGCCGGAAAAAATGGCGCATCTGGTGGCGATGCTGGAGCAATTTGAACAGCACGTGCGTGAGGATGCGCTGCTGGCCGAAGTGCTGCCGAGCGTGTATCGCAGGCACGTCGAGCGCTATCAGGGCTACACGCTGCGTCGCCTGTGCCAGGAGATGCACGATTTGTACGTCAGCTACGACGTTAAGGATCTGCAGCGCGACATGTTCCGTCAGGCGTGTTTCCCGAAAGTCGAGGTCAATCCGCAGGATGCGCATCAGGCGTATATTCGCGGTGACGTTGAGCTGGTGCCGATCGCCAGCGCCGAAGGGCGCATTGCCGCCGAGGGGGCGCTGCCGTATCCGCCGGGTGTGCTGTGCGTGGTGCCAGGCGAAACCTGGGGCGGGGCAGTGCAGCGCTATTTCCTCGCGCTGGAAGCGGGTATCAATCTGCTGCCGGGCTTTTCACCGGAGTTGCAGGGGGTTTACACCGAGGAGGATGACAGCGGGCACAAGCGGTTAGTGGCGAATATGATGTTGTAGGAGGGGGCTGTTCCCCCATCGCACGCCACCTTCTCCCGCAGGCGGGAGAAGGTGGCGATGAGCGCGAATCAATAACGGTGGTAGCTGCGCTGTGCCTGGCTCACTTTGTACAGATAGCGGCGCGACTCGGCCGACGGATGATTGGTGGTCAGCGTCTGATACACCTGGCTCGGTGACATGCCGTTGATGGTGGCGAAGGCGCGGTCTTTATCGCTGGAGAACACGCGCAGCACGCTGCCCGCCCCGCCGTTATAAGCGGTGATCACTGCGTAACGGCGTGATAGCGGATCCTGAATCCCGCCGAGATAGCTCTTCTGCAGCAGCGACAGATAAGCGGTACCGGCATCAATATTATTGGCCGGATCGAGCAGATAGCTGCGGCTCGGTTTACCCCATTTGCCCTTCATGCGGAACACATCGACCCCGGCAGTATGCTGCACCACCTGCATCAGACCCAGCGCATCGGCGTTGCTTACCGCATAAGGGTTGAAGCTCGATTCGGTCTGCATGATCGCCAGAATCAGCGAGGCATCAACGCCATACTGTTCGGCGGCTTTGCGCACCAGCGGCAGATATTTATGCGCACGTTTGTCGAGGTGGTTAGGCACCATCGGAATGGTCACCGACCAGATAACGTGCAGCCCGGAG
Organism: Pantoea sp. B_9; assembly: GCF_008632015.1. Lineage (NCBI taxonomy): Bacteria > Pseudomonadati > Pseudomonadota > Gammaproteobacteria > Enterobacterales > Erwiniaceae > Pantoea > Pantoea sp. B_9. The sequence goes on along the minus strand of NZ_VWVL01000005.1, from coordinate 226,548 downwards.
GTGCGTTTCTGCAGTTTGTTCTGAATCAGGTAATCAGCAAAGTTACCGGCGCGTCCCTGCCAGCGGATCGGCTGACCGGTGTTATCCAGCACCTGGCCGTACAGCAGTGGCTCTTTACTGATCTGAATATCGTTGGCGTCGGAGTAGAGATCGACGTTGCCCGGATCGTCACCAATCAACAGCGTGGTGATGATGGCCTGACGCAGGCTGGCCATCGGATCGGTGCCGGAAATGGTCTCAATGGTGATGCTACCGCTGTCGAAGTTGATGTGACTGCGGGTGTAATAGTTATCGCTGTATTTGACGTAGTCCTTGGGTCCGGCGATCAGAACCTCATTGATTCCCCAGATATTCTCGATGTTGGCGGCAAATTGCCCCATCAGAATGTCAAAACCGTTGGTGTCCTTAACCCACTCTTCATGGTACTGCGATTTTTTTTGTCCGGAGCAGGAGACTAACAGGGGTGCGATGACCAGCAGTGCTATCAGTTTTTTATTCATTGTGAATGCGTGCCTGACTCGAAAAAGAGGGCCTCAAAGGGAGGCCCTGAACGTTTATTTTTCTGGCGGGGTGTAACCTTCAATGTGCACATCTTTGCCTTCGAACAGGAAATTCACCATCTCCTTCTCCAGCACTTTGCGATCTTCCGGGTTCATCATGTTGAGCTTCTTCTCGTTGATCAACATGGTCTGCTTGGACATCCACTGCTGCCAGGCTTCTTTGGAAATCTCATTGTAGATGCGCTTACCCAGTTCGCCAGGATAGAGCTGAAAGTCCTGGCCTTCAGCTTCGCGTTGCAGATAAGAACAAAAAATGGTGCGGCTCATTACTCTTCCTCTTCGGTCAAACTGGTTCGCAGTTGAAGCTGCCGGGGATGGCGCAGCTCATGCAGCAGGCGCTCTACCGGCGCGGCCAGCCCCACTGACGGTGGTTGCGCTAAGTTATACCAGAGACCGCCGGCTTCATCCATCAGCGACCCGGAGGAAGGCCACGCCAGCCACATAGGCACAATATCTAAGTGGAAATGGCTGAAGGTGTGGCGGAACGCGGTAAGCTGCTGCGGTTTCGCGTGGATGCCGCGCGCCGCCAGCCAGTCAGTCAGCGCTTGCTCACTGGTGAACTGCGGGAAGCAGAACAGGCCGCCCCACAAACCCACTGGCGGACGCTGCTCCAGAAACACCTCATCGCCGTGTTGCAGCATCAGGAACCAGCCGCTGCGCTCTGGTAGCGTGACTTTCGGTTTCTTACCGGGATAATCAGCCCAGTTGCCTTGTGCATAGGCCGCGCAGCCGCTATTCAGCGGGCAGATTTCGCATTTCGGGCGGGAGCGAGTACACACTAACGCGCCGAGATCCATCATCGCCTGATTAAACTGGCTGACGCCATCCGCTGGCGTGACGTCTTCACTGATCTGCCACAGTCGCTTCTCCACCTCTTTTTTGCCCGGCCAGCCGCTCACTGCATAGCAGCGCGCCAGCACGCGTTTTACGTTGCCGTCGAGGATCGGGAAATGCAGGCCAAGCGACAGCGACAGGATCGCGCCCGCCGTGGAGCGGCCGACGCCCGGCAGCGCCGCGACGTCATCGAAATGAGGCGGGAATACGCCGCCGTACAGCTCAACCACCTGTTTAGCCGCCTTGTGCAGGTTACGCGCCCGTGCGTAATAGCCGAGGCCGGTCCACAGATGCAGCACTTCATCAAGCGGCGCGGCGGCCAGGTCGGCAACCGTGGGGAAGCGCGCCATAAAGCGTTCGAAATAGGGAATAACGGTGGCAACCTGCGTCTGCTGCAGCATCACTTCGGAGAGCCACACCTTGTAGGGCGTTTTCTCCAGCTGCCACGGCAGAGTTTTACGGCCAAAGCGTTGGTACCACTCCAGCACCTGTTGCGCGAACTGCGGCGCCTGCATCATAAGAAGGAAATTTTCCGTGTTTACTCTACAATCAGGCAGGAATTCCAGCACAGAGACATCAGGGTGTAAACCGGAAGATTGCAAAGGCTTGCTTCTGTTACTTAACTTTGCATAATGCCCGTTTCCCTGAACAGGCTAACCAGCAGGTTTCAACATGATTAATGACGTCATCACCCCGGAATTTGATGAGAACGGGCGGCCTTTACGCCGTATCCGCAGTTTTGTGCGCCGCCAGGGGCGCTTAACGAAAGGACAGCAGCTCGCGCTCGACAATTACTGGCCGGAGATGGGCGTCGAGTATCAGCCGCAGCCGCTGGACATGGTCGCGCTGTTTGGTCGCGAAGCGCCGCTGGTGCTGGAGATTGGTTTTGGCATGGGTGCCTCGCTGGTGACCATGGCGCAGAACAATCCGCATCAGAACTTCCTCGGCATTGAAGTGCATGCGCCAGGCGTCGGTGCCTGTCTGGCCTCGGCCAAAGAGGCTGGCGTGCAGAATCTGCGCGTGATGTGTCACGACGCGGTGGAAGTGCTGGAAAACATGGTGCCGGACAATTCGCTGCGCATGGTGCAGCTGTTTTTCCCGGATCCATGGCATAAGGCGCGCCACAACAAGCGCCGCATCGTCCAGGTACCGTTTGCCGAGCTGGTGCTGCGCAAGCTGAAGCTGGGCGGCGTGTTCCACATGGCGACCGACTGGGAAGAGTACGCCACGCACATGCTGGAAGTGATGAGCAGCATCGATGGCTATAGCAATCAGTCGGAGAGCCAGAATTACGTGCCGCGTCCGGAAACGCGTCCGTTAACCAAATTTGAGCAGCGCGGGCAGCGACTGGGCCATGGCGTATGGGATCTGATGTTTGAGAGGGTGAAATAATGGCTGTAAAACGTAGCCGCCGTTTACGTAAAAAGTTGCATGTTGATGAGTTTCAGGAGCTGGGCTTCTCTGTTGCCTGGCGTTTTGCCGAAGGCACCAGCGAGGAAGAGGTGGATGCCACGCTCGATCAGTTCATCAATGAGGTGATCGATCCGAATGGTCTGGCCTATGACGGCAGCGGCTATCTGGTGTGGGAAGGGCTGGTGTGTCTGCAGCAGACCGGCAAATGCACCGACGCGCACCGCGAGCTGGTGCGTAACTGGCTGGAAAAGAAAAATCTCGCCGATATTCAGGTCACTGAACTCTTCGACGTTTGGTGGGACTAAGTATCACCACTGGCGATAACTTCGCGCGATGAATCGCGCCGCTACACATTCAGTGCGTGTTGGTTGATTCGCTTGTCCAATGCACCTTTCGTAGCGGCGCAATTTATTGCGCATCGCCAGACGCAGCACAATGCCACCGCTTATCAGACTATTCACATCTGCAGGAGATTTCATGGTTCGTAAGGCTCTTCTCGCCGCGCTGCTGCTGGCGGCAGCTCAGGCGCATGCTGACTATCAGTGCAGCGTCAATCCAAAGGATGATGTGATCATCAAACCCCAGAGCGTGCAGGTGGTGGGCAGCAACGGCAACCTTGAAATCACGCCGCAGGGCGATGTGCAGTTCAACGGCAAGGCGGTGAGCGTCGATAACGCCACGCGCCAGCAGGCGATTGACTACCAGAACGCGCTGCGTCGCGATCTGCCGTGGGTCGACAGCGGCGCAACCACCCGTCTGGAGCGGGGCCGCGTGGCGCTGGATAAAGTGATCGTCGAAAAACTCGGGGCGGACAGCAATGTGCGCAATCGCCTGACCACGCTGAACGGTCAGCTGAAGCAGCAGATGAACCGCATCATCGAGCACCGCCCGGATGGCCTGACTTTCCACCATCAGGCCATTGAGCAGGTGCGCGCCGACGGCGAGAAGCTGGTGCAGAGCACGCTGGGCGGGGTGTTGCAGGATAGCCTGAACGAGATGGGCACCAAACAGGCCGCCAGCGGCAGCAATCCGCTGCAGGCGCTGATGGGCAACCTCGGCGGGCTACAGCAGTCGATTCAGACTGAATGGAACAATCAGGAGCAGGATTTCCAGAACTTCGGGCATGAAGTGTGTAACCGGGTGACTGCACTGGAGAGCCAGCGCAAGACGCTGATGCAGAACGTAAAGGGCTAAGCCAGCCGCGTTGCCGCTGAATGCACGGAACATCACGGCGTCATTGTTCTTCTGAACAGTGGCGCCTTTTTTATCCCCGCAGCTTTTAAGCCGTGATTTAACGGATTGTCTTAGATTCGGGACGAATCTGATAACGGCAAAATTTCCGCATTAATAACTATATCAACGGGCATTCAGCCTATTGAACTTATTAATTTTTAAGGAAATTTTATGTTATTTTCTGACACCTCTGCTTCCAGTTCACATCCGGTTTTATCACCCCCTGTGGTTATCGTTGCCGAACGCGGCTGGTACAACGATCCGCAAAAACGCTGGCAGGGAACGGTACAAACGCCGGACGCCGTTGAAGTCATCGTGACGGTTAACGGTGGCAATCCGCTACGCGTGCCGGTGATCAATGGCCACTTCGAGTGGATGCCGCCGCAGCCGATGGCCGATGGTGAATACCAGCTAACCTTCACCGCCGTGGATGCCGCCGGCAATCACAGCGCACCTACGCGCGTGGATTACAATATCGATACTCATCCGCCCGCCAGACCGATCATCGAAGCGATAGAGGATCACGTTGCCGGCGGCGTGGAGGACGGTAACAGCATCCGCCGTAACGGCTATACCAATGATGATCAGCCGGTGGTACGCGGGCAGGCGGAAGCCAACGCGCTGGTTTATCTCTATAATGGCAACCAACTTCTCGCCTCTGTGCGTGCCGATGCGCAGGGTAACTGGCAGGCGCAGCTCGATCTGCCGCAGGACGGAACCTATAACCTGACGGCGCAGGCCGAGGACCGCGCCGACAACCGCAGTCAGCCGTCGCCGAAGTGGACCTTTCATCTCGATACGCTTACCCCGGAAACGCCAACGTTTAGCTATTACGACGACAATCGCGGGCTGTATCAGGGCCAGTTTGGCCGCGGCCAACCCACCGATGATGTCCGGCCGGAACTGCACGGCGAAGCCGAGCCCGGCAGCGTGGTGCGCATTCAGTATGCCGCACCAGGCGGTAAGTGGATTGTCGGCGGTACGGCCACCGTCGACAGCAGCGGCCATTGGCACTGGACGCCGCCGCAGGATCTGCTGCCGGACGGCGACTGGCGTTTTCGCAGCCGCAGCAGCGATAAAGCCGGCAACGTCAGTCAATGGAGCGACAGCTGGACGCTGACTATCGACACCCGTATCAACACGCCCGCCATCCTGCAGGCTATCGATGACGTCGGCACCATCCAGCCGGTGCTGCCGGGCCAGACCACTGACGATAAGCGGCTCGATTTTTCCGGACAGGCCGAGCCTTACAGTCAGGTGACGCTGTACCAGAACGGCGTGGCAGCCGGCAGCGCGACGGTGGGGGCCGATGGCCGCTGGCAGATTACCCCGGACCGCGACATGCAGCCGGGTAGCAACAACTTTACGGTAAAAGCAGTCGATCTGGCGGGTAACATCAGCAACTATGCGCCCAACTGGGCGATTAACTATGACTCTGGCGTGAAGCACAGTTCTGGCGAAGAGAACTGGAACTGTCGCGCCAATACCAGCTGGCAAACCGGCCGGGTGTATCAGTACGGCGGGTTGAAAGTCACCGAACTGAAACATGGCACCAGCAACAACTGTTTCTATACCGGCATCATGAACCGGCCGGATGGCTATGAAAGCAAAGCGATTGAGATGCTGGATCATTCGGTCGTGCAGTTTGATTTTGGTGCCACCAATTACGTGGAGTTCAATTATGGCTATCTCCACAATTGCGATACCTACGTAGATATTTTCTCCCCCAGCGGTGAGCTGCTGGGGCGCGAATACCTGCAGCCCGGCGGCGCCAGCCGGTCTGAGCAGGGCCTGAACACCTTTAGCTGGCAGGCTCCGGCGGGCCAGCAGATTGGCTATATTGACGTCCATTCAGGTGAAGATCCGGATACCTATAAAAAAGTGCTGTGCTGGAACGTGCTGGTGAAGCGCGATGTGGGCTGGATTATTGATACTGTGCGCTGGGGCAAAGACGAGAGCCTGGTACAGCACCATACGCTGCCGGAAACGCAGGAACAGGAGGGCGCGCAGCTGCATCTGAATGATGTGCAGCAGTGGCTGGCGGCGCACAGCGGACCACTGCTGCAGGGCTTCTCTGCGCTGGTGCTGGAAGGAGAACATCAGCAGCTTGATTATCAGCAGCTGACGCAGCATATCAGCGGCCTGCAGCATATCGATCTCACCGGCTCAGGAGACAATCTGCTGCAGCTGGATGCGCAGCAGCTGTTGCAGCAGGCGCACCAGGATGTGCTGCTGCCAGAGCGCACGCGCAGCTGGCTGATTGATGGCGATGCCGGCGACGTGGCGCAGCTCAGCGATAGCACGCAATTTTATCAGCAGTGGCAGCAGCAGGGGACGCAGCAGAGCGGTGGCAAAGTGTGGCAGGTGTTTGAGAGTCCCGACCACAGCGCGACGCTGTTAATCAATAATGAGGTGATGATCGCCTGAGCGTAACAGATGCAGCCGTGCCGCACAGCACGGCTGCCAGCGGAAAAGGCGCGCGCCTTCTCCGCTGAATTTACATGAACAGCTCCAGCAGCGAATTCAGGAACAGTTTGCCTTTTTCGGTAATCTGCCAGTGCTCTGGCTGCTCCTGCACATAACCGGCGGCAATGGCTGCGTCGATCTGCGGGCGAATCACTGCCTCGTCCAGCCCGGTGTAGCGCTGAAAGTCGGCGCGCGGCGCGGCTTCCAGCAGGCGGAAACGGTTCATAAAGAACTCGAACGGCTTGTCCTCGTCCGGCACGTCATGCTGCTTATCCAGATAGTTGCCCTTCATAAAACCGCGCGGATGACGGGTTTTCACCGTGCGCACGATGCGCCCGTCCGGCTGCGTCAGCTTGCCGTGCGCGCCACAGCCGATGCCGAGGTAATCACCGAAGCGCCAGTAGTTCAGGTTATGCTCGCAGCGATAGCCCGGTTTGGCGTAGGCCGAGGTTTCATACTGCTGATAGCCTGCGGCGCTCAGCAGCTGATGACCCTGCTCAAAGATATCCCACAGCGCATCGTCATCCGGCAAAACCGGCGGGCGTGAACCAAACAGCGTGTTGGGCTCAATGGTCAGCTGATACCACGACAGATGCGGCGGGTTAAGGGCAATCGCCTGGCGCAAATCGTCCAGCGCCTCTTCCAGCGACTGATCCGGCAGGCCGTGCATCAGGTCGAGGTTAAAGCTGCGCAGGCCGAGACCGGCCGCCAGTTGTGCCGCGCGGACCGCCTCGTCCGGACCGTGGATGCGGCCCAGGCGCGTCAGCTTTTGCGGACTGAAACTCTGCACGCCAATCGAAATCCGGTTAATGCCCGCCCGCTGATAGCCGCTGAAGCGATCGGCTTCCACCGTGCCCGGATTGGCCTCCATGGTGATTTCGGCGTCCGCCGCCAGCGGCAGGCGCGCACGCACGCCATCCATCAGCTGCTGCATCGCCTCGCTGCTCAGCAGGCTGGGCGTGCCGCCGCCGATGAAAATGGTGCGCACTTCGCGCCCGGCGGTCAGCGGCAGATCCTGGTCAAGATCGTTGAGCAGATGCTGCACATACTCGCTGTGCGGCACTTCGCCTTTGAGCGCGTGCGAGTTGAAGTCGCAGTACGGACATTTCTGCACGCACCACGGGATGTGGATATAAAGGCTTAACGGTGGTAACTCAGGCATTGCGCATCGCTTCCAGCAGCAGCGTCAATGCTTTACCCCGGTGCGACACGGCACGCTTTTCATCCTTGCTCAGCTCGGCGGCGGTTTTACCCAGCGCCGGCACGTAGAAGATCGGATCATAACCGAAACCGCCTTCACCGGCGGCCGCGCGGGTAATCTCCCCGGCCCAGCTGCCGTGGAACACCAGCGGCGTCGGATCGGCGGCGTGACGCACGTACACCAGCACGCAGTGGAACTGTGCCTGGCGCTCGCCGTCCGGCACCTGCTCCAGTGCCTGCAGCAGTTTGTCGAGATTCTGCTGGTCGCTGGCATCAACGCCGGCATAGCGTGCCGAGTAAATGCCCGGTGCGCCGCCCAGCGCATCGACCGCCAGCCCGGAGTCATCGGCAATCGCCGGCAGGCCGGTGATCTGCGCCGCGTGACGCGCTTTCAGGATGGCGTTTTCGATAAAGGTCAGCCCGGTCTCTTCGGCAGACTCTACGCCCAGCTCGGTTTGCGCCACGATATCCAGGCCGAAGGCCGCTAACAGATCGGCCAGTTCACGTACTTTGCCCGGATTACCGGTGGCGAGCACAACTTTTTGCATAACAGTTCCAGATTAACGAATTACAGCAGGTACCAGAGACCCGGGAACAGGTCCATACCGAGGAAGTTCAGCGCATACAGCACCAGAATCACGATCATCGCCGAGAAATCGATGCCGCCCATCGCCGGCAGGATACGGCGAATCGGGGCCATCAGCGGTTCGGTCAGCTGGATCAGCACATAGTCCATCGCACCGCGTCCCTGGCTGATCCAGCTCATCAGCGAGCGAATGATGATCACCCAGAACACCAGATAGCCGGCGGATTTGACCAGCGACAGCAGGCCCACCAGCAGGTTGGTCGGATCGACGGAGAACACCCCGACCTGAATCAGCAGCAGAATCGGATATTTCAGCGTGGTCAGCACGAATGCCAGCAGCAGCGACGCGGTGTCAATCGGTCCCAGCGCCGGCAAAATGCGGCGCAGCGGTTTAACAATCGGCTGGGTGATCTTCACGACAAACTGCGCCAGCGGATTGTAAAAGTCACAGCGTGACCACTGCATCCAGATGCGCAGCAGCAGCACCATCACGTACAGATCAATCAGCGTTTTGACTAAAAACGTCAGTGTTAACATGAGGTTCCTCAATTATTGTTGTGAAGGGCGTGCATAATCCCGCGCGCCAAATACCGCGGTGCCGATGCGCACCATCGTACTGCCTGCGGCTATCGCCGCATCCATATCGTCGCTCATTCCCAGAGAAAGCGTATCGACGCCAGGATAGTCCTGTTGCAAGGCACGAAACGCGCTGTCCATCTGCTGGCATACCGCCAGCTGGCGCGCGTAATCCTGCTCGGGCGCCGGAATCGCCATCAGTCCACGCAGGCGCAAACGCGGCAGAGCGGCAATCTGTTGTGCCAGCCCGGCGACGGCCTCCAGCATGATGCCAGATTTGCTGTGCTCGTCACTGATATTTACCTGAATTAACACGTTGAGCGGCGGCAGCGCGGCCGGACGCTGATCGTTCAGCCGCTGCGCGATACGCAGACGGTCAACGGTATGGCACCAGGCAAAGTTTTCCGCCACCAGACGGCTTTTATTGGATTGTAACGGCCCGATAAAGTGCCATTGCAGATCAGGATGTGCGGCCAGTTCGGCAACTTTTTCAACCCCTTCCTGCACGTAATTTTCACCGAAGGCGCGCTGTCCGGCGGCAATGGCTTCTGCGATAGCGCTCGCAGGTTTGGTTTTGCTCACTGCAAGCAGCGTAATTTCTTCTGGCGCGCGGCCGCAACGCGCGGCGGCAGCAGCGATCCGCTCGCGCACTTGCTGTAAGTTGTGCTCAATGGAAGTCATAGTCAGGAGAAGTTAAATGGATTTGGATGACGTTGTGGCGCTTAGTGTAAAGCATAATGCGGCCGATCTGCACCTTTGCAGCGGACATTTACCGCACTGGCGCCGGCAGGGCGTGCTGGAGCCAATACCGCAACAGCACAGCTTGCCTGAGCGCTGGCTACAGGCCTTTAGCGAGCAGTGGCTTAGCGCCGTGCAGCGCAGCGAGTTAGCCAGTAGCGGTCACGTCGATTTCGCCATCACGCTCGGCAACGGCAGCCGGCTGCGCGCCAATCTGTTCCGCCAGCGTCACGGACTGGCGCTGGCGCTGCGGCTGATTGCCAGTCAGCCACCGGATATAGCGCGCCTGCAGCTGCCGGACGTGGTGCGCTCGCTGCTGCAGCAGGAGGAAGGGCTTATCCTCATCACCGGCGCGACCGGCAGCGGCAAATCCACCACGCTGGCGGCGCTGGTGGATAGCCTCAATCGTCAGCAGGCGCGTCACATTATCACGCTGGAAGATCCGATCGAGTTCGTCCACCACAGCCAGCGTTCGCTGATTCAGCAGCGCGAAATCGGCGCGCACTGCGCTTCGTTTCAGCTCGGATTAAAAGCGGCGCTGCGTGAAGACCCGGATGTGATCCTGCTGGGTGAGCTGCGCGACAGCGAAACCATCCGGCTGGCGCTGACCGCTGCCGAGACCGGCCATCTGGTGCTGGCCACGCTGCATACGCGCGGCGCGACGCAGGCGGTGGACCGGCTGGTGGATGTGTTTCCGGCCGAGGAGAAAAACCTCGTGCGCACGCAGCTGGCCTGCAGCCTGAAAGCGGTGCTGGCGCAGCGTTTAGTCGCTGCCAAAGCCGGCGGCCGCATTGGCCTGTTTGAAGTGCTGGTGGCGACGCCGGCGGTCGCTAACCTGATCCGCGAAGGCAAAATGCATCAGCTGCCCGGTGTGTTGCAGACCGGCGCGCAGGCAGGGATGCAGACTTTCGCCCAGAGCGAGCAGGCCCGGCGTGAGGCGGGATTAATTTGAGCAGGGACGTGCCCTGAGAACCGCCGACACGGCGGCGCGAAACCGCGCGGCCGCGTCCGGGCTGATTTAATGCGTCTCGAACCAGTCCTGCAGGATAATCACCGCGGACTGCGAATCGATATGGCCTTTTTGCAGCGCGCGATAGCCGCCGCGTTCGAACAGGTCGGCACGCGCTTCTACGGTGCTCAGGCGCTCATCCTGCAGCTCCACCCGCACGCCGAAGCGGCCGTGCAGCCGGTTAGCAAACTTGCGCGCGCGCGCCGTCAGCGGCTGTTCGCTGCCGTCCATGTTGAGTGGCAGGCCAACCACCACGTAATCCGGCTGCCACTCTTTCAGCAGCTTACCAATGAGCTCCCAGTCCGGCGTGCCGTCCTGCGCTTTCAGCGCGGTGAGCGGGCGCGCAGTGCCGGTCAGCTGTTGCCCGATGGCAACGCCGATGCTTTTGGTACCGAAGTCAAAGCCGAGCAGCGTTTCACTGGCCATCAGGCGTGCCCTGCATCGCTGGTCATGTTGTGGATGTCCACACCCATGCTGCGCGCGGCTTCACGCCAGCGTTCGGCAATCGGCGTCTGGAACAGGATCTGCGTATTGGCCGGCGTGGTCAGCCAGGCATTCTCCAGCAGCTCATTTTCCAGCTGATCCTTCTCCCACGCGCAATAACCCAGTGCTACCAGCACGTTCTCTGGCTGTTCACGCGTGCCGATCGCTTCCAGCACATCGCGCGAAGTGGTGATTACCGTATTGTCAGAAATGCGGATACTGGAGGAGAACACGCGCTGGGCCGAGTGCAGAATAAAGCCACGATCTTCCGCCAGCGGACCACCGGCAAACACCGGTTTGTCCAGTTTGATAGCAGGATCGCGTTCTGATGGGCTGATTTTAAGTTTTTTCAGGATGCCTTCGACTGTCAGGTTGTCCATCGGCTTGTTAACGATCAAACCCATGGCACCCTCTTCGTTATGCTCGCAGATATACACCACCGAGCGTTTGAAGAAAGGGTCCTGCAGCGACGGCATCGCAATCAAGAAATGGTGCTGTAAATTCATTCTCACTCGTTTACCAAAAATAGCCGGTGCTGAACGGCTGCACCGGCTTTGGGTGGTTCACGGAGCTCTCACTCCTGCGGCATCCTCAGCCCAAACGTTTTTCAATCGCGTCCATCAGCATGCCGGTGATGGAGACCGGGAACGCCGCCTCGATTTCGCGGATGCAGGTTGGGCTGGTGACGTTAACTTCTGTCAGTTTATCACCGATAATATCGAGGCCGACAAAAATCAGCCCTTTGGCTTTCAATGTCGGACCTACGCGGCGGGCAATTTCCCAGTCGCTGTCGCTCAGCGGACGGGCTTCGCCGCGGCCACCGGCGGCGAGGTTGCCACGGGTTTCGCCGCCCTGCGGAATGCGTGCCAGGCAGTATGGCACCGGTTCACCATCGACCACCAGCACGCGCTTATCACCGTCTTTGATCGCCGGCAGATAATTTTGCGCCATGCAGAAGAACTGACCGTGGTTGGTCAGCGTTTCAGTGATCACGCCGAAGTTGGCATCATCTTTTTTGATGCGGAAAATCGACGCGCCGCCCATGCCGTCGAGCGGCTTGAAGATTACATCGCCATGCTCCTGCCAGAACGCGCGCAGCTGCTCTTTGTTGCGCGTCACCAGCGTGTCTGGCGTCAGGTCGGCAAACCAGGCGGTGTAGAGTTTTTCGTTGCAGTCACGCAGGCTCTGCGGTTTGTTAACGATCAGCGTGCCTTGCTCTTCCGCGCGCTCCAGCAGATAGGTTGCGTAGATAAACTCGGTATCAAACGGCGGGTCTTTACGCATCAGCACCACGTTAAGATCGGCCAGCGGGATAGTCTGCTCGCTGCCAAACGTGTACCACTGCTCGTAGTTCTGCTCGACGCTCAGCAGCCGGGTGCGCGCGTAAGTCACGCCACCACGCAGCGACAGATCGCCCATCTCCATGTAGTGAATTTCATAACCGCGGCGCTGTGCTTCCAGCAACATGGCGAAGCTGGAGTCTTTTTTAATGTTGATGGACGAAATCGGGTCCATAACGATGCCAAGCTTAATCATTATTCTCTCCTCAAAGGGGAATTCAGCCACCCCGTTCCGTGCGAAAGCGTTGTGCTGGTCAGTTATCTGCGTGTGTCTTCGGGCTGAAAGTATCCCTTAACCGAGGTCACCAAACCTCACCTGAAGTGCCGTGATGGCGGTGAGCGCCGTGGTTTCGGTGCGCAAAACGCGCGGACCGAGCAGGATATCGGTAAAGCCGTGCTGCGCCGTCATGGCAATTTCCTCTGCCGACAGGCCGCCTTCCGGGCCAATCAGCAGCCGTACACGCCCAACCGGTTGCGGCAGCGTATTGATGCTGTGGCTGGCGCGCGGATGCAGGTTGAGCTTCAGGCCGTCATCCGCTTCGGCGCACCAGGCTTCGAGCGTCATCGCGGCGCGGATTTCCGGCACGCGATTACGACCGCACTGCTCGCAGGCGGCGATGGCAATTTTCTGCCACTGCTGAATCTTTTTCGCCAGGCGTTCGGCATCCAGCTTTACGCCACAGCGTTCAGAAAACAAGGGCGTAATCACATTCACGCCCAGTTCGATCGATTTCTGGATAGTGAATTCCATTTTTTCACCGCGCGACATCACCTGACCGAGGTGTAAGTGCAGCGGGGATTCGCGATCGTCAGGCTGGCTGGCAAGGACCTTTACTTTTACACGCTTTTTGTCGGCCTGGGTGATTTCGGCGCTAAAAGTCAGATTACTGCCATCAAACAGCTCGATCTGCTGTCCGGCGCTCATGCGCAGCACGCGGCCGACGTGGTTGGCGGCATCCTCATCAAGCAGAACTTCACTGTTAACGGTTAGAGCTTCGGGGTGATAAATGCGGGGTATGCGCATGCGGTTCCTGCCGGCGTTATGCCGCATCGCGCGATGCGGCCCAATCGAAAAAAGCTAGTGTAGGGTAGCGCTTTCAGCGCTGGCAAGCCTGCTGTACCCAGGAATTGTGATTTCCCTGCACCGCGGCAATGCGCTGGTCGCGTTCGCACTCCCACGGCGTGACCGGATACTGCTTGTTCCACGCGGTGAACAGCTGGGTTTGCTGGCGTGACAGGCGCAGATGATACTGGTCGCGCATATAGAAGTAGGTGCGGGCGATGGCGCCGCGCGCGCGCTCTGGAGGCTCGGCGCGCTTCTGCTTAAAATCGATCTTCATGCTGCACTGACCGTACTGCTGCTCGCCACCGTTCCACTGGCTGTACTGGAAGTTGTTGCGGTCACCGTTCACTTCACCGATGGCTGGCTGCAGGTTGTGCAGATCGCTTTCGATGCGGCGGTAATCTGCGTCTTTGCTGCAGTTTTTCCGTCCGCCATTTTGCCAGCACTGACGCTGATGACCAAACTCCCACGCCGGCATGACGTGTTCCCACTCGATGCGTTCCGCGCGGTTGGCGTTCTTGCGCACGCTATAGCCGCAGCTGTTCAGATCCGGCACGCCTTTTTTACCGTGCCAGCTGATTTTGCAGCCGCAATAAAAATCCGCCGGCGCATCCGCGTTGATCTTTGCCGCGACCACTTTCGCCTGCTGAAAATTGTTCTGGTTGTAATGGGTGAGACTGAGGCTGTACGCGCTGAGCGGCGCGACCAGCAGAGAGAGTAATAACAGCGTTTTGCGAGACATATTCCAAAAAGTAACCTGGTACCGAAAAAGGGCGGCAGGGTAACAGAATGGTCGGGCGCGGGGAATGAGAATCGCGGACTAATCCGCTGCGTATTCACCGGGTTGCAGCAGGGTACCGCAATGCACGCAGCGATATTCGCTCTCACCACGCAACACGCGGTTGTGGCGGCGTACCGTCAGCTGATGTTGCTGGCAGCGACAGCGATAGGGGAAGGTATTGCTGCGCACCGAAGTGATGGCGAACTGGTGGGTGCGGCGGGCGGGCACGCCCAGCACGTCCTCCATCATCCACTTCCACTCTTTGCCGTGCGGCGGTACGCGGCCGAAGGTTTTCCACACCAGCAGATGCGCCAGCTCATGCGGCACCACTTCATCAATAAAAGCCTGCTGGTTTTCCAGCAGCAGCACCGGGTTGAGGCGAATTTGCCACTGTTCCAGCCACGCGGTGCCTGCGGCCGTGCCGCGCTGCTGATAAACCAGCGTCGGCTCTTCGAAATGACGTTCGAGTTTTTGCTGAGCCAGCTGCAAAAAATGGCGCAGCGAGCGCATGACGGCTTGTTGCAGGGCGATGGGCAGACGTGGCGTTTTCATGTGCGGCAGCATAAGGCGTTGCAGCGGGGTTCGCAACTGCATGCGTAAAGGGGGCAGATAAAAAAAAGGGCCGCCCTGCGGCAGCCCCGGTTAACGCATCCGGCCTTACTGCTGGCCGATATCGCGCAGTTTTTTGCCCGACATCAGGTTGCGCTCGATGTGCTCCAGCGAGACGTTTTTGGTCTCCGGAATCAGCGCGACCGTCAGCAGAATAAAGAACACGTTCAGCGCGGCGTAGACCCAGAAAGTCGGCGCGTTGCCCAGCGAGTTCAGCATGGTCAGGAAGGTGGCACCAACGATCATGTTGGCAATCCAGTTGGTCGCGGTAGAGACGGTGATACCAAAATCACGCCCTTTCAGCGGCTGGATTTCAGAACACAGTACCCAAATCAGCGGACCGGCTGACATCGCGAAGCCAACGATGAACATCAGCAGCATGGCGATGGCAAAGTACTGCTCACCGGCAGAGTTAATGCCAATGTGCAGCATGGTACCGAGGATACCCATGCCGGCTGCCATCACCAGGAAGCCCAGCACCAGCGTGGGTTTACGGCCCCAGCGATCCACCAGACCGATAGCGATAAAGGTGGCCAGCACGTTCACCAGACCTACGATCACGGTGCCCCACATTTGCTGCGTGGTATTGGCGAAGCCGGCGATTTCGAAGATTTTCGGTGCGTAGTACATGATGACGTTCATGCCGGTGAACTGCTGCATTACCTGCAACAGAACGCCGAGGAACACCGCGCGGCGGAAGTTGCTGTTGCTCTGGAACAGTTGCCAGCCGGACTGTTTGATCTTCAGGCTTTCGCGGATCTCATCCAGCTCGCGTTTCGCCTGTTCGCTGGTGTCACGCAGGCGGTCCAGCACGCGCTGTGCATCGCGGAAGTCACCTTTCGCCGCCAGCCAGCGCGGGCTGTTTGGCAGGAACACTACGCCAACCAGCAGCAGCACCGCCGGAATAGTGATGATGCCCAGCATCCAGCGCCAGTCGCCCGAGGCACTGAACGCGGTGTCAGACAGGTAAGCGCCGAGAATACCGATGGTGATCATCAGCTGATACAGGGAAATCATACTGCCGCGGATCTTCTCCGGTGCGATTTCCGAGAGATACAGCGGGGCGGTATAAGAGGCAACGCCGACGGCAAGGCCGAGCACCACGCGTGCGGCAATCAGCATTTCCGGGTTTGGCGCCATCGCCGACCACAGTGAACCGATAACGAACAGGATGGCACCGGCCATCAGGCTCTTTTTACGGCCGAGACGCGAAGACATCCAGCCGCTGCCCACGGCACCAACCGCAGCACCGAACATCATTGAGCTGACGATCCACTCCTGCTGATGTGCGGTAACGTTGAAATCTTTCGCGATGAAGGGCAGGGCACCGGCGATAACGCCGATATCCAGACCGAACAGCAGGCCCGCCAGAGCGGCCAGAAAGCAGACAAACAGGGTCATCGCCTTGTTTGAGGTTCTGCTTTTGTGAGTATTACCAGGCATATTGCCTCCGAAGTTTATCCATCTTTGTTTTTATCAATGTTAAGTAAGCTGTCTGCGGGAAAAAGTGAGTGCGATCACATCGATGTAATCGGTTACACACGCTGAAACCCTGTAATCCAGCATTTTTTGCCCGAATCAGTCACATAACCAGTAAGGTATAGCACCCTTTAAGTTTCTGACATCACTATAAATATCGGCTATCAGACGACGCTGAAAATAACGCATTTTCATCATCGTTACTACGCTGAAAAATCTCTAAATTGAAGATATTAAAAGGATTTCAAAATGTAATCGTTAACACTTTGTTGTAAGCGCAGTGCTAACAGTGTAGACAGCGCTGAAAAATGCGCCTGCGGTGGTATAGACAAAAAGTGTGATGGTGCAGAGGCGCGTTGGATTGGTTCGGAGATATAGTAAATAACCACTTTATTTGAGTGGTTATTGTTCATTTATGATACTATCGGTGCCAGGAACAATTTCTTTCGGAAAGGGAAATCGAATAATGAGTAGCTTATTTCTTCAGGTTGATGGTGTTGCAGGGGATAACGGTACGCCACTTGTAGATTGCAGTTTATAAGACACAAACTTTCCTGTTATCCAGGTGCAGGAGTGCATTTCCCAATTAAAAATTTGCACGCAATCCAGGTGCGCATAAATGCACACCCTACAAAAAGTAACCAGCTCAGATGTAGGGTCGCCATTCATGGCGACCTGAAATAGCGGACTTACAATCATCAATACATCATGCCAATTTCACTTTGGATGAGAAACCAGAGTTATCATGTTTAAAACAGCTAAAGCCACAATGGTCATATTGACACTGGGTGCCGTCTTTTTCTCAAAATATTTTTTGATAGAGACTTTCTATCATCCCGTAATCAAAGGTTTTTTTTCGGGAAATGGCGCATTAATGGTCGTTGTTCAGCATCCCCCCTCATCAGGTAAAGCACTTGAGAATTGGTGGGTGAATAAAATTAAGCCCATGATTGATCAGCTACCGAACCAGCAGCAACACGATTTAAAATCCATATTCGTGGTGAATTTTAACGGTGGATATAAATCTTTATCGTTTCCGGAAAAGGACTTTTCTGGCGAAAGTGATGAGGATTACATTTGTTTTGAAGAAATAAAAAGCGAAAAAAGATGCTTGTTAAAAGACTATCCGGTTTTTATAAATGTTGGGAGTGTTTATTATTCATTGCATATGGGTGAGTTGACTATAAACCTAAAAAAATAGCTTTTTTATGGTCTTCCAGTGAGTGAACCGAAAAGTAGTGCATTCAGCGCATTAAAATAAAAGTTTGCTGTTATAAAAAAGCCCGCTTGCGCGGGCTCGATTTACCTTCTCCGCTAAGAGAAGCTCGGGGTGAGGGCCGTTGCCCGCACCCGCGTTGATTACAGGCCTGCGGCCTCGCGCAGCTGGGCGGCTTTGTCGGTCTGTTCCCACGGGAAGTGTTCACGACCAAAGTGACCGTAGGCAGCGGTTTCTTTGTAGATTGGCTTCAGCAGATCCATCATCTGAATCAGACCGTATGGACGCAGGTCGAAGAATTCACGCACCAGTAGCGTCAGCTGTTCGGTTGAAACTTTCTCGGTACCGAAGGTTTCCACCATGATTGAGGTCGGTTCTGCCACACCAATCGCGTAAGAAACCTGGATTTCGCAGCGATCGGCCAGGCCAGCGGCAACGATATTTTTCGCCACGTAGCGCGCAGCGTAAGCCGCTGAACGGTCAACTTTCGACGGATCCTTGCCGGAGAACGCGCCACCGCCGTGACGAGCCATGCCGCCGTAGGTATCGACGATGATTTTACGACCGGTCAGGCCGCAGTCGCCCATCGGGCCGCCGATCACGAAACGACCGGTTGGGTTGATGTGGTATTTGGTGCTGGCGTTGATCCACTCGGTCGGCAGTACCGGCTTGATGATCTCTTCCATCACCGCTTCACGCAGATCGGCCTGTGAAATCTCTTCTGAATGCTGAGTTGACAGCACTACCGCATCGATACCGACAATCTTGCCGCCGTCATACTGGAAGGTAATCTGGCTTTTGGCATCCGGGCGCAGCCATGGCAGCGTACCGTTTTTACGCACTTCAGCCTGACGCTGCACCAGACGGTGCGCGTAGGTCACCGGTGCCGGCATCAGCACGTCGGTTTCATTGGTGGCGTAACCAAACATCAGGCCCTGGTCGCCCGCGCCCTGTTCCAGCGGATCGGTACGGTCTACGCCCTGGTTGATGTCCGGCGACTGTTTACCAATCGCGCTTAGCACCGCACAGGAGTTAGCATCAAAGCCCATATCGGAATGAACATAGCCGATTTCACGTACGGTATTGCGGGTGATCTCTTCGATATCGACCCAGGCGCTGGTGGTGATCTCACCGCCAACCAGCACCATACCGGTTTTTACGTAGGTTTCGCAGGCGACGCGTGCTTTGGGATCCTGTTCAAGGATGGCGTCCAGCACGGCATCGGAAATCTGATCGGCGATTTTATCAGGATGTCCTTCTGATACGGACTCGGATGTAAAAAGGTGTTTAGCCATTCTGTTCTTTACCTTGCAAATGGTTTGAATTCGACTGCATAGCGTAAGCGGGATGATGCCAGCTCGACGCCCCTTCAGGCAAAGCCGCAAGCAGTAGGAAGTGTCAGCGTACCAGGCTCACACCGCCTGGATGTTAATCAGTTTAGATGGAAAACCATCTGGACGGCTATTTTAGGTCACTCAGTGCGCGTTTTTCCAGTGCTTTTTCGCCATCCGCATTTATCGCTACAGATCAACTGGAATATTTTCCTGACACCCGCCGCAGCGCGCCGACAAAGATTTTGCATTTTGCCGCGTCAGACTGTATAAAACGCCGCAGTTGTCCCATGGATGACGCCCCCGTGCGTCGCGCTGTCAGAGGCTGTTGATCTGATTTTCATCCACTCCGTTTCCGCATGCTGTTAGCAGGCGCTGGAGGTGATAAAAACAATGAACCACATTTTCGCTCTCTTCGGTTCACGGCGCCGTTCTGGCGCGCTGGCACGCCTTTCCATTTCCAGTTCTGCTCTTTTCTCTCGTCGAAGTTTTCTGCGCTGCGGTAATTATCCCGACACGAGCGCCGGCTAAGCTATTCCCCCAGTTTCTCTGCTGTGTTTCACTCGCCTGTGGTGAGGTGATGCGGGACGATTTTGCCCCGTTGTTCACCGCTTCCGGCACGGTGTTTTACACTTAACCTCAGTAAGGCGCACGGTAACCTGCTGAGGCAAGATAAGCAGAATGAGGAAATTTCCATCCGGCGCAGTAGCAGCAAATCCGGCAACTTTTTCATATTTTCAACGGAAAATTGAGGTTCGTGATGTCTGACGACATGAAGAATATCAAGGGTTCGTCAGCTGGCGAACAGGGTGTACTCCGCTCGATGCAGGAGGTGGCGATGAACGATCAGGACGCAAGCAGAATGCTGCGCACCTACAACATTGCCTGGTGGGGAAACAACTATTACGACGTCAACGAACTCGGCCACATCAGCGTCTGCCCGGATCCGGATCAGCCGGAGGTGCGCGTTGACCTGGCGAAGCTGGTTAAAGAGCGCGAGGCCGACGGCCAGCGCCTGCCTGCGCTGTTCTGCTTCCCGCAAATTCTGCAGCACCGTCTGCGTTCGATTAATGCCGCCTTTAAACGCGCGCGTGAATCCTACGGCTATAAGGGCGACTACTTCCTGGTTTACCCGATCAAAGTTAACCAGCATAAGCGCGTGATTGAATCGCTGGTCAACTCCGGCGAGCCGCTGGGGCTGGAGGCGGGTTCCAAAGCTGAGCTGATGGCGGTGCTGGCGCACGCCGGGAAAACCCGCTCGGTGATTGTGTGTAACGGCTACAAAGACCGCGAATATATCCGTCTGGCGCTGATTGGTGAAAAGCTCGGCCATAAAGTCTATCTGGTGATTGAGAAGATGACCGAAGTGCGCCTGGTGCTGGAAGAAGCCGAGCGGCTAAACGTGGTGCCGCGCCTCGGCATTCGCGCCCGTCTGGCATCGCAGGGTTCCGGCAAGTGGCAGTCGAGCGGCGGCGAGAAATCCAAATTTGGTCTGGCGGCATCGCAGGTGCTGCAACTGGTCGATATCATGCGCAAAGCGGGTCGTCTTGACAGCCTGCAGCTGCTGCATTTCCACCTCGGCTCGCAGATGTCCAATATTCGCGATATCGCCACCGGCGTGCGTGAATCGGCGCGCTTCTATGTTGAGCTGGCGAAGCTGGGCGTCAACATCAAGTGCTTTGACGTCGGCGGCGGGCTCGGGGTTGACTACGAAGGCACACGTTCGCAGTCAGACTGCTCGGTCAACTACGGCCTGAACGAATACGCCAACAACGTGATCTGGGCCATCGGTGACGCCTGTGAAGAGCACGGTCTGGAGCATCCGACTGTGATTACGGAATCGGGGCGTGCGGTGACCGCGCACCATACCGTGCTGGTCTCCAACATCATCGGCGTTGAGCGCAATGAATTCAGTACGCCGGTCGCACCGGATGCCGACTCACCGCGCCCGATTCAGAGCCTGTGGGATACCTGGCAGGAGATGCACGAGCCAAGCGTACGCCGTTCGCTGCGCGAATGGCTGCATGACAGCCAGATGGATCTGTTCGACATCCATACCGGCTATTCGTCAGGCACCTACGATCTCGGTCAGCGCGCCTGGGCAGAGCAGCTGTATCTCAGCATCTGCCACTATATTCAGCAACACCTTGACCCGAGCAACCGCGCCCATCGGCCGATCATTGATGAGCTGCAGGAGCGCATGGCGGACAAGATTTACGTCAACTTCTCGCTGTTCCAGTCGATGCCGGATGCGTGGGGCATCGATCAGCTGTTCCCGGTACTGCCGCTGGAAGGGCTGAACAAAACTCCGCAGCGTCGTGCGGTACTGCTGGATATCACCTGTGACTCCGATGGCACCATCGATCACTACGTTGACGGCGACGGTATTGCCACCACCATGCCAATGCCGGAGTACGATGTGGATAATCCACCGATGCTGGGCTTCTTTATGGTCGGGGCGTATCAGGAAATCCTCGGCAATATGCACAACCTGTTTGGCGATACCGAAGCGGTTGACGTCTTCGCCTTCCCGGATGGCAGCGTAGAAGTGCAGCTGTCTGATGAGGGGGATACCGTGGCGGATATGCTGCAATACGTGCAGCTCAATCCTAACGATTTGATGACGTTATTCCGCGATCAGGTAAAACAGCAGCAGGATATTGACGAAGAGCTGCGGGCGCAGTTCCTTGAAGAGTTTGAGAGTGGGCTTTACGGCTACACCTATCTCGAAGACGAGTAAGTGTATTTCCCGCAACGGGCTCCGGCTGGAGCCCGTTATTATCACCTTCCCTGACAATCCTTCCTGCCATTTATTCAATTCGTGATCGCTATCACTCTGAAATTATCCCGGCCGAAACAGCAAATTCAAACCGTTTATTAACAAAAGCTATCTGCTTAATTCAGCAGCGAAAGCGCATCGGCAGCGAAAAAAACGTTTTTTAAATCTGTGGCTTAGTGTTGCACCTGCCCGCAAATGACCAATATTTCTTTTATGAGTTTCTGGCTATCTATAATAAAAATTTAAGCATAAGGCGATGGGTGAGCGATGTGCAGACTGTCGGTTTTTTGACGCTTTCTGGAATCCCGCTTTAAGCAGCGCATTATCTCATCTTAAGGACAAAGCCAGAATCTATACCAATGCTGTGTAATTTATTGCTTATTAATCAATTTGTTATTGCTTTTATTTTTTGTCAAGGCCGATAATCAAAAATACAAAACTAGGAATTATCTGATCTTTATGTGAAACATGCAGTGATAATGAAGCTTTATTAATTGGTTTAAACGATTAAAGTTCACGCTGTTGTTCACTGAAATCTATTTTTCAAAATGTAAGTTGTAAGTTAACCTTCAGTTAAGGTGTTAAGTTTTATCGATGTTTCCCTTACGAATCACATGAGAAAAGCTGACGGTTTAACGCGCTATCAGCCAGTGTAAGGATCGTAAAATGCGCTGCAAATCCGACTACATTCTGATGCTGGAGCCGGTTCACGCTATTTCCGGTGAAGTGGTGGCATGGGAATTGTTGACGCGTTTCGCAGATGATGCAGATACCAATAATAAGCGTAACCCTGACAGGGATGCAGGGTTCTTCAGTCGGCTTTCTGCTGACGAAAAATGGCAGTTATTCCTCCACCAGGTCGAAAAACTTATTCAGCTTTACCATGCGGGGTTTGAGCAGGTCATCAGCGTTAATGTAGACAGAGATATTGTTTCAGGCATTTTTAAAGATGCTGAAATACAAAGAAAACTGGCCGCGCTGACGCGATTACGGCTGGAAATCTCTGCCTTCTTCACCGCACGTTTTAATAGTGCCGACCTGCTGATCCTGAAAGGCGTAGCCAAAATCACGCCGGCCCCGTTATGGCTCGATGACTTTGGTCCGGGTTATTCCAACCTGACCATGCTCGATAGCGGAATATTCGACATCGTCAAGATTGATAAAAATTTTTTTTGGCAATTTGGCGAAGATCGCACTTTCGACATTCTGCTCGACCACCTCAATCAATTATGTCGCGGCGTGATTATTGAGGGCGTTGAACATCAACGTCAGGTTGATTTGCTGTCGCAAAAATCAATTTACGGCATGCAAGGCTACCACTGGAAGAGCGTCTATCTCACTGATTTGTTGGCGCAAGTCTGAAAAGAGTTCGGCAGAGCTTTTTTTTCGGACGGGCGGCAAATAACGACTCAGCGCGTTTTCACTGTGCCTCTGGCAGATGAAACCGGCCTGGAGAGGATGTGAGTAATTCATTGAATTATTCGCGAAGAATACCGGTGTCTGGCGATACCGGGCGTTTTTATGGATGCCATTAAGCTTATAACTGCGCGGGATATCGATAAAATGAACAATATCTCTGTAACGCCTAAAGGCGGAACGATTGCTACTGAAGTGAGCGGTAATCAGGTTAATTTGACTGCTCCCAGTGTGGTTAAGCTCAACCTTAATCAGGCTGATATTAAGTCTTTCACACGCAATGGTAGTGATTTAGTGGTCACCACTAAATCCGGTGAAGTCGTTGTTATTCATAAATTCTACGATGCTAACGGCGACAGCGATCTGGTGCTGCAGGACGACAAAGGCGCGCTGTGGTGGGTGGAAGATCCCGGCACAGAAGGCTTCCAGTTTGTCTCTATCGACAGCACGGAAGGGCTGTTAGCGGAAAACGTCACGGGTGACGGAACACTAACCGCCTTTGGTATCGCCGGCGCCGCGCTGGCCGGTATCGGTGCGCTGATCGCCGGTAACAACGGCGGTGGCGGCGGTGGTGGTGGGGATAACGGCGGCGGCGACAATGGCGGCGGCGGTGATACCACGGCTCCGGCGGCAGTCAGCGATCTGCTGATCACGGATAACGCGGGCAGCGTGCAGGGCGCTATCACGGGTGGCACCAGCACCGATGACAACACGCCTACGCTGAGCGGCACGGCCGAAGCGGGGACCATTGTCAGTATTTACGACGGCACCACGCTGCTGGGTACGGTCACCGTCGGTGCCGATGGCCGCTGGAGCTTCACGACACCCGCTCTGGGTGAAGGGCAGCACAGCCTGACGGTTACCGTCACCGATGCTGCCGGCAACACCAGTCCGGCCACCAGCCCGGTTGATTTCACCGTCGATACGCAGCCACCGGCAGTGGCCACGGACGTGGCCCTGACCAACAACAGCGGTGGCAGCACCACGCCGGTACCAAACGGATCGAGCAGCGATGATAACACGCCGACCCTGAGCGGCCGCGGTGAAGCGGGCGCTGTGGTCAGCGTTTACGATGGTCAGACGCTGCTCGGCACGGCGCTGGTGGGCGCGAACGGCAACTGGAGTTTTACCACGCCAGCGCTGAGCAATGGCAGCCACAGCCTGACCGTGACGCTGACGGACGCTGCCGGCAACGTCAGCGCTGCGTCCTCTCCGTTTGTGGTGACGATTCAGGCGGGCCTGCCGTCAACCAGCAGTTCGCTGCAAATTACCGACGATAGCGATGCCACGCTGCGCACGCTGAGCGATGGCGCCAGTACCAAAGACAGCACGCCGGTGCTGAGCGGCCTGGCGAGCGCTAACGCCGTCATAACGCTGTACAACGGCACCACGCTGCTGGGCAGTACTATTGCCGACGGCAGCGGTCAGTGGCGCTTCACTCCCGCCACGCTGGCAGATGGTACTTATGCGTTCCGCGCGGTTGCCACCGACGCCGCCGGTAACGTCACCACCTCCGTCACCCTGACGGTCACCATTGATACCGTGGCGCCCGGCGCGGCAGGCGATCTGCTGCTGACCGGCGACAGCAATGGCACCGTGACGCCGATTGCCGCCGGCGGCAGCAGCAATGACAACACGCTGGTGCTGAGCGGCACGGCAGAGGCCGGCAGCACCGTTACGGTACGCGATGGCAACGTCGTGCTCGGCACGGCGATCGTCGGCAGTAACGGCAGCTGGAGCTTCACCACGCCAGCGCTCAGCGACGGCAATCACAGCCTGACTACCACGGTAACCGACAGCGCCGGTAATACCGGTCCGGCGTCAGCGGCTATCGTGGTCACCGTCGATACCACCGCACCGGCGGCGATCGGCGATCTGCAGGTGAGCGACAACGTGGGTGCCAGCCAGGGCCCGCTGACGTCGGGCGCTACCACCGATGACAACACTCCTACCCTGAGCGGCAGCGGCGAAGCCGGTGCGCTGATCAGCATTTACGACGGCAGCACGCTCCTGGGCAATACCCTTGTCGGGGCCAACGGCAGCTGGAGCTTTACCACGCCAGCCCTCAGCAACGGCAGCCACAGCCTGACCGTTACGCAAACTGATGCGGCGGGCAACGTCAGCAGCGCGACCGCGGAATTTGTGGTCAATGTGGACGCTGCGCTGCCGCCCGCCAGCGCCAGCATTGAGCTGGTGGGCGACAGCGGCAATACCCTCGTCTCACTGCAAAACGGCGCCGTCACCAATGACGACAGCCCGACCCTCGCCGGCCTGACCCGGGCGGGCAGCCTCGTCCGCATCTTTGACGGCGGCGATCTGCTCGGCAGCACCACCGCCGACGGCAATGGGCAGTGGAGCTTTGCCCTGAGCAACCTGAGTGAGGGCGGCCACGCGTTCAGCGCCACCATTACCGACGTTGACGGCAATGTGATTGACACCGTCACCCTGAACATTACGGTTGATACCACGCCACCGACGGCAGCCAGCGATCTGGCACTGCTGAACGATGCCGGCAGTACCGCACAGCCGGTGACGGGCGGCAGCACGATCAACGATGCGACACCGCTGCTGAGCGGCACGGCGGAAGCCGGCAGTATTGTCACGATTCGCGACGGCAACACCATTCTCGGCAGCGTCAGCGTGGGCAGTAACGGCAGCTGGAGCTTCACCACGCCAGCGCTGGGCGAGGGCAATCACAGCCTGAGCACCACGGTGACCGATGCCGCCGGCAACGTCAGCCCGGCATCAACGCCGATCGCCTTTAGTGTTGACACCATCGCGCCTGCCGCCGTCAGCGGCCTGCAGGTGACGGATAACGCGGGCAGCGCCACCGGCGCGCTGGCTTCCGGCCAGACCACCGACGATCGTACGCCAACCCTGAGCGGTTCGGCAGAAGCGGGCGCGGTGGTGCGTATCTATGACGGCACCACGCTGCTCGGTAGCGTTACCGCCGGCAGCAACGGCAGCTGGAGCTTTACGCCAGATGCGCTCACCAACGGGCAGCACAGCCTGACCACCACGGTGACTGACGCGGCCGGCAACGTCAGCCCGGCATCGCCGGTGTTCACGGTCAACATCGAGGCGGGCGTGCCGGCCACCAGCAGCCTGCTGATTGTCACCGATGATAACGGCAGCACACTGGTCGAACTGGCCAATAACGACAGCACCACCGACAGCACGCCGATTCTCAGCGGCCAGGCCGGGGCGGGCGATCTCGTCACCCTGTACAACGGCAGCACGGCTTTGGGCAGCGTGGTCGCGGGCAGCAACGGACAGTGGAGCTTCACGCCAGCGGCGCTGGCCGACGGCACCTACGCATTCCGCGCCAGCGCCGATAACGGCAGCGGCACGGTGACGGATTCGCCGGTAATCACCATCACCATCGACACCGTCGCGCCCGCGGCACCGACAGGCATCCAGCTGACCAACGATGACGGCGATCCGCTGGGCACAGGCAGCACTAACGTCGCTGCGCCAACCCTGAGCGGCAGCGGCGAAGCTGGCGGTGTGGTGATTATCTCCGATGGCGGTACGGTGATTGGCAGCACCACGGTGGGCAACGATGGCAACTGGAGCTTCACCACGCCGCCCCTCAGCGATGGCAGCCACAGCCTGACCAGCACCGTGACCGATGCGGCTGGCAACACCGGACCGGCGTCAACACCGGTAACCGTCACCGTCGATACGCAGGCACCGGCGGCGGCAGGCAATCTGCAGCTTAGCAATGGCGACGGCACACCGGTTGCCGCGGGCGGCAGCACCAATGACACCACGCCAACCCTGAGCGGTACCGCTGAACCCGGTAGCACGGTGACCGTCAGCGATGGCGATACGGTGCTGGGCACGGCGACGGCAGGCAGCGACGGCAGCTGGAGTTTCACCCCGACCGACCCGCTGAGCGAAGGGCAACATAACCTGACGTCCACCGTTACCGACACGGCGGGCAATACCGGGCCGGGCAGTACGGCGGTGATTGTTATTGTCGATACCAGCGCACCCGCTGTGGCCAGCGAGCTGCTGCTCAGCAACGACCAGAGCGGCACACCGGTGCCGGTCAGCAATGGCCTCACCAATGACACCACGCCGGTGCTCAGTGGCCGCGCGGAACCGGGCAGCACCGTGACCATTTCCGATGGCGATACGGTACTGGGCACCGCCACCGTCGGCAATGACGGCAGCTGGAGCTTCACCGCACCGGTGCTGGCGGCGGGCGACCATAGCCTGACGGCGACGGTGACCGATACCGCTGGCAACACCAGCGAACCCTCGGCCGCCCTCAGCTTCACCATCGATACCACCACGCCAGCCGCGCCGGGCAATGTACAGCTCAGTGATGATCAGAGCGGCACGCCGGTGCTGATCACCAGCGGTGCCACTAACGACACCACGCCGGTCCTGAGCGGCAGCGGCACCGCCGGCAGCACCATCACCGTCTCGGATGGCAATACCGTGCTGGGCACTACCACGGTCAACGACGACGGCAGCTGGAGCTTCACGCCAGCCACCGCGCTGGGCGAGGGGCCGCACAGCCTGACGGCGACCGAAACCAGTCCGGCTGGCAATACCAGCGCACCTTCTGCTCCGCTGGAGGTGAACATCGATCTCACCGATCCGGCGCCCGCCGCAGACTTGCTGCTGGTTAACGATCAGGGCGCAACGCCGCTGCCGATCGCGGCGGATGGCGTCACTAATGACACCACGCCGCTGTTCAGCGGTAGCGCGGAGCCGGGCAGCCTCGTCGCGATTTACGACAATGGCAGCGTGATTGGCTCGGCGCAGGCCGATGCAAACGGCAACTGGAGCTTCACGCCGGATCCGGCACTGGAGGCGGGCACGCATAGCCTGACCACCGTTGTCACCGACACGGCGGGCAACAGCGGGCCGGTGTCTGATGCGTTTGATTTCACAATCGATCTCACCACACCGTCTGCCGCCGTTGATGTCGTGCTGAACAACGATAACGGCGAGACGCTGCAGCCGATCAACAGCGGCACCGCGACCAACGACACCACGCCGCAGCTGAGCGGCACCGCCGATGCCGGCAGCACCGTCACCATCCTCGATGGCAACACGGTGCTGGGCAGCGTGCTGGTGGGTGCCGGTGGCACATGGACCTATGCGGTACCGACGCTGAGCCAGGGCGAACATAGCCTGACCACGACGGTTACCAGCCCTGCGGGCAACGTTAGCGCACCGTCCGCGGCGATTGATTTTACCGTGGATACCACGGCACCGGCTGAGCCGACCGGCCTGCTGCTGGTGAACGATGAGGTTGATCCGGCCGTATCGGTGGCCTCTGGCGGGGCGACCAACGACACCACACCAGTGTTGAGCGGTAGCGCCGAGCCTGACAGCGTAGTGATCGTGCGCGACAACGGCGTGATCATCGGCTCGGCTACCGTCGGCAATGACGGCAGCTGGCGCTTCACGCCAGATACCGCCCTGGAAGCGGGCAGTCACAGCCTGACGGCCAGCGTCACCGATCCGGCAGGCAACGTCGGGCCGGAGTCCGCGCCGTACACCTTCACCGTTGATCTCACGCCACCGGCAGCGCCAGTGGACGTGGTGCTGAGCAATAACGATGGCAGCACGCTGGTGGCGATTGCCGCCAATGGGGCGACCAACGACACTACGCCGCAGCTCTCCGGCAGCGCCACGGCGGGCAGTATCATCACTGTCTACGATGGCGACAGCACGACGCCGATCGGTTCTGTGACCGTGGGCGCCGATGGCAGCTGGCAGTTTGTTACCGGTACGCTGGACGAGGGCGATCACAGCCTGACGGTAACGGTGACTGATGCGGCGGGTAACGTCAGCGATCCTTCCGCGCCGATTAGCTTTACCGTGGATACCACGGCGCCGGACGCGGTCGTTGATCTGCTGCTGGTGAACAACAATGTCGATCCGGCCACGCCGATCGCCTCAGGCAGCAACACCAATGACAGCACGCCGCTGCTCAGCGGAACGGCAGAGCCGAACAGCACCATCATCGTCTATGACGGACAGACGCCGATCGGCACGGCGACGGCAGATAACGACGGCGCATGGACCTTCTCACCTGAACTGACCGATGGCTCGCACAGCCTCAGCGTGACGGTCACCGACGTCGCCGGCAATGTCAGCGCACCGAGCGCCAGCGTGGCGATCACCGTCGATACCGTAGCACCGTCGGCGGTCACCCAGTTGAGCGTCGCCAGCGACAATGGCAACGGCGATCCGGTCACCATCCCGAACGGCGGCTTAACCAGTGACAACACGCCGGTGCTGAGCGGCAGCGGCGATCCGGGCAGCCTGATTGTGATTACCTCGCAGGACGGTCCGGTGGGCAGCGTCACTGTCGGCAGCAGCGGCAGCTGGAGCTTTACACCGGCCAGCGCGCTGAGTGACGGCAGCTACACCTTAACCGTTGTGGCGCGCGACGCGGCGGGCAACGTCAGCGCGCCGGTCACGGCTCAGCTGGTGATTGACGCCACCGCACCGGATCAGGTGACGGAAATCAGTCTCTCCAATGACAACGGCAGTGCGCTGGTGGATATTCCGTCGGGATCGACCACCAGCGATACCACGCCGTTGCTGGCGGGCGTTGCTGAGCCGGGCAGCACGGTGAACATTCTGGATAATGGCGCGCCGATTGGTACGGCGATTGCGGGCAGTGACGGCGCGTGGAGTTTCAACGTGCCAACCCTCACCAACGCGGCGCACAGCCTGACGGTGACGGTCACCGATGCGGCCGGTAACACCGGGCCGGCGTCGGCACCGATCACCTTTACCGTGGATAGCCAGGCTCCGGCCCAGGCCACGCTGGAAGTGAATAACGACAACGGCACCGATCTGGTACTGGTGCCCGATGGCACCTTTACCAATGACAACACGCCACGCCTGAGCGGTACGGCGGAGGCTGGCAGCCTGGTGACCATTTACGATGGCAATGTGGTGCTGGGTTCGACCACCGCCAATGCGGACGGCGAATGGGTGTTCCTGTCGCCCGTGCTCACCGATGGTCAGCACACCCTGACGGCCACGGTGACGGACAGCCTCGGCAACGTCAGTGCGCCGTCTTCCAGCTTTACCGTTCAGGTTGATGCTACGCCGCCGCAGCCGGTCAGCGCCGTGCTGCTGCAGAATGACAACGATCCGGATAACCTTGTCACCATCGCCAACGGTGGCGCCACCAACGACAACACGCCGCTGCTGAGCGGCAGCGGTGAGCCGGGTGGTCTCGTCAACGTGTACAACGGCAACGTGCTGGTGGGGTCGGCGACGGTGGACAGCGAAGGCAACTGGAGCCTGAATACGTCGCCGCTGGATAACGGCAGCTATACGCTGACGGTCGTCGTCAGTGACAGCGCGGGTAACGTCAGCGACCCGGTGAGCGTTGGCGTGACGGTTAACACCGTCGGGCCGGATCCGGTGCTGTCGTTTGAGGTCAACGCCAATAACGGTCCGACCGCACTGCCGCTGGTGGATGGCAGCTTTACCAACGACACCACGCCGGTACTGAGCGGAACGGCGCAGGCGGGTGCCATCATCAATCTGCTGCAGGATGATACGGTGATTGGCTCGGTGGTCGCCGATGCGAATGGCGTATGGCGCTTTGAAACCAGCGCGCTGCAGGATGGCAGCTACGCCTTCTCGGTGCAGGTGGTGGATGCCGCTGGCAACGTCAGCGAGCCGGTGGGGCCGGTGAATATCACCGTCGATACCCTGGTGCCAGACGCGGTTCCTGACCTGGTGGTCGCCGACAACGTGGGCGGCACGACGGGCCCGCTGGATGACGGCGCGTCGACCGATGACAACACGCCAACCCTGAGCGGCACGGCAGAAGCCGGCAGCACGGTGAGCATCTACGATGGCACCACGCTGCTGGGCACTGCACTGGCCGGCTCGGGCGGGGCCTGGAGCTTTACGACCGCGGCGCTCAACAACGGACCTCACAGCTTCACCGTGACCGTGACCGATGCGGCGGGCAACGTCAGCACGGCGACGCCGGCGTTCAGCCTTAACGTGCAGGCCGATCTGCCGCCAGCTACCTCGACGCTGCAAATCACTGACGACACGGGCACGACGCTGGTGACGCTGGCAGACGGCGCGGTAACCCGCGACACCACGCCAACGCTCAGCGGCTCTGCCGAAGCCGGTCAGCTGATTCGTATTTATGACGCTAATACGGATGCGGTAATCACCAGCGTTACGGCGGATGCTAACGGCCAGTGGAGCTATACGCCGACGCTGGCTGAAGGCAGCTACGCATACTACATCACCGCGCAAAACCCTGGCGGTGATGAGGGGACGCCATCGGCGACCCTCGGCTTCACCGTGGATATCACCGCGCCGGCGGTGGCCGCTGATGTGGTGATCAGCAACGATCGCAGCGGCACGGCGGTGCCGATTAGCGACGGCAGCGTCATCAATGACAACACGCCGGTACTCAGCGGCAGCGCCGAAGTGGGCAGCCTGGTCACAGTGTACGATGGCAACAGCGCTATCGCGTCGGTGGTGGTGGGCGCAGGGGGAAGCTGGACGCTGACCACGCCTGCATTGAGCGAAGGGGCGCACGCGCTGAGCGTGGGCGTCAGCGATGCGGCGGGTAACAGCAGTGCTCTCACCGCGGCGCTTAACTTCACTGTGGACAGCATCGCACCGAACGCTTCGACGCTGGTCATCACCAACGATGATACCGCGCAGCCGGTGCTTAACGGCGGCTACAGCAGCGATGCCACGCCAACCCTGAGCGGCGTGGCGGAAGCGGGCAGCACGGTCACCATCCTCAACAATGGTGATGTGCTGACCACGCTGACCGTGCCGTCCGGCGGCAACTGGAGTTACACGCCAGCGGCAGCGCTGAGTGAAGGATCGCACACCCTGAGCGTTTCGGTGACCGATGCGGCGGGCAACGTCAGCACCAGCACCAGCGCGACGGTAATCGTTGATACCCTGGCGCCGGACGATCTGACGCTGACGGCCAGCAACAACAACGGCAGCACGCCGGTGACGATTGCTGACGGCGGTACCACTAATGACAACACGCCACTGTTACGCGGTGTGGCAGAAGCGGGCAGCGTGGTGACCATTCGCCTCGATGGCGATGTGGTGGCCTCGCTGACGGTCGGCAGCAGTGGTAACTGGAGTTACACCTCTGCGGCACTGAGCGACGGCAGCCATACCTTCAGCGTCACGGAAACGGACGCGGCGGGTAACACCGGCGAGGCGCTCAGCGTGACGCTGATCGTTGATGCGACGCCACCGCTGGTGGCCACCAACCTGACCATCACTAACGATGTTACCGGCGTCAGCATACCGGCTGGCGGCGCGACTAACGACACTACGCCAACGCTGAGCGGCAGCGCCGAGGCCAACGCCACGGTTAGCGTTTATGACGGCAACACATTGCTCGGCACGGCGCAGGTGAACGGCAGCGGCGCGTGGAGCTTTGTCTCGCCGACACTGGGTAACGGCGCGCATGCGCTGAGCGTGGCGGTCACCGATGCGGCGGGCAATACCGGCCCGCGCACCACGCCGGTAACTATCACCGTCGATACCGTTGCGCCGGGCGCGGCCACGCTGGTGGTCACCAACGACGTCAGCGGCAGCGTCATCCCGAATGGCGGCGTCACCAGCGATACCACGCCGGTGCTGAGCGGTCGGGCGGAGGCGGGCAGCATCGTCACCGTGCTGGATGGCACCACGCTGGTCGGTTCCGCGCTGGTGGGTAGTGACGGTAACTGGACGCTGACGCCAGCCACGGCGCTGAGCGAAACGCTCCATACGCTCAACGTCACGGTCACCGATGCGGCCGGTAACGTCAGTGCCACCACCAGCGCCACGCTGGTGATCGACACCACGCCGCCAGTGGCCATCACCGGGCTGGCAGCGGTGAACAACAACGGCAGCACGCCGGTGGCGATTGCGGCGGGTGGCGTCACTAATGACAGCACGCCACGCCTGAGCGGCACGGCGGAAGCCAACAGCATCGTGACCATCCGCGATGGTGATACGGTGCTGGGTTCGGTAACCGCCGCCAGCAACGGCAACTGGAGCTTCGTCACCGGCACCTTGTCTGACGGTTTACACACCTTCAGCGTGACGGCCACCGATGCAGCAGGCAATACCGGTCCCGCAGCGTCCCTGGCGCTGACCGTCGACACCGCGCCGCCGCTGGCGGCAACCGGACTGACGCTGACCAACGACGTCACCGGTGTGGCTATCGTCAATAACGGAGTCACCAACGACAGCACGCCGACGCTGCAGGGCACGGCGGAAGCGAACGCCATTGTCACGGTTTACGATGGCAACACGCTGCTCGGAACGGTGCAGGCTAACGCCAGCGGCAGCTGGAGCTTCGTCTCGCCGACGCTGAGCAATGCCGCCCACGCGCTGAGCGTGACGGTGACCGACAGCGCGGGCAACGTCAGTCCCCGTTCTGAGGTGATTAACCTCACCGTGGATACGGTGGCGCCAGCGAACACCAGTCTCACCATTATTAATGATGCGACCGGTGCCACCATCGTCAACGGTGGTGCGACCAACGACACCACGCCAACGCTGCGCGGCAGCGTCAGCGCGGCGGAGGCCGGGGCACGCGTCACCATTCTGGACAACGGTCTGGCACTGGGCACGGCGATTGTACAGGCGGACGGTAGCTGGAGCTTCACGCCACTGGCGGCGCTGAGCGCCGGGCCACACCCGATCACGGTGACGGTAACGGATGCGGCAGGTAACGTCAGCGGCACCACCGCGGCCACGGTGATCATCGATACCACGGCACCGGCGGCCATCACCAATCTGCTGGCGCTCAACAACAACGGCAGCACGGCGGTGACCATTCCGAATAATGGCGTCACCAACGACAGCACGCCGCTGCTGAGCGGCAACGGCGAGGCGGGCGCGCGCATCACGGTGTACGACGGCACTACATTGCTGGGCAGCACCACGGTGGGCAGCAACGGCAGCTGGAGCTTCGTGGTAGGTAACGCGCTGAGCAACGGCAGCCACACGCTGAACGTGACGCAGACCGACCCGGCGGGCAACGTCAGCCCGCAGGTGTCGACCACGCTGATCGTCGACACCGTGGTGCCGGTCGCCAGTACGCTGACCATCATTGATGACATCAGCGGTACGCCGGTGACGCTGGCGAACGGCGCCTTTACGCGCGATACCACGCCAACGCTGCGAGGCACCACGGAAGCGGGTGCCGTGGTCACCATCTACGACGGTGCCAGCGCCATTGGTTCTGTGACCGCGGGGAGTGATGGCAGCTGGAGCTTCACCACCGCCACGCTGGCGAACGGCGCGCACACGCTGAGCACCACGGTGACCGATGCGGCGGGTAACGTCAGCACCGGCAACATCACGGCGACGGTGAATGTCGATACCCTGCCTCCGGCGGCGGTAAGCGGGCTGGCGATCAACAGCGCCGGTACCCTTGTCACCGGTAGCGGTGAAGTGGGGGCTACGGTGACGGTGCGCGATGCCAGCGGCAACGCGCTCGGCACCACCACGGTCGGCAGCGGCGGCAACTGGTCGGTGACGCTCACCACCGCGCAAATCACCGGTGCGCCGCTCTCGGTGATTCAGACGGATCGCGCCGGTAACGTCTCGCCGGGGGCCTCGCTGACCGGTGCGATTCGCATCGTGGCGACCAACGACAGCAACGAGGTGGATTACACCAGTACGCAGGCAACGGTGAACAACGGTACGGTCAACTCGTCGCACACCGCGCTGCTGACCGTGGGGCTGGGTACGGTGCTCAATGCCAGCGTACTGAACAACGGTAATGCTTACCTGTTCAGCGTGGGTAACGATGACAGCCGTACCGTGACGCTCAACGGTTCGGTGACCAGTCTCGGCGTGGCCGCCAACTATTCGTTAAACCTGTACGAACAGCAGGCGAACGGCTCGTGGCAGTTGATCAGTATCAAGACCAACTACATTAACGCGCTGCTGACGATCGGTACGCTGAAAGGGGCAAACGTCACCTACACCGGACTGGGGACCGGCAACTATGCGGTGGTGGTGGCAGCCACCACCAACATTAGTGTGTTGCCAACCACCACGGTAAGCACGGTGTCGGATTTCACCACGCTGGCGGTCACCACCGCCGCGACGGTCACCGGTAACCTGCTGACCAACGACACCAGCTCCATCGCCGGGACGATTCCGTCCGGCACGGCGGTGGCGTCGGTGGGCAGCAGCACGGTGGCGTCCAGCGGCAATACGGTGATCAACACCACCTACGGTACGCTGACCATTGATGCGAAGGGTAACTACACCTACACGCTGAAGGCCGGGCTGGATATCGATACCCTGCCATCAGCGGACACCTTCACCTACTCGGTGCGGGATGCCAGCGGTGCAGTGACCTCGGCGACGCTGACGGTGACGCTGCATAACGGTGCGGCCACCGCGCTGTTCGCCACCACCAGTCTGGCGGCGGAAACCACCACCAGCAGCGAGCACGATGCCAGCGGCAGCATCTGGGGAGACAGCAACGTCAGCCACAGCGGCACGCTGAGCATCCTCAATGAGCACGGCGATCTCACCACCGTGAGCAGCGTGGGCAGCACGGCGGTGGCCGGGGACTTTGGTGTGCTGACCATCGCCGCCAACGGTAGCTATACCTATACCCTGAACGCGGATGTGAATATCCAGAACATCACGCATAAGGAGGTGTTTACCTACACCCTGGCGTCGTCCGACGGCACCATCACCAGCAACACCTTTACCATTGAGCTCCACCCGACCATCACGGGCAGCGCCGCGGCTGACAGCCTAACCAGCAGCGCCTACGACGACACCATTACCAGCGGTGCCGGCGCAGATACGCTGGTTTACCACCTGCTGAGCAGCGCAGATGCCACCGGTGGCAACGGCCATGACACCTGGACCGACTTCAGCGTCGCGCAGGGTGACAAGATCGACGTCAGCAGTCTGCTGATCGGCTGGAATGATTCCACCAGTAATATCAATGACTTTGTGAAAGTGGATCATACCGCGGACGGCAATACGGTGTTGTCGATTGACCGTGACGGCAGCGGCACGGGGTACAGCAGTACACAGCTGATTACCCTGGAAGGCGTAAACGTCTCACTGGAGGAGTTGCTGCAGCAACCGCATCAAAACCACACGGCTTAGTGGGTGTAACGCAGGGAAGCATAACGGGCACAGGGAGGTGCCCCTTTCTCTCTTTTACTGGTGAACAATCGATGGATCTGATGCAATCAGGCGCAACAACTCGCCGTACCTGTAAGCTCAGCGCCCTGTGTGCTGGCATTGTGTTTTTTCACAGTTCTCATCTTATGGCTGCCAGTGATGCCGTGACGCAGGCGGGGCGCATAACCTCAGCCGGTCTGGCGCAGCAGCAGGATCTTCCCTCCTTAACCGGTCAGGTGGCCGAACCCGCGCTGGCTAACGTGCCGGATACCTTAACCCTTAACCAGGCCGTACAGCGCGCCATCCAGTGGCATCCGGACATCGCGCAGGCAATTGGCAAAATGCTGGAGCAGGCCAGCCAGGTCGATGTGGCGCAGGCCAAATACTACCCGCAAATCAGCGCCGGCATGAATAACGGCTACAGCAACGCCTACAGCGAGAAAGGCTTCAGCCCGTCATTTGTGCTGTCGGTTTCGCAGATGCTGTATGACTTTGGCAAAGTCAGCAGTTCGGTGCGCTCCGCCGAAGCCGGGGTAGCGCAGGAGCAGGCCAGCGTGCTGGTGAGTATTGATACCGTCGCGCACGACACCGCCGCCGCGCTGGTGCAGGTGCAGGGCTATCAGCAGCTGGTAAAGATCGCCCAGGATCAGCTGACTGCGCTGAGTAAGATTGGCGATCTGGCGCGTCAGCGCAATGAAGAGGGGGCGGCATCGCTCTCGGACGCCACCCAGACCGACGCGCGTATCGAAGGGGCGCGCACTACGCTGACCCAGTATCAGGCCAGCCTCAACCGCTGGCGTGCCACGCTGGCCAGCTATCTCGGCTGGCCACTGGTGAAAAAGGTCAGCGATGCGTTTCCGCCCAGCCTGACGCGCGCCTGCGCGGTGGGCAAAGCCGACGACAAATCCAATCCGGCGGTGCTGGCGGCGTGGGCGCAGGCACGGCAGGCGCAGGCTAAACTGGATAACGCCAACGCGCAGAATTTACCCACTATTTCGCTGGAACCGCAGGTCACGCATTACCTCAACAATCACTACTCCGGCAGCGAAACGCTCGACCGCACCCAGTATTCCGCGTTCGTCAAAGTTGAGATGCCGCTGTATCAGGGCGGCGGCATTACCGCGGCGCGCGATGCGGCGGCCAGCGCGCTGCAGGCGGCCAATGCGGCGGTGAACTCGGCGCGTCTCAAAGCGCAGCAGCAGCTCAGCGAATCGCAAACCGAAGCGCTGAGCCTGTCGCAGAGCCTGGCGATCATGTCGCGTCAGCAGACGCTGGGCGAGAAGACGCAGCAGCTGTATCAGGATCAGTATCTGCAGCTCGGCACCCGTCCGCTGCTGGACGTGCTCAACGCCGAACAGGAAGTGTTTCAGACGCGCTTCGCCATGCAGCAAACCATCAGTCAGTTACGTTCACTGCAGCTCGACTGCTTATACAGCACCGGGCAGATGCGGTCAGCGTTTGCGCTGAATAACCAGCGCATCCAGTCCGTGGAGATCCAGCCATGACGCAATTACAGATTCCGGACGCCCCCAATGGCAATCCCGCCAGCGCCGCCGGTGGCGAGGTGCCGCTGCACGGCTGGGCCACCGCCATTATTCTCATCTCGACCCATTATCGCCTGCCGTGCTCGCCGGGCATGATCATGGCTGCCAGCGAATGGCAGGGCAAACAGTCACGTGATAAAGCGTTGCGCCATCTGGCGCGTCAGGCCGGGCTGTCGCTGCAGCTGTATGAAGAGCATCAGTGGGAGATCAGCAGCTGGCGCTTGCCGCTGGCGGTGGAACTGAGCGACGGCCAGGTTGGCGTCATCACCAGCTTTGATGGCGATGACACGGTGCGCGTGCACCTGGCCGGCGATGAACAACCGGCGCCGATCGCGCTGAACACGCTGCTGCCGCAGATCCGCTACGCCGCGGCGCTGCGTCCGGTGACGGCCGCCAAAGATAGCCGTGTCGATCGCTATCTCGCCACGGTCAGGCCCGACTGGCTGCGCCGTCTGGTGCTGCACGACATGCGTCCTTATGGCTACGTGATGCTGGGATCGTTCCTGATCAACCTGCTGGCGCTGGTCGGCATCATCTTCTCGATGCAGGTGTACGATCGGGTGATCCCGGCGCAGTCGTACCCCACGCTGTACGTGCTGTATATCGGGGTGATCCTCTCGGTGGTGTTCACCTATATTCTGCGCGTCGGTCGCGATCACGTCACCGATCTGCTCGGCAAGCGCGCCGATATGCGCGTCTCCGATCGCGTGTTCGGCCACGCGCTGCGGCTGCGTAACAGTGCGGTGCCGCGATCGACCGGTACCTTTATCTCGCAGCTGCGCGAGCTGGAGGCGGTGCGCGAAATGGTGACGTCGACCACGGTGACGGCGATCGTCGATATGCCGTTCTTCCTGCTGTTTATGCTGGTGATGGCGATCATCGCGCCGCAGCTGGCGTGGATCGCGCCCGTGGCAGTGCTGCTGATGATCCTGCCCGGCGTGCTGAGCCAGAAAAAACTGGCGAAGCTGGCGCAGCAAAACCTGAAAGAGTCGACGCTGCGCAACGCGGTGCTGGTGGAGAGCGTGCAGGGGCTGGAAGATATCAAGCTGATGCAGGCGGAGGATCGCTTTCTGCAGCAGTGGAACAGCTATATCCGCATCACCGCGCAGTCGGGCGTCGAGATGCGCAAAGTGATGCATGCGCTGATCAGCTGGGGCGTCACCATTCAGGGACTGGTGTACGCCAGCGTGATCGTGGTCGGAGCGCCGATGGTGATCAACGGCGATATCACCACCGGGGCGATTGTCGCCGCGTCGCTGTTGTCTTCGCGCATGATTGCGCCGATGGCGACGCTGTGTGGCGTGCTGGCGCGCTGGCAGCAGGTAAAAGCGGCGAAGAGCAGCCTCGATGCGCTGATGAATCTGCCGGTGGAGAACAGTAAAGACGAAACGCGCATTCACTGTCCGGTGCTGTTTGGCCACTATCAGTTCACCGATGCCATGTTCCGCTACTACAGCGATTCGCTGACGGTGGCGCTGCGCATCAAGACGCTGACCATCAAGCCGGGTGAGCGCATCGCCGTGCTGGGGCGCAACGGCTCTGGCAAATCCACGCTGCTGCAGGCGATGGCCGGCGGCATGGATCTGGTGGGCGGCGAGCTGCGGCTGGACAATCTTAGCCTGCCGCATATTGATGTCGCGGACGTGCGGCGCAACGTCGGGCTACTGACGCAGAACGCGCGGCTGTTCCACGGTACGCTGCGGGAAAACCTCACCATGGGCGCGGCGCACGCCACCGACGAAGCGATTTTTGCCGCGCTGACGGTCAGTGGCGGGGCCGATTTTATTCGCCGTCTGCCGCTCGGGCTTGATCATCCGGTCATGGAGGGCGGCGTCGGGCTGTCCGGCGGTCAGCGCCAGTCGCTGCTGCTGGCGCGCATGCTGCTGCGCGATCCTAATATCGTGTTGCTGGATGAGCCGACCGCTTCGCTCGACGATCATACCGAGAAGGATTTTATTGAGCGGCTGGGCGCCTGGCTGAATGGCCGCACGCTGATCGTGGCGACGCACCGCGCGGCGATTCTGTCGCTGGTGGATCGCATACTGGTGCTGAAAGAGGGGCAGCTGGTAATGGACAGCCCGAAAGAGAATGCGCTGCCGGCACCGCGCGCCAGCGGAGCAGCGGGGGAGGGACAGGCATGATGAAACAATTGCCGGCAAAACTGCGGCGGGTGACCGCCGCGGAAGTGGATTCGTCCGACGATCTGCTCGGTGAACTGAAATCGGAAAGCCACTACACCGGCGCAGTGCGGCTGATCGTCATCAGCACCGCGCTGATCGTGGTGGCGCTGGTGTGGGCGTGGTTTGGCATGCTGGATGAGGTCTCAACCGGCACCGGGAAGGTGATCCCCAGTTCGCGCGAGCAGGTGCTGCAGTCGCTGGAGGGCGGCATTCTCACGGAACTGTATGTGCATGAGGGCGATCGCGTGCAGGCCGGGCAGATCGTGGCGAAACTGGATGCCACACGCTCGCAGTCCAGCGTCGGCGAGAGCGCGGCGCGCTACCGGGCCGCGCTGGCAGCGGCCTCGCGCCTGCGTGCGGAAGTGAACGATGATCCGCTCACGTTTCCCGCCGAGCTGAAGGGCTACCCGGATCTTATCGCGGCGGAAACCCGGCTGTATAACACCAAACGCGCCCAGCTTAATGATGCAACCCGGCAGTTTAAGGAGTCGCTGGCGCTGGCTAATCGCGAACTGGCGATCACCCAGCGGCTGGCGAAAACCGGTGCCGCCAGCAGCGTGGAAGTGCTGCGCTTACAGCGCGATAAGTCCGACCTGGAGCTGAAACTTACCGATATGCGCTCGCAGTATTACGTGCAGGCGCGTGAAGAGCTGGCGAAGGCCAGCGCCGAAGCCGACAGCCTGGCGCAGGTGATTAAAGGACGCGAAGATACCGTAACGCGTCTGACCATCCGCGCGCCGATGCGCGGCATCGTGAAAAACATCAAAGTCTCGACGGTGGGCGGGGTGATTCCGCCCAACGGTGAGTTGATGAACATCGTACCGATGAACGATCGGCTGCTGATTGAAGCACGCCTGTCGCCGCGCGATATTGCTTTTATCCATCCCGGCCAGCGCGCGGTGGTAAAAATCTCCGCTTACGATTACGCCATCTACGGCGGCCTCAACGGCGTGGTGGAAAGCATTTCGCCGGATACCATCCAGGATGAAGTTAAACCGGAGATTTACTACTACCGCGTGTTTATTCGTACTGATAACGACTATGTGCAGAACAAGGCTGGCCGGCGCTTTGCCATCAGCCCGGGCATGGTATCCACCGTGGATATCAAAACCGGCGAGAAGAGCATCATGGATTATCTGGTCAAACCGTTTAACAAGGCCAAAGAGGCGATGCGCGAGCGCTAATTGCGATGCGCGGCAATCTCGGCGATAATCACGCCCATCAATCCCTTCCTCGTCGGGCCTAACGACGCGGAGGGGATTTTTTTCATCTATACCTTAACTGGCTAACCGATTTAAGGATTTAAGAGGACTCGTTATGTACAACACGCTGGGCAATCAGTACGACAACTCCCTGGTTTCTAACGCCTTCGGTTTCATGCGTTTTCCGCTGAACTTCCAGCCTTATGACAGCGACGCCGAGTGGGTGATTACCGGTGTGCCGTTTGATGCCGCGACGTCAGGCCGGCCGGGCAGCCGTTTAGGGCCGGGCGCGATCCGTCAGATCTCCACTAATCTGGCGTGGGAAGGCTGCCGCTGGCCGTGGGATTTCGATCTGCGTCAGCGCCTCAACGTGGTGGACTGCGGCGATCTGGTGTACGCCTTCGGCGATTCACAGGATCTGTCCGATAAGCTGCAGGCGCATGCGGAAAAGCTGCTGGCGAACGGCAAGCGCATGCTGACTTTTGGCGGTGATCACTATGTCACGCTGCCGCTGCTGCGCGCGCACGCTAAACACTTCGGCAAGATGGCGCTGGTGCACTTTGATGCGCATACCGATACCTACTCCAACGGCCCGACTTTTGACCACGGCACTATGTTCTACACTGCGCCGCAGGAAGGGCTGATCGATCCGCAGCATTCGGTGCAGATTGGTATCCGTACCGAGTTCGATAAGAGCCTGGGCTTCAACGTGCTGGACGCCGCGCAGGTTAATGACCGCAGCGTGGACGATATTCTGGCCGAAGTGAAGCGCACCGTGGGCGATCTGCCGGTGTACCTGACGTTTGATATCGACTGCCTCGATCCGGCCCATGCGCCAGGCACCGGTACGCCAGTGATTGGCGGCCTGACCAGCGATAAAGCCACTAAGCTGATTCGCGGCCTGCAGGGCATGAACATTGTGGGGATGGATCTGGTGGAAGTGGCGCCGGGCTACGATCACGCCGACCTGACCTCACTGGCCGCTGCCACGCTGGCGCTGGATATGCTGCACGTGCAGGCGGCGAATAAAGGTTAAGCGGCGGTGCGGACGAGTGCCCTCACCCTGACCCTCTCCCCCAGGAGAGGGAACTGATCGAGCGGGCGGTGAAAACAGCACGGACCGCTCCCTCTCCCCCAGGAGAGGGAGCCGATCGAGCGGGCGGTGAAAACAGCACGGACTGCCCCCTCTCCCGCGAGCGGGAGAGGGCTGGGGTGAGGGGAAAACGGCGACTACTTACCATCCGCCGCGATGCGGTCGCGAATATGCTGCGCGCGCGACTCAGAATCCGGATGCGAGTCAAACATCGAGCTCTGGCGGCCCTGATCCAGCTTCGCCAGCTTCTCGAAGCTGGTCGCCAGACCAAGCGGATTAATGCCGCGCTTCTTCAGCAGATCGTACGAATAGTCATCCGCCTGCGACTCCTGGGTCTGTGAGAACTGCGCGTTAACCAGCTTCTCGCCCATCTCGCCCAGCTGTGACTGCGACAGAGAACCAATCACGCCACCCACCGACGCCGCAGCGTTGCGTGCCGCCGTGGTCGCGAAAGCCACCTGCATCGCTTTGCGCGTATGGCCGAGCGCGACGTGGCCCATTTCATGGCCGAGCACGCCTTCCACTTCGTTGTCGCTCATCATATCCATCAGACCGCTATAAACGCGGATACAGCCATTCGCCATCGCCCAGGCGTTGACGTCTTTGGTCAGATACACCTTGTAGTTGGCCGGTACGCCGTTAATGTTATCGCCCAGCGCGGCGGCGATTTTGTTCAGCCGCTGCTGATAGCTGCTGTTGGCCGGCGCCAGCTGGTTCTCTTTATCCATCTGCGCACATGACTGATCGCTCAGCTCTTTAACCTGGGCGTCATTCAGCGAGTAAGCCTGAAACGCCTGCGCGCCAGATTGCAACAGTGCGTTATTATCCATTCCTTCGCAGCCGCTCAGCAGCGAAACCATTCCCAGCGCGACAACCATGGCGCGAATTTTCATATCAGCATCCTTTGAGTAACAGGTAGAGAAAACAAACACCTGAAAAACCACGCAGGTGTTTAAACGCATTGGTTATAGCGTGCCAGGGGCGGATTGGCTAGCAGACAGGCCCCGAAATGCAACCCTGAACCGCAGATTTAGCATCCTGATACATGTACTTTTGCCCCGATTTTCATGTACATTGATGTGCGACTTTTTTCTCGCTTCGCCTTATAACTCATTAATTACAATCAGTTAAGCGTGGCGGAGCATTAATCCGACCTGGAGTAGAAGATGCCCTCTCGTAAAGAGCTTGCCAACGCCATTCGCGCGTTAAGTATGGATGCAGTACAGAAAGCGAAATCGGGACATCCGGGTGCCCCAATGGGCATGGCCGATATCGCTGAAGTGCTGTGGCGTGATTTCCTGAACCACAATCCAACTAACCCGCTGTGGGCAGATCGCGACCGTTTCGTGCTGTCCAACGGCCACGGCTCGATGCTGATTTACAGCCTGCTGCACCTCACCGGCTATGACCTGCCGATGAGCGAGCTGCAGAACTTCCGTCAGCTGCACTCTAAAACCCCAGGTCACCCGGAATACGGCTACACCGCAGGCGTAGAAACCACCACCGGCCCACTGGGTCAGGGCATCGCGAACGCCGTGGGCTTCGCCATTGCTGAGCGCACGCTGGCGGCGCAGTTCAACCGTCCGGGCCATGATATCGTAGACCATCACACTTACGTGTTCATGGGCGACGGCTGCATGATGGAAGGCATCTCACACGAAGTGTGCTCCATCGCCGGTACCCTGAAGCTCGGCAAGCTGGTGGCGTTCTATGACGACAACGGCATCTCTATTGACGGTCACGTGGATGGCTGGTTCACCGACGACACCGCCAAACGCTTCGAAGCCTACGGCTGGCACGTGGTGCGTGGCGTGGACGGTCATGACGCCGACGCGATCAAGAAAGCGGTGGAAGAAGCCAAAGCGGTCACCGACAAGCCATCGTTGCTGATGTGCAAAACCATCATCGGTTTCGGTTCCCCGAACAAAGCCGGTACGCACGATTCGCACGGTGCCCCGCTGGGTGACGACGAAATCGCGCTGACCCGTAAACAGCTGGGCTGGAACTACGCGCCATTTGAAATTCCTTCTGAAATCTACGCACAGTGGGATGCCAAAGAAGC
Source organism: Pantoea sp. B_9 (assembly GCF_008632015.1). Classification (NCBI taxonomy): domain Bacteria; kingdom Pseudomonadati; phylum Pseudomonadota; class Gammaproteobacteria; order Enterobacterales; family Erwiniaceae; genus Pantoea; species Pantoea sp. B_9. Next base: position 182,206 of record NZ_VWVL01000005.1, on the reverse strand, counting down.
CGGCCAGGCGAAAGAGAAAGCCTGGGACGAAAAGTTTGCTGCTTACGCCGCTGCGCATCCGGAACTGGCCACAGAGTTCAAACGCCGCGTGAACAATGAGCTGCCAGCCAACTGGCAGGCGGAATCGCAGAAGTTCATCGAGCAGCTGCAGGCTAATCCGGCAAAAATCGCCAGCCGTAAAGCATCGCAGAATGCCATCGAAGCTTTCGGTAAGCTGCTGCCGGAATATCTGGGCGGCTCGGCTGACCTGGCGCCAAGCAACCTGACCATGTGGTCTGGCTCGAAGCCGATCAATGAAGATGCCGCAGGCAACTACATTCATTACGGCGTGCGTGAGTTTGGTATGACTGCCATCGCCAACGGTATTGCGCTGCACGGTGGCTTCCTGCCGTACACCGCAACCTTCCTGATGTTCGTCGAGTACGCGCGTAACGCGGCACGTATGGCGGCGCTGATGAAAATCCGTCAGGTGATGGTTTATACCCACGACTCTATCGGTCTGGGTGAAGATGGCCCGACGCACCAGCCGGTTGAGCAGATGGCGAGCCTGCGCACTACCCCGAACATGAGCCTGTGGCGTCCGTGTGACCAGGTGGAATCTGCGGTGGCGTGGAAATACGCTATCGAGCGCGTTGACGGTCCATCAGCCCTGATCTTCTCGCGTCAGAACCTGGCGCAGCAGGATCGTAGCGCTGAGCAGCTGGCTAACGTGGCGCGCGGTGGTTACGTGCTTAAAGATTGCGACGGCACGCCGGAGCTGATTCTGATTGCGACCGGTTCTGAAGTTGAGCTGGCGGTTGGCGCTTACGAGCAGCTGAGCGCGGAAGGTCGTAAGGTGCGCGTGGTGTCCATGCCGTCTACCGATGCGTTTGATAAGCAGGATGCGGCTTATCGTGAGTCTGTGCTGCCGAAAGCAGTTGGCGCACGCGTTGCTATCGAAGCCGGTATTGCGGATTACTGGTTCAAATACACTGGTCTGCACGGTGCCATCGTTGGCATGACCACCTTCGGTGAGTCAGCGCCAGCTGAGAAGTTGTTCGAAGAGTTCGGCTTCACTGTGGCCAACGTGGTGAAAACCGCGAAATCGATTCTGTAATTTCGCGTAATCCGTCGCGCCGCTGCGCATTGTAGCGGCGCGATTCATCGCGCATTTCTGCTGCTATCCTCATGCTTTACCACGCGCAATAAATTGTGCCGCGACACTGATGTGCAGATCGGCGGTCCTGTTATCGCCTGAACCTGAAACGGTTCAATTATTCCTGCAGTAATAATTATCATTGCCTGAATTTGTGACGCAGATCCAATAATCAGCAGCACAGTTGATCGCAATCATTCCTGTTATTCCTTCCATGCTTTATTCTCGCTGAACCGTTTCAGTTGCAGCCGTGTGCTCTCCGTCAGCAACTGTAACCGGGCAAGAATTCCCTGTACAAAACGCAGCGAAACGCTCAAGGTATTTGGCACGTTTTTTCAGGTGTGGCTGCAGGAAGTGAGATGACCATTCGTATCGCAATAAATGGTTTTGGTCGTATCGGGCGCAACGTGTTGCGTGCGCTGTATGAAACCGGTCGCCGGGCGGAAATCACCGTAGTGGCGATTAACGAACTGGCGGAAGCGGCTGGCATGGCGCATCTGCTGAAGTACGACACCAGCCACGGCCGCTTTGCCTTTGACGTCCGCCAGGAGCGCGATCAGCTGTGGGTTGGTGACGATACCATCCGTATCCTGCATCAGGCGGAGATTGCCGCGCTGCCGTGGCGCGAGCTGAATGTCGATATCGTGCTGGACTGCACCGGCGTGTTCGGCAGCCGCGACGATGGTGAAGCGCATCTGCAGGCTGGCGCGAAAAAAGTGTTGTTCTCGCATCCCGGCGGCAACGATTTGGATGCCACCGTAGTGTTCGGCGTTAACGAACAGGCTCTTAAACAAACTGACCGCATTGTCTCCAACGCATCCTGCACCACCAACTGCATTATTCCGGTGATCAAGCTGCTGGATGACGCCTTTGGCATTGAGTCGGGCACCGTGACCACCATCCACTCGGCGATGCACGATCAGCAGGTGATTGACGCGTATCACAGCGACCTGCGCCGTACCCGTGCCGCCAGTCAGTCGATCATTCCGGTCGATACGCGTCTTGCCGCTGGCATTACCCGTATTTTTCCGAAATTTAACGATCGCTTCGAGGCTATCGCGGTGCGCGTGCCAACGATCAACGTCACCGCCATTGATCTGAGCGTTTCGGTGCGCCAGGCGGTGAAGGCGTGTGAGGTCAACGCGTTGCTGCAAAACGCGTCAGAGGGGGCATTTCGTGGTATAGTTGACTATACGGAATTACCGTTAGTCTCAGTAGATTTTAACCACGATCCGCACAGTGCCATAGTGGACGGCACGCAAACGCGGGTCAGCGGTCACCACCTGATCAAAACCCTGGTCTGGTGTGACAACGAATGGGGCTTTGCTAACCGCATGATCGACACCACGTTAGCAATGGCCGCAAGCGGTTTCAGGTAAGACGCGGACTGCGTCTGGCAAAACTTATGAGAATCAACGAGAGGGTTCACCATGTCTGTAATTAAGATGACCGATCTGGATCTTGCTGGTAAACGCGTTCTGATCCGTGCCGATCTCAACGTACCAGTGAAAGAAGGGAAAGTGACGTCAGATGCACGTATTCGTGCTTCTCTGCCTACCATCGAAGCGGCGTTGAAACAGGGCGCGAAAGTGATGGTTACCTCTCACCTGGGTCGCCCGACCGAAGGTGAATACAACGAAGAGTTCTCCCTCCTGCCGGTTGTTAACTACCTGAAAGAAAAACTGAACGGCACTAACGTGACCCTGGCGAAAGACTACCTCGACGGCGTTGAAGTGGGCGCGGGTGAACTGGTAGTGCTGGAAAACGTTCGCTTCAACAAAGGCGAGAAAAAAGACGACGAAACCCTGTCGAAGAAATATGCCGCACTGTGTGACGTGTTCGTCATGGATGCATTCGGCACCGCGCACCGCGCGCAGGCGTCCACTCACGGCGTGGGCAAATTCGCCCCTATCGCCTGTGCCGGCCCGCTGCTGTCTGCCGAACTGGAAGCGCTGGGCAAAGTGATGAGCAATCCACAGCGTCCGCTGGTCGCCGTGGTGGGGGGTTCTAAAGTGTCGACCAAATTCGACGTGCTGCAGTCGCTGGTGAAAATCGCTGACACCGTGATTGTCGGTGGCGGTATCGCTAACACCTTCGTGGCGATCGACAACAACGTCGGCAAATCGCTGTACGAGCCAGACTTCGTTGAGGCCGCTAAAGGCCTGCGCGACCAGTACGGCATTCCGGTACCTACCGATTCACGCGTCGGCACGGAATTCTCCGAAACTGCCCCGGCAACCGTGAAAAAGGTTTCCGAAGTAGCGGATAACGAAGAAATTATGGACTTCGGTGACGAAACCGCACAGAACATGGCGAAACTGCTGAAAGACGCAAAAACCATTCTGTGGAACGGTCCGGTTGGCGTGTTTGAGTTCCCGAACTTCCGTAAGGGCACCGAAATCGTTGCCAACGCTATCGCAGACAGCGACGCGTTCTCTGTTGCCGGCGGCGGTGATACCCTGGCGGCTATCGACCTGTTCGGTATCGAGGACAAAATCTCCTACATCTCTACCGGTGGCGGAGCGTTCCTCGAGTTCGTGGAAGGCAAAAAACTGCCGGCAGTAGCCATGCTGGAAGAGCGCGCGAAGCAGTAATTTTTGGGGGCAGCGCTTCGGCGCTGTCTGAAGGCTTGCCCGCTGTGGGCGAACAGATCGCATTCCCATTGGGGAGTGGACGATAAACGAAACAGGACACAACCATGTCTAAAATTTTTGATTTCGTAAAACCCGGCGTTGTCACTGGTGATGACGTTCAGAAAATCTTCAAAGTAGCGAAAGAAAACAAATTCGCTCTGCCAGCCGTTAACTGCGTCGGCACGGATTCCATCAACGCGGTACTGGAAGCTGCGGCTAAAGTTAAAGCGCCGGTCATCGTTCAGTTCTCCAACGGTGGTGCTGCCTTCATCGCCGGTAAAGGTTTCAAAACCGACAAACCACAGGGCGCTGCGATTTTCGGCGCAATCGCTGGTGCACACCATGTGCATCTGATGGCTGAACAGTACGGCGTGCCAGTAATCCTGCACACCGACCACTGTGCGAAGAAACTACTGCCGTGGATCGACGGCCTGCTGGATGCTGGCGAAGAGCACTTCAAGAAAACCGGTAAACCTCTGTTCTCCTCACACATGATCGATCTGTCTGAAGAGTCACTGGAAGAGAACATCGAGATTTCTTCTAAATATCTGGCGCGCATGGCGAAACTGGATATGACGCTGGAAATCGAACTGGGCTGCACCGGTGGTGAAGAAGATGGCGTGGACAACAGCCACATGGACGCTTCTGCACTGTACACTCAGCCAGAAGACGTAGATTACGCTTACACCGAGCTGAGCAAAATCAGCCCGCGTTTCACCATCGCTGCGTCCTTCGGTAACGTGCACGGCGTGTACAAGCCAGGCAACGTGAAACTGACTCCAACCATTCTGCGTGATTCGCAGAAATACGTTTCAGAGAAACACGGCCTGCCGCACAACGCGCTGGACTTCGTGTTCCACGGCGGTTCCGGTTCTTCTGCTGCAGAAATCGAAGAGTCTATCAGCTACGGCGTGATCAAGATGAACATCGATACCGATACCCAGTGGGCAACCTGGGACGGCATCCTGCAGTACTACAAAACCAACGAAGCGTACCTGCAGGGTCAGCTTGGCAACCCGAACGGTGCTGACAGCCCGAACAAAAAATACTACGACCCACGCGTCTGGCTGCGTGCGGCACAATCTTCCATGGTTGTGCGCTTAGAGCAGGCTTTCAAAGAGCTGAACGCTGTCGACGTACTGTAATTTTTGCTTACCGTACAAAAAAGGCCCGAAAGGGCCTTTTTTTATGCGTCCCGTCTGGAAATCCCGGTTTATACAGCACATTTTTGGCGCTTCGCCCCATTATTGTTTACCCTTGTACTCGGGAGTGTCGGATTGAATCTGGCAGTTTTTGTACTTTCCTGCGGGAAACTCAACAACAGGGCTAACAAATGGAAGATCTTAACGTCGTTGACGGCATTAACAACGCAGGTGGCTGGCTGGTGCGCAACCAGGCGCTGATCCTCAGCTATGCGGTGAACATCGTGGCGGCTATCGCCATCATTATTGTCGGGATGATTATCGCGCGCGTGGTATCAAACGGCGTCAATCGTCTGCTGGTCGCGCGTCATATTGATGCCACCGTGGCTGATTTCCTCTCGGCGCTGGTGCGCTACGGTATCATTGCCTTCACGATTATTGCTGCGCTGGGCCGTGTCGGCGTGCAGACTGCCTCTGTGATCGCCGTGCTGGGTGCTGCCGGTCTGGCCGTCGGTCTGGCACTGCAGGGGTCGCTCTCCAACCTGGCGGCAGGCGTACTGCTGGTGACCTTCCGTCCATTCCGCACCGGTGAGTTCGTCGATCTCGGTGGCGTGATGGGGACAGTACAGAATGTACAGATCTTCTCGACCACGCTGAAAACCGCTGACGGCAAAATCGTGGTGGTGCCAAACGGCAAAATCATCGCCGGCAACATCGTCAACTTTTCGCGCGAACCTATCCGCCGCAACGAGTTCATTATTGGCGTCGCCTACGATGCGGATGTCGATCAGGTGATCGATCTGCTGCGTGAAGTGGTGGAAGCGGACGAGCGCGTGCTGAAAGATCTGGGTATCCAGATTGGCCTGAACGAACTGGCGGCTTCGTCGCTGAACTTTGTGGTGCGCTGCTGGAGCAAAAGCGGTGATCTGCAAAACGTCTACTGGGATCTGATGAAGAACTTCAAGCGCACCCTGGATGCGCACGGTATCGGTATTCCTTATCCGCAGATGGACGTGCACCTGCATCAGGTGCAGAGCGAGGCGCAGCAGCCTGCGCGCAGCGAGTAAGTTATCAGGGCACCGGCGGGTGCCCTTGTTTTATCAGTTACGCTAATGACCGATTAATTCTTTCCATTTCCGCTAATATCCGCGCCTCACTATACTGCCCAGCAACACCCATTTTTCAGGAACTCTTCTGTGTTATCTGTTTACTTACAAGGGCTTGCCCTTGGTGCTGCGCTTATCCTGCCGTTAGGCCCGCAGAACGCCTTCGTCCTGAACCAGGGCATTAAGCGCCACTACCATTTGATGACCGCGTCGTTGTGCACACTGAGCGATATTGCGCTGATTTGTGGCGGAATATTTGGCGGCAGCGCGCTGTTGCAGCAGTCGCCGGTTCTGCTGATGCTGATCACCTGGGCTGGCGTGGCGTTTCTGCTGTGGTATGGCTGGGGCGCGCTGCGCAGTGCCTGGCAGGGCGATGTCACGCTGGCGTCAGAGGCGGCGCTGAAGCAGGGGCGCTGGCGCATTGTCGCCACTATGCTGGCGGTGACCTGGCTCAATCCGCATGTCTATCTCGACACTTTCGTGGTGCTCGGCAGCCTCGGCAGTCAGCTGCCGTCGGCGGAGGCGCGCCGCTGGTTTGCTTTCGGCACCGCCAGCGCCTCGCTGCTGTGGTTTTTCGGTCTGGCGCTGTTGGCCGCCTGGCTGTCGCCGCGCCTGCGCACCGTACGGGCGCAGCGCATCATTAATCTGCTGGTGGGCGGCGTGATGTGGTTTATCGCCCTGCAGCTGGCGCGTCAGGGCATCGCCGGCTGGTGATACACATGCAGGCCGTAAAGCGCGGGCAGGGCGCCTGCGCTGGCCAGCAGCTCCAGTCGTATCTGGCGGAATGCGGTATCCGGGGGCAGCGCATGATGGCACAGCGAGTGATGATTATCGCTGACCTCGGCCAGCAGCGTGTTATCCAGCCATAGGCGATAATGGGTAGTGCAGTGCGGCGTCACCGCCTGCGCATGGCCCATCTGCACCGTTTCCATCGCATGATCGAAATCGTTATCGAACAGCAGCGTAATCTGGCTGGCGCGCTGCGCGTCCGGCCACTGCCAGCACACCCACGGCTGGCGATCGTCCGCTGCCGGCAGCCAGCCGTTGGTGTGACTTTCCGGCCGCAGTTTACCGTTGAGCAAATAGTCGCAGTGCCACAGCTGCAGCGGCGTCGCCAGACTAAACGCGATCAGGATCTGATTAGGCGCGCGGCGCGGTAGCCAGAAATCAAACTCATCCACGCCGTAATCGCCGTCGTTTATCTGCCGGGTGCGTTTCGCGACGCGCGGATTGAGGCTGTTGAACACCATCATGATGCCCGGCAGGCGCTGGCGGGTGAGCGCCACTTCAACCGCCGGATTTTCTTCAAAGGCGATAAACAGGTAGCGATCGCACTCCGCACGGTAGTCAAACGGCAGCGAATACGCCTCTTCAGCGTCAATCTGCAGGCTGTGTGTGGCCAGCAGCCGATCGCCGCAGGTGTTGGCCGGATTGTCGCTGGTCAGCAGTGAAACCTGCAGCGTCTGCGCGGATGACGCCCGCAGCCGCACCGTCAGCGCGGGCAGGCGTTCTCCGGCTTTAAGCGGCAGCAGCAGGGCGCAGCGTGAGGTGAGGGCGTGCCAGCCGCCATCCGCCGGCAGGGCGTGCAGCGCGAAGGTGCTGCTGGCGCTGACCTGAGCGGCACCGGCCGGATGCGCCAGCTGCTGACGCGGAATGAACGCGCCGTGGCGCAGCAGCTGTTGCTGCAGCTGACCAATATGCTCCGGCTGCGCCAGCTGACGCGGTGTCTGGTTATGCTGCTGGCACAGCGCCGCCGCGCGGCCCACCACTTCGCCCAGCACGCCACAGGTGCACATCACGCGCGCGCTGCCAAAGGCAACGTGCGTGGCAGAGATAAGCCGGCCGGTCAGCAGCAGATTATCCAGCGACTGGCTGTACAGCGCCCGAAACGGAATGGTGTAAGTGCCTTTGCTGTGGAACTGGCGGCAGCCGTCGTGAGCACTGTACACGCCGTCGGCCGGATGCAGGTCAATCGACCAGCCGCCGTAGGCCACCGCATCGTAGTGGTCGCGCTGCGCGATGATATCCTGCTGACACAGCAGAGTATCGCCGAGAAAGCGTCGGCTCTCGCGCTTGCCGGGAATCAGCCCAACCCATTCAATGGTCAGCGTGTCGGCATCGGCAAACTCGCCGGAGTTTTTGATGTAATCCCACACGCCCCAGACAATCTTCCACAGCTCCCACTTGATGGTTTCGCTTTCATGCACGGTATCCAGCCGGCCGCCCCACTCAAGCCACCACAGATCGCAGCCGTTGAGATCGGAGCTCAGGCGTTTATAGCGCGGAATGGCGGTGATCTCTTTCAGCGCAAAGGAGGGCGGTACAAAACGCACCGGCTGCGCGCTGCGTTTGGTATAAAAATAAATCGAGTGGCCGAGCTTGTGGCCAAACTGCTCGCCCGGCGCCATTTTTTCGCCAAACTCCTGCGGTGATTCTGCGCCGACACGGTGCGCTGCCCCGGCCAGATAGCCGAGCACGCCGTCGCCGCTGGCATCGATAAACTGGTCGGCCGTCACGCGATAGCGGGTCTGATTGATGGCGTTGAAAGCCTGAACCGCCTGCAGGCGCTGCGCGGATTTTTCGATGTCGCTGACCACGGTATTGAGCAGCAGCGTCAGGCGCGGCTGCGCCTGCACGATGTCCAGCAGCACCATGTCAAACAGCACCGGGTTGCCCTCTTTGTTGCGCCACAGGTTCTCCTCCATGATCTCGCCCATGATGCCGCCTTCACGCGCCCAGCGGTTGTTATTACCCATATGCGACGTCGCGCCGTTGGCCCACAGCCGTACTTCGCTGGAGGCGTTGCCGCCGAGCACCGGGCGATCCTGAATCAACACCACCTGCTGGCCCGCGCGTGCCGCAGCCAGCGCGGCGCACACGCCCGCCAGACCGCCACCGGCGACCAGCACATCGGCGTGTAACGACTGCAACGGAAAGGCACGGGAGGCCTGAGAAGAGAAAGTTTGCATCATGAGGTTACTCCCGCCTGAAGGCTGCTAAGATTGAATTTTTACCGTCACAAGGTGATTTATGTCTTCGCAACCCAACCAGAGCCTGATTGACGGAATTCGCTGCCTGCAATATCTGGTCTCCAGTGACAAAGCGGTCGGCGGCCGTGAACTGGCGCGCCAGATGGGGATGAACAGCACGCGGGTAAACCGTCTGCTGATGACCATGGCGTCCATCGGCCTGACGATTCAGGATGAACACCGGCGCTATCTGCCGGGCCCGGGCATTCATGCGCTGGCGGCGCAGGCCATTCGTGGATCGTCGCTGTTTGCTTCGGCACTGCCGCAGCTGGAGGCGCACGCGCCGCGCGATATCGTGGTGGCGCTTGGCGTGCTGTGGGAGGACCAGGTCATCTACATCTGGCACTCGGAGCCCGGCGAGCGCACCAGTACCAGCCAGGCGCTGGCCGGATTCCGCATGCTGCCCGCGTGGCAGTCGGTGATTGGCGTCGCGCTGCTGGCGGCGGAGAGTGACGAGGTGCTGCGGCCACGCTTCAGTGACGAACAGTGGGCGCAGATTGCGCCGCTGCTGGCGCGCAAACGCACCGGGGATTATCTGGTGTGGCATCGCGAGGACGGCGAAATCAGTATGGCGCAGCCGATCAATAACAACCGCGCGGCGCTGGCCTTCGCCAAAATCTGGCAGGCCGATGAAGCCCAGCTGGCGCAGCGTCTGCAACAGCTGCACGCGCTGGCGAAACGGCTCATCAGCGCGCGCTGACATGGTCAATTTTTCCTACTACAAACAGATAACTGCAGATGCCAATAGCGGCCAGCACGGCGATAAAGGCCAGCGCCGGCGCGAAGTTGCTGCCGTCAATCAGGGCGCCGATGGCGATCGGCACCACGATCGATGATAGCGCGCCGGTAAAGTTAAATACGCCGCCGGCCAGACCGATCAGATGGCGCGGCGCCAACGCGGTAACAAACACCCAGGTGATGGTCGCGAGGCCATTACCAAAAAACGCCAGCGACATGAACAGGATGATCAGTCGCGAATCTTCAGTGTAGTTAGCACCCAGAATGAACAGCGTGAGGAACAGGCCGAGGATCACCGGCAGCTTGCGCGCCACGCTGGCTGACACGCCGCGCCGGATCATGCGGTCTGAGGCAAAGCCAGCCAGCAGCACACCACAAAACGCCGCGAAGTAAGGCAGCGACGCCACATAGCCGCTCTTGATAAAGTCCATGTGGCGATACTCCACCAGATAGGTGGGAAACCAGGTGAGGAAAAACCAGAAGGTGGCGGAGATGGTGAACTGGCCAATATAGATGCCGACCAGCTTGCGGCTGCGAAACATCTGCGCCAGATCGGCCCAGCGTGCGCGCGGCGGCTGGCTGTCCTGACGATTTTCCAGCAGTGCGCCGTTGTCACGCAGATAGTTAAGTTCAGCCTCTGATACGCCTTTGTGCTGGTTCGGCTCGCGATACAGCAGATACCACACCAGCGCCCAAATCATGCCCGCTACGCCGGTAATCAGAAACAGCCCGCGCCAGCCAAACGCAGCCTGCACGTGAAACAGCAGCGGTGTCATACAGGCGAGGCCAACAAATTGCGCGGACGAGTAGATGCCAATTGCACTGGCACGCTCCTGCTCGGGGAACCAGCTGGAAATCACCCGATTGTTAGCGGGCATCACCGGCGCCTCGAAGGCACCCACGCCGAGGCGCAGACCGAACAGCGCGCCGAAGCTGCTGGCAAAAGCGTGCAGTGCGGTGATCAGCGACCAGGCAAACAGCCCCGCGCCGTATACCAGCCGCGCGCCGAGACGATCAATCAGGAATCCGCCGGGAATTTGCAGCGCCGCATAGATCCAGCCGAACGCCGAGAAGATCAGCCCCATCTCCAGCGGCGTGAAGCGCAGTTCACCGGCCATCTGCGTGGCGGCCACCGACAGGTTGGTGCGATCCATGTAGTTAATAATGATGTTGATAAACACCAGTGCCAGCATCATAAAGCGTGTGCGTCCGGCTCGCACGCTGACCGCGCTTTGGCTAAGTGGCTGTTCTGTCATAATACAACTCTCCCGAGGGGCAGAAGTGTTTCTTTAATAGAAACGCAGGCGGCGCTTTTCAGCGAATCTGTAGCGATAAATTTGCGATCGCGGATACGTTAAACCTGAGCAAAGCCGAACTTTTTGCTAATTTCAAACTCAGACCATCACGCATAGTAATGTGTTTTGGGTTTCGCCATAGTGGCGACCTGCAAATTGAACCCTTCAAGGAGGACTTTCGTGAAACTGAAAGCACTGGCGCTGGCCGCCGTAATGAGCACGGGCGCACTGTCCGGTCTGGTCCAGGCGGGAGAAGTGCCGAACGGACCGCACGTGGTGACATCAGGACAGGCCAGCGTGGATGCCCGTCCTGATATGGCTACGCTCTCCATCGTGGTGAATGTTTCGTCGAAAGACGCGGCGGATGCAAAAAAACAGGCTGACGACCGCGTGGCGCAATATTTTGATTTCCTGCAAAAGAACGGCATCGAGAAGAAAGATATTGATGCGGCAAATCTCAGCACCCAGCCGGAGTATGACTACACCAAAGAGGGTAAATCGGTGCTGAAAGGTTACCGTGCGGTGCGTCAGGTGGAAGTGACGCTGCGCCAGCTGGATAAGCTGAATGAGCTGCTGGACGGCGCGCTGAAGTCGGGCCTGAATGAGATTCGTTCTGTTGAGCTGGGCGTGGCTAACGCGGACAGCTATAAAGATCAGGCGCGTAAAGCGGCGATTGCCAATGCCACACAGCAGGCGAACGCCCTGGCCGAAGGCTTCAACGCCAAACTGGGCCCGGTATACAGCATTCGCTATCACGTGGCTAACTACCAGCCGATGCCGATGGCGCGCATGTACAAAGCGGCCGGTGCCGCAGCGGACACCACCGCGCAGCAGACCTACGAGCAGCAGAGCATCCATTTTGACGATCAGGTGGATGTGGTATTCGAAATCAAACCGAATACGGCGCAGTAAGTTAGCCTGTAAAATTGTAGCGGCGCGATTCATCGCGCTTTCCAGCAGCAGAACCGCTGTTAAAACGCGCGATGAATCGCGCCGCTACGACTGTTGTGCGCTAATCTGAACGGCGCTAAGCCGCAACTTCATCCTGGCGCAGTACGCGGTGGCCGTGGGCAATCAGCGCATCGGTCACGCTGCGCATCAGGCGGCTTTCCGGCGCGAAACGGTGCCAGTACAGCATCCGGCGCTGATACAGACCCGGTGTCAAATCAACCAGCTCTCCCTGCGCCAGCTCGCGCTCAATCTGCAGGTGCGGAATCATACAGCACACCGATCCCTGACGCGCCAGCTGCACAAAAGCCTCTGACGAGTTCACGATGTGGCACGGCACGCTGCCCGGCGATAAATCAAAGTTCTGCTGCAAAAAAGCCTGATGCATATCGTCGAGGTGGTCAAACGCCACCGCCGGGGCTTTCAGCAGCGCCGAGCGCGTCACGCCATTGGGGAAATAGCGCGCGGCAAACTCCGGCGAGGCGCAGAACAGATAGTCCAGCGCGCCCAGCTGATCCACCAGGCAACTTGGCAACGGCTGCGGCTGGATACTCACCGCGCCGACCACCTCACCGCGTCGTAAACGCTCCTGTGTGCGGGTTTCATCTTCCACCTGCAGATTCAGGCGCACCGGCGAGTCGGCCAGCACATCTTTCAGCGCCGGCAGCAGCCAGGTCGCAAGACTGTCGGCGTTCACCGCCAGCGACAGCAGCAGCGGCGTGGTGCCGCCGTTATCATCGCCCAGCCACTCCTCTTCCAGCAGCTCCACCTGATGCAGCAGCGCCAGCAATTTTTGTCCCTGCTCGGTCGGGCGCGGCGGCACGGTACGCACCAGCAGCGGCTGACCAAATAAATTTTCCAGCTGTTTAATGCGCTGCGACACCGCAGACTGCGTGATGCACAGCTTCTGGGCGGCACGCTCAAAGCCGCGTTCGCGAATCACAGCATCCAGCGCCTGAAGCGTTCGATAATCCGGGCGTTTCATTGTTGTTCTCTCTCGTTCAGGGTGGAAACTACTATGCCATAAAACGGCGAAGCTGTGCGGCCGACGCGTTTTTGCGGGCTGGCTTCCAAAGGCTTACATCCAACGTCGTTCAGCCGCGCTTTTTGACAGCGCCTTGTTTTATACTACGCGCACTTCGATGTCGCACAGGTTTTAAACATACCATGACCCAGGATGAACTGAAAAAAGCGGTAGGTTGGGCAGCGCTGCAGTACGTGCAGCCAGGCACCATTGTTGGCGTAGGCACCGGTTCAACGGCGGCGCACTTTATTGACGCGCTTGGTACCATCAGGAATCAGATCGAGGGCGCGGTTTCCAGTTCGGAAGCCTCAACCGAAAAGCTTAAATCGCTGGGCATTCCGGTATTCGATCTCAACAACGTGGATGCGCTGTCGGTGTATGTCGACGGGGCTGATGAGATCAATCCACAGATGCAGATGATCAAGGGCGGTGGCGCGGCGCTGACGCGCGAGAAAATTGTCGCGGCGGTGGCGCAGAAATTTATCTGCATCGCGGATGCGTCCAAGCAGGTCGATGTGCTGGGCAACTTCCCGCTTCCGGTGGAGGTGATTCCGATGGCGCGCGCTTATGTGGCGCGGGAGCTGGTGAAGCTGGGCGGCCTGCCGGAGTATCGTCAGCACGTGGTTACGGATAACGGCAACATTATTCTCGACGTACATAATCTGCGTATCCTTGACCCGATTGCGCTGGAAAAAACCATCAATGCGCTGCCGGGCGTTGTCACCGTGGGGCTGTTTGCCGCACGCGGAGCGGATATCGCGCTGATTGGCACGCCGGACGGCGTGAAAACCATCACCAATTGATCTCACCGGCGCGCTGCCAGCGCCGGTTATTTCCATTCGCAAAACATCTTTTCTTGCTGCAGTGAAATTTGGTGACTTATGTCACAAATGATTCATCAACAGCAGGTTCGTACTTTGCGCTCTCGTCATCTCACGATTTTGTGTGGATTTGTGTTGTCTGCACGTGGGCGCGTGCTGGCGTGCAGGCAATCGTTTGTATTGCCGCGCCGGAAAATTTTGATATTTTGACAGAAGGCTACCTTATGGTAGTCCTCGTTGAATTCTGAATAGGGTCGGGAAATGGCAAAGGTATCACTGGAAAAAGACAAGATTAAGTTCCTGCTGGTGGAAGGCGTTCACCAGAGTGCGCTGGATAATCTGCGCGCCGCAGGTTACACCAACATCGAGTTCCACAAAGGCGCACTGGATGCTGAGACGCTGAAGTCCTCCATCCGCGATGCCCACTTCATTGGTATCCGTTCCCGTACCCAACTGACTGAAGAGATCTTCGCGGCGGCTGAAAAGCTGGTGGCGGTGGGCTGCTTCTGTATTGGTACTAACCAGGTTGATCTCAGCGCGGCAGCGAAACGCGGCGTGCCGGTGTTCAACGCCCCGTTCTCCAATACCCGTTCGGTCGCGGAACTGGTAATCGGCGAAATGCTGCTGATGCTGCGCGGCATTCCGGAAGCCAACGCCAAAGCCCACCGCGGCATCTGGAATAAAATCGCTACCGGCTCGTACGAAGCGCGTGGTAAGAAGCTGGGTATCATTGGCTACGGCCATATCGGGATGCAGCTCGGCGTGCTGGCGGAAAGCCTCGGCATGCACGTATTTTTCTACGATATCGAAAACAAGCTGCCGCTGGGCAATGCCACCCAGGTGCGCCATCTCTCTGACCTGCTGAACATGAGTGATGTGGTCAGCCTGCACGTGCCGGAAACGCCATCTACTCAGAACATGATTGGCAGCGAAGAGCTGGCACTGATGAAGCCCGGCGCGCTGTTGATCAACGCCGCGCGCGGCACCGTGATTGACATCCCGGCGCTGTGTAATGCGCTGGCCAGCAAGCACCTCGCCGGTGCCGCCATCGACGTCTTCCCGGTTGAACCTGCAACCAACAGCGATCCGTTTAACTCGCCGCTGTGCGAATTCGACAACGTGATCCTGACGCCGCACATCGGCGGATCAACGCAGGAAGCGCAGGAGAACATCGGTCTGGAAGTGTCTGGCAAGCTGGCCAAGTACTCTGATAACGGCTCGACGCTCTCCGCAGTAAACTTCCCGGAAGTCTCGCTGCCGATGCACGCCGCCAGCGCCAGCCGCCTGCTGCACATCCATGAAAACCGTCCGGGCGTGCTGACCGCCATCAACCAGATCTTTGCCGAGCAGGGCATCAACATTGCCGCTCAGTATCTGCAAACCTCGCCAGTGATGGGTTATGTGGTTATCGATATTGATGCCGAAGAAGATGTAGCGGAGAAAGCGCTGCAGCTGATGAAGGCGATTCCGGGCACTATTCGCGCCCGTCTGCTGTACTGACAGTGCAGGGCGCCGCTGGGCGCCCTGTCTTTATCCCGCCAGCGTTTCCCACTGCCAAAGCTTTGACGGCGTGAGAATCGCCGGCAATGGCACATCCCAGGCCGCCACCGGCAGCGCATCCACGCGCTGGCAGTCGTGCGCAATACCCAGCGGTAAAAAGCCATGCTGTTGCCAGTGCTGTAGCGTGCGATCGTAAAAACCCCCGCCCATGCCTAAGCGTTGTCCCTGCGCGTCAAACGCCACCAGCGGTACCAGCATCACATCCAGCTGATCGAGTGTCGCCAGCTGCGTAATATCCAGCGGCGGCTCAGGGATGCGCAGCTTGTTAGGTCGCAGCGGGGTTTCTGGCGTGTAACGCAAAAAAAGGAGGTGACCGGGCGCAAACGGGTGCAGCACCGGCAGAAAGACCTGCTTCTTTTGCTGCCACAGTTTGGCAATCAGCGGTCGGGTATTGATTTCGCCATCGACGGAGAGAAACAGCGCGATGCGTTGTGCGCTGGCCAGCGGGGCAAAATTGATGGCATGTTCAGCCAGCAGATCGGCGGCCTCAACCTGTTGCTCAGGCGTAAGATTGCGGCGCAGATGGCGCACATGCTGACGAATATCCTGTCGGTCGAGAAGAGAGAGTGCTGGCATGATGTCCCCGGCTGATAAGGCTGTTGATAGCCACATTATCACACCGGGAATAACAGGGTGGAACTAAGAGGAGATCTCCGAGATGCCGCCGCAGGCTGTAACCCTTGAACCCTTGGTTCAAGGTGAGTATGCCGTCGTAACCATCAGGCTTCTCGGACGGACCGAGCATGCTCACAGGTTACAGAGCGTCACACTCTGTTGGTATGAAATATCGGCTCAGGGGACTGGCCCGCTTGCAAACATCTCAGAGAAAATTGACTTCACCGTTACTCTAACACGAGTACCATGAAGTGTTATTCGAATTTAGGGCCCTGACGTTCAGTTATGCGACCTTGCTCAACTAATGCCTGCTCAATGGTCTGCTGCAGCATACGGATGCGTTGTTCCATATTGGCTGCGTAATCGCGCGTTTTACCTTTCTCTTGTGCCAGCTCGTGGCAAATGTTTAACGCGGCGATGAACACCAGCTGCTCTGTATTTGTGACTCTAGTGCGAACTTTTAAATCTTGCAACCGTTGATTGAGATCCTCTGCGGCCAGATTCAGCGCATCTTGCTGTTCAGGCGGACAATTCACTCTCAATGAACGACCAAAAATCTGAATATCTACCGGTTGTGCAGACATGCCACCATCCTGACTGATTACTTCGTTCGCATCTCCCTTACCTGTCAATGGGTTGGGAGGTGCGCAACTATATAGACCCGCGTGATAAGTTACAACCCCTTTTCTGGAAACCCTGAGGCACCTGGTGGTAGCATAACACGAACTTATTCTGCCAACGACGACCAAAGCTTATGTCTTTACAGAACGCAACACCCACTTACAACGCGCTGGCCGCGGCACTTTCCCAGCAGGGCGTTGGCATGACGCCCGCCGAGATGCACGGATTGCTGTGTGGCATTCTGTGCGGCGGCAATCAGGACAGCAGCTGGAAAACCCTGGTGCACGACCTGACTAACGAGGGCATGGCGTTCTCGCAAAGCCTGTCGCAGCCGCTGCAGGCGCTGCATGAAAACCTGGCCAACACGCTGGATGAAGAGGGTTTCCTGTTCCAGCTGATGCTGCCGGATGAGGAGGACATCACGGTGTTCGATCGTGCTGACGCGCTGGCCGGCTGGGTCAATCACTTCCTGCTGGGCCTGGGCGTGACGCAGCCGAAGCTGGACAAAGTGACCGGTGAGACCGGCGAAGCGATTGACGATCTGCGCACCATTGCGCAACTTGGCTACGATGAAGATGAAGATCAGGAAGAGCTCGAACAGTCGCTGGAAGAGGTGATTGAGTACGTGCGCGTTGCCGCGCTGCTGTGCCATGACACCTTCACCCGGCCACGCACGCCGACCGCACCGGAAGTGCAAAAACCTACGCTACACTAAGCGCGTCATCGTGGGCAGGTCGCTGCCCGTTTTCTACAGGGAGTGCAAATATGATTACACTGGAATCCTTCCGGCAACGTCGTCAGGCGCTGATCGCCCGCATGGCGCCCGGCAGCGCGGCTTTGATTTTTGCTGCACCTGAAGTGACGCGCAGCAACGACACCGAATATCCCTTTCGCCAGAACAGCGATTTCTGGTACTTCACCGGCTTCAACGAGCCGCAGGCGCTGCTGGTATTAATCAAGAGCGATGACAATCATAACCACAGCGTGCTGTTTAACCGCGTACGCGACCTGACGGCCGAGATCTGGTTCGGGCGTCGGCTTGGTCAGGAAGCCGCACCGGCGAAGCTGGGCGTTGACCGCGCGCTGCCGTGGGATGCGATTGACGAGCAGCTGCACCAGCTGCTCAACGGACTTGATGTGGTCTATCACGCACAGGGTGAATACGCGGAAGCGGATACGCTGGTGTTCAGCGCGCTGGAGAAACTGCGCCGCGGTTTCCGGCAAAACCTCAGCGCGCCGGCGACGCTGACCGACTGGCGTCCCTGGGTGCATGAGATGCGCCTGTTTAAAAGCGAAGACGAGATCGCCATTCTGCGCCGCGCAGGAAAAATCAGCGCGCTGGCACATACCCGCGCGATGCAGGCGTGCCGTCCCGGCATGTTTGAATATCAGCTGGAGGGCGAAATCCATCACGAATTCACCCGCCACGGCGCGCGCTTTCCGTCTTACAACACCATCGTGGGCTCCGGTGAGAACGGCTGCATTTTGCACTACACCGAAAACGAAAGCGAAATGCGCGACGGCGATCTGGTGCTGATTGATGCCGGTTGCGAATTCCATGGCTACGCCGGCGATATCACCCGCACTTTCCCGGTAAACGGTAAATTCAGCCAGCCGCAGCGCGAGATCTACGACATCGTGCTCGCCTCGCTGTATAAGGCGCTGTCGATGTTCCGCCCGGGCATCAGCATCCATGAAGTCAACGACGAAGTGGTGCGCATCATGATCACCGGTCTGGTCGATCTGGGAATACTGGAAGGCAATATCGATACGCTGTTTGAAGAGCAGGCGCACCGTCCGTTCTTTATGCACGGTCTTGGGCACTGGCTGGGGCTGGACGTGCATGACGTCGGCCACTACGGCACGCCCAGCCGCGACCGCCTGCTTGAACCCGGCATGGTGCTCACCGTTGAACCGGGCCTGTATATCGCGCCGGATGCCAAAGTGCCGGCGCAGTATCGCGGCATCGGTATCCGTATCGAAGACGACATCGTCATCACCGCCGACGGTAATGAAAACCTGACCGACAGCGTGGTAAAAGACGCTGAGGCGATCGAAGCACTGATGGCGGCGGCGCGCGGCGTATGAATATCCTGATTGCAGGCGGCGGCATGACCGGCGCCACGCTGGCACTGGCGATTTCGCATCTGACACAGGGCCAGTTGCCAGTGACGCTGATTGAACGTCATCAGCCGGACAGCCGCGCGCACCCGGGCTTTGACGGGCGCGCCATCGCGCTGGCGGCGGGCACCTGTCAGCAGCTGGCGGAAATTGACCTGTGGCGTTCGCTGGCGGATTGCGCCACGCCCATTACCCACATCCACGTTTCCGATCGCGGGCACAGCGGGTTTGTTCAGCTGCAGGCTGAGGATTATCAGCTGTCGGCGTTGGGCAACGTGGTCGAGCTGTATGACGTGGGACAGCGCCTGTTTACACGTCTGCGTGAGGCACCCGGCGTGACACTATGCTGCCCGGATCACGTGACCTCAGTAACCCGCAGCGCCGATAGCGTGCAGGCGACGCTCAGCAGCGGCGCAACGTTACAGGGCGCGCTGCTGGTGGCCGCTGACGGCGCACGCTCGCCGCTGGCGGCATCCTGCGGCATTCGCTGGCAGCGCGACGACTACCAGCAGCTGGCGGTGATTGCTAACGTCGCGACGCAGTTGCCGCATCAGGGTCGCGCGTTTGAGCGCTTCACCCGGCATGGCCCGCTGGCGCTGCTGCCGATGTCCGGCAACCGTCTGTCGCTGGTGTGGTGCCATCCGGCGGCGGCCGAAGCCACGGTTAAGCAGTGGGACGATGCCACCTTCCTGCATGAATTACAGCGCGCCTTTGGCTGGCGGCTGGGGCGCTTTACTCACGCCGGCCAGCGCGAAATCTATCCGCTGGCGCTGCAGACCGCAGAGCGTCAGGTGACGCACCGGCTGGCACTGGTCGGCAATGCGGCGCAGACGCTGCATCCGATCGCCGGGCAGGGCTTTAACCTCGGTTTGCGCGATGTGATGTCGCTGGCGGAAACCCTTGCGGCGGCGCATCGTCACCAGCAGGATCCGGGCAGCCACGCGGTGTTGCACCATTTTGCTGCGCGCCGCCAGCCGGATCGCGCGGCGACCATTGGCGTCACCGACGGTCTGGTGCGGCTGTTCGCCAACCGTTATGCCCCGCTGGTGGCAGGACGAAATCTTGGGCTGGTGGCAATGGACCACCTGCCATGGCTGCGAAACCCACTTGCCGTGCGCACGCTCGGCTGGGTTAAGCGTTAAGCATGAATTAAGGGGCAGCAATGCAAACATTTGATGTGGCGATTGCCGGTGGCGGCATGGTCGGTCTGGCGGTGGCCTGTGGCTTACAGGGCAGCGGCCTGCGCGTTGCGGTGCTGGAAAAAGCGCCTGAGCCACAATTTGATGCGGCGGCGCCAGCGTCGGTTCGCGTCTCGGCCATCAACGCCGCCAGCGAGCGTCTGCTGCAAAAACTTGATGTCTGGTCCACCATTCTCGCGCTGCGCGCCAGCGCGTATCACGGCATGGAAGTGTGGGATCAGGACAGCTTTGGCTCGATCAGCTTTGATGACGAGCAGCAGGGGCTGTCGCACCTCGGACATATCATTGAAAACGAGGTGATTCACAGTGCGCTGTGGCAGCGCGCCAGCCAGTGCAACGACGTGACGCTGATTGCACCGGCTCAGCTGCAGCAGGTGGCGTTTGGCGATAACGAAGCCTTTATTACCCTGCAGGACGGCAGCATGATGAGCGCGCGCTTGCTGATTGCTGCGGACGGGGCCAACTCGTGGCTGCGTGACAAAGCGGATATCCCGATTACCTTCTGGGATTACGAACATCACGCGCTGGTGGCCAATGTACGCACCGATATGCCGCACGATGCCATCGCGCGCCAGGTGTTCCACGGCGACGGCATTCTGGCCTTCCTGCCGATGCAGGATCCGCACCTGTGCTCCATCGTCTGGTCGCTGTCACCGCAGGAAGCGGCGCGACTGCAATCCATGCCGGAAGCGCTGTTTAACCAGCAGCTGTCGGTGGCATTCGATATGCGCCTTGGTCTGTGCCAGGTGGAAAGCGAACGTAAAACCTTTCCGCTGACGGCGCGTTACGCCCGCAACTTTGCTGCGCACCGGCTGGCGCTGGTGGGCGATGCGGCGCATACCATCCATCCGCTGGCCGGGCAGGGGGTTAACCTCGGCTTTATGGATGCTGCCGAGCTGATTGGCGAAATCCGTCGTCTGCATCAGCAGGGCAAAGATATCGGCCAGCATCTCTATTTGCGGCGTTATGAACGCAGCCGCAAGCACAGCGCAGCGCTGATGCTGGCTGGAATGCAGGGTTTCCGTGAGCTGTTTGCCGGGCACCATCCGGCGAAAAAACTGCTGCGCGACGTCGGGCTGAAGCTGGCCGACACGCTGCCTGGCGTGAAGCCGTTACTGCTGAAGCAGGCCATGGGCCTCAACGACCTGCCCGGCTGGATCCGCTAACCCTCCTTATTACGGCACCCTTTCAGGTGCCGTTTTTCCTGCACTGACGTTACGCGATCGCCCTCAAGGGTGGGCGTGGCAGTCGGCTGCCGCTCATGAATCACCGAACTGCACAGCGTTGTCGCCATCCATCGCGACCCTGTGCGCACCCGGTAACGCCACTGCAAAACCCGCCCCGGCACCATTATTGTGCATCGCTGCACCCAAATTGCCCGTCATTTGATTTATTCTAATTTCAGGTCTCAATTCGCATTACTTTAACTAATCCTAAATGCTTTTTGATCCCGAACCATTTCCCTTGTCTGCGGCACAGGTTCCATTATTCGGCTGAATTACTGCGCAACAGGTGAATTATATGCGCGGTAAATCACATAAATGCAGTGAGATGTGCTGGCGTGGCTGCAGGGGCAGCACAAAGGATGATAAGGTTTCACCCTCGTTTTCCTTATGGTTAATTGCCGTATTCGGTGGTAACTTCAGCGTAAAGAGAACGTTTGCGTCGCTCAAAACTGACGGCGCAGGCGCGTCACACTCACTTGTCTTCACAGGATGGTTATGACTCAGCAAACGCCTCTATTCGAACAGCATCAGGCCTGCGGTGCCCGCATGGTGGACTTCCACGGCTGGATGATGCCGCTGCACTACGGCTCGCAAATGGATGAGCACCATGCGGTGCGCAACGATGCCGGAATGTTTGACGTTTCCCACATGACCATTGTCGATCTGCACGGCGCGCGCACCCGTGAATTTCTGCGTTACCTGCTGGCCAACGACGTCGCCAAACTGACCCAGCCCGGCAAAGCCCTTTATACCGGCATGCTGAATGCTTCAGCTGGCGTCATTGATGATTTAATTGTTTACTTTATGAGCGAAGATTTCTTCCGCCTGGTGGTCAACTCCGCCACGCGCGAGAAGGATCTGGCGTGGATCGCTGAGCATGCGCAGCCGTTTGGGGTTGAACTGACCGAGCGTGACGATCTGGCGCTGATCGCCGTACAGGGGCCGAACGCGCAGCAAAAAGCACAGAGCCTGTTAAGCGCGGCACAGCGTGACGCGGTGGCAGGCATGAAGCCGTTCTTTGGCGTACAGGCGGGCGATCTGTTTATCGCCACGACCGGTTATACCGGTGAAGCCGGTTATGAAATCGCCCTGCCTGCCGCTCAGGCCGCAGATTTCTGGCAACAGCTGCTGGCCGCAGGCGTGAAACCAGCCGGACTGGGCGCACGCGATACGCTGCGTCTCGAAGCTGGCATGAATCTGTATGGGCAGGAGATGGATGAAGGAGTTTCGCCGCTGGCTGCCAACATGGGCTGGACCATCAGCTGGGAGCCCGCCGACCGTGATTTCATTGGCCGTGAGGCGCTGGTAGCACAGCGCGAGAACGGCACGGAAAAGCTGGTCGGGCTGGTGCTGACCGAAAAAGGCGTGCTGCGTAACGGTCTGACGGTGCGCTTTACCGATGCGCAGGGACAGCCGCAGCAGGGCATCATTACCAGCGGCTCCTTCTCGCCAACGCTGGGCTACAGCATTGCGCTGGCGCGCGTGCCGGCCAGTATCTGTGAGCAGGCGATTGTTGAAATCCGCAATCGTGAAATGCCGGTGAAAGTGACTAAACCTATTTTTGTTCGCGCCGGCAAGCCGGTCGCTCAGTAATTTTTTTCAGGAGAAATGGCGATGAGCAATGTGCCAAATGAATTGAAGTACCGTGATAGCCACGAGTGGGTGCGTAAAGAAGCTGACGGTACGTTTACCGTGGGCATCACCGAACACGCGCAGGAACTGCTGGGCGACATGGTGTTTGTCGACCTGCCTGACGTGGGCGCCAGCTTTGCCGCCGGTGACGACTGTGCGGTAGCCGAATCCGTGAAAGCGGCATCGGATATCTATGCCCCGCTGAGCGGCGAAATTGTGGCGGTTAACGAAGCGCTGGGCGATGCCCCGGAGCTGGTGAACAGCGAACCGTACGCCGCCGGCTGGCTCTTCCGCATCAAAGCCAGCGACGAGTCCGAGCTCGACGCGATGCTCGATGCCGCCGCCTACAAAGCGTCCATCGACGAGTAACCGGTAGTCTCTGAAGGTGCCGCACTGCGGCGCCTTCTTTTTTATCTGCCTGATTTAATGCCATTTTGTCACCCAGCCCGATTCAGGATGTACTGTAAATGACCCAGACTCTCAGCCAGCTCGAACATAACGGTGCTTTTATTGAGCGCCATATCGGTCCTGATGCCGCGCAGCAGGCCACCATGCTGGAAGCGATTGGTGCCAGCTCGCTGGCTTCGCTGATCGCTTCAATTGTGCCTGCTGATATCCAGCTGCCAGGCCCGCCGGCGGTAGGCGATGCCGCGACTGAACAGCAGGCGCTGGCAGAGCTGAAAGCCATTGCCAGCCAGAATCAGCGTTACAAATCCTGGATTGGAATGGGTTACAGCGCCGTGATCACCCCGCCGGTGATTCTGCGCAACATGCTGGAAAATCCGGGCTGGTACACGGCGTACACGCCGTATCAGCCGGAAGTGTCGCAGGGCCGTCTGGAAGCGCTGCTCAATTTTCAGACCCTGACGCTCGATCTCACCGGGCTGGATATCGCTTCAGCTTCGCTGCTGGATGAAGCCACCGCGGCCGCCGAAGCGATGGCGATGGCTAAACGCGTCAGCAAGCTGAAAAACGCGACCAAATTCTTTATCGCCGATGACATCCATCCGCAAACGCTGGATGTGGTGCGCACCCGCGCTGAAACCTTTGGCTTTGAGCTGATTATTGATCGCGCCGAAAAAGCCCGCGAGCACGACGATCTGTTTGGCGTGCTGCTGCAGCAGGTCGGTACCAGCGGAGAAGTGCACGACTACCGTGAACTGATTGCTGAGCTGAAAAGCCGCAAAGTGGTGGTGAGCGTGGCGGCGGATTTCATGGCGCTGGTGCAGCTGGAAGCGCCGGGCAAACAGGGTGCTGATATCGTCTTCGGTTCCGCCCAGCGCTTTGGCGTACCGATGGGTTACGGCGGTCCGCACGCGGCCTTCTTTGCCAGCCGTGATGAGCACAAGCGCTCCATGCCGGGCCGTATCATCGGTGTGTCACGCGATGCCGCCGGTAACACCGCGCTGCGCATGGCGATGCAGACGCGCGAACAACACATCCGCCGTGAGAAAGCCAACTCCAACATCTGTACTTCACAGGTGCTGCTGGCGAATATCGCCGGCCTGTACGCGGTTTACCATGGCCCGGCCGGACTGAAGCGCATCGCCTCGCGCATTCACCGTCTGACCTCGATTCTGGCAGCAG
Source organism: Pantoea sp. B_9 (assembly GCF_008632015.1). Taxonomy (NCBI): domain Bacteria; kingdom Pseudomonadati; phylum Pseudomonadota; class Gammaproteobacteria; order Enterobacterales; family Erwiniaceae; genus Pantoea; species Pantoea sp. B_9. Next base: position 157,774 of record NZ_VWVL01000005.1, on the reverse strand, counting down.
GCCTGCAAAACGGCGGCCTGAAGCTGCGCCATCACAGCTGGTTCGATACGCTGACCGTTGAAGTCGCGGACAAAGCGGCGGTGCTGAACCGTGCGCTGAGCTTCGGCGTCAACCTGCGCAGCGATATCCTCAATGCGGTCGGTATCACGCTGGATGAAACCACCACGCGTGAAGACGTGCTGGCGCTGTTTGCCATTCTGCTGGGCGACGCGCACGGCCAGGATATCGAGGCGCTGGACGCCGCGGTGGCGGCGGAAAACAGCGCCATTCCGGCAGGCCAGCAACGTACCAGCGAATTCCTTACCCATCCGGTGTTCAACCGTCATCACAGCGAAACTGAGATGATGCGCTACATGCACAGCCTGGAGAAAAAGGATCTGGCGCTGAATCAGGCGATGATCCCGCTCGGCTCATGCACCATGAAACTGAATGCCGCCGCCGAAATGATTCCGATCACCTGGCCGGAATTCGCTGAACTGCACCCGTTCTGCCCGGCAGAGCAGGCGAGCGGTTATCTGCAGATGATCGGCCAGCTGTCCCAGTGGCTGGTTCAGCTCACCGGGTACGATGCGCTGTGCATGCAGCCGAACTCTGGTGCGCAGGGCGAATACGCCGGTCTGCTGGCCATCCGTCGCTATCATGAGAGCCGTAATGAAGCGGGCCGCACGATCTGTCTGATCCCGAGCTCGGCGCACGGCACCAACCCGGCGTCCGCGCAGATGGCGGGCATGGCGGTGGTGGTGGTGGCCTGTGATAAGCAGGGCAACATCGATCTCGGCGATCTGCGTGAAAAAGCAGCGCAGGCCGGTGATGCGCTGTCGTGCATCATGGTGACCTATCCGTCGACGCACGGCGTCTACGAAGAGACCATTCGCGAAGTGTGCCAGATCGTGCATCAGTACGGCGGCCAGGTGTACCTCGACGGCGCAAACATGAACGCGCAGGTCGGGATCACCACGCCTGGCTACATTGGCGCTGACGTGTCGCATCTCAACCTGCACAAAACCTTCTGCATTCCGCACGGCGGTGGCGGTCCGGGCATGGGGCCCATCGGGGTAAAAGCGCATCTGGCACCATTCGTACCGGGCCATAGCGTGGTGCAGATTGACGGCGTGCTGACCCAGCAGGGCGCGGTTTCTGCGGCGCCGTTCGGCAGCGCATCTATTCTGCCCATTAGCTGGATGTACATTCGCATGATGGGCGCAGAAGGGCTGAAGCAGGCCAGCTCGGTGGCGATTCTCAACGCCAACTACATCGCCAGCCGGCTGCAGTCAGCGTACCCGATTCTGTACGCCGGCCGCGACGGCCGCGTGGCGCATGAGTGCATTCTCGACATTCGTCCGCTGAAAGAGCAGACCGGCATCAGCGAGCTGGATATCGCGAAACGCCTGATCGACTACGGCTTCCATGCGCCGACAATGTCGTTCCCGGTCGCCGGCACGCTGATGGTCGAGCCGACCGAATCCGAGAGCAAAATCGAGCTGGACCGCTTTATTGACGCGATGCTGGCGATCCGCATGGAAATCGATCGCGTGGCCGACGGTGAATGGCCGGCTGACGACAACCCGCTGGTGAATGCACCGCATACCCAGATGGAAATCGTCGGCGACTGGACTCATCCGTACAGCCGCGAGCTGGCGGTCTTCCCGGCCGGCAGCGCCAACAAATACTGGCCGACCGTTAAGCGTCTCGACGATGTGTTTGGCGATCGCAATGTGTTCTGTTCATGCGTTCCGATGAGCGAATACCAGTAATCAGCAGGCGTAATTCAAACCCTTCAGTAATACTAAAGGCCGATTTGTCGGCCTTTTTTTATGGGAGAAGCATATGGATCTGGCACTGGTCACCGGCGGTAGCCGCGGAATTGGACGGGCAACATCGCTGCTGCTGGCGCAGGCAGGTTATCGCGTGGCAATCAATTTCCGGCAGCGCGCAGCAGAAGCGTTGCAGGTGGTAGCAGATATCGAAGCGCAGGGCGGCAGCGCGTTTGCCTTACAGGCGGATATTGCCGATGAAGCGCAGGTGGTGCGCATGTTCCGCCAGCTGGATCAGCAGCCATGCGCGCTGCGCGTGCTGGTGAATAACGCCGGTATTCTCCTCTCCCAGTGCCGGGTTGAGGATCTGGATGCTGCGCGCATTCAGCGCGTGCTGGCAACCAACGTCACCGGCACGTTTATCTGCTGTCGCGAAGCGGTAAAACGCATGAGCACCGCACACGGCGGTCAGGGCGGCGCCATTGTTAACGTCTCGTCAGCGGCCGCGCGTACCGGCTCGCCCAATGAGTATGTCGATTACGCGGCGTCGAAAGGCGCGATGGATACGCTGACCAGAGGATTGTCACTGGAAGTGGCGGCGCAGGGGATTCGCGTCAATAGCGTGCGGCCAGGGCTGATCTACACCGATATGCATGCCGACGGCGGCGAGCCGGGGCGCGTTGATCGTCTCGCGGCATCGCTGCCGATGCAGCGCGGCGGCCAGGCGGAGGAGATCGCTGCCGCCATCGTCTGGCTGGCCAGTGACGCCGCTTCATACGTCACCGGCAGCTTTATTGATGCATCAGGCGGCCGTTGAGCCGCACTTCACAGCCTGTCTGCGCGCGGCGCACATTTATACGTCGCGCGCCATTAGCGGTTACAACACTTCACCATTGCTGGCAATTACCTGCTGATACCAGGCGAAACTCTTCTTCTTCGAACGGGCAAAGCTGCCGCTGCCGTCATCGTTTTTATCAACGTGGATAAAGCCGTAGCGCTTGCTGTACTGGCCGGTGGTAAAGGAGACGCAGTCGATGCAGCCCCACGGCGTATAGCCCAGCAGATCGACACCATCCAGCGCCACCGCTTTTTTCATCTCTTCGATGTGCGCGCGCAGATAATCAATGCGGTAGTCATCTTCGATTACGCCCTCAGCATTGGCTTTATCAATGGCACCAAAGCCGTTCTCAACGATAAACAGCGGCTTCTGATAGCGCTCATACAGCGCATTCAGCACGTAGCGCAGGCCGACCGGATCAATCTGCCAGCCCCAGTCGGACGCTTTCACATGCGGGTTAGGCACTACGCCGTCGAAGCCGGTGATCGGGTCGTCGACGCCGCTGGCTTTGGTGTCCACCGCATTGCTCATGTAGTAGCTGAAACCGATGTAGTCGCAGCAGCCCTGACGCAGCGTTTCGGCGTCATCGGCTTCCATCTCAATGTGATAGCCCTTGCGCGCCCACTCTTTAAGCGTATAAGCCGGGTACGCGCCGCGCATCTGCACGTCGCTGAACACGTAGCGCTGATGCATCGACTCCTGTGCGCGCATCACGTCATCCGGATGGCAGGAGAACGGATAGACCGGTACCATGGCGATCATGCAGCCAATCTGGAAATCCGGGTTGATTTCGTGGCCGCGCTTCACCACTTTGGCACTGGCAACGAACTGGTGATGCATCACCTGATACATCGTCTGCTCCGGCTTTTCATGCTCTGTGAACACGACGCCGGAGCAGCAGTAGCCGAACAGTGGATACTGCCAGTTGCGCTGGTTATTGATTTCATTGAAGGTCATCCAGTACTTCACTTTGTGGCGATAGCGCGTCATCACCACGTCACTGAAGCGCACAAAGAAATCGACCACTTTGCGATTAGCCCAGCCGCCGTACTCTTTAACCAGATGATATGGCATCTCAAAGTGCGACAGGGTAATCACCGGTTCGATGCCATATTTCAGCAGTTCATCAAACAGGTCATCGTAAAATTGCAGGCCGGCTTCATTGGGCTGCAGTTCATCGCCGTTGGGGAAAATGCGCGTCCAGGCAATCGAGGTGCGGAAGCATTTGAAACCCATCTCAGCAAACAGCGCCACGTCCTGTTTGTAGTGCGAATAGAATTCCACCGCCTGATGGTTGGGATAGTGCTGGCCGGGCTGAACGCCGGGCGTGATGACGCGATCTACGCCGTGTGCGCCGCCGGTGAGAACATCGGCGATACTGACGCCTTTGCCGCCCTGATCCCAGCCGCCCTCAACCTGATGGGCTGCCACCGCGCCGCCCCAGAGAAATCCGCTGGGTAACTGCAATCCTTCACTCATTTCAATACCTCGTCACGCTGTTGGCGAAAATAATACTGCCCGCAGTGTAACAACTGAAATAGCAAAGTCACGCTATAACACCGGCGCGGAAATGTGACTTGTTACCGCCGAAAAACAGGCTGTTTTATACCTGCGTGAGGCGGGCAATATAACGGCCCAGCGTCTCCAGAATATAAATGACCGGTACCTGGGTGGTAATATCGAAGCGGTCAGGCAGTTTCTCCTGCGGCACATGATAGGAGAGATTGAAATCCGCCATTTTCGCCAGCGAGCAGTTGTCGTGATTGGTGATGGAGATGATTTTACAGTGATGCAGGCTGAACTGACTGGCAAAGCGCAGGATCTCTTCGGTTTCGCCAGAGACGGATAAAATAATCGCCAGCGCATTTTCCCAGGCGCTCTTACTCACCGGGTAATAAGGATCATCGATGTGATGGCTGAATTTGCCAATATTAGAAAAATAGCGCGCACCATATTTGCCAAGGCTGCCTGAAGTACCAGCACCAATAAAGAAAATGTGCTCAGCCTCAATGATCATTTGCGCCGCGGTGGCAATTTGCTGATCAAATTCTGCGTTATTGATGCTTTTAAAAAAGCTCAGCATTTCTCCGACGCCGGAGGGCAGCAGCACCGGCGCGCTTTGCTCCTGCGCCAGGCGAAAACGGATGCGGAATTCTGACCAGCCGTCACAGTGCATTTTGCGGCAGAAGCGCAGCACCGTGGTGGTCGAGACGCCCGCCTGCGCCGCCAGTTCACGGATGGTCATATAACTGACACTTTCCCGGTGTTTGATGATGAAGTGATAAACCTGCATCTCAAGGTCATTCAAACGGGACAGGTCGCTGTGTGAAAACATTCGGGCGGCGCTCACGGCAAAAAGAAGCCTCAGTGTAACAGATTGGTTTGCCGCTGGGTTGTCACACCTCTTCACAGAATAATTTTAGCGTACATGTGTACTCTGAAATTGTTCTTCGCTACTCTGGTGCACAGAAAAAGCACAACTTTCGTTACGATGTTCAGGAATCCGATGCCATGGTACAGAACCGACTTATTGCCCAGGGCTATTCACTGGCCGAAGAGATCGCCAACAGCATCAGCCACGGCCTGGGCTGTGTGTTTGGCATCGTGGGGCTGGTGTTGCTGTTGACCCAGGCCGTTGAAATGCAGGCGAATATCACCGCCATTACCAGCTATAGCCTGTACGGCGGCAGCATGATTTTGCTGTTCCTCGCCTCGACGCTGTATCACGCCATTCCGCACCAGCGCGCCAAATACTGGCTGAAGAAATTTGACCACTGCGCCATCTATTTGCTGATCGCCGGGACTTACACGCCGTTTCTGCTGGTCGGGCTGCAATCGCCGCTGGCGCAGGGATTGATGGTGGTGATCTGGAGTCTGGCGCTGGCGGGCATCATATTTAAGCTGACCATTGCGCATCGCTTTAAAGTGCTGTCGCTGGTGACCTATCTCGGCATGGGCTGGCTGTCGCTGGTGGTGATTTATCAGCTGGCAACCAAACTGTCGGCCGGCGGCGTCTGGCTGCTGGCGGCGGGCGGGATTGTCTATTCACTCGGGGTGATTTTCTATGTGTCGCGCCGCATCCCGTACAATCATGCCATCTGGCACGGTTTCGTGCTGGGCGGCAGCGTGCTGCACTTTTGCGCCATCTATTTTTACGTAATGTAACAAGGCAAGGGTCGCCACTGATGGCGACCCTGCGGCGTACCAGCCGTAACCGTTACTCCTCCAGCGAATAGGGCAGCAGCTGAATGGTCAGCTTACCGCTTTCATCGCCTTCAACGCGCAGCACGCTGTCCGGCTCCAGATCGTTGTTTAGCACCGCCTGCACCCACACGCTGCCATCATCCAGCTGTACGCCGCTCAGCACCGTGCCGGTGCGACGCCATTTGTCGCCCATCTGCAACTCCAGCGAACTGGCCGCGTCCGGTACTTTGCTGGCGCTGCCCGCCAGCCAGTAGAGCGCACGTTTATTGGCGCCGCGGAATTTGGCGCGCGCCACCATCTCCTGGCCGGTATAACAGCCTTTTTTAAAGCTGATGGCATCCAGCGCCTGCAGGTTGGTGGCTTGCGGAATCAGCTGCGCCGTGGTGGCGCTGTCGATCACCGGCACGCCCGCCGCAATATCCAGCGCCAGCCACTGCGTGCTGTCATTCAGCTGCGCTTCCCCGGCCAGCTTCTGCTGCAGCGCTTCGGCCTGCGCCGGCGTGGTGACCAGCAGAAAACGCTCGGCTGGCTCGGCGAACCACAGCAGGGTGGTGTCATCCTGCTGCACCACTGGGGTTGTGGCATCCGGCAGCGTGGCGAAAACGTTAGCCAGCGCGGCGCGCGCCTGAAAACCGGCAACGCCGAGCAGGACCGCGTCATCATCGGCCGCAATGGTCACTTTGGCGAACACCGCATACTTCTTCAGTTCGGTCACCTGCTGCTCGCGCAGATTGCGGCGCACCAGGTAGGCATAACCTTCTCCACGATGGAACAGACGCAGATTGCTCCACATTTTGCCTTTGGCATCACAGTGCGCCGCCGGGCGATGCTGCGCTGCGTCCAGCGCCGCCACGTCCAGCGTTAGCTGACCCTGCAAATAAGAGGTGCTGTCTTTGCCCTGCACCGATACCAGCGCCCACTCGTCGAGCGACATCAGCGTTAAAGGCAGGCGCGACGCCGCAGCGGGCTGGCGAGGCGGAAGGGTGAAAATCGGCATGAGTCCGTCCTGATCAATAAGGTTTATCCAGTAATATGCTTACCAATGTTAAAAGAGCAGTGCGCCATTGCAACCTGTTTGCGGAATCTGGCGCACAAATCGCGTGATAACCCTGTAACCGGTGGCATTGCTGTGCGTCATCGCGCGCAGCGTCGGGTTGCACGCCTGCAGCGCGGCGAAAAAGCAGGTACACTGAGCGCCACTGTTATCAGCTGTGGAAGAAGACACATGGATATTCATGACAAAGCGCGCGTCCAGTGGGCATGCCGTCGCGGCATGCTGGAGCTGGATGTCTCGATCATGCCGTTCTTTAAATATGAGTATGATTCGCTGAGCGACAGCGACAAACAGGTGTTTGTCGCGCTGCTGAAGAGCGACGATCCGGACCTGTTTAACTGGATGATGAACCACGGCGAACCGGCCGATCCTGAGTTTAAACGCATGGTGAAACTGATTCAGCAGCGCAACCGTGAACGCGGGCCGGTGGCAATGTAATCTGCGCGCGTCACGCAGCGCGCGGGTGCTGAATGTGACGCTGTTCGGGCTGTGTGGCGCGCTGTTGCTGAGCTGTCGCTGGCCGGCGGGCTGGGCCTGGGTTCAGATCGCGGTAGTGATTCTGCTGACACTGCAGTGCTGGCGTAACGCGCGTCGCCTGCAGCAGCGCTGCGGAGCGCTCATGCTGGATGACAAGGGTGACTGGTACTGGCGCGGTGAGCGCTGGCAGGCGCAACGGCAGCCGGACTGGCTACCGTGGGGCGTGTTGCTGGTGCTGCGTAACCGTCGCGGGCAGCGCTGGCGGCTGTGGCTGCTGCACGACAGCATGCCGCCCGACGCGTGGCGCGCGCTACGCGCCCGCTGTTTTTTGCTGGATGGCGCGACGCCGCATTAAAGCAGCGCGGCGGTTTCGGTCAGAATCTGTTCACACCACTGCTCGACGCGCGCTTCGCTCAGCTCAAACTGATTAACATCGTCGAGCGCCAGACCGACAAACTGCTGACCATCGGCGGTCAGCGGTTTTTTACTGGTGAACTGGTAGCCGTCGAGCGGCCAGTAACCGACAAACTGCACGCCCATCGGCAGCAGCAGTTCGTGCAGCATACCCAGCGCATCAAGGAACCATTCGCTGTACTCGACCTGGTCGCCCATGCCGTACAGCGCCACAATTTTGCCCTGCAGATTGAGTGCCGGCAGCTGTTGCCACACCGCTTCCCAGTCCTCCTGCAGTTCGCCGAAATCCCAGGTCGGAATACCGAGAATCAGTAAATCGTACTGCTCCATCAGCGACGGATCGTCATCTTTCAGGTTATGCAGTGTGACTAATTCTTCACCGATAAAGTCGCGGATTTTCTCCGCCGTCATCTCGGTGTAACAGGTACTGGAACCGTAAAACAGACCGATATTCATGCAATTAATGCTCTGACTGAAACTCACTCTGGCGCAATTGTACCAGAAGCAGGCCAGTTTCAGGCATAATGAGCACGATTTCACACGGCGAGGGGCAACAGTGCAGGACAGCGATCTGATAGAACAGTTTCTCGACGCGCTCTGGATTGAGCGCAACCTGGCGCAGAACACGCTGGCGTCCTATCGTCAGGATTTGCAGACGCTCACTGCCTGGCTGCACCACCATGAGCGCACGCTGCTGACGCTGGAAGCCGCTGATTTGCAGCAGTTTCTGGCTGAGCGGATTGAGGGCGGTTACAAAGCCACCAGCTCAGCGCGTACCCTGAGCGCGATGCGCCGTCTGTTTCAGTATCTGTACCGCGAAAAGCTGCGCAGTGACGATCCCAGCGCGCTGTTATCAGCGCCGAAATTGCCGCAGCGCCTGCCAAAAGACCTGTCAGAAAATCAGGTCGAGCGCCTGTTACAGGCGCCGGCGACGGACATACCGCTCGAACTGCGTGACAAAGCGATGCTGGAGCTGCTGTACGCTACCGGGCTGCGCGTCTCTGAGCTGGTCGGTCTGACGTTGAGTGATGTCAGCCTGCGTCAGGGCGTGGTGCGCGTCATCGGTAAAGGCAATAAAGAGCGGCTGGTGCCATTAGGTGAAGAAGCAATTTACTGGCTGGAGCACTATATGGAACACGGGCGGCCCTGGCTGCTGAACGGGCAGACCATTGATGTGCTGTTCCCCAGCAACCGCGCGCAGCAGATGACACGCCAGACCTTCTGGCATCGCATCAAACACTATGCCACCCTTGCCGGCATCGACAGCGAAAAGCTGTCACCGCACGTGCTGCGCCACGCATTTGCCACACATTTACTGAACCATGGTGCCGATTTACGCGTCGTACAGATGTTGCTGGGGCACAGCGACCTGTCGACCACCCAGATTTACACGCACGTGGCGACTGAGCGCCTGCGTCAGTTACATCAACAGCATCATCCGCGCGCCTGAGCAGCGGCAACAAGGATTTGAGATGAAAAAAACCGTTACGACGCTGGCTCTGCTGGTCAGCGCCTTTTCTGCGCTGGCCCATGCCGATGACAGCGCGATTCAGCAATCACTGAAAAAACTGGGTATGCAGCAGGCGGAAATCCAGCCGTCGCCGCTGCCGGGTATCAAAACGGTGATGACCGAAAGCGGCGTGCTGTACGTCACCGAAGACGGCAAGCACATGATTCAGGGCCCGCTGTACGATGTCAGCGGCGCGCAGCCGGTGAATGTCACCAATCAGCTGCTGGAGAAAAAAGTCGCCGCGCTGGCACCGGAAATGATTGTCTACAAAGCGCCGAAAGAGCAGCACGTGATCACCGTGTTCACTGACATTACCTGCGGCTACTGCCGCAAGTTGCACGAACAGATGGCTGACTACAACGCGCTGGGCATCACCGTGCGCTATCTGGCGTTCCCGCGTGAAGGCCTGCACGGCCAGGTGGAGAAAGCCATGACCGCCATCTGGTGCAGCGCCGATCGCAACAAGGCGTTTGATGCCGCAATGAAAGGCGATGCACCGCAAATGGATGCGCCGGCGAGCTGCAAAATCAATCTCGACCAGCACTACAAGCTGGGCATTCTGTTTGGTATTCAGGGCACGCCCGCCATTCTCACCGACAGCGGCATGATGATCCCTGGCTACCAGGGACCGCAGGAGCTGAAGCAGGTGCTGGACGGCCAGAAGCGTGGTGGTTAAGACACAGTGATGCACTCTGTAGAATTGCGTCGGCGTGAAGCCCAGGCCGACGCGCAGTTACCCGATGATTTACCGCCGCTGCTGCGTCGTCTCTACCTGCAACGCGGTGTCAAAGACGCCGCCGAACTGGAGCGCGGCGCGAAATTCCTGCTGCCGTGGCAAAGTCTTGGCGGCATTGAGCGCGCCGTGACGCTGCTGCACCAGATGCTGCAGCAGCAACGCCGCATCGTGGTGGTGGGTGATTTCGATGCCGATGGTGCCACCAGCACCGCGCTCACCGTGCTGGCGCTGCGTAGCATGGGCGGCAACGTCGATTATCTGGTGCCGAACCGCTTTGATGACGGCTATGGCCTGAGCCCGGAAGTGGTGGAGCAGGCGCGCGCGCGTGGCGCCGAGCTGATCCTCACCGTGGATAACGGCATTTCGTCGCACGCCGGCGTCGATACCGCGCACCAGCACGGCATTCCGGTGCTGATCACCGATCATCACCTGCCGGGCGAAACGCTGCCGGCGGCAGAAGCCATCGTTAACCCTAACCTGAGCGACAGCGCATTCCCGTCGCGTTCGCTGGCCGGCGTGGGCGTGGCGTTTTATCTGATGCTGGCGCTGCGTGCCCATCTGCGTCAGCAGAACTGGTTCAGCGACGGGCGCAGTGAACCCAATCTGGCCGAACTGCTGGATCTGGTGGCGCTCGGTACTGTGGCCGACGTGGTGCCGCTGGATGCCAACAACCGCATTCTGGTGTGGCAGGGGCTGAGCCGCATCCGCGCCGGCAAATGCCGTGCCGGCATCCGCGCGCTGCTGGAGATTGCTAACCGCGATGCGCGTCAGCTGGCGGCCAGCGACCTCGGTTTTGCCGTCGGGCCACGCCTCAATGCTGCCGGCCGGCTGGACGATATGTCGGTTGGCGTTGCGCTGCTGCTGACGGAAGATATTGCCCAGGCGCGCATGCTGGCCAGCGAACTTGATGCGCTTAATCAGACGCGCAAAGAGATTGAGCAGGGCATGAAGAGCGAGGCGCTGGCGCTGTGCGATGAGCTGGAGCGCCAGCATCGCGATCTGCCGCTCGGGCTGGCGTTTTATCACCCGGAGTGGCATCAGGGCGTGGTTGGCATCCTCGCGTCACGCCTGAAAGAGCGCTTCCACCGTCCAGTGATCGCCTTCGCACCCGCCGGTGACGGCACGCTGAAGGGCTCTGGCCGTTCGATTGCCGGCCTGCACCTGCGCGACGCGCTGGAACGCATCGACACGCTCTATCCCGGCCTGATCATCAAATTTGGCGGGCACGCCATGGCGGCGGGGCTGTCGCTGGAAGAGGCGAAGTACGATGAGTTCCGCCAGCGCTTTGCTGCGCTGATCGACGAATGGCTGGAGGGCGAGGCGCTGCAGGGCGTGATGTGGTCCGATGGCGAACTGCATGCGCAGGAGTTTACCCTGCACACCGCGGAAATGCTGCGGGAAGCCGGCCCCTGGGGCCAGGCGTTTCCGGAGCCGGTGTTCGACGGTCAGTTTAAGCTGTTGCAGCAGCGTCTGGTGGGCGAGCGTCACCTTAAGGTGATGGTCGAGCCGCTGGGCGGCGGCCCGTTACTGGATGGTATCGCCTTTAACGTCGACACCAGCCTGTGGCCAGACAGCAGCGTGCGTCAGGCGCAGCTGGCCTACAAGCTGGATATCAACGAATACCGCGGCAATCGCTCGGTACAGCTGATCATCGACCATATCTGGCCGCAGTCGTAACCTTTAGAACGTGACGTCGACACCGCCGCGCAGCACCTTCTCATCGCCGCGATCGGCCACGTGGCGGTCGGCACGCAGGAACAGCCGCGCGCGTGCCGACTGCACCAGATCAACCCGCGCACCAAACCACTGCGAGCGGCGATCGAGCTGCATACCCGGGATGGTAAAGCTCTGCTGACCGCTGCCGAAGCCGCTCCAGCGCGCGCTGACGTCCATCGACGGATTGCTGAACGCGTACTGGTATTCGCCATACAGGCTCAGCATACTCCACCAGCCCGCCGACCAGTCCTGGCGCGCGCTGAGATTCAGGCCACCGTAACCGACGCTGCGGCGATAGCTGTCGCCGTCACCCTGCAGACCAAACGCGCTGCCGCTGTCGCTGAAGCTGCCGGTTTGCAGGCCGGTTTCACGCCAGCCGAGATAAGGCTCAATGCGATAATCCTCCAGCAGCGTCCAGCGATAGCCGCTCTGCAGCGCCGCCTGCCAGCTGTCAGTGCGGGCGGAAGAGGAGACCGGTGCAGCTTCATCCAGCAGCACCAGGCGCTGCAGTTTGTCGCGTCCATGCTGATAGCTGAGATTGCCCTGCCAGTACCAGGCTGGCGTCACCGCATAGCGCCCATACAGCATTACGCCCTGCAGGCTGTTCTGGCTGTTGCCGCCGGTGTCGTCATAGGTGGCATCAAGCTGAGTGTGCGTCCAGGCGATGCCGAGGCGCAGGCCGGGCAGGCCAAAATCGCTGTCGGCACCCAGCGCGGTCAGGGTGTTGCGATAGCGGTTGCCGAGATAGCCGTCCTGGTCGAGCGAACCGCGCAGCTGACCGCTCTCCAGCCAGAAGCCGAAGCGCCCCTGTTCGCTGGCATCATCGATGCGGTTGTTGAGCAGGCGCGTCTGATAATCAAGCGCGTTGAACAGCACCGCATTGCCGGAGGCATGCGCCTGGCCGGACAGGGAGTTGATCGCCGCCTGTGCGCTGCGGGTGTCCGCCAGCGTCTGGAAGGCGCCTGCGGCCGCCAGCGCTGACTGCTGCGCACTGCTCAGCGTCGCCTGACCCTGCCAGCGGTCCGCCAGCTCAAACGCCTGCTCCAGGTTGCGGCTGGTTTGCTGCGCGCTGGCGCTATCGATTCCCATCGCCTGTGCCGCCGCGGCGGTGTTCTTGCGCGTCAGCTGGCCGGTAACGCTGTGGGCGTCATAGCTGACGGAACCGTCGAGAAATACGCCGGTATTGACCTGGCTAAACTGACCGCTCACGCCGCCGCCGCTGGTCAGCAGCGTTTCCTGCTGTTTCACCACGTAGCTGGCGGAGGGCGGCGCCAGGTTTAGCGTGCCGTCGAGCGCTGCGTTGCCGGTCACGCGCAGCGGATTGTTCAGCGTGACGTTAAGCGTACCGTTGGCGCTTTGCTGATAGTTGCCCGCCACCTGCAGGCCGCCATTAACCGATCCCTGGTTGACCAGATTGCCGCCGATGCGTCCGCTGCCACCCAGTTTGCCGCTGCCGTTCACCAGCGCATTGCCGGCAATCGCACCGTCAATCAGCAGGCTATTGGCGGAGACCTGCGTCAGGCCCTGATAGCTGTTGTTGCCGGTCAGCTGCAGCGTACCGCCGCGTTCGCTGCCGTCCAGCACCAGCCCGCGATCGCCGCTGATGTCATTGCTGAACACATACTGACCGCCGTCGAGGCGCGCACTGAAGTCCTCTGCCCAGAATTGTCCCGGCCCGTTTAAGGCTTTGGCGGCGTTAAGATCGCCCCAGCCGAACGTCTCATTGTATGGCCGCCCGTTCGCGCTGTCGGCGACGTTATCGTGCGCATCACTGCGGTAGGTGGCGGTGGTCAGCAGGGTTTGCTGCAGGTTATGGCCGCTCATCCACGGGAAACGCTGCAGCAGCTGCGAAGCCGCAGCCGTCACGCGCGGTGCGGCAAATGAGGTGCCGAAGCTGCGCACCTTTACCCAGCTGCCGTCAGAATTTTGATAAAGATAATCGGTATAACCCGGCGCGGTCAGGCACCATGCGGCGGCCGCGCCGCAGGCGTCAAACGGTCCGGTGCCGGCTGCGCGTCCCGGCAGATCATAACCGGTATGATCCATGATGCCGGTGACCGCCAGCAGATTACGCGCCAGCTGCGGGTCGTTATACATCAGCGGTGTCAGCACGTCCGGTGCCGGCGTGGCGCCGTTGCTGTTGCCGGTGATCATCACCGCCAGCCCATCTGCCGCAGCCACCGCGTTGAGCCCCTGATACAGTGACTGATAGCGCTGGCGCGCATCGCTCAGCGCCTGCTGGCTGGTGAGGCGCTCCTGCGAACCGTAGGACATATTGAAAATGCGCACGCCCTGCGCCACCAGGCCCTGCACGGCGCGCGCAGTATTGTCGTAGCTGAAAATGTTATTTTGTGACGCCTGCGCTACATACAGCGCGCTGTCAGGCGACAGCCCCAGCAGCGTCATCGCCACCAGCGTGCCGTGGCCGTTGATCCCCATGTTGTCGTTAAGCGTGGTGTTGCTGTCGACATAGCTGGAGAAATTCACGTTGGCGTAATTAATTCCGCTGCGGCCCGGGGCCAGACCAGAGTCAATGATGCCCACTTTACTGCTGGCGGCCGTGGCCGGCACCGCAGGTTCAACAACCGGCGTGACCGGGGTCAGGGTGCTGTCGCCGCCGCTACCACCGCCGCCGCCTCCGCCACCACAGGCGCTCAGCAGAAACGGGATGATGATCGCCAGCAGGCGCGGTGAGGATCGAAAAGTAACAACAGGATAATGCATGGCAACTCCTCATGCCTCTCAGGGCATGTTGTCGCCCGTTCACGTTAACGGGCCTGAATGCAGTCTTTCCCTGTCACGAATACTCCTGAGCAACGTGGCTGACAGACAGAACGCAATAGATGAAGCACGAATCCCTGAGATTCCGCCAGGGTGCAGAAAGGATAAGGTGCGCACTGGCCGGTTGATGGCCAGGACAGCGCAGCATTGCGCAGGCTAATCGCGCTATATCACGCTTCGAACCAGACATTTCTGATGGTGGAGTTTTAATGATTTTGTTTGAGAAATCATGGGTTTTAATGACGCCAGCTGGCGTTTATTGCCGTGATTATGTAGGAAAATTCTGAAGGCGCACCGCGCCGGTGGCGAGTGACAGCGGGATTTCTGGCAACCGCCATACCTGCCGGTTTCCAGAACTGGCGCAATTATTTTCTGCCGGTTCATACGCGGTATAGCCATTGATGTGCAAAGCTACAAACCAGACGCGCTTTCGGGTAAACTAGCGCGTTACTTTTATCTCCTCTCACCGAATCGTCAAAAAAGACTGAAAAGCCATGTTTGAAATTAATCCGGTCAAAAATCGTATCCAGGACCTCAGCGAGCGCAGCAGCGTTCTTAGGGGGTATCTTTGACTACGATGCTAAGAAAGAACGCCTCGAAGAAGTAAACGCCGAGCTGGAACAGCCGGACGTCTGGAACGAACCTGAACGCGCGCAGGCGCTGGGCAAAGAGCGCGCCTCGCTGGAAGCGTTGGTTGAAACGCTCGACCAGATGCAGCAGGGGCTGGAAGATGTGCAGGGTCTGCTGGAGCTGGCGGTTGAAGCCGACGACGAAGAGACCTTCAACGAAGCCGTGGTCGAGCTGGACGCGCTGGACGTGAAGCTGGGTGAACTGGAGTTCCGCCGCATGTTCTCCGGCGAATACGACAGCGCCGACTGCTACATGGATATTCAGGCCGGCTCCGGCGGCACCGAAGCGCAGGACTGGGCCAGCATGCTGCTGCGCATGTATCTGCGCTGGGCGGAAGCCAAAGGCTTCAAAACCGAGATCATCGAAGAGTCCGAAGGCGAAGTGGCCGGTACCAAATCAGCCACCATCAAAATCATCGGTGATTACGCTTACGGCTGGCTGCGTACCGAAACCGGCGTTCATCGTCTGGTGCGTAAGAGCCCGTTCGACTCCGGCGGCCGTCGTCACACCTCCTTCAGTTCGGTATTTATTTACCCGGAAGTGGATGACAACATCGACATCGAAATCAACCCGGCCGACCTGCGTATCGACGTCTATCGCGCCTCGGGTGCCGGTGGTCAGCACGTTAACAAAACCGAGTCCGCGGTGCGTATTACCCACCTGCCGACCAACATTGTGGTGCAGTGCCAGAACGACCGCTCGCAGCATAAGAACAAAGATCAGGCCTTCAAACAACTGCGTGCCAAGCTGTATGAATATGAAATGCAGAAGAAGAATGCCGATAAGCAGGCGGCGGAAGAGAACAAGTCGGACATCGGCTGGGGCAGCCAGATCCGTTCATACGTTCTTGACGATTCGCGCATCAAGGATCTGCGTACCAGCGTAGAAACGCGTAACACCCAGGCCGTACTGGATGGCGATCTTGACCGTTTTATTGAAGCAAGTTTAAAAGCAGGGCTATAAGGAACCGACATGTCTGAACAACAACCGCAGAGCGCTGATGCCGCCCTTGAGTTAAACAACGAACTGAAAGCGCGTCGCGAAAAACTCAGCGCGCTGCGTGAAAAGGGCGTGGCGTTTCCTAACGATTTCCGCCGTGACACCACCTCCGATCGTCTGCATGCCGACTATGACAGCAAAGAGAACGACGAGCTGGAAGCGCTCGGCGTTGAGGTGAGCGTAGCCGGTCGTATGATGACCCGCCGCATCATGGGTAAAGCGTCGTTCGCCACCCTGCAGGATGTGGGCGGTCAGATCCAGATCTACGTTTCCCGTGACGATCTGCCGGAAGGCGTCTACAACGAGCAGTTCAAAAAGTGGGATCTCGGCGATATCCTCGGCGCGCGCGGTAAGCTGTTCAAAACCAAAACCGGCGAGCTGTCGATCCATATCTCTGAGCTGCGCCTGCTGACCAAAGCGCTGCGTCCGCTGCCGGACAAATTCCACGGCCTCGCCGATCAGGAAACCCGTTACCGTCAGCGTTACCTTGACCTGATCTCCAACGACGATTCGCGTAAAACCTTCAAAATTCGCTCACAAATCATGGCCGGCATTCGTCAGTTCATGGTTAACCGCGACTTTATGGAAGTGGAAACGCCGATGATGCAGGTGATTCCGGGCGGCGCGTCCGCGCGTCCGTTTATCACCCATCATAATGCGCTCGACATCGACATGTACCTGCGTATCGCGCCGGAGCTGTATCTGAAGCGTCTGGTGGTTGGCGGTTTCGATCGCGTGTTTGAGATCAACCGTAACTTCCGTAACGAAGGGATCTCGCCGCGCCACAATCCAGAGTTCACCATGATGGAGCTCTATATGGCGTATGCGGACTACAAAGATCTGATCGAACTGACCGAGAGCCTGTTCCGCACCCTGGCGCAGGACGTGCTGGGCACCACGGAAGTGCCTTACGGTGAGCACACCTTCGATTTCGGCAAGCCGTTTGAGAAGCTCACCATGCGTGAAGCGATCAAGAAATACCGTCCGGAAACGGACCTCGCCGATCTGGATGACTTTGACAAAGCAGTGGCGATTGCCAATGAGCTGCACATCAAAGTGGAGAAGAGCTGGGGTCTGGGCCGCGTGGTGACCGAGATCTTCGAAGAGACCGCCGAAGCGCACCTGATTCAGCCAACCTTCATCACCGAGTATCCGGCAGAGGTGTCACCGCTGGCGCGTCGTAATGACGAGAACCCGGAAATCACCGACCGCTTTGAGTTCTTCATCGGCGGCCGTGAAATCGGTAACGGCTTCTCCGAGCTGAACGATGCGGAAGATCAGGCAGAGCGTTTCCTGCAACAGGTTAACGCGAAGGACGCCGGTGATGACGAAGCGATGTTCTACGACGAAGACTACGTCACCGCGCTGGAGCACGGTCTGCCACCGACTGCGGGTCTGGGCATTGGTATCGACCGCCTGGTCATGCTGTTCACCAACAGCCACACCATTCGTGATGTAATCCTGTTCCCGGCTCTGCGCCCGACCGGTAAGTAATCAGGTTGCCCTCACCCTAACCCTCTCCCATGGGGAGAGGGGACTTGCCCGTACCCCGGTGGGAGAGGGCCGCTGTGGTTTTCTCCCTCTCCCCGTGGCAGAGGGCTGCTGTGGTTTTCTCCCTCTCCCTGTGGCAGAGGACCGCTGTGGTTTTCTCCCTCTCCCCGTGGCAGAGGTCAGCTCTGGTTTTCTCCCTCTCCCACGGGGAGAGGGCCGGGGTGAGGGCATCAGCGCGCACCCAACCTAAGACTTCACCACCCCATCCAGCCACGCCTGGAACCGCGCATAAGGCACATACAGTGCCACATCTTTAAACAGCGTTTTGCCGCTCTTATTATCATCAATCCGACTGCTATAGCCGACAATCACCCCGGCCAGCGTGTCGTCGCTGGCGTTATACACCGCGCCGCCGGACATGCCTTTCACCACGCCGGCATTGGCCGCCACCACCACGCAACTGGCCTTATTCCAGTCATTGCTCAGCGTCGTATTGATCAGGTTTTTGCCGCTTGATGCCACCGGCAGCGCGGAGATAAAGCTATACCCATACAGATTAACGTTGTCGCCGATATGGCTGTTGCGGAACTGCGGGGGCAGGTTGGCTTCTTTATTCGCATGATAAACCACGGCGATATCGCACTCCGGATGCCAGGCCTTCACCCGATACAGCGAATATTTGGCCACGTGCGCCGCCGTCAGGCTATATTCGCGCGTCAGGGGGATAGTGGTGCCCAGCGCACCCATGCCGAGCACGGTGGGGATGCCGGTGACGGTCATATCGACGCGCCTGGCCGCTTCTGAGCTGTATTCATAGTGCCCGACCGAGCAGCCGCTTAAGCCGCCGATCGCCAGCGCGATGATCCATCGCATAACTCTGTCCCCCTGTTGTGTTGACGCCGCATTACCGGGCAATCCATTGGGGTATCGGCAATGTGCGACCATCCTTTACTGCCTGATTTAACGCCAGAAAGCGCCGTCGCTGTGACAGCGATCACAACCTGTTATCAAGCGTAGTCTGTTATCGCCATCCTGTCTCAGTGATGCATAAGCGACACTTTTTAGCGCCGGGATTATTGCCGCGCAGGCAAAATAGCCTTGCTGCCGCCCGGGTGGTTGAGAGTCAGAGGCTGTGCTTTAATAGCAGACTGTGACGCAGTTCAAAAATAAACATCCCCGCACTGTCGGAGGGATACGCGTCTGTCTTAACCGTACGGCGTTCGTCGTGCGGCCCGCCTGCAAAATTATTTTGGGAGAGTGTGTTATGCCTGTTGCATTACTGGCGCTGGCGCTGAGTGCGTTCGCCATCGGCACCACGGAGTTCGTCATCATGGGGTTACTGCCGGAAGTGGCGGGTGACCTGCAGGTGTCGATTCCTTCTGCGGGCTGGCTGATCAGCGGCTATGCGCTGGGTGTGGCCATCGGCGCGCCAATCATGGCGCTGCTGACCGCGAAACTGCCGCGTAAACGTACCCTGATTCTGCTGATGATCATCTTCATCATCGGCAACGTACTCTGTGCGCTGGCTTATACCTATAACCTGCTGATGCTGGCGCGCGTTATTACCGCGTTGTGTCACGGTGCGTTCTTCGGCATCGGTTCAGTGGTGGCGGCCAGCCTGGTGGCACCGAGCCGTCAGGCGTCGGCGGTGGCGCTGATGTTTACCGGTCTGACGCTGGCCAACGTACTGGGCGTGCCGCTCGGCACCTGGTTTGGTCAGCTGTTTGGCTGGCGGGCCACCTTCTGGGGCGTGGCGATTATTGGCATCCTCGCGTTCATCGCGCTGATCGTCAGCCTGCCGACTAACAAAGATGAAAAACCGGTGCACCTGGCGAGCGAAATCAGCGCGCTGGCCAACGGCAAACTGTGGCTGTCGCTGCTGATGACGGTGTGTTTTGCCGCCGCGATGTTTGCGCTGTTCAGCTACATTGCGCCGCTGCTGCTGCAGGTGACCGGCATCAGCGATCGCGGCGTCAGCTGGACGCTGTTCCTGATTGGTGCTGGCCTGACGGTGGGTAACATTGTTGGCGGGAAACTGGCGGACTGGAAAGTGTCGTTCAGCCTGATCCTCAGCTTCTCGCTGATCGCCGTGTTCTCGCTGCTGTTCAGCTGGACCAGCCATGCGCTGTGGCTGGCAGAGGTAACCCTGTTCCTGTGGGCAATGGCGACCTTCGCCACCGTGCCGGGCCTGCAAATTAACGTGGTGCGCCACGGTAAAGACGCGCCAAATCTGGTGTCGACGCTCAACATTTCGGCCTTCAACGTCGGTAACGCACTCGGTGCGTGGGTGGGCGGCGCAGTAATCGATAAAGGCTATGGCCTGACGGCGGTGCCGGTCGCGGCGGCAGCGCTGGCGGCAGCGGGATTAGTGGTTTGTCTGCTGACCTTCCGCAAATCGGGCGGTCAGCGCGAGACGGTGCGCGCTTAAGCCAGACGCTGGGCGATGCGCTGCGTAAAGGTGGCCACCTGCTGCTGCAGGTGGTCGCAGAAGTGATCGACCAGCGCCGATGCTGGTCGATGCTGCGGCCGCACCAGGCTCACCGTGAACGGCACGGCAATACTGAAGCGGCGCATCACCACGCCGCTGTCGGCGTAATCCAGCGCCGTCAGCGGATTAACAATCGAAATACCCACCCCGGCGCGCACCATCGCGCACACCGACGCGGCGCTGTGCGTCTCCAGCACCAGCCGCCGCTCCACCTGCTGCTCATGGAACAGCGCATCCAGCAACTGACGATAGCTATCGCTGCGCGACAGGCTGACATAGTTTTCACCGTGGAAATCCTGCGGCGTCAGCATCGCCCGCTGACACAGCGGATGCTGCGGTGGCAGCACGCACACTTCATCACAGGTCAGCAGTGCCAGACGTTTAGTCCCGGCGGGCGCATGCTGGGTTTCGGTCAGACCGAGATCGTAGCGCTGCGCCGACAGCCACTCCTCCAGCAGCGGCGACTCCTGCGGAATAATATTCAGGCTCACCTGCGGATAGCGTTGTAAAAACGGCTGCAGCAATGGCGGCAACAGCGACTGGGAAAACACCGGCAGGCAGGCGATGGACAGCTCGCCCTGGCGGAAATTGCGCAGCCCTTCGGCGGCATCCATGATGCGATCCAGACCGTACCACGAGCGCTGCACCTCTTCGTACAGCCGCAGCCCCTGCACGGTGGGCTGCAGGCGGCCGCGCACCCGCTCAAACAGCTGTAAGCCCAGCTGCTGCTCCAGCCGCGCCAGTTCGCGGCTCACCGTTGGCTGCGAGGTGTGCAGCAGCGTGGCGGCCTGGGTCAGATTGCCGCTGGTCATCACCGCGTGAAAGATTTCGATTTGCCGCCAGTTAATTTTTGCCATCGTCCCCTCCGTGTCATCCATATCATATTTGCATAGCTGATGCTTAAACAGATATTTTTCCGCATCACTGTGCTGTGGCTAAATGACAGCAACGACTCAGGAGAATGTTCATGCCACGTCCACTTAACGATTCCCAGACGGCGCTTAACGCCACAAATCTACTGCCGCTGGCGCAGCGCTACAGCGGCCCGTTCTGGGCTTACGATGCCGAAATCATTCAGCAGCGTATTGCGCAGCTCAGCGCGTTTGACGTGGTGCGCTTTGCGCAAAAGGCCTGCTCAAATATTCATATTCTGCGCCTGATGCGTGCTGCCGGCGTCAGGGTCGATTCGGTCTCGCTCGGCGAGATCGAACGTGCGCTGGCTGCCGGTTTTCAGCCGGGCGGCGAGGATATAGTGTTCACCGCCGATGTGCTGGACTCGCCGACGCTGGCGCGCATCGCCGAGCTGAAGGTGCCGGTGAATGCCGGCTCCGTGGATATGCTGCATCAGCTCGGCGCGGTTTCGCCGGGTCACAGCGTCTGGCTGCGCATTAATCCGGGCTTTGGCCACGGTCACAGCCAGAAAACTAATACCGGCGGCGAAAACAGTAAGCACGGCATCTGGCATAGCGATCTGCCGCTGGCGCTGGCGGCGATTCAGCAGCATGGCCTGCAGCTGGTGGGGCTACATATGCACATCGGTTCCGGCGTCGATTATGGCCATCTGCAGCAGGTGTGCGACGCGATGGTCGACCAGGTAGTGGCCTTTGGTCAGGACCTGCAGGCCATTTCGGCGGGCGGCGGGCTGTCGATTCCTTACCGCTTTGGTGAGGAGGCGATTGATACGCAGCACTATTACGGCCTGTGGAACGGCGCGCGCGAGCGTATCGCGGCGCACCTCGGCCATGCGGTGAAGCTGGAGATTGAGCCGGGCCGTTTTCTGGTGGCGGAGTCGGGCGTACTGGTGTCGCAGGTGCGGGCGGTGAAGCAGATGGGTAGCCGTCACTTTGTGCTGGTGGATGCCGGTTTCAGCGATCTGATGCGTCCGTCGATGTACGGCAGCTATCACCATATTTCGCTGCTGCCTGCCGATGGCAGCGCGCCGGGTGAGGCGAATGTGGAGAGCGTGGTGGCCGGGCCGCTGTGTGAGTCGGGAGATGTGTTTACCCAGCTGGAAGGGGGCAAAGTGGAAACCCGCGCGCTGCCAGCGGCACAGGTCGGCGATTATCTGGTGTTCCATGATACCGGCGCTTACGGCGCATCAATGTCCTCCAACTACAACAGCCGTCCGCTGATCCCGGAAGTGCTGTTTGAGCAGGGCGTGTCGCGTGAGATTCGCCGTGCGCAGACCATTCAGGAACTGCTGGCGCTGGAGCTGAACTGATGCGCATCGTGCCGCTCAGCAGCGTGCCGCATCACGCCAGCCAGATCATCGACTGGCTATGGCAGGCGTTTGGTGACGGCACCTCGCGCGCGTTTTACGACAGCATTGTACGCAGTAGCCTGAACGGTGCCGCGTTTCCGGTGACCTTTGTCGCGCTGGATGACGATGACGTGCCGCATGGCACGGTAGGGTTCTGGCGCTGCGATTTGATTAGCCGTCAGGATCTCTATCCGTGGGTTGCCGCGCTGTATGTGGATGAAGCGGCGCGCGGGCAGGGGCTGAGCGCCGCCCTGCAGCAGCACGTGCTGGATTACGCCCGCCAGCGCGGCTATGCAACGGTGTGGCTGTGGTCGACGTTTGGCGGCTACTACGAGCGATTCGGCTGGCAGTATCAGTGTGATGCGCTGGAGTTTCCTGAGGTGCAGGTGAAGGTGTATTCGCAGGATTTATAGTGGGTTGGGTGCGCGCTGGCCCTCACCCCGACCCTCTCCCGCAAGCGGGCGAGGGGGCTGACCGCGCGCTCTGGAACGTTCCCTCTCCCTCAGGGTGAGGGAAAGCCTGCACCCGTTTAACCCGGTCCACCCACCGAATGCCGCCTGACCAGCGTCGGGCTAAACATATTGGTCACCTCCGGCAGCGCGGTGCCGTTGGCCAGCGCCAGCGCCAGCTGCGCGGCCTGCTGCGCCATGGTCACAATCGGATAGCGCACCGTGGTCAGGCGCGGACGCACGTAGCGCGACACCAGCACATCATCAAAGCCAATCAGCGACATCTCTTCCGGCACGCGAATGCCGTTATCGCTCAGCACCGCCAGCGCACCGGCGGCCATCGAATCGTTGTAGCACGCCACCGCGCTCACCTGCTTGCCGCGTCCGAGCAGTTCCGTCATTGCCTGCTCGCCACCGACCTCATCCGGTTCTCCCCACGCCACCAGCCGGTCGTTGCACGGCAGACCGTGCTCCTTCAGCGCATCGTAGTAGCCCTGCAGCCGATCTTCGGCGTCAGAGATGGTGTGCGTCGAGCAGATAAAGGCGATCTGCGTATGACCCTGCTGAATCAGGTGACGCGTGGCCAGCCAGGCGCCGTAGCGGTCATCCAGCGCAATGCAGCGCGACTCAAACCCCTGCAGCAGCCGGTTCAGCAGCACCATGCCTGGCACCTGCTTCATCAGCAGCTCTAAATCGTCATCGGGAATTTTCTTGGCGTGCACCACCAGCGCGGCGCAACGATGGCGCATCAACTGTTCAATCGCCTGACGCTCTTTCTGCTCATTATGGTAACCGTTACCAATCAGCAGAAAGTTGCCGGTTTGCCCGGCGACTTCATCGACCGCTTTCACCATCGCGCCAAAAAACGGGTCTGACACATCGCCTACCACCAGCCCGAGCGTTTCGGTGGATTGCTGCGCCAGCGCGCGGGCATTGGCGTTCGGGTGATACTGCAGCTGTTCCATGGCCTGGGTAACGGCGAGGCGCGAACTCTCGCTGGCTTTGGGCGAATTATTGATGACGCGGGACACGGTCGCGACCGACACCCCCGCCATGCGGGCAACATCCTTAATAGTAGCCATGCAATGGTCGACATCCGGGAAAACGTTTACACATGCTCTCAGTGTTACGGAAAAGCCCGGCAGCCGCAACCCGCCAGAATGTCAGCGCTGTCGCAAAAGTGCGGAAAATCAGACGCTCACGGCGAGGCTTTAGCCCGGTAACGGCACCGTGCTATGCTGCCAGCCTGAATCACACCTGCCTGCCGGACCCATAACCATGAAAACTCGTGTGCCGCACCTTGCGCACTGGGGCGCGTTTACCGCCGTCACCGAAAATCAGCGCCTGATTGCCTGCGAACCTTTCTTCGCCGATGCCGATCCTTCCCCGATGATCCACACTATCCCTGAACTGGTGTACTCGGATAAACGCATCCGTCAGCCGATGGTGCGCCGTTCGTGGCTGAAGTCGCGTGAAAACAGCGATCGCACGCTGCGCGGCCGGGAAGATTTTGTCGCCGTGGACTGGGACACCGCGCTCGATCTGGTGGCGGAAGAGAACCGCCGGGTGCGCGACCGCTACGGCGCTTCCGGCATTTTCAACGGTTCGTACGGCTGGTCATCAGCCGGTCGCGTCAACCACGCGCGCACCCTGATTCGTCGCTTCTATTTCCAGGGCGGCGGTGGCGTTGATCAGCAGGGTAACTACAGCTGGGGCGCGGCACAGTTCTTTCTGCCGTACGTGATTGGCACTTATATGCCGCTCACCGGCCGCGTCACCGACTGGCCGCAGGTGGTGGAGCATGCAGAAATTTTCGTCGCCTTTGGCGGCCTGGCGCTGAAAAATGCGCAGGTGGCCTCCGGCGGCGCCGGCGAGCACAGCCTGAAACCGGCGCTGCAGCAGCTGAGCGCCAAAGGCACGCCGATCATTAACATCAGCCCGATGCGCGATGACTGCCCGGCATTCGTTAACGCCGAGTGGATTCCGATTCGCCCGAACACTGACGTGGCGCTGATGCTGGCGCTCGGCTATGAAATTACCCGCCGGAACGCTATCGATGAGGCTTTCCTCGCCAGCCACTGCACCGGCTGGCCGCAACTGCGTGCCTATCTGCTGGGCGAAAGCGACGGCGTGGCAAAAACGCCCGCGTGGGCCAGTGCGATAACCGGCATCCCGGCGGCGCGTATCGCACTGCTGGCGCAGCAGCTGGCGGGCAAACGCAGCTTTATCACTTGTGCTTATGCGGTGCAGCGCGCCCATCGCGGCGAGCAGCCGTACTGGATGATGATTGCGCTCTCGTCGATGCTGGGCCAGCCGGGACTGCCGGGCGGCGGCTTCTCTTTTGGTCATGGCTCGATGAACAGCGTCGGCAATCCGCGCCAGGAAGGCCCGGCGCCGCTGATGAGCACCGGCCCGAATCCGGCGAACCTGTCGATCCCGGTGGCGCGCATCAGCGACATGCTGCTCAATCCCGGCCAGCCGTATGCGTTTCAGGGCGAGACGCTGCACTATCCCGACATTCACCTGGTGCACTGGGCAGGCGGCAATCCGTTCCATCATCACCAGCAGCTCAACCGACTGGTCGAGGGCTGGCAGCGTCCGGATACGGTCATCGTGCAGGATATCGTCTGGACGCCCGCGGCGCAGATGGCGGACATCGTGCTGCCGGCCACCACCACGCTGGAGCGCAACGACATTGGCGGCTCGTCGCGTGACCGCTTCGTGCTGGCGATGCACCAGGCGATTAAACCGCAGCATCAGGCGCGTAACGACTTTGATATCTTTGCCGATCTGGCCGATCGCCTTGGCTACCGCGATCGCTTTACCGAAGGACGCAACGAGATGCAGTGGATTGAGCATCTTTACCAGCAGTGCGCGCAGGCGCATGCGCAGCTGGACATCGCGTTCCCGGAGTTTGAGGCATTCTGGCAGCGCGGCTTTGTTGAGATTCCGCAGGGCGGCAAGCCGTACGTGTTTATGGATGATTTCCGCGCCGACCCGCAGGCGCATCCGATTCACACCGCCAGCGGCAAAATTGAGCTGTTTTGCCAGACCATCGCCGATTACCAGCTGGCGGATTTCGCCGGGCATCCGGAGTGGCGCGCGCCGCAGGAGTGGCTTGGCGCAGCGCTCAGCGCGCAGTTCCCGCTGCACATGATTTCGGTGCAGCCTGCGGATCGCCTGCACAGTCAGCTGGATGCTACCGCCACGGTGCAGGCCGGCAAAACCGCCGGTCACGAAACGCTGTATATGCACGTTGACGATGCCGCCGCGCGCGGTATCAGCGACGGCGATGAGATTGAAGTGAGCAACGCGCGTGGCCGAATGCTGGCTGGCGTCCGCCTGACGGACGGCCTGACGCCCGGTGTGGTGATCATCGCCACCGGCGCCTGGTTCGATCCCGGTTTTGGCAAAGCGTGGCAGCCGTGGGACCGCGCCGGCAACCCTAACGTGCTGACGCTCGACATCGGGACCTCGTCGTTAACTCAGGGCCCGAACGCCATGAGCTGCCTGGTGGAAATCAAAAAACACGCCAGTTGCACAATCGGCTAACAATCTCACCGCTGGTTACATTTTGCCGGTAACTGTTGCGTTTGAGTGATAGTTTCTGCGCTGAGCAACTTGCTACAGTCAGGGTCCCAGAGGTATTGATGGGTGAACATCAACAGTTTTCTTGATTACACCGACCTGCGCAGATGCGCAGGTTTTTTTTGCCTGCGATCTGCCGGTGTGACGCGTCCCGTTACGATGACCTCAATCGGGCATAAACGAACTGATACATTGTTTTCCTGTCAACTCGCTTTACCTTTCTTTATAACTGCAGCTAACCCCTTTGGATTCATCTTTTATCGCAGCGGATCGCCATGCCCCCGATTAAAAAATTTCTGGGAAAAGACCAGATTAAAGCCCCGTTTAACCCGTTTCGTTTTCGTCTGATTTGTCTGGGCGTATTAGGCTGCATGGGCCTGCTGCTGGCGCGCGTCGGCGATCTGCAGCTGATCAATCATCCGATGCTGGAGCACGAGGCCGACCAGCGCTCGCTGCGTACCGTGACGCTGCCGACCAACCGCGGCACGCTGCTCGACCGCGACGGCCAGGCGCTGGCGCTCAGCGTGCCATCGCGCGATATCATCGCCGATCCGCTGCGCGTGCTGGAGGCCAATCCCGACTTCACCAGCGCCAAATGGAGCTATCTGGCGGCGGCGCTGAATCTGCGACCGGACGAGCTGCGCGCGCAGATCACCGCCAATCCGAAAAAGCGCTTCCTCTATCTCGGGCGCAAAATCGAGCTGGGCATTGCCAAAGATATTGCAGAGCTGCATCTGAAAGGCATCAGTTCGGTGTATGACGACAGCCGTTTTTATCCGATGAGTGAGGCCGCGGCGCCACTGATTGGCATCGTCGGGGCGGACAATAACGGGCTTAACGGGCTGGAGAAGGGCTTTGACCGGGTACTGCAGGGCGAGCCGGGTAAAGAGGTGTATCGCCAGGACGGGGACGGCAACATTATTGCGATGATCGATTACGAGCCGCCGAAGCAGCCGCCGACGGTGCAGCTCAGCATCGATAAGTTTGACCAGTTTACGCTGTACAGCAAGCTGCGCGACGGCGTGCTGCTCAACAAGGCCGATTCAGGCGCGGCGGTGCTGGTGAAGATCGACACCGGCGAAATCCTCGCCATGGCGTCTTATCCATCGTTCAACCCCAACAATTATGACAACGCCACGCCGGCGCAAATGCGCAATACCGCCATCAACGACAGCTACGAGCCCGGTTCGACGGTGAAGCCGCTGGTGGTGATGGAAGGGCTGCAGCGTCATCTGGTGCGCCCCGATTCGGTGATCGACACCACGCCCTACAGCGTCAACGGCCACCTGATCCGCGATGTCGGTCACTGGCCGCGCCTGACCATGACCGGCATTTTGCAGAAATCCAGCGACATCGGCGTCTCGCACATCGCGCTGGCAATGCCGGCGGAAGCGCTGGTGAACACCTATCAGGCGTTTGGTCTCGGCAAGCCGACCGGGCTGGGGCTGACCGGAGAGAGCGTGGGCTACTTCCCGCTGCATCGCCAGCGCTGGGCCGACATCGAGCGCGCCACTTTTTCGTTCGGTTACGGTCTGCGCGTAACGCCGCTGCAGATTGCGCGTGAATACGCCACGCTCGGTTCGTATGGCGTCTATCGCCCGCTGTCGATCACCAAAGTGACGCCACCGGTGCTGGGCAGGCAGGTGGCGGATCCGCAGATCGTGCAAACCGTGGTGCACATGCTGGAGAGTGACGTGCTGCCGGGCGGTACCGGGGTGAAAGCAGCGGTACCGGGCTACCGGCTGGCGACCAAAACCGGTACCGCGGAGAAGATGGGCAGCAGCGGCAAATATGACGGCGGCTATGTCAACTACACCGCCGGCATCGCGCCGGCCAGCCATCCGGAAGTGGCGCTGGTGGTGATGATTAACCATCCTACCGCCGGCGATCACTTTGGCGGCTCGGTGGCCGCGCCGGTATTTGGCAACATCATGGGGCCGGTGCTGAAACACATGAACGTGGCACCAGACGCGATTTACAGTAAACCGGCATCAGATAAATCTTAACGAAATCAGGATGTAAACGCGCAGTCGAGCTTTTCACACCTCGTTGCATTTCGCCGAACTCCGTTGCGATTTGCGGCTGTTATCCGTGCCGCCATTGCGCGACGATAAAGGTCCCAGAGGTATTGATTGGTGTGAAGATCGGCTGCTGCGGCAGCGATACCCTTGTGGTATTCACCCTGTTCGGTTGCACCGACCCACGCGGATGCGTGGGTTTTTTTTGCCTGTAAGTTGTCCTCCTCTCCCGTTTATAGCGCCTGCGCGCGCCATCACCGACCGCTGCCGGGCGCGGTTTAAATCCTGCATCTCTTAACGAAACGCTTACGGTTTGCGTATAGAAAACGTTCTGGCGATCCGCCGATAATGCGCGTCGTGATGATTTTCGCTGAAATAATCTCCTGCTTACCGGGGTTTTTACCCACACTTTTGCTGATCTGAAGACGCTGATGACTATCCATGCTCCCCGTTCTGGTTTCTCCCGCTGGCTGAAATGGCTGCTTGTGTTGCTGGTGCTGCTGATCGCGGCCGGCGTGATCTGGCGTGTGGCAGGCGGCAAGCGGGGCGCAGTACCCGGCGACCTGCCGCCAGGCGGTCATCGCGGCGCGGCGCAGATGAGCGGCCCGGCAACGCTGGTGCACAGCGGCGTTGCCGCGACGGCCGACGTGCCGGTGTACCTGAATGCGCTCGGCACGGTGATCCCCAACGCCAGCGTCACCGTCACCAGCCGCGTGGCCGGGCAGTTGCAGCAGGTGTTCTTTACTGAAGGGCAGAAAGTCAGCGCCGGTCAGCTGCTGGCGCAGATCGATCCGCGCAGTTATCAGGCGACGCTGGCGCAGTATCAGGGCGATCTCAGCCAGAACCAGGCGCTGCTGCACAGTGCGCAACTGACGCTGGCGCGCTACAAAAAGCTGGCAGCGCAGGACTCGCTGTCGCGCCAGGATTTGGATAGCCAGATTGCTACCGTCGGCCAGTATCAGGGCGCGGTGGCGGCGGATCAGGCGCAAATCGTCAGCGCAAAACTGGATATTGAGTATGCCCGCATCACCTCGCCGATCAGCGGTCGCGTAGGCCTGCGGCTGGTCGATCCCGGCAATATGGTGCAGACCAGCGACACCACCGGCATTGTGGTGGTGACGCAAATGCAGCCTGCCGCCGTGACGTTCAGCGTGCCGCAGAGCTACATCGCGCAGCTGACGCGCGCACTGCGCAACGGCCAGAGCCTGCCCGCGACGGCCTTTGATCAGGACAACAGCACCATACTGGCGCAGGGTGAGGTGAAGTACATCAGCAATCAGATCGATACCAGCACCGGCACCATCGAACTGAAAGCCAGCTTTCCTAACCAGGACGAAGCGCTGTTTGCCAACCAGTTCGTTAATCTGCGTCTGCAAACCGGCACGCTGAAAAACGCGACGGTGATCCCGGCGCAGGCGCTGCAGCTGAGCAGCGACGGGAGCTTTGTGTTTATTATCAACAAAGACAATAGCGTGACGCGCAAAGCGGTCACCGCCGGACCGGCACTGGGGGAAGATCGTCAGGCGATCCTGCAGGGTGTGGCGCCAGGCGATCGTCTGGTGACCGAGGGGATCGATCGTCTGACTAACGGCAGCAAAGTCCAGCTGGCTGACGACAGCAAAAGTACCCAGCCATGAATCCGTCTCGTCTGTTTATCCTGCGCCCGGTGGCGACGATTCTGCTGATGATCGGCGTGCTGATCGCCGGCCTGTTCGCTTATCGCTTTCTCTCCACCTCGGCGCTGCCGCAGGTGGATTATCCGACCATTCAGGTTACCACCCTTTATCCTGGCGCCAGCCCGGACGTGATGGCCTCATCCGTAACCTCGCCGCTGGAGCGTCAGCTCGGTCAGATGGCCGGTCTTAGCCAGATGACGTCTGCCAGCTCGGGCGGATCATCGATTATCACCCTGAAGTTCAGCCTCGATCTGTCGCTTGACGTCGCCGAACAGGAAGTCCAGGCGGCAATCAACGCGGCGAATAATCTGTTACCGGACGATCTGCCCAATCCGCCGACGTATAAAAAGGTCAATCCGGCCGACAGTGCGGTGATCACGCTGGCCGCCAGTTCCGACACGCTGCCGCTGACTGAAGTGCAGGATCTGGTGAACACGCGCGTGGCGCTGAAGCTGTCGCAAATCAACGGTGTGGGGATGGTGACCCTGGCGGGCGGCAATCAGCCGGCGATTCGCGTGCAGATGGATCCAAAAGCGCTGGCGGCGCACAAGCTGTCGCTGGAAGACGTCAATACGCTGATCGCCAACAGCAACGTCAACGGTTCGAAAGGCGGCTTCGACGGCAAATATCACTCGGTGACCATCGACGCCAACGACCAGCTGCGCACTGCGGCCGAATACGGCAATCTGATTCTCACCTGGCAGAACGGTGCGGCGCTGCGGCTGAAAGATATCGCCCATATCGAACAGGGGCCGGAGAATCGCTTTCAGTCGGCGTGGGCCAATAACCGTCCGGCGATTGTCATCAGCGTGCAGCGCCAGCCTGGCGCCAACGTCATTCAGGTGGTGGATAGCATTAAAAAGCAGCTGCCCGTACTGCAGGCGGCGCTGCCGGATGGCGTGAAAATGCGTGTGCTTGCCGATCGCACGCAGACCATCCGCGCCTCGATCAGCGACGTACAGTTTGAACTGATGCTGTCGATCGCACTGGTGGTGATGGTGACCTTCCTGTTTCTGCGCAACGTGGCGGCGACGCTGATTCCCAGCGTGGCAGTACCGCTGTCG
Organism: Pantoea sp. B_9; assembly: GCF_008632015.1. Classification (NCBI taxonomy): domain Bacteria; kingdom Pseudomonadati; phylum Pseudomonadota; class Gammaproteobacteria; order Enterobacterales; family Erwiniaceae; genus Pantoea; species Pantoea sp. B_9. The sequence goes on along the minus strand of NZ_VWVL01000005.1, from coordinate 126,627 downwards.
CTGATTGGCACCTTTGGCGTGATGTATCTCGCCGATTTCAGCCTCAACAACCTGTCGCTGATGGCGCTGACCATCGCCACCGGGTTTGTCATTGATGACGCGATTGTGGTGGTGGAGAACATTTCGCGCCGGCTGGAGCAGGGGGAAACGCCGATGCAGGCCGCGCTGAAAGGCTCGCAGCAGATTGGCTTCACCATTATTTCCCTGACGTTTTCCCTGATTGCGGTCCTGATTCCGCTGCTGTTTATGGGCGATGTGGTCGGACGGCTGTTCCGCGAATTCGCCATCACCCTGGCCGTGTCGATTCTGGTGTCGATGGTGGTGTCGCTGACGCTGACGCCGATGCTGTGTGCCTGGCTGTTAAGGCATATTCCGGAGTCGCAACAGTCACGCTTTGCGCGCAAAGGCGGCGAGCTGTTTGACAAACTGGTACGCGGCTATGACCGCCTGCTCAGCGTAGTGCTCAACCATCAGAAGCTGACGCTGCTGGTGGCGCTGGCAACCTTTGCACTCACCGCGCTGCTGTATCTGGCCATCCCGAAGGGGTTCTTTCCCACCCAGGATACCGGGCTGATTCAGGGGGTGACCGTGGCGTCGCAGGATGTCTCCTTCACGGCGATGGCGCAGCGTCAGCAGGCGCTGGCAACGGTGATCCTGCAAAATCCGGCGGTCGAGAGTGTGTCCTCAACCATTGGTATTGACGGCAATAACACCAGCCTCAATAGCGGGCGCCTGCAGATCAACCTGAAAGCGTTTGACCAGCGCGACGTCAAAGCCGGCGAGGTGATTGCGCAGCTACAGCAGGCGGCGCGCCAGGTCGCCGGCATTCAGCTTTATCTGCAGCCAGCACAGGACCTGACGGTCAACGATCAGGTGACGCCGAGCCAGTACCAGTTCACCCTTGATGATGCCGACAGCGAAAACCTGGTGCGCTGGACGCCGCAGCTGATAGCTGCGCTGCAGCAGCGCCCGGAGTTTAATGGCGTGGTCAGCAACCTGCAGGATCAGGGGCGCGTGGCCTATGTGGAGCTGAACCGCGATCAAGCGGCGCGCTACGGCATCACGGCAGCTGACGTCGACACCGCGCTGTACAACAGCTTTGGGCAGCGGCTGGTTTCCACCATTTTTACCCAGGCGAATCAGTATCGCGTGGTGCTGGAAGTGGCGCCGCAGTATCAGCAGTCGCCAGCGTCATTTGATGACGTTTATCTGCCGATGAGCAGCAGTGCATCAACCAGCAGCGACAGCGACAGTGAGACCACCACCGGCATGGTGAAACTCACCGCCATCGCCAGCGTGCATGCGCGGACCGGAGCGCTGATGCACATGCGCCTGAATCAGTTCCCGGCGGTGATGGTGTCGTTCAATCTTAATCCCGGTTATTCGCTGGAGGAGGGGCAGCGGGCGATTGCGCAGGTCACGCAGCAGCTTAAACTGCCCGCCAGCATAACGCTGCGCTATCAGGGTGAAACTGCGGCGTTTCAGAGTGCCACCGGCAACACGCTGTGGCTGATTCTGGCGGCGCTGATCACCATGTACGTGGTGCTGGGCATTCTGTATGAAAGCTTTATTCATCCGGTGACCATTCTCTCCACGCTGCCGTCGGCGGCGGTCGGGGCGCTGCTGACGCTGATGCTGGCGGGCAGCGAATTCAGCCTGATCGCGCTGATTGGCGTCATTCTGCTGATTGGCATCGTTAAAAAGAACGCCATTATGATGATCGACTTCGCGCTGGAGGCGCAGCATAAGCAGCATATGACGCCGCGCGAAGCGATCCATCAGGCCTGCCTGCTGCGCTTCCGGCCGATTCTGATGACCACCATGGCGGCGCTGCTCGGGGCGCTGCCGCTGATGCTGGCCTCCGGCTCCGGTGCCGAACTGCGTCAGCCGCTCGGGCTGGTGATTGTCGGTGGCCTGCTGGTGAGCCAGGTGCTGACGCTGTTCTCCACCCCGGTGATCTATCTGTGGTTTGATGGACTGGCGCAGCGCGGTAAGCGCTACGTGCAGCGCCGGCAGCAGCAGGCGCGGGGCGAGCCATGAACATCACCCGGCTGTTTATCTTTCGCCCGGTTGCTACGCTGCTGCTGACGCTGGCGATCCTGCTGCTCGGGGCGCTGGGCTACCGGCTGCTGCCCGTCGCGCCGCTGCCGCAGGTGGATTTTCCTACCATCATGGTCAGCGCCAGCCTGGCCGGCGCCAGCCCGGAAACCATGGCGGCCACGGTGGCGACACCGCTGGAGCGTTCGCTCGGCCAGATTGCCGGTGTGACGGAGATGACGTCGACCAGCTCGCAGGGCTCGACCAGCGTGATACTGCAGTTTGAACTTGACCGCGATATCAATGGCGCGGCGCGCGACGTACAGGCGGCGATAAACGCGGCGCGCAGCCTGTTACCGAGTGCTATGGAGTCGCTGCCGACCTATCGCAAAGCGAATCCCTCGGACGCGCCGATTGTGATGCTGGCGCTTACCTCCGCCACGCGCACGCCGGGTGAACTGTATGACCTCGCCGAAAGCAAAATTGAACAGGCGATGGGGCAGGTCAGGGGCGTAGGCGAGGTGTCGCTGATGGGCAGCGCGCTGCCGGCGGTCCGCATCGATCTGCAGCCGCAACAGCTGACGCACTATGGCATTGCGCTGGATACGGTGCGCAGCGCCGTCGCCAGCAGCACCACCAATCTGCCGAAAGGCATGCTGCAGGGCAGCAGCCAGTCCTGGATGGTGGACGGTAACGGCCAGCTGGACAAAGCGGCACAGTACCGCGACCTGATAGTCAGCTACCACGCGGGTAAGGCGGTGCGACTGCATGACGTCGCCACGGTGTATGACTCGGTGGAGGATCAGTATCAGGCCGGCTTTCTCAATTCACAGCCGTCGGTGATGATCGCCATCAAGCGTCAGGCCGGCGCTAACATGCTCGACACCATTGACGCCATCAAAGCGCAGCTGCCACAGCTGGAGAAAGATCTGCCTGCCGATACCCAGCTCAAAGTGGTGGTGGACCGTTCGCCAACGGTGCGCGCCTCCCTCTATGACACCGAAGAGACGCTGCTGGTGGCGATGCTGCTGGTGATTGCCGTGGTATTTGTCTTCCTGCGTAATTTGCAGGCGGTGGTGATTCCGGCGCTGGCGCTGCCGGTGTCGCTGATCGGCACCTGCGCGGTGATGTATCTGCTCGGCTACAGTCTCGATAACCTGTCGCTGATGGCGCTGATCATCGCCACAGGCTTTGTCGTTGATGACGCCATCGTGGTGCTGGAAAATATCACCCGGCACATCGAAGCCGGTCTGAGTCCGCTGCGTGCCGCCCTGCGCGGTGCCCATGAAGTGAGCTTTACGGTGCTGTCGATGACGGTGTCGCTGGTGGCGGTGTTTATCCCGATTCTGCTAATGGGTAGTATTGTTGGTCGCCTGTTCCGGGAATTTGCGGTGACGCTGACGGTCTCGCTGCTGATCTCCATGTTTGTCTCGCTCAGCCTGACCCCGATGCTGTGCGCCCGACTGCAGCGGCCGAAGCCGCAGGTCACCCGGCGGCCGCATCCGCTCTATCAGCTAATCGAAAATGCGCTCAACGCGCTGCTGGCAGCCTACGCGCGTGGCCTGGCGTGGGTGATGGCGCACCAGAAGATTACCCTGCTGAGTTTGCTGCTCACCGTGCTGCTCAATCTGTTTCTGTTTAGCGTGGTGCAAAAGGGCTTTTTCCCCAATCAGGACACCGGCCTGCTGATGGGCGCCCTGCGCGCTGACCAGAACATCTCCTTCCAGGCGATGAAGCCAAAGATGCTGGCGTTCACCAAAATCATTGAGGCCGATCCGGCGGTAGACAGCGTGATGTCGTCAATGGGCAGCGGCATGTTTGGCTCGCGCAATAGCGCCAACTTTTTTGTCCGGCTGAAAGATTTTGACCAGCGCAGCGCCAGTGCCACCGAAGTGGCTAACCGGCTGAGCCAGAAAACCCGCCATATTGCCGGGGCGCAGCTGTTCCTGATGGCCGCGCAGGATCTGCACATCGGCGGGCGCAGCGCCAACGCCACTTATCAGTACAGCCTGCAGGCTGACGATCTCGACCTGCTGCGCCGCTGGACGCCGAAAGTCCAGGCGGCGCTGGCCGCGATACCGCAACTCAACAGCGTGGATTCCGATGCGCAAACCGGCGGACAGGAGGTGGTGATCAATATCGATCGCGACCGCGCCACGCGGCTGGGCGTTAACGTGCAGATGCTGGACACGCTGCTGAACAATGCCTTTAGCCAGCGACAGATTGCCACGCTCTATCACACGCTCAATCAGTACCATGTGGTGATGGCCCTGCAGGACAGCGACACGCGCGATCCGGCCATGCTGCAACAACTGTATGTGATTAACGACAGCGGCGATCGCGTGCCGCTGGCGGCCTTTGCCCGCTTCAGCGGCGGCAACGCGCCGCTGTCGGTTGCGCATCAGGGCCAGTCAGCGACCAGCACCATCGCCTTCAACCTCAACGACGGCGTGTCGCTGGAGCAGGCGCAGACGCTGATTAAGCAAGCGATGGCACAGCTGGGGTTGCCCTCCAGCATTCAGGCGGGCTTTGCCGGCACCGCCGCGGCGTTCTCTCAGCTCACCGCCACTATGCCGTGGCTGATCATCGCGGCGCTGGCGGCGGTGTATATCGTGCTGGGCGTGCTGTATGAGAGTTACATTCACCCGCTGACCATTCTCTCCACGCTGCCGTCGGCAGGTGTCGGAGCGCTGCTGCTGTTGCTGCTGACCAATACGCAGCTGACGGTGATTGCGCTGATCGGCATCATTTTGCTGATCGGTATCGTCAAGAAAAACGCCATCATGATGATCGATTTTGCCCTGCACGCCGAGCGCAGCCAGGGGCTGTCGCCGCAGCAGGCGATTACGCAGGCGTGCCTGATGCGCTTTCGGCCGATCATGATGACCACGCTGGCCGCCTTCTTCGGCGCTCTGCCGCTGGCGCTGGGCAGCGGTGGCGACGCTGATTTACGCAGTCCGCTGGGGATTGCCATTGCCGGCGGTCTGGCCCTGAGCCAGCTGCTGACCCTGTTTACCACGCCAGTGGTCTATCTCTGGCTGGATCGTCTCAGCCGCGCCACCCAGCGTCAGTGGCGGCGCGTGCGTCATGTGGAATCCTGATTGATGAAAATGATGAACATTGGCGCGCTGACGGCGGCGCTACTGGTTGCTGGCTGTAGCGTTGGCCCCGATTATCAGCGTCCGGCGATGGCGCTGCCGACGCATTATAAAGAGGCCAAAGGCTGGACGCAGGCCACGCCGCAGGACGCCAGTCGCAAAGGGGAGTGGTGGACGGTGTATCACGATGCTACCTTGTCCAGCCTGCTGCGCCAGGTGAGCATCTCCAACCAGAACGTCGCCAGTTATGCGGCGCAGTATCGCGAAGCTCAGGCGCTGAGCGCGCAGTCGCGCGCGGCGCTGTTTCCCTCACTCGACTACGATGTCAGCAGCACGCGCAGCGGCAGCCGTGCCAGCACCAGCGGTCAGCGCAGCGTCAGCAACAGCCACAGCGCTACGCTGAGTGCCAGCTGGGAGCTGGATCTGTGGGGCAAACTGCGCCGCACCCAGGAAGAGGATAAGGCCAGCGCGCAGGCCAGCCAGGCTGAACTGGCCAATGTCACGCTGAGCGCCCAGTCAGAGCTGGCGCAGGACTATTTTCAGCTGCGCATCATCGACGAAAAGATCGCGCTCTATCAGCGCAGCATTGAAGCTTATCAGCGCTATCTCAGCGTGATCGACAACAAGTACCGCGCCGGTAGCGAATCCCGCGCCACCCTGGCGCAGGCGCAGATGCAGCTGGAGAGCGCCCGCGCTTCGGCGCAGGATTATCAGTGGCAGCGCGCGCAACTGGAGCACGCGGTGGCGCTGCTGCTGGGGCGGGCGCCAGCCGACTTTACGTTGCCGGTGGCGAAGCTGGATGCCACGCTGCCGTCCATTCCACAGAGCCTGCCTTCGGCGCTGCTGCAGCGCCGTCCGGACATCGCCTATGCCGAACGTAACGTGGCGGCCGCCAACGCGGCGGTCGGGGTGGCGATTGCCGGTTATTATCCCGACCTGACGCTCAGCGCCAGCGGTGGCGTGACCGCCTCAGCGATCCACAGCTTATTGTCGCTGCCGAATCGCGCCTGGTCGCTGGGGCCGGAGCTCAGCGGTACGCTGCTCGACTTTGGCGCGACCTCGGCGAAAGTGGCGCAGGCGCGTGCCGCCTATGATGCCAGCGTGGCCACCTATCGCCAGACGGTGCTGAGCGCGCTGGGAGAAGTGGAAGATAACCTGGTGGAACTGAATACCTTGCAGGGGGAAATCGCCGCGCAGCAGCGCGCCGCCGTGGCGGCACAGGAGTCAGCACGCGTAACGCGCAACCAGTATGACGCCGGCATGATTGATTACCTTGATGTCGCTACCACGGAAAACAGCAGCCTGAGCGAGCAGCAGAGCCTGCTGTCGCTGCAGAGCAGCCAGTGGGTGAGCAGCGTGGCGCTGATCGCCGCGCTGGGCGGCGGCTGGCAGGGCGAATCACCCTGAATTCATCACGATAAATCACTGCGCTACTTGTCGAACATCCCCGGATCCTGCAAGGTAAGAACCATTTTTTACCGCTGCTAAGGAGCTGGCATGCTATTTACCGTTCTGCGTTTCCTCTGTCGCCTGTTATGGCGCGTTGAGCTGCGTGGCGATCTGACTGCCCTGCACAAAGAAAAAGTGCTGATCACGCCAAACCATATGTCGTTTCTCGATGGCGTGCTGCTGGCGCTGTTTCTGCCCATCAAACCGGTGTTCGCCGTCTATTCTTCGATCAGCGAACAGTGGTACATGCGCCTGCTCAGGCCGATCATCGACTTCGTGCCGCTCGACCCCACCAAACCGATGTCGATCAAACATCTGGTGCGCATGATCAACGAAGGGCGTCCGGTGGTGATCTTTCCGGAAGGGCGCATTACCGTCACCGGCTCATTGATGAAAATCTACAGCGGCGCTGGCTTCGTCGCTGCGAAATCCGCCGCCACCGTGGTGCCGATGCGCATTGAAGGCGCAGAGTACACGCCGTTTGGCCGCCTGGCCGGGGTGTTTAAACGTCGCCTGTTCCCGCGCATTACCCTGACGGTGCTGCCGGCCACGGTGATTCCCATGCCGGAAGCGAAACGCGCGCGCGACCGCCGCGTGCTGGCCGGTGAGCATTTACATCATGTGATGATGGAAGCGCGCATGGCGGTGCGCCCGCGCGAAACGCTGTTCGACGCTTTTCTCAATGCGCGCACCCGTTACGGGTTGAGTAAAGCCTGCATCGAAGACATCAACTTTAAGCCGGACAGCTACACCGGGCTGCTGAAAAAAGCGCTCGGTGTCGGACGCATTCTGGAGCGCTACAGCCAGCAGGGCGAATTCGTTGGCCTGCTGCTGCCGAATGCCACGGTGACCGCGGCAGCGATTCTCGGGGCTTCACTGCGCGGTCGCGTGCCGGCCATGCTCAACTACACCGCCGGCATCAACGGCATGCGCGCGGCGCTGACCGCCTCGCAGGTGAAAACCGTGTTTACCTCGCGCCAGTTCCTCGAGAAGGGCAACCTGTGGCACCTGCCGCAGGGGCTGACGGAGGTGCAGTGGATCTATCTGGAGGATCTGAAGAATACCGTCACGCTGCAGGACAAACTGTGGATCCTCGCGCACCTGCTGCTGCCACGCCGGGCACAGGTTGCCCAGCAGCCAGAAGACGCGGCAATGGTGCTGTTTACCTCCGGCTCGGAAGGCAATCCCAAAGGTGTGGTGCACTCGCATAAAAGCCTGCTGGCGAACGTGGAGCAGATTCGCACCGTGGCGGATTTCACCCCGCGCGACCGCTTTATGTCGGCGCTGCCGCTGTTCCACGCCTTCGGTCTCACCGTCGGGCTGTTCACGCCGCTGCTGACCGGCGCGCAGGTGTTCCTCTATCCCAGCCCGCTGCACTATCGCATCGTGCCGGAGCTGGTGTATGACCGTAACTGCACCGTGCTGTTTGGCACCTCGACCTTCCTCGGCAACTATGCGCGCTTTGCCAGCCCGTACGATTTCGCCCGGCTGCGCTACGTCGTCGCCGGTGCCGAGAAGCTGCAGGAAGGCACGCGCCAGATCTACATGGAGAAGTACGGCATCCGCATCCTCGAAGGTTACGGCGTGACCGAGTGTGCGCCAGTGGTGGCAATCAACGTGCCGATGGCCGCCAAATCGCATACCGTCGGGCGTATTCTGCCTGGCATGGATTCACGTCTGATTGCGGTGCCCGGCATTGAGCAGGGCGGACGGCTGCAGCTGCGCGGTCCGAACCTCATGAACGGCTACCTGCGGGTGGAAAATCCCGGCGTGCTGGAGCCACCGGTGGCGGATAACGGCGAAGGCGAACAGGAAGCGGGCTGGTACGATACCGGGGATATTGTCAGCTTTGACGAGGGCGGTTTCTGTCAGATTCAGGGGCGCGCTAAGCGCTTCGCCAAAATCGCCGGAGAGATGGTGTCGCTGGAGAGCGTGGAGCAGATTGCCCTGAAAGCTTCGGCGGAGAAACAGCACGCGGCGTCGCTGCGGCCCGATGGCCAGCGTGGTGAAGCGCTGGTGCTGTTTTCCACTGACAGTGAACTCAGCCGCGAGCGGCTGCAGCAGGCTGCGCGTGAGATGGGTGCGCCAGAGCTGGCCGTGCCGCGCGATATTCGCTTCATGAAACAGCTGCCGATGCTGGGCAGCGGTAAACCAGACTACGTCAGCCTGAAACAGCTGGCAGAAGAGGAGCGGGCATGAGTCAGACGGTGAATCCGGACGCCCCGTTGCTGTCGCGCAGTATGCTGGCGGTGATCGTGGCACAGTTTTTCTCTGCCTTTGGCGACAATGCGCTGCTGTTCGCCACGCTGGCGCTGCTGAAAAGTCAGTTCTATCCGGACTGGAGCCAGCCGATCCTGCAGATGCTGTTTGTGGCCACTTACATTCTGCTCGCGCCGTTTGTCGGGCAGATGGCCGACAGCTTTGCCAAAGGGCGGGTGATGATGTTTGCCAACAGCCTCAAGCTGCTCGGGGCGCTGGTAATCTGCTTCGGCTTTAATCCGTTTCTTGGCTACACGCTGGTAGGCGTTGGCGCGGCGGCATATTCGCCGGCGAAATACGGCATCCTGACGGAGATCACCAGCGGCGCGCGGCTGGTGAAAGCCAACGGGCTGATGGAGTCGTCGACTATCGCGGCGATTCTGCTCGGCTCGGTGGCAGGCGGCGTGCTCGCCGACTGGCATCTGCTGGCAGCACTGGTGGTGTGTGCACTCACTTACGCACTGGCGGTGGTGGCGAATCTGTTCATTCCGCGTCTGCTGGCAGCGCGCCCCGGCCAGAGCTGGCACGCTGGCGCGATGCTGCGCAGCTTTATCGCCTCGGCACAGCTGCTGTGGCGTAACGGTGAAACCCGCTTCTCGCTGCTCGGCACCAGCCTGTTCTGGGGCGCCGGCGTCACGCTGCGCTTCCTGCTGGTGCTGTGGGTGCCGGTGGCGCTGGGCATCACGGACAATAAAACGCCGACCACGCTAAATGCCATGGTGGCGATCGGTATCGTTATCGGCGCGGGCGCGGCGGCAAAACTGGTCACGCTGCAAACGGTGCGGCGCTGCATGCCGGCCGGCGTGCTGATTGGCGTGATGGTGGTGCTGTTCTCGCTGCAGCATAGCCTGCTGAATGCGTATCTGCTACTGATGCTGATTGGTGCACTCGGCGGCTTCTTTGTGGTGCCGCTCAACGCGCTGTTGCAGGAGCGCGGCAAAGATACCGTGGGTTCTGGCAACGCGATTGCGGTGCAAAACCTGGGTGAGAACAGCGCGATGCTGCTGATGCTGGGGCTGTATACCGTGGCGATTAAGCTGGGGGCGCCGGCGGTCGCGACGGGCGTAGGCTTCGGCGCGCTGTTCGCCATGTCGATTGCCGTGCTGTGGTGGAGAACGCGTCGCTGAGCGGCGCAGAAAGGGACCAGGTCGCCATGAATGGCGACCCTACCCTGGCCCGGCGCGTACGCCAAAACCACAGCAGTACGCAAGGGTAACGAACCCTGTAGGGTGCGCGTTAACGCGCACCAGGGAGATTACGGTGCCGGATACGTATACTGACGGTGAATCGCTTCCAGCGCTTCTAACACCTCGCCGCTCAGCGTCAGGTTGAAACTCTCCACGTTAACCTTCAGCTGTTCCATGGTGGTGGCACCGAGCAGGGTGCTGGCCACAAACGGCTGCTGCCGCACATAGGCCAGCGCCATCTGTGACGGATCCAGGTTGTGCTGTTTCGCCAGTGCCACGTAGGCAGCAATCGCCTGCTGTGACTGCTCGCCGCTGTAGCGGGTAAAGCGGCTGAACAGCGTATTGCGTGCGCCGGCCGGTTTCGCCCCGTTGAGGTATTTGCCGCTCAGCGTACCAAAGGCCAGGCTGGAATAAGCCAGCAGTTCCACACCCTCATGCTGGCTGATCTCTGCCAGACCCACTTCAAAACTGCGGTTCAGCAAGCTGTACGGATTCTGAATGGTGACGATACGCGGCAGCTCGTGCTTCTCCGCCAGCTGCAGGTAGCGCATTACGCCCCAGGCCGTTTCGTTCGAGACGCCAATGTAACGGATCTTGCCCGCGCGCACCTGTTCGGTCAGCGCTTCCAGCGTCTCCAGCAGCGTAACGGTGGCGGTGTTATCACTGTACTGATAACCGAGCTTGCCAAAGTAGTTGGTCTGGCGCTGCGGCCAGTGCAGCTGGTAGAGGTCGAGGTAATCGGTATTAAGGCGTTTCAGGCTGGCGTCCAGCGCTTCGCGGATGTTCTTGCGATCCAACGCCTGGTTGGGGCGAATCAGCGCATCGCTGCCGCGCACCGGGCCGGCGACTTTACTCGCCAGAATGATTTTGTCGCGGCTGCCGCGCTTTTGCAGCCAGCTGCCAATGTATTTTTCGGTCAGGCCCTGGGTTTCCGGACGCGGTGGCACCGGATACATCTCGGCGGTATCAATCAGGTTAATACCCTGGCTAACGGCGTAATCAAGCTGCTGGTGGGCGTCGGCTTCGCTATTCTGCTCACCAAACGTCATCGTGCCTAACCCCAGCTGACTGACTTCCAGCGTGCTATGGGGGATACGGTGATAATGCATTGCCGGCTTCCTTTTTTCATTATGAAACGGAATGTTGTGTTCTCTGGGACTATAGCCTGTGAAGTGGCGCAGAAGGAAGGGGGGAAAGTTCGGGAAATCGCCTGCACGGGGGGAAAACGCGTACAGGCGAGGCAATTTGGCACTTAACGCTCAATGATGGTGGAAACCTCGTCACCATTAATTTGCATAACATGGCCCTGTTCGTCGGTGTACTGCACCAGACCGGTTTCTTTATCAATCGACGGCTTACCTTCGGTCATAATCATGCGGCCATCTTTGGTGGCCATAACGTAATCACTGCTGCAACCGCTTAATGCCAGCGCCGCCAGCAGCAGGCCCACTGCACTTACCAACCCTTTCATTCTCAGCTCCCTCAAGCCACTTCAACAGCAAAAGTGTAGTAATAAATGCTTTTGCCAGCAGGAGTAATCGCATCATTCCTAAAATAACAGGGCGAGATGCGCTCGCCCTTGACAGGTTACGCTTTGTTTTTCCTGCTGCGCATCAGGTTCAGACACTCTACCGCCATGGAGAAGAACATCGCAAAATAAATGTAACCTTTTGGTACATGCATACCAAAACTCTCGAGGATCAGGGTAAAGCCGACCAGAATCAGAAACGCCAGCGCCAGCATTTTGACCGACGGATGCCGCTCAACAAACTCACCAATCGCGCGCGCGGCCACCATCATCATCAGCACCGCGATAACCACCGCCGCCATCATAATGAACAGATGATCGGACAGGCCGACGGCGGTAATCACCGAATCCAGGCTGAAGATGATGTCGAGCAGCATGATCTGCACGATGGCGCCGAAGAAAGAGTGCACATTGGTTTTATGCTCCTCTTCGTCGCCTTCGATGGTTTCATGGATCTCCATGCTCGACTTCCACAGCAGGAACAGGCCGCCGAACAGTAGAATCAGATCGCGCGCGGAGAAGGCGTGGTCCATGATGGAAAACAACGGCTGCGTCAGTCTCACCACCCAGGCGATGGAGGCCAGCAGCCCGAGGCGCATCAACATCGCCCCCATCAGACCCAGCCGGCGCGCCCGGTTTTGCTGGTGCTGCGGCAGTTTTGCGACCACCAGAGACAGGAAAATAATGTTATCGATACCCAGCACCACTTCCAGAATGGTTAATGTTCCCAGCGCCAGCCAGGCGTTGGGATCAGCAATCCAGTCAAACATGAATCCTTCATTCCTAAACGAAAAGTAAACGGGAATTATACACGGCGCAGGCGGCGCTGCCTAAAGCGATCCTGCAAGGGCGAAGTTGTACCGGGCATTACAGCAGAAAATGCCGCGCCAGCAGCGGTCCGGTAAAACTTTTCTTGAGGTAAAAACCGCGCGGCAGCGTCATGATCGGCTCGCCGTGTTCGCCGATGGCTTCGGTCAGCGCTTTGCTGTTGGCCGCTTTTGGCCTGATTTGCAGCCACGCACCGTGGCGGGCGGTGATGCGCTCCACCTGGCCGAGCACAATCATGTCCATCAGCTCTTCCCAGTCCTCACGTAACTGCTGCTCTTCCTGCGCATTCGGCTGCCACAGCAGCGGCGAACCCACGCGGCGCTCGGCCAGCGGAATGGCGCGATCGCCCTCCACCGGGATCCACAGCACCCGCGCCAGCTTGTGGCGCACGTGGCTGGTTTGCCAGGTAACGCCGCTGTTGCCGGTGAGCGGTGCCACGCAGACAAAGGTGGTTTCCAGCGGCTTACCCAGCGCGTCGACCGGAATGGTTTTGAGTTCAATACCCAGATGCGCAAAATCCTGCTCGGCTTTACTGCCGGCGCTGGCGCCCAGCAGCAGCTCCAGCAGCATACCGACCCAGCCTTTGTCACGGCGTAAATCGGCGGGCATCGGCAGGCCGAGTTGCGCGGCCAGCGCGGCAAAGCTCTGACCAGCCAGCTGTTGGGCACGCTGGAGCAGTTCGGCTTCGTTACGGGGCGCAGCAGGCAAGGCGGCAGGGCAATTCATGATAAAACTCGCATTGGTCAAAATATGGTCAGTAAAGGTCAGCGCGTGTTGTCCACACCGTGCCGGACAATGTAAACGTGATAATAGCATGATTCAGCATGCTTTTTTAGCGCGATTGACCAGGTGCTCACCAGGGTAAGAGGCGGTTATCCCGGTTTGTTATCGACAATGAACAGGATCTTAAACCCAGTTATCCACAGAAAAGTGGGATAACCCCACGTTTTGCCCACCCCTGTTTCCATTTACAGCCTTGACTTTGCCGAACTGCGCGCTTTTTTTCCATTCTCTGCCCAGGTTTAGGACATTCTCTGTGGATAAAATCAACGGTGATGGATCTTTGAGCAGCGGTAACCGCGTGGGGAAGAATAACCGGCTTTCACGCTGTGTATCTGAACGAGTTAATTGGCTATCACTATGATAAATTTGGGGTTTAGTGCTATTCTTCCCGGCGTGCATGAGAATTTTCCGAAGCGGTTATTCAACTCATTCCCGTGTTCTGCACAAAGCTATCCACAGAAAAGGTGAATAAGATCGCCGTTAAATACCCCTGTCTGTTTATAACATGGCTATTATCTGTGAGTTATCCCATTGTTATCCGGTCAGCGGCGCGGATATCCAGTGGTTTACCGCCTGTAAGGAGTATGAAACAATCAGGCTATTCAAATTTAGCTTTGAGGTAGTCCAGTGATCGATGATGATGGCTACCGCCCGAATGTTGGTATCGTAATCTGTAACAGGCAAGGACAAGTGTTATGGGCCAGGCGCTTTGGACAGCACTCCTGGCAGTTTCCTCAGGGAGGCATCAATCCGGGTGAAACCGCTGAACAGGCGATGTATCGCGAACTGTTCGAAGAAGTGGGTTTACACCGCAAAGATGTTCGAATACTTGCTTCAACCCGTAACTGGTTACGTTACAAGTTGCCAAAACGTTTGGTGCGTTGGGACACAAAGCCGGTGTGTATCGGCCAGAAACAAAAGTGGTTTCTTCTGCAGTTGATGTGTAGTGACGCGGATATCAATGTGCAACACAGCAGCACGCCGGAGTTCGATGGCTGGCGCTGGGTCAGCTTCTGGTATCCGGTACGTCAGGTTGTCTCTTTCAAGCGCGATGTGTATCGCCGCGTCATGAAGGAATTCGCTGGCGTGGTGATGTCTATGCAGGAGAGTGCGGGGCAGCGCAATAACAACGCCGCCCATCGACGTAAAAGAGGATAGGCCACGCCCTTTATGCTCACTCAGTTGCGCGAAATTGTAGAAAAAGTGGCGAGTGCACCGCGTCTGAATGAAGCACTCGACATTCTGGTCAACGAAATATGCCTGGCGATGGAGACCGAGGTCTGCTCGGTTTACCTCGCCGATCACGATCGGCGTTGCTACTACCTGATGGCGACGCGCGGCCTGAAAAAGCCGCGCGGCCGCACGGTTACGCTGGCGTTCGACGAAGGTATCGTCGGGCTGGTGGGCCGCCTGGCTGAACCGATCAACCTCGCCGATGCGCAAAGTCATCCCAGCTTCAAATACATTCCCTCCGTCAAAGAAGAGCGCTACCGCTCGTTTCTGGGTGTGCCAATCATCAGCCGGCGTCAACTGCTCGGCGTGCTGGTGGTGCAACAGCGAGAGCATCGTCAGTTCGACGAAAGCGAAGAGTCATTTCTGGTTACGCTGGCCACGCAGATGGCCGCGCTGCTGTCGCAGTCGCAGCTTGGCCAGCTGTTCGGTCAGTTCCGCCAGACGCGCGTCAAAGCGATTGCCGCCGCGCCGGGCGTCGCCGTTGCACCTGGCTGGGTTGATGAAACGCAGCCGCTGCTCGACCAGGTGTCCGCCGCCTCTACGCTCGATCCACAGCGTGAACGCGAGCGCCTGATTGTCGCCATGGGCGAGGCGAGTAACGAGTTTCGCCGCTTCAGCAAGCGTTTCGCGGCCAGCGTGCAGAAAGAGAGCGCGGCGATCTTCGATCTCTACTCGCACCTGCTCACCGATGCGCGACTGAAAAAAGATCTGTTTGCCGAGATCGAGCGCGGATCGGTAGCCGAGTGGGCGGTCAAAACGGTGATCGAGAAGTTTGCCGCACAGTTTGCCAGCCTGCAGGATCACTATTTACGCGAGCGCGCCGGGGATTTGCGCGTGCTCGGCCAGCGCCTGCTGTTCCACCTTGACGACACGCTGGTGGGCACCAACGCCTGGCCGGAACGTTTTGTGCTGGTGGCCGATGAACTCACCGCCACCACGCTGGCGGAGCTGCCGCAGGAGCGGCTGGCGGGCGTAGTGGTGCGCGATGGCGCAGCCAACTCGCACGCGGCGATCCTCACGCGCGCCATGGGTATTCCGACCGTGATGGGCGCGGATATCCTGCCGTCGCAGCTCAACAAGCGGCTGCTGATCGTGGACGGTTATCGCGGCGAAGTGCTGATCGATCCAGAGCCGGTGCTGGTGCAGGAGTATCAGCGGCTGATCAGCGAAGAGAACGCGCTGAGCAAAATGGCCGAAGATGTGGTGGAGCAGCCCGGCGAGCTGAAAAGCGGCGAGCGCGTGCAGGTGATGCTCAACGCCGGTCTCAGCCCGGAACACGAACAGGCGCTCGACAACTGGGTTGACGGCATTGGCCTGTATCGCACCGAAATTCCGTTCATGCTGCAAAGCGGCTTCCCGTCGGAAGAGGAGCAGGTGGCGCAATATCAGGGCATGCTGCAACTGTTTTACGACAAACCGGTGACGCTGCGCACGCTGGATGTCGGCGCTGACAAACAGCTGCCTTACATGCCGATCAGTGAAGAGAACCCCTGTCTCGGCTGGCGTGGCATTCGTCTGACGCTCGACCAGCCGGAGATCTTCCTGGTGCAGGTGCGCGCCATGCTGCGCGCCAACGTCGCTTCGGGCAACCTGAGCATTCTGCTGCCGATGATCAGTCATATCGACGAGATCGAAGAGGCGCGGCGCCTGATCGATCGCGCCGGTCGCGAAGTGGAAGAGATGCTCGGTTATGCCATTCCGAAACCGCGCATTGGCGTGATGATTGAAGTGCCGTCGATGCTGTTTCTGATCCCGCATCTGGCGCAACGCGTGGACTTTATCTCTGTCGGCACCAACGATCTCACCCAGTATCTGCTGGCGGTCGATCGCAACAATACCCGCGTCGCCAACCTTTATGATTCGCTGCATCCGGCGATGCTGCGGGCGTTGCAAACCATCGCCAGTGAAGCCCGCCAGGCCAAACTGGAGCTGTGCCTGTGTGGTGAAATGGCGGGCGATCCGATGTGCGTCGCGCTGCTGGTGGGTCTGGGTTATCACCATCTCAGCATGAACGGCAAGAACATTCCGCGCGTCAAATACCTGCTGCGCCACCTCGATTATGAAGAGGCGCAGAAACTGAGCCAGCAGGGCGTGATGGCGCACACCGCAACGGAAGTGCGCCATCTGGTGTCGGCCTTCATGGAGCGGCGCGGCCTGGGCGGACTGATTCGCGGCGGACGTTAACTGTTTACATTTCTGCGGAAATTGTGAAAAGCGGCTGTGCTATGATGCGCAGCCTTTTATTGTATGGCCCTTTAGCCACGCCCTTTTGCGGGCAGAAAAAACATGGTGAAAGATGACTAACGGCTACATTTCATTTCCCCAATTCGATCCGGTGATCTTCTCCATCGGACCGGTTTCGCTGCACTGGTACGGCCTGATGTATCTGGTAGGCTTTGTGTTTGCTATGTGGCTGGCGGTGCGCCGCGCCAACAAACCCGGTAGCGGCTGGAAGAAAGAAGAAGTTGAAAACCTGCTGTACGCGGGCTTCCTCGGCGTGTTCCTCGGCGGCCGCATCGGCTACGTGCTGTTCTATAACCTGCCGCTGTTCCTCGACAACCCACTCTATCTGTTCAAAGTGTGGGACGGGGGCATGTCATTCCACGGTGGTCTGATTGGTGTGATCGTGGTGATGCTGATCTTCGCCCGTCGTACCAAACGCACCTTCTTCCAGGTCTCTGATTTCATTGCGCCGCTGATCCCGTTTGGCCTCGGTGCTGGCCGTCTCGGCAACTTCATCAACGGCGAACTGTGGGGCCGCGTGGCGCCTGACTTTAAATTCGCCATGCTGTTCCCGGGTTCGCGCAGCGAAGACCTCGCGCTGGCGGCCAATAACCCGCAATATCAGGAACTGCTGAACACGTATGGCGTGCTGCCGCGCCATCCGTCACAGCTGTATGAGCTGTGCCTGGAAGGCATCGTGCTGTTTATCATTCTCAACCTGTTTATTCGCAAGCCGCGCCCGATGGGCAGTGTCTCCGGCCTGTTCCTGATTGGCTACGGCGCATTCCGCATTATCGTGGAGTTTTTCCGCCAGCCGGATGCCCAGCTTGGCCTGTTCGAAGGCGGTATCAGTATGGGCCAGATTCTGTCGATCCCGATGATTCTGGCCGGAGTGATTATGATGGTCTGGGCGTATCGTCGTCGCCCGCAGCAACAAACGCGTGAGGTAAAATGAAACAGTATCTGGATTTGATGCAACATGTGCTGAATGAAGGCGCAGAAAAGGCCGACCGTACCGGTACCGGCACGCTCTCCATCTTTGGCCACCAGATGCGTTTCAATTTGCAGGACGGTTTTCCGCTGGTCACCACCAAGAAGGTGCATCTGCGCTCGATCATTCATGAGCTGCTGTGGTTCCTAAAAGGCGACACTAACATCGGCTACCTGAAAGAGAACAAGGTCACCATCTGGGACGAGTGGGCGGATGAAAATGGCGATCTGGGACCGGTCTACGGCAAGCAGTGGCGCAGCTGGGGCAAGGCTTCCGGCGAAGAGATCGATCAAATCAGCAAGGTGATTGAGCAGCTGAAACGCGATCCGGATTCGCGCCGCATTATCGTTTCGGCATGGAACGTCGGTGAGCTGGATCAGATGGCGCTGGCGCCGTGCCACGCGTTTTTCCAGTTCTACGTGGCGAATGGCAAGCTGTCGTGCCAGCTGTACCAGCGTTCGTGCGATATCTTCCTCGGCCTGCCGTTCAATATCGCCAGCTATGCGCTGCTGGTGCATATGGTGGCACAGCAGTGCGATCTTGAGGTGGGCGATTTCGTCTGGACCGGCGGCGATACGCACCTGTACAGCAACCATCTCGAACAGGCGCGACTGCAGCTGACGCGTGAACCGCGACCGCTGCCGAAACTGGTGATTAAGCGTAAGCCCGCGTCGATTTTTGATTACCAGTTCGATGATTTCGAGATCGAAGGCTACGATCCGCATCCGGCGATCAAAGCGCCGGTCGCCGTGTAATCTGCCGCTCTTCAGCATCAGGCCCTGCCATCGCGCAGGGCTTTTTTTTGCCTGGCCTCCGTCCGCTTCTGCGGGAATTTTCTGAATCCGACGCGCAAAAAAAGGGTGCTGTCTGCACCGGACATAACTTTCCTGCGGCACGCTTTCCATCTTCTCTGTTTGCCGCTGTTGCTTTTCGTCCGGCAGGCGCAGAGTGCCGGTTATGAACAGAACCCAAAACGCCGGCTTTACGCTGCCGGAACTGCTGCTGGTTATGGTGATTGCCGGCATCCTCAGCATCGCAGCCTTACAGGGCTGGCAGCGCTGGCAACAGTATCAGCAACTGCGTGACAGCGTTCTGCAACTGCAGAGCTTTTTGCTGCGGCTGCGCGCACACGCCAGCTGGCACAACCGCGACCTCAGCCTGTGGCTGCAATCGGGCGAAAACGGCTGCCTCGGCACCGGGCCGCAGCCCGCAGAAGGATGTCAGCTGCCGTCGCGCTGGCTGTTCCGGCCGCCTTATCGCGAAGTGCGCATCACCGCACTGGTCGGCGAGCCGGGCTTTTACGGCCGACGCGATGTGGCCCGGCCCGGCAGTATCGAACTGGAGAGCGCAGCTGGCCGCTGGCGCGTCATCCTCTCCGCCCGGGCGCGCATCCGGGTCTGCCAGCCGGGAGAGAAGGGATGCGAATAGCGCAGGGGGGCTCCAGTCTGCTGGAGATGCTGATCGCCATGGCGATTGGCGCGGTGCTGATGGTCAGCGTCGGCCGCTTTCTGCCGCTGCTGCTGGAACAGAACCTGCGCCTGCAGCAGCGGGTCCAGCTGCAACAGGAGCTGCAGCAGGTTGCCGGCTCGCTGGCCAAAGCGCTGCGCCGTGCCGGTTACTGTCACGGTCAGTGCAGCGGTGCGGCGCTCACGCTGGTGAGCGGCGGCAGCTGTGTACTGCTGCGCTGGGACGAAAACAGTAACGGACGCTGGGAAGGTGTTGGTCACAGTGAAAGCGATTATTACGGCTATCGTCTGCGCAACGGACAGCTTGAGATGCAGCGCGGCGTGGACGAGTGCAGCAGCAACGGCTGGGAGCGCATCACCGACCCGGCATTCCTCACCCTCAGCACCTTCCGGGTTGAGCGCCAGGGCTCGCAGCTGCTGTTGCAGCTGGCCGCCACGGCGGGCCGCCAGCAGGCAGAGCTGGCGATAATAGCGGAGGGGCTGAATCTGTGAAGCAGCGTGGCAACAGCACGCTTGGCATGGTGGTGATGTTACTGCTGATGGGCGGGCTCACGCTGCACGCCGCGCGCACGCAGCTGGCGCAGGGCATGGCGCTGGTCGCCGACGAGCAGCAGCATCAGCAGGATTTCTGGCAGGCGCAGGCCGCTTTAACGTGGGGCCGGCAGCAAAACTGGCCGCAGGCCGCGGGCTGGCAGTGTCAGACCGCTCAGGCCGACGCGTGGCAAAGCTGTCTGCTGCGGCAGGAGGAGAATCATGGCTTATTATCGGCGCGCGGCACCGGACGCGCGCTCGTGCTCTATCAGTGGGTGTTGCTACGCAACGGTCAGCTGCAGCCACAGCCGCATGGCTGGATCGACTACTGCCCGCTGGCGAAGGCGGAGCAGTGTCAGCTGCCAGAGGCGACAGCAGGGTTTTAGCCTGGCGGAAACGCTGGTCGCCATGCTGCTGCTGGCGATGACCATCAGCACGCTGCTGCAGTATCATCACGCACTGGCGCTGGGATTTAGCCAGCAGTGGCAGCAGCGCCAGGCGTGGCAGGTAGCCGGGCAGGCGCTGCTCGGGCGTGATACTGCCGGCTGGCACATTGTGCACCAGCCGCAGAGTTTACCTGGCGGGTGTGTGCTGGATCGCGTTACCGTCACCGGACCCCATCAGCGCACGGCGTCGCTGGCGCGGCTCAATTGCCGCGAAGGTGATGCCGGCGGGTAGGCAGGCCAGACGATTAAGGGTAGAGTGACCGGGCTGCGCTTTCCCTTCTTTAAGGAGTTTTATGTTCCGGGTTTACCACTCCAATCGGTTAGATTTATTGAAAGACTTAGCGGTAGAGCTGATAAAACTCCAGCCGCTGGCCGATCCGCTCGCGGCTGAGCAGGTGCTGGTACAGAGCCCGGGCATGGCTCAGTGGCTGCAGATGGAGCTGGCTAACCGCTTCAACATTGCCGCCAACATTGATTTTCCGCTGCCCGCCAGCTTTATCTGGAGCATGTTCGTTAAAGTGCTGCCGGATATCCCGGAAGAGAGTGCTTTCACCAAAGCCAGCATGAGCTGGAAGCTGATGCACCGGCTGCCGGTGCTGCTGGAGCAGGAGGCGTTTCAGCCGCTGCGCAGCTATCTGCATGACGACGACGATCAGCGCAAACTCTACCAGCTCAGCGCGCGCGTGGCGGATCTGTTCGACCAGTATCTGGTCTATCGGTCCGACTGGCTGAACCGCTGGGAGCGCGGCGAACAGGTGGACGGGCTGAGCGATGCTCAGCAGTGGCAGGCGGCGCTGTGGCGCGATCTGGTCGAATTCACGCGCAGCCTCGGTCAGCCGATGTGGCACCGGGCCAATCTCTATGCACGGTTTATCCAGGCGCTGGAGCAGGCGTCAACGCCGCCGCCGGGGCTGCCGCAGCGCGTCTTCATCTGCGGTATCTCTGCGCTGCCGCCGGTTTATCTGCAGGCGCTGGAAGCGCTGGGCCGCCACATTGATATTCACCTGCTGTTTACCAATCCCTGTCGTCACTACTGGGGCGACATTCAGGATTACGCTTTCCTCGCGAAGCTGCAGAGCCGCCAGCGGCTGCGCCTGCATTCGCAGGAGACACAGCCGCTGTTCCGCGACCCGGATGCTGCGCCAGCGCTGTTTAACGAACTGGGCGAGCAGCAGCTGACCAATCCACTGCTGGCCTCGTGGGGCAAGCTGGGCCGCGACAACCTGTTTTTGCTGAGCCAGATGGAGTCAGCCGCCAACGACATCGATGCGTTTGTGGAGATGTCACCGGATAATCTGCTGCACTGCCTGCAGGCCGATCTGCTCAATCTTGACGATCGCGCGGTGATTGGGCTCAGCGCTGGCGAGCTGGCAGACAGCATGGACAAGCGCCGGCTCGATCCGCACGATCGTTCCATCACGCTGCAGGTGTGTCACAGCGCCCAGCGTGAAGTGGAAGTGCTGCAGGATCACCTGCTGGCGCTGATGGAAGCCGATCCGGAGCTGAAGCCGCGCGATATCATCGTCATGGTGGCAGACATCGACAGCTACGCGCCTTTTATTCAGGCGGCTTTTGCCAGTGCGCCGCCTGAGCGCTATCTGCCGTTCGCCATTTCTGACCGGCGCGCCAGTCAGGCGCATCCGGCCATCCTCGCGCTGCTCAGCCTGCTGGCACTGCCGGACAGTCGCTTTGCCTCAGAAGAGGTGCTGGCGCTGCTGGAGGTGCCGGCGCTGGCACAGCGTTTCTCCGTGGAGGAGAGCGGCCTGCGCCTGCTGCGCCGCTGGGTGATGGAATCCGGCATCCGCTGGGGACTGGATGACGCCAGCGTGGAAGCGCTGGCGCTGCCGGTCACCGGCCAGCACACCTGGCGCTTCGGCCTGCAGCGGATGCTGCTGGGCTACGCGCTGGAAAGCCGCAACGGTGACTGGCAGGGCATTCTGCCGTATGACGAATCCAGCGGCCTGATCGCCGAGCTGGCGGGCCATCTGGCCGAGCTGCTGGCGCGGCTCGACAGCTGGCGCACGCGCCTTGCGCAGACGCGCACCCTGGCGGAGTGGCTGCCGCTGTGCCGCGAGCTGATCGACAGCTTCTTCAGCGGCGATGCTGACAGCGAAGCGGCGCTGCTGCTGGTCGAAACGCAGTGGCAGGAGATCATTGAGCAGGGGATGCAGGCCGCCTATCAGCAGCCGATTCCGGTCACGCTGCTGCGCGATGAGCTGCGTGCGCGCCTCGATCAGCAGCGCATCAGCCAGCGCTTCCTGGCCGGGCCGATCAACTTCTGTACGCTGATGCCGATGCGCTCTATCCCGTTTAAAGTGGTGTGCCTGCTGGGCATGAACGACGGTGTGTATCCGCGCACCCTGGCGCCGCTCGGTTTTGACCTGATGCAGCAGCAGACGCGGAAAGGCGATCGCAGCCGGCGTGATGATGACCGCTATCTGTTCCTTGAAGCGCTGATCTCGGCGCAGCAGCAGCTGTACATCAGCTACATTGGCCGGGCGATTCAGGACAACACCGAGCGCTATCCCTCGGTGCTGGTGACTGAACTGGTGGATTATCTGGCGCAAAGCTTCTGTCTGCCGGGCGATGAAGCCTGTGAGCCGGACGTCAGTGAGCAGCGGGTGCGGGCACATTTGCAACGCCTGCACAGCCGCATGCCGTTTGCAGCGGAAAATTTTCAGCCGGGAAGCCACGTGCAGAGCTTCGCCGCAGAATGGTTGCCGGCGGCGACCGGCAGCGGCGTGGCGCAGCCCGGGTTTGTCCAGCCGCTGCCGGTTCAGCCGCTGACCACGCTGTCGCTGGAGCAGCTGCTGCGCTTCTGGCGTCATCCGGTGCGGGCGTGGTTTCAGCAGCGCCTCGGCGTGGCTTTCTGGATGGAGGAGAGCGAACTGCCGGACAGCGAACCGTTCGCACCGGACAGCCTGGAGCGCTATCAGATCAACGCTGAACTGCTCAATACGCTGGTCAACGGTGACGATCCGGCCCAGCTGTATGCGCACCATCGCGCCGCCGGTAATCTGCCTTACGGCGCCTTCGGGGAACTTTTCTGGCAAAGCCAGACCGAAGAGATGCAGGAAGTGGCGGCGGAAGTGAGCGCGCAGCGGCTGCCGGCGGAGAGCTGGGAAGTCAACCTGACGCTGGGCGCAACGCAGTTGACCGGCTGGCTGACTCAGGTGCAAGCTGATGGGCTGCTACGCTGGCGGCCGGGCGTGCTCAACATCAACGATGGCCTGCTGCTGTGGCTGGAACATCTGGTGTATTGTGCGCTGGGCGGCAACGGCACCAGCCGCATGTACGGTCGCAAACAAAGCCGCTGGCGCTTCGCGGCGGTGGCACCCGCCCAGGCGCAGGCGCAGCTGGCTGAATATGTGGCCGCCTGTGAGGCGGGTCTGGCGCAGCCGCTGCTGCTGCTGAATAAATCCGGCGGCGCCTGGCTGGACGCCAGCTTTGACAGCAAATCCGGCCAGCTTCAGGAAGATGACGCCACGCAGAAAAAGGCGCTCAACAAGCTGTTGCAGGCGTGGCAGGGTGGCTACCAGGTTGAAGGCGAGGGCAGCGATCCCTATCTGCAGCGCCTGTGCCGCACGCTGGACGAGCCGACGCAGCAGCAGATCATCGCTGCGGCGCGTCAGTGGTATTTGCCGGTGCGCCTCGCGCATCAGGATGATGAATAGCAACGGAAGTGCGGCCTGTACCTTGGCAGCCACCGTCTTATAAGAAAGTGTTTGAGTATCCCGACCGGCGCAACGCCGGCGGATAAGGGTAACGTTGAGGGGTTGAAATGCGGATTTACGCACGCTGGATAGGAGCGCTGCTGCTGAGCATGCTGGCGCTGAATGCCTTTGCCGACGACGGGCGCGGCTGGCAGCCGATTGATGAAACCATCCGCAAGAGCGATCACGATCCGCGCAGTTATCAGGCCATTACCCTGAGCAACGGCATGACGGTGCTGCTGGTGTCAGATGCTGCCGCGCCGAAATCGCTGGCAGCGCTGACGTTACCGATCGGTTCTCTGGACGATCCCGACAGTCAGCTGGGCCTGGCACACTATCTGGAACACATGGTGCTGATGGGGTCAAAAAATTATCCGCAGCCGGATAACCTGGCGGAGTTTCTCAAGAAGCACGGCGGCAGCCACAATGCCAGCACAGCCTCGTACCGCACCGCGTTTTACCTGGAAGTTGAAAACGATGCGCTGCAACCGGCGGTGGATCGTCTGGCGGATGCGATTGCGCAACCCCTGCTCGACCCGACCAACGCGGACCGCGAGCGGCATGCGGTTAACGCTGAGCTGACGATGGCACGCTCGCGCGATGGGCTGCGTATGGCGCAGGTTGGCGCGGAAACCCTCAACCCGGCGCACCCCGGCTCGCGTTATTCGGGCGGTAATCTTGATACCCTGAGTGACAAACCCGACAGCAACCTGCATCAGGCGCTGCTCGATTTCTATCATCGCCACTACTCGGCGAATCTGATGAAAGCGGTGATTTACAGTAACAAACCGCTGCCGGAGATGGCGACGATCGCTGCCGAGACTTTTGGTCGCGTGGCCAATCATCAGGCCAGCGTGCCGGATATTACCGTGCCGGTGGTCACCGATGCGCAGAAAGGCATCATCATTCATTACGTGCCAGCGCAGCCGCGCAAGCAGCTGAAAATTGAGTTTCGCATCGCCAACGACAGCGACCAGTTCCGCAGCAAAACCGACACCTTAATCAGTTATCTGCTGGGCAACCGCAGCAAAAATACCCTGAACGACTGGCTGCAGCAGCAGGGACTGGCGGATGGCGTCAATGCCGGCGCGGATCCGATGACCGAGCGCAACAGCGGCGTGTTTGCCATCTCGGTTTCGCTGACCGACAAAGGTCTGGCGCAGCGCGATCGCGTGGTGGCTGCAGTATTCAGCTACCTTGATATGCTGCGCAAACAAGGCATCGACAAGCGCTATTTCGATGAAGTCGCGCACGTGCTGGCGCTGGATTTCCGCTATCCATCAATTACCCGCGATATGGATTACATTGAGTGGCTGGTGGATACCATGCTGCGCGTGCCGGTGACGCACACGCTGGATGCACCTTATCTGGCCGACCGCTATGATGCGGCCGCGATCAACGCCCGTCTGGCTGAGATGACGCCGCAGAACGCCCGCATCTGGTACATCAGTCCCGCTGAGCCGCACAACAAACAGGCTTACTTTGTGAATGCGCCTTATCAGGTGGATAAAATCACCGCCGCGCAGTTCAGCGCCTGGCAGCAGCAGGCGCAGCAGATTCCGCTGTCGCTGCCGACCCTGAATCCCTACATTCCGTCGGATTTCTCCCTCATCCCCTCTGACGGTAAGCATTACGATCATCCGGTGGCGCTGACCAGTGGCGACAGCATGCGCATCTACTGGATGCCGAGCCAGTTCTACGCCAGCGAGCCGAAGGCCGCTATTACGCTCGCGCTGCGTAACAAATCCGCGATCAGCGATGCGCGCCAGCAGGTGTTGTTTGGTCTCAACGACTACCTCTCCAGCCTGGCGCTGGATGAGCTGAATTCGCAGGCTTCGGTGGGCGGCATCAGCTTCTCTACCGGTGAGGACGACGGGCTGGTATTCAATGCCAGCGGCTTCACCCAGCGCCTGCCGGAGCTGCTGAAAAAGCTGGTTGAAGGCTACGCCAGCTTCCAGCCGGATGCGCAGCAGCTGGAGCAGGCGAAATCCTGGTATCTGGATCGGCTGGAAGCAGCGGAAAAGGGCAAAGCGTTTGAACAGGCGATTCAGCCGATGCAAATGCTGTCCCAGCTGCCTTATACCCAGCGTGAGGCGCGACGCCAGCTGGTGAAACAGATCACGCTGCAGGAGGTAATGGATTACCGCGATGCGCTGATCCAGCACGCCACGCCGGAAATGATGGTGGTCGGCAACCTGTCGGCCGATCGCGTCAGGCAGCTGGGCGAAGAGCTTAAACAGCAGCTGCACAGCACGGGGCACGGTTACTGGCACAGCAATTATGTGGTGGTGGATAAGCCGATCAAAGCCAACCTGCAGAAAACCGGCAGCAGCACCGACTCAGCGCTGGCGACGCTGTATGTGCCGCTCGGCTACAGCGAGTATCAAAGTATGGCTAACAGCACCATGCTGAGCCAGGTTGTGCAGCCGTGGTTCTACAATCAGCTGCGCACCGAGGAGCAGCTGGGCTATGCGGTGTTCGCTTATCAGATGCCGATTGGTCGCCAGTGGGGCATTGGCTTCCTGCTGCAAAGCAACAGTAAACCGCCCGCTTATCTGCTGCAGCGTTTCCAGGCGTTCTATCCGCAGGCGGAACAGCGTCTGCGCAGCATGAAAGCGGAGGATTTCGCCCAGTATCAGCAGGCACTGATCAACGATCTGAAACAGCGTCCGCAAACGCTGGATGAAGAGGCCAACCGCTACAGCCGTGATTTCAATCGCCAGAACTTCGCGTTTGATACGCGCGAAAAAGCCATTGCGCAAATTCAGCAGCTGACACCGGCCAGCCTGGCTGACTTTTTCCATCAGGCCGTGCTGGCGCAGCAGGGCATGGCGATGATCTCGCAGATTGGCGGCAGTCACGATGGCACCCACGATGCGGATTACGCGCCGCTGCCGGGCTTTACCACCTGGGATGAAGTCGCCCGGCTGCAGCAGTCGCTCTCCGTGAAGAGTGATGCGCCATGAGTCAGCGCCCTGAATCGCTCAATCCCCTGACGCTGCCGCTGCAGGGTGAGCGTCTGATTGAGGCCTCCGCTGGCACCGGTAAGACCTTTACCATTGGTCTGCTCTACCTGCGTTTGCTGCTGGGACTTGGCGGACCGAATGCTTATGCGCGTCCGCTGTCGGTGGAAGAGATTCTGGTGGTGACCTTTACCGAAGCCGCCACCGCCGAACTGCGCGGCCGTATCCGGGAAAATATTCATGAGCTGCGGCTGGCCTGTCTGCGCGGCATCAGCGCAAATCCGATGCTGATGCAGCTGCTGGCCGACATTGCCCAGCCCGCTGAGGCGGCCTCGCTGCTGCTGGCAGCGGAACGTCAGATGGACGAGGCGGCGATCTTCACCATTCACGGCTTCTGCCAGCGCATGCTCAATCTCAACGCGTTTGAGTCCGGCATGCTGTTTGAGCAGCAGCTGATTGAAGATGAACAGCTGCTGTTGCGTCAGGCGACGGCGGATTTCTGGCGGCGCCACTGCTATCCGCTGACGCTGGATATTGCGCGCGTCATCGTTGCGGAATGGAGCGGGCCGGAACAGCTATTGTCGACGCTGCGCCCGTGGCTGCAGGGCGAGTCGCCCAGCCTGCGCCTGGCGCCGCACGACAGTGAAACCCTGACATCGCGCCACAGCAGCAACCTGGCGCGCATTGCCGAAATGAAAGCGCAGTGGCGGGCGCTGGGCGAAGAGGTGCTGACGCTGGTCGGGCAGTCTGATGTCGATAAGCGCAGCTACAGCAGCAAAAACCTGCCGCTGTGGGTCAGCAAAGTCAGCGCCTGGGCGCAGAGCGAGACCGCGGATTACCAGATTCCCGCCGAGCTGGCGCGTTTCGGTCAGCAGGTGCTCAATGAAAAAACCAAAAAGGGCGCGCCACCGCAGCACCCGTTGTTTGCCGCCATAGATACGTTCCTGGCGCAGCCGCTGTCGCTGCGCGATTTGGTGATTGCACGCGCGCTGGTGGAGGTGCGTCACGCGGTGCGTAAAGAGAAACGCCTGCAGGCGCTGCTGGGGTTTGACGATCTGCTGAGCCGGCTGGACGAGGCGCTGCAACAGCCCGGCGGCGAGCAGCTGGCGCAGGCGATTCGCCAGCGCTTTCCGGTGGCGCTGATTGACGAATTCCAGGATACCGACCCGCTGCAGTACCGTATTTTCCGCACGCTCTATTTACAGCAGCCGCAGCATGCGCTGCTGCTGATTGGCGACCCGAAACAGGCTATCTACGCCTTCCGCGGTGCGGACATCTTTACCTATATTCGCGCGCGCGGTGAAGTTCACGCGCACTACACGCTGGATACCAACTGGCGCTCGTCACCGGCGATGGTGGAGAGCGTCAATCAGCTGTTTATGCGCCAGCCCGCACCGTTTCTGTTTGCGGACATCCCGTTTCTGCCGGTCAATGCCGCGCCGCCCAATCAGCGTTTGTCGCTGAGTATCGACGGCGAGGAACAGGCCGCGCTGCGCTTCTGGCTACAGCCGGGCGCAGGCTGCAGCGTCAGCGAATACCAGCAGCTGATGGCGCAGCAGTGTGCCGCTGATATCAGCCGCTGGCTGCAGGCGGGTCAGCAACAGCGCGCGCTGCTGGGCAAAACGCCTGACCAGCGGCCGGTGCAGGCCTCGGACATTACCGTACTGGTGCGCAGCCGGAACGAAGCCAATCTGATTCGCGCCGCACTCAATCAGCTCGGCATCCCTTCGGTGTATCTCTCCAACCGCGACAGCGTGTATACCACGCCCGAGGCGCGAGAACTGCTGTGGCTGTTGCAGGCGATCCTCGCGCCCGAGCAGGAGCGGATGCTGCGCACCGCGCTGGCCACGTCGCTGTTTGCCTTTGATGCCGCGCAGCTGGACGCACTGGATCAGGATGCGCGCGGCTGGGATGCGCTGGTGGATACCTTTGCCCGCTGGCAGCAATTGTGGCACCAGCGTGGCGTACTGCCGATGCTGCGTCAGCTGATGCTGGAGCGCCAGCTGGCAGAAAACCTGCTGGCCTCAGAGAATGGCGAGCGTCGCCTGACCGATCTGCTGCACCTCGGCGAACTGCTGCAGGAGGCGGCGGCCCAGCTCGACAGTCCGCACGCGCTGGTGCGTTATCTGGCGCAGCAGATCGCACGACCGGACAGCCAGTCGGCCAGCCAGCAGCTGCGGCTGGAGAGCGACCGCCACCTGGTGCAGATTGTCACCATCCATAAATCCAAGGGGTTACAGTATCCGCTGGTGTGGCTTCCGTTTGCCGCCGGTTTCCGCGAGGCCGATATCGCGCTCTATCACGACCGCGAGCATTACAACGCGGTGCTGGATTTGCAGAATGATGAGCAAAGTCTGGCGCTGGCAGAGCAGGAGCGGCTGGCAGAGGATTTACGCCTGCTGTACGTGGCGCTGACGCGTTCGGTGTATCACTGCAGCGTCGGCGTGGCACCGCTGTTTCGCGGCACGCGCAAGAAAGAGGGCGAGAGCGATTTACATAAAAGCGCGCTGGGTTTCCTGCTGCAGCGCGGCGAGCCGGCCACCGCAGAACAGCTGGCGAGTTTACTGCACGACATCAGCGTGACCGGAACCGAAGTGGTGATGGCGCAGCCGCAGGGCCATGAACGCTGGCAGGCGCTGGACGAGGTTGACGATGAGCTGGATGCGCGCAGCGTCACGCGCGCGCTGGCCGATCCGTGGCGTGTCACCAGCTATTCCGGGCTGCAGCAGCACGGCAGTCACCGTCTGCTGGATGTGATGCCGGGCTTCGATGCGGAAGCGGTCGGGGAAGATCGCGAGGCGGAAGTGCTGGAAGCCGCGCTGACGCCGCACCATTTCCCGCGTGGCGCTGCGCCCGGGACTTTCCTGCATACGCTGTTTGAATCGCTCGACTTCACCCAGCCGCCGTCAGCGCCGCAGCTGGAACAGCAGTTGCAACAGAGCGGCTATCCGCTGCACTGGCAGCCGATGCTGAGCGAGTGGATTACCCGCGTGGTGAACACGCCGCTCAACACTCAAGGGATCCGGCTGAGCGACATCACACCGGGCAATCGCCTGATCGAGATGGAGTTCTATCTGCCGATTGATGGACTGCTGACGGCACCGGCGCTGGACGCGTTGATGCGGCAGGATCCGCTGTCGCGTCAGGCGCCGCCGCTCGACTTCCGCCAGGTGCAGGGCATGCTGAAAGGCTTCATCGACCTGGTATTTCGCTGGCAGGGCAAATACTATCTGCTGGATTACAAATCTAACTGGCTGGGCGAGAGTCATCAGGCATACACACCGCAGGCGATGGCGCAGGCGATGATCGACCACCGTTACGATTTGCAGTATCAGCTGTATACGCTGGCGCTGCATCGCTATTTGCAGCACCGCCTGACGGATTACGATTATGAACAGCATTTTGGCGGCGTATTCTATCTGTTTTTACGCGGCATGGATGGCAGCTCGCCGGATAACGGGGTGTTCCATACCCGACCGACGTCAGATTTCGTTACACAACTGGATAGCCTGTTTCGCGGGCCGGGAGCAGCAGCATGAGTAGCATGAGTACGCTATTGGCACAGGCGGCAGAACTGCGCCTGCTGCGGGCGCTGGATATTCAGTTTGCCCGGCTGCTGGCCGACGACGATCGGCCCGCGCATCTGCTGGCGGCTGCCTGTCTCAGCGCGGAAGCCGGTGACGGTCACGTCTGTCTGCCGCTGTCGCAGCTTACCCGCGAAGCGCTGTTCAGCGGTCGTCATCCGGAGCTGGCGCACGCCATCTGGCAGGCCGCCGGCGAGCCGCAGGACTGGCCAACGCTGCTGGCGGACTGGCAGGCGCTCAGCGCCAGCGATCGCCCGGCGCCGGTGGTGCTGCGTGATAACCGGCTCTACATGCACCGGCTCTGGCATCACGAAGGGGAAGTGGCGCGCTTCTTCCAGCCACAGGCGGCGCCGCAGCTGTTTGCGCCCGAACAGGTGCGCAGCGTGCTGGATACCTTTTTCGGCTGCCAGCCTGAGGACTGGCAGAAAATTGCGGCGGCGGTGGCGCTGACGCAAAAAACTGCGGTGATCTCCGGCGGACCCGGCACCGGTAAAACCACCACGGTGGCGAAGCTGCTGGCGGCGCTGATTCGCCTCAGTGAGGGAACGCTGCGCATTCAGCTGGCCGCGCCTACCGGCAAGGCGGCGGCGCGGCTCACCGAGTCGCTGGGTAAGGCGCTGCGCAGTCTCGACGTCAGCGATGCGGAGCGCCAGCGTTTTCCGGCAGAAGCCACCACGCTGCACCGTTTACTCGGTGCCCAGCCGGAGACGCAGCGCCTGCGCTACCACGCCGGTAATCCGCTGCATCTCGACGTGCTGGTGGTCGATGAAGCCTCGATGGTCGATCTTGACATGATGGCAAACCTGATCGCCGCGCTGCCCGCTCACGCGCGGGTGATTTTTCTCGGCGATCGCGACCAGCTGGCCTCGGTTGAAGCCGGTGCGGTACTCGGGGATATCTGCCGCTGTGCCGAGGCGGGCTACAGTCCGGTGCGTGCGCTGCAGCTCACCACGCTGACCGGCTGCGAGGTTGCCGGCACCGATGATGCCGTGGCCCCGGCGGTGCGCGATGCCATCTGCCTGCTGCGCAAAAGCTACCGTTTCGCGGCGCACTCCGGCATCGGTCAGCTGGCTGCGGCGGTCAATGCCGGCGAAGCGCAGGCGGTCGAGGCGGCCTTTCAGGCGGGCTTCAGTGATATCGTGCGCCAGCCGCTCAACGATGCCGAAGCGTATCAGGCGATGCTGACGCAGATTGCCGAAGGCTATCGGCCATTTCTCCAGCTGATTAACCAGCGTGCCGCACCGGCCGAGGTGATTGCTGCGTTTGGCCGTTATCAGCTGCTGTGCGCCCTGCGCGAAGGGCCATTTGGCGTACAGGGGCTCAATCAGCGTATTGAGCACAAGCTGATGCAGCTGCAGCTGATTCGGCGTCCGGCAGGGGGCAGCCGCTGGTATCAGGGGCGTCCGGTGATGGTGACGCGTAACGACAGCGCGCTCGGCCTGTTCAATGGTGACATCGGCATTACGCTGTTCGATGAGGAAGGGCTGCTCAAGGTGTTTTTCCCGCTGCCTGATGGCAGCATCAAAGCGGTACAGCCAAGTCGCCTGCCGGCCCATGACACGGCATGGGCGATGACGGTGCACAAAT
This sequence comes from Pantoea sp. B_9, assembly GCF_008632015.1. Taxonomy (NCBI): domain Bacteria; kingdom Pseudomonadati; phylum Pseudomonadota; class Gammaproteobacteria; order Enterobacterales; family Erwiniaceae; genus Pantoea; species Pantoea sp. B_9. Next base: position 94,721 of record NZ_VWVL01000005.1, on the reverse strand, counting down.
CACAGGGTTCGGAGTTTGACCACACCGCGCTGGTGATGCCGGCTCAGTTCCTGCCGGTACTGACGCGCGAGCTGATTTACACGGCTATTACCCGGGCGCGCAGCCAGCTGACGCTGTTCAGTGATGAAGCGGTGTTCCGGCGCGCGGTGCAGCTGCGCACGCAGCGGCGCAGCGGGCTGCTGGATCGCTTAGGGGGAGAAGAGGGTAGATGATTGCGCCGCCGCGGGGAATAGCCCTCAGCGGCGCGTAAGGTGCGCTGGCGCTTAGCGTAAGTCTGCCATCAGCACTTTGGAACGACGCTGATAGTTGTACATCTGCTTTTTGCTTTCAGGCAGCGACTCAATATCCACCGGCGTGAAGCCGCGCTCCTGGAACCAGTGGATACTGCGCGTTGTCAGCACGAACAGCTTCTTCAGCCCCATCTGCCGCGCCTGCAGCGCTACGCGCTCCAGCAGCAGCTCGCCGCGTGACGAGCTGCGATAGTCGGGGTGCACCGCCACGCAGGCCATCTCTCCGATTTGCTCGTCCGGGAACGGATAGAGCGCTGCGCAGGCGATGGTCATATTGTCGCGCTGAATAATGGTGAATTTGTCGATCTCCATCTCCAGCTGCTCGCGTGAACGGCGCACCAGAATGCCCTGCTGCTCCAGCGGACGAATCAGTTCAAGAATCCCGCCGATGTCGTTGATGTTGGCGCGGCGAATCTGCTCGGCCGACTCCATGACAATTTGCGTACCGATACCGTCACGCGAGAACAGTTCCTGCAGCAGTGCGCCATCTTCCTGATAGCTAATCAGATGGCTGCGGCGCACGCCGCTGCGGCAGGCTTTGACCGCGCCACGCAGGAAGCGCACGGTACCGGAGAGAAAATCACCGTCGCTCTCCATTTCATCAATACGCGTCTGCGCCTCGTTCGGGAACAGCTCGGAAATGATGGTGCCTTCGCGGTCGGTTACGCCCTGTTCGGAGCAGAAACCGATCATCTTCTCGGCTTTCAGCTTAATCGCCAGCTGCGTCGCCACCTCTTCCGAGGTCAGGTTAAAGCTCTCGCCGGTCACCGAGACCGCTACCGGCCCCAGCAGCACAATGGCATTGTTATCCAGCTGACGATGGATCGCCTCTTCGTCAATGCGGCGGATGCGGCCGCTGTGGCAGTAATCGACGCCGTCATCCACGCCCAGCGGCTGAGCGATGATGAAGTTACCGCTCACCACATTAATATGCGCGCCCTGCAGCGGCGTATTATTCAGGCTCATCGACAGACGCGCCGTAATATCGAGCTGTAAACGCCCGGCCGCCTGCTTCACCAGCTCCAGCGATTGGGCATCGGTCACGCGGGTGTGTTTGTGATAAATCGGCTCCAGCTGCTGCTGCGCGAGGCTGGCATCGATCTGCGGCCGTGCGCCATAAACCACCACCAGGCGAATGCCGAGACTATGCAACAGGCCGATATCGTTAACGATGCTGGAGAAGTTCTCATGCTCGATGGCCTCGCCACCCAGCATGATGACAAACGTCTTGTCACGGTGGGCATTAATATAGGGAACGGTATGGCGAAAACCCTGAACCAGTTCGGTACTGCGTTCCTTCACGGCAAACCCTCTGTGAATGGTTATTCGAAATTTATGTATTTTTATGCTCTTTCACCACTTTTTGCAAGCATCGGACCTGACGTTACTTTACGATTTTCCTGATGCAAGCCACGCTAACAGACTGCATTATCTGGTTTTTCCGGCAAGACAAGACATTCCTCATTGAATAAAGTTTTCGCCTTCTGCTCGTCAACTGACGATTTTTTAGACATAACACAGTAGCTGGAGCGGCATGTCCGAAGCTTTTACCCGAAGACGACTTTTACAGGGCGCAGGTGCGCTGTTGTTGCTGAGCGTGACGCGCAGCGGTTTTGCGGCCAGTCAGCACATTGTGGCCGTGCGCATCTGGCCATCCTCGACTTACTCGCGCGTGACGCTGGAATCCAACGTCGCGCTGCACTATAAGCAGTTCACGCTGAGCAATCCCGAACGGCTGGTGATCGATATCCAGAACCTGCATATCAACAGCGCGCTGAAAGGCATTGATAAGCTGGTGCGGGTGGACGATCCCTACATTAAAACCGCGCGCGTCGGTCAGTTCGATCCCACCACGGTGCGCGTGGTGCTGGAGCTGAAGCGCAGCGTGGCACCGAAAATCTTCACCCTCGATCCGGTCGCCGGTATTCGCCACCGGCTGGTGGTCGATCTCTATCCCAGCCAGTCGTCACAGGAAGAGGATCCGCTGCTGGCGTTACTGAAGGATTACAACCAGGGTGAACTGGAGCGCGATCAACCGGCGCAGGCGCCGCTACCGGGTAAAGCCGGGCGCGATCGACCGATTATTATCATGATCGATCCCGGTCACGGCGGGGAAGATCCCGGCGCGCACGGCAAGTACAAAACGCGCGAGAAAGATATCGTGCTGAAGATTGGACGCTATCTGAAAGCGCTGATCGACAAAGAACGTAATATGAAGGCTTACATGACGCGCAACGAAGATGTGTTTATACCGCTGCGCGTGCGGGTCGCGAAAGCGCGCAAGCAGCGCGCCGATCTGTTTGTCTCAATTCACGCCGACGCCTTTACCAGCCGGGCGGCGCGCGGCTCTTCGGTCTTCGCGCTCTCCACCAGCGGCGCAACCTCGGCCGCCGCGCGCTTTCTCGCCCAGACGCAGAACGAAGCGGATTTGATCGGCGGGGTCAGCATGAGCGGCGATCGCTATCTCGACCACACCATGTTCGATATGGTGCAGCGGCAGACCATCAGCGACAGTCTGAAGTTTGGCAAAGAAGTGCTGACGCGCATGGGCCACATTAACCACCTGCATAAACGCACGGTGGATCAGGCCGGCTTTGCGGTGCTGAAAGCGCCGGATATCCCGTCGATTCTGGTGGAAACGGCGTTTATCAGTAACGTTGAAGAAGAGCGGAAGCTGCGTACGCCGCGCTATCAGCATCAGGTGGCGGAAGCCATTCTGCACGGTATTAAGGCGTATTTTGACAAAGGCGGCGTGCTGGCACGGCGTTAGGGCAGGGCGGCAGCGATGCCGCTTTTTACCGGGCGCAGAAACAAAAAAACACCCGTCAGGGTGTTGTGATGTTCTTCGTCTGAAGAAGTGGTTGCGGGGGCCGGATTCGAACCGACGACCTTCGGGTTATGAGCCCGACGAGCTACCAGGCTGCTCCACCCCGCGTCCGTCTGTCGCACTGAGCGACCTTGCACATTGTATTCTTCGTTAAGACAATTGGTTGCGGGGGCCGGATTCGAACCGACGACCTTCGGGTTATGAGCCCGACGAGCTACCAGGCTGCTCCACCCCGCGTCCGTCTGTCGCGCTAAGCGACTTGCCACATTGTCTCTTCATCACGAAGAATTGGTTGCGGGGGCCGGATTTGAACCGACGACCTTCGGGTTATGAGCCCGACGAGCTACCAGGCTGCTCCACCCCGCGTCCGTGGATGCGCACTATACACCGGGCGTATGATGATGCAACCCCTTTTTTGCGTTAAAGCGCTAAATAGACAAACAGTTGCTGAATTATTTGGCCATTGGGCGATTTATTATACAGATGTGAGCGAGCTAGCCTGTGGCAGATTTCATTCTGTCTGCCCCTTTGCTATCGTCGCCGTGCAAACAACCAGCTTAAAAAGAGAAGGTAATGAAAGGACATTGGGCGAAGTATGCACTTACTGGCGCATTTCTGGCGCTGTTAGCCGGTTGTAGCTCTAAGCCGACCGATCGCGGTCAGCAATATATTGATGGCAAGCTGGAGCAACCGCTCGGGCTGGTGAATGAGCCGAACGCCAAAGGGCGCCCGGTCAATGGCCGTGATTTCGGCCTGCAGGTGCAGCAGATCCAGTCGGCGTCGTCCGGTCTGTATGGCCGCAACCTCGGCACTTACAGTGCGATTCAGAACTGGCTGCTCTCCGGGGCCGATACGCGTCAGCTGCGCCAGTTCGGCCTGAACGCCTATCAGATGGAAGGCACCGACAGCTACGGCAACGTACAGTTTACCGGTTACTACACGCCGGTGGTGGAAGCGCGTTATACCCGTCAGGGCGAATTCCAGTATCCGATTTATCGCATGCCGCCGCGTCCGCGCGGACAGAAGCTGCCAAGCCGCGCTTCTATCTATAGTGGCGCACTGGATGAGCGTTATGTGATTGCCTGGAGCAACTCGCTGATCGACAACTTTATGATGGACGTGCAGGGCAGCGGCTATGTCGATTTCGGCGATGGCCGTCCGCTGCGCTTCTTCGGCTACGGCGGCAAGAACGGCTGGGCTTACCACAGTATTGGCAAAGAGCTGATCGATCGCGGTGAAGTGAAGCGCGAAGACATGTCGATGCAGGCGATTCGGCAGTGGGCGCAGGAGCACTCGCCGCAGGAAGTGCGCAACGTACTGGAAACCAATCAGTCGTTCGTGTTCTTTAAGCCGGAAGAGTATGTGCCGGTGCGCGGCGCCAGCGCGGTACCGCTGATTGCCAAAGCCTCGGTGGCGTCCGATCGTTCGCTGATTCCCGCCGGCACGGCGCTGCTGGCTGAAGTGCCGCAGCTGAATGAGAAGGGCAAATTCAACGGCAAATATGAGATGCGCCTGATGGTCGCGCTGGACGTGGGTGGCGCGATCAAAGGCCAGCACTTCGATATCTACCAGGGCGTCGGCCCGGATGCGGCGCATCTGGCGGGCTTCTACAACCATTATGGCCGCGTCTGGGTGCTGAAAGCCGCGCCGGGAACCGGCCAGCCGCTGTTCAGCAATCCGCAAAACGGCAATAATGGTTCATTGATTATCGGCGCAAATTGATAGGCTGCGCACCCTGGGTTTGTCGGGTGCGCGTCTGCGCATCGTACTAAAAGGTTAGCTATGAAAGTTGTCAGCGACGCCTGGCGCCAGCGATTTGGCGGCACGGCGCGTCTCTACGGGCAGGAAGCACTGCAGCGTTTTGCTGACGCGCATTTCTGCGTCATCGGCATCGGCGGCGTCGGTTCCTGGGCGGCCGAAGCGCTGGCGCGCACCGGCATCGGTAAAATTACCCTGATCGACATGGACGATGTGTGTATTACCAATACCAACCGTCAGATTCATGCGTTGCAGGGGCATGTCGGTCAGGCGAAAACCGAGGTGATGGCGCAGCGTATCCACGCCATCAATCCGGAGTGTGAGGTGATCTGCATCGATGACTTTATCACGCCGGACAATACCGCTGAGCTGATGGCGGCGGGGTTCGACTATGTGATTGACGCGATTGATAGCGTGAGGCCTAAGGCTGCGCTGATCGCCTGGTGCCGGCGTAATAAGATCCCGCTGATCACCACCGGTGGCGCCGGCGGACAGATCGATCCGACGCAGATTCAGGTCAGTGACTTAGCCAAAACCATTCAGGATCCGCTGGCTGCCAAACTGCGCGAGCGGCTGAAAAGTGATTTTGGTGTAGTGAAAAACAGCAAGGGTAAACTGGGAATCGACTGCGTATTCTCTACCGAGGCGCTGGTGTATCCGCAGCCGGACGGCAGCGTATGCGCTTCGCGCAGCACGGCGGAAGGGCCAAAGCGCATGGATTGTGCCGCCGGCTTTGGTGCGGCCACCATGGTGACCGCCACCTTTGGTTTTGTTGCGGTGTCGCACGCGCTGAAAAAATTCCTCGCGCGCGCGGCGCGTCAGTCTGCCTGATGCGCGCGGGCGGCACGCTGTACCGCCTCAGCCAGCGCCTGTAAACCACTGCTGCGCGAGGCGCTCAGCTGCGCGCGCAGCCCTAAGGTATCAAACAGCGCCAGCGGGTCTGTGGCTAACAGGGCCGCGGGCGTTTTTCCTTCCACCGCTGTCAGCAGCACCGCCAGCAATCCGCGCACAATGCGCCCCTCACTGTCGCCGTAAAAATGCAGCGTGCCGTCGGCCCGCTGCTGGCTGCTGAGCCAGACGCGGTTTTCGCAGCCGGAGAGCTCAATGTCCGCCGTTTTCAGCGCTTCCGGCAGCGCCGGCAGCTGGCGGCTGAGCTGAATCAGCTGGCGGTAGCGATCTTCCCACTGATGAAAATGGGCAAACTTCTCCGTCAGGCTGGCTTCGGTAATCAGATCCCCAAACGGATGAGGGGCAAGCAGGGCTGATGTCATTACGTTACTCACTCAGTAAATCCACGGCATGGTGCATGGCGCGCACCAGCGCGTCCACGTCCTGCAGATTATTATAGGGGGCAAATGAGACGCGCAGCGTACCGCTGACGCCAAGCGCCGCCATCAGCGGCTGGGCACAGTGCTGGCCGGCGCGCAACGCGATGCCCTGTTCCGCCAGCAGCGTCACGATATCGCTGTGGTGAATACCGGCGATATCAAACGCCAGCAGGCTGGCGCTGCCGCAGCGGAAACTGCGGAAGCCGGGAATAGCGCTGAGTTGCTCTTCGGCAAGGCTGGCCAGCTGCTGGCTCCAGCGTTCGGCTTTTTCCGCATCGTACTGCCCCAGCCAGTCCAGCGCCGCACTCAGCCCGACCACGCCCGCCACGTTCGGCGTGCCTGCTTCAAAGCGCCACGGCACCGGCTGCGGCGTGAAGCCGCTGAAATCGACCTGCGTCAGCATTTTGCCGCCGCCCTGCCACGGCGGCATCGCGTCCAACAGCTCCGCTTTGCCGTACAGCACACCAGTGCCCATCGGACCGTACAGCTTGTGCGCGGAAAAGGCGTAGAAGTCGATATCCAGCGCCTGCACATCCGGCGGGCAGTGCACCACGCCCTGCGCGCCATCCACCATCACTTTCGCCCCGACGCCGTGCGCCAGCGTAATCGCCTGCGCCAGATCCGGACAGCCGCCGGTCACGTTAGACATCTGACCTATCGCCAGCAGCCGGGTGCGCGCGTTGAGCAGTTGCGGCAGCAGGGCGATATCCGGCCGCCGGTCAGCGCCAAGCGGCCACTTAATCACTTTCGCACCGCTGGCCTGCGCCACCATCAGCCACGGCACCAGATTGGCGTGGTGCTCGGCCTCGCTCACCACAATCTCGTCGCCCGGTTGCAGACGCGGCGCCAGCCAGCTGTGCGCCACCAGGTTGATGGCCTCTGTGGTGCCGCGCGTCCAGACGATTTGCCGATCGTCCGCCGCCTGCAGCCAGTGCGCCACGCGCGCACGCGCCTGTTCATACTGTGCCGTCAGCGCGCGGGCAGCGGCGAACTGGCTGCGGTGGACGGTGCCGCCGCTCAGCGAATAAAACTGTGCGGTCGCGTCAATCACCGCCTGCGGCTTCAGCGCGGTGGCAGCGCTGTCGAGATAGACACCCGCATCGCTCAGCGCGGGAAACTGCTGACGAAACTCGCCAGGAGAGAAATGGGTCATACTCAGCTCACTTACTTGGATGTTAGGACCAGGCTGAAAGCCACGCCGTGGCCTGGCAAAGCTGGAAAAGCGCGTTATGCTAATTATTGCAAGGTTTGAACCGAAACCCGCATAACGAATCGGTCTGTTCCAGTCGATCGCTCTGTTTGCTGCCACTGGTCAGCGCACGCGGGTGGTTTAATGCAATCAATCTGCAAGGAGATAGAAGATGAATAAACTCGCCGCAGTGCTGGCCGTGTGCACCATGGCCTTTACCCTGGCCGCCTGTTCCAGCAACTACGTCATGCATACTAATGATGGTCGCACCATTGTTGCGGATGGCAAACCAAAAGTTGACGATGAAACCGGTATGATCAGCTATAAAGATGCCAATGGCAACGAGCAGCAGATTAACCGCTCAGATGTGAAAGAGATGGTGGAAATGGGCCAGTAAGCCCGGTAAGCAGGTAAAAAAAAGCACCGCAATTTGCGGTGCTATTTAAAATCACTATGGACAGACAGGGTAAATCTACAGGAATTAAAAGTTTGATCTGCAATCGTCAGATCAAAATGCAAACACAACATCACGACCACAAGCCAAAAGCTCTCTAAAAGTCTGCGATCTCTCGCACGTTTCCAGAAATCTTTTCGTTCCGGCTCAGGAAGTGCGGCAACTATAGGTATTTGCTGGAGCTTCCTCAACGGACAAATTATAATGTCTCGGATTAAAAAATCTAATACGTAACGACTTTGTATAAGTTGCAGTGTTACGCTGTCAATCCGGGTACGGAAAACCATGTCAAAACGCCTTCCGCCGCTTAATGCTCTTCGCGTCTTCGACGCTGCGGCCCGTCATTTGAGCTTCACCAAAGCCGCTGAGGAGCTGTTTGTCACCCAGGCGGCTGTCAGCCATCAGATTAAATCGCTGGAAGATTTTCTCGGTCTCAAGCTGTTTCGCCGGCGCAATCGTTCGCTGTTACTGACCGAAGAGGGTCAAAGCTACTATCTCGATATCAAAGAGATTTTTTCGGCACTGAACGATGCCACGCGCAAACTGCAGGCGCGCAGTGCCAAAGGGGCTCTCACCGTCAGCCTGTTGCCGAGTTTCGCCATTCAGTGGCTGGTTCCGCGCCTCTCCAGCTTTAATCTGGCTTATCCGGGCATTGATGTGCGTATCCAGGCGGTAGACCGTGATGAGGAGAAGCTGGCCGACGATGTCGACGTGGCGATTTTTTACGGCCGCGGCAACTGGCCCGGTTTGCGGGTAGAGAAATTGTATGCCGAATATCTGCTGCCGGTGTGCTCGCCGCTGCTGCTGACCGGCGACAATCCGCTCAAATCACCAGCCGATCTGGCGCATTTCACGCTGCTGCATGACGCCTCGCGCCGTGACTGGCAATCCTATATTCGTCAGCTGGGCTTGCAGCACATTAATGTTCAGCAGGGGCCGATCTTCAGCCACAGCGCCATGGTGCTGCAGGCGGCGATCCACGGCCAGGGCGTGGCGCTGGCCAATAACGTGATGGCGCAGAGTGAAATTGAGGCCGGACGGCTGGTCTGTCCTTTCAACGATGTCTTAGTGAGTAAAAATGCTTTTTATCTGGTTTGTCATGACAGCCAGGCAGAACTGGGTAAAATAGCCGCCTTTCGGCAGTGGATTCTGGAAAAAGCCGCAACTGAACAAGAAAAATTCCGCTTCCGCTACGATCACTAACGCGTTGCCTGCCGCACAGTGATGTGCGGTTTCACCTTGAGGATAAATGAATGTCCAGTCGTGCCATGTTTATATTTGCCGCCATCAGCGGCTTTCTGCTGGTGGCGTTTGGTGCTTTTGGGGCGCACGTGCTGAGCAAAGCGCTCGGCGCGGCCGAGATGGCGTGGATCCATACCGGCCTTGAATATCAGGCGTATCATACGCTGGCGATTATCGGTATTGGCGCAGCGATGCTGCGTCGCGCCAATATCTGGTTTTACTGGAGCAGCGCCGCGATGGCGCTGGGTATCGTCCTGTTCAGCGGTAGCCTGTATTGTCTGGCGCTGTCGCACCTGAAGTTTTGGGTGTTTGTTACGCCGGTTGGAGGCCTGTGCTTCCTGATTGGCTGGTTTTTGATGTTGATTGGCGCGCTGCGTCTGAAACGAAAGGCAGATCGCCATGAATAAAGTTTTACTCTATTGCCGCCCGGGATTTGAGAAAGAGTGCGCGGCAGAAATCAGTGCCAAAGCAGCGGAACGTGAAATCTATGGTTTTCCGCGCGTTAAAGACGACGCCGGTTACGTGCTGTTTGAGTGCTATCAGCCGGAAGAGGCGGAAAAACTGATCGCCACGCTGCCGTTCGCGGAGCTGATTTTTGCCCGGCAAATGCTGGTGGTGGGCGAGCTGCTGCGCGATCTCCCGCCGGAAGATCGTATTACCCCGATCGTCGGCATGCTGAGCGGCGTGGTGGAGAAGGGCGGCGAGCTGCGCGTTGAAGTGCCCGACACCAATGAAGCCAAAGAGCTGACCAAATTTTGCCGCAAGCTGACGGTACCGCTGCGCGCCAGCCTGCGCGACAGCAAAATCCTGCTGAATTATGAGAGCAAGAAACGTCCGGTAGTGCATGTGTTCTTTATCGCGCCGGGCACCTGCTACGTTGGTTATTCGCTGCCGCACAACAACTCGCCGTTTTACATGGGCATTCCGCGCCTGAAGTTCCCGGCCGATGCGCCAAGCCGCTCTACGCTGAAGCTGGAAGAAGCATTCCATGTGTTCGTGCCGGCCGATGAGTGGGACGAACGGCTGGGCAGCGGCATGTATGCGGTCGATCTCGGTGCCTGCCCCGGCGGCTGGACCTATCAGCTGGTGAAGCGCAGCATGTGGGTCTACGCGGTGGATAACGGCCCGATGGCACCAAGCCTGATGGATACCGGACAGGTTACGCACTGCCGCGAAGACGGGTTCAAATTCCGCCCGCCGCGCAGCAACATCAGCTGGCTGGTGTGCGACATGGTGGAAAAACCGGTGCGCGTCGCCAGCCTGATGACCGAATGGCTGGTCAACGGCTGGTGCCGTGAGGCGATCTTCAACCTCAAGCTGCCAATGAAAAAGCGCTATGAAGAAGTTACGCAGAACCTGGCAATGATGGACGCGGCGCTGAAGGAGAAGGGCGTAAACGCGCAAATCCAGGCGCGCCAGCTGTATCACGACCGCGAAGAAGTGACCGTGCATGTGCGCCGGATTTGGGCGGCAGTCGGCGGACGGCGCGACGAACGCTAGGCCTGCTTCATACTTTGCACTATCGCGGCGTTGGCTGCGCCTGCTTCATACTTTGCACTACCGCAGCGTTGGCTGCGCCTGCTCGCCCCGGTCACATACTGATGTATGCTCCCGGGGACTCCCAGGCTTGCCGCCTTGTGCCAGCACAAATTATTTCGCAGAACTTCTGCTTCATACTTTGCACTATCGCGGCGTTGGCTGCGTCTGCTCGCCCCGGTCACATACTAATGTATGCTCCCGGGGACTCTCAGGCTTGCCGCCTTGCGCTAGCACAAATTATTTCGCAGAAATTAGGTGCACCAGCCCGTAGCGGCGCGATTCATCGCGCAATAAATTGCGCCGCTACCAAAACCGCAATCGGTGTGGAATGGGGCTGAAACCTGCCTGACCAGCTCGGGCTTGCCGTCCTGCGGTGGCACAAATTATTTCGCTGAAATTAGCTGCACTAACCTTTAGCGGCGCGATTCATCGCGCAATAAATTGCGCCGCTACCAAAACCACAACCGGTGTGGAATGGGGCTGAAACCTGCCTGACCAGCTCGGGCTTGCCGTCCTGCGGTGGCACAAATTATTTCGCAGAAATTAGGTGCACTAACCCGTAGCGGCGCGATTCATCGCGCAATGTGTGGGATTGAATTTACCTGAACAGCTCAGGCTTGCCGTGCTGCTGTAGGGGCGCCATTCATGGCGACCTCAATGACGCGCCGGACCCTGATACCGCAACGTATTTAAATTCCCCTGCAATACCAAATCCCGCTTCAGCGTTGACACCTGTCGGCACACCTCGGCGATCGCGCGGTGATCGCGTAACTTCTTCTGCCACTTCTCAGGTACCTGATCCAGCTGCTGATACAGCGCCTCGAGCGAACCAAACTGCAGCAGCAGTTCCCGTGCGCTTTTCGGTCCGATGCCGGGCACGCCTGGAATTTTGCTGCTGCTGATACCGCATAAGCCCCAGTAATCCGCCAGCTGGGCCGGCGCGACGCCGAACTCCTGTTCGATAAACGGCACGTCCAGCCAGCGCTTCTGAAAATAATCGCGGATGCGGATGCTCGGTGCCAGCAGCTGGCAGTAACCTTTATCGGTGGAAACGATGGTGGCCTGATGACCGGCGTCGGCCATCTTCACTGCCAGCGTCGCGGCCAGATCGTCCGCTTCATCCTGTTCGGCAACCCAGCATCTGACACCGCTGGCCTCAAAGGCCGCCTGCAGCGAGGCCATCTCCTGCTGTAAATCATCCGGCATCGGCGGGCGACCCGCTTTGTAGTCCGGCAATAACTGATGACGCCAGCCAGGCTGTCGGTCATGGCTGTCAAACACCGCCACCACGTGCGTTGGCCGCGTGTGACCCAGCAGCTGATGCAGCGCCGCCACGCAGGCCTCGCGACAGGGCGAACCCTGCACGGCGTGCAGGCGGCGGATCAGATTGAGCGCGTCGATAATCAGCAGATGAAGCGACATAGTGATACCGGCAGCCCGCAGGCTGCCTTCCTGATGGGTTATTTGATGATTTCGTAGCAGGGGATGTAAGCACTGCCGGGCAGCTTCATGCGCTGCTGCGCGACGAAGCCCTGCAGCAGTTCGTCCATGCGGTGCATCAGATCGGCATCGCCTTGCAGCTGATACGGACCTTTTTCCCGGATTTCGCGGATCCCCATCTCTTTGACGTTACCGGCCACGATGCCCGAGAAGGCACGCCGCAGATCCGCCGCCAGTTTTTCCGCTGGCTGATTCGGGAACAGCTTGAGATTGGCCATATTTTCGTGGGTCGGCAGGAACGGCACCTGCAGATCCGGCGCAATGCGAATCGACCAGTTAAAGCTGTAAGCATCGCCGGTTTCGCGGCGGTACTCTTTCACCTGCGGCATGGCTTTCTTCATCAGACGCGCCACTTCCGCAGCATCATCAATGATGATTTTGTAATGCCGGCGCGCGGCTTCACCCAGCGTATTAACGATGAAATCATCCAGCACGCGGAAGTAATCGGCGCTCTCTTTTGGCCCTGTGAGGATCAGCGGCAGGACCTGATCGCTGTTCTGCGGATTCATCAGAATGCCCAGCAGATACAACAGCTCTTCAGCTGTACCTACGCCGCCCGGGAAGATCACGATGCCGTGCGCGATGCGCACAAAGGCTTCCAGACGCTTTTCGATATCCGGCATGATGATCAGTTCATTCACCAGCGGGTTAGGTGGCTCCGCAGCGATGATCGACGGTTCGGTCAGGCCGATAAACCGGCTGTCGTGGTAGCGCTGCTGTGCATGGCCTACCGCTGCCCCTTTCATCGGCGCTTCCATCACGCCCGGACCACAGCCGGTACAGATGTTCAGTTCGCGCAGGCCCATCTGCGTCCCGACATTGCGGCAGTATTGATATTCGACCGCGTTGATGGAGTGACCGCCCCAGCACACCACGGTGTTGGGATATTCGCCCACGTGCAGCGCGCGCGCGTTGCGCAGAATAGAAAACACCTGATTGGTGATGTGCGCGGAGTCGGTGACATCCTGATTCTGCAGACGATCCGCTGCCGAGAGCTGACCGTTAACAAACAGAATATCGCGCAGTACGGCAAACAGGTTCGCCTGCAGCGAACGGATAATCCGGCCGTCAACAAACGCCTCTTCCGGCGGGTTGATCAGCTCCAGTTTCACGCCGCGCTCGCGGCGCAGCACGTTGATGTCAAAGTTTTCAAAGCGGGAAAGCAGTTCGTGGCTACTGTCGGTCTGGCTGCCGGAGTTGAGTACCGCCAGCGAACAGTTGCGAAACAGCTGGTAGAGATCGCTGCTGGCAGTGCGCTTCAGCATGTCGACTTCCAGCTGGGAGAGCAGATCCATTGAGCCAAGCGGACTGATATGTGTAATCAAGAGAACTCCTTTACACGCAAATGCGTGACTGATGACGCTGCGCTTAACCCGTTGAGCGCAGTGACGAAAATCCTTCGGTAAGCACGCTGTCGCCCTCGCGCCTGTACCAGAGTACCGTTGTCGGCCGCGAATGCTCAAGTGGAACCGCGCTTCCGTGCGGCGGCCTGCGAGACATCTCGCAATCTGTTACTGGCGCACCAGGCGGGAGTAGCCCGGCGTGAAGGGGACATTGCTGCGCCACGGATTGATATCCAGCCCGCCGCGCCGCGTGTAGCGCGCGTAGACGGTTAATGCTGCTGGCTGACAAAAGCGCTGAATATCGTTAAAAATACGCTCGACGCACTGCTCGTGAAACTCATTGTGCTGGCGGAACGAAATCAGATAGCGCAGCAGCGCTTCGCGATCGATACGCGGGCCCTGATAGCGAATCATCACCGAGCCCCAGTCCGGCTGATTGGTGATCAGACAGTTCGATTTCAGCAGATGGCTGACCAGCGTCTCTTCAACCACTTCGCTGCCCGTTGCGCTGGCGAGGTAATCAGCGTTAAAGCCGTAATCGCTGATGGTGATATCCTGCTCGTCAATGACATCGCCAGCGAAGTGCCCGATCGGCTGACCTTCCACTTCGCTCAGACGAAACAGCGCCACGCTGACCTGGCCGTTAGCGCAGGCGCTGAGATCGCGCTCCAGCGTTTGCCGTACGGCGCCCCAGTCGGCGAAAATCGTCTGGTTAAAGCTGTTAAGATAGAGTTTGAAGCTTTTGGACTCGATCAGATTCACGCTGTCGGCGCTTAGCACCACTTCGCCGACCGCGACCTGCGGCACGCCTTTGCTGTTTAGCCAGGAGAGTTCATACAGCGTCCAGATATCTGCGCCGTGGAACGGCAGGTTGTCGGGATAGAGCCCGAGCGGCTCACGATTCAGGCTGCGCGGCACCGCCTGCAGCAGCGTGTTATCGTAGCGATCAACATACGCGGTGGGCTTACCCAAAGTCAGGCCGCTCAGCGCCGTATCCCGGTTTTCAGAAGACATAACGGTTACCACTAAAATCCATCAAAGGGAGTCAGTGTAACCGATCACCAGCGAGAAGATGAATGATGCAGCAAACCGCAGAGGCCCTGCGCGATTTTACCGCCCGTTATGTAGCGCACTGGCAGCAGCAGCACGGCCATTTTCCCGCCAGCGCAGAGCTGTACGGCGTGCCGTCGCCCTGCATCATCAGTGAACTGGATGAGCGTGTCCTGTGGCAGCCGCAGGATTTTATCCTGCCAGCCTCGCTGGCAGCCGTTGAGCGCGCACTGGATATTCAGCTGCAGCCGGACCTCACCACGTTCTATACCACGCAATTTGCCGGCGACATGCACGCGCAGTTTGCACAGCAGCCGCTGACGCTGCTGCAGGTGTGGAGCGAGGACGATTTTACCCGCCTGCAGGAGAACCTGATTGGTCATCTGGTGATGAAGCGCCGTCTGAAACAGAGCCCGACGCTGTTTATTGCCACGACAGATTCAGAGCAGGATGTTATCGCGGTGTGTAATCTGACCGGCGAGGTAATTGTGGAGCAGCCGGGAACGAAAAAGCGGCAGAAACTGGCGGTGGATATTCAGACATTTCTTAATGCTTTACAACCGGTTAGTTCTTGAGTTGCAGACTTTTCTCGCAGCCCATGTAAGAGATCTCTCACAACTGTTGTGCGAGATCGCCAGAACATTGCGCAGACTTCCGGAAGTCCGCAATGTAAAAATATTGTGAATCATGCAGTTATGGCATCAATCCGAAAATACAGACATGGCTTAATCGTTTAACGGCGCTTACTGACTTGTTATTGCGATGGTTTCTGCCAGAATAGTCACCACTGGCAGGAAGCCACGGATCGAGAGACGTTCAGGAGAATGTCAGCCAGGCGGCAGGAACGTAACGGAGTTTACGTCACAGGGAAGGCTTCAGGATGAAGCAGGACACTCCGGAGTGAGTAAAGGACACCTCCAGGATGGAGAATGAGAGCCACGCGGGATGTGGCGGGCCAGGATGCTAAGGACCAATGTCACGATGACAGGCGACGGAAAGCGCAGGAACAGTTGTCATGGATGAGCAGGGAGCACAGCGGTGGCGGGAATGCTGCAAACGAACCGGGAGCACTGTAATCACAGTGCTCCCTTTTTTTATGCCGTTTTTGCGCGCGCACCCACTAATGATATGCTTGCCGCCCCTTTTTGACGCGGAGGTAGCGTATGTCGACGCACCTGATTATTCAGCGGCTGCAGCAGGTCGAAGCGGTGATGCGCGAACACGGCCACTGGCAGACGCACGCCCCGGCGGCGGAAGCCTTTAATAGCACGCAACCTTTCTGTCTCGATACCCTGCAGCCGCTCGAATGGCTGCAGTGGGTCCTGCTGCCGCGCATGCAGGCGCTGCTTGACGCCGGCGCCGCGCTGCCGCAAAACTTCGCCGTTACGCCTTATTATGAGATGGCCCTGCCGCCCACCACGCCGGGCCATGCAGCGCTGCTGCTGACGCTCAGCCAGCTTGATGCGCTGTTTGCGCCGCCGGACGCCTGATGCTGGAGATCATTTATCAGGATGCATGGCTGGTTGCGGTGAATAAACCGGCGGGCTGGCTGGTGCACCGCAGCTGGCTTGATCGCAAAGAGAAAGTGGTGGTGATGCAGACGGTGCGCGATCAGATTGGTCAGCACGTATTTACCGCGCATCGCCTCGATCGTCCCACGTCTGGCGTGCTGCTGATGGGGCTCTCCAGCGAAATCGGGCGGCTGCTGGCGCAGCAGTTTGAACAGCATCAGATACAGAAGACCTATCACGCAGTGGTGCGCGGCTGGCTGGACGGTAGCGCAACGCTGGATTATCCGCTGGTGGAAGAGCTGGATAAAATTGCGGACAAGTTTGTCACGGAACCGCGCGCGCCGCAGCCGGCGGTCACCGATTATCGCGCGCTGGCGCAGGCGGAACTGCCGGTGGCTATCGGCAAGTACCCCAGCGCACGTTATACGCTGGTTGAGCTGTCGCCGCACACCGGGCGCAAGCATCAGCTGCGACGCCATATGGCGCACCTGCGTCATCCGATTATTGGTGACAGCTCGCACGGCGATCTGCGGCAGAACCGCGGTGCCGCAGCCCACTTTGGCATGGATCGCCTGATGCTGCACGCCAGTGCGCTGACGCTAACGCATCCGGTGACCGGCGAACCGCTGGTGATTCGCGCCGGGCTGGATCGTGTCTGGCAGCAGATGCTGCAATCGTTTGGCTGGCAGCAGCAACTGCCCGAGGTGCCGAGGGTTGAGTTTGCCGCTGAGGCAGTCCAGGATAAGCCGACAGAATAAAGGAGCGGCAAAATGGCAAAGATTGGCATTTTTACAGGTACGGTATACGGCAATGCGCTGCTGGTTGCCGAAGAGGCGCAGCCGGTGCTGGAAGCGCAGGGGCATGAGGTGAAGGTGTTTGAAGATCCGTCACTGGCCGACTGGCAGGCTTACAGCAAAGAGGTCGCGTTAATTGTTACCTCGACCACCGGGCAGGGCGATTTTCCGGACAATATCGCGCGGCTGTATGTGCAGGTGCGCGATGAGCTGGGCTATCAGCCTGAGCTGCGCTATGGCGTGATCGCTTTAGGCGACAGCAGTTACGACCATTTCTGTGGAGCAGGAAAGACTTTTGATGCCACGCTGCAGGAGCAGCAGGCGCAGCGTATTGGCGAGGTGCTGCTGGTGGATGCGACGGAAAATCCGGAGCCCGAGTCAGTGACCACGCCGTGGGTGGAGAGCTGGGGTAAGTTGTTGTAAATCAGGCCCTCACCCTAACCCTCTCCCGCAGGCGGGAGAGGGAACAGCCTGTGCGCGCGGGGGCTGCAGGGATTAACCTTAACGGTTCACCCGAACCGCTCCTCTTCCGCCAGGTGTGCACACATCATGTCACCGGTGCCGGATTGAATACCGCCAGCTGATTACGGATTCCCCAGCGATCTGACCACGTCTGTTTACGTCCGCTGGCGATATCCAGAATCAGCTCGAACAGCCGCCAGCCGACCTGTTCAATACTCTCTTCGCCCGTCGCGATGGTGCCGGCATTGATGTCCATCAGGTCATGCCAGCGGTTCGCCAGCGCGCTGCGCGTCGCCATTTTGATCACCGGAATCGCCGCCAGACCGTAAGGCGTGCCGCGCCCGGTGGTGAACACCTGCAGCGTAATGCCGGAAGCCATCTGCTGGGTGCCACAGACAAAATCGCTGGCCGGCGTGGCGGCGTAAATCAACCCGCGCTGCGTCGGGCGCTGTCCGGGTGACAGCACTTCGACAATCGGGCTGCGGCCGGATTTGGCAATTGAGCCCAGCGCTTTTTCTACCACATTGGCCAGGCCGCCTTTTTTATTGCCCGGCGACGGATTCGCGCTGCGGTCGGTTTGCCCCTGGCTCAGATAATCGTCGTACCACGCCATCTCCTCCAGCAGCCGTTTGCCCACCGCTTCGTTCACCACACGCGGCGTCAGCAGATGGATCGCATCGCGCACCTCGGTCACTTCCGAGAACATCACCGTCGCACCACAGCGCACCAGCAGATCCGAGGCAAAGCCAACCGCCGGATTGGCCGTCACGCCGGAAAACGCGTCGCTGCCGCCGCACTGGGTACCCACTACCAGCGCCGACGCCGGACAGGTTTCGCGCTGACGCTGGTTGAGTTTTTTCAGATGGCGCTCGGCCACCTGCAGAATTTCATCGACCATCGCGCCAAAGCCAACGTGACGCTCATCCTGCAGGCGCACGATATCGCGCTCATCCAGCGAAATGGCCTGTACGTCCGGTGTACCGGTCAGCAGGCGCTCCGGCTGTAATTTCTCGCAGCCGAGGCTCACCACCATCACTTCGCCGCCAAAATTAGGATTCAGTGCAAGGTTGTGAATGGTGCGAATCGGCACCACCGCCGCCGGTGCGTTGATCGCCACGCCGCAGCCATATAAATGGTTGAGCGCCACCACCCCATCGACGTTGCTGTAGCGCGGCAGCAGATCGCGCTCAATCAGCTGCACCACGTAATCCACCACGCCCGCCACGCAGTGCACGCTGGTGGTGATGCCGAGCAGATTGCGCGTGCCGACGCTGCCGTCGGCATTGCGATAGCCTTCAAAGGTGTAGCCGTCCAGCGGCGGCAGGGGCGGCGGCACGTTGGTTGCCAGCGGCAGGCTGGCCAGCGGTGGGGCGGCGGGCAGCGCCACCAGTGACTCCTCAATCCAGCTGCCACGCGCAATCGGGCGCAGCGCTGTGCCAATCACTTCACCGTAACGCACGATGTCGCCATGCAGGGCGATATCGCTCAGCGCCACTTTGTGCCCCTGCGGCACATGCTCAGTCAGCTGCAGACCGTCATCAAAGCGGCTGCCTGCGGGCAATCCCTGATCGTTGACCACTATCGCCACGTTATCGGCGTCGTGCACTTTAATGTAGCGCGGTTTGTCTGTCAGAGGTCGGTTCATTGCTCACCTTCCGGTTCGTCGCACCGGTCATAGCGGTGCGGTTGAAATCACGTCCGTCACATCATCGTTATTTGCCAGCCTCAGTATAAGCAGGGGTATTCACCCGCGCATTGTGCAACTGACTGGCTTTGTGCCGCGATCGGCGCGCAGTTTGGTTCGTTTTACCAAACGCAAGTGAAGAGCCTCACAAAGCGTACGCTTGCTGTTCACTTTTGCAGCAACCTGGCGGCTGGATAGCGGGTTCCGTGAGCCACGCCGCAGCATTATGGGCAAATGCCAGAAAATCGTGCCGGATTGATGATTATCCTCGGGCGTTCCTCCAGTGTTTTGCGGCGATGCTGTTCCTATACTGATTGCCGTTCTTCGACGTTTGGTTATTCGTCACGACGCATCATCGTTTTGCCATAACAACAATCGCCGTGTTTAACCCAACATCATTCTGATACCCAACGCGATGTGTATGCAGTCAGAGTGAATGTAGCGTTCGCTATATTTCAGGAGTGCATCATGAATAGTTACAGCCAGACAGCGGCAGCGGTGCAGAAGCGCACCAACGCCCGTTACTGGATTGTGGTGATGTTATTTATCGTCACCTCGTTCAACTACGGTGACCGGGCCACCATTTCGATTGCCGGTTCGGCGATGTCGAAGGAGATCGGTCTCGATTCCGTCGGCCTCGGCTACATCTTCTCCGCCTTCTCGTGGGCGTACGTTATCGGTCAGATTCCTGGCGGCTGGCTGCTGGACCGCTTCGGCTCCAAACGTGTCTATTTCTGGAGCATCTTCCTGTGGTCGCTGTTTACCCTGTTGCAGGGCTTCGTCGACATCTTTAGCGGCTTCGGCATTGTGGTGTCGCTGTTCCTGCTGCGCTTCATGGTGGGGCTGGCGGAAGCGCCATCTTTCCCGGGTAACAGCCGTATTGTTGCTGCCTGGTTCCCGGCGCAGGAGCGCGGTACCGCCGTCGCCATCTTTAACTCCGCCCAGTACTTCGCCACGGTGATTTTCGCACCGATCATGGGCTGGCTGGTGGCCGAGGTGGGCTGGGCGCACGTGTTCTGGTTCATGGGCGGGCTGGGCATCATTCTCAGTTTTATCTGGCTGAAAGTAATTCATGACCCGAACGATCACCCTGGCGTGAACAAAGCCGAGCTGGAGTACATGGAGCAGGGCGGTGCGCTGATCAACATGGATGCGAAGAAAGCCGAGCGTAAAGTGAGCTGGGATGAGAAGTGGTTTCAAATCAAGCAACTGCTCTCCACCCGCATGATGTGGGGGATCTATCTCGGTCAGTACTGCGTTAACGCCCTGACCTATTTCTTTATTACCTGGTTCCCGGTGTATCTGGTGCAGGCGCGCGGTATGTCGATTCTTAAAGCCGGCATGATCGCCTCGATTCCCGCCATCTGCGGCTTCCTCGGCGGCGTGCTGGGCGGCGTGATTTCAGATTATCTGATGCGTAAAACCGGCTCGCTGAACATCGCGCGTAAAACCCCGATTGTCATCGGCATGCTGCTCTCCATCAGCATGGTGATGTGTAACTACACCGAAACCGAATGGGTAGTGGTGCTGTTTATGGCGCTGGCGTTCTTTGGTAAAGGCATTGGTGCGCTGGGCTGGGCGGTGATGGCCGATACCGCACCCAAAGAGATCAGCGGCCTGAGCGGCGGTCTGTTCAATATGTTCGGTAACTTCTCTGGCATCGTCACGCCGATTGCCATTGGTTACATCATCGCCACCAGCGGTTCGTTTGAAGGGGCGCTGATTTATGTCGGCATCCATGCGTTTGTGGCGGCGTTCAGCTTCCTGGTGATAACCGGCGATATCAAACGTGTCGAACTCAAACCCCGGTCATAAGGAACCGAATATGAATACGCAAAGTTCCCCGGTGATTACCGACATGCAGGTGGTTCCGGTGGCGGGTTACGACAGCATGCTGCTCAACATCGGCGGCGCGCACAGCGCCTGCTTCACCCGCAATATCGTGGTGCTGACCGACAGCGCCGGTCACACCGGCGTCGGCGAAGCGCCGGGCGGTGAAACCATTTATCAGACGCTGGTCGCGGCAATACCGCAGGTGAAAGGGCAGCAGGTGGCGCGCATGAACCGGCTGGTGCAGCAGGTGCACAAAGGCAACCAGTCGGCGGATTTCGATACCTTCGGCAACGGCGCCTGGACGTTTGAGCTGCGGGTCAATGCGGTGGCGGCGCTGGAAGCGGCGCTGCTCGACCTGCTCGGCCAGTGCCTCGGCGTGCCAGTGGCCGAGCTGCTGGGGCCAGGTCAGCAGCGCGATGAGGTCACGGTGCTGGGCTACCTGTTTTACATTGGCGATCGGCGTAAAACTGATTTGCCGTATCAGAGCGGCGACGCGGCCGGTCACGACTGGTATCACTTGCGCCATCAGGAGGCGCTGACGCCGGACGCGGTGGTGCGCTTAGCCGAAGCGGCGCAGGACAGGTACGGCTTCAAAGATTTCAAACTGAAAGGCGGCGTGCTGCCGGGCGAGCAGGAGATTGCCTCGGCGGTGGCACTGAAGCAGCGTTTCCCGGACGCGCGCATCACCGTCGATCCCAACGGCGCCTGGCATCTGGATGAAGCCATCGCGCTGTGCAAAGGCATGCACGAGGTGCTGACCTATGCCGAAGATCCGTGCGGTGCCGAGCAGGGATATTCCGGGCGCGAAGTCATGGCCGAGTTTCGCCGCGCCACCGGTCTGCCGGTCGCCACCAATATGATCGCCACCAACTGGCGTGAGATGAACCACGCGGTGATGCTCAACGCGGTCGATATTCCGCTGGCCGACCCGCACTTCTGGACGCTGAGCGGCGCGGTACGCGTGGCGCAGCTGTGTGATGAGTGGGGGCTGACCTGGGGCTGCCACTCCAATAATCACTTCGACATTTCGCTGGCGATGTTTACCCACGTCGGCGCAGCGGCACCGGGTAAACCGACCGCCATCGATACCCACTGGATTTGGCAGGAGGGCGACCAGCGCCTGACCAAAGAGCCGCTGCAGATCCGCAACGGCAAAATTGCCGTGCCGGACAAGCCCGGCCTCGGTGTTGAGCTGGACTGGGATCGCCTGCGCCAGGCTAACGCCCTGTATCAATCGCTGCCGGCAGGCGCACGTAATGACGCCACGGCAATGCAATATCTGGTTCCCGGATGGTCGTTCGACCGCAAGCGTCCGGCTTTTGGACGCCGCCATGCATAAGGAGCAGGAAATGAGTCACACCCCGAAAATTACAGCAATGCAGGTCATTCCGGTGGCCGGTTACGACAGCATGCTGCTGAATCTGAGCGGTGCCCACGCGCCGTTTTTTACCCGCAATATCGTGATTGTGAAAGATAACGCCGGCCACACGGGCGTGGGCGAGATCCCCGGCGGCGAGAAAATTCGTCAGACGCTGGAAGACGCGGCGGCGCTGGTAACCGGAAAAACCGTCGGCGAGTACAAAAATATCCTCACCCTGGTACGCACCACCTTTGCCGATCGCGATGCCAGCGGGCGCGGCAATCAGACCTTTGACCTGCGCACCACCATTCACGTGGTGACCGGCATCGAAGCGGCGCTGCTGGATCTGCTCGGCCAGCATCTGGGCGTCAACGTGGCGTCGCTGCTGGGCGAAGGACAGCAGCGTGACCGCGTCGAGATGCTCGGCTACCTGTTTTACGTCGGCGATCGCCGCAAAACGTCACTGCCGTATCAGAGCCAGACCGATGATCCGTGCGACTGGTATCGCCTGCGGCATGAGGAAGCCCTGACGCCGGACGCGGTGGTGCGCCTGGCAGAAGCCGCCTATGAAAAATATGGCTTTAACGATTTCAAACTGAAAGGTGGCGTACTGCGCGGCGGTGAAGAGGCCGAAGCAGTAACCGCACTGGCGAAGCGTTTCCCGCAGGCGCGCGTGACGCTTGATCCCAACGGGGCCTGGTCGCTGAATGAGGCCATCCTGCTCGGTAAACAGCTGAAAGGCGTGCTGGCTTATGCAGAAGATCCGTGCGGCGCTGAACAGGGTTACTCCGGACGTGAAGTGATGGCCGAGTTCCGGCGCGCCACCGGTCTGCCTACCGCCACCAATATGATCGCCACCGACTGGCGCCAGATGGGCCACACGCTGTCGCTGCAGTCGGTCGATATTCCGCTGGCCGATCCGCACTTCTGGACCATGCAGGGCTCGGTGCGCGTGGCGCAGATGTGTCACGACTTCGGCCTGACCTGGGGTTCGCACTCCAACAACCATTTCGATGTTTCGCTGGCGATGTTCACCCATGTGGCCGCCGCCGCACCGGGCGCCATTACCGCCATCGACACCCACTGGATCTGGCAGGAGGGCAACCAGCGCCTGACCAAAGAGCCGTTGCAGATCAAGGGCGGCATGGTGCAGGTGCCGCAGAAGCCGGGCCTTGGCGTCGAACTGGACATGGATCAGGTGATGCAGGCCCATGCGCTGTATCAGCAGCATGGACTGGGCGCGCGCGACGATGCGCAGGCGATGCAGTTCCTCGTGCCGAACTGGACATTTGATAACAAGCGTCCGTGCCTGGTGCGCTGATTTTATTCCGCGCGCCCGCGGGCGGCGGTGCTAAATAACAGGAGTAGAGATCATGAGCAATGCCTGGCCCAACCCTTTTCGTCGTCGTTTGCTGGCAGGGGAAACCCTGATTGGCAGCTGGTGCGCCCTTGCCAATCCTCTCACCACGGAAGTGCTGGGGCTGGCGGGCTTTGACTGGCTGGTGCTGGACGGCGAACACGCGCCGAACGACATCACCACCTTTATTCCGCAACTGATGGCGCTGAAAGGCAGCCCGAGCGCGCCGGTGGTGCGACCGCCGTGCAATGAGCCGATCATCATCAAGCGTCTGCTGGATATTGGCTTCTATAACTTCCTGATTCCGTTTGTGGAAACTGCAGAAGAGGCGGCGCGCGCGGTGGCATCGACCCGCTATCCGCCAGCCGGTATTCGCGGCGTGTCGGTTTCGCATCGCAGCAACATGTACGGCACGCTGGCGGACTACAACGCCACCATCAATGACAACATCACCGTGCTGGTGCAAATCGAAACCCAGCAGGCGGTGGACAACATTGACGCCATCGCGGCGGTGGACGGCGTAGACGGCATCTTTGTCGGCCCGGGCGATCTGTCAGCGGCGCTGGGCTATCTCGGCCAGCCGGCGCATCCGGAAGTGCTGAAAGTGATCCGTTACATCCTTGAGCGCGCCAAAGCCGCCGGTAAGCCGAGCGGGATTCTGGCACCGGTGGAGGCTGACGCACGACGTTATCTCGAATGGGGTGCCAGCTTTGTTGCCGTCGGCAGCGATTTGGGTGTTTTCCGCCACGCCACGCAGGCGCTGTGCGACAAATTTAAGCAGTAACTGACGAAGGGGAAAGGCAATGAAAATTGGATTTATCGGCCTCGGCATCATGGGCAAACCGATGAGTAAAAACCTGGTGAAAGCCGGTTACACCCTGGTGGTGCGCGACCACAACGCCAGCAACGAAGCCGAACTGGTGGAGCTGGGTGCCACCGTGGCGAAAACGCCGAAAGAGCTGGCCGCGCAGGTTGACGTGGTGATCACCATGGTGCCGAACTCACCGCAGGTGAAAGAGGTGTGTCTGGGCGAGAACGGCATCATCGAAGGGGCGAAGCCGGGGCTGGTGGTGATCGACATGAGCTCCATCGCGCCGCTGGCCAGCCGCGAAGTGCATGATGCGCTGGCAGAAAAAGGCATCAGAATGCTGGATGCGCCGGTGAGCGGCGGTGAGCCAAAAGCGATTGAAGGCACGCTGTCGGTAATGGTCGGCGGCGATAAAGCGCTGTTTGATCAGTGCTACGATGTTCTTAAGGCGATGGCCGGTTCGGTGGTGCACACCGGCGATATCGGCGCGGGCAACGTCACTAAACTGGCCAACCAGGTGATTGTGGCGCTCAACATTGCCGCGATGTCAGAAGCGCTGTCGCTGGCCACCAAAGCCGGCGTCAATCCGGAACTGGTTTACCAGGCGATTCGCGGCGGTCTGGCGGGCAGCACCGTGCTGGATGCCAAAGCGCCCATGGTGCTGGACCGCAACTTTAAGCCTGGCTTCCGTATCGATTTGCATATCAAGGATTTAGCCAATGCGCTTGATACCTCACACGGCATTGGTGCACATCTGCCGCTGACCGCGGCGGTGATGGAGATGATGCAGGCGCTTAAAGTCGACGGGCAGGGTACGTCCGATCATAGCGCGCTGGCTTGCTATTATGAAAAATTAGCCAAAGTTGAGATCACCCGGTAGTGCCCGCGTCCGGTATCTGCGGATGCCGGACGCTGTACTGCCTTAGCCAGACGGATTTCCGTCATCTACCGCGCTCGGATTGCCTATGAAAATTGTCATCGCACCGGATTCATACAAAGAGAGTTTGTCCGCCCTGGAAGTGGCTACCGCGATAGAAGCGGGATTTCGCGAAATTTTCCCCGCCGCTGACTATGTCAAAATACCGGTCGCCGACGGCGGAGAAGGCACGGTTGAAGCAATGGTGGCGGCAACCCAGGGCAACATCGTCAGACTGACGGTGACCGGGCCGCTCGGCGAGCCGGTCGACGCGTTTTACGGATTATCCGGTGATGCGCGTACCGCCTTTATTGAGATGGCGGCGGCCAGCGGGCTGGAGCTGGTGCCTGCGGCACAGCGCGATCCGCTGATCACCACTTCCTACGGTACCGGTGAACTGATCAAAAACGCGCTGGATCGCGGCGTCGATCACATCATCATCGGCATCGGCGGCAGCGCCACCAACGACGGCGGTGCCGGCATGGTGCAGGCGCTCGGTGCCCGGCTGCTGGACAGCGACGGCAGCGGGATTGGCTATGGCGGCGGGGCACTGCCGCAACTGGCGAAGATTGAGATCGCCGATCTGGATCCGCGCCTGCTGCAGTGCCGCATTGAAGTGGCGTGCGACGTGACCAATCCGCTGATTGGCGAAGAGGGGGCGTCGGCGATTTTTGGCCCGCAGAAGGGAGCCACGCCGCAGCTGGTGCAGCAGCTGGATGCCGCGCTCGGCCATTACGCCGCGATTATTCAGCGCGATCTGGATATTGATGTGCTGCACATCGCCGGCGGTGGTGCAGCCGGCGGCATGGGCGCGGCGCTGCATGCGTTTTGCCACGCGGAACTGCGGCGCGGCATTGAGATTGTCACCGAAGCGCTGGGGCTGGCGCAGCAGGTACGGGATGCCGATCTGGTGATTACCGGTGAAGGGCGCATCGACAGTCAGTCAGTCAACGGCAAAGTGCCGGTTGGCGTGGCGCAGGTGGCGAAGCAGTTCAATAAGCCGGTCATCGGTATTGCCGGCAGCCTGACGGCGGATGTCGGTGTGGTGCATCAGCACGGGATCGACGCGGTGTACAGCGTGCTGTCGGGTATCTGTTCGCTGGAAGAGGCGCTGGCCAATGCCGCGCAGAATGTCCGCCTGACGGCAAGGAACGTCGCTGCCACGATTAAGGTGGGGCAGGGGTTGTAGGGGGGAGGCGGTGCGGTTTTCCCCTCACCCTAACCCTCTCCCGGCGGGAGAGGGAACCGTCCGGCGCGATCCAGAGGAACAGCGCGAAATCCAAATCCTTGCACCATCAGCCCCCTCTCCCGCGTGCGGGAGAGGGCTGGGGTGAGGGCCCAGCGCACAACCCACAACCCACAACCCACAACCCACAACCCACAACCCACAACCCACAACCCACAACCCACAACCCACAACCCACAACCCACAACCCACAACCCACAACCCACAACCCACAACCCACAACCCTGACTACACCACGCCCAGCACCTGACGCGCTTCGCGCGCCACATTCGCCATCTCGTCGCTCAGCTCCAGCAGCTCTGGTTCCAGCGCTGCGATATCGCTCTCCTGATGCAGACTCTTCTCCAGCTGCTGACACAGCTGTTTCAGCCGCGGCACGCCGCTGTAGCTGGCGCTGCCGTGCAGCTTATGAATAATCTCGCGCAGCCCATCGACGTCATTCTGCGCCATACACTGCGCCACGCGCTGCTCCACTTCCGGCAGAAAATCCAGCAGCATCTGCAGCAGATCGCGCGCCAGCTCGGCTTTATTCGCCGCCTGGCGCAGCGCAAGCGCCCAGTCGAGTGAGGGCGCGATCGCCGGTTGTCGCACCGCGCTCGCCACGCTGCCCGGCGCATAGCGCTGCAGCAGCTGCTTCAGCTTGTCCTCATCAATCGGCTTGGCGAGATAATCATTCATGCCGGCGGCGATCAGCTGCTCGCGTTCGCCATCCAGCGCATGCGCCGTGACCGCGACAATCGGCGTGCTGGCGTGCTGTGGCAGGCTGCGGATGATCTCGCTGGCGCGAATGCCGTCGATGTCCGGCATCTGAATATCCATCAGAATCACGTCCAGCCGCTGCTGCCGCGCCTGATGAATCGCCTGACTGGCGTTGTCGCACAGAATGATGTTCTGGACCTGCTCCTCCAGCAATGCGCCGATCAGCTTCAGGTTGGCCGGATTATCATCCACCGCCATCACCGTCAGCGGCTGTCTTACGCCGCGCGGGGCGGCGTCGCTATGACGCATGTTGAGATCGAGCAGCATCGGCAGCAATCGCGTCAGCGACACCGGTTTGGCAATGCAGCCGGCAATACCGCGCGCGCGCAAATCGTCAGCGAACAGCATCATTTCGCTTGGCAGCGCCAGCA
Source organism: Pantoea sp. B_9 (assembly GCF_008632015.1). NCBI lineage: Bacteria > Pseudomonadati > Pseudomonadota > Gammaproteobacteria > Enterobacterales > Erwiniaceae > Pantoea > Pantoea sp. B_9. The sequence goes on along the minus strand of NZ_VWVL01000005.1, from coordinate 67,100 downwards.
GCACGGAGTCGGCGTGTGCGCGCAGGCGGGCAATCAGCGCATCGGACAGCGTAGCCGGATGCGGATCGCTGACCGGCAGCCCCATCAGCAGCAGCGGGAAGTGGGCGTCGGGCAGATCGTCAAGGCTGGCAAAGTGCTGCACCTGCAGAGGCGTAATGCTCAGCATCTCCTGAACCGCTTTCGCCACCGCCGGATGGGGTTCGATATAAGCCAGCGGCGTGGCGTGCAGATCGTCCAGCATGCGTGGAATCGCCGGTGCGTTAGGATTAAGATCCAGATGTACCTGTACCCAGAAGGTGGAGCCCTGATTCTGCCGGCTGTGGAAGGCGATCTCACCGCCCATTTCGTGCACCAGTTTCTGCGTAATCACCAGGCCAAGACCGGTACCGCCGTGACGGCGCGAAATACTGGCATCCGCCTGACGAAAGGCCTGGAACAGCTGCGACTGCTGCTGCTCAGAGATACCGATGCCGGTATCGTGCACCTGAATCTCCAGTTCCGCCCGCGTGATGCTGAGATGACGCAGCTCGACGCGCAGATCAATGTGGCCGCGCTCGGTAAATTTGATGGCGTTGCCAATCAGGTTGATCAGAATTTGCTGCAGACGCAGCGGATCGCCAATCACATTATCCGGCACCTGTTTCTCCAGGCACACAGTGATCTCGAGGCCTTTCTCATGCGCGGACGGCGCCAGCAGCACCAGCGTTTCATCCAGCGTGGCGCGCAGCGGGAACGGGATCGACTCCAGCACCAGCTTACCGGCTTCCAGTTTGGAGAAATCGAGCACGTCGTTAATGATGCTCAGCAGGTTATTGGCCGAGCGCTCAATGGTGCTCATGTAATCACGCTGGTTGGTGCTCAGCCCGGTTTTCAGCATCTGGCGGGTAAAGCCAATCACGCCATTGAGCGGCGTGCGCAGCTCGTGCGACATATTGGCGAGAAACTCCGACTTGATGCGTGCCGCTTCCTGGGCGCGCTTTTTCGCCAGGTCCAGCTCGACGTTCTGAATCTCCAGCTGCTCGAGCGTTTCGCGCAGATCGTAGGTTGCCTGGTCGATGTTCTGCTGCATCTCTTCATGGTAGGCGGTGAGCGACATCGCCATGGCGTTGATGCCGTTTTTCAGGATGCTCAGCTCGCCCAGCATGTAGCCATCCACGCGGCTGTCGAGCTGGCCGCGCCGGATGCGGTCCACGGTGGTAACCATGTTGCGAATCGGGCCGGTGACGTCGCGCATCAGTCGATAGGCAAACAGCATGGCGATGCACAGGCAAAACAGCAGCAGCAGAGTGGCGACAAACACCTCTTTGTACTGCTCCAGCCGCACCGACTGCAGATCCAGCTCAATCGCCACATAACCCAGCGGATTGCCTGCCGGCTTGGCGTCTTCACCCGGCAGTTCGTCCACCGAATAGCGTTCAGAGATGATTGGCGTGCGGAGCACCATCAGGTTGCCGTGTCGCTCCACCGACACGCCATCCGCCAGCGTGGAAATATCGGCTTTTTGCAGCAGCGCGAGGTTCTGGTTGTTATTGGAGCTGACGTAGATGTGATTGTTGTTGTCGAAAACCGTAATGGCACGGACAATATCGGAATGACGGCGATGCAGCAGGCTGACCAGCTCGCGAATCGCATCACGATTATGCCACGTCATGCCGTACTCGCTCGACACCGCCAGCGGTTCGATAATGTTAGCGCCGGCATCGCGCACCTGGTGCTGCAGTTCGTTGTAGCGGTGCACCACGAAGAAGGTACTGAGCAGCAGGCCAATCATCAGCGTCGGCGCCAGTATCAGAATCATCATTCGCGCCCGCAGGCTATATTTGGTCATAATTGTGGCCTGGCGACTCCTGGCATTTTATCCCTGTGCAAAAACCGCGTACGGCTGCACACCTAATGAAAACTGAGAATTCACAATACTATGGCGCAATTTTACTCCGCAAAACAGCGCGTGACGACCAGGCAACGTCTCAGCGTCACCATTGACGAGCTCGATCCCTTTGGTCAGGGCGTAGCGCGCCATAACGGTAAAACGCTGTTTGTCAGCGGCGCGCTGCCCGGCGAACAGGCCGAGGTGATCCTGACCGAAGATAAGCGTCAGTTTGCGCGCGGCAAAGCCAAAAAGATTACACAACCGAGCCCGCAGCGCCAGCAACCGCGCTGCATCCATTTCGGCGTGTGCGGCGGCTGCCAGCAGCAGCACGTGTCCGTGGCGCTGCAGCAGGAGAGCAAAGCGCGGGCGCTGGGCCGCATGCTGAGTCAGGAAGCGGCGCTGCCGGTGCAGGTGGATGAGATCATCAGCGCTGCGCCCTGGGGCTATCGCCGGCGCGCGCGTCTCGGTTTGCAGTGGCTGCCGAAGCAGCAGCGCCTGCAGATGGGCTTCCGTCAGGCGGGCAGTAACGATCTGATTGATGTGACGCAATGCCCCGTTTTGGTGCCCGAGCTTGAGGCGCTGCTGCAGCCGCTGCACCACTGTCTCAGCAGCCTGCACGCAGCGAAACGGCTGGGGCATGTGGAACTGGTGCTGGCGGATAACGGTCCGCTAATGGTGCTGCGCCATCTTGATGCGCTCTCCGCTGCGGACCGGACAAAACTGGAACGTTTTTCGCATGAGCACCGGCTGATGATCTGGCTGGCGGACGGCAGTGACGCGCTGCAGGCGCTCGGTGCCGAGCAGCCTTACTACCGCTCGTTTGATTTGCAGCTAACCTTTAGCCCGCAGGATTTCATACAGGTCAACGATGGCGTGAATCAGCAGATGGTGGCACAGGCGATTGCCTGGCTGGATCTGCAGCCGGACGATCGGGTGCTGGATCTGTTCTGTGGCATGGGCAACTTCACATTGCCGCTAGGAAAGTTCGTACAAAATGCGGTGGGTGTGGAGGGCGTTGCAGCATTAGTGCGCCAGGCAGAGTATAATGCTCAGCTTAACAATCTCAGAAATGTCTGCTTCTTCCAGCACAATTTAGAGGAAGATGTCTCGCGCCAGCCCTGGGCGGCGCAGGGATTTAATAAGGTGTTACTGGATCCGGCGCGTGCCGGGGCCGCGGGCGTCATGTCGCATATCGTTAAACTTGCGCCGCAACGCGTGGTCTATGTTTCCTGTAACCCGACAACACTTGCCCGCGACAGTCAGACATTACTGTCGGCGGGCTACCATCTGGAAAGGGTCGCGATGCTGGATATGTTCCCTCATACCAGCCATCTCGAATCCATGGTGCTGTTTAGCAAAACATAAGCGATGTTTAAGTCGCTGTGGCAGGAGAGGATATGGTTGCGGTTAGAAGTGCGCATTTAAATACGGCCGGGGAATTTGCCCTTGACCAGTGGATCGCCAGCTTGAGTATCAGTAATCCGCAATCCTGCGAACGACTGGCGGAAACATGGCGCTACTGTGAAGCCGAAACGCACGACCATCCAGATCAGGCTCTGCTGCTGTGGCGCGGTATTGAGATGGTGGAAATTCTCACCATGCTCAGTATGGACATCGACAGTCTGCGCGCCGCGCTGCTGTTCCCGCTGGCCAATGCGGGCGTGGTGAGCGAAGAGGATCTGGAGAAGGCCTTTGGCAAAAGCATCGTCTCGCTGGTGCACGGCGTGCGCGATATGGATGCCATCCGCCAGCTGAAAGCCATTCACAACGACTCAATGGCCTCAGAGCAGGTGGATAACGTGCGCCGCATGCTGCTGGCGATGGTGGAAGATTTCCGCTGCGTGGTCATCAAGCTGGCAGAACGTATTGCCCACCTGCGCGAGATGAAAGATGCGCCAGAAGATGAGCGCGTGCTGGCGGCGAAAGAGAGCACCAACATTTATGCGCCGCTGGCCAACCGTCTCGGGATCGGCCAGCTCAAATGGGAGCTGGAAGATTACTGCTTCCGCTACCTGCATCCTGACGAATACAAACGCATCGCCAAACTGCTGCACGAACGCCGCATCGATCGTGAACAGTACATTGATAACTTCGTCGATAACCTGCGTAAAGAGATGCAAAAAGAGGGCGTGCGTGCGGAAGTTTACGGCCGTCCCAAGCATATCTACAGCATCTGGCGCAAAATGCAGAAGAAGTCGCTGGCGTTTGATGAGCTGTTCGACGTGCGTGCAGTGCGCATTGTCGCTGAACGCCTGCAGGACTGCTACGGCGCGCTCGGCACCGTCCACACGCTGTATCGTCATCTGCCTAGCGAGTTCGACGATTACGTCGCCAATCCCAAGCCAAACGGCTATCAGTCGATTCATACCGTGGTGCTGGGCCCGCAGGGCAAAACGGTCGAGATTCAGATCCGTACCCGTCAGATGCACGAGGACGCTGAACTGGGCGTCGCGGCACACTGGAAGTACAAAGAAGGACCGACGGCCAGCAACGCGCGCGGTGCCGCAGGGCACGAAGAGCGCATCGCCTGGCTGCGTAAACTGATTACCTGGCAGGAAGAGATGGCGGATTCCGGCGAGATGCTGGAAGAGGTGCGCAGCCAGGTATTTGATGACCGCGTTTATGTGTTTACGCCAAAGGGCGACGTGGTCGATTTGCCGGCCGGTTCCACGCCGCTCGACTTCGCCTACCACATTCACAGTGATATTGGTCATCGCTGCATCGGTGCCAAAATCGGCGGCCGTATTGTGCCCTTTACCTATCAGCTGCAGATGGGCGATCAGATTGAGGTGATCACCCAGAAGCAGCCGAACCCGAGCCGCGACTGGCTGAACCCCAACCTCGGCTATATCACCACCAGCCGCGGACGCTCGAAGATTCATGCCTGGTTCCGTAAACAGGATCGCGACAAAAATATCGCGGCCGGCCGGCAGATTCTGGATAGCGAGCTGGGCCAGCTGGATATCAGCATGCGCGAAGCCGAGAAGCTGCTGCTGCCGCGTTATAACGTCAGCTCGCAGGATGAGCTGCTGGCGATGATTGGTGGCGGAGATATCCGTCTTAACCAGATGGTTAACTTCCTGCAGGCGAAGCTCAACAAGCCGAGCGCTGAAGAGGAAGATCGCGAGGCGCTGCGTCAGCTGACGCAGAAATCGCATCAGCCGTCGTCGGCGCGCAAAGAGAGTGGCCGCGTGGTGGTGGAGGGTGTCGGCAATCTGCTGCACCACATTGCGCGCTGCTGCCAGCCGATTCCGGGCGATGATATTGTCGGGTTTATTACCCAGGGGCGCGGCATTTCGATTCACCGCGCCGACTGCGATCAGCTCAGCGAACTGATTTCGCATGCGCCGGAACGCATTGTCGATGCGGTGTGGGGCGAAAGTTACTCCAGCGGTTATTCGCTGGTGGTACGCGTGACGGCCAACGATCGCAGCGGGCTGCTGCGCGACATCACCACCATTCTGGCCAATGAAAAGGTCAACGTGCTGGGCGTGTCCAGCCGCAGCGACACCAAAAAGCAGCTCGCCACCATCGATATGGATATCGAGATTTATAACCAGCAGGTGCTGGGTCGCGTGCTGGCGCGCCTTAATCAGGTGCCGGATATTATCGATGCGCGCCGCTTACATTAAGCCCTGCTGAGACCGGTGCGCAGCAATGCGCACCCGGGCAAAACCGCGTAATTACCCTGCAGGGTCGCCATTGATGGCGGCTTTTTATCTTGTTGTTCCGGGGACTTTCATGACTGCTTTAAACCGCCTGCTCACCATCATGCAAACCCTGCGCGATCCGGTGCGCGGCTGCCCGTGGGATCGCCAGCAGACCTTCGCCTCTATCGCGCCGTATACGCTGGAAGAGACCTATGAAGTTATCGACGCCATCCAGCGCGAAGACTTTGACGATCTGCGCGGCGAACTGGGCGATCTGCTGTTTCAGGTGGTGTTCTACGCCCGCATGGCCGAGGAGCAGCAGCGTTTCAATTTCGATGACATCTGCAACGCCATCAGTGACAAACTGGAGCGTCGCCATCCGCACATCTTCGGCGAAGTCCAGGTCGATTCCACGGCCGAAGTGCTGAAAAACTGGGAGGCGATCAAGCAGCGTGAGCGTGCGGAGAAGTCTCAGCACTCGGTGCTGGACGATATCCCGAAAGCGCTGCCGGCGCTGATGCGCGCTTATAAAATCCAGAAGCGCTGTCACAGCGTAGGCTTCGACTGGGACAGCCTCGGGCCGGTGCTGGATAAAGTGCATGAAGAGATCGACGAAGTGATGCATGAAGCCCAGCAGGCGGTGGTGGACAGCGACAAGCTGGAAGAGGAGATTGGCGATCTGCTGTTCGCTACCGTCAATCTGTCACGCCATCTCGGCAGCAAAGCGGAAACCGCGCTGCAAAAGGCCAATGACAAGTTCGAGCGCCGCTTCCGTCAGGTCGAGAATATTATTCAGGCCCAGGGGCTGAGCATGGAACAGGCTACGCTGGCGCAGATGGAAGCCGCCTGGCAGCAGGTCAAAGCCGGCGAATAACCTTATTCAACATCTCTGCGCAGCGCCGGTGATTATTCCAGCGCTGAGCATAAAATCACCGCCTGAGCTTACTCGATTCAGCCAGTCGGCAACTTTGTGACGTACGTCAACATTTCACCCGGCACTCTCCGCTATGTTACAGGCTGTAATGCGAGGAGGATGGTGTGATTCATCAATTGTGGCTGCGGACGACTTCGGGTATACTGTTTTCCCGTCCTGGTTATTCCACCGTCTTTAAACCTAAACTCTCAGGTTCAGCATGACAACGAATTATATTTTTGTGACCGGCGGGGTCGTTTCCTCTCTGGGCAAAGGCATTGCCGCAGCCTCCCTCGCAGCCATCCTTGAAGCACGTGGTCTGAATGTGACCATCATGAAACTCGATCCGTATATCAACGTCGATCCGGGTACCATGAGCCCTACACAGCACGGTGAAGTGTTCGTCACCGATGACGGGGCCGAGACCGATCTGGATTTAGGTCACTACGAGCGCTTCATCCGTACTAAAATGTCGCGCCGCAACAACTTTACTACCGGCCGTATCTACTCAGAAGTGCTGCGCAAAGAGCGTCGCGGCGACTATCTGGGCGCGACCATTCAGGTTATCCCACACATCACCAACGCCATCAAAGAGCGCATCATTGAAGGTGGCGAAGGTCATGACGTCGTGCTGGTGGAAATCGGCGGAACCGTGGGCGATATCGAATCCCTGCCGTTCCTGGAAGCGATTCGTCAGATGGCGGTCGATGTTGGCCGTGAACACACCATGTACATGCACCTGACGCTGGTGCCTTACATGGCGGCGGCGGGTGAAGTGAAAACCAAGCCAACTCAGCACTCGGTCAAAGAGCTGCTGTCGATTGGTATTCAGCCTGACGTGCTGATTTGCCGTTCAGACCGCGCGGTGCCCGCTAACGAGCGCGCGAAGATCGCCCTGTTCTGTAACGTGCCGGAAAAAGCGGTTATCTCGCTAAAAGACGTTGATTCGATCTACAAGATCCCGGGCCTGCTGAAATCGCAGGGTCTGGATGATTACATCTGCAAGCGTTTCAACCTGAGCGCGCCGGAAGCCAATCTGGCCGAGTGGGAGCAGGTGATTTACGAAGAAGCCAATCCGGGCGGCGAAGTCACCATCGGTATGGTCGGCAAATATGTCGAACTGCCGGATGCCTACAAATCCGTGATTGAAGCGCTGAAGCACGGCGGCCTGAAAAATCGCGTCACCGTGAACATCAAGCTGATCGATTCGCAGGATGTGGAAACGCGCGGCGTCGAAATTCTGAAAGATCTTGATGCTATCCTGATTCCTGGTGGCTTCGGTTACCGCGGTGTGGAAGGGAAATTGCTGACCGCGCAATACGCGCGTGAAAACAACATTCCGTACCTCGGCATTTGCCTTGGCATGCAGATTGCGCTGATGGAATTCGCGCGCAACGTGGCCGGGATGGAAGGCGCCAACTCCACTGAATTTGTGCCAGACTGTAAGTACCCGGTGGTTGCGTTAATCACCGAATGGCGCGATGAAAACGGTAACGTTGAACAGCGTACCGAGCAGAGCGATCTGGGCGGCACCATGCGTCTGGGAAGCCAGCAGTGCCAACTGACGCCGGAAAGCAAAGTGCGCCAGCTGTACGGCTCTGACGTCATTACTGAGCGTCATCGCCACCGTTACGAAGTAAACAATCTGCTGCTGAAGCAGATTGAAGCGGCGGGTCTGCACATTGCAGGCCGTTCCGGCGACGATCAACTGGTGGAGATCATCGAGATCCCGAATCATCCATGGTTTGTAGCCTGCCAGTTCCACCCGGAATTCACGTCGACCCCGCGTGATGGTCATCCGCTGTTCGCTGGCTTTGTGAAAGCCGCGCAGGAGCACCAGAAGCGTTTAGCGAAGTAAGAGTTTAACGAACAGCGCGCGAACTTTTCGCGCGTTGTTTGTCTTAGGATTGACTAACTTGTACTGAGGAAAATCGAATGTCCAAAATCGTTAAAGTCATCGGTCGCGAAATCATCGACTCCCGTGGCAACCCGACTGTAGAAGCAGAAGTGCATCTGGAAGGCGGTTTCGTTGGTCTGGCTGCTGCGCCATCAGGTGCATCAACCGGTTCACGCGAAGCACTGGAGCTGCGTGACGGTGATAAGTCTCGTTTCCTGGGCAAAGGCGTAACCAAAGCGGTTGCTGCGGTTAACGGCCCAATCGCTGACGCGGTAAAAGGCAAAGATGCCAAAGACCAGGCGAACATCGATAAGATCATGATCGAGCTGGACGGTACTGACAACAAATCCAACTTCGGTGCAAACGCCATTCTGGCGGTTTCTCTGGCAGCAGCGAAAGCAGCAGCAGCCTCTAAAGGCCTGCCACTGTACGCACACATTGCAGAACTGAACGGCACCCCGGGCAAATACTCTATGCCACTGCCAATGATGAACATCATCAACGGTGGTGAGCACGCGGATAACAACGTTGATATCCAGGAGTTCATGATTCAGCCGGTTGGCGCGAAAACCGTGAAAGAAGCCATCCGTATGGGTTCTGAAGTATTCCATCACCTGGCTAAAGTCCTGAAAGCCAAAGGCATGAACACTGCGGTGGGTGACGAAGGTGGCTACGCGCCAAACCTGGGTTCAAACGCCGAAGCGCTGGCCGTTATCGCTGAAGCTGTTAAAGCAGCAGGCTACGAGCTGGGCAAAGACATCACCCTGGCGATGGACTGCGCAGCATCTGAATTCTACAAAGACGGCAAATATGTGCTGGCTGGCGAAGGCAACAAAGCCTTCACTTCTGAAGAGTTCACCCACTTCCTGGAAGACCTGACCAAACAGTACCCAATCGTTTCTATCGAAGACGGTCTGGATGAGTCTGACTGGAACGGCTTCGCTTACCAGACCAAAGTGCTGGGCGACAAAATTCAGCTGGTGGGCGACGACCTGTTCGTGACCAACACCAAAATCCTGAAAGAAGGCATCGAGAAAGGCATCGCTAACTCTATCCTGATCAAATTCAACCAGATCGGTTCTCTGACCGAAACCCTGGCTGCGATCAAGATGGCGAAAGACGCTGGCTACACCGCGGTCATCTCTCACCGCTCTGGCGAAACTGAAGACGCGACCATCGCTGACCTGGCGGTCGGTACTGCCGCTGGCCAGATCAAAACCGGTTCTATGAGCCGTTCTGACCGCGTTGCTAAGTACAACCAGCTGATTCGTATCGAAGAAGCGCTGGGTGACAAAGCGCCGTTCAACGGTCTGAAAGAAGTTAAAGGCCAGGCGTAATCGCCTGCGGATGTGGCTAAATGGCCACATCGCCTGACATCAAGCCCCGCCTCGTGCGGGGCTTTTGCTTTTTATGGCACGAAGCAGCTGTGAAGCGACGCACAAAATCTGCCATAATCTGCGCCTCGAATTTCTGATGTGAGTAAAAAATGTTCTACCCGATTAACGAAATGTTCCAGACGCTGCAGGGCGAAGGTTTTTACACCGGCGTGCCGGCCATCTTTATCCGCTTACAAGGATGTCCGGTGGGCTGTAGCTGGTGTGATACCAAACATACCTGGGAAACGCGGGCGGATCGGGAGACGTCGCTGGGGGACATTCTGGTCAAAACCGTGGAGAGCGATGCCTGGGGCAGCGCCGATGCGGCCACGCTGATTGAGAGCATTCAGCGTCAGGGCTGGACCGCCCGCCATGTGGTAATCACCGGCGGTGAGCCGGCAATTTTTGACTTACGTCCACTGACCGAAGCGCTGGAAGCGGCCGGTTTTCAGTGTCAGATTGAAACCAGCGGCACGCATGAAGTGCACTGTTCCGCTGCCACCTGGGTGACGGTGTCGCCGAAGGTGAACATGCGGGGTGGCTACGATGTGCTGCCGCAGGCGCTGCAGCGTGCCGATGAGATTAAACATCCGGTGGCGCGTGAGCGGGATGTGGAAGCGCTGGATGCGCTGCTGGCTGGCCTGCAGGATGAGAAAAAACGCATTGTGGCGCTGCAGCCCATCAGCCGTGGCGAGGCGGCGACCAGACTGTGTATCGAAACCTGCATTGCCCGCAACTGGCGGCTTTCGATGCAGACGCACAAATACCTGAACATCGCCTGATTCACCCGATGCGCACCCGGCAAAATTAACGCAATTGTGGCGGGTAAGCATCAATGCGCACCCTGTAAAACTCATTACACCGTAGGGTCGCCATTGATGGCGACCTGGCCAATGGTAGCCGATGCGCATTAATGCGCACCCAGTAAAAATCCGCACTGCACCGTAGGGTCGCCATTGATGGCGACCTTCTGACCTTTACCGCGACTGTCAGCCGCGATAGACGCAGCCTGCGGTGCAGGTCTCTTTGATCATCACTGCACTCAGCTCAGGCAGAATCGGCTTCATCTCATCCCAGATCCATTTCGCCAGCACTTCGCTGGTCGGGTTCTCCAGACCGGGAATATCGTTGAGATAATGGTGATCGAGGCGATCGTAGATCGGCCTGAACGCCGCCTTCAGTTCGGCAAAATCCATTACCCAACCGGTATGCGCATCCACTTCACCGGTAATTTCCAGTCGCACCAGAAATGAATGGCCGTGCAGACGACCGCATTTATGCCCTTCCGGCACGTGAGGTAAGCGGTGGGCCGCTTCAAACTGGAACTCTTTAAACAGCGTGGTAGACATAATGGCTCTCAGACGTAAAAACCGCTGAAGTCTACCTGAAAAGCAGATTTTTCGCACCCGCCAGCGCTGAAAAGGGCATTTCTGCTGATCTGCCGTTTACGCCGTAAATTAACTGATTGAATTACGACAACTTTATTTACCACTTTTACTGGTTAGTCTGACCCAAAAAACCACTTAGTCATTTTGGTTATTTATTATGTCGAAGCCTTATTTAATCGTTAATATACAGGCCGGTAACCTACCCACTCTTCCGCCGCTTCCCGGTACGGATTTCTGACACTGGAATTTTTAACGCGATGACGACTCAGGCACCCCCAGCGATGCTTCCGCTATCCCCGGAGCAAATTGCGCGCTTACAGGCCGCGACCACCGATTTCAATCCAACGCAGCTGGCATGGCTCTCTGGCTACTTCTGGGGCATGGTTAATCAGGCACCGGGCACCGTTGCCGCGCCTGCGCCAGTCGCCGCTGAGGTGCCGGGCATTACGCTGATCTCCGCCTCCCAAACCGGCAATGCGCGCCGGCTGGCCGAGCAGCTGCGTGACGATTTGCTGGCGGCGAAACTGAGCGTCAACCTGGTGAATGCCGGCGACTATAAATTCAAACAGATCGGTCAGGAAAAACTGCTGGTCATCGTGACCTCAACGCAGGGCGAGGGCGAACCGCCGGAAGAGGCGGTAGCGCTGCATAAATTCCTGCTGTCGAAGAAAGCGCCGAAGCTGAGCGATACCGCCTTTGCCGTGTTTGGTCTTGGCGATACCTCCTATGAATTTTTCAGTCAGGCCGGTAAAGACTTCGACCAGCGTCTGGCCGAACTGGGCGGCGAACGCCTGCTGGATCGCGTGGATGCCGATGTTGAATACAGCGAGCTGGCCAGCGCCTGGCGTCTGCAGCTCACCGATATTCTCAAAGCGCGCGTGCCGGCGGAACCGGCAGCGCAGCTGGCAGCCAGCGCGGCTGGCAGCGTCAATCTGGTGGACAGCAGTCCTTACACCAAAGAAGCGCCGCTCACCGCCAGCTTTGCTCTGAACCAGAAAATTACCGGTCGCAACTCAGATAAAGACGTGCGCCATATCGAAATCGATCTGGGTGATTCCGGTCTGCGTTACCAGCCAGGCGATGCGCTCGGCGTATGGTATGAAAACGATGCGGAACTGGTGCAGGAGCTGCTGCAGCTAGTATGGCTGAAAGGCGATGAGCAGGTCGAGGTGCGCGGAGAAACTCTGCCGCTGGCCGAGGCGCTGCAGAAACATTTTGAGCTGACGGTCAACACGCCGCAGATTGTCGAGCAGTATGCAGCCCTGTCGCGCAACGAGGCGCTGCTGGCGCTGGCGGGCGACAAGCCGAAGCTGCAAAGCTTCGCGCAGAGTTTCCCGATTGTCGACATGGTGCGCCAGGCACCCACCGAACTGAACGCCGGTCAGCTGACTGGCCTGCTGCGTCCGCTGACGCCGCGGCTTTACTCCATCGCCTCGTCGCAGGCGGAGAACGAAACCGAAGTGCATATCACCGTCGGCGCGGTGCGTTATGAAATTGACGGCCGTCAGCGCGGCGGCGGCGCGTCCACCTGGCTGGCCGATCGGCTGGAAGAAGATGGCGAAATCCGCGTGTTCATTGAGCATAACGATAATTTCCGCCTGCCGGCCAATCCGGATGCGCCGGTGATCATGATCGGCCCGGGCACCGGCATTGCCCCGTTCCGCGCCTTCATGCAGCAGCGTGAAAACGACGGTGCCAGCGGTAAAAACTGGCTGTTCTTTGGTAATCCGCACTTCACCGAAGATTTCCTCTATCAGGTAGAGTGGCAGAAATACGTTAAAGACGGTCTGCTGACCCATATCGATCTGGCGTGGTCACGCGATCAGGCCGAAAAGATTTACGTACAGGATAAAATCCGCGCCAGAGGGGCGGAAGTGTGGCGCTGGATTGAAGAGGGCGCGCACCTGTACGTCTGCGGCGACGCCAATCGCATGGCGAAAGACGTTGAACAGGCATTACTGGATGTGGTGGTCGAACACGGCGGCATGGATCGTGAAACCGCTGACGAATTTTTAAGTGAGCTGCGCATTGAGCGCCGTTATCAGCGAGACGTTTACTAATGAGCGAAAAACATCCTGGACCGCTGGTGGTTGAAGGCAAACTTTCCGACGCCGAGCGTCTGAAAAAGCAGAGCAACTACCTGCGCGGCACCATTTTAGAAGATCTCGACAATGGCCTGACCGGCGGCTTTACCGGCGATAACTTCCTGCTGATCCGTTTTCACGGCATGTACCAGCAGGATGACCGCGACATCCGCGCCGAGCGCGCTGCGCAGAAGCTGGAGCCACGTCATGCGATGATGCTGCGCTGCCGTCTGCCGGGCGGCATCATCACGCCAACGCAGTGGCTGGCGATTGATAAATTTGCCACCGACAAAACGCTGTACGGCAGCATCCGCCTGACTAACCGTCAGACGTTCCAGTTTCACGGCATTCTGAAGAAGAACGTCAAGCCAACTCACCAGATGCTGCATGAAGTCGGACTGGACGCGCTGGCTACCGCCAACGACGTCAACCGTAACGTGCTGTGTACCTCGAACCCGGTGGAGTCAGAGCTGCATCAGGAAGCGTACGAGTGGGCGAAAAAGCTTTCCGAGCATCTGCTGCCGCAGACGCGCGCCTACGCCGAGATCTGGTGGGATCAGGAGAAGGTCGCCACCACCGATCAGGAGCCGATCCTCGGTGAGACCTATCTGCCACGTAAGTTTAAAACCACCGTTGTGGTACCGCCGCATAACGATGTCGACCTGCATGCGAACGATCTGAACTTCATCGCCATTGCGGAGAACGGCAAGCTGATTGGCTTTAACCTGCTGGTCGGTGGCGGTTTGTCGATTGAGCACGGCAACAAAGCCACTTACGCGCGCACCGCCAGCGAGTTTGGCTACCTGCCGGTGGAGAAGATCCTTGATGTGGCTGCAGCGGTGGTCACCACGCAGCGCGACTGGGGTAACCGTACCGATCGTAAAAATGCCAAAACCAAATACACGCTGGAGCGCGTCGGCGTCGAGACCTTTAAAGCCGAAGTCGAGAAGCGTGCCGGCCTGACCTTCGAGCCGATTCGCCCATACGAATTTACCACCCGTGGCGATCGCATCGGCTGGGTGAAGGGCATCGACAAGAAATGGCACCTGACGCTGTTTATCGAAAACGGTCGCCTGCTGGATTATCCGGGCCGTCCGCTGAAGCGCGGTATTGCGGAGATTGCCAAAGTGCATCAGGGCGATTTCCGCCTGACCGCCAATCAGAACCTGATTGTGGCCGGCGTACCGGAGGCGCAGAAAGCGCAGATCGAAGCCATTGCGCGTGAGCACGGCCTGATGGAAGCGGTCACGCCGCAGCGTGAAAACTCCATGGCCTGCGTGGCTTTCCCGACCTGTCCGCTGGCGATGGCTGAAGCCGAACGCTTCCTGCCATCCTTCGTCAGCAAAGTGGAGGAGATCATGCACCGCCACGGCGTCGGCGAAGAGCACATAGTGTTACGCGTTACCGGTTGTCCGAACGGCTGCGGGCGTGCCATGCTGGCCGAACTGGGCCTGGTGGGCAAAGCGCCGGGCCGTTACAACCTGCATATTGGTGGTAATCGCATCGGCACGCGCATCCCGCGCATGTACCGCGAAAACATCACGGAAAACGAAATCCTCGCCAGCATCGATGAGCTGGTGGCGCGCTGGGCCAGCGAGCGCACGGCGGATGAAGGGTTTGGTGACTTCGTGATTCGCGCGGGCATTGTGCAGCCGGTGGTCGATCCCGCCCGTGATTTCTGGGACCCGGAGGCAGTATGACACTACCCGATCTCGCCAGCCTGAACAGCGGCAGCAAAGTCGATCGCATCATGGCGCTGGCGGAAAGCAACGTCCAGCTGGAAAAGCTCTCCGCCGAACAGCGCGTCAGCTGGGCGCTGGAGCAGCTGCCAGGCGCCTTTGTGCTGTCGTCGAGTTTTGGTATTCAGGCGGCGGTGCTGTTGCACATGGTCACGCAGCAGCGCCCGGATATTCCGGTAATCCTCACCGATACCGGTTATCTGTTCCCTGAGACCTACCGCTTCATCGATGAGCTGACGCAGCAGCTGAACCTGAATCTGCAGATCTTCCGCGCCGAAACCTCACCGGCGTGGCAGGAAGCGCGCTACGGCAAGCTGTGGGAGCAGGGCGTTGAAGGGATCGAGCAGTACAACCAGCTGAACAAAGTCGAGCCGATGAACCGCGCGCTGCAAACGCTGGGTGCGCAGACCTGGTTTGCCGGCCTGCGCCGCGATCAGTCCGGCAGCCGTGCCAGCCTGCCGGTACTGGCCGTGCAGCGTGGCGTGTTCAAAATCCTGCCGATCATCGACTGGGATAATCGTCAGGTGCACCAGTATCTGAAGCAGCATGGGCTGAAGTACCATCCGCTGTGGGACGAAGGTTACCTCTCCGTGGGCGACACGCACACCACGCGCAAGTGGGAGCCGGGGATGGCTGAGGAAGAGACGCGCTTTTTCGGCCTCAAACGAGAGTGCGGGTTACACGAAGGCTGACGGGCGCAATTGCTGCGAGTGCGCATCGGTGCGCACCCGCAAAAAACCGGCAGGATCTTACAACGTCGGATTAGCCAGCTCCGTCAGCAGCGGCTGCAAAATACGTACGCTGTCGCGCGTGCGCTGATGGATGCGCCCCGGCAGCCAGTGGTCGATGTAAGTCAGATTATCGCGCCCGGTCTGGTGGCGCACCGTACCCTCCGGAAAATGCGGTGACCGCGCGCGCTGCTGCTCACCGGCTTTATTGCCCAGCGCCCAGTTGGCTGCGGTGACGTCCAGCAGTGGAATCCCGGCTTTATCAAACGGATTAACGCCCGGGTAGTCGCGTGCGGTCAGCACGTGGCTGGCGGCCGTGATGCCGTAACGGTGTGCAATCTGCAGGGCGCGCGCGCTGGTCTGCTTGCGTACTGCCGCTGGCGTATTCATGCCGTTATTAAAGTAGAGGCGATCGCCAACGATCAGGCTATTCAGATCGATCACCAGCAGCGTATCTTTCTTCTCCTGCACGCTCATGCGCGCCAGATAATCATCCATACCGTGTAAACCGGCTTCGCCTGCGCTCAGTGCCACAAAGCGCACGCCATAGTGCAGCGGCGTTTGACTCAGCGCCTGCGCCAGCTCCAGCATTACGCCCAGCCCGGAAGCGTTATCGTCCACGCCCTGCAAACGCAGGCCGCCGAGATTATTGTCTGCCTCGTGCTGGCTGAGCGGCGTCCAGGTATCCAGATGGGTGACGATCAGAATCTCCTGCGGCACGCTGCCGGCGCGTGCGGCGATCACCGAGGTCGCCGTCACTTTATGGCGGCGCGTGATGCCCTGTTTCTCCAGCCAGTTGTAGCTGGTATTAAACTGCCGGGTATTGCTCTGATAACCAAGCTGAGTGAACTGCTGCTGCAGATAATCTGCCGTCATCAGCTCGGCGGGGCTGCCGCTCATGCGGCCGGGGAAATAGGTAGCGATGTGACGCAGCTGCTGTTCGGCAAAGTGGCCAGGGGCGATCGCTGCAGCCTGCGCCAAAAGAGGCAAACCGCCGGCAATCAGTGCTGCCAGCACGCTGCGGCGGAGAGTGGCAAACATAGTGGTTGTCCTTTTCTGACATCCCGTCAGGGTAAAAAAATTCTGAGTTAGTATGAAACTGTGACGCCGCCTGCACAATTTGTATCGCTCCGAAACACCAGCAATATCATTTGTTAAGCACAAATTGTTATCAGCAATCCCGTTGCGTTATTCCATTTGGTAACTACTCATGCTAATTCGTAATTTCATCTGCCAGAAGGCGGGGACGTATAGTCACGTTAACTTATTGTAAAACTAACAAGGTTAACGTGGATTACTTGCCTCTCTTTGCCGATCTCAAAAACCGTCCGGTGCTGGTGGTCGGCGGTGGCGAAATCGCTGCGCGTAAAATTGAGCTGCTGCGGCGTGCCGGTGCGCACGTGCGGGTGGCCGCGCGCGAGCTCGGCCATGAACTGCAGGCGCTGCGCGATATTAACGCCATCGAGTGGATTGATCAGCACTTCGACGCGGCGCAGCTGGACGATGTTTTCCTCGTGATTGCCGCCACCGACGATAACGCCCTCAACGCGCAGGTATTTGATGCCGCCAATGCGCGCCACAAGCTGGTGAATGTGGTCGACGACCAGCCGAAATGCAGCTTTATCTTCCCGTCGATTGTCGATCGCTCACCGCTGGTGGTGGCGATCTCCTCCAGCGGCACCGCGCCGGTGCTGGCGCGTCTGCTGCGTGAAAAAATCGAAGCGCTGCTGCCCGCCAATCTCGGGCAGATGGCCGAAGTGGCCGGTCAGTGGCGCGACAAAGTCAAACAGCGCTACCACAAAATGTCTGACCGTCGTCGCTTCTGGGAGCGGGCTTTTAATGGCCTGTTTGCCAGCCAGATGGCGGCGGGTAACGTCAACGAGGCGCGCCGCACGCTCGATCGCGAACTGGAAAACACCTCCGATAATCAGGGTGAAATCACGCTGGTCGGTGCCGGCCCGGGCGACAGTGGTCTGCTGACGCTGCGCGGGCTGCAGGTGATGCAGCTGGCCGATGTGGTGCTGTATGACCATCTGGTCAGCGACGAGGTGCTGGAGCTGGTAAGACGCGATGCCGATCGTATCTGCGTCGGCAAACGCGCCGGCGCCCATTCGGTGCCGCAGGAAGAGACCAATCAGCTGCTGGTGACGCTGGCGCAGCAGGGCAAGCGCGTGGTGCGCCTGAAAGGCGGCGATCCGTTTATTTTTGGCCGCGGCGGCGAAGAGCTGCAGGCGGCGCAGGCAGCGGGCATTTCGTTCCAGGTGGTGCCGGGCATCACCGCGGCCGCGGGTGCTACCGCATATGCCGGTATTCCGTTAACCCACCGCGATTATGCCCAGAGCGTGCTGTTTATTACCGGTCACTGCCGCGCCGACGGCGACGGTATCGACTGGCCGTCGCTGGCGCGCGCGCGGCAGACGCTGGCAATTTACATGGGCACGGTGAAAGCGGCGGAAATTGCCGCCGGGCTGATCGAACACGGCCGCGCGCCGTCAACGCCAGTGGCGGTGATTGGTCGCGGCACGCGCCAGGATCAACAGGTGCTGACCGGCACCTTAGCACAACTCGAGGCGCTGGCAGCTGCCGCGCCGACGCCAGCGCTATTAGTGATTGGCGAAGTGGTGAATCTGCACGGGCAACTTGCCTGGTTCCAACATTCGGCACAGCAGGGGGCTCGCGAGTCCGCCGTTGTCAATTTGGCTTGAGGAAAAATTATGGACCAAAATCGTCTCACTCATCTGCGCCAGCTGGAGGCAGAGAGTATCCATATCATCCGCGAGGTGGCGGCCGAGTTCAGCAATCCGGTGATGATGTACTCCATCGGTAAAGACTCCTCGGTGATGCTGCATCTGGCGCGCAAAGCCTTCTATCCGGGCACGCTGCCGTTTCCGCTGCTGCACGTTGATACCGGCTGGAAATTCCATGAAATGTACGAGTTCCGCGATCGCACCGTGAAAGCGATGGGCGCAGAGCTGCTGGTGCACCGTAACCCGGAAGGCGTGGCGATGGGCATTAACCCGTTCGTGCACGGCAGCGCCAAACATACCGACATCATGAAAACCGAGGGCCTGAAGCAGGCGCTGAACAAATATGGTTTTGATGCAGCGTTCGGTGGTGCACGTCGTGACGAAGAGAAGTCGCGCGCCAAAGAGCGTATCTATTCGTTCCGCGATCGTTTCCACCGCTGGGATCCGAAGAACCAGCGTCCGGAGCTGTGGCACAACTACAATGGCCAGATCAACAAAGGCGAAAGCATTCGCGTGTTCCCGCTCTCCAACTGGACCGAGCTGGATATCTGGCAGTACATCTTCCTGGAAAACATCGAAATCGTGCCGCTGTACCTGGCTGCACCGCGCCCGGTACTGGAGCGCGACGGCATGCTGATGATGATTGATGACGATCGTATCAACCTGCAGCCGGGAGAAGTGATTAAGCAGCGTATGGTGCGCTTCCGTACCCTCGGCTGCTGGCCGCTGACCGGCGCGGTGGAATCCGAGGCGCAGACGCTGCCGGAAATCATTGAAGAGATGCTGGTCTCCACCACCAGTGAACGTCAGGGGCGCGTGATTGACCGCGACCAGGCCGGTTCGATGGAACTGAAAAAACGTCAGGGTTATTTCTAAGGAGACGCCGATGAATACCGTTATTGCCCAACAGATTGCCGAGCAGGGCGGCGTTGAAGCCTGGCTGACCGCGCAACAACACAAAAGCCTGCTGCGTTTCCTCACCTGCGGCAGCGTCGACGACGGCAAAAGTACGCTGATTGGCCGTCTGCTGCACGATACGCGCCAGATTTATGAAGATCAGCTGTCGTCGCTGCACAATGACAGCAAACGCCACGGCACCCAGGGCGAGAAACTCGATCTGGCGCTGCTGGTTGATGGCCTGCAGGCCGAGCGCGAGCAGGGCATCACTATCGATGTGGCCTATCGCTATTTCTCCACCGAGAAGCGCAAATTCATCATCGCCGACACGCCGGGGCACGAGCAGTACACCCGCAACATGGCGACCGGTGCCTCAACCTGCGATCTGGCGATCCTGCTGATCGATGCGCGCAAA
This sequence comes from Pantoea sp. B_9, assembly GCF_008632015.1. NCBI lineage: Bacteria > Pseudomonadati > Pseudomonadota > Gammaproteobacteria > Enterobacterales > Erwiniaceae > Pantoea > Pantoea sp. B_9. The sequence goes on along the minus strand of NZ_VWVL01000005.1, from coordinate 47,396 downwards.
GGCGTGCTGGATCAGACCCGTCGCCACAGCTTTATTGCCACGCTGCTGGGCATCAAACATCTGGTGGTGGCGATCAACAAGATGGATCTGGTGGCGTACAGCCAGGAGACCTTCGAGCAGATCAAACAGGATTACCTCGATTTTGCCGCGCAGCTGCCGGACGATCTTGATATCCGCTTTGTGCCGATGTCGGCGCTGGAAGGCGATAACGTCGCCACCCCGAGCGTAACCATGCCGTGGTACAGCGGCCCGACGCTGCTCGACGTGCTGGAGACGGTAGAGCTTAAGCGCGTGGTCGACACGCAGCCGATGCGCTTCCCGGTGCAGTATGTTAACCGGCCGAACCTCGACTTCCGTGGCTATGCCGGTACGCTGGCGTCGGGCGTGGTCAGCGTCGGCCAGCGGGTGAAAGTGCTGCCGTCCGGCGTGGAATCCAGCGTTGCGCGTATCGTCACCTTTGACGGCGACCTGCAGCAGGCGGCCGCCGGTGAGGCGATTACCCTGGTGCTGAACGATGAGATCGACATCAGCCGTGGCGATCTGCTGGTGGATGCCGCAGCCGATTTGCAGGCGGTGCAGTCCGCGACCGTCGACGTGGTGTGGATGGCGGAACAGCCGCTGCAGCCGGGACAAAGCTATGAAGTGAAAATTGCCGGCAAGAAAGCGCGTGGCCGCATCGAAAAGATTCTCCATCAGGTAGAGATCAATACGCTGGAAAAACGCGCGGTCGACAGCCTGCCGCTCAACGGCATCGGTCTGGTAGAAGTGACGTTTGATGAACCGATGGTGCTGGATGCTTACCAGCAGAACCCAGTGACCGGCGGCATGATCTTTATCGATCGCCTGAGCAACGTGACCGTCGGCGCCGGCATGATCCATCAGCCGCTGAGCGCCGCGCGCAGTCAGGCTGGCCAGTACAGTGATTTCGAGCTGGAGCTGAACGCGCTGGTGCGCCGTCACTTCCCGCACTGGAACGCGCGCGACCTGCTGGGCGGTCAGTAATGGCGCAGCACGACGAAAACGTGGTGTGGCATGACCATCCGGTCACGCGCGCTGAACGCGAACAGCAGCACGGCCATCGTGGTGTGGTGCTGTGGTTTACCGGGCTCTCTGGCTCGGGTAAATCCACCGTGGCCGGTGCGCTGGAGCAGGCGCTGCACCGGCTGGGCGTCAGCACCTATCTGCTGGACGGCGACAATGTGCGTCACGGCCTGTGCCGCGATCTCGGTTTCAGCGATGAAGACCGCAAAGAGAATATCCGGCGCGTGGGCGAAGTGGCGAAACTGATGGTGGATGCCGGACTGGTGGTGCTGACGGCGTTCATCTCGCCGCACCGTGCCGAGCGCCAGATGGTACGCGATCTGCTCGGTGACGGGCAGTTTATCGAGGTGTTCGTCGATACGCCGCTGGCGGTGTGCGAAGCACGCGATCCGAAAGGCTTGTATAAAAAAGCCCGTGCCGGCGAGCTGCGTAACTTCACCGGTATCGACAGCGTTTACGAGGCGCCGGACGCGCCGGAAATCCAGCTGGATGGTGAACAATTGGTTACAAAACTGACCGGCCAATTGTTAGACCTGCTGCGCCACCACGATATCATCAGATCCTGAACCGACAGCGGCAAATCTCACGGTTTGCCGCGCTTTAGCGTCAACAGGATCTCTATGCAGAACGTTACCCCCATGCTGGCACGCAAAGATGAACGCACCCCGGATGAGCCACGCTCATCGCTGCCGGGCGGCGTGATCGGCTTTCTCTCGTACTGGTGTGCGCTGGGCATCCCGTTTCTGCTGTACGGCTCTAACACGCTGTTTTTCTTTCTCTACACCTGGCCTTTTTTCCTTGCGCTGCTGCCGGTTTCGGTGCTGATTGGCATCGTGCTCAGCCTGATGCTGCGTGGCCGGCTGTGGTGGAGCGGCCTGATTACCGCCCTGGTGGTGGTGTGCCTGTTCTGGCTGCTATTCTCCTTTCTCTCCGGCTGGTAATCCGGCGCTGATGTGCAAACGCATCGGCAGGTTACAAAACTTTACCTGCCGTCCGGCGCTTTCTCCGTCATTATTTGTCCAGACAAATCTGCTTGCGCGCCATTTTCGCTGCCGCAGTGGAGTCCGGCGTCAAGTTATGGGATGATTGAGCCGTTTTTCAGGGGGCGGGGATGGGAAAACTGACGTTACTGCTGCTCGTGCTGCTGGGATGGTTGCAATACTCTCTGTGGCTGGGCAAGAACGGTATCCATGATTACACGCGCGTCAGCGAAGACGTGGCGTCACAACAGGCGAATAACGCCAAACTCAAAGCGCGTAACGATCAGCTGTTTGCCGAAATTGACGATCTCAATGGCGGTTCAGAGGCGATTGAGGAACGCGCACGCAGCGAGCTGGGCATGATCAGGCCTGGCGAGACTTTCTATCGTCTGGTGCCAGACCAAAACAAACGTAATGCGCAACAAGCGGCGCAGAACCAACAACGATAAACCATGAATCAGCTCTCTTCCTCTGCGGATGTGATTGCCGTGGTGCCGGCTGCCGGTATCGGCAGCCGCATGCAGGCCGCCTGTCCGAAGCAGTATCTCACCATCGGTCCGTTAACCCTGCTCGAGCACAGCGTGGCGCGCCTGCTGGCGCATCCGGCGGTAAAGCAGGTGGTGGTGCCAGTCAGCCCGGATGACGGCTGGTTCGATAGCCTGCCGCTGGCTCAGGATGCCCGCGTACTGCGCGTCACCGGCGGCGAAACCCGCGCCGAGTCGGTGCTGGCCGGATTACAGACCATCCGCCACAGCGCCTGGGTGCTGGTGCACGACGCGGCGCGTCCGTGCCTGCATCCCCATGATTTAGCGCGTTTGCTGGCGGTGCGTGAGCACAGCAAAGTCGGCGCGATTCTGGCGGCACCGGTGCGCGACACCATGAAGCGCGCGGAGCCTGGCAAAGGTGCCATTGCGCATACCGTTGAACGCGATGACTTATGGCATGCGCTGACGCCGCAGTTTTTCCCGCATGCGCTGCTGACAGCCTGCCTGACGCGCGCGCTCAATGAAGGCGCGACCATCACCGATGAAGCCTCGGCGCTGGAGTATTGCGGTTATCATCCTGAGCTGGTCAGCGGACGCAGCGACAATATTAAGGTAACGCGGCCGGAAGATCTGGCGCTGGCGGCCTTCTATCTCACTCAGATTCAGTTAAAGGAGCACGCATGATGCGTATCGGTCACGGTTTTGACGTGCACGCGTTTGGCGGCGAAGGTCCGCTGGTGATTGGCGGGGTGCGTATTCCCTTCGAACAGGGCTTTATTGCGCATTCAGACGGCGATGTGGCGCTGCATGCGCTGACCGACGCGCTGCTGGGCGCGGTGGCAATGGGCGACATCGGCAAACTGTTCCCGGATACCGATCCGGCATTCAAAGGCGCCGACAGCCGCGGTTTGCTGCGCGAAGCCTGGCGCCGCATCCAGCAGAAGGGCTACCGCATCGGCAACGTTGATGTCACCATCATCGCTCAGGCACCGAAAATGCTGCCGCACGTGCCGCAGATGCGCGTCAACATCGCCGAAGATCTCGGTTGCCACATGGATGATGTCAACGTCAAAGCCACCACCACCGAGAAGCTGGGCTTCACCGGTCGCGGTGAAGGCATTGCCTGCGAAGCCGTGGCGCTGCTGGTGAAGGCCGATCGGGCATGAGTGAGCTGCTCTACCTGCACGGCGTGCCCGCTGCCACCGGGGTAATCAAAGCCAGTCCCGAAGATTTCGTGGTAATTGAAGATCTCGGCTATCCCTATGACGGCGAAGGCGAGCAGCTGCTGGTGCGCATCCGCAAAATTGGCTGCAACACGCGTTTTGTCGCTGAGGCGATCGCCAAATTCCTCGGCGTGCATCAGCGCGATCTCAGCTATGCCGGCATGAAAGATCGCCATGCGGTCACCGAGCAGACGCTGTGCTTCCGCGTGCCGGGCACGGCGATGCCCAACCTTGCCGGCTTCCAGCTGGAAGGCGTGGAGATCCTGCAGGTGATTCGCCACAAGCGTAAACTGCGCACCGGCGCGCTGGCGGGCAATGCGTTTCGTCTGGTGGTACGTCAGGTGTCCGATCGCGCGCAGGTGGAATCGCGGCTGCAGCGGATTCAGCAGCAGGGCGTGCCCAACTACTTTGGCGAACAGCGCTTTGGCCGCGGCGGCAATAACCTGACGCAGGCGCGGCTGTGGGCAGACGACAAATTCCGTCCACGCGACCGCAGTATGAAAGGCATTCTGCTGTCGGCGGCGCGCAGCCAGCTGTTCAATCAACTGACCAGCGCGCGCCTGCAGCGTGACGGTGCGCTGGATCGCGTGCAGCCCGGCGATGCGCTGCAGCTCAGCGGGCGCGGCAGCTGGTTTGTTGCCCAGACGGACGAGTTACCTGCGCTGCAGCAGCGTGTGGATAACCACGAGCTGCGCATCACCGCGCCGCTGGCCGGACGCGGCGAGCTGGGCACTCAGGGCGAAACGCTGGCGTTTGAACAGCAGCAACTGGCGGGCGCGGCCGATCTGCTCGGCCTGCTGGAGCGTGAACGCGTCGATGCGGCGCGGCGCGCCATGCTGGTGGTGCCGAAAGATCTGCAATGGAACTGGTGGGATGACGTCACGCTCGAGCTGCAGTTCTGGCTGCCGGCCGGCAGTTTTGCCACCAGCGTAGTGCGTGAGCTGCTGAGCAACGGCGCGGCGGCCCCGCTCGGCGACGAATAAGCGAACCCGGCGACGATGAGCAAAAATCTTACCATCAAGGATATTGCCGTACTCGCCGGTGTATCGATCACTACCGTCTCGCGCGTGCTCAATAAGCATGCGTGGGTGTCGGAAAAAACCCGCACGCGGGTGGAACAGGTGATCGCCGAGCATCAGTTCAGCCCCAACCTGATGGCGCGCGGCATGATATCGCGCCAGAGCTATACGCTCGCGGTGATCGTCTCTGACATCACTAACCCTTACTTCGTCACGCTGGTGGCGCAGATTCAGCAGGCCTGTCTGGCCATCGGTTACAAAATCACCCTGTACGATACCCAGTCGGCCAACCGTAGCCCTCAGCACGACGATGACGAAAGCGCGATTTTTCAGTCGATTATCGATAGCCAGATCGATGGGGTGATCGTGCTCGGCGGCCACAGCGACTATGCGCCGATTCCGGCCGGCTACCTGACGCTGCTGGAATCGCTGATGGACAAAATGGCGGTGGTGGTGGTGGGGCAGCCGCATCCTGCTGGCCGCTGGCCGTGCGTGATGCGCGACCAGCAGCACTGCGTCGGGCTGGCGGTGAATCATTTGCTGGCGCGCGGCCTGCGTGATATCGCGTTTATTGGCGGTTCGCGCAAAGTGTGGGTGACGCGCGAGCGCGTCAGTCATTTCCACGCCACGCTGCAGCAGGCCGGCATTACGCCGCGCGACAGCTGGATCTGCCTGAATAACTTCTATCCTGAACACGGCTATCAGGCGGTTGATACGCTGTGGCAGCAGGCAGAGCAACCGCAGGCGCTGGTGGCAATCAACGATCGCGTGGCGATGGGCGCGATCCGCGCGCTACGCGATCGCGGCATTGACGTGCCTGAGCAGATAGCGGTAATCAGCTGTGAGCGCTTCCCCGGCAGCGAGTATTTTATCCCGCGCCTGACCAGTGTCGATCACCAGAATCCGCAGCTGGGGCAAAACATTATCACCATGATGATGGCGCAGCTGGACGGCAGCTTAAGCCCGCACGCGCGCTGCAGCGCACCGCTAAAGCCGGTATTGATCCCCGGCGAATCCGCCTGATCTTCTCCCCTTAAACGTTCCGCCTGCTTTCGTTGCGCTTTGTTAGCGCGATCGCAATTTCACGATCCTCACGTTGACTTAATATGCGCCATTAAATAAGTTGGCTCGCAACCTGAAAACGTTTTCAGGTTGGCGGGAAAACAGTTTAAGGAGCGGTAATGAAACCCACCATGATGACCTACATCCACCAGCAACCCGAGGTGCTGAGCCATCTGCTGGCGTGCTATCCGCAGGGATTACCGGTGCTGGGCAAGGCAAAAACAGTGCTGATTCTGGCCACCGGCTCCAGCATCAACGCCGCGCTCAGCGCCAAATATTACGTTGAGCAACTGACCGGCGTACGCATCAGCGTGCAGGAGCCGTTCCATTTTCAGCACTACGAGCAGTGGGATCCGGCGACCGATCTGGTGATCGCGATTTCACAGAGCGGCGAGAGCACTTCGACGCTGGCGGCGATCGACGCGCTGAAAAAACAGCACGGCGTGGCAACCTGGGGCATCACCAGCAAAATCACCAGTCCGCTGGCGCAGGCGGTGGATCACGCCGTAGACATCATGAACGGCGAAGAGCGCGTCGGGTATGTCACCAAAGGCTATGTCGCCACGATCCTGACGCTGATGCTGATTGGCGTGCACAGTGCGCGCCACAGCGGTCGCCTCAGCGCAGAGCAGGAGCAGCAGGCGCTGACGCAACTGCAGCACGGCGTCGACGCGATTCCGGACATCATCGCCCGCACCGAGCGTTTCTGGCAGCGCTGGCAGGACGATCTCACTGCGGCGCCACGCTTTATCTCGATTGGCTTTGGTCCGGCGATTGGCGTGATCAAAGAGATGGAGACCAAATTCAGCGAAACGGTGCGCGTGCCGTCGCAGGGCATTGAACTGGAAGCATTCATGCACGGCCCCTATTTCGAAATCAATCCGCAGCACCGGCTGTTCTTTATCGATGTCGAGGCGCCGGTGCGCGAACGCCTGCAGCTGCTGCGCCAGTATGAGCAGCGCGTGACGCCGCACGTCTGGAGCCTGTGTCTCGGGGAGAGCGATGATGCGCGCACGCTGGCACTCGGCGTGGAGGTCAGCGAATGGATGGCGCCGCTGCTGATGGTGATTCCGTTCCAGATCCTCGCGCATCACATCGCTGAAGCCAAAGGCAACAATCTGCCGCAGCGCATATTCACTGATTTTGGCGTGGCGATGAAGAGCAAAACCAAACCGGGTGATTACGACTAACGCCGGGCGCGAGCCATAAGGATAACAACAATGAAACTCGATTACGTGAAGCTGGCGCAGGCCATCAGGGAACAGGTCGGCGGCGACGATAATATCAGCCACATTTCACACTGCGCCACGCGACTGCGGCTGACGATAAACGATCTGGCCAGTGTCGATATGCCGGCCATCAGTAGCCTGCCGGGCGTCATCCGCGTGGTGAACGCGTCCGGGCAGCTGCAGATTGTGGTCGGGCCGCAGGTCGAACAGCTGTATCAGGCGATGCAGCAGGGCGCAGCGCCGGTGGCCGAACCGGTGAAGCCCGGCAAAGACGAGCGCGGCGTCGCGGGTAAAATGCTGGCCACGCTCGGCGCTATCTTTACGCCCTACATTGGCGTACTGGCTGGCATCGGGGTGATCAAAGGCATCATGGTGCTGCTGCAGACGCAGGGCTGGGTGGCGGACGATGACCTGCTGTTCGCCATGTTCAACGCGCTGGCCAGCGGGGTGTTTGTCTTTCTGCCGCTGTTTATTGCGGTTACCGCGGCAGACCGTTTCGGTACCAGCCGTTTCACCGCGCTGGCGCTGACGGCGGCGATGGTGTTTCCGCTGACCCAGCCGGATCTGCCGGCGCACTTTGCGCTGTTCGGCCTGAGCATCAGCCTGAAGATTTACGGCGGCGCGGTGATTCCGGCGATTCTGGCGGTGCTGCTGCTGAGCAAGGTTGAGCGCCGGCTGAAACAGTGGATCCCAGAGGTGGCAGCGCTGGTGTTTGTGCCGTGCCTGTCGCTGCTGATTTGCGGCTTTGTGGTGTTCACGGTGATTGGCCCGCTGGCAGATTACGTTGGTGTCGGCATCGCCAGCGGCTACAGCTGGCTCTATCAGCTCAGCCCGATGATCTCCGGCGCACTGCTGGCGGGCATTGGTCAGCTATTTGTGGTGTTTGGTGTCCACTGGGGCATCATCCCGCTGGCGCTGATCAATATTCAGGTGCAGGGCTACGACACCATCATGGCGATGTTTATGTCGGCGGTGATGGGCCAGTTTGGCGCGGTTACCGGCGCGATCTTCATCGCCCGCAGCCTGCGCGACCGGCAGATTGCAATCTCGGCGTCGCTGTCAGCGTTCTTTGGCATTACCGAACCGGCGCTGTACGGCGTCAATCTCAAGTACCGCATGCTGTTTATCTTCGGCTGCATCGGCGCGGCGCTCGGCGGTGGCATCACCGGGCTGCTGCAGGTGAAAACCTACAGTTTCCTGCCGGTGCTGAACGTGTTTGAACTTGGCCTGTTCGAAGGTCCTGAGTCGAAGATGATCTATGAAGTGGCGGCAATTGCCGTGGCTTTCCTCACCCCATTCATTCTGACGCTGATTTACGGCCGCTGGACGCTGCGCAGCGTGAATAAAACCGGCGCCTGATGCGCTGATTTGTTAACACCAAAACAGGGAAATCGCATGCGGCTGCTTCGCAGGGCCGCGTGCACCTTAAGGAAAGGTCATGAACACATTCACCAGGAGAAAAAAGGCAGCGCTGCTGCCGCTGGCCACCCTGATGCTGGGCGCGGCACCGCCGGCGCTGGCGGAAGGATTTGTTGAAGACAGCACGCTGGAGGGCACCGTCTATTACTGGCAGCGCCACCGTGAGCGTAAAGATCTCGATCCGCACAGCACGCACTATCAGCACTATCAGACCAACCTGCATCACAGCACGCTGACCGGCGCGCTCGATTATCAGTCCGGCTATCTGGCCGATACCGTGGGCATTGATGTGGCAGCCTTCGCCACCTGGGATCTGTTTGAAGGCAGCCCGGCGCATCCCAACGAGATCAGCTTCAGTCACGGGCCTTCGATGTGGGAAGACCGTGGAGTTGGCGAACGTAACGGGCTGGATCTCTACCGTGCAGCGCTGAAACTCAAAGCCGGCGACTACTGGCTGCGGGCCGGTTATATCCAGCCGAGCGGTCAGACGCTGCTTGGCACCCAATGGGGATTTCTGCCCGGCACCTACCAGGGCGTGGAAGTCGGAGCGGTCTATGACTATGGCGCTGCCGGCGCGCTGTCGCTGTCGTGGATGGGCGCCAACAAGTACAAAGCACCGTGGTATCGCAAAATGTACGAGTTTCGCGAAATCGACCGGCAAACACGCATTCCTTATCTGCACTCGCTGGGCGCGAAGTATGACTTCAAAAATGGCAACACGCTGGAGCTGGCGTGGGGTGAATCTCCGCATTATCTCGACAAATATTTCGCCAAAGCGGCGCGTCAGACCACGCTGTGGGATAACCCGTTCAGCGTCAGCTGGCAGTTCTACGGCTCGCAGGATCGTACCGGTCGGCATGATGTTTACGATGAGTTTGCCTGGCAGCAGGGCCTGACGCTGGCGTACCAGTGGGATCGCTACCAGTTCCGGCTGGAGGGCAGCGCAGTACACGCACCGGGGAAACAGGGTTACTACACCGTGGCGATGACGCCGATCTATCCCAACTCCGCGGGCCGCATCGATATGTGGTGGGATTCGCGCTCTGACTTCAACGCCGACGGCGAAAAAGCGCTGTTTGCAGGCCTGATGATCGATCTCAGCGACATCGTCTGGCCGGGCGTCAGCATCGGTGGCTCGTTTGCCTGGGGCTGGGACGGTAAACCGGCGCGCGGTGGCGACTGGTCGCAGCAGCAGCGTCTGACGGAAACCGCCATCAATGGCGATCTGGTGTGGCAGGTGCAGTCCGGCTGGGCCAAAGACACGGTATTTAAGCTGCATCTCACCGCCTACAACAACCATAGCGATAACCCCAGCTGGGGCGGCGGCTATGGCAACGTTTTCCAGGATGAAAAGGACGTCAAATTCATGATGATTGCCCCTTTTAGCCTGTTCAATCACTCACGACACTAAGGATGATGACCATGAGGATTCGCTTCTCCGCGCTGACCGTAGCGCTGTTACTGGCCGGGCTGGCGCACGCCGAAACCCACGTTTTAATCAATCAGGTCGGCTACGATGTTGCCGCGCCGAAAAACGCCATCGTGCAGCTGACCGGCGACTCGCGCGCTAAACCGCCGGTGAAATTTACCCTGCTGGATAATGAGACCAATAAAGCGGTGCTGAGCGGCACGCTGCAGCCGCAGGGTGATGTGCCGGGCTGGGGCGATCGCACCTTCTATCGTGCCGATTTCTCCGGCTGGCAAACGCCGGGCCGCTACGTGCTGCAAACCACCAGCAGCGACGGCGATGTGCGCTCCGGGCCGTTCATTATTGGTGCCGATCTGCTCGAGCGCTATACGCTGTCCGATGTAATTGCCTATTTCAAAAGCCAGCGCGTCACCGGCCTGTTCGATAAGGCGGACCGCAAACTGCCGCTGCCACCGGGCACCGGCAGCGGCACGGTTGACGTCCACGGCGGCTGGTATGACGCCACCGGCGATTACGGCGTGCACCTGTCGCACCAGAATCTGACCTCTTATTTCAATCCGCAGCAGGCGCCGCTGGTGGCGTGGAGTTTATTGCGCGGTTATCAAAATCTCGGGGCGCGTGACAACCCGAACTTTGATGAGTATCGCCGGCGCATGCTCGACGAAGGGCTGTACGGTGCCGATTTCCTGGTGCGCATGAAGCGGCCGGGGGAATCCTTCTTCCAGGCGATCTCCTCGCCGGGCAAAGAGAAGCTGGCTCAGGACCGGGTGATCGCCAATCCCAACTGGCGCACGCAGATCAAAGAGAAGGAGTCAGATTCCACCATTGTTGAAGAAGAGGCGGTCGGCCCGCTGGCGTGGCAGGCCAGCTTCCGCTCGGGTGCCGGCATGTCAATTGCCGCGCTGGCGCTGGCCAGCACCATGGAGAATGACGGTAACTTCACGCGGCAGCAGTATCTGCAAACCGCAGAAGATGCCTTTGCCTTCCTGCAGAAAAATAATCTGCGCATGGTGAACGACGGCAAAGAGAACATCGTGGATGATTACACTGCGCTGCTGGCGGCTACCGAGCTGTACCGCGCCTCGCAAAAAGCGGTGTATCTGGCTGCGGCGCAGCAGCGCGCGGAGAGCCTGATGGCGCGACTGACGTCGCTGGATAACTGGCATGACTACTGGCGTGCCGACGGCGAAAAACGCCCGTTCTTCCATCCGTCCGATGCCGGTCTGCCGGTGATCGCGCTGCTGGAGTACGCGCGCATCGCGCCGCAGGCGCAGCAGGCGAACATCCGCCAGACGGTGAAACGCTCGCTGAGCTTTGAACTGGCAGTCACCAAAGAGAGCAGTAACCCGTTTGGCTATGCGCGCCAGCTGATTCAGCTGAAAGACGGCGTGAAGCGCACCAGCTTCTTTTTCCCGCACGACAGCGAAGCTGCGCCGTGGTGGCAGGGCGAAAACGCGCGTATCGCCTCGCTGGCCGCCGCCGCCCGTCAGGCGATGCCACTGTTCGCGGACGATAAAGCCTTTACGCAGCAACTGCAGAGCTATGCCTGGGATCAGCTCAACTGGATCCTCGGTCATAATCCGTACGACGTCAGCATGCTGACCGGCAGCGGCTATCGTCACATCAGCTATCTGTTCTTCAATTCGTGGAAATACACCACGCTGCCGGGCGGTATCGTCAACGGCATCACCGGCGCGTCGAATCAGGTGGCGGACGGCATCGCCTTTGATGAAGGTTATGCGGTCACACGGAAGGATGACGACTGGCGCTGGGCGGAAGGCTGGCTGCCGCACTCGGCCTGGTATCTGTATGCGGTGAGCTTACCGGATCGTCACTGAGGTGATAAATCAGCCCGGCTTTTCGCCGGGCTTTTTACCGGTTGCCATTGCGTTTGACTGCTTATTGTTGCGACAACTGCCGACGGTTGCGTGATTTACGCCTACCACTTCCCGCGCCTCACCGCTAGAATGCAAACATCCTTGTGCCGCCAGCGCAGGACCGCTTGCGCCGCTGAAGGCGCAAAACGGGCGCGGCGGTCGGTGGACCGGTTAATGAAAAAGGTCAGAATCAGATGCGGATACGGCTCAGCAACGATGATGGAATTCAGACTCCCGGCATTGGCGTGTTCCCTGGCGTGAAGACATTACGACAGGTTGATCCTGGCGCCGGCGCGGCGCGGAAGAGGGCAGGCGACGGGCTGTACCAGGCTGAGGTGAACCCGGCATGGTAAACCGGCGCATCGAAACGCTTCTGGCCCAACTGCGCACGCAGGGTATTCACGATGAGCATCTGCTGAAAGCCATCGCTGATGTCCCGCGTGAACGCTTTATTGACGAGGCTTTTGAACATAAAGCCTGGGAGAATGTGGCGCTGCCAATTGGCAACGGCCAGACCATTTCTCAGCCTTATATGGTGGCGCGCATGACGGCGCTGCTGGAACTGAACCCGACTTCGCGCGTGCTGGAAATTGGCACCGGTTCGGGTTATCAGACCGCCATTCTCGCGCATCTGGTTAACCACGTTTACTCGGTTGAACGCATCAAAGGGCTGCAGTGGCAGGCGAAACGCCGCCTGAAGCAGCTCGATCTGCATAACATTTCCACACGCCACGGCGACGGCTGGCAGGGCTGGGCCGCGCGGGGGCCGTTTGATGCCATTATTGTGACTGCCGCACCGCCAGAAATTCCGACTGCGCTGATAGCGCAACTGGGAGAAGGCGGCAAAATGGTGCTGCCGGTGGGTGAGGACCAGCAGGTACTTAAGCGCCTGCGTCGTCAGGGTGGTGAAATCATTGAAGAAACGATTGAGCCGGTGCGCTTTGTGCCGCTGGTTCAGGGCGATCTGGCATAAAGCCATCTTACGTATTTCTTCACAATCGTTACATGGCATGGCGCAGTTGATATTGTTACTATCCTTGTTAATCAATGCGAAAGCGCGTTTTTGACGGCACAGACAGTGAATCATGCGGTCAACGTCGACACACAGTTTTATCCAGGATTGCCATCACGGGGGATCAATGAGCACGGGAAGCACAGTATTTCAATTACGCCGTCTGGCGGCACTTTCACTGGTCGGTTTTTGGCTGGCAGGCTGTAGCTCTGGCGACAACACACAAGCCCCCATCAGCCAGATTGGCAGCAACAGCGGCGACAGCGGTATGGCTGCTGCTCCCACCACTGGCGGCGGCATGATCGCCGCGCAGAACAGCACCGTGCCGGCGATGCCGCGTGGTGGAATGTTAAGCGGTGGTACACCATCGGCCGCGCCTGCGGGTGGAATGGTTAGTGGTAATAATAATGTGACCACCGAAAATGGTCGTATTGTGTACAATCGCAATTATGGGAATATTCCTAAAGGCAGCTACGGCGGTGAAACCTACACCGTTAAGCGAGGCGATACGCTGTTCTATATTGCCTGGATTACCGGCAATGATTTCCGCGATCTGGCACAGCGCAATAATATCGCGGCGCCCTATAGCCTGAGCGCCGGGCAGACGTTGCAGGTGGGTAACGGTAACGGTCAGACCATCACCGGTGGTAACGCGATAACCGCAGCGGATGCCACGCAGGGCGGCGTTCCGGTGGCATCGAATCAGACGCAAATTAAATCCACCCCTGTTGCACAGCAACCTGTTATTACGTATTCTGATGATTCGGGTTCGACAGGCGGGAAAATGCTGCCGTCGAAAGGGGCAAATAATGTGGCAACGACCACAGCTCCGGTTACCGCACCGCCCACAGTTAGCAGCACAACTAATAGCACAACACCAGTGGGAAGCTGGCGTTGGCCGACTGATGGGAAGATCATCGATAACTTCTCCGCTGCGGAAGGCGGAAACAAAGGGATCGATATCGCCGGGTCGCGTGGACAACCTGTCGTCGCCACTGCATCAGGAAGAGTGGTATACGCAGGCAACGCGCTCCGCGGGTACGGTAATTTAATCATCATCAAACACAACGATGATTACCTGAGTGCCTACGCCCACAACGATACCATGCTGGTCCGGGAACAACAGGAAGTTAAGGCGGGGCAAAAAATCGCTACCATGGGTAGCACCGGAACCAGTTCAGTAAGATTGCACTTTGAAATTCGTTACAAGGGGAAATCCGTAAACCCGTTGCGTTATTTACCGCAGCGATAATCCGGCAGAACCTTAGGTGTTCTGCCCTTGGATCACGGGTAGGAGCCGCTTATGAGCCAGAATACGCTGAAAGTTAATGAGTTACACGATGATGCGGAATTCGAGGAGAACGGAGCTGAGGTTTTTGATGAGAAGGCTCTCGTTGAGAACGAACCTGGTGATAATGAAGTAGCTGAAGAAGAGTTGCTGTCACAGGGTGCGACGCAACGCGTTCTGGATGCGACGCAGCTTTACCTCGGCGAGATTGGTTATTCACCACTGTTAACGGCGGAAGAAGAGGTGTTCTTCGCCCGTCGCGCATTACGCGGTGACATTCCTTCTCGTCGTCGCATGATCGAAAGTAACTTACGCCTGGTGGTAAAGATTGCCCGTCGTTATAGCAATCGTGGTCTGGCGCTGCTGGATCTGATTGAAGAGGGTAATCTCGGCCTGATTCGCGCCGTAGAGAAGTTTGACCCGGAACGCGGGTTCCGCTTCTCAACCTATGCCACCTGGTGGATTCGTCAGACCATTGAACGGGCTATCATGAACCAAACCCGTACTATTCGTCTGCCGATTCACATTGTTAAAGAACTGAACGTTTACCTGCGTACCGCGCGTGAACTGTCGCACAAGCTGGACCATGAGCCGAGTGCGGAAGAGATCGCCGAGCAGCTGGACAAGCCTGTTGATGACGTAAGCCGTATGTTGCGTCTCAACGAGCGCATTACGTCGGTTGATACGCCGTTAGGCGGTGATTCCGAGAAAGCGCTGCTGGATATCCTGGCCGATGAGAAAGACAACGGTCCGGAAGACACCACGCAGGACGATGATATGAAACAGAGCATCGTTAAGTGGTTGTTTGAACTCAATGCCAAGCAGCGTGAAGTGCTGGCACGTCGTTTCGGCCTGTTAGGCTATGAAGCGGCAACGCTGGAAGATGTGGGCCGCGAAATCGGTTTAACCCGTGAGCGTGTCCGTCAGATTCAGGTAGAAGGTCTGCGTCGTCTGCGCGAAATTCTGCAGACACAGGGTCTGAATATCGAAGCACTGTTCCGCGAATAAGCCGTAGCTGGCAATAAAAAACGGTGACCACAAGGTCACCGTTTTTTATGCCTGTCATTCAGGCCGGCGCGCCGCGCACGCGCCGGTGGCAGGTTACATCAGGGTTTTCAGACGGTAAATCCACTCCAGCGCCTGTTTGGGCGTCAGGCTGTCCGGATCGAGCGCTTCCAGCGCCTCCACTGCCGGCGAGGTTTCCGCCACCAGCAGCGGCAGCTGTGAGCCCTCCACCGTTGAGCCGGCAGAACTGCCCGACAGCGCTTCCAGCTCTTTTAGCTTGTGGCGCGCACGCTTAATCACCTCTTTCGGCACACCGGCCAGCGCCGCTACGGCCAGGCCGTAGCTCTTGCTCGCGGCGCCATCCTGCACGCTGTGCATAAAGGCAATGGTGTCACCGTGTTCCACCGCATCAAGATGCACATTCACCACGCCTTCCATTTTCTCCGGCAGGGTCGTGAGCTCGAAGTAGTGGGTAGCAAACAGCGTCATGGCTTTGATGCGATTCGCCAGGCTTTCGGCACAGGCCCAGGCGAGCGACAGGCCATCATAAGTGGACGTACCGCGGCCGATTTCGTCCATCAGCACCAGGCTGTTTTCGGTGGCGTTATGCAGAATGTTGGCGGTCTCGGTCATCTCGACCATAAAGGTAGAGCGACCGGAGGCGAGATCGTCGGCGGCACCGACACGGGTAAAGATACGATCGATGGGGCCGATCACCGTATCTTCCGCCGGCACATAGCTGCCGATCCAGGCCATCAGTGCAATCAGGGCCGTCTGCCGCATGTAAGTACTCTTACCGCCCATGTTGGGGCCGGTAATGATCAGCATGCGACGCTGCATCGAAAGCGACAGCGGGTTGGCAATGAACGGCTCTTTCAGCACCTGTTCCACCACCGGATGGCGGCCGGCAGTGATGCGAATCCCGGCTTTCTCCTGCAGCACCGGGCGGCAATAGTTTAGCGTCCAGGCGCGCTCTGCCAGGTTGGCCAGTACGTCCAGCTCTGCCAGCGCCGCGGCGCTCTGCTGCAGCGCTTCGAGGTGCGGCAGCAGGCGATCGAACAGCTCGTCATACAGGCTCTTTTCCAGCGCCAGCGCTTTGCCTTTCGACGTAAGGACCTTATCTTCGTACTCTTTCAGTTCGGGAATGATATAGCGCTCGGCATTTTTCAGCGTCTGGCGGCGGACGTAATGGATAGGCACCAGATGGCTCTGTCCGCGGCTGACCTGAATGTAATAGCCGTGCACAGCGTTGAAGCCAACCTTCAGCGTATCCAGCCCCAGTTTTTCGCGCTCGCGAATCTCCAGGCGGTCAAGGTAGTCGCTGGCGCCGTCGGCCAGCGCGCGCCACTCGTCCAGCTCGGCGTTATAGCCGGGCGCGATAACACCACCGTCGCGCACCAGCACCGGCGGCGATTCAATAATGGCGCTTTCCAGCAGTTCGCGCA
This sequence comes from Pantoea sp. B_9, assembly GCF_008632015.1. Taxonomy (NCBI): domain Bacteria; kingdom Pseudomonadati; phylum Pseudomonadota; class Gammaproteobacteria; order Enterobacterales; family Erwiniaceae; genus Pantoea; species Pantoea sp. B_9. The sequence continues at coordinate 30,882 of NZ_VWVL01000005.1, read as the reverse complement.
GTTCGCTGAAATCCCCCATCCGGTCGCGCAGCACATTCAGATGAGGCGCGGCCACGCCCGCTAACTGGGTATTGAGTTCTGGTAATTGCTGGAAGGCATGACGCATACGCGCCAGATCGCGCGGACGCGCGGTGCGCAGCGCCAGACGTGCCAGAATACGCTCCAGATCGCCCACCTGGCGCAGCACCGGTTGCAGTTCTTCGCTCAGCGACTGCAGTTCGGCAATTGATTCCTGGCGACGCGTGATGGTGGCCACGTCGCGCAGCGGCATATGCAGCCAGCGCTTCAGCATGCGGCTGCCCATCGGCGTGACGGTTTTATCCAGCACCGCCGCGAGCGTATTTTCGCTGCCGCCCGCCAGATTCTGGGTGATTTCCAGATTGCGCCGGGTAGCCGCATCCATAATGACGCTGTCCTGCTGGCGCTCCATACTCAGCGAACGAATATGCGGCAGCGAAGTGCGCTGCGTATCTTTGACATATTGCAGCAGACAGCCCGCCGCGCGCAGCGCCAGATGCGCCTGCTCGACGCCAAAGCCGCTGAGATCGCGCGTGCCAAACTGCAGGTTCAACTGCTGACGCGCGGTGTCGATTTCAAATTCCCACAGCGGACGCCGCCGCAGCCCGCGGCGCTGATCGATCAGCGTCATGGCCTGCAAATCCTCCGGATAGAGCAACTCTGCCGGATTGGTACGCTGCAGTTCGGCCGCCATGGTCTCGATATCGCCCGGCTCGCTGAGGCGGAAACGCCCGGAGCTGATATCCAGCGTGGCATAGCCAAAACCGCGCTGGCTCTGGAAGATGGCTGCCAGCAGGTTATCCTGGCGCTCCTGCAGCAACGCTTCATCGCTGATGGTGCCGGGCGTCACAATGCGCACCACTTTACGCTCAACCGGCCCTTTGCTGAGTGCCGGATCGCCAATCTGCTCGCAGATCGCCACCGATTCGCCCAGCTGCACCAGCTTCGCCAGATAGCCTTCAACGGCATGATAGGGCACGCCGGCCATCGGGATCGGTTCACCGGCGGACGCACCGCGTTTGGTCAGCGAGATCTCCAGCAGCTGCGATGCGCGTCTGGCATCGTCGTAGAACAGCTCATAGAAATCGCCCATGCGATAAAACAGCAGGATGTCAGGATGATCGGCCTTCAGGCGCAGGTATTGCTGCATCATGGGGGTGTGGCCACTGAAGTCCATTTGCTCTGCTCCTTTCATCTCATTCTCACTCAGGATTCACTCTTTTGATTTCCGCTGGCTGGACAGGGCAGCCGGGGATGGATGGTTATCACACTGGCGGATAACGAAAGGGCAGATGTTAGCATTTTTGCGCAGCCCGCTTCATCCGCCAGCCGATGTTTCTGGCTGGCGACCATATCAAATTGCGACAGGCGGTAAAAAGCAAATTTTACGCGGCGGGGAAAACTGTGGAGCCAGCGCGCAAATTCGGCGCTTAGCCGCGGCCGGGCGAGGCCGCTGCCGTGCTACAGTTAAGCGTCAGTTCGGTCAGTGCACCCCTTACCTCAGCGGCGTTTTCATTACCTGACCAGAGATATGGCTGGTCATAACTGCAGAATCACCACGGGCGTAAATTTACGACATTGCTCTGTAAGTCGCTTCGTTGAACGATTACCATGAGCATTCGTGTTTCATCTGGCTTATGGATATCCGATGCGTTTTAAGGTTGCTCTTCTTCCGCTTATTTGTTTGCTTGCTGCCTGCAGCAGTAAGCCTGCCCCCCAGCAGCAATCCGCCGTTGTGCCTGCACCGAAAGGGGGGTTTTTACTGGAACCTTCTCACGCCATTCAGCCGATGTTTGGCGACTTTGCCGGTAACCCGGCGGCGGAACAATTTATCGATCAGATGGTGGCGAAGCACGGTTTCAACCGCGACCAGCTGCATGCAGTCATTGGTCAGGCGAAGCGACTGGATTACGTGCTGCGCCTGATGGATCAGCAGGCGCCGAGCTATACGCCGCCGACCGGGCCGAACGGCGCGTGGATTCGCTATCGCAATAAATTCATCACCCCGGATAACGTGCAGAACGGCGTCGCCTTCTGGAATCAGTATCAGGATGCGCTGCAGCGCGCCCAGCAGGTGTATGGCGTACCGCCGGAGATCATTGTCGGGATTATCGGGGTGGAAACACGCTGGGGTCGGGTGATGGGCAAAACCCGTCTGCTGGATGCGCTGGCGACGCTCTCGTTTAGCTATCCGCGCCGTGCCGCTTACTTCAGCAGTGAGCTGGAAACCTTCCTGCTGATGGCGCGCACCGAGCAGGACGATCCGCTGGATCTGCGCGGCTCTTTCGCCGGTGCCATGGGCTACGGCCAGTTTATGCCGTCCTCCTATAAGCAGTATGCGGTCGATTTTAACGGCGACGGCCATATCAATCTGTGGGATCCGGTGGATGCCATTGGCAGCGTTGCCAACTACTTTAAAGCGCACGGCTGGCGTTCCGGTGAAAACGTCGCCGTGCCCGCCAGCGGTCAGGCACCGGCGCTGGAGAACGGTTTCAAAACCTCTTATTCAGTGAATACGCTGGCGGCCAGCGGTCTGGCACCGCAGGGTTCGCTGGATGGCAACAGCCAGGTCAGCCTGCTGCGGCTGGATCTCGGCACCAGCTATCAATACTGGTACGGTCTGCCTAATTTCTACGTGATCACGCGCTACAACCACAGCACGCACTATGCCATGGCGGTGTGGCAGCTGGGGCAGGCGGTCGCCCAGGCGCGTCAGGGCAACATGCTTTAATACTGTCCTTATAAAGTATGAGGGTATAAGATGGCGCCCGTTTTGCGGTGCCTTCTTCATCGCATACCGACTACTGAGGAATATGTATGACGACTTTACCTGCCTGCCCGGCCTGCCAGGCAGACTACACCTGGCAGGAGGGTGATAACCTGAACTGCCCCTCCTGCGGCCATATCTGGTCCGCCAGCGCGGATGACAGCAGCGAAGGGCTGGTAGTGCGCGATGCCAACGGTAACCTGCTGGCAGATGGCGATAGCGTAACCGTAGTGAAAGATCTCAAGGTGAAAGGCAGCTCTTCCACCCTGAAAATCGGCACTAAAGTGAAAAGCATCCGTCTGGTTGAAGGTGACCACAATATCGATTGCAAAATCGACGGCTTCGGTCCGATGAAACTCAAATCTGAGTTTGTGAAAAAGAACTAATTGCAGGGCGGCCATGCGCCGTCCTGTTGTTTTTCCCCGCAGGATGCGGGAGCAACGACATCCGCACTCCTGCGCGCTATCACCACGCCTGAGCCTGCAGCACCTGACTCCGCTGCGCCATCCACACTTTTTCGGCAACCGCACTTTTCTCTTCGCGCCTCGCGCAGCAAAACAGGTAGTGTGTGACTCTTCCACACAGACAGGAGCGTTGCTATGCAAGACTGGAATCCCCAGCTGTATCGTCAGTTTGAATCTGAGCGTACGCGTCCGGCACAGGAGTTGCTGGCGCGTATTCCCGTCAACGAGGTGCGCTTTGCTACGGACCTGGGATGTGGCCCGGGCAACAGCACGGAACTGCTGGCGCACGCCTGGCCGCAGGCGCACATCACTGGCATCGACAGCTCTGAGGCGATGCTGGAACAGGCGCGGCAACGCCTGCCGGACTGTGACTTTCGTCAGGCCGATATCCGCAGCTGGCAGCCTGAGCAGCCGCAACAGGTCATTTATGCCAATGCGTCGCTGCAATGGCTGACCGACCACGAAACCTTGTTGCCGCATCTGGTAAACCAGCTGGCACCGGGCGGTGCACTGGCGGTGCAAATGCCGGATAACCTGCAGGAGCCGTCGCATCGTCTGATGCGTGAGGTGGCCGCCAGCTCACGCTGGCAGGCGCATATTTCGCCTCAGGCGGCAGAGCGTAAACGCCTGCTGAGCAGCGATTGCTACTATGATTTATTAGGCGATGCAGGCTGTCAGGTCGATATCTGGCGCACCACTTACTATCATCCGATGGCGGATGCGCAGGCGATTATCAGCTGGTTGCGTGCCACCGGGCTGCGTCCGTTCCTTGCCGCGCTGGATGAGGCGCAGCAGGCTGACTTTTTACACGACTATCATCAGGCGCTGCTGCCCGCTTACCCGACGCGCAGTAATGGACAGGTTTTGCTGGCCTTCCCGCGTTTATTTATGGTGGCAGTGAAAACGCGCTGACCCTGCCGGAACGCAGCGCGCAAAATGCGACGGCGGCGGTTGAAAAGTGCTTGTCGCCGCACCATTTACTGCTAACGTGAAGCGCCACAACAGGAGAAGGCGATGAACGACGAACAACTTCAGCAGCTCAGCCGCCGTATTGGCGAACAGCTCAGGCGCCGTCAGGCGACGGTGACGGCGGCGGAGTCCTGTACCGGTGGCTGGATTGCTAAGGTATTTACCGACATCAGCGGCAGTTCGGCGTGGTTTGAGCGCGGCTTTGTTACCTATAGCAATGAGGCCAAGCAGCAGATGGTTGGCGTGCAGGCGGCGACGCTGGCGCTGCACGGTGCCGTCAGTGAGCAAACGGTACGCGAAATGGTGACCGGCGCCTGTGCCGCGGCTGGCGCCGGCTATGGTATTGCGGTGAGCGGCATCGCCGGACCGGATGGCGGCACGGCTGAAAAGCCGGTCGGTACCGTCTGGTTTGCGCTGGCGGGTCCGGAGGGCCGCGTGCTGGCGCAGCGCCAGCAGTTTACCGGCGATCGCGATGCTGTCCGGCGTCAGTCGGTCAGCTGGGCGCTGCAGGCGCTGCTGGATGAATTTCTGACAAATTAAACTTGATACTGTATGACTATACAGTATAATTAGCGGCAACAGAACGAGCAGGCATACACGGTGCCCGCTCACCCGGCATGATTAGGAGTGGAAATGGCGATTGACGAGAACAAACAGAAGGCTTTAGCTGCCGCGCTGGGCCAGATTGAGAAACAATTTGGTAAAGGCTCCATCATGCGCCTGGGTGAAGACCGCTCGATGGATGTTGAAACCATCTCTACCGGCTCCCTGTCGCTGGACATCGCGCTGGGCGCAGGTGGCCTGCCAATGGGCCGTATCGTTGAGATCTACGGACCTGAGTCCTCCGGTAAAACCACGCTGACCCTGCAGGTCATTGCTGCTGCGCAGCGTAAAGGCAAAACCTGTGCCTTTATCGATGCCGAGCACGCGCTGGATCCGGTATACGCCAAGAAACTGGGCGTCGACATTGATAACCTGCTGTGTTCGCAGCCGGATACCGGTGAGCAGGCGCTGGAGATCTGTGATGCGCTGGCCCGTTCGGGTGCGGTAGACGTGATCATCGTTGACTCCGTGGCGGCGCTGACGCCGAAAGCGGAAATCGAAGGTGAAATCGGTGATTCGCACATGGGTCTGGCTGCGCGTATGATGAGCCAGGCGATGCGTAAGCTGGCGGGTAACCTCAAGCAGTCCAACACGCTGCTGATCTTCATCAACCAGATTCGTATGAAGATTGGTGTGATGTTCGGTAACCCGGAAACCACCACCGGTGGTAACGCCCTGAAGTTCTATGCCTCCGTGCGTCTGGATATCCGCCGTATCGGCGCCATTAAAGAGGGCGACGAAGTGGTGGGGAGCGAAACCCGCGTTAAAGTGGTGAAGAACAAAGTGGCAGCACCGTTTAAGCAGGCTGAGTTCCAGATCATGTACGGTGAAGGCATCAACACCTTCGGCGAGCTGGTTGACCTCGGCGTGAAGCACAAACTGGTGGAAAAAGCCGGTGCGTGGTACAGCTACAACGGCGATAAAATCGGCCAGGGTAAAGCGAACGCCACCAACTTCCTCAAAGAGAACCCGGCGATTGCCAATGAGCTCGACGTTAAGCTGCGTGACATGCTGCTGACCGGTGCAACGGCAGAAGCGGCAACAGCGGATAGCGCGGCTGATAAATACGAAGAAGCCAGCGAAACCAACGAAGATTTCTAACCATACCCACGGGAGCAGCAATGCTCCCGTTTTGCTTTTTCCCGCCCGTGCTTTTCCTCTCTGCCTTCTTGCTTTACCCTGCGCAACAGTCACAACAAGGTAATCCTATGTCATCGACCTCATCACAGGCTCCGGAGCCAACCTTTTCCCGGGTACTCGATCGTGCCATGCGTATTTTGTCGCAGCGCGACCATAGCCGCGACGAGCTGAAACGCAAACTGCAGCTGAACAATCAGCGTGCGGCCTGGCTGCAGCAGCAGGAGAGCCAGCCGATACCGGAAGCGCTGCTGGAGAAAGTGCTCGACTGGTGTCAGGAGAATGGCTGGCTCAACGACCAGCGTTTTACTGAACGCTTTATTCAGAGTCGCGCGCGCAAAGGCTATGGTCCACAGCGGGTGCGCATGGAGCTGCAGCAAAAAGGCATCGACCGTGATGAAATCAACCAGGCGCTGTTCGACAGCGAGGTTGACTGGAGTCAGTGCGCGGCCGAGGTCGCTAAACGTAAATTCGGCGAACCGCTGCCGCAAAGCTGGGCGGAAAAAAGCAAAGTCCAGCGCTTTCTGATGTCGAAAGGCTTTATGATGGAAGACATTCAGGCGATTTTCAGAAATATTGACGACTGAAAGGCGATGGGATTTTACTTCCCATTGAAGAAAATTTATCTTATTCCCACTTTTTGTTCCTCAGTCAGTGGCGGGCCGGGCGCATGCGGTTTGCCAGCGAAAGGGAACGTTCGTTAGCGTGATTCCAGGAATTTTATGAGCAAGAGCACTGCTGAGATCCGTCAAGCGTTTCTCGACTTTTTTCATAGCAAGGGACATCAGGTTGTAGCCAGCAGCTCCCTCGTACCAAACAACGATCCGACGTTGCTGTTTACTAACGCCGGCATGGTGCAATTTAAAGACGTTTTCCTTGGTCAGGACAAGCGCGATTATTCGCGCGCCACCACGTCGCAGCGCTGCGTGCGTGCCGGCGGTAAGCACAATGACCTGGAAAACGTCGGCTACACCGCGCGTCACCACACCTTCTTTGAAATGCTGGGCAACTTCAGCTTTGGCGACTACTTCAAGAAAGAAGCCATTGCCTACGCCTGGGAACTGCTGACGGGCGAGCAGTGGTTTAAGCTGCCGAAAGAGCGTCTGTGGGTAACCGTATACGAAACCGATGACGAAGCCTTTGAAATCTGGGCCAATGACATCGGCGTACCGCGCGAACGTATTATCCGCATTGGCGATAATAAAGGCGGTGCTTACGCCTCTGACAACTTCTGGCAGATGGGTGACACCGGCCCTTGCGGTCCGTGCACCGAAATCTTCTACGATCACGGCGACCATATCTGGGGCGGCCCTCCGGGCAGTCCGGAAGAAGATGGCGATCGCTATATCGAAATCTGGAACATCGTGTTCATGCAGTTCAACCGTCAGGCCGACGGCACCATGCAGCCACTGCCGAAACCGTCGGTGGATACCGGTATGGGCCTTGAGCGTATCGCCGCGGTACTGCAGCATGTGAACTCCAACTATGAAATCGATCTGTTCGCGAAGCTGATTAACGCGGTGGCGCAGGTAACCGGCGCCACCGATCTGAACAACAAATCACTGCGCGTGATCGCCGACCACATCCGTTCATGTGCCTTCCTGATTGCCGATGGTGTCATCCCGTCGAATGAAAACCGAGGCTATGTGCTGCGCCGCATCATTCGTCGCGCGGTGCGTCATGGCAACATGCTGGGCGCGAAAGAAGCGTTCTTCTACAAACTGGTGGCTCCGCTGATCGAGGTGATGGGCGCAGCAGGTGAGGATCTCAAGCGTCAGCAGAAGCACGTTGAGAACGCCCTGAAAAATGAAGAAGAGCAGTTTGCTAAAACGCTGGAGCGTGGCCTGGCACTGCTGGACGACGAGCTGGCGAAGCTGAAAGGCGACACCCTCGACGGCGAAACGGTGTTCCGTCTGTATGACACCTTCGGCTTCCCGGCGGACCTGACTGCTGACGTATGCCGTGAGCGCAATCTGAAGATTGACGAAGCGGGCTTTGAAGCGGCGATGGAGCAGCAGCGTCAGCGTGCGCGTGAAGCCAGCGGCTTCGGTACCGATTACAACACGGTTATCCGCTTTGATACGCCGACTCAATTCAAAGGTTACGACCACCTCTCGCTCGAGGCGACGGTGCAGGCGCTGTTTGTGGACGGCCAGCAGGTTGAGCAGGTGGCTGCAGGGCAGGATGCGGTGGTGATTCTGGATCAGACCCCGTTCTACGGTGAGTCTGGCGGCCAGGTGGGCGATACCGGCACCCTGACCGGGCAAAATGCTGAATTTAGCGTGCAGGATACGCAAAAATATGGCAAAGCCTTTGGTCATATCGGTAAGCTACGCCAGGGTCAGCTGCGGGTGGGCGATCGCCTGCAGGCGCAGGTCGATGAAGTGCGTCGTTCGCGCATCATCCTTAACCACTCCGCGACGCATCTGATGCACGAAGCGTTGCGCGAAGTGCTGGGCGATCACGTTGGCCAGAAAGGCTCGCTTAACAACGACAAGTACCTGCGTTTTGACTTCTCACACGGCGAAGCCATGAAGCCGCAGCAGATTCGTGCGGTTGAGGATATCGTTAACGCCCAGATTCGCCGCAACCTGCCTATCACCACTAACGTGATGGACCTGGAAGAGGCGAAAGCGCTGGGCGCCACCGCGCTGTTCGGTGAAAAGTACGATCAGCGTGTGCGCGTGGTCAGCATGGGCGAGTACTCCATTGAGCTGTGTGGCGGTACGCACGCGGCCCGTACCGGTGACATCGGCCTGTTCCGCATTCAGGGCGAAGCCGGCACGGCGGCGGGTATTCGCCGTATCGAAGCGGTGACCGGTGAAGCCGCGATTGCACAACTGCATGCGCAGAGCGATCAGCTAACCGACATTGCTCAGGTGGTGAAAGCCAACCACAGTAATCTGAACGAGAAAGTGCGCGGACTGGTAGAAAACGTGCGTGCGCTGGAGAAAGAGCTGCAACAGCTACGCGATCAGCAAGCGGCGCAGGAAAGCGCTTCACTGAGTAGCAAAGCGGTTGAGGTGAAGGGCGCGAAACTGCTGGTAAGCGAACTCAGCAATGTCGAGCCAAAAATGCTGCGCACGATGGTGGACGATCTGAAAAATCAGCTTGGTTCTGCTGTCATCGTACTGGCAACCGTTGCAGAAGGTAAGGTGTCGCTGATTGCTGGCGTCACCAAAGATCTGACCGATCGGGTGAAGGCCGGTGAGCTGATTGGCGAACTGGCTGCGCAGGTCGGCGGTAAAGGCGGCGGGCGTCCGGACCTGGCGCAGGCTGGCGGAACCGACGCCCAGGCACTTTCTGGCGCGCTGGCTGGCGTGCCGGAGTGGGTGAGTAACCGGCTGTAACGAAATAAAATTAAGCATCGTGAAGAGCGCCAGGAACATCTGTTTCGGCGCTTTTTAACGCGGTGTGCACCAGGTAATGACAAAGTCCGGTTGATGTAGTGTATTTCGGCTAAACTAACTATCAGCAGAATGTATTGGCATGGCAGAACACAATGGTGTATTTGTCATAGGCATTGTTCAGCGTTATATGATGGATATGGCCGGGAGACCGAACAGGCCCGACTCTTTTAATCTTTCAAGGAGCAAAGAATGCTTATTCTAACTCGTCGAGTTGGTGAAACCCTCATGATTGGTGATGAGGTAACTGTAACGGTGCTGGGTGTTAAGGGTAACCAGGTCCGCATAGGCGTAAACGCGCCAAAAGAAGTGTCGGTTCACCGTGAAGAGATCTATCAGCGCATCCAGGCTGAAAAAACACAGATTACACCTCAATAACGTATTCAGTGCCTCGCTATGTGGCGAGGCGCTACCGCTTCTCTTTCCTCCCGTCGTTGTTTTTATCCGTTCACGCTCTCCTGATTTTTCCGCGAATTATGTCGGCTGCCGCACGCTTTTACTGTTGATAAATCACTCTTTTTGTCGGCAAAACATGCGGATTGCACGTCATTTGCGCAATCAAACCTGAATCGGTAAAAAGTCGGGAAAAATTGTTTGACTTATAAGTCCGGGAAAGTAATATGTGCGCCACGCAGTGCCGATGAGCGGAAACAAAGTTCAAAAGCACGGTTCGCAAGAACGCGTAAGGTGAGGTGGCCGAGAGGCTGAAGGCGCTCCCCTGCTAAGGGAGTATGCGGTCAAAAGCTGCATCCGGGGTTCGAATCCCCGCCTCACCGCCATTTTCCGATGCATCCATAGCTCAGCTGGATAGAGTACTCGGCTACGAACCGAGCGGTCGGAGGTTCGAATCCTCCTGGATGCACCATCTTCGGATATGGTATTTACTTCAGAGTAGTAAGAGTGAACGAGCAGTTCCTTTCATGGTGAGTTGTTAGCACCCTGCGTTGTACAAGAATCATTTAATGCATCCATAGCTCAGCTGGATAGAGTACTCGGCTACGAACCGAGCGGTCGGAGGTTCGAATCCTCCTGGATGCACCATTCTTTGTATCATTCCCAGGTTGATTTCAGTTAGTCCATCGTAAGAAAATCTCTCAATGCATCCATAGCTCAGCTGGATAGAGTACTCGGCTACGAACCGAGCGGTCGGAGGTTCGAATCCTCCTGGATGCACCATTCTTGTATCATTCCCAGATTGGTTTCAGTTAGTCCATCGTAAGAAAATCTCTCAATGCATCCATAGCTCAGCTGGATAGAGTACTCGGCTACGAACCGAGCGGTCGGAGGTTCGAATCCTCCTGGATGCACCATCTTCTCCGATTTGGAAAGTGCCTCAGTGTGTCATGATGCGATAATCGTTCAGGACGTACTAAGGAGGATAACGTTGCTTCAGCAACGGCCCGCAGGGTGAGGCGCCAGCCGAATCATCCTCCTGGATGCACCATCTTCTAAAGATTAGATTTGTCATCAGCTCAGTTCTGACATCGCAACTCTTCATTCCTGACCCGATTCAACATCCGCATTCCGAAAGATTTTCTCACGCGCCGTCTCCATCAAAAAATCACTGCATTTACCGCCATTTATCGCCGGTCGCGCGCTCTGACCTTATTCTGAAAACGAAAATTGCTAATGCTTTCAAAGCATTTGCGGTTAAGCCTGCCTGGCGACAACCTGAGCGCATTACGCTAAAGTAATGGCTCATTTTGTGGTGTTAATGGAGTCACAATGTACGACCACTATGACGCCCTGATTTTCGATATGGACGGCACCATTCTTGATACCGAGCCGACACATCGAAAAGCCTGGCAGCAGGTGCTGAGCCGCTATGGTTTCACCATGGACGAAGCAAAGATGGTGGCATTCAACGGGGCACCCACCTGGCAACTGGCCCGCTACATTCTGGAACAGAATCAGGCGCAGCACGATCCGCATCAGCTGGCGGCAGAGAAAACTGCGGCATTGAAAGCGATGCTGCTGGAAGACGTGCGTCCGCTGCCACTGATGGAGGTGGTCAAAGCCTATCACGGTCGCCGTCCGATGGCGGTTGGCACTGGCAGCGAACACAGCTTAGCCAAAGCGCTGCTGGAAGCGCTCAACGTTTATCATCTGTTTGATGCGGTAGTCGGCGCGGACGATGTCCAGCGTCATAAGCCGCAGCCTGATACCTTCTTACGCTGTGCAGAGCTGATGGGCGTTGCGCCTGCGCGCTGCGTGGTATTCGAGGATGCTGACTTTGGCGTGCAGGCGGCTAAAGCGGCGGGCATGGATGTGGTTGATGTCCGTTTACTGTGAATGAATTTCTGACGTATGGATCGTTATTCGGCAGTAGCTTTCTGAGTGCAACGCTGCTTCCGGGCAGCTCAGAAGCGGTGCTGATTGCGTTATTGATCGCCCAGAAAGGGTCGGTCTATGGATTGTTACTGGCTGCATCAGTGGGAAACACGCTGGGTGGCCTGACCAACATTCTTCTTGGTCGCCTGATGCCAGCAACAGGGCAGGGGCGATGGCACGACACAGCAATGACGTGGCTACAACGATGGGGACCCGCAGCGCTGCTGTTTAGCTGGCTGCCAGTGGTGGGCGATTTACTCTGCGTGCTCGCAGGGTGGTTGCGCTTCTCCTGGCTGCCCTGCGTGCTGTTTCTCGCCCTGGGTAAAACGCTGCGTTATATCGTTATCGCGACCGCCACTTTACAAGGTATGCAATGGTGGCATTGATTCGCACAGATTCGAGGCTACGGTTAACATTATGCTGAACAAAAATAAAATATTCACACAGCGGGAGGTTAATGTGATCCCGGACGTATCAAAAGCGCTCTCCTGGCTGGAAGCGCATCCCGACGCGTTAAAGGGTATCGGCCGTGGCATTGAACGTGAAACACTTCGCGTCCAGCCGAATGGTCATCTGGCTACCACTGGCCACCCTGAATCGCTGGGTTCAGCGCTGAAGCACGACTGGATTACCACCGATTTTGCTGAAACGCTGCTGGAGTTCATCACCCCGGTGGATCAGAACATCGATCGCTCCCTGGCATTTCTGCGTGACATCCACCGTCACGTGGCGCGCGAGCTGGGCGACGAGCGCATGTGGCCGTTCAGTATGCCGGGCTATGTTGAAGATGTGGACAACATTGAGCTGGCGCAGTACGGCAGCTCCAATATCGGCAAAATGAAAACCCTGTATCGTCAGGGGCTGAAAAACCGCTACAGCGCGCTGATGCAGATTATTTCTGGCGTGCACTATAACTTCTCGCTGCCGCTGTCGTTCTGGCAGGAGTGGGCGGATGTCAAAGACGCGGAGAGCGGCAAAGAGACCATCTCGGCGGGTTATCTGCGCCTGATTCGCAACTACTATCGCTACGGCTGGGTGATTCCTTACCTGTTTGGCGCTTCGCCAGCCATCTGCTCTTCCTTCCTGCAGGGACGGGAAAGTAAGCTGCCGTTCGAAACCAACGGCGAAGGAACATTGTGGCTGCCGTATGCCACGTCGCTGCGCCTGAGTGATTTGGGCTACACCAATAAATCACAAAGCGGGCTGGGCATTACCTTCAATTCGCTGGAAGGGTATGTCGCTGCGCTGAAAGCGGCGATCAAAACACCGTCTGCCGAATATGCGGCGATGGGCACCAAGGACGCGGAGGGCAACTGGCTGCAGCTCAATACCAACGTGCTGCAAATCGAGAACGAACTGTACGCACCGATTCGTCCAAAACGCGTGACCCGCTCGGGTGAGGCGCCGTCCGATGCGCTGCTGCGCGGCGGCATTGAGTACATTGAAGTGCGTTCGCTGGACATCAACCCGTTCTCTGCCATCGGTGTGGACGCCGATCAGGCGCGCTTCCTCGATCTGTTCCTGATTTGGTGTACGCTGGCCGATGCGCCGGAGATGAGCGCAGATGAGCTGCTGTGCAGCCGGAAAAACTGGAACCGCGTGGTGCTGGAAGGGCGCAAGCCGGGTCAGGTGATCGGCGTGGGCTGCAGTGATACGGAACATCTGCTGGTTGATGTCGGTAAAGCGCTGTTTGCCGATCTGCGCCGGGTGGCTGAAGTGCTGGATAGCAACGACGGCAGCACGCAATATCAACAGGTTTGCGATCAACTGGTAGCGTCGTTTGACGATCCTGAGCTAACCTATTCGGCGCGCATTCTGCAAGCCATTAAAGAGCAGGGGCTGACCGGAGCCGGCGTGGCGCTGGCCGAGCAGTATCGTCATCTGCTGTGCGAAGAGCCGCTGGAAATTCTCACCGAAGCCGATTTTAGCCGTCAGGCGCAGGAGTCGGTGCTGAAACAGCAGCAGCTGGAGCAGAGTGATACACTGGATTTTGCCAGCTATCTGGCAGGTCGCGAAGGCTAGAAAAGAAAATGGCCACATCACTGTGGCCTAAATTAACATCTCTGTTGTCAGGGATGATGATAACAAATGCGCGTCTTTCATATATTCAGACGTTGGGCGAACAGAAAAGTTTCATCGTTTTAAAAAAAATCTCAAAACAGGAGGTGACGTATGCCACTACTGGATAGTTTTACTGTTGATCACACCATCATGGGCGCGCCAGCGGTACGCGTGGCGAAGACCATGAACACTCCGCATGGCGATACCATCACCGTTTTCGATCTGCGTTTCTGCCGTCCGAACATCGACATCCTGACCGAACGCGGCATCCACACGCTGGAGCACCTGTTCGCGGGCTTCATGCGTAACCACCTCAACGGTGACGGCGTGGAAATCGTCGATATCTCACCGATGGGCTGCCGCACCGGCTTCTACATGAGCCTGATTGGTACGCCAGACGAGCAGCGCGTGGCAAAAGCGTGGAAAGGTGCGATGGAAGATGTGCTGAAGGTAAAAGATCAGAACCAGATTCCGGAACTGAACGAATACCAGTGCGGCAGCTACAAGCTGCACTCGCTGGACGAAGCGCAGCAGATTGCGCGCAACGTACTGGCGCACGACATTGGCGTTAACCGCAATGAAGATCTGAAGCTGCCGGCTGAAAAGCTGAAAGAGCTGCAACTCTAGTTCCCGCTTCAGCCATAAAAAACGCCGCGATTATCGCGGCGTTTTGTTTTTATCGTCTCAGGAACCGATGGACGCTTTCAGCGGCTGATGCGGCGTAATGCGCACCTGCTTCACCATGTTGTCCTGCACATCAAGAATATCAATGTCGTAATGGCCAACCTGTACTTGCGTGTCCATCTGCGGGATCTCTTCCAGCGCTTCCAGCAGCATACCGTTGATGGTGCGCGCTTCCTCTTCCGGCAACGTCCAGTTGAAGGCCTTATTGATTTCCCGCACGTTGGCGCTGCCTTCAATTAATACCGAACCGTCGTTTTGCGGCATCACTTCTTCGGCCAGTGACGGTGACATGGAGGTGGTAAAGTCGCCGACGATCTCTTCCAGAATATCTTCAATGGTAACCAGTCCTTTGATGTCGCCGTACTCATCGATCACCAGCCCCACTTTCTTCTTATTGCGCTGGAATTTTACCAGCTGCACGTTAAGAGGCGTACCTTCCGGCACGTAGTAGATTTCATCGGCAGCGCGCAGCAGTCGCTCTTTATTGAACTCTTTTTTCTCAGCCATCATGCGCCACGCTTCGCGCACGCGCAGCATGCCGACGCTATCGTCCAGTGAGTCGCGGAACAGCACAATACGGCCATGCGGTGAGTTGCTGAGCTGACGCTCGATGGACTTCCACTCATCGTTAATGTTGATGCCGACGATCTCATTGCGCGGCACCATGATGTCGTCAACGTTGACCTTCTCAAGGTCCAGCACCGACAGCAGCATATCCTGGTTGCGGCGCGACATCAGCGAGCGGGATTCATATACGATAGTGCGCAGCTCTTCTTTGCTGAGGGCGGAATTAATCGACCCTTCGGTCTTAATGCCCACCATGCGCATCAGAATGCGGGTAATGGTATTGAGCAGCCACACCAGCGGCAGCATTACGTACTGCAGCGGCGCCAGCAGAAAACTGCTGGGGTACGCGACTTTTTCCGGATAGAGCGCCGCAACGGTTTTGGGCAGCACTTCGGCAAACACCAGCACCACGAAGGTCAGCACGCCGGTGGCGATGGCCACGCCGGCATCGCCGTACAGGCGCATACCGACAATGGTGCCGAGCGCCGAGGCGAGAATATTCACGAGGTTGTTACCGATCAGCACCAGGCTAATCAGACGGTCGGGGCGACGCAGCAGTTTCTCAACGCGACGCGCGCTGCGGTTGCCGCTTTTGGCTTTGTGGCGCAGTTTGTAGCGGTTGAGCGTCATCATGCCGGTCTCTGAACCCGAGAAGTAGGCCGAGACCAGCACCATAATGATCAGCGTGATAATGAGCGTGGTGGTTGAAACATGTTCCAACGCAAAAATTCCTTTAGTGAGAGGTGAGCAGGTGCTGCAGAACGCGGCTGCCGAAATAGGCCATGGTCAGCAGCAGCGCACCGCCGCAGTTGAACCACACCACACGGCGACCGCGCCAGCCTTCATGATAGTGGCCCCACAGCAGCACGATGTAGACAAACCAGGCGATAATCGACAGCACCGCTTTATCAATGTTTTCCGGGCTGAACAGATTATTCATAAAGAACAGGCCGGTACACAGCACCAGCGTCAGCAATACCACGCCAATCTGCGTGATGTGGAACATCTTACGCTCGATGCTGAGCAGCGGCGGCATATCCTGGGTAAACGTCAGCTTTTTGTTCTTTAACTGATAGTCGATCCACGCCAGCTGCAGCGCATACAGCGCCGCGATGATCAGCGTGGCATAGGCAAACAGCGACAGACCGATATGCACCATCATGCCAGGGGTGGTCTCAAGATGGGTGATAAAGGCGTTTGGCACAAAGGTGGCGAAGGCCAGATTGATCAGCGCAAAACTGTAAACAATTGGCAGCAGCAGCCAGCCGCGATTGCGCGACGCGACGATAGTCATGATGGCGCAGATGAGCAAACTGACCAGCGAACCAATATTCAGCAGGCTAAGATTTTGTCCATTATCGACGGCAAATATGCGTTGCTGCAGCGCTACCGCATGGGCAATCAGCGCCACGCAGGCGGATAACACGGCAAAACGCCGCCAGCCGCTATTGCGTTTCAGCAGGCTCGGAATGATCAATGCAAGACTGAGAGAGTAGGCGAACAGCGCCACGATCGCGAAAACGAACATAGATCCTTTCAGGTGTCGGTCAGATAAGGAAAAAAGCAGTATAGCGCCAGCGGCAGCAGGCTCCAAACGATCTCACGGTCAATTGCAGAGATCGGCCTGGCTTCGTGTTATAATCCGCCGCATTGTGTCGCCCTGGCGGCCTCGCTACGCTATTAAGTGAGAGAGCATGTTTGATAATTTAACCGATCGTTTGTCGCAAACCCTGCGCAATATCAGTGGCCGCGGAAGGCTGACCGAAGACAACATCAAAGATACGCTGCGCGAAGTGCGTATGGCGCTGCTGGAGGCCGACGTTGCGCTGCCGGTAGTGCGCGATTTCATCAACCGCGTGAAAGAAGCCGCGGTAGGTCAGGATGTAAACAAAAGCCTGACGCCGGGTCAGGAGTTTATCAAAATCGTGCGCAACGAACTGGTTGCGGCGATGGGGGCCGAAAATAACGCGCTGAACCTCAATGCTCAGCCGCCGGCCGTGGTGCTGATGGCGGGCCTGCAGGGTGCAGGTAAAACCACCAGCGTCGGTAAGCTCGGTAAATTCCTGCGCGAAAAGCACAAGAAAAAGGTGCTGGTGGTGTCTGCGGACGTCTACCGCCCGGCGGCGATCAAACAGCTGGAAACCCTGGCGCAGCAGGTCGGTGTGGATTTCTGTCCGTCCGACCTCAGCCAGAAGCCGGTGGATATCGTTAACAACGCGCTGAAAGAAGCGCGTCTGCAGTTCTATGACGTGCTGCTGGTGGATACCGCCGGTCGTCTGCACGTTGACGAAGCGATGATGGATGAGATCAAACAGGTGCACGCCGCGATCAATCCGGTTGAAACGCTGTTTGTTGTCGATGCCATGACCGGTCAGGATGCCGCCAATACCGCGAAAGCGTTCAACGAAGCGCTGCCGCTTACCGGTGTGATCCTGACCAAAGTTGACGGCGATGCGCGCGGCGGTGCGGCGCTGTCGATTCGTCACATCACCGGCAAGCCGATCAAATTTATGGGGATGGGCGAGAAGACCGATGCGCTGGAGGCTTTCTATCCGGACCGTATCGCATCGCGCATTCTCGGCATGGGCGACGTGCTGTCGCTGATTGAAGATATAGAGAGCAAAGTTGACCGCGAGCAGGCGGAAAAGCTGGCGAAGAAGCTGAAAACCGGCGACGGTTTCGATCTTAACGACTTCCTGGAGCAGCTTAAGCAGATGCGCAACATGGGCGGCATGGCTAGCCTGATGGGCAAACTGCCGGGCATGGGCCAGCTGCCGGATAACGTTAAATCGCAGATGGATGACAAAGTGCTGGTGCGCATGGAAGCCATCATCAATTCGATGACGCGCAAAGAGCGTGAGAAGCCAGAGATCATCAAAGGTTCGCGCAAGCGCCGTATCGCTACCGGTTCCGGTATGCAGGTGCAGGACGTCAACCGGCTGCTGAAGCAGTTTGATGATATGCAGCGCATGATGAAGAAAATGAAGAAGGGCGGCATGGCCAAAATGATGCGTGGCATGAAAGGCATGATGCCGCCAGGATTCCCCGGCCGCTAAGGCGACACAGCCCGAACCAGAAAAGTGAGACACTCAGGTTGCTTTTTGCGCCAAAATGAGTAAAATTTTCGGGCTTTTTATATTGCACCCGGGCCCCGTTCCTCGATGGGGCCCGGTTGTTTTATTAACTAAAGAGGATGTTATGGTAACCATTCGTTTGGCACGTCACGGCGCTAAAAAGCGTCCGTTCTATCAGGTCGTCGTCACTGACAGCCGCAATGCTCGCAACGGTCGTTTCATCGAGCGCGTAGGTTTCTTCAACCCGATCGCTTCTGGTCAGGCTGAAGGTCTGCGTCTGGATCTGGACCGTATTGAGCACTGGGTTGGCCAGGGCGCAACGCTTTCTGATCGCGTTAACGCGCTGATCAAAGAAGCAAAAAAAGCAGCTTAATCTGTCACGGTGGTGAGCATGAGCAGTAAACCTGCCGCACAGCCTCCCGTTAACCCAATCATTCTGGGCAAAATGGGTGCCGCTTACGGAATTCGGGGTTGGCTCAAAGTGTTTTCCTCCACTGAAGACGCTGAAAGCATCTTCGACTATCAACCCTGGTTTATCCAGCGCGCCGGTCAATGGCAGCAGGTCGAGCTTGAGGGTTGGAAGCACCACAATCAGGACCTGATCATCAAAGTCAAAGGCATTGACGATCGGGACGCTGCAGCACAGTTGACCAATTGCGAAATTACGGTTGACTCCACGCAACTGCCGGCGCTGGAAGAGGGCGATTACTACTGGAAAGACCTGATGGGTTGCAAAGTGGTAAACCTCGACGGCTACGAGATGGGCAAAGTCATTGATTTGATGGAGACCGGCTCGAACGACGTTCTCGTCGTAAAGGCAAACCTGAAAGATGCATTCGGTGTACAGGAGCGGTTAATACCGTTTCTTGATGAACAGGTTATCAAGAAAGTCGATCTCGCTACTGGCACCATTGAAGTAGACTGGGATCCTGGTTTTTGATCTCCGGACAATCCGGTAACGTAACGGCGAACGCGATGTGGATTGGTGTTATTAGCCTGTTTCCAGAGATGTTTCGCGCTATTACCGAGTACGGGGTAACTGGCCGGGCAGTAAAAAATGGCCTGCTCAACATAGAGAGCTGGAGTCCACGTGACTTCACGCACGACCGGCACCGTACCGTGGACGATCGTCCTTACGGCGGCGGACCGGGTATGTTGATGATGGTGCAACCCTTACGGGATGCTATCCACGCAGCGAAAGCGGCGGCGGGAGAAGGCGCTAAGGTGATTTATCTTTCACCTCAGGGTCGCAAACTTGACCAGCAAGGCGTTTGCGAACTGGCGACCAGCCAGAAGTTAATTCTGGTTTGCGGTCGTTATGAAGGGATAGATGAGCGTGTGATTCACACTGAGATTGATGAAGAATGGTCAATCGGTGATTACGTGCTCAGTGGCGGTGAGCTGCCAGCAATGACGTTAATTGACTCGGTCGCCCGGTTTATTCCTGGCGTGCTGGGGAAACAGGCGTCAGCCGATGAGGATTCGTTCTCGGAAGGTTTGCTGGATTGCCCGCACTATACCCGACCTGAAGTGTTAGAAGGGATGGAGGTTCCGCCAGTTCTGCTGTCGGGCAACCATGCCGATATTCGCCGCTGGCGCCTGAAACAGTCGCTGGGCCGTACCTGGCTAAGAAGACCTGAACTTCTGGAAAACCTGGCTCTGACTGAAGAGCAAGCAAGGTTGCTAAGTGAGTTCCAGCGGGAACATCAGCAGCAACAAAACGATGAGGTGGAAGAGTAATCTTCCCTGACTATCAGTTTACCCAGGATAAGAGATTTAATTATGAGCAACATTATCAAGCAACTTGAACAAGAGCAGATGAAACAGGACGTACCTTCCTTCCGTCCGGGTGATTCCGTGGAAGTGAAAGTATGGGTCGTTGAAGGTTCTAAGAAACGTCTGCAGGCATTCGAGGGCGTGGTTATCGCTATTCGTAACCGCGGTCTGCACTCTGCATTCACTGTTCGCAAGATTTCTAACGGCGAAGGCGTTGAGCGTGTCTTCCAGACTCACTCTCCGGTAATTGACAGCATTACTGTCAAACGTCGTGGTGCTGTGCGTAAAGCCAAACTGTACTACCTGCGTGAGCGTACCGGTAAGTCAGCTCGTATCAAAGAGCGTCTTGGCGCGTAAGCGACATCCCAAAGTTAATAGCAAACAAGGGGTTGGCCATAAGGCCAGCCCCTTTTTTTATGGGCGTCTGAGGTGATAGATCGCCGTGTTGACCGGACCGCTCTCCAGCACAATCAACCCGTAGCGGTAATCCACAAACGAGAAGCCGCTGCGCAGGGCCACGGCGCGGCTGGCGTGATTCTCTTCTGCAGCAAGAATCTCCAGCACAGTAATGTGTGGCTGGGCGAACGCCAGATTCACCAGCTGTGCCACTGCCCGGCGGGCAACGCCCTGTTGCTGCGCCTCGCTGCGAACCCAGTAGCCCAGCGCACTGAACTCACCGGGCTGGCGCGCATAACGTAAGCCAGCACCGCCCAGCAATCGATCGTTGCCATCGACAATCGCGAACTCTTCAGCTTCACCCTTTTGACGCTGCAGATGGGTGAAATTGATCCAGCTCACGGCTTCATCGACGCTGTAATCTGTGTGTGCCCATACCATCCACGGCAGCAGGCTGTTCAGAGACTGATTAACGGCATGCGTAAACGCTTCAGCATCCTGCAGAATAAAAGGACGCAGGGCGACTTCAGGGATGGACATAGAGCGATCCTGAACTAATTAAATGGATAACAGCATGTTAGCGATATCGTAAGGAAAAAACATCTGGCCTGGCTAGATGGGTGTAATTATAACTTTACAGTGGTGTTTGGTGGATCTTACAGGCTCTAATGTTGTTAAGTTAATGATTTATATATTTTAATTAACTTGAATTTTGTGGTCTAAAAGGTAGTGGTAATAAAAGTGTACATGCATGGATTGCATGATTTACATGCTGTGGTAAAGTAAGCGTCATCCTCAGTGAGGATCGTAAAACCGCATAACGAGTGAAAAAGGATCGCCATCATGCAAAAAGACGCGCTGAACAATGTGCATATCGCCGACGAACAGATTTTAATCACGCCACAGGAACTGAAAGCGAAGTTCCCGCTGACTGCGGCGCAGGAAGCGCAAATTGCCGCTTCCCGCCAGACCATCGCGGATATCATCGCGGGTCGCGATCCGCGTCTGCTGGTGGTGTGCGGTCCCTGCTCGATCCACGATACCGAAGCCGCACTGGATTACGCTCGTCAGTTACAAACACTTTCTGCACAGTTGAAGGATCAGCTGTATATCGTTATGCGCGTCTATTTTGAAAAACCCCGTACCACCGTCGGCTGGAAAGGGTTAATCAACGATCCTTATATGAACAACTCATTTGATATGGAAGCCGGCCTGCACATTGCGCGTCAGCTGCTGGTCAATCTTGTGGAAATGGGCCTGCCGCTGGCCACCGAAGCGCTCGACCCCAATAGCCCGCAATACCTCGGCGATCTGTTTAGCTGGTCGGCGATTGGGGCGCGTACCACAGAATCGCAGACGCACCGTGAAATGGCGTCTGGCCTGTCGATGCCGGTGGGTTTCAAAAACGGCACCGATGGCAGCCTCGGCACCGCAATCAACGCCATGCGCGCCGCCGCGATGCCGCACCGCTTTGTCGGTATTAACCAGGCCGGTCAGGTATGCCTGCTGCAAACCCAGGGCAACCCGGATGGTCACGTGATTCTGCGCGGCGGTAAAGCGCCAAACTACGGCCCGGAAGATGTCGCGCAGTGCGAAAAAGAGATGCTGAAAGCGGGACTGCGTCCGGCCTTAATGATAGATTGCAGCCATGGCAATTCTAACAAAGACTATCGCCGTCAGCCTGGCGTAGCCGAATCGGCTATCGCGCAGATTAAAGATGGAAACCGCTCCATCATTGGCCTGATGCTGGAAAGTAATATTCACGAAGGCAACCAGTCTTCTGAGCAACCGCGTAGCGAGATGAAGTACGGGGTTTCCGTCACTGATGCCTGCATCAACTGGGAAACCACTGAAACTTTGCTGCGTGAAATCCATCGGGATCTGCAGGGAGTGCTGTCGGCGCGTCTGTCACACGAGGTGTAATGAGTCATGGTGGCTGAACTGACCGCGCTGCGCGATCAAATTGATGAAGTAGATAAAGCCCTGCTGGGGCTACTGGCGAAACGACTGGCGCTGGTGGCCGAAGTCGGCGAAGTCAAAAGCCGCTACGGTTTACCGATTTATGTGCCTGAGCGCGAGGCCAGTATGCTGGCGTCGCGTCGTCAGGAAGCGGAAGCGCTCGGCGTGTCGCCGGACCTGATCGAAGATGTACTGCGTCGTCTGATGCGTGAATCCTATGCGCATGAAAATGACAAAGGCTTCAAAACGCTGTGTCCTGAACTGCGTCCGGTGGTGATTGTCGGCGGCGGCGGTCAGATGGGACGTCTGTTCGAGAAGATGCTGACGCTCTCCGGCTATCAGGTGCGTATTCTTGATAAAGATGACTGGCCGCGCGCGGATGAACTGCTGCACGATGCGGGCATGGTGATCATCAGCGTGCCGATCCATCTGACCGAACAGATCATTGCCGATCTGCCAGCGCTGCCTGATGACTGCATTCTGGTGGATCTGGCGTCGGTGAAGAACCGTCCGCTGCAGGCGATGCTGGCGGCGCACAGCGGCCCGGTACTGGGACTGCATCCGATGTTCGGTCCGGACAGCGGCAGCCTGGCGAAGCAGGTGGTGGTATGGTGCGATGGCCGTCAGCCGGAAGCCTATCAGTGGTTCCTGGAGCAGATTCAGGTGTGGGGCGCGCGCTTACACCGCATCAGTGCGGTTGAGCACGATCAAAACATGGCGTTCATTCAGGCGCTGCGCCACTTCGCCACGTTTGCTTATGGTTTGCATCTGGCGGAAGAGAACGTCAATCTGGATCAACTGCTGGCGCTGTCCTCGCCTATCTATCGTCTCGAACTGGCGATGGTGGGACGGCTGTTTGCGCAGGACCCGCAGCTGTACGCCGACATTATTATGTCGTCGGAAAGTAATCTGGCGCTGATTAAACGCTACTATCAGCGTTTTGGTGAAGCCATCACGCTGCTGGAGCAGGGCGATAAACAGGCGTTCATCAACAGCTTTGAGCGCGTGGAACACTGGTTTGGCGACTATGCGAAACGCTTCCTCGTCGAGAGCCGCAGTATGCTGCGCTCCGCCAACGACAGTCGCCAGTAATGATTAAGGCATCCGCGAGGATGCCTTTTTGTTTTACAGACGCGGCTCTACCGGTACCACGTTCTCACCCGGGTAACAGCCCAGCACCTTCAGTGAACGTGTGAGCGCGCGCAGTTCGTCCAGCGCCTGCTGCATGTTCTCTGACTGCAAATTGCCCTGCACATCAATGTAAAACATCTCTTCCCACGGGTTACCGTTGATTGGCCGGTTTTCCAGCTTGCTCATGATCAGGTTGTGATTACGCAACACCAGCAGTGCTTCAACCAGCGCGCCGGCCTGCTGGCCCGTCGCCATAATCAGCGTGGTTTTGGCCGGCACCTGGCTGGAGACTTCAATCGGTTTACGCGCGAGCACAATGAAGCGGGTATGGTTCTGCTGCTGATTCGCCAGGTTGCGCTCCAGCACTTGCAGACCATACAGCTCACCGCCGGCTTCACTGCCCAGCGCGGCCACGTGCGGCGAGTTCATCGCGGCTACTTTCTCCATCGCCGCCGCCGTGCTCTCGGTATATTCGATTTTCCACTGCGGGAAGCGGTTGATGAACTGGCTGCACTGCTGGAACGGCTGCGGATGGCTATACACGGTTTCAATCTGCTGCAAATCGGTATTACCGCTGACCAGCACGCAGTGTTCGATAGGAATGGTCAGCTCGCCGACGATCGACAGCGACGTTTGCTGCAGCAGATCGTACACGTCATTGATCGAGCCGGAACTGGTGTTCTCAATCGGCATCACCGCGTAATCCGCCTGACCGCTTTCAACCTGCTGAATGATGTCGTGGAATTTCAGACACCCCATTTCCACCATCGAATCGAAGTGGCGCGTGGCGTATTTACGGGCGGCAAGGTGCGAGTAGGAGCCTTTTGGGCCGAGGAAAGCGATGCGCGGCGCGTGCGCATGTGGATGATTCAGGTTTTTCTGCAGCAGCGCCTGCTGGGTCAGCACCGAATCCTCAATCACTAACTGAAACAGGCGCGTGATGTAGTGCGCATCCAGCTGATGTTTTTTACCCAGCGCGATGAGGTTTTCCAGCAGGGCACGTTCGCGCTCGACGTCACGAATCGGGCGATGGGTGGCCAGCTTGGCCTGCGCTACCTCAACGGCCAGCGCGCGCCGTTCAGCCAGCAGCGTTAACAGCCTGGCATCGACGGCGCTGATCTTATCGCGTAACGCCAGCAGCGGATTCTCGGGATTCATAGGGCTCACCTGTAAAATGTCCAATAAAAAAGCCTCCCGGTTGGGAGGCTTTGTTGTTCGTCTTCGCATTCATTTTCACACGACGAATCGCCTCCCAATCAGGGGAAGGTAAAAAAGAATGCGAAGAAGAACGGCAGCAATTTCATGATCAATTCCGGCAATAAAGTGGACTGAGAGTAACCGCACAGCTTAAAAGCTGTCAATAAAAAACGCGCCCGCAGGCGCGTTGCTGAAAAGCGATAAATTACCCGGCAGGGGTGAAATCTTTAACACTGCTGGTGGCGCGCCGTGCTTCAGGCTTGTGCTGTGCTTTATTTAGCTGGCGCTCCAGCTTGGCGATCAGGTCATTGATGGCCGTATACATATCATCGTGTTTCGCGCTGGCGACCAGCGTGCCGTTTGGCGTGTTTATGGTGGCATCGGCCACAAATTCTTTCGGCTCTTTCGATAACACAATGTGCGGATTTATCAGGTGGGTTTGCCATTTTTCCAGCTTGGCGAGACGGTCTTCGACATGGTTGCGGATTGCCGCAGTGATTTCCATTTGTTTGCTGGTAATGTTCAGAATCATAGTTAAACCTCTCTGTCATTTCCGTCTGGGTAGGACCAGCATACCGCGCAAATCAGGAAAATATGTGATTTGGATCACATTGGAATGTCACTTTTTGTCAATGCCAGCGAATTGTGAGAAAGGCCGGGAAAAGGGCGAAAAAAGCTTGATGCACAGCGGGGATAGGGGCAAGATTGATGAGTTAACCGTAGCGGAAAAACCCGTTGCAGACGGTTTTCTGACCAAAAAAAAGCAGCCACAGCGGCTGCTTTTTTAATGGCACGAAAATCAGGACGCGCTATTCGCCGCAATGATTTTCGCGACTTTGTCGGCTTCCGTCGTCAGCTGCAGCTGGCGATAGGCATTTTCCATCAGCGGCAGCGCGTCACGCGTGGCCTGGGTGTCCGGATAATCGCGCATCATACCTTCAACCCGATTAACAACGGCGACATAGGCACCGCGCTTGGTATAGAATTGCGCCACGGAGAGCTCATACTTCGCCAGGCGATCTTTCAGGAACGTCAGACGTTTCTGCGCATCTGCAGCGTACTGGCTGTTCGGATAGCCGCGCAGTAGCTGAGAGAAGTCACGGAATGCATCACGCGCATGGGTAGGATCGCGGTCGGAACGATCGATCCCGAAGAAGCCCTGCAGCGCGGAATCATCCAGTGCCATGTCCGTCAGGCCCTTCATATAGATCACGTAATCAATGTTAGGGTGCGTCGGGTTCAGGCGCATAAAGCGGGAAATGGCGGCTTGCGCCAGTGGCAGATCGGCATTTTTGTAGTACGCGTAGATCAAATCCAGCTGCACTTGCTGCGAGTAAGGACCAAACGGATAACGGTTATCCAGCGCTTCCAGTTGCTTAATCGCCGCTTTAAAGTTACCGTCCTGCAGCTTTTGCTGCGCTGTGGCGTAAATTTCAGACGGCGGGCTGTCCGGGACCGGGTCCGATGAGCCGGAACAGCCCACCAGTGCCAGGCTCAGGCTCAGTGTGGCAGCAGCCACCAGATGTTTCATACGCGTCATGACGAAATGATTATCCTCAAAGTGTTATGGCGGAAGCTGTCCGTATAGCTCCCGGTAATGACCAGTACGATAGCACATTATATTAAACGGCATCGCCGTGAAAACCCAACGTTAACGAAGAAGCTGTATATGGCACAACAAGTTCAACTCACCGCAACGGTGTCCGAAGCACAGCTTGGACAACGCTTAGATCAGACTTTGGCGGAATTGTTCCCTGATTATTCACGTTCCCGCATAAAAGAGTGGATCCTTGAGCGTCGGGTCAGCGTCAACGGCACCATCATCGATAAACCGAAAGAGAAAGTACTCGGCGGTGAGCGGGTGGCGATTGATGCCGAGATCGAAGAGGAGCAGCGCTGGGAAGCGCAAAATATTCCGCTGGATATCGTTTATGAAGATGACCACATCCTGGTGATCAACAAACCGCGCGACTTAGTGGTCCACCCTGGCGCCGGTAATCCGGACGGCACGGTACTGAATGCGCTGCTTTATCACTATCCGGCGATTGCCGACGTGCCGCGCGCCGGCATCGTGCACCGTCTGGATAAAGACACCACCGGACTGATGGTGGTAGCCAAAACGGTACCGGCGCAGACGCATCTGGTTGAAACGCTGCAGCTGCGTGAAATCACCCGCGAATATGAAGCGGTGGCGATTGGCACCATGACCGCTGGCGGTACGGTGAACGAGCCGATGGCGCGTCACTCTACCAGGCGTACCCACATGGCGGTGCATCCGATGGGTAAACCGGCCACCACGCACTATCGCATCATGGAGCATTTCCGCGCCCATACGCGTTTACGCTTGCGCCTGGAAACCGGCCGTACTCACCAGATTCGCGTGCACATGGCGCACATTAACCATCCGCTGGTGGGCGATCCGCTGTACGGTGGTCGTCCGCGTCCGCCAAAGGGCGCTTCTGAGGCTTTCATCAGTACGCTGCGCGGTTTTGACCGCCAGGCGCTGCACGCCACTATGCTGCGTCTTTATCATCCGATCACCGGGATTGAGATGGAGTGGCACGCGCCATTGCCGCAGGACATGGTTGATCTGATTGAGGCACTGAAAGCCGATACCGACGAGTTCCGCGATCAGCTGGACTGGCTATGAGTGACTGGATCGTGCCGCAGTGGCCGGCGCCGGCGCGGGCGCAGGCTTATTCGACCACGCGGCACGGCGGCGTTAGCGCGGCGCCATGGTATTCCCTCAACCTCGGCGCGCACGTCGGGGACGAGGCGGATCGCGTGATGCACAATCGTCAGCGCGTGGTAGAGCAACTTGCGCTACCGGCAATGCCGCAGTGGCTGGAGCAGGTGCACGGCCAGACGGTGGCGCGTCTGCCGGCGGCTGCGGCCGTGCCGCGTGCCGATGCGGCGATAACGCGGGAAAGCGGCGTGGTGTGTGCAGTGATGACCGCCGACTGCCTGCCGGTGCTGTTTTGCAGCCATGATGGCAGCGAAGTTGCCGCGGCACATGCCGGCTGGCGCGGGTTGTGTCATGGGGTGCTGGAGCAGACGCTGGCACAGTTTCACTGCCCGGCGAGCGAGATTCATGCCTGGCTCGGTCCGGCAATTGGTCCGCAGGCATTTGAAGTGGGGGCCGAGGTGCGCAGTGCGTTCCTGGCGCAGGATGCCGCTGCCGATGCGGCTTTTCGCCCGGTCGGTGAGAAATATTTTGCCGATATCTGGCTGCTGGCAACCCAGCGTCTGCAAGCGGCTGGCGTGCGATCTGTCACGGCTGAGACGCGTTGTACCTATCAGGAAAGCGCCGATTTTTTCTCCTTCCGACGCGACGGAATCACCGGGCGTATGGCAACTTTGATTTGGCTGAGATAACCTTACGCCGCAAGACGATCCAGTAAGCGTATTTTTTGCTCACAACTCAGGTCATTAACCTTGAAAATTTGAGGGATGACCTCATTTAATCTCCAGTAGCATTTTGACCTGTAATGGGAGGAATCATGCGTCTGGATCGTCTTACCAACAAATTCCAGTTGGCCCTTGCCGATGCACAGTCCCTTGCTCTGGGACACGATAATCAATTCATCGATCCCCTGCACCTGATGAGCGCGCTGCTCAACCAGGAGGGCGGATCGGTACGTCCGCTGCTCAGCGCGGCGGGGGCGGATGTCGCTAGCCTGCGTACCAGCATCGAACAAGCCATCAATCGTTTGCCACAGGTCGAAGGGACCGACGGCGACGTTCAGCCATCAGCGGATTTGGTCCGGGTACTGAATCTGTGTGACAAGCTGGCGCAAAAGCGCGGCGACAACTTTATTTCATCTGAATTATTTGTTCTGGCGGCCCTCGAATCGCGCGGCTCGCTGGCGGACTTACTGAAGTCTGCCGGTGCCACGGCGGACAAACTCGCTAAGGCCATCGAGCAACTGCGGGGAGGGGAAAACGTGAACGATCAGGGGGCTGAAGATCAGCGCCAGGCTTTGAAAAAATACACCATCGATCTGACGGAGCGCGCTGAGCTCGGCAAGTTAGATCCGGTTATCGGGCGTGACGAAGAGATTCGCCGCACCATTCAGGTATTGCAGCGCCGTACCAAAAACAACCCGGTGCTTATCGGTGAACCGGGCGTCGGTAAAACCGCCATCGTTGAAGGGCTGGCACAGCGCATCATTAACGGCGAAGTGCCGGAAGGGCTGAAAGGCCGGCGCGTTCTGGCGCTGGATATGGGCGCGCTGGTGGCCGGTGCGAAATATCGCGGCGAGTTTGAAGAGCGCCTGAAAGGCGTACTGAACGACCTCGCCAAACAGGAAGGCAACGTCATTCTGTTTATCGATGAGCTGCATACCATGGTCGGCGCAGGCAAAGCCGACGGCGCGATGGATGCCGGCAACATGCTGAAGCCGGCGCTGGCACGCGGTGAACTGCACTGCGTGGGTGCCACCACGCTGGATGAATATCGCCAGTACATTGAGAAGGATGCCGCGCTGGAGCGCCGTTTCCAGAAAGTGTTCGTCGCCGAACCGAGCGTGGAAGACACCATCGCCATTCTGCGTGGCCTGAAAGAGCGTTATGAGCTGCATCACCATGTGCAAATTACCGATCCGGCGATTGTCGCTGCGGCAACGTTGTCGCACCGCTATATTGCCGATCGCCAGTTGCCGGACAAAGCCATCGACCTGATTGATGAGGCGGCGTCGAGTATTCGTTTGCAGATTGACTCCAAGCCGGAACCGCTCGATCGTCTCGAACGGCGTATCATCCAGCTCAAACTGGAGCAGCAGGCGCTGAAGAAAGAATCGGATGATGCCAGCGTTAAGCGTCTGGAGATGCTGGAAAGCGAGCTGGATCAGAAAGAGCGCGAATATGCTGAGCTCGAAGAAGAGTGGAAAGCGGAAAAAGCCTCGCTGACCGGCACGCAAAACATCAAAGCCGAGCTGGAGCAGGCGCGTCTGGCTATGGAGCAGGCACGGCGTGTGGGTGACCTTGGTCAGATGTCGGAACTGCAATACGGCAAAATTCCGGAGCTGGAAAAACAGCTGGCAAGCGCCACGCAGGCTGAAGGTAAAACCATGAAGCTGTTACGCAACCGCGTAACGGATGTCGAGATCGCCGATGTGCTGGCGCGCTGGACCGGTATTCCGGTGGCCCGCATGATGGAAGGCGAGCGCGATAAACTGTTGCGGATGGAGCAGGAGCTGCATGCCCGGGTTATCGGCCAGGACGAAGCGGTTGAAGCGGTATCGAACGCCATTCGCCGTAGCCGCGCGGGCTTGTCTGACCCGAACCGGCCAATCGGATCGTTCCTGTTTCTTGGACCGACCGGTGTCGGTAAAACCGAGTTGTGTAAGGCGCTGGCTAATTTTCTGTTCGATAGCGACGACGCGATGGTGCGTATCGATATGTCGGAATTCATGGAGAAACATTCGGTGTCGCGTCTGGTCGGGGCACCTCCGGGCTACGTTGGTTATGAAGAGGGCGGTTACCTGACAGAGGCGGTGCGTCGTCGCCCTTATTCGGTGATTTTGCTGGATGAGGTGGAAAAAGCGCATCCGGATGTATTCAACATTCTGCTGCAGGTGCTGGACGACGGGCGTCTGACCGATGGTCAGGGGCGCACCGTGGACTTCCGCAATACCGTGGTGATCATGACATCTAACCTCGGTTCGGATCTGATTCAGGAACGTTTCGGCGCGCTTGATTACGCGGAAATGAAAGATGTGGTGATGACGGTCGTCGGACACCATTTCCGTCCGGAGTTTATCAACCGTATTGATGAGGTGGTGGTATTCCATCCGCTGGGTGAAAAACATATTGCCTCGATTGCGCAGATTCAGCTGCAGCGGCTGTATCAGCGTCTGGAAGAGCGCGGTTATCAGCTGCACATTTCCGACGCGGCGCTGAAACTGCTGGGCGAAAATGGTTACGATCCGGTTTACGGCGCGCGGCCATTGAAACGGGCTATTCAGCAGCAGATTGAAAACCCGCTGGCGCAGAAGATTTTGTCTGGCGCGCTGGTTCCGGGAAAAACCATCGAAATGGATGTGCAGGACGATACCATTGTCGCGCATCAATAACGCAATGTGACAAAAACGGGCCTCAGGGCCCGTTTTTTTATGCTGTTTCGCAAGAATCAGCTGGTTTTTGCAACGTGTTGCCTGGAAAGTGAGCGGTCGCGCAAAAACTGCAAATTAGCGCTTGTCAGGCGAAACGAAGTCCCTATAATGCGCCACCACTGAGACGGCAAAGCGGCAACGCAGGCGGCTCAGCAGGGCGTGAAGCGATTCACCCCGCCGGAGAAAAACGCTGAAAAAAGTGTTTGACTCTGAAGGAGGAAAGCGTAA